>NZ_PVZS01000001.1 GCF_003004785.1 Alsobacter soli
TGGTGCACAAAATAGGAATATTGTCAAGTCTTGATGAACGCCTCCGCCGTCATCCCCGGCGCGCCGCAGGCGCGGGAAGGGGATCCAGGGGCCGCGGGCCACCGATCCCTCGCGCCGCGCGGGAGGGAGGGGCGGCATCGGCCCGGCCCTCAGCCTGACCCTCTTCCCCGACCAGGGAGAAGGGGTGCGTCGGGCGGTTGCGCGGCGGCCCTGGATCCCCTTCCCGGGCTGCTGCGCAGGCCGCCGGGGATGACGCGGGAGCGAGGAGGTTGCGGCCGCGGTGGCCCTGGGCGCCCGTCCCGACGTTTCGCGCCGCCGGGATGACGCGAGGGACGAAGCGCGGGCCTTCCCCGCACGCCGGGGGAGGGAGCAAGGAGGGCGCTTCGCGCGCTCCTGCCCTTGCCACCCCCCTCCCCCGCCGCCTATCTCTGCCTCAGCACGGAAACCGGCGAGGAGAGCACCATGAGCGGCGCGGCGAGCGGCAATCCCCTTCTGGAAGCTTGGACGACGCCGTTCGGCCTGCCGCCCTTCGATCGCATCAGGCCCGAGCATTTCCGCCCCGCTTTCGACGCCGCCCTGGCGCAGAACCGGGCCGAGATCGACGCGGTCGCCAGGGATCCGGCCGAGCCCAGCTTCGCCAACACGATCGAGGCGCTTGAGCGCTCGGGCGAGTTGCTGGAGAAGGTCGGCGGCGTGTTCTGGAACCTGTCGGGCGCGCACACCAACCCGGAGATCCAGGGCATCGAGCGCGAAATGGCGCCCCGCCTCGCCAAGCACTTCAGCGAGATCGCCATGAACGCGGCCCTGTTCGGGCGCGTGGACGCTCTGTTCCGCCGGATGGACGACCTCGGCCTCGACGACGAGCAGAAGCGCGTGCTGGAGCTCACCCACAAGCGCTTCGTGCGCGCCGGAGCCCAGCTGCAGGGCGCGGACAAGGACCGCCTGGCCCAGATCGTCGAGCGCCTCGCCGCGCTCGGCGCCCAGTTCAGTCAGAACGTGCTGGCCGACGAGGCGGGCTATCGCCTGGTGCTGGAGACGGATGAGGACAAGGCCGGCCTGCCCGACTGGCTGGTGGAGGCCGCCCGGCGCGCCGGCGACGAGCTGGGACTGCCCGGTAAGGCGGTGATCACGCTCGCCCGCTCCAGCATCGAGCCTTTCCTGCAGTTCTCGACCAGCCGGGCGCTGCGCGAGAAGGCTTTCGAGGCCTGGACCCATCGCGGCGAGATGGGCGGCGACACGGATAACCGCGCCATTGTGGCCGAGACCCTGAAGCTGCGCGCCGAGCGCGCCCGCCTGCTGGGCTACCCCACCTTCGCCGCCTACAAGCTCGACAACACCATGGCCAAGACGCCCGCAGCCGTGCAGGACCTGCTCGACCGCGTCTGGGCGCCCGCCAAGGCCCGCGCCGCCGAGGAGCGGGACGACCTCGCTGCGCTGGCGCGCGAGGAAGGCGCCAATATCGCCATAGGCCCGCACGACTGGCGCCACTACGCCGCCAAGGTGCGCAAGCGCAAGCACGACCTCGACGAGGCCGAGCTGAAACCCTACCTGCAGCTCGACCGCATGATCGAGGCCGCGTTCGACACGGCCGGACGGCTGTTCGGACTGCGCTTCGCCGAGCCTCGGGACCTGCCGGTCTACCACCCGGACGTGCGCGCCTGGGACGTCACGGACGCCGGCGGCAGGCACGTGGCCGTGTTCCTGGGCGACTACTTCGCCCGGCCCTCCAAGCGCTCGGGAGCGTGGATGAGCAGCTACCGTGGCCAGCGCAAGCTCGGCGGCGAGGTGCGGCCGATCGTGGTCAACGTCATGAACTTCTCCAAGGCGGCGGAGGGCCAGCCCGCGCTGCTCAGCTTCGACGACGCCCGCACGCTGTTCCACGAGTTCGGCCACGCGCTGCACGGCATGCTGTCGGACGTGACCTATCCGTCAATCGCCGGCACCAGCGTGTCGCGAGACTTCGTGGAGTTTCCCTCGCAGCTCTTCGAGCACTGGCTCATGCAGCCCGACGTGCTTCGCCGCTTCGCCGTGCACGCCGAAACCGGCGAGTCCATGCCGGAAGCTCTGCTCGACCGGGTGCTCGCGGCCCGCAACTTCAACCAGGGCTTCGCCACGGTGGAATACGCCTCCTCCGCCCTGGTCGACCTCGCCTTCCACCAGCTGGAGGACGCGGACGAGGTCGAGCCCATCGCCTTCGAGCGCGCGGTTCTCGAGCGGATCGGCATGCCCGCCGAGATCGTGATGCGGCACAGGACGCCGCATTTCGCGCACGTGTTCTCCGGCGACGGATACTCGTCGGGCTACTACTCCTACCTGTGGTCGGAGGTGCTGGATGCGGACGGCTTCGCCGCCTTCGAGGAGGCCGGCGACATCTTCGACGCTGAGGTCGCCCGGCGGCTCCGGGACTTCGTCTACGCCGCCGGCGGCCGCCAGGACCCCGCCGAAGCCTACCGCGCCTTCCGCGGCCGCGACCCGGATGTGCAAGCCCTCCTGCGCAAGCGCGGCTTCCTCGCCGGCGAGGCCCAGCCGCCCGGCGCCGATAGCTGAACACGGCCCCCCGCAGCCCCACCCTCCCTCGCGAGGGGGAGGGTGCGCGTCGCGCCCACCCGTCATTGCGAGGTGCGCAGCGACGAAACAATCCAGAAGGACGCTCCCCGCCCCTGGATTGCTTCGCTAGCTCGCGATGACGGTCGGAAGGCTCTCACCGCACCGCCGGCACGCGGATCTCCCGCGCGCGGCAGCCGCGGCGGTCCACTTCGGGGCAGGTCTGGAAGTCGCGCAGGTCGCGCGTAAAGCAGATGCGCACCTCCTGCAGCACCTCACCCTTGCAGGACACGCTCAGCATGTCCCGGCGCAGGCCCGGGTTGGCCGCGATGAAGGCGCGCTCCAGGTCGACGCCCGTCCAGGTCTGGTCCGCCTTGGGCTCCTTCAGGTTGGGCGGGATGACCACCTTGTCGCGCGCGCTGCGCACGGCGGAGAAGTAGTCGCTCGGGCTCAGGCCCGAGCACGTGCCGTGCTTGCGCCACTCGTAGCGGGCCAGGCCCTCGTCCGGGTACACGCCCTTGGCGGCCTCCATGGCGATACGCGAGGGCGAGCGGCCGGCCGGCGAGCACTCGCTCGGGAAGCCGCGCTCGTATTGCGGCCATAGCCCATGCACCACGAAGCCGAGGCCGGAGCCCCACTGGCACTGGTCGCGGACCTTCTCGTCCCCGCCCCCGGCCGCGCAGAACCCCGGCGACCACGACAGGGCCAGGACATAGAAGTCGAAATCGCCGCCCGGCCCGCCGCGGCGCTCCCCGCCCTGCTGGGCGGAGACGGCGCCGGCGACCGCGACCGAGAGGAGGAGCGTTCCCAGAACTGCGCCGAGGCTCCTCCGCGCGAGCGCAGAGAGGCCGGAAGCCCTCGGAGAGGACGGCGTTGGCCGCCTGGACGGCTTCGCTGCGCTCGCAGAGCCAGAGAGGAAACGGGGGCGAAACGGCATGGCGGGCTCCAATCCCAAAATCAAATGGATCAAGCCGCGAGCTTACGAATGAAAACCGCAAACGAAAAGGCCGCCCGTGGGCGGCCTTCCGGTTGGCTCAGGGGCGGGCCATCTTGCAGGCCGGCGCGTAGGCCCAGCTCTTGTCGTAGCCGTTGACGCAGTATTCCACGCCCCAGCCGTAGCCGATGAAGCCGGTGTCCTCGGCGAGCGAATAGTCGATGCGGTGACGCCGCCCGTCGGTGACCACCACGGTCCCGGTGCAGAACAGGCGTGGGATGAAGTCCAGGCCCCAGGGGCGGAAGCCGAGCGGCCGCACTTTCTCGAAAGCGACGATCTGCGCGCCCGCCCAGTAGGTGGCCTCCGTCTCGGCGAAGCGGTCCTGGATCTTGCCCAGCACGGCCGGATCGGCGCATGCCGGGATGTTCTCCGGATAGGCCTTGTAGGGCAGCGTCCAGCGCTCCGCCGGCATGCGCTGCTCCGCGCTCCAGCGCTCAGTGGACCGCAGCTCGCCGGAGGACGTGCGGTATTCGACGGCTGCGGCCGGCGCGGCGGCGACGCCTGACAGGGCCACGAGGCCCAACCCCACCGCTGCGACGGCGCTCTTCGTCCTGGACATGGATCGACTGACTCCGAACCTTTGAGGCACGATGCGAAAGCGTCGCGGTGGGGTCAAGTGCAACCGGGCAACGCTCGGCTACAATCGTAACGAGAAATGGCCGAGTCTTCTGCCGTGGCTGGCCCCAACCCTCGGTCCTTGCGAGGAGCGCGGCGACGAAGCAATCCAGGGACGGCGCCGAGCCGCTGGATGGCTTCGCTTCGCTCGCCATGACGGCTGCGCGATATCTCAGGATATTCGCAGGCGAGGCGCCAGGCGCGCCCGGCCCTCAGAGCGACGCCGCAGCCCGCGCCGCCTGGTCGTAATGGCCGGACAGCGCGCGCATGGTGGCCGCGAGCTCGGACAGCTTGCGCTCGTCGAAGCCCAGTCCCTTCACGGCCTTCACCAGGAGCCCTTCGCGGATCTCGCGATACTTCGCGCAGGCGGCCGCGCCCGCGGGCGTGATGGCGACCGTCTTCTCCTTGCCGGCCTTGCCGCTCTTCACCAGCTTCAGCCGCTCCAGCTTCTTCACCGCATAGGTGACGAGGTGCGTGTCCTCGATGTTGAGCACGAGGCAGATGTCGGCGAGCCGCTTGGCCTTGCCCCGATGGTTGACGTTGTGGAGCACCAGCACGTCCAGCGCCGACAGGTCGGGATATCCCGCCGCCGCCATGCCCCGCACCATCCAGCGGTGGAAGGCGTGGGACACGAGGATGAGGCCGAACTCCACCTCCGACAACGCCGGCAGCGCCCCCGAGGCGAGATGGGCGGAGGAGACGATGGGGCCGAGATCGGAATCGCGCGGGGTGGTGGGCATGGCGTTCATCGGCTCAAGGTCGAACACGCACTCGACAGTCATACCCGGCGGCGCGCAGCGCCGGGAAGGGGATCCAGGGGCCAGCGGGCGGCCCTTCCCCCCTGGATCCCCTTCCCCTTCGCGGCTGCGCCGCTCCGGCCGGGGATGACGGAGCATGCTGGGCAGGCGCCTCACGGAGCCGCCCTCGTCCCTCACATCTTCTTGTAGGCGTCGATCACCGCCTGGCCGTTCTCGCCGGCCTTCTTGACCCAGTCAGAGGTGAGCTGTTCGCCGATCTTCTTGAAGCCTTCGGCCAGCGCCGGGCTGGGCGCCTGCACCTTCATGCCCTTAGCGGCGAGCTGGTCGAGATACCACTTGGTCTTCTCTTCCGAGAGCTTCCACCCGCGCTCCTGGGCGGCGGCGGCGGCCTTCAGCACCGCGTCCTGGGTGGGCTTGTCGAGAGCCTCGAAGGCGGCCTTGTTCACGAACACGACGTTCTTCGGCAGCCAGGCCTGGGTGTCGTAGAAGTGGTCGAGGCTCTCCCACACCTTGCTGTCGTAGCCAGTGGCGCCGGAGGACATGAACGAGTTCACCACGCCCGTGGCCAGCGCCTGGGGCAGCTCCGCCGCCTGGATGGTGACCGACTGCGCGCCGACGAGCTCGCCGATGCGGGCCGTTCCGACGTTGTAGGACCGCCACTTCAGGCCCTTCATGTCCTCGACCGTGTTCAGGTCCTTCTTGGCGTAGATCCCCTGGGGCGGCCACGGCACGGCGTAGAGCGCCATCAGGCCCTGGCTGGCGAGCTTCTTCTCAACTGCCGGACGGGAGGCGTCCCACAGCTTCTTCGAGTCCTGGAAGCTGGTGGCCAGGAAGGGCACGACGTCCACGCCGAAGATCGGGTCCTCGTTCTCGTGGATGGACAGAAGCACCTCGCCGATCTGCGCTTGTCCGGTCTGAACGGCGCGCTTGATGTCGGTGGCCTTGAACAGGGTGGCGTTGGCGTGAACCGTAATGGCGAGCTTGCCGCCGGTGGCCTGCTCCACGTCCTTCGCGAACTGGACGATGTTCTCCGTGTGGAGGTTGTCCATCGGGTAGGCGGTGGGCAGGTTCCACTTGGTCTGCGCGCCCGCGGGAGCGGCGAAGGCCAGGGCGCCGAAGCCGGCGAACAAGGCGGTGATGGCGAAGGTCCTGCGTGTCGTCATCGGTCGATCCTCGTGCATGGTTTCTTGTTGGGCGGAAGCGGGCGTCAGTCGGGGAAGGCGAGCTTCGGCAGCACCAGAACGATCTGCGGGAAGGTGGTGATGATCAACACCGCCACGTTCAGCAGCAGGAAGAACGGCAGCGCCGCCTTGGCGATGGTCATCGTGTCCTTGCCGCTCATGTTCTGCAGCACGAACAGATTGAACCCGACCGGCGGCGTGATCTGCGCCATCTCCACGTGGATGATGAGGTAGACGCCGAACCAGACGAGGTCGAAGCCGGCCTGCTTGACCATCGGCAAAACGATCACCGCCGTGAGCACGATCATCGAGATGCCGTCGATGAGGCAGCCCAGGATGATGTACATGCAGGTCAGCGCCAGCACGAGCATGTGAGGCGAGAGCTGCTGGCCCTTCACCCACTCGGCCAGCGCCGCCGGGATGCCCGTGAACGCCATGGCCGCCGTGGTGAACGCCGCGCCGGCCAGGATCAGCATGATCATGCAGGTGAGCCGGGTGGCGCTCATCACGCTGTCCAGAAACACCTGTCGGTTGAGCGTGCCGCTCCACCAGGCGAGGGCCAGGGCGCCGGTGACGCCCCATGCCGCGCACTCGGTCGCGGTGGCGAAGCCGAGGATCAGCGACAGGAAGACCACGACGATCAGCAGGAGGCATGGCAGCAGCTTGGCCGACTGGCGCAGCTTCTCGCCGAAGGGCATCGGCGGATCGCGCTCGGGCTGCTTGTCGGGGTTCAGCCACGCCCAGATGATGACGTAGCCCATGTAGAGCGCCATCACGAGCAGGCCCGGCAGGAAGCCCCCCAGGAAGACCTGCAGCACGGAGACATTCGCCGTCACGGCGTAGACGACCATGGGAATGGAGGGAGGAATGAGCAGGCCGAGCGTGCCGGAGCCCGCCAGCGTCCCGAGGCTGACCCGCTCGTCATAGCCGCGCTTCTTCAGCTCCGGCAGGGCGATCTTGCCGATGGTGGCGCAGGTCGCCGCGGAGGAGCCGGACACGGCCGCGAAGATGCCGCAGCCGATGATGTTGGTGTGGATGAGCCGCCCCGGCAGCCACTGCAGCCAGGGGGACAGGCCCCGGAACATCTGCTCGGACAGGCGCGTCCGAAACAGGATCTCGCCCATCCAGATGAACAGCGGCAGCGCCGCCAGCGTCCACGACGCCGAAGAGCTCCAGACCGTCGTCGCGAGCACCTGCCCGATGGGCACGTTGGTGCTCAGGATCATGGCCAGCAGGCCGACCAGACCGAGCCCGACGGCGATCCAGACGCCGCTGGCGAGCACGATCACCAGGAAGCCCAGCAGGATCATGGACAGTTCGGGAAGGGGGATGGCTCCGAACATGGCTCAGACTCCGCCGCCGGACGCGATGCGCTCGACCAATTCGTCAGGCGTGGCGGGCGGCTCCTGCTCGTAGGTCGGCCGGCGTCCCTGCAGCACCACGACGAGTTCGTCCAGCACGGCGATGAACAGCACCGCCAGGCCGAGCACGTAGCCTGCCTGCGGGATCCAGAGCGGCACGACGACGACGCCCTGGGACATGTCGCCGAAGCGCCAGGAGTCGAAAGCCAGTGTCCAGGCCTGCCAGGCGAAGTAGCCGATGAAGGCCGCCGCGACGGTCAGCGACACGATCTCGGCGATCTGCTTTTTGCGCCCATGCAACCGCTCGAGCAGCAGCCCGACCCGGATCATCTCGCCGCGCTTGAACGTGTGCGCCAGCCCCAGGAACGCCATGGCGACCAGCGACCAGGCGGTGAAATCGTCGCCGGCCGGGATGTTGAGCCCGAACTCGCGTCCGACGGAGAGGCCCATCATCAGCAGAAAGATCGCGACCAGGAAGAGTCCGGCGAGAATGCCCGCGCCGAGATAAAGCGCGTCGAGGAAGCGGCGGATCATGAGGCGGCGCTCCGGCGCACGGCGGCGCGCTGCGCCGGGGGGAAATGACGTGAAATCATGAAAGCGGGGTCCCTCTCCCTGGAGCCCGAAGCCTGGCGCCCTTGGGGTCATCCAAGCATGGCGTGAAGCGGATGCTAAGCGGGGATTTCACGACGTCAACAATTTATCGACGTTTTGCAAAAATCCGCTTCACAAGCCGGCCCGAGGCTGGCTAGGCTCCGCACGTTCGCCGCCCATGCAAGAGGGCGGCCACGGAATCATGCCGCCGTCATCCCCGGCCGGAGCGGCGACGCCGCGGAGGGGAAGGGGATCCAGGGGCCAACGCACAGCCTCCTGGATCCCCTTCCCGCGCCTGCGGCGCGCCGGGGATGACGGAAGCGGCAGCTTGAGGGAGACCACCATGACCACAGCGCGCTGGGATTTCTGGATCGACCGCGGCGGCACCTTCACAGACGTGGTGGGCCGCGATCCGTCCGGCGCGCTGCACGCCCGCAAACTGCTGTCTGAGAACCCCGAGGCCTACCGGGACGCCGCCGTGCAGGGCATCCGCGACCTGCTCGGCCTGGCGCCCGGCGCGGCCATCCCGGCCGGCGCCATCGGTGACGTCCGCATGGGCACCACGGTGGCGACCAACGCCCTGCTGGAGCGCAAGGGCGAGCGCACCCTGCTTGTCACCACGAAGGGCTTCCGCGACGCCCTGCGCATCGGCTACCAGGCCCGCCCTCACATCTTCGCCAAGGCCATCGTCAAGCCCGAGCAGCTCTATGCCGAGGTGGTCGAGGTGGCCGAGCGCGTGCGCGCCGACGGGACGGTTGAGCAGGCGCCCGACCTCGCCGCGGTGCGCGCCCAGCTGGAGGCCGCAAAGGCGGCCGGCTTCCAGGCGGTCGCGGTTGTGTTCATGCACGCCTACCGCTACCCGGAGCACGAGCGGCAGGTCGGCGCCCTCGCCCGCGAACTCGGCTTTCCGCAGGTGTCCGTGAGCCACGAGGTGAGCCCGCTCATTAAGCTGGTCGGCCGCGGCGACACCACCGTGGTGGACGCCTATTTGTCGCCCATCCTGGGCCGCTACGTGCAGCAGGTCGCCTCCGAACTGGACGCGGAGCGGTCAGGCGCCCGCCTGATGTTCATGATGTCTTCCGGCGGACTTACGGCCGCGAACCTCTTCGCCGGCAAGGACGCCATCCTGTCGGGCCCGGCGGGCGGCGTGGTGGCGCTGGCCGAGACCGGCAAGGAAGCCGGCTTCGGCCGCGTCATCGGCTTCGACATGGGCGGCACCTCCACGGACGTGGCCCACTTCGACGGCGAGTACGAGCGCGCCTTCGAGACGGAAGTGGCCGGCGTGCGCATGCGCGCGCCGATGATGCTGATCCACACGGTGGCGGCCGGCGGCGGCTCCATTCTGCACTTCGACGGCTCGCGCTTCCGCGTAGGTCCTGATTCGGCCGGCGCCAACCCGGGCCCGAAGTGCTATCGCCGTGGCGGCCCACTGGCCGTCACTGACGCCAACGTCATGCTCGGCAAGCTCCAGCCGGCCTTCTTCCCGAAGATCTTCGGGCCGAACCAGGACCAGCCCCTCGACGCCGAGAGCGTGCGCTCGGCCTTTGCAGAGCTTGCCGCCCAGGTGGGCGATGGCCGCTCGCCCGAGGAGGTGGCCGACGGTTTCGTCCAGATCGCCGTGGCCAACATGGCCGAGGCGATCAAGAAGATCTCCGTCGCGCGCGGCTACGACGTCACCCAATACGCGCTGAACGCCTTCGGCGGCGCCAGCGGTCAGCACGCCTGCCTGGTGGCCGACGCGCTGGCCATGAAGACGGTGCTGATCCACCCCTTCTCATCCCTGCTCTCGGCCTATGGCATGGGCCTCGCCGACATCCGCGCCACGCGCCAGCAGGCGATCGAGGAGCCCTTCGCGCCGGCCGTGCTTGACACGCTCGCCCGCGAGGCGGAGCGCCTCGGCGCCGTGTGCCGCGACGAGGTTGCGGGCCAGGGCGTCCCGGCGGACGCCATCACGCTGCATGTCCGCGCACATGTGCGCTACGCTGGCACGGACACCTCGCTGGAGGCGCCTGTCGCCCTGAATGCCGCAGAGGGGGATCACGCGGCCGCCCCTGGATCCCCTTCCCGCGCCTTTGGCGCGCCGGGGATGACGCCGGAGAGCGCGGATACCCTCCTCGCCGCCATGCGCGAGCACTTCCAGGCCGCGCACCGCGCCCGCTTCGGCTTCATCGACGAGACCAAGCCGCTGGTCGTGGAGGCGATCTCCGTGGAGGCCGTCGGCGGAGGAGCCGGCATCGCCGAGCACGAGGAAGCCCCGGCCGCCGGTCCGCTCCCCGAGCCGGCCGAGCGCACCCGCTTCTTCAGCGCGGGCGCGATGCGCGACGGCGCCGTCTACCTGCGCGACCAGCTCGCCCCTGGCCACGTGGTGAAGGGCCCGGCCCTTGTGATCGAGCCGCACCAAACCGTGGTGATCGAGGACGGCTGGCAGGCGGCTCTCACCGCCAAGGATCACCTCGTCCTCACCCGCGCGGTCGCGCTGCCCAAGCGCACGGCGGTGGGCACCAGCGCCGACCCGGTGATGCTGGAGATCTTCAACAACCTGTTCATGTCCATCGCCGAGCAGATGGGGGTGACGCTGCAGAACACCGCCTATTCGGTGAACATCAAGGAGCGGCTCGACTTCTCCTGCGCGGTGTTCGACCACGAGGGCGCGCTGGTCGCCAACGCTCCGCACATGCCGGTGCACCTGGGCTCCATGGACAAGTCCGTGGAGACGATCATCCGGCTGAACGAGGGCAAGATCCGCCCCGGCGACGTCTACATGCTGAACGCCCCCTACAACGGGGGCACGCACCTGCCCGACATCACCGTTTGTACCCCGGTATTCGACAAGGCGGGCGAGAAGATCCTGTTCTGGGTCGCCTCACGCGGCCATCACGCCGACGTGGGCGGTGTGGCGCCCGGCTCAATGTCCCCGCTGGCCACCACCATCGAGGAGGAAGGCGTCTATATCGACAACTTCAAGATCGTGGATGCGGGCCGCTTCCGCGAGGCCGAGACGGAGGCGCTGCTGCTCGGCGCCAAGTACCCGGTCCGCAACGTCGTCCAGAACGTCAACGACCTGAAGGCCCAGATCGCCGCCAACGAGAAGGGCGTGAAGGAGCTCTCCAAGGTCATCGCCGAGTTCGGCCTCGACGTGGTGCAGGCCTACATGGGCCACGTCCAGGACAACGCCGCCGAAAGCGTCCGCCGCGTGCTCGACCGGCTGCATGACGCCGAGTTCGAATACCCGATGGACCAGGGCTGCGCCATCAAGGTCCGGATCACCGTGGACAAGGAGAAGCGCGAGGCGACGGTCGACTTCACCGGGACGTCCGAGCAGCGACCGGACAACTTCAACGCCCCGGCGCCCGTGACCCGCGCGGCGGTGCTCTACGTGTTCCGCGTCATGGTGGACGACGAGATCCCCATGAACGCCGGCTGCCTGCGGCCGATCCGCATTGTGGTGCCGGAAGGCTCCATGCTGTCGCCGCGCTACCCGGCCGCCGTCGTGGCCGGAAACGTGGAGGTCTCGCAGGCGGTCACCAACTGCCTGTTCGGCGCCCTGAAGGCCATGGCGGCCTCCCAGGGCACCATGAACAACCTGACCTTCGGCGACGATCGCTACCAGTATTACGAGACCATCTGCTCCGGCTCTCCCGCCGGCCCCGGCTTTGACGGCACGCCGGGCGTCCACGTCCACATGACCAACTCGCGCCTCACCGACCCGGAGGTCCTGGAATACCGCTTCCCGGTGCTGCTGGAAGACTTCCACATCCGCGCCGGCTCGGGCGGCAAGGGCCGGTGGAAGGCGGGCGACGGCACCAGCCGCACCATCCGGTTCCTGACCCGCATGGAATGCGCCATCCTCTCCAGCCACCGCAAGGTGCGCCCCTTCGGCCTGGAGGGCGGTGCGCCCGGCGAATGCGGCCGCACCCTGGTGCGCCGCCTGGATGGGCGGATCGAGGAACTCGGCGGCTGCGACCAGACCGTGCTGGAGGCTGGCGAGGCCGTGACGGTGATCACGCCGACGGGCGGTGGGTTCGGGAAGGCTTAGCACGGCGACGTCCCGCCGCAGCCGGGGCGCGAGCCGCCCCGGAACCACCTCATGCGCACCGCGTTGGCCGGGCTCTCCCCTTCCAACAAGGAGCGCACGCCATGACCGACATCGGGCAGGCCAAGATTCTCATTCTGGCGACCGACGGTTTCGAGCAGTCCGAGCTCACCAAGCCTCTGGAGCAATTGAAGCAGGCGGGCGCGACGGTGCACGTCGCCTCGCCCGAGAAGACTATGAAGCCCGGCGAGATCCGCGGCTGGAACCACACCGACTGGGGCCAGAGCGTGAAGGTCGACAAGCCGCTCTCCCAGGTGAAGTCCGACGATTACGACGCGATCGTGCTGCCGGGTGGGCAGATCAACCCGGACAAGCTGCGCATGGAGCCCCAGGCCGTGCAGCTGGTGAAGCAGTTCTATGACAGTGGCAAGGTGGTCGCCGCCGTCTGCCACGGCCCCTGGCTGCTGGTGGAGTCCGGCGTCGCCAAGGGCCGCACCGTGACTTCCTGGCCGTCGGTGAAGACCGACCTCAAGAACGCCGGCGCCAACTGGGTCGACCAGCAGGTCGTCTCGGACAAGGGCCTCGTCACCAGCCGCAAGCCCGACGACCTTGACGCCTTCGTGGCCAAGATCATCGAGGAGGTGAAGGAAGGCCGCCACGAACGCCGCGCCGCCTGACGCGCCTTGCTGCTCCGCCGCCTTTGCGAAGAGCGGGGCGGCGAAGCACGCCAGAAGACCAGGCGCCTAGCTCGACCGTGGCGCCTGGTCCAGCCCCGGGCATGGCGACTTGAGCCGCAGCCGAAGCCGGCGCCCCGTTGACCCGCGGCCCGAAACGCCCTTCATGGCCGCATGAACTACCGTCACGCCTACCATGCGGGGAACTTCGCCGACGTACTCAAGCACGCCGTGCTCGCGCGCATTCTCGTCCATCTATGCCAGAAGACGGCCCCGTTCCGCGTCATCGACACCCACGCGGGCATCGGCCGCTACGACCTCGCCGGGGTCGAGGCGGGCAAGACGGGCGAATGGCGCGACGGCGTCGGCCGGCTGGAGGCGCAGCCGCTGGCAGGCGAGGCGGCCGGCCTGCTCGAGCCTTACTGGCGCGCGATCCGGGAAACGCGCGCCTTCCACGGCGCGAGCGCCTATCCCGGCTCGCCCCTGATCGCCGCCGCCCTGGCGCGGGCGCAGGACAAGCTGGTCTTTATCGAGAAGCACCCGCAGGACGTGCGGCTCCTCGCCGAGGCGCTCGGCAAGGACAAGCGCGCCAAGGTGCTCGAACTGGACGGCTGGACCGCCCTCAACGCCTATGTGCCGCCGGTGGAGAAGCGGGGCCTCGTGCTGATCGACCCGCCCTTCGAGGAGCCGGGAGAGTTCGCCCGCATGGCCGAGCGCCTGGCGAAGGCCTGGGCCAAGTGGCGCACCGGCATCTACGCCCTGTGGTTCCCCGTCAAGGACGTGCGCGAGCGCGACGCGTTCTACGTGGCCGTGGAGGAGAGCGGGATCGAGAAGGCGCTGCGCATCGAGCTGCTTCGCCACCCCGCCTCCCGCGCCGGCGACGTGCTGGCCGGCAGCGGCATGCTGGTCGTGAATCCACCCTGGACCCTGAAAAACGAGATGGAGGTCCTGGGTCCCGCCCTGGCCTCAACTCTGGGCCTCGATGGCGAGGGCCTGTTTCGATGTGACTGGCTGGTCCCGGAACAGGCAAGCAAACGTCCGAAGGCCTAGCGCTTTCGGGCTGTTTACCCGAGCAAAGCCGGCAAACCTATATCGAAGGAGGTAGGCGCGGCCATGATCATGAACCCCTGTCTACTTGTCAGAGCGCGAAACTCGGAAGACATTTTTGAAGCGCGCTCGAGCGGATGGTTGGGAATGGCCTGAACAGGCTTGGCGAGACCTTGACGCCTCGAAAGGGCGTCGGCGGGCTCATGCTGCATACGTCGCTCGCGCGCGGATTTTGAGGCGTGCGGCGGGCGCCAGGAGGCGCCCGGCGAGGGGAGCGTGGCATGACGCAGCACGGAATCGTGAAGTTCTTCAACACCGAAAAGGGATACGGCTTCATCAAGCCCGACGATGGCGGACGAGACATTTTCGTCCACGTCACAGCGGTGTCCCGGGCAGGGCTGCCCTCCCTGGACCAGGGCCAGAAGGTCGCCTTCGAGATCGAGCCCGACAAGAAGGGCAAGGGCCCCAAGGCGGTGAACCTCGTCGTGCTGCCCGGCGCCTGAGAGGCCTCCGGAACGACAAAGGCCCGGCGGATCGCCGGGCCTTGCTGCTTGGGGCTGAGCGCCCGGCCGATCAGAACTTGTAGTTCGCGCCGGCGCGGATCACGTTGACGCTGTTGTTCACGCCGCGCGGTCCGCCCGGGTACTTGGCGTCCTCGAGGCCGTAGTAGAGATACTCGGCCCGCACCGTCATGTTCGGGTTCATCATCATCTCGGCGCCGCCGCCCACGACGTAGCCCGCGTGGGTGTCGTCCGTATGGCCGTTGAAGCCCTTGATCTGCGTCGTTCCCATGGCCACGCCGCCCGTCACGTAGGGCAGCACATTGCCGACCGCGTAGCCGGCGCGGGCGCGCAGGCTGCCCAGCCACTTCTGGCGGGTCTTCTCCGTGAAGCTGTTGTTGCGCACGCCCGACGCGGTCAGGTCGGCCTCGCCGCCCACCACGACGTTGTTGAGCTGGACGTTGTAGCCGACCTGGGCGCCGCCCACGAGGCCGGAAGTGTTCGCCGGGCCTACCTTGCCGAAGCCGCCGCCGGCGTGAACGCCCGCATAGAGGCCCTGCCAGGTCGGGACCGGAGCCGCATAGCCCGTGGCGACGTAGGGATCGCGGCGGCTCGGCAGATCGGCCGCCTCGGCGCGGCCACCCGCCGCAACCGCCAGCAGCAGGACTACCGGAACGAATCTGCGCGAATTGGACATGTTCAAAACCCCTTGCTCGCGGCCGTAACCACGACCGTCTTGAGCAAAGGCAATATCGCTAATGAGCGGTAGTGTTAATCGAAGCTGATTCGCAGGGTCAATATTCCATGAACCACGCAGGAATTCATTAACCCTCGGGTAGGAGACGTGAAGAATTGTTTAACGTTAGCGCTTTGTTACGCCCTGGGGCGGAATTCGGGCGCGGCCCCGTGCCCGCCACAATGACGCTCGCGTTCGAGCCCTTGTTCCACGCCCCGGGACGTGGCAAGCGGGGCGCATGAACGCCAGCAAGCTCCCTCTTTCGGTCTTCATCATCGCCAGGAACGAGGCCGACCGAATCGGACGCACCATCGACGCGGTGAGGGAGATCAGCGACGACGTGATCGTGGTGGACAGCCTGTCGACCGACGGCACCCAGGCGGTCGCGGCCGAGCGCGGCGCGCGCGTGGTGGAGCACGCCTTCGAGGGCTACGGCATGCAGAAGCGCTTCGGCGAGACGCTCTGCCGCCACGACTGGATGCTGAACGTGGACGCCGACGAGGTGGTGCCTGCCGACCTGGCGGAGGAAATCCGTGCCCTGTTCGCCAGGGGCGAACCCGACGCCGACGGCTTTCGCATCCGCATCGCCGAGATTTTTCCTGGCGAAGGCGCCCCGCATCGATTCGCTTATGCGCTCGCCCCGGTGCGGCTCTACCGCAAGGACAAAGGGACCTATAACCCTTCACCGGTCCACGACCGCGTGGACCTCGTCCCCGGCGCGCGCGTGAAGAAGCTGCGCGGCACCATCCACCACTTCTCCGTGCGCTCGCTCGGAGACCAGATGGCCAAGCTGAACCGCTACACGGATGCGCTCGTAGACGACCTTGCAGCGCGCGGCGAGACGATCAGCATGTTCCGGCTGGTGGCGGAGTTCCCTGCCAACTTCGTGAAGGCCTATCTCGGCCGCCGCCATTTCCTGCGGGGAGCCTACGGCTTCATGACGGCCATGAATTTCGCCTTTTATCGCTACCTGCGGGTGGCCAAGCACATCGAGATGCGCCAGCGCGCCAGGGCCGAGAAGGAAGGCCGTCTGTGAGCGCCCGCCCCGTCGCGCTGGTCACGGGCGGGGCCAAGCGCATCGGCGCCGCCATCGTGCGCAGGCTCGCGAAGGCGGGCTATGACGTGGCCATTCACTGTGGCACATCCAGGGCTGACGCTGCGGACCTCGCCGCCGCGCTGCCGCCGCCTGCCCGCGCGGCGGTGGTCTGCTGTGATCTTGCGAACCCGGCTGAACTCGCAGCCCTCATGCCAGCCGCTCGCGAGGCGCTGGGCCCCGTGTCGCTGCTGGTGAACAGCGCCTCCCTCTTCGAGCCGGATACCCTGCAAACGCTCGAACCTGCCCTCTGGGAGCGCCATTTCGCCGTGAACCTGCGCGCCCCGGTCTTCCTGGCCCAGACCTTCGCGGCCCAGTGCTCCGACGGCGCGGACGCCTCGATCGTGAACATCCTCGACCAGCGCGTGCTGCGCCCGAATCCCGGGTTCTTCTCCTACGCGCTGACGAAGTCAGCCCTGTTCTCCGCAACCGTCACCATGGCCCAGGCCCTTGCGCCGGCGGTCCGTGTCAACGCCGTGGCACCGGGGCCCACGCTCGCCAACATCCACGACGGCGAGGACGGCCTCGCCCGCGAGATCGCCGGCGTGCCGCTTCAACGCGGCGTCGAGCCCGACGAGATCGCCGACGCCGTCCTCTACCTGGCGCGCGCCCGGAGCGTCACCGGTCAGACGATCGCCGTGGACGCAGGCCAACACCTGGGCTGGCGCACCCCGGACGTCGTTTAGCCGCATCCGCCTCCGTCCTTGCGAGGAGCGCAGCGACGAAGCAATCCAGCGCCACGTGCCCACACCCCGCCCCCTGGATTGCTTCGCTGCGCTCGCAAGGACGACGGGTTCTTTGACCACCGACACGAGGCCATGTGCGCCGTCATCCCCGGCGCGCCGAAGGCGCGGGAAGGGGACCCAGGGGCAAGGCCCGCATTTGCCCTGGATCCCCTTCCCCTCCGCCGCTGCGCGGCTCCGGCCGGGGATGACGGCCAGTGTCAGGACCGTGGATGCAATGGACCCAGCGGATCGTGTCCGCTCAGTCAGGGCGGCCTGGCTGGAAACCTACCCCTCCAGCACGATCGCCGAGATCAGCCGGCCGTAGTCCGGCTCGCCACGGTGCGTGGTGCGGCGATAGCTGAAGAACCGCTCCGGGTCCGCATAGGTGCAGAGCTTCAGGTCGACGAAGCGGCCGACCCCGGCTCGCGTGAGCCGCGCCGCGATATAGGCCGGCAGGTCGAAGAAGGCGTGTCCGGGCTTCTCGCTCGGCCGGAAGTAGCGCGCGTTGTCCGGGCTCTGCTCTTCGAAGCGGGCGACGAATTCCGGTCCGACCTCGTAGGCCGCGCTGGAGATGGTGGGGCCGAGCACGGCCGTGACCCGCTCGCGCCGGGCGCCGAGCTCCTCCATGCGGTTCAGCGTGGACTCCAGCACGCCCGTGAAGGCGCCCTTCCAGCCCGAGTGGCACCCTCCAACGACGCGGCCTTCCGGGTCGGCGAACAGGACCGGTCCGCAGTCGGCGGTCGAGATGGCGAGCGCCAAGCCCGGGCGGTTTGTGGCGAGCCCGTCCGCCTTGGGCCGGTCGCCCGGCCAAGGCCCTTCCGCGACCACCACGTCCGGCGAGTGCACCTGGTGCACGTTGACCAGGCGGTCGGGAGCGACACCCATCGACTCCGCCATGCGCTTGCGGTTCTCGGCGACCGCGGCCCGGTCGTCGGCGGAGCCCAGCCCGCCATTCAGGCTGGCGTAGATGCCCCCCGAGACGCCGCCCTGGCGGGTGAAGAAAGCATGCCGAACGCCGGGCAGATCCAGTTCGGGGGCGCGGATCATCATGGGGCAGGCTCCGATTCGGGGGTGGTCAGGGTCAGTCCGTGCCGGCCGGGCTGTCAAATCCAGGCAGCGGGCCAAGCCTCGGATCGGCGACGGCGATCACCTTGAACAACTCGCCCATGCCCTCGCCGCCACCAGCCAACCTGTGGACGGCGGCGTCGATCGCAGTCGCGCCCTCCGGGGAGACCTTTCGCTTCAGGACCGCGGCTCGCGCGTCGAGCCCGAGCGCCCTCAGGAAGTCGCCCTGCGTCACGGGACCGTGCACGGCCGCGCCGGCCTGGGCGGCGACCCGCCCCAGCGCGGCGAAATCGACATGCGCGGTCAGGTCCGCTTCGCCCGGCTCGGCAAGCGGGTCCACGAAGCGGTGCCGCCGCACCGCCTGCAGTGTATCACCCGGGGCCGTGCGGAGGTGGCCGTAGTCGATCGCCAGCGCCGCCCCGCCCTGGGCGGCGAGGCGGCCGGCAAGCTGGCGCATGACCCCCGCGCTCTCCTCGGCGATCTCCAGGACTGCGCCCGACGCCCCTTGCGCTCCGGCCAGGGTCGGCTCGGGCTCGGGCGCCAGGCCGAAGCCCAGCGTTCCCTCGGGCGACAGTCCCACCAGCCGCTCGCGCCAGCCATCGGGGGTCCGCACGAACTGCCGGATCGGCAGAGCGTCGAAGAACTCGTTGGCGATCACCAGCGCCGGGCCGGACGGGACGGTTTGTAGGCGCTCGTGCCACGTCACCGGGACGCCCGCCGTGGCCAGCGTCGTGCGCTGGCGGTCGCGGAGCACGGGGCTCGTTTCGACCAGATGCACGTCAAGGGCCCCCCGGAACGGCGGCAGAGCCTTGGCGGCCCGAACGGCGTCCGCCATCAGCGTGCCACGGCCGGGGCCGCACTCCACCAAACGCACCGGCGAGGGCCCGCCCATGCGGGTCCACACGTCCGCGCACCACAGGCCGATGAGCTCGCCGAACATCTGCGAGACCTCGGGCGCGGTGACGAAGTCGCCCTCCGCCCCGAAGGGATCGCGCGTCATGTAGTAGCCGTGGCGAGGGTCGCCGAGGCACAGCGCCACATAGCGGGCCACGCTGATCGGCCCCTCGGAGGCGATCAGCGCCGCGATGTGGCGGCCGAGCGGCGTCACGGCCGCGCCGGCTCCAGGGCCGGCCTGCGGAACGCGTTGGCGACCAGCGCAAGCCCGGCCAGCAGCATGGGCGTGGACAGCACCATGCCCATGGTCAGCACGGAGTTGATGACCTCGCTGGCGTCCGGCTGGCGAAAGAACTCGCAGAAGGAGCGCGCCAGCGCGTACCCTATGGCGAAGACCCCGGCCAGGAGCCCTGGGCGGCGGAAGCCGGCGGCCCGCGCCACCAGGCTGACCACGACGAGCAGCAGCACGCCCTCGGTGAGCGCCTCGTAGATCTGGCTCGGATGGCGCGGCAGGTCGTCGGCGCGGGGGAAGATCACCGCCCAGGGCACGTCCGTGGGCCGGCCCCAGAGCTCCTGGTTGATGAAGTTCGCGAGCCGGCCGAAGAACAGCCCGATGGGCGCCACGACGGCGAAGAGGTCAAGCACCGTCAACACCGAAAGGCCGCGCCGGTAGGCGAAGATCGCGATCGCCACAAGCACGCCGATCAGCCCGCCGTGGAAGGCCATGCCGCCTTTCCACACCTGCAGGATTTCGAGCGGGTTCTCGCGGTAATACGGCCAGCCGTAGAACAGCACGTGGCCGATGCGCCCGCCGAGCACCACCCCGAGCGCCGCGTAGACCAGGAGGTCGTCCAGATCCTCCACCGTCGGGCGCTTCTGGCCGGCGGCCCACAGGCCATCCGCCTGGCAAAGGCGCCGCATGGCGAACCAGCCTAGCACCAGCCCCGCCACATAAGCCAGGGCGTACCAGCGGATCGCGAGCGGCCCGACGCTGATCAGCACCGGATCGATCACGGGAAACGGGATCGCGAACAGGGGCATACGCCGGCTCCGGAGCGGCTGCCGCCGCGGGCCGCCCTGAATGGGCCCGCGCGCCCCGGTGCGTCAAGACCGGCCGGGCTGCACGGGCTGCGGCAGCCGTGCTATTGAGCCGCGCACCGCCGCCGCCCATCTGAAAAGGGCGGGCTAGCCAACAGCTCGGCAGCATCATTCCTGAAGGAGCACACCATGGCCCAGAACCGCATCTTCGACGACATGGCGCGCCTGTTCACGGACGCCGCCGGCATGGCCCAGGGCGTGCGCCGCGAGGCCGAGGGCGTCATGAAGGCCCAGTTCGAGCGCCTGCTGCGCGACATGGACGTGGTGACCCGCGAGGAGTTCGAGGCCGTGCGCGAGATGGCCGTGCTCGCCCGCGAGGAAAACGAGCGCCTGGCCGCCCGCGTGGCCGCCCTGGAGGCCCGCCTGGCCGGGGCGGAGAGTGGCGACGCCGCCGCAGAACTGTGAATGAATCCTTAAACCGAACGCTTCGGTTGTGGACGAAGGGGCGCCGCGAATTGCGCCGCGGCGCCGAATCCATGACGGTCCAACTCGCTCGTTGTGCGGCGTGACTCACGCGCTGTATCGTCGAGACGAGAGGTGATTCGCCGCGTGAATCCAGAGGGTTGTTAAGACTCTCCAAACACGGCGAAACACCCCAACCGGGGAACGGCATGTCGGCCATGGAATTCGAAATCGTCGAACGCAACGAGCACCCGCTCGACGTCGTGGAGCGCCTCGCCAGCGTCCATGACTGGTCGTTCGACCGGGCCGACGTCAACGAGATCTCGGTCACGGTCGCCGGCGCCTGGGGCGACTACCAGATCGCCTTCACCTGGCTGGACGAGCTCGAGGCGCTGCACGTCGCCTGCGCCTTCGACCTCAAGATCCCGGCGCGCCGCCGCCCCGAGATGCTGGAGCTTGTCTCCCTCATCAACGAGCAGCTCTGGGTCGGCCATTTCGACCTGTGGCCGAGCGAGGACGTGGTGATGTTCCGCCACTCGCTGCTGCTGGCCGGCGGCGCCGAGCCCAACGGCAGCCAGTGCGAGACCCTGCTCAAGGTCGCCACCCAGGCCTGCGACCGCTACTACCAGTCCTTCCAGTTCGTGCTCTGGGCCGGCAAGACCCCGCGCGAGGCCATGGCCGGCGCGATGTTCGAGACGGTCGGCCACTGCTGAAGGCAGGCCCTCGACAGCCCTTTCCCGGTTGAGCGATAACGGAGGGCCGCCCGACCCGGGCGGCCGCATCGAGGCGCCGCCATGTCTGCTCCCCTGCCCTCCTCCCTCGTCCTGATCGGCTGCGGCAAAATGGGCGGCGCCATGCTGGAAGGCTGGCTCCGCAATGGCCTGCCCGGCGACCGCATCACGGTGATCGACCCGAACGCGAACATGGGCCTCGTGGCCTTCTGCGAGCGGCACGATGTCACGCTCAACCCGCCCATGTCGCAGGTCGAGGCGCCCGAGGTGCTGGTGCTCGGCGTCAAGCCGCAGATGCTGGACGCCGCTGCGGACGACATCGCCCATCTCGCCGCCCCCGGCGCCCTCGTGCTGTCCATCCTGGCCGGCAAGACGCTGGCCAACCTCAAGGCCCGCCTGCCCCAGGCGCGCGCCCTCATCCGCGCCATGCCGAACCTGCCTGCCTCCGTGGGGCGCGGCGTCACCGGTTGCGCAGGCAGCCCCGAGGTCAGCGACGCGCAGCGCGAGCTCGCCAACACCCTGCTGCGCGGCGTCGGCCGCGTGGAATGGGTCGAAAACGAGGATCTGATCGACGCTGTGACGGCGGTGTCCGGCTCCGGCCCGGCCTATGTGTTCTACCTTGTGGAATGCCTCGCCAAGGCGGGCGCGGCCCAGGGCCTTCCGCCCGACCTCGCCGAGCGCCTCGCCCGCGCCACCATAGAGGGGGCCGGCGAGTTGCTGCACCGCTCCGACCTCCCGCCCTCGACGCTGCGCGAGAACGTCACGTCCCCTGGCGGCACCACGGCCGCCGCGCTGTCCGTGCTCATGGCCGGCGACGGCCTGGAGCCCCTGCTCCGCGACGCCGTGGCAGCCGCCCGCAAGCGCGCGGAAGAACTCAGCGGCTGAGGCGCCCGCGCCGCCGTCTTTGCAAGGAGCCCATTGGCGAAGGCGCGACCGACGCCCTATCTTCCCCGGTGAGACACTCGCATCCCGGAGAAAGCGCCATGGCCCGCCAGCCCAGCCGCAAGTCCGCCGCCACGCCCGAGACCGGCGCCGCAGCCACGGCCGGCGCCGGGTCGCCCCCCTCCGGCTCGCCGCGCGACCGCATCATCGACGCCCTGATGGATCTCGCCGCCGACCGGGACTGGGACGAGATCGAAATCCGCCACATCGCCGAACGCGCCGGCGTGTCCCTGTCCGAGTTCCGCGACGCCTTCCCGTCGAAGGGCGCCATCCTCGCCGGATTCTCGCGCCGACTGGACAAGATCGTGCTCGACGGAACCACGGACGACCTCGAGGGCGAGAGCGTCCGCGAGCGCCTGTTCGACGTCATGATGCGGCGCCTCGACGCCATGGCGCCGTACCGCGAGGCCCTGCGCCGCATCACGCCGGCCATCCGGCGCGACCCGCTCTCGCTGGCCGCGATGAACCAGCTCCTTTCGAACTCGATGCGTTTCATGCTGGCCGCCGCCGGCATCGACACGAGCGACGCCCTCGGCCCCGTCAAGGTGCAGGGCGCCGTCCTGGTCTGGGCCCGCGTGCTCGACACGTGGCTTGACGATGACGACCCCGGCCTCGCCCGCACCATGGCGACGCTCGACCGCGAACTGGCCCGCGGCGGCCGCTTCATGCGCGCGCTGGACGACGTCTGCCGGCTGACCGCCCCCTTCCGCGCCTTCTTCGACCGCGCGGCCCGGCGCCGCCGCGACTATCGCGAGCGCCGTCGCGCGCCCCGCGACGAGGAGGACTACGACGGCGACGAGGCCGGAGCGGCGGCGATCTGATCAGTCCTTCTTTGGGCCGCCAACCGGCGCGGACACGGCGGATCCTCCACGCGGAGGAACGGGCGGTCGCGAGTTTGGCTCGGGGCGGACGCCATCTCTAACCCTGACCGGTGGGTGTAGCGCTGTACGATCTGTCTGGGTCGGCGGGCTCATTTCAGTTCACCTTCTGCGGAAAAGACTTCAATAAGCGAGTAGTCCTCGGGGCGGATCACGAAGCCTTTCGTGTCTGGAACTTTGTCCACAAACTTGCCCTCCGTGTCGAGGGTCCATGTCTCCTCCACGTACATATGGCCGCTGTTTGGATAAACCGCGGCGAATGATCGCTCGCCGTAATATCCACCCAGTTTGCTCCCGTCCTTGAGGTGGAAGAGGACGAAGCACCTTTCTTTACGCTGAAACAGGTCGTCCCAGCCATTTTTGGAAGTCATCAAGACCAGTTGGCGCCTTGCTAATCTCTTCAATGCGACCCGAAAGATGATGGGCCAGATGGCTGGCAGCACGACAGCGAATATCAGAATGGCAGCCCACTGGAGCGGTCGAGAAAAGGCCGTAACATCAACGAGAAGGAAAAGCGGGCCGAGCAGGATCAAATGTAAGAGCCCGAAGAGGAGGGCCTCGAAAACCTGATCCTTTAGGTCACGCGGCCCAACCGGCGAGATCAATGAATATATCTTGAGAGAGATAAACCCGGGCAAAGTCAGCATCGCCGCCAATAGCCATTTGGCGAGATCGAGCTCAAGCGCTTTGAAAATCTCAGGCACGCAGCAACTCCCAGCGCAGGCTAGCTGTCGCCGGCATTCTCTGGAAGAAACCAGAGGTTGCGTATTCTCTACACCGGCACCCGCACCAGCGCCCTGAGCCCACCCATCGGGCTCTCGCCCAGCACGACGTCGCCGCCGTGGGAGCGGGCGATGTCGCGGGCGATGGCGAGGCCGAGCCCGGTGCCGCCCTCGTCCACGTTACGGGCCTCATCCAGGCGCACGAAGGGTTTGAACACCTCCTCGCGGTGGTCCGGCGGCACGCCAGGGCCGTCGTCATCCACCGTGATGGTGAGCCAGCGCGGGTCGCGGGCCGCCGTGATGGCGATGCGGTTGCCGTGGCGCACCGCATTTGTGACGAGGTTGGCGATGCAGCGCTTGAACGCGTCCGGCCTCACGGTGGCGACGGGGTCGCCGCTGACGGTCACCTCCGTGGCGTGCCCCTGCCGTTCGGCGTCGGCCTTCAGCTCCTCCAGGAGCCAGCCCATGTCGGTCGGCGCCGACTGCTCGCCGGCGTCGCCGCGGGCGAACGACAGGTAGGCCTCCAGCATGCGGCTCATCTCGTCGACGTCCTTCTTGAGGGCGTCGAGCTCCGGCGTGTCCTCGTCCATGAGGGCGAGCGACAGCTTGAAACGGGTCAGGATGGTGCGCAGGTCGTGGCTGACGCCGTTGAGCATCGCGGTGCGCTGCTCCATGGCGCGCTCGATGCGCCGGCGCATCTCGATGAAGGCGTGCCCGGCCTGCCGCACCTCGCGGGCCCCGCGAGGGCGGAAATCCGTGTCCCGCCCCTTGCCGAAGCTCTCGGCCGCGGCGGCGAGCTTCAGGATCGGCCGGATCTGGTTGCGCAGGAAGATGACGGCGATCGACAGGAGCACGAAGGACGTGCCCAGCATCCACATCAGGAAGATGTGCGAGTTCGATGCGTAGGCCTGGGACCGCCGGGTCAGGACCCGCAATACGCCCTTGTCCAGCTGGATCCGGACTTCGATGATGTTGGAGCGCCCCACCGTGTCGATCCAGTAGGGCCGGCCGATCTGTGTGCGGATCTCGCGCGAAAGCGTGCTGTCCAGGATGGAGAAGAACGGCTTGGGCGCCGGCGGCGGCAGCGGGCCCGGCGGCAGCATCTCGATGTCGAGGCCGAGCCGATCGCTCGCGATCCGGCTCAGCGTCTCGTAGTCCTTGTCCTGCGGATAGCTCTCGGCGACGTCGATCAGCGCCGCGATGTCCTGGGTGACCGCGGCGGAGAGCCTTCGCGTCACCGTCTGCCAGTGCCGTTCCATGAAGGCGTAGGCCAGCACGGACTGCAGGATCACCATCGGGGCGATGATGATGATGAGCGCGCGGGCGAAGAGCCCTTTCGGCAGCCGCTTGCCGATCCAGCGCGCCGCTCGCCGCCACAGGGCGACGGGCGGCCGGAAGACCGCGCTGTTCTGGATGCCGCTGCTCAGTCTCACCAGGGCGCTCGGTCAGTCCACGTAGAGCCGGTAGCCGATGCCGCGCACGGTTTGCAGCAGGAGCGGGTTTGCCGGATCTTCCTCGATCTTACGCCGGAGGCGGTTGATCTGCACGTCGACAGTGCGCTCGTTGGAGACCTCCCCGGAGCCCGCGAGGTCCTCCCGCGGCACCGTCTCGCCGGGCCGGGAGGCCAGGACGGTCAGCATCTCGCGCTCGCGGTCGGTGATGCGGACAATCTCCTCGCCCTGCCGCAACTCGCCCCGGTCGAGCCGATACGTGAAAGGCCCGAAGCGCACGACCTCCGGTGCTCCCGAGGGGGGCGGCGGCGGTGCGGCCGCGGTCTGCCGGCGGATGATGTTCTTGAGCCGCAACAGCAATTCGCGGGGCTCGAAGGGCTTGGGCAGGTAATCGTCCGCCCCGATCTCGAGCCCCCGCACCCGGTCGCTGGCGTCCGCCCGCGCGGTGAGCATCAGGATGGGGGTGGACGAGCTCTCGCGGATCCAGCGCGCCAGGTCGAACCCGTTCTCGCCCGGCATCATCACGTCCAGCACGTAGCCGTCGAACAGCAGGCTGGCGATGCGGGACCGCGCCTCGGCCGCGTCCTGCGCGGTTGTGACGCGGTAGCCGTTGTCGGACAGGAACCGCCCGAGCAGGTCCCGGAGCCGACGGTCGTCGTCCACGACCAGAATGTGCGGGGCGTCGTCGGGCGGCGGCTGGCTCGGCCGCGTCGGGCTCACGACCGGCTCTCCAGGTCGTCGTCATGCTGGGCGAGTTGCGCCACCACGGGCCGGTCGGCGGGTTCGATCATGGCGGCCAGGAACCGCTTCGCCGCGGCCTCCGTGCCGGCCCCGCATTCGGCGAGCGCGCGGTCGATGCGCTTGGTCTGCATGCAGGCGAGGTCCACCGCCAGGGCGCGGCCGCGCGGCGTGGCGTAGAGCAGGCGCTGCCGCCGGTCCGTCAGGCCCTCCCGCTGCTCCACGTAGCCTTTCTCCAGAAGTTCCTTCAGCACCCGGTTCAGGCTCTGCTTGGTGATGCGCAGGATGTCCAGCAGGGCCGCGATGGTCAGCCCGGGGTTGCGCTCCACGAAATGCAGCACGCGGTGATGGGCGCGCCCGAAGCCGTACTGCTCGAGCGTGCGGTCCGGGTCGCCGACGAAGTCGCGATAGGCGAAGAAGAACAGCTCGATCAGCTCATATTGCGGCCGCTCTACCGGGGGTTCCGGAGCCGCGGGCGTGCGCATTCCAAGGGCCGTCTGCATGTGGGTTGTATCAACCTGCCGTCAGTTACGTCAGTGATGTTGACATATCCCAGCTTGATTGTTACTCGTCAACCCCTCGCGGCGAAAGGAAAGAACCGGAAGGCCCTCCGCTGGGCGCCTTTCGTTGCCGAAGCGCCGCGAAATTCCAAGGAGAAGCACCATGTCCGTCATCCCGTTCGATCAGCGTGAAGGCTACATCTGGTTCGATGGCCAGCTCGTGCCTTGGGCGGACGCGAAGCTTCACGTACTGTCGCACGGCCTGCATTATGCGTCCTGCGTCTTCGAGGGCGAGCGGGCCTATGGCGGCCAGATCTTCAAGTCGACCGAGCACTCCGAGCGCTTCCGCCGCTCGGCCGAGCTGCTCGACTTCGCCATCCCCTATTCGGTCGAAGAGCTCGACGCCGCCAAGGCGCTGACCGTGGCCAAGAACGGCTTCCGGAACTGCTACGTGCGCCCGGTGGCGTGGCGCGGCAGCGAGATGATGGCCGTCGCGGCGCAGAACTCGACCATCCACGTGGCTATCGCCGTGTGGGATTGGCCGTCCATGTTCGATGTCGAGCAGAAGATGAAGGGCATCCGCCTGGACATCGCCGAGTACCGCCGCCCGGATCCCAAGACGGCGCCCTCGCATTCCAAGGCGGCCGGCCTGTACATGATCTGCACGATCTCCAAGCACAAGGCCGAGAAGAAGGGCTACGCCGACGCCCTGATGCTCGATTGGCAGGGCCGCGTGGCCGAGTGCACCGGCGCCAACGTGTTCTTCGCCAAGGGCGGCGCGCTGCACACCCCCATCGCCGACTGCTTCCTGGACGGCATCACTCGCCGCACGGTGATCGACCTCGCCAAGCGCCGCGGCATCGAGGTGATCGAGCGACGCATCATGCCGGAGGAGCTGGCGAGCTTCGACGAGTGCTTCATCTGCGGCACTGGCGCCGAGGTGACCCCGGTTTCGGAGATCGGACCCCATCGCTTCACGCCGGCGGCTGTGTCCCGCGCCATGCTGGAAGACTACACCGCCGAGGTGCAGCCCAAGGCCAAGGCGGCCTGAGGCCGCCGCCTTCCATCCGGTACAAGCATAGGGCCGTCGCGGCGTAACCGCGGCGGCCCTTCTTGCGTTGTCGGGCGCGGCCAATGCGAAGCCAGCGTCCGGCCGCGGGAGGCGGCGCGTGCTGGTCTATGGCGATGTGGTGAGGCGGGTCGAGCCCGCGGCCGAATGGGCGGCCGTCGGCCGAAGCTGGGCGCGGGCGCTGCGGTCGCAGCCTGGCCTCGCCCGCCACTCCGCCCTCGTGCAGGCTTTCATCGCCGCCGCCGAGCTCGCCCAGGGCGTCGCCGACGCCGAGGCCGAGGCGAGCGGCTTCGACCAGCCGGGGCCGGCGACGGCCGTCATCATGGACCGCCTCCGGGCCATGGCAGACCAGGTGCTGGCGTCATGGAGGAGCGGATTCGGCCTGCTCAGCGCGGCTGAAGAGGCCTGGCCTGCCCTGCCATCCGAGTCCGTGCCACCGGAGATCGCCTGCAAGAGGGGCGAGGGCTACGCCTACTACGCGCTCTACCCCGAGGCCTATGGCATTGCGGCGGAGCCGCTGTCCGGCGAAATCGAACCCCGCGTCATTGGTTTGCGCAGCATCGGGACAGGGCTCGCCGCCATGGCGGCTGCCGGCGCTGGCGCACCCACACCCCTGACGCTCCGACCCCAAGGCCATCCATTCGGCCGCGTCGTGGCCCCCGGCCCTGCCTGTCGCGAGCGGTTGCCGGTCGACGCCGACGCGACATACGCCATCGTGGATGAGGGGCCTGGCCTGTCCGGCAGCTCCTTCGCCGGCGCCGCGCGGTGGCTGGAGGAGCAGGGCGTTCCGCGCGCGCGCATCCGCATTCTGCCGAGCCACCCGGGCGAGCCCGGCCCTCAGGCCCCGGAGGAGCGCCGCGCCTGGTGGCGCGAGGCGCCCAAACATCTCGTCACGTTCGAAGATCTGGCCCTGCGCGCGCCACGCGAGGAGCACCGCCTCTGCCGTTGGGTCGAGGACGTGGTCGGCCCGCTCGAAACGCCCATGGAGGACATCTCCGGAGGCCGTTGGAGGGAGGCGCTTCCGCCCGGCGAGTGGCCAGCCGTCAACGCCTGGCAGGAACGGCTGAAATACCGCTTCCGCGCGCGCGGTCAGACCTGGATGGCGAAATTCAGCGGACTCGACGCCCTCGGCGCCGCCGCCCTGCCCCGCGCCAGGGCGCTCTCCGAAGCCGGGTTCTCGCCGGAGCCTGCGGGCTGGGCGCATGGCTTCCTGGTGGAGCGCTGGCATGGCGGTGCGCGCCCCCTGTCTCTCGACGAGACCAGGAATCGCGCATTCCAGGACCGTGTCGCCGCCTATCTCGGCTTCCGCGCCGCCTCGTTTCCAGCGGAACGTCCCGGCGCGTCCCTGCACGAGCTCGCCCGCATGCTGGAGGCCAACGCCGTCGAGGCTTTTGGGCCAGAGGCGCGCAGCGCCGTGGAGTCATACCGCCGTGGCGCCATGGAGTCGTCGCACCGCGGCGCCCTCGCGCTGGAGCGCCACGTGCGTCCGGTCGTCACCGACAACCGCCTGCACGCGCACGAGTGGATCATGCCGCAAGCCGGCGTCGCGCTGAAGACCGACGCCCTCGACCACGCCTTCGCGCACGATCTGGTCGGCTGCCAGGACATCGCCTGGGACGTGGCTGGAGCTGTCGTGGAGTTCGATCTCGACCCGGACGCGGCCGAGCGCCTCCGCCGCGCCGTGGAGCGACACTCCGGCCGGGAGGTCTCCCCGGACCTCGTCCGCTACCTCTTGCCCTGCTACGGCGCCTTCCAGCTCGGCTGGTGGTCCATGGCGGCAGACTCTCACGGGGGCTGGCCCGAGGAGCAGCAGCGGCTAGGGCCGCGAGTGGAGCGCTATCGAACGGCGCTTGGCCGATTGTTGCAGCTTTGAGCCAGCCTCGTCCTTGCAAGGAGCGCAGCGACGGAGCAATCCAGCGCAAGGCGCCCAACCCTGCTGGAACGCTTCGCTGCGCTCGCGACGACGCGCAAACCTGGCCCCGGGCGGCCCGGCGGAGCTCTAGGTCCCCGGCCGCCGCTGCCAGAAGGCCACGCCCACGAACTCCATGACGCGCTGTCCGTGCTGGTTGATCCCGGTGTTGAGGTGGTGAACCAATCCCCACCCCGGACGCGAGCCGGACGGACGCGCTTCCAGCAGCGTCGAGTCGAAGCTGATCGTGTCGCCCACATAGACCGGCTTCAGCCATTTCAGGTCGCGGAAACCCGGCGATGGGCCGAATCCGGGGATCGGCAGCCCCGCTGCGCGCAGCGCTTCCTGGGTCTTCTTCATCGTCGCGATGCGCAACCGCATCCAGATCCCGACCGTGTGCCAACCGGACGCGCACAGCGCCCCGAAGTGGCTGGCCTTGGCGGCCTCCTCGTCCATGTGGAAGGGCTGGGGATCGTAGGCCGCCGCGAAGGTCTTGATCTCCTCGGCCGTGAACGTGTGCGAGCCCAGCGCCTCGCGTTCGCCGACGACCAGGTCATCCAGCCAAATGGGGGTCACGCTCGCGCTCATGCGGCCTCCGGGCGGCGCACGCCGAAGATGATGCTGTTGTTCTGTTCCAGCACCACCTGGCCGGCCTGGTTCAGCACCTCGAAGCGGAAACGCACATAGCCCCGGTCGCCGCGGCTGGACGCGCGCTTGTCGAGCACGGTCTGGCGCACGCTGAGCACGTCCCCTGGCCGCACGGGCCGCTTCCACTTCGCCTCGTCGATGCCGCCCGCGCCCATGCCGGACGAATCCGCCAGGACGTGGTCATAGAGCATGCGCATGAGCATGGAGCACGTGTGCCAGCCCGATGCGCCGAGCCCGCCCAGGATCGTCCCGGCCGCGGCTGCCTCGTCGAGGTGCATGGGCTGCGGGTCGAACTGGCTGGCGAAGGCGATGATCTCCTCCCGCGTGACCGGGTAGGACCCGTAGGTCGTCACCGCTCCGGGCTCGAAATCCTCGAAAGTGAGGCGGGGCATGGCTCCTCCGTGGCGGGGCTCTGTCGGCCGCTTGCGTTCGCCAGAGAAGGTGCAGGACCACGACGGCGGGCACAAGCCGCAAGCGCGCATACGGGACGCGCGCAAATTCTCCCTCGCGGAGCGGAGACATGTCGTCAAGGTCGACCGAGGTGGCCATTGCGGCGGCCACCCCCGTACTGCCCTCCCCCGCTCCGCGGGAGAGGGCTCCGCCCCCTGGCTCAGTTCGCGAACCGGAAATGCAGCACGTCGCCGTCAGCGACCACGTACTCCTTGCCTTCCAGGCGGAACTTGCCCGCCTCGCGCGCGCCCGCCTCGCCCTTGCAGGCGACGTAGTCGGGATACGCGATGGTCTCGGCCCGGATGAAGCCCTTTTCGAAGTCGGTGTGGATCACGCCCGCGGCTGCGGGGGCCTTGGTGCCCTTGGTGATCGTCCAGGCGCGTGCTTCCTTGGGGCCCACCGTGAAGTAGGTCAGGAGGTGCAGCAGATCGTATCCCGCGCGGATGACCCGGTTCAGGCCCGGCTCGTCGAGGCCGACAGCCTCCAGGTATTCCTTCTGCTCATCCGGCGCAAGCACGGCGATTTCGCTCTCGATCTTGGCGGAGACCACGACCGCGACCGCGCCCTCCTCCTTGGCGCGGGCGAAGACCTGCGCCGAGAACCCGTTGCCGTCATGCGCGGCGGCTTCCTCGACGTTGCACACGTAGAGCACGGGCTTGGCGGTCAGCAGGTTGAGCATCTGGAAAGCCCGCTCCTCCTCGGGGCGGCGCTCCACCAGGCGGGCCGGCTTGCCGTCCTGCAGCAGCTTCAGGCAGCGCTGCACGAGGTCGAGCTGTTCCTTGCTCTCCTTGTCGCCCGAGCGGGCCTTCTTTTCGAGCGCGGTGACGCGCTTCTCGAGGCTCTCGAGGTCGGCCAGCATCAGCTCGGTCTCGATGGTCTCGATATCCGCGATCGGGTCGACCTTCCCCTCGACGTGGGTGACGTCGCCATCCTCGAAGCAGCGCACCACATGCGCGATGGCGTCAACCTCTCGGATGTTGGCCAGGAACTGGTTGCCCAGGCCCTCGCCCTTCGACGCTCCGCGCACGATGCCGGCGATGTCCACGAAGGTGATGCGGGTGGGGATGATCTGGGCCGAACCGGCGATGGCGGCCAGGGTGTCGAGCCGCGGGTCCGGCACCGCCACGTCGCCCACGTTCGGCTCGATGGTGCAGAACGGATAGTTGGCCGCCTGCGCCGCCGCCGTCTGCGTCAGCGCGTTGAAGAGGGTCGACTTGCCGACGTTCGGCAGGCCGACGATGCCGCATTTGAAGCCCATGGCTGGTCCGGTTCGTTGAGGTCTGGAATGTTGAGCCGCGTTGTGGTGGGGAACCGCCCGAAATGCAAGCCGGGGCGGCTCAATCCCGGTCCTTGATCCCCTTCACGTCGCCCCAGCCGCGGCCGTCCATCGCGAGGTGGACCTTGTTCTGGAAGCTGGCGTCCTCGCCCGTGGCCAGCAGGTCGGCCGCGTCCGCGCAGGCGTCGCACAGGTCCTCGACCCAGGGCCTCTCGCTCTTGGCGAAGTCGTTGAGCACATAGGCGTGCACCAGGTTCTTGTCGCCCGGGTGCCCGATGCCCATCCGCACCCGGCGATAGTCGTTGCCGCACAGCGCCGTGATGGAGCGCAGGCCGTTGTGGCCCGCGTTGCCGCCCCCGAGCTTCACGCGCAGCTTGGCGGGCGCGAGGTCGAGCTCGTCGTGGAACACGATCACGTCCCCGAGCGCGATCTTGAAGAACCGCATCGCCTCGCCCATGGCGCGGCCGGACTCGTTCATGTAGGTCTCCGGCTTGAGCAGCACGACGCGCTCGCCGCCGATCGTCGCCTCCGTCGCCTCGCCCTGAAAGCGCCGCCGCCACGGCCCGGCCCGATGTCGGCGCGCGATCGCGTCCACGGCCATGAAGCCGATGTTGTGCCGGTTCCCGGCATAGCGTGCGCCCGGATTGCCGAGGCCGACGAAGAGCAGCATGGGAGACCCTCAAACGGAAACGGCCGGGCGCAAGGCCCGGCCGTGGATTGGACGGCCCGGAGCCGTCGCGATTACTTCTTCGCGGCCGGAGCGGCGGCGGCGGCCGGGGCGGCCTCGGCCGTCGCGGCGGTGGCCAGCTCTTCCTTGAGGCCCGACGGAGCCACGACGGTCGCGACCGTGAAGTCGCGGTCCGCGATCACCGGGCGGGAGCCCTCGGGGAGCTTGATCGCCGAGATGTGCAGCGAATCGTTGATCTGGTAGCCGGTGAGGTCGGCCTCGAGCGCCTCCGGGATGGCGTCGGCGGGCACGAACATCTCGACCGTGTGACGGACGATGTTCAGCGTGCCGCCACGCTTCAGGCCCGGCGAGGCCTCGTGGTTGATGAAGTGGACCGGCACCTCGACGCGGATCTGTTGGCCCTGGCGCAGGCGCAGGAAGTCGACGTGCATCACGCGGTCGGTGACGGGGTCGAGCTGGTAGTCGCGCGGGATGACGCGGGTGGCCTGGCCGTCGACGGTGACGTCGAACTGCGTGGTCAGGAAGTGGCCGGCGAAGATCAGCTGGGTCGCGATCTTCTGGTCCAGCGAAATGGAGACGGGCGCCTCGCCGCCGCCGTAGATCACGGCGGGAATCTGGCCCTGGCGACGAACCGCGCGGGCGGCCCCCTTGCCGCTCTGCTCGCGCTTTGCAGCGGTGAGCTGCTTCACGGTGGTGGACATGTCATGTTCCTTTATGACGAAGGGCCACCCTGCGGCGGCCCATGCGGACGCGTCCGTGCCTCCAGGGGTGTCTGGCGGACGCGAGCGCGCGTATAGCCGAAAAGCGGGTGGGCGGCAAGGCTGGGCCGCCCTCCGGGCCGGCTCAATCGAACAGGCTCGACACGCTCTCTTCCATCGCGGTGCGCTGGATGGCCTCGCCGAGAAGGCTCGCCACCGAGATCACTCGGATGTTGCGCGCCACCTTCACGGCCTCGGTCGGCTGGATGGAGTCGGTCAGCACGAGTTGCTTCAGCTTGGAGGCCGCGATGCGGGCCACCGCGCCGCCGGAGAGGACGCCGTGCGTGATGTAGGCGTAGACCTCCTTGGCGCCGTGCGCGAGCAGCGCGTCGGCGGCGTTGCAGAGGGTGCCGCCCGAGTCGACGATGTCGTCCACCAAGATGCAGGTGCGGCCGGTGACGTCGCCTATGATGTTCATCACCTCGCTCTCGCCGGCGCGCTCGCGGCGCTTGTCGACGATGGCCAGCGGCGCGTCGATGCGCTTGGCCAGCGCGCGGGCGCGCACGACGCCGCCGACGTCCGGCGACACCACCATGGTGTTCTTGAGGTCCATCCGCTCCTTGACGTCGCGCACCATCACGGGCGCGGCGAAGAGGTTGTCGGTGGGGATGTCGAAGAACCCCTGGATCTGCCCGGCGTGCAGGTCGATCGTGAGCACGCGGTCGGCGCCCGCCTCGGTGATCAGGTTGGCCACGAGCTTGGCGGAGATCGGCGTGCGCGGGCCTGCCTTGCGGTCCTGCCGGGCGTAGCCGAAATAGGGCAACACCGCCGTGATGCGCCTCGCCGACGCGCGGCGCAGCGCGTCGATGATGATCAGCAGTTCCATCAGGTGGTCGTTCGCCGGAAACGACGTCGACTGGATCACATAGACGTCCTGGCCGCGGACGTTCTCCTGGATCTCGACGAAGACCTCCATGTCGGCGAAGCGCCGGACCTGGGCCTTGGCGAGCGGCACTTCCAGATAGGCGCCGATGGCTTCCGCGAGGGCGCGGTTGGAATTGCCCGCCACGAGTTTGATGGCAGATTTCATTCCGGCAGGCTCCGTTGTGGTCCGCTGAGGCGCTGGCGCGCAGCCAGGCTCAACCGGGGCCTGGCCGCTCTGGGCGGGCTCTTAGCAGCCCGGGGCCTCCCAAACAATATGACGCGCGTGCGACGGCGCGCGAAACGGTGGATGGCGGCGCTTTGACGCGAGCGGGATCTTACTGGGCGGCGTAGCCGAGGGCCTTGCTGGGTTCCGCGGCGCCGGAGGCGCTGTCGGTCTCGGCCGACCCTGGCGCGGTGGCGCCCGACAGGAAGGCTGCGACCTGGTTCATGCTCTGCGATGTCGCCTTTGCGATCTGCGTCTCGCCGATCCTGGACCAGGGATCCTCTCCCTGGCCCTTCGCCACCGTGGTCGTCGTGACGCGCTGCGCGCGCTTGTTGGACGAGTCGAAAACGTCCCAGACGACGGCGAGCGCCGTGTCGCCGGTCTCCGTCGGATAGGCGGTGAGATAGCCCTTGAGGCGATAGCGGGGCTGGGCCCCGTTATCCACCAGCTCGATCTTGCGCGCAGTAGCCTGGGTGGTGACCTCGGCGGACATCCTGGTCTTCACGGCGTCGGGCGCGCCCTCGATGGTGTCGAGCGCGACCGGCACGCCGGGCGCCTCGAACTTGGCCGAGGGAGCTTCCAGCCCTTGGCAGGCGGCCAGTCCCAACCCCAAGGCGACCAGCGTCGCCCACCCGTATGCAGCCTGACTGCGCGCCATGACCCCTCCCGGCCCGCTTCGAAGCAGGCTCGTTAGGAATCGTTTAACCCTATCGCAGCTGCAGGTCCAGATCGGCGCAGTTCAAGCCTTCAGCCCCTTGCTGCCCCACCAGGTAGGTGCGTCCGAGGCACATGGCCGTTTCGCTCTCCGAGTCCATCAGGATCATGTGCGCGAACAGCACCATGCCCGGCTCCAGGACCCAGTCGTTGTTCGCGTAGAACATGGGCCAGTCCATCCAGGAGGGCGTGAACTTCGCCCCCAGCGAATAACCGCAGGCGTTGAGCCGGTGGGATGCGAGCCCATGCGAATCGAAAACGCCGCAATGGGCCTGGAACACGTCACCCGCGGTGGCGCCGGGCTTCATCGCCGCTTCGCAGGCGAGCAGCGCCTCCTTGGCGGCGGCGTGGTAGCGCAAATGAAGCGGCCGCGGCTCGCCGACCACCACCGTGCGCATGATGGCGGCATGGTAGTGCCGGTACGCTCCTGCAAACTCCAGCGTGATCTGGTCGTTGGCGTCCAGTGCGCGTCGCCCCGCCTTGTAGCGGCACAGGAGCGCGTCCCGGCCCGAGCCGATGATGAACTCGTTGCCCGGATAATCTCCTCCCCCAGCGAAGATGGCGCTGTGCTGGGCGGCGAGGATCTCGCCCTCGTCCGCTCCCGCGCGAACCGCCGCCAGGGCGGCGCGGTCCGCCGCGTCGGAGAGTTCGGCGGCCCTGCGCACATAGGCGATCTCGGCCGGGGATTTCATCGAGCGCAGCCGGACCATGATGTCGGAGGCGTCCACAAGCTCCGCCACGCCCGCGAAGGCGGCTTCCAGCTTTTTGCCATTGGCGTGCGTGAGGCCATAGCTGTCGAACTCGACCCCAAGGCGCTTGCCGGCGCCCAGGTCGCGCAGCATCGCCACGGTCTCGCCCACCGGGTTGGCTGCCCGGCCGTCGCGCCAGATCCGGATGTCCTGGAGGGTCGACGTATGCTGCGCCTGGCGGAGGTCGGCCGAGCGCGTCAGCAGCGCCATGCGGCCATCCGCGCCGACGTAGAGGCACTGGTAGAAGCAGAAGCCGAACGTATCGTAGCCGGTGAGCCAGTACATGCTCTCCTGCGCAAACAGGAGCGCGCCATCGAGCTTGCGCTCGGCCAGGGCGGCGAGGAACCGGCGCTTGCGCGCCCCGAATTCGTCAGCGGTGAAATGGAGGGCCATGGGCGTCCTGCTCGGCACGGGAAGGCGCGCATGCTGCCCCTGCCCGGCCAACTCGTAAAGCGGCCCCAGCGCAGCCCTCTCCCGCGCAGCGGGGGAGAATTGGCTCCGGCGCCCTGAACGAAAAAGGGCTCCGCGAACGGAGCCCTTTCGATTTTCGGGAAGACGGCGCGTCAGTGCGTGACGGCGTGGCCCTCGACCCTCGACCAGATCTTCTTCTTGGTGAAGTAGAGCAGGCCGGCGAAGAGCAGCAGGAACACGAGGATCCGGAAACCCAGTTCCTTGCGCGCCTCGAGGTGCGGCTCGGCGGCCCACATCAGGAAGGCGGCGACGTCCTTGCCATACTGGGCGATCGTCTCGGGGGCCTGGGCCTTGCCGTCGGCGCCCTTCGGATACTCGACCTGGCCGTCGCTGATCGGCGGCGGCATGGAGATGATGTGGCCCGGGAAGTACTCGTTGTAGTACTTGCCGGCCGGCACCTCGACGCCGTGCTCAGGCTCCTTGTAGCCCGTGAGAAGGGCCGAGATATAATCGACGCCCTGCTCCTGGAACTGCGTGAACATGTCGAACACGAACCATGGGAAGCCGCGCTCGTAGGTGCGCGCCTTGGCGATCACCGAGAAGTCCGGCGGGATCGCGCCGCCGTTGGCGGCGGCCGCGGCCTGCGGGTTCGGGAAGGGCGGCGGGAACGCGTCGGCCGGCCGGCCGGGGCGCTGGAACATGTCGCCGGAGTCGTTCGGGCCGTCGGTGACCTTGTACTCGGCCGCGAGCGCCTTGACCTGGGCCTCCGAGAACATCGGGCCGCCCTCCTCCGCCAGGTTGCGGAACTTGAGCAGGCGGATCGAATGGCAGTTGGAGCAGACCTCGCGGTAGACCTTGAAGCCGCGCTGCAACTGGGTCGGGTCGTACTTCCCGAACGGACCCGAGAAGGACCAGTTGTTGTGCGGCGGGACCACCGTGCCTTCGGCCGCCTGGGCGGCGCCCGAGACGCTGACCCCGAGGAGGGCCAGCGCGCCGGCCGCGAAGCGGAGCATCGTGTTCGTCTTCATCGTCATGATCCTCGAAGTCCGCTTAGCCCTTGGTGTTCGGGGACTGGGCCGCGCCGGCCGCCACGGCGGCGGCGGAGCCACCCTTCCCGAGCACAGCCTCGGCGATCGAGCCAGGCAGACGCCGGGGCGTCTCGAACAGGCCGAGCAGCGGGAGCACGATGAGGAAGTGCGCGAAGTAGTAGGCGGTCAGGATCCGCGACGCGAGCACGTAGCCACCCTCCGGCGGCTTGGCGCCGAGCCAGCCGAGGCCGACGGCCGCGATCACGAACAGCCAGAAGAACTGGCGGTACAGCGGGCGGTAGGTGGCCGACTTCACGCGCGAGGTGTCCAGCCAGGGCAGGAACGCCAGCACCGCGATGGAGCCGAACATCGCCAGCACGCCGAGCAGCTTGTCCGGGATGGCGCGCAGGATGGCGTAGAAGGGCAGGAAGTACCACTCGGGCACGATGTGCGCCGGGGTCACCGCCGGGTTCGCCTCGATGTAGTTGTCCGCGTGGCCGAGGAAGTTCGGGATGTAGCTGACGAACCAGATGTACATCATCACGAAGACGACGAGCGCGAGCGCGTCCTTCACGGTGAAGTAGGGGTGGAAGGGAAGCGTGTCCTTCTCGGTCTTCTTCTCGATGCCGGCCGGGTTGTTGGAGCCCGGGACATGCAGCGCCCAGATATGCAGGACGACGACGCCCGCGATCATGAAGGGCAGCAGGTAGTGCAGCGAGAAGAAGCGATTCAGTGTCGGGTTGTCGACCGAGTAGCCGCCCCACAGGTAAGTCACGATCGTCTCGCCCACGACCGGGAAGGCCGAGAACAGGTTGGTGATGACGGTCGCGCCCCAGAAGGACATCTGGCCCCACGGCAGCACGTAGCCCATGAACGCCGTGGCCATCATCAGCAGGAAGATGATGACGCCGAGGATCCAGAGGATCTCGCGGGGCGCCTTGTAGGACCCGTAGTACATGCCGCGGAAGATGTGCACGTAGACGGCGATGAAGAACATCGACGCGCCGTTGGCGTGCAGGTAGCGGATCAGCCACCCGTAGTTCACGTCGCGCATGATGTGCTCGACGCTGTCGAAGGCGAGCTTCGCATTCGGCGTGTAGTGCATCGCCAGCACCACGCCGGTGACGATCTGCGCCACCAGCATGAAGGAGAGGATGCCGCCGAAGGTCCACCAGTAGTTCAGGTTCCGCGGGTTCGGGAACACGATGAACGAGGAGTGGAGAAGGCCCATGATGGGAAGGCGGCTTTCAAACCACTTCCCAACCGCGCTCTTCGGAACATAGGTGGAGGGTGCGCTCATGGCATGATCCTGAAACGGCGCGATCCGGCCTTAGCCGATCTGAATCTTGGTGTCGGAGACGAACTGGTACGGAGGCACCGGAAGGTTCGTCGGGGCCGGCCCCTGGCGGATGCGGCCGGAGGTGTCGAACACCGAGCCGTGGCAGGGGCACTGCCAGCCGTGGAACGCGCCTTCGTGGCCGAGCGGCACGCAGCCCAGGTGGGTGCAGTTGCCGTACACGATCAGCCACTGCGCCTTGCCGGGCTTCACGCGGGCCGAGTCGGCCTGCGGATCGCGGAGCGAGGCCACGTCCACGTTCTCGGCCTCCTTGATCTCCTCCGCCGTGCGGTGGCGGACGAAGATCAGCTTGCCGCGCCAGAACAGCTTGACGATCTGCCCCTCGGCGACCGGGGTCAGGTCGAACTCGACGGGCGCGCCGGCCGCGATCGTCGCGGCGTCAGGACCCATCTGGGAGATGAACGGCCACAGCGTGGCTGCGACGCCGACCGCGCCTGCAGCGCCGGTGGCGATGAAGAGAAAGTCCCGCCGGGTCGGTTCCGACGCGGTCGCTGTGGAAGTCGAAGCCACGTGTGCATCCCCTCAATCTGGACCCAATTCGAAGCGAAAAGGGCTGGATTGATTGATCGTTGAAGCTGGTCCCGGGCGGTATGCGCGCAAAGGCAGGGGCTCGCAATGCGACCGGGAGTCGCCGCGCGGCGCGCTGTTTCGCACGGAGCTTAAGCCTTGTCTATAGTGCGGAATGCTGATTGGGATGCGCTGCGGGCCGTTTTCCCGCCCCTGTTTCCCTGACGCATCCGAGTCTTTCTTCGCGTGCCTCTCCGCCTCGCCCTCTACCAGCCCGACATTCCCCAGAACACGGGCACGATCCTGCGGCTCTGCGCCTGCATGGGCGTGCCGGCCGACATCATCGAGCCTGCCGGCTTCCCCGTGTCGGACCGCGCCTTCCGGCGCGCCGGCATGGACTATCTCGACCAGGTCGCCATCGAACGGCACGTCTCCTGGACGCAGTTCGACGCTTGGCGGCGCGGACGCGGCTGCCGCCTCGTGCTGGCGACCACCAAGGGGGCGACGCCCTATACGGATTTCGCCTTTGCGCCGGGCGACGCGATCCTGCTCGGTCGCGAGTCGGCCGGCGTCCCCGACGCGGTTCACGAGGCCGCCGACGCCCGGGTCGTCATCCCCATGCGGCCGGACCTGCGGTCGTTGAACATCGCCGTTTCGGCCGCCATGATCCTCGGCGAAGCGTTGCGCCAGACGGGCGGCTTTCCGCCCAAGGCGCCAGAAGGACCGAACTGATGCTGCCCTCCCCCGACGAACTGGACCGCCGCAAGGCAGAGGCCAGCGCCTGGTTCCGCGGCCTGCGGGATCGCATCTGCGCCGCCTTCGAGGCCCTGGAGGACGAGGCGGCGGGCCCCTTCTTCCCCGGCGCCGACAAGCCCGGGCGCTTCGAGCGCAAGCCCTGGAGCCGCACCGATCACACGGGCGCGCCGGGTGGCGGCGGCGAGATGAGCATGCTGCGCGGCCGCGTCTTCGAGAAAGCCGGCGTGCACATCTCCACCGTCTTCGGCGAGTTCGCCCCCGAGTTCCGCTCCCAGATCCCGGGCGCCTCGGATGACCCGCGCTTCTGGGCTTCCGGGATCTCGCTCATCGCCCACCCGTGGAACCCCAACGTCCCCACGGTGCACATGAACACCCGCTTCGTGGTGACCACGAAGGCCTGGTTCGGCGGCGGCGCTGACCTCACCCCCGTGCTCGACCGCCGGCGCACGCAGGAAGACCCGGACGCCGTCGCCTTCCACGCGGCCATGCGCGGGGCCTGCGAGCCGCACCCTGTCGCCGACTACGCCCGCTACAAGACCTGGTGCGACGAATACTTCTTGCTGAAGCACCGCAATGAGCCGCGCGGCATTGGGGGCATCTTCTACGACTACCTCGACAGCGGCGACTGGGAGGCCGATTTCGCCTTCACGCGCGATGTAGGCGAGGCCTTCCGGGCCGTGTACCCGGCGGTCGCGCGCAGCAACCTAGCGAAGCCTTGGACGGAGGCCGACCGCGAGGAGCAGCAGGTCCGCCGCGGACGCTATGTGGAGTTCAACCTGCTCTACGACCGCGGCACCATCTTCGGCCTCCGCACCGGAGGCAATGTCGAGAGCATCCTCTCCAGCATGCCACCGACGGTGCGCTGGCCGTAGCGCTCCAGCACTGGACGGGAAGCGCAAGCCTCGCCATCATGGGTTGGGTCAGATCGGGGCGGGCCTTATGCAAATCCTCCTCGTTATTCTCGGCGGAGTGGCGCTGCTGGGGCTGTGCCTCGTGGCGGGAGGCCTCTTCGGCCCGGGCGGCAGCTTCGGCATGCGGCGAGCTTCCCTTATCTTCGTGCCGCTGTGGCTCATCGCGGCTCTGCTCTACTGGTGGATCAGCGCCACGTGGGGCGGGCGCACGGCGGCGGACGAGTTTCCGTTTGTGCTGATCATTTTCGCCGCTCCGGCCCTGGCCGCCTTGGGCGTGTGGTGGAGAATGGGCCGCAAACCCGCATAGGGTTCCCGTCCCGACCGTGGATGCAATGGCGGGCGGCCTGCCCTATCTTCAACTCATGACCGCCTCTGCTTCGACTCCCCCGGCTCTGGACGCCCTTACGGCCGGCGCCCGCGAGGCGGGCAAGAAAGGCCCGCCGCCCGTCCACCTCTGGAACCCGCCCTATTGCGGCGAGATCGACATGCGCATCGCCGCGGACGGGACGTGGTTCTACATGGGCACGCCCATCGGCCGGCCGGCGCTCGTGAAGCTGTTCGCCTCCGTGCTGCGCCGGGATCCCGAGCGCTTCGTCCTGGTGACCCCTGTCGAGATGGTGGGCATTGCGGTCGAGGACGCGCCCTTCATGGCCGTGGAGATGCAGGTCGAGGGCGAAGGCGAAGCTCGCCGGATGGCCTTCCGCACCAATGTGGACGACTGGGTGACCGTGGACGCCGCCCACCCGCTGCGTTTCGCGCGCGAACCTGCCGGCGGCCTGCGCCCTTATGTGCTGGTCCGCGGCGGCCTGGAGGCCCGCGTCACTCGCGCGCTGTTCTATGACCTCGTCGCGCTCGGAGAAGAGCGGGACGTGAACGGCGCAGCGAAGTTCGGAGTGGCCGCAGGCGGCTGCTTTTTCCCCATGGCGGACGCCGCCGAGATCGAGGGCCTGGTTTGAACGCCCCAACACCCGTCATCGCCACGCCCTACTCGCCGGAATCGCTCGAAACGCGCGCCCGCGCCAGGCTCAGCATGGAGCCCCCGGCCCACGCCTTCGACCCTGGCCGCATCCCCGACCGCGGCGACCACCAGCTCGCGCCCATGCTGGCGCCGTCCGACGGATCGCTCCATCGTCCTGCCGCCGTGCTGATCCCGGTGGTGGCTCACCCGGAGAACGCCAGCATCCTGCTGACCCGCCGCGCCTCGCACCTGCGGGACCACTCGGGCCAGATCGCCTTCCCGGGCGGCAAGATAGACGAGGCGGACCCCTCCCCCATGGCGGCCGCGATCCGCGAGGCGGGCGAGGAGATCGGTCTTGCGCCGGACCTGATCCAGCCGCTCGGCTACCTCGACGCCTATCTCACCTCCACCGGGTTCCGCGTGGTCCCGGTCCTGTCGCTGGTGACGCCGGACTACGCTCTGGAGCTGAATCCGAACGAGGTCGACATCGTCTTCGAGACGCCCCTCTCCTTCCTCATGGACCCTGGCAATCACCAGCGTCACACAAGGGAATGGAAAGGCTCCCAGCGGCAATACTATGCAATGCCCTATGGCGAGCACTACATCTGGGGCGTGACCGCAGGCATCCTGCGGAACCTTTACGAAAGGCTCTACGCCGAATGACGCGCGCCTTCATCGAGGAATTCCTGCTCTTCCTCGTGCCTTTCGCGCTCTACGCCCTGTGGCTCGTGGCCCGGCGCCAGACGCCCCTGGCCAAGGTCCACTGGGAAGGCAACGTGTCCTGGCTGGTTCTCGTAGGCCTCGCGGTGGCGAGCGGCTGGCTGATCTACACCGGCCTGACCGCCAGGCGCGGCACGGGCCCCTACGTTCCCGCCCACATGGAGAACGGGCGCTTCGTGCCCGGCCACATCGATTGACGAAGACGGCCACCATCGCCGGCGCCGGCGTCCTGGAACGCCCCGAGCTCCAGCGCCTGCTGGCCGCCCTGAACCGGGATGGCGAGGAGGCCCGCGTGGTGGGGGGCGCCGTGCGTAACGCCTTGCTCGGCCTGCCCCCGGGCGACATCGACGTCGCGACCACGGCCACCCCCGACGTTGTGACCGCACAGGCGCAGGCGGCTGGCATGAAAGCCGTTCCGACCGGCGTCGACCATGGCACCGTCACCGTGGTGGTGGACCACCATCCCTTCGAGGTCACCACGCTTCGCGAGGACATCGAGACTGACGGCCGCCGGGCGGTCGTCGAGTTCGGCCGCGACTTCGCCCGCGACGCCGCCCGGCGCGACTTCACCATGAACGCCCTTTACGCCGCCCCGGACGGAACCGTCATCGACCTCGTCGGCGGCTTGCCGGATCTGGCCGCCCGCCGCGTGCGCTTCATCGGCGACGCCGAGACCCGCATCCGCGAAGACTATCTCCGCATCCTGCGGCTGTTTCGCTTCCACTCGGAATATGGCGAAGGACAGCTGGACCAGGCGGCCCTCACGGCCGCGGTGCGCCTGCGCGCCGGCCTTGCCCAGCTCTCGAGCGAGCGCATTCGGGCCGAGCTGCTGAAGCTCCTGGCCAGCCGCCGGGCGGCCGAGACCGTGCCAGCCATCGCCGAAAACGGCTTCCTGGACCGCCTGCTCGCGACCGCCCCCGATCTGAGCGCCTTCGCAGCGGTGTCCGCCAGCGGCGCGGATCCCGTCCTCAGGCTCGCCGCCTTGGCGGTGCGCGTCCGCGAGGACGCCGGGGCCCTGCATGAGCGCTTGCGCTTGTCCAACGCCGAGGCGCTTCGCCTGGAGAAGGCGGCCCGCGTGCTCGAGATGGCGCATGGGCGCCTGAAGTCCATGACCGGCCACAACTGGCGCGTGGAGGCCTACCGGCACGGCGATCAGGCCGCCCGCGACGGTCTCGCGCTCGCAGGCGCGCGGTGCTTCGGCCTGCGGGCGCAAGAGGCCCTTCGGGAAGCCCGGTCGGCCCTCGCCCAGCCCGCGCCCAAGCTCCCCTGGAGCGGCCGCGACGCGCTCGCGCGCGGCGTAGCGCCCGGCCCGCAGGTCGGCGCCCTGCTGGCGCGCGCCGAAGCGCTCTGGATCGCAGGCGATTTTCCGGCCGACCCCGACGCGCTTGCGGCCATCTTCGACGCAGCCGTGGCGCACAGCTCAGCTGCCGCCGGCACGCCTTTGAACTGACTCCCTTTTCGTCTGTTGTCGGGATAGATTGGCTGCGGGAGCGGCGGCGCGCTCTCGTGTGAGGCGTATTTCATGAGCCGGCAGCCCCTTCGCCCCGTGGATGTGGCCCGACGCTTGTCCCAGCGCGGGGCCGAGGCGGCCCGTTCTGGGCGGAGCGCGTCCAACGACGCCTGGAAGCGCGAGACCTTCACGCTGCCACGCGAGGAAGCGCGGGAAAAAGCCCGCGAGGCGTTCTCGCGTTTTCCCAAGGCCGCCTACATGACCGAGATCGAGTGGTGGCGCGAGCTGGACGACGGCCGCATCGAGTTCACCATCCGGCGCCTGCCAACAGCCGATTGAACCTCTGCGCACTCACGATCCCGTCAAGGAACGCCGGCCCGCAGCGCCACGTTTTCGCCGTGTGAGGCAAGGAGCCTGCGCCGGTGTGGATGCGCAAGCTCAAAGAAAGTTCTTTCGCGATCATGCAAGTGACAGGTGCGCCGCGGCATCGTGTCGGGCTTGAACCCCGGCGCCCCGGCGCGCGATGCTGACTGAACGCGCCGGAGGCAGCCGCCGCCCGTCGCCGTTTCCGAGGGCCCTCGATGACCGACCCGACCAACGCCGCCAGCCTCGACGCCATGATCGTGCGCTCCGCCGATGCGGCGCTGGAGCAGATCACCCGGGCGCGGGACGCCATCGGAACCGTGGTGTTCGGCCAGGCCCAGGTGGTCGAGAACGCCCTGATCACGGTGCTGTCGGGAGGGCATGGCCTCCTCGTCGGCGTGCCCGGCCTCGCCAAGACCAAGCTGGTCGACACCATGGGCGCTGTCCTCGGCCTTGATAGCCGCCGCATCCAGTTCACCCCGGACCTCATGCCGTCGGACATCCTGGGCTCCGAGGTGCTGGAGGAGACGGTCGACAAGCGCCGCGCCTTCCGCTTCGTGCGGGGCCCGATCTTCGCGCAGCTGCTGCTGGCGGATGAGATCAACCGCGCCAGCCCGCGCACCCAATCCGCGCTGCTCCAAGCCATGCAGGAGTACCACGTCACGGTCGCCGGCGAGGCCTATGACCTGCCCCGTCCCTTCCACGTGCTCGCGACCCAGAATCCGATCGAGCAGGAGGGCACCTACCCGCTCCCCGAGGCCCAGCTCGACCGCTTCATCATGCAGATCGACGTGGGCTACCCGGACGCCGCCACCGAGCGTCGCATCCTGCTGGAGACCACTGGCGAGGCCCAGGGGCGCCCGAAGGCGGCCATGAGCGCCGAGGACCTGCTGGCCGCCCAGCGCCTGCTGCGCCGGCTGCCCGTGGGCGAGAGCGTGGTGGAGGCCATTCTCCAGCTCGTGCGCGCCGCCCGTCCCGGAGAGGGCGACCCGACCATCGCCAACCACCTCGCCTGGGGCCCCGGCCCGCGCGCCGGACAATCGCTGATGCTCGCCGTGCGCGCCCGCGCGCTGGTGCAGGGCCGGCTGGCGCCTTCGCTCGACGACGTCGTCGCCTTGGCGGAGCCGGTGCTGAAGCACCGCATGGCGCTCACCTTCGCGGCGCGCGCCGAGGGCGAGAGCATCGGCGGCCTGATCCGCCGCCTCGTCGACCGGATCGCGTAGGGCGTGAGCACATGGTGAAGGTCCGGGTTCTCGGTGCGGCGGAACGAGCGGTCGGGACCCGGCACGCCACCGGCGCGCTGGACCTGGCGCGGCGCCTGCCGCGGCTCGCCATCGAGGCGCGTCGCATCGCAGCCACCGCCGCCCATGGCATCCACGGCCGCCGGCAGGCCGGCTCGGGCGAGGCCTTCTGGCAGTTCCGGGCCTTCGTGCCGGGCGAGCCGGCCCATCGCGTCGACTGGCGCCGCTCGGCCCGCGACGAGGAGCGCTACTACGTCCGCGAGCGCGAGTGGGAGGCCGCCCACACGGTCTGGCTCTGGATCGACCGCTCCCCGTCGATGGGCTACGCTTCGGCCCTGTCCCAGGCTCCCAAGATCGACCGCGCCATCGTGCTGGGCCTCGCTTTGGCCGATCTCCTGGTGCGAGGCGGCGAGCGCGTGGGGCATATCGGCCTGACCAATCCGGTCGCGTCCCGCTCCATCGTCGATCGCATCGCCGAAGCGCTTGCTGCGGATCAAACCCCGCCCGCCGACCTGCCCACGCCCCTCCCGCTCGCCCCGCTGACCGAGGCCGTGTTGATCAGCGACTTTCTCACCCCGGCCGGCCGCGTCCAGGACGCCATCGAGCGCATGGCCGCCCGCGGGGCCGGGGGCCACCTGGTCATGGTGCTGGACCCCGTGGAGGAGACGTTCCCGTTCGAAGGCCAGGCCGTGCTGGCGGACGTGGAGAGCTCGCAGACGCTGCGCGTGGGAGACGCTGGCGCGTTTGGGGCGCTGGTGCGCCAACGCCTGCAAGCCCACCGCCAGGCCCTCAAGGACGCATGCGCGCGACGCGGCTGGACCTTCGCGGTGCACCGCACGGACCGGCCCGCGTCGGAAGCCCTGCTGTCGCTCGCCGCCCGCATCGCCGAGCGCGATGCCGGCATGGCGGGCGTGCGCATCGGCGGGGGAGGCTGAGGCATGTTCGAGTGGCTCTCCCTCGGCTTCACCACGCCCGCGGTCCTGTTGGCGCTCACCGCGCTGCCCGCTCTGTGGCTGCTGCTGCGCGTCACGCCGCCGCAGCCGCGGCGGATCGACTTCCCGCCCCTGCGCCTGATCCTCGATCTGGCGCCCCAACAGGAGAGCCCGGCCCGCACGCCTTGGTGGCTCCTCGTTCTGCGCCTCCTGGTCGCTGGCCTTGTGATCGTCGCCATGGCGGGGCCCGTCTGGAACGCCCTGAAGCAGGCTGTCGGCCGCAGCGGGCCCGTGGTGCTCATGGTGGACGCGGGGTGGGCGGCCGCGCCCGATTGGCTTGACCGCATGACGGCCGCCGAGGAGATCGTGCGCTCCGCGGCGCGCGACGACCGCCCTGTCGCCGTCGTGAGCACGGGCGCGCCGCTCGCGGAAGTCCAGATGGGCGACGCCGGGGCCGCCCTGGAGAAGCTGCGGGCCCTCAAGCCCGCGCCGCACATGCCGGATCGCGCCGCCATCCTCCCGCCGCTCGGGCGCTTCCTCGCGCGCGAGCGCAACGCCGAACTGGTGTGGATCGCGGACGGCGTCGCCCAGGGCGCCCAGGCTCCGTTCCGGGACGGCTTGAAGGCGCTCGTCGGGTCTCACGCGCTCACGATCGTTTCCGGCCCGGCCGCGCGCCCCTTGGCGCTCGCGGGGGTGGAGAACGCCGCCGCCGGCATGAGCGTCCGCGTGTTGCGCGCCGAGCCCAACGGGCGGGACGCCGGCGTGGTGCGCGCCCTCGACAAGCGCGGCCTGCCGCTCGGGGAGGCGCCGTTCAGCTTCAGCGCGGGCGCGGCCGAGACGCGGGCCGACCTCACCATCCCGGTCGACCTCCGCAACGAGATCGCCCGCCTGGACATCGCCGACGAGCGCAGCGCGGGCGCCGTGGCGCTCGTGGACGAGTCGAGCCGCCGCCGGCGCGTGGGCCTCGTCTCGGGCGCCACCGCCGACGTGGCCCAGCCGCTGCTCTCGCCCACCTACTACGTCGCCCGCGCGCTCACGCCCTACGCGGACGTGCGCGAGCCCCGCATGGGCCCCAACGACGCGATCAACCAGCTGCTGGACGAGAAGGTCTCCATGCTCGTCATGGCCGATGTCGGCGCGCTGCCGCCCGACATCCGGCAGAAGCTCGCCAATTTCGTCGATAAGGGCGGCCTCCTGCTGCGATTCGCCGGCTCGCGCCTCGCGACCGCGACGAATGACGAGCTCTCGCCCGTGAAGCTCCGGCGCGGCGGGCGCGCCCTCGGCGGGGCATTGTCGTGGGAAAGCCCCCGCACCCTGGCCCCCTTCGACCAGGCGAGCCCCTTCTTCGGCTTGCCCCTGCCCAAGGACGTCGGCATCACCCGCCAGCTCCTGGCCGAGCCGGAGGCCGACCTCAGCAAGAAGACCTGGGCGGCCCTCTCCGACGGCACGCCCATCATCACGGCGGAGCGCCGCGGCCAGGGCCTGCTCGTGCTGGTGCACGTCACGGCCGATACGACCTGGTCCAACCTGCCGCTCTCGGGCCTCTTCGTGGACATGCTCCGCCGCGTCACGGCCCTGGCCGGCGCAGGGGATCCGCAGGTGCAGGCCAACGCCAATGGCCAGCCCGCGACCGTGTCGCCGCTCCGCACCCTGGACGGCTTCGGCGTGTTCCAGCCCCCGCCCGCCACGGCCCGGCCGATCGCCCTGAACGCGCCGCTGCTGGCGTCCCTCGACCACCCTCCCGGCTTCTACGGCTCGCCCGACACGCCCGTGGCCGTGAACGCCCTCGCGGCGGACGCCACGTTGGCGAAGCTCGACGTCTCGGGCCTCGGCGCAACGCTCCAGCCGCTGCGCAGCGAGCCGCCGATCGATCTTCGCCCCTGGATGATCGCCCTCGCCCTGCTCGGCTTCGCCGTCGACACGCTCGCCGTGCTCTGGCTTGGCGGGAGGCTGACGTTCGGCCGGGCCCGCCGCGCCGCCACGACGGCCGGGGTTATCCTCCTGGCTGGGGCCGCCCTGCTCGCCGCTCCGCCTCCCCAGGCCTTCGCGGCGGAGCAGAGGCCGCCCGTGAGCCCCAAGGAAATGGACGCCGCCCTCACGACCCGGTTCGCGTATGTCACCACCGGCGACGCCAACGTCGACGAGATCAGCCGCTCGGGCCTCGCGGGCCTCAGCTCCTTCCTGAGCGCCCGCACCGCCCTATCCCCGGGCGACCCGGCCCCGATCGACCCGGCGCGCGACGAACTTGCTGTCTATCCGATCATCTATTGGCCCATCGTGGCCGGCCGCCCGGCCCCGAGCGAAGCCGCCGTGCGCAAGCTGGACGATTTCATGAAGGGCGGCGGCACGGTGATCTTCGACACCCGCGACGCGCTCTCCAACCGCCCCGGCGGCGCGCCGACGCCCGAGACGGCGGCCTTGCGCCAGATCCTGGCCGGGGTGGCGGTTCCGCAGCTCGAGCCCGTGCCGCGGGACCACGTGGTCACCAAGGCCTTCTACCTGATCGACAGCTTCCCCGGGCGCTACGCCGACGGCCAGACCTGGATCGAGGCCCTGCCCCGCGAGGGCCCGGACGCCGAGCGCCCGGCCCGCGCAGGCGACGGCGTCTCGCCCATCATCATCACCTCCAACGACTGGGCATCCGCCTGGGCGGTCGGTCGCCGCGGCGAGCCTTTGTATCCGCTCACACCTGGCGGCGCCCGGCAGCGCGAGCTCGCCTTCCGGGCCGGCGTGAATGTCGTGATGTACGCCCTGACTGGCAACTACAAGGCGGACCAGGTGCACGTGCCGGCGCTGCTCGAGCGGCTGGGCCAGTGAGGAACGCATGACGAGCCTGGACTGGTCGCCCCTCCTTCCCCTCCCCGTGCTGGTGGCGCTTGCCCTGATCGCCGGCGGGGGCGCCATCCTGGCGATCGTGCTGCGCCAGCGCGGCTCCGTGCTGCGGGCGCTCGCAGTCGCTGCGTTCCTGGCCGCCCTGTTCAACCCCTCCTTCGTGCGGGAGGACCGCGACCGCCTGAAGGACGTCGCCGCGCTGGTCGTTGACCACTCCGCCTCCCAGCAGCTCGGAGACCGCGCCGCCCAAACGGATGTCGTCGTGGAGGCCCTGCGTAAGCGTCTCGACGCCTTGCCCGATGTCGAGACCCGCGTCATCGACGTGCGGGAAGCCGGGAACGCCGACGGCACCCGCCTCTTCGGAGCGCTCGAGTCCGGCCTCTCCGACGTGCCGCCGGACCGCGTCGCGGGCGCCGTCATGGTCACCGACGGCGTGGTGCACGACATTCCCGAGCAGGCCGCCGCGATCGGATTCAAGGCGCCCATCCACGCCCTGATCACCGGCCACCCGGGTGAGCGCGACCGCCGCATCGCCCTGCTGGACACGCCCCGCTTCGGCATCGTCGGCAAGGACGCCGTGATCCGCCTGCGGGTCGAGGATCCGGGCCAGACCGAGCCCGTGCGGGTCGTGGTCCGCCGCGACGGGCAGGTCGTGGCCGAACGCCGCGCGGCCCCTGGCGACGTGATGCGCCTGCCCATCCGGATCGAGCACGGCGGCCAGAACGTGGTCGAGATCGAGGCCGATGAGGCTCCCGGCGAACTTACGGCCTACAACAACAAGGCGGTGGTCCCCATCGAGGGCATCCGCGAGAAGCTGCGGGTGCTGCTCGTCTCCGGCCAGCCCAACGCCGGCGAGCGCACCTGGCGCAACATCCTCAAGTCCGACGCCAACGTGGACCTCGTCCACTTCACCATCCTGCGTCCGCCGGAGAAGCAGGACGGCACGCCCATCAACGAGCTGTCACTGATCGCCTTCCCGACTCGCGAGCTGTTCGAGACGAAGATCAACGAGTTCGACCTCATCATCTTCGACCGCTACGCCAACCAGTCGATCCTTCCGGGTGTCTACTTCGCCAACATGGTCCGCTATGTCCGCGACGGCGGCGCCGTGCTGGTGGCGGCCGGCCCCGAGTTCGCGGGCCGCGCCGGCCTCGCAGGCACCCCCCTGGCGGCCGCCATCCCGGCCACGCCCGACGGCAAGATCGTCGAGCAGCCCTACATCGCCCATGTCACCCCTACGGGCGCGAAGCATCCGGTCACCCGCAACCTGCCGGGCTCGGACACCGAGCCGCCGAGCTGGGGCGAGTGGTTGCGGCTGATCTCCGCCGACGTGCGGGCGGGCTCCGCCGTAATGGCGGGCGCGGACGAAAAGCCGCTGCTCGTTCTCTCGCGCGAGGGCAAGGGCCGTGTCGCGCTGCTGCTGTCCGATCATTCCTGGCTCTGGGCCCGCAACTTCCGCGGCGGCGGCCCGCACCAGGACCTGCTCCGTCGTTTGAGCCACTGGCTCATGAAGGAGCCGGACCTGGAGGAAGAGGCCCTGCGCGCCTCGGCGCGCGGCAACGTCGTGACTGTCGAGCGCCAGACTCTCGCGGACGCCGTCGACCCCGTGACGCTGACGGGCCCCACCGGCGAGAACCAGACCGCCACCCTGGAGGCCGCCAGCCCCGGGCTCTGGCGCGCCACCGTGGAAACAAAGCTTCCGGGCCTTTACCGGCTCACCGATGGCAAGCTGACGGCCTTCGTCAGCGTCGGCCCGCCAAACCCGCGCGAATTCCAGGAAGTCATGTCCACCACGGAAAAGCTCGCGCCGATCGCGGCCGCCACCGGCGGTTCCGTACGACGCGTGGCGGACCGCGCCGGCGAAGCGCCGCGCATTCCGACGATCCTGTCGCTGTCCTCCGGCGCCCGGTTCTCCGGTAGCGACTTCATCGCCTTGCGCAACACGGACGCGCACGTGGTGAAGGGCGTGTCCGTGTTCCCGGTCTTTTTGGGCTTCCTCGGCCTCGTGCTGCTGATCGCCAGCCTGCTCACGACCTGGCTCGGAGAATCCCGCCTGGGCCGCCCGGCGCAGTCGTAGTCAGCTCATCGCCGCTTGATGCACCATCAGGTCGATGCCAAGCTTCGAAGCCGCGACTTGCACGGAAGTGTCGCTGCCCTGGATCACGTAACCCTGGCTCACGAGCCGTTGCGTGTATTGCTTGTTATACAAAAATGAGACAATGAGCTGCCAAAGCCCGAACGTAACAACTGAAAACAGCAAGTGGAGAGCAGCAACGCCAAGCTCGCCGCGGATCAGAGGAACCAGGAATCCAAAGAAGAAATAGGTCCAGGAAAAGCCATAAAAGCCGATCTTCATCTGGCCTGTGCGGGGATTCTTGAGAACAAGCTTCTTGGCCCCGACATTGAACCCGAACTTAAGAATGAGCGGGATCGCGATCGGTAGAAGCACGACGATCCAGTGCCAAATGCTTACGCCACCCATGTGTATGCCCCCTTCGCCACAGTGAAGAAGGTCATCTCTAAGTTTATTCTTCTAAGAAATAAATAAGCAGCCGGAAGGAATCAGGATTTGCGCAGCCGCCCCACCGGCCCGCTGACGCCCTCGAACGCGCCGGGCTCCAGTTCCAGGATGAGCAGCCGCGCCGGATCCACGGGCCCTGGCATCTGCAGCCGCCCGTTGGGCACGCGCTTGAAACCGACGCGGCCGTAGAAGGGCTCGTCCCCGACGAGCAGCACCAGCTTATGGCCTTGCGCCTTGGCGGCCTCGAGCGACCGGCGCACCAGCGCCATGCCGATCCCGCGATTCATGAAGGCGGGCTCTACCGTGACCGGCCCCAGCAGGATGCCTTCCGCCTGCCCGATCTGAATGCGCGTCAACCGGATGGAGCCGACCACGAGCGTGCCGACCAGCGCCGTGAAGGACAGGCCGGGTTCGTGCGGCGCGCCTTCCCGCAGGCGGTAAGCCGTGCGGGCGAAGCGGCCGGGCCCGAAGGCGCGTTCGTGCAGTTTTTCGATCGTGGCGGCTTCGCCTGCGACTTCAGGCCGGATGAGGAGGGAGAGGTCGGTCATGTCGAGGGGGCTCGGCAGGCAGGCTGCGCCCGGCGGGCGCGCTGGTGGAGACAGAGGCGGGTAACTCGGAGGCCGCCCTTCAGCGGCTCGTCATCCCTCGTCGTCGCTCCCGCCTGACCGGCATGCCTGACCTCCAGCCGCGCGATGCGGCGCGCAGCACCCGTACAGGTTTTTGCGGAGGACGCAACCGGCTCACCACGTGGGCGAGGGCGAAGCGCCTGTCGCGATCTCCTCCAGGCGCGCTCGGGTGCCGCGGGTCACGTCTTCGGGCAAGGCGTCCAGCGGGAAAAAGCGGCCTTCCCGGATCTCGGCGTCCGGCTCCCGGAATGGCCCTTCCCGAAAGGCCCGAACCACGAAAACCGCGACATGGTCCCGGTTGGAGACGTGCCGGTTGAGGAACATGCCATGCAGGGCCGCCGCTCCAGTCACCTCGATGTGCGTCTCCTCCCAGACCTCGCGAACCATGGCCGCGTGCAGGGTCTCCCCCGCCTCGACCCCGCCGCCCGGCATTTGCCAGCCGCGCACGTAGCCGTGGCGCACGAGGTAGACGCCGCGCTCGGGATGAATGATCGCGGCGCGCGTGCCCAGCGTCATCGGTCGCGCAAATCGCCAGTAGAGGTGGAGCGCCCGGCCGATCAGGCTGGGTCCCTTCACGCGCTCTTCCTGCGAGGGAATCGAGAGCCGGTCCATGCGTCTGTCATAGCAGATCGGTCGCCCAGGGGCTTGCCCTTCCCGCCAGACACCTTAGAACAATTCCAATCTGAACACGCCGCTTTCACGGGAGCCCCTCATGCCCATGAAGACCTTCGCCGAACTCTCCGAACGCGAGGTGCTGACCCTCGCCATCACCGGCGAGGAGGAGGATTCCCGGATCTACCAGAGCTTCGCGGACAGCCTTCGTGAGACCTACCCGCATTCCGCAGCCATGTTCGACGAGATGGCGGCGGAGGAGCGCGGCCATCGCGACATGCTCTACCACCTCTATCGCGAGAAGTTCGGCGAGCACCTGCCACCCATCCGCCGCGAGGACGTGAAGGGCTTCCTGAAGCGCCGTCCCATCTGGCTGACGCAGAACCTGCCCGTCGACAAGATGCGCAAGGAAGCCGAGATCATGGAGCTGCAGGCCGCACGATTTTACGAGAAGGCCGCGACCCAGACGCTGGACGTGAATGTCCGCCAGCTTTTGACCACGCTCGCCGAGGCCGAGAGGGGCCACGAGCGCCGGGCCGGCGAACTGGAGGAAAAGCACCTCAAGGGCGACGCGGAGGCCGAGGAGGCCCACACCAAGCGTCGCATGTTCGTGCTGCAATATGTCCAGCCGGGCCTGGCTGGACTCATGGACGGCTCAGTCTCCACCCTGGCGCCGCTTTTCGCCGCGGCTTTCGCCACCCACAGCAACTGGGAGACCTTCCTGGTCGGCCTGGCGGCATCCATCGGCGCCGGCATCAGCATGGGCTTCGCCGAGGCCCTTTCGGACGACGGCTCGCTGACCGGCCGTGGCGCGCCATGGATCCGCGGCTTCGTCTGCGGCCTGATGACCACGGTCGGCGGCATTGGCCACACCCTGCCCTACCTCGTGCCCGACGCCTGGCCTAACGCTTTCATGATCGCAACGTCCATCGCGGCCGTCATCGTGCTGATCGAGTTGTGGGCCATCGCCTATGTCCGCGCGCGCTTCATGGACACACCCTTCCTGCAGGCGGCGTTCCAGGTGGTGCTGGGCGGCGTCCTTGTGTTCGTGACGGGAATTCTCATCGGCAGCGCTTGACCCGCGCGCCGTCGCGGGGGATGGGTGACGCCCCATGTTCAGGCTCGCCCACCTCTCCGACCCCCACCTCGGTCCCTTGCCCAAGCCGCGCCTGCGGGAGCTCGCCGGCAAGCGGATGACCGGCTACATGAACTGGCGCCGCGGCCGCGACCGCATCCACGACATGGGTGTGCTCGAGCGGCTCGTCGCCGACATGAAGAGCTTCGAGCCGAACCACATCGCCTGCACCGGCGACCTGATCAACATCGGCCTCCACGGCGAATTTCAGGTCGCCCGCGAGTTCCTGCAGGACCTCGGCGCGCCCGACAAGGTGAGCTTCGTCCCCGGCAATCACGACGCCTATGTCCGCACGACGCTGCGCGATATCGAGCGCTACCTCTCGCCATGGATGACCTCGGACAACGGGAAGTACGAAGGCTTCCCCTATGTCCGCCTGGTCGGGCCGCTCGCCATCGTGGGCCTCTCGTCGGCCGTTCCAACGGGCCCCTTCGTCGCCTCCGGCTCGCTGGGCCGCGAGCAGCGCGAGAAGATCGCCAACGTCCTGGCCTTTCTTTCCCAGCAGCCGCTCGCGCGCGTGGTGCTGATCCACCACCCCCCCTACCGGAGCGGCAGCAAGACGGGCCGCGGCCTCACCGACTCCGCCGCCCTGGAGGACATCCTCGCCCAGACCGGCGCGGACCTGATCCTACACGGGCACAACCACGTGACCTCGGTGAACCGCATCATGGGACCGGGCGGCAAGGCCATTCCAGTCGTGGGCGTGCCCTCGTGTTCCGCCATTCGCGGCACCCTGACGCACCGGGCGGGATATCACCTCTTCGACATCGACCTGACGGAAGGCGGCCCGGTCATCACCGGCCGCACGCGCGGTTTGACGAGCGGCGGCGAGATCGTCGACCTGGGGCCGCTGCCCCTCTGAGCCGGTCGGGTTAACCGACCCCGGCCAGCGCCAGCCAGGCGAAGCCGCCCCGCGCCTTCCACCAGGCGGCCAGGAGAAGCAGGGTCATTCCAAGGATGACCCCGAGCAGGAAGGCGAACACGAGGTCGCCGAAACGATAGGCCCGCGCGCCCCGTGGGGCTTCGGCCCTGTCCGCCGAGGGGGGCGGCGCCACCTGGAGAGGCGCCACGATCTCCCCGGCGAGCGCCCGCTCCCGCTCCACGAGCCGACGGCCCAGATAGGCCGTCACCGCGTCCACCATGGGGTCGATGCGGTCGCTTTCGGCCAGCACCATGCGCCCGGAACGCGTATCCTGGATGAGGCGGAAGGTCCGGCGATCGCGTCCCATCTCCACGAAGGCGACCATGTCGACGAACAGCCGCGGCTTCTCGGCGCTCACCAGCCCGAAATCGAACATGTCGGCATCGGCGGGAAGCTGGGCGAAAACAGGCGCCAGCTCCTCCTTGAGGAGCTCGAGGCGCCCGAGTTCGGCCCCACGGAGTTCAGCCACGGCCGACGATCGCTCCGCTTCCTCGATCCTCGCCTTGCGCATGGCCGACTTCAGGTCCGGCTGAGCCGGCCGTCTGGTCGGGAAAGCGAAGACAGGGTCTTCCATGGAATGGCCTCGAATACGCCGACGCGCCGCAAAGGGTGAACAGAATGTAAACGCCGGGACCTCAACACGTAAAGCACGCAGGAGTTGCGGCTCGACAGCGCCAATCTAAGCTGACCATGTGTGAACTAGCTCACACTCGAAAGCGCGCCGATCACGCTAACGTCTTTTGGGCGGCTGACCAGCTGCTCATGTGCTCGACAAACAGCCTTGGCCGGATCGCTCACGCGTCCGGCCATTTTTCTGTCCGGCCTTCGCGACGGCCAGACGGCGCTCAACCGCGCCGGACGTCGTCGTCGTCCAGGATGCGGACGGCGGCGCCGTCAAGGTCGTCGTATTGGCCGCTCTTGAGGGACCAGAGGAAGGCTCCCAGACCGAGCAGGCCGAGGCTCAGCGCGATGGGAAGCAGATACACGAGGACGTTCATGACGCGACTCTGGCCGGACGCTGTGGCGGAACTGCGGGGCTCGCCGGCTTGCCGCGGGTAACCTGCGGCTCGGCCGCGGGTTCCCTGAAGGGCAGCTTCGCCCGCAGCGCGTTCACCGTCACGATGATGGAGGACCCGGACATCGCCGCGGCGGCGATGAGCGGCGTGACGTGGCCCATGATGGCCAGGGGCACGGCGATCAGGTTGTAGATCACCGCGATGCCGAGGTTCTGGCGCATCACAGCGTGAGCCTTGCGCGCCAGCAGCGCCGCGTCCGCGACCGGCTGCAAACGCTCGCCCAGGAACAGCGCGTCGGCGGAAGCCTGCGCCAGGTGCGCCGCCGTAACGGGCGAAATGGACGCATGCGCGGCCGCCAGGGCCGGCGCGTCGTTGAGACCGTCGCCCACCATCAGCACGCGGCGCCCTTCGGCGGCCATGGCTTCCAGCGCAGCGATCTTGTCGGCGGGCTTGAGCCCGGCCCGCCACTCGGCCACGCCGAGCGCGCGCGCGGCCTCCGCGACCGGCTGCTCGCGGTCGCCAGAGAGGATCACGATCCGCTTGCCGCGACCGGCCAGCTCGCGGACCACGTCTACGGCGTCCGGCCGCAGCGCCTGATGGAGCAGCATGACGGCCCGGCGCTCGCCAACACGCACAGCGATCACCGTCGCATCGAGATCCTTCGCCAGAGCCGCCGCGGCCTCCGCTTCAGCCCCGCAGAAGGCGGGACTTCCGAGCCGCGCCTCCACGCCGTCCCACTCTGCCGCAACCCCATGGCCAGCCTGCTCCTGGCCCCCCGGAATCGGCGAAAGGCCGAGCGCCCTGGCGGACAGCGCCGCCGCGAGAGGATGCCGGCTCGACAGCGCCAGGCGCGCGGCGGCCTGCAGCAGGTCCGCCGGAACCTCCGCGGCGTTCGCCACTTGCGGCTGCGGCATGGTCAGGGTGCCGGTCTTGTCGAACACGACGGTGTCGCACGCCGCGATGCGTTCGATCGCGTCCCCGCTCTGGAGCAGGACGCCCGCCTTGAACAGGGAGCCAGAGGCGACCACCTGGGTGGCCGGGACCGCGAGCGCCAGCGCGCAGGGACAGGTGATGATCAGGACCGCAATGGCGGTGATGAGGGCGTCATGCAGGGATGCGCCCAGCAACATCCACCCGATCGCTGTCGCCAGCGCCGCGATGTGCACCACCGGCGAATAGATCCGCGCCGCGCGGTCCGCCAACCGCAAGTAGCGCGACCGCGCGTTCGCCGCCGTCTCGACCAGCCGGTTCACCTCCTCCAGCAGCGTGCCTTCGGCTGCCGCCGTGACCCGCACGGTAAGCGCGCCGTCCAGGTTCACGGTGCCGGCGTACACCATGGCGCCGGGCCCGATGGGCTCGCGCGCCGTTTCACCGGTCACGAGGCTCGCGTCCACGCTGGAGCGCCCCTCGATCACCACGCCGTCCACCGCGACCCGGTCTCCCGGCAGCACCAGGACGCGGTCGCCCGGCTTCACCGCCTTGAGCGGCACTTCCCGCGTTTCACCGGCCTCTGCCAGCACGACGGCCGTCTCGCCCCGGAGCGCCAGCAGGTTGCCCGCCACGGCGCGCGTCTTGCGGCGCATCACCTGGTCGAGCACGCGCCCGAGGAGCAGGAAGAACAGCAGCATCACCGCCGAGTCGAAATAGGCGTGGTGCGCATGGTGGATCGTCTCGTACAGCGACATGCCGATCGCGAGCGTGACGCCCAGCGAAATCGGCACGTCCATGGTCATGCTGCGCGAGCGGATGGCGCGCCAGGCGTTGCGGAAGAACGGCTGGCCCGCATAGGCGGCCGTGGGGAGCGCGATGAGCGCCGAAACCCAGTGAAAGAAGTCGCGCGTCTCGTCGGTGATGTCGCTGGCGTTGCCGGACCACACGGAGACGGACAGCAGCATGATGTTCATGGCCGCGAAGCCCGCCACCGCCAGGCAGCGCAGCAGGAAGCGCATCTCGGCCGCCTCGATCTCCTCCTCGCGGGACGGCTCGAACGGGTGCGCCTTGTAGCCGAGCTCCGCCAGCCGCGACACGACCCGGACAGGATCGAAGCCCTCGGCGCGCCATTCCACGGCGAGGCGCCGGTTCGTGTAGTTCAGACGCGCCTTGTCGAGCTCCGGCAGGGTGGCGAGGCCCCGCTCGATGTCGCCGATGCAGGCCGCGCAGGTGATGCCCTCGACCGCGAGGTCCAGGTGGCTGACGCCGTCAGGGCGCTTCTCAACCAGGGCGGAGTAGTCGAACGCGGGGGACACGTCAGCCTCCTTGAAGAGCGATGCGCGCCGGCGCCCCGTGGGGCGGAGCGTCGGCGACCCAGAGCGCCGGGCGAACCACGGCGCTCACCGGATCAGCGCAGCGTGATGCGGCTGCGCGATTTGAAGACGCGCTGGTCGTCCCGCAGGATCTCGATCACGAGGTCCCACTGGCCGGGGGCGACGCCGTCCACCTGGGCGGCGAAGCGGCCCCCGCCCAGCTCCCGCAGTTCGGCCGTGCGGTCCTCGCGCTTGTCGGCCGGACGCTCGAGGGTCGCCCTGGCGACAACGCCAGCCAATCCAAGGCCCTGGGCGTCACGCGCATCCAGGTTCACCCGCGCGACGCCCTCGGCGTTGCGCTCGACATGGCCCGTCACGGTCCAGCCGAGCTCCGCCTGGCGCTTCGCCTCGGCGATCTGGGAGTTGTAGGCCAGCCCATCCTTGTAGGGCGTGGCGCTTTCCACGCCGCTGAACGTCGCCATGGCGACCTTCATCATGTAGGCGTTCACGGCGAAGACCACGCCGAAGAACGCCACCAGCATGAGAAGGACGTGGTGCCCCTTCAGTCGAAAGCCGCTGTCGGTCAGGCTCGTATCGCTCATGGCGCGCTCCCTGGGCCTTTGAAGAAGTCATCGGCGTAGCTCGTGGCTCCGCTGACCACGTCGGTGAGGCGGAACCGGATCGTGCGGGATTCAGGCGCATCGCCCTTCCGCGCCGTGACGAGCACGCGCAACTCGCGCGTCTGGTCCGGCAGCACCTCCAGGAGGGCCGACATCTGCGCGGTCGCCTCGATGCCAACCACCTCCAGGTGGGCGTCCGCCAGGCCGATCAGCTCCAGGCGGAACGGCCGCGTATCGAGCGCCTTGTTGGTCAACCGAACCGTGAACCCGTTGCGGATCGATCCATCCGCGAGCTTCACGAACAGGGGGTTGCGATCGTGCAGCGCGCTGACGCCCAAGGTGGTGCGGGTCGCCAGCGCGAAGGTCATGAAGGCGCCGATGGCTGCGATCAGGACGACGTAGAGCACGGTGCGCACGCGCACGATCTTGTAGACCGGCTCCTCGCGGGCGATGCGGCGCTGCACGTTGAAGTCGGTGTCGTAGCCGATCAGTCCGGTCGGTCGGCCGATCTTCGCCATGACGTTGTCGCAGGCGTCGATGCACAGGCCGCATTGGATGCAGCCGAGCTGCAGGCCCTCGCGGATGTCCACCCCGGTCGGGCACACGTTCACGCACTGGTTGCAGTCGACGCAGTCGCCCACTGCCTCGCCGCGCGCCCGCGCCGCCTCGGCCTTCTTGACCGACATGCGCTTCTCGCCGCGGTCGTAGCGGTAGGTGACGTTGAGCGCGTGTTCGTCGGTCAGGGCGGCCTGGATGCGCGGCCACGGGCACATGTACAGGCAGACCTGCTCGCGCATGAATCCGGCGAGCGAATAGGTCGTGAACGTCAGGATGCCGATCCACACATAGGCGACCACCGGCCCCTGGAACGTCACGAGGTCCTTCACCAGCGTGGGCGCGTCAGCGAAGTAGAGCACCCAGGCGCCGCCGGTCCACCAGGCGATCAGCAGCCAGATGGAGTGCTTCAGCATCTTCTCGGCGATGCGCTCCAGGTCCCAGGGACCCTGGGCCTTCTTCATCTGCTCGCGCCGGTCGCCCTCGATCAGGCGCTCCACGGCGTAGAACAGGTCGGTCCACACCGTCTGGGGGCAGAGATAGCCGCACCACACGCGGCCCGCGACGGCGTTCATCAGGAACAGCGTCAGCGCCGCCAGCACCATCAGGCCGGTGACGTAGTAGAGCTCCTGCGGCCAGATCTCGATCGGGAAGAAATAGAAGCGCCGGTTGGCGAGGTCGATCAGGACGGCCTGATCCGGCGCGTTGGGCCCGCGGTCCCAGCGCAGGAACGGCAGGAAGTAGTAGATGCCCAGCGTGACGATCAGGATCGCCCACTTGATCGTGCGAAAGCGCCCCCGAACGGCCGCCGGATAGATCTCCTTGCGGGCCTCGTAGAGCGGAACGTCGTCGTCCGCGCCCACGATGGGGCTGGCGGACTTGGCGGCGCCGGTGTCGGCGGAACTCATGATGAACCTCGAAGAGGGTTCGGGGGAGATCGGGTCCGGCGCTCTTCGTCCGCCGGACCCGCGTGGTCGTCAGCGCCTGCGCGCCGCGTTACTGGCCGCCGCCCAGCGAGTGGACGTAGACGGCGAGCGCCTTGATGGTCGGGTCGTCGAGACGGGCGGCCCAGGTCGGCATCACGCCGCCGCGGCCGTTGGTGATCGTCTCTTCGATGGTCGCCTGGTCGCCGCCATACAGCCAGATATTGGCGGTGAGGTTCGGCGCGCCGACCTCAGGGTTGCCCTTTCCGGCTTCGCCATGGCAGGCGGCGCAGTTCTCGGCGAACAGCTGCTTGCCCTTGGCGACATCGCCGCGCTCGGGCTTGTTGCCGGCGAGCGTGCGCACGAATGCGGCCAGGTTCGGCGCGTCTTCCTTCTTCAGGATGCCGTCCTTGACGAAGGCCGGCATGTTGCCGGTGCGCGACTCGGCGTCCTCGTTGCGGATTCCGTGCGTGATCGTCTGCTTGATCGCGTCGAGAGAACCGCCCCAGAGCCACTGGTCGTCGTTCAGGTTCGGGTAGTTCTTGGCGCCCTGCGCGCCCTGGCCGTGGCACGGCGCGCAGTTGTTGCCGAAGGCCGCCTTGCCGATGGCGCGGGCCGAGGTGAGCAGGGCCGGATCCTTCTCGATGTCGGCCAGGGGCTTCGCCGCGATGGCCGCGAACGCCTCCCGACGCTGCGGGAGAGCCTGCAGGTCGGCCAGGTCCTTCTCCACGGCCGCGCGGGTCTGATAACCCAGCAGGCCCTTGGTGTAGGTCGAGGCCAGCGGCCAGGCCGGATAGGCGATCCAGTATCCGATCGCCCAGACGATGCAGGCATAGAACAGCCACAGCCACCAGCGGGGCAACGGCGTGTTCAGTTCCTGGATGCCGTCCCAGTCATGGCCGGTCGTGGAGACGCCGGTGACGGCGTCCATCTTGGTGTTCTCGGAGGCCATGGGATCAGTCCTTCTCGAGAGGCATCTTCGCGGCAGCGTCGAACTGCGTGCGGTTCTTCGGGTTGAGCGCGTAGACCAGGACCAGGGCGAACATCACGACGAAGCCGACCGTGCCCCAGGTTTGCGCGATGTGGGCGAGAGTTTCGTAGCTCACAGCGGCCTCCTCAGCGGATGTTCGCCTTGTCGTCGTAGGTCTTGAAGTCGACCATCGTGCCGAGGACCTGCAGGTACGCGACCAGCGCGTCCATTTCCGTGAGTTCGCCGGGCTTGCCATCGAAGTCGCGGGACAGGGCCTTGGGGTAGCGCTTGACGAGGTCGGCCTGCCCCGGATCGTCCACCGCCGCCTGGGCGACGAGGTCCGTCTTGGCCTTCTCGATCATCTCGGCGGTGTAGGGCACGCCGACGATGGCGTTGGTCTTCATGTCGTCCTGGATGTGCTCGTAGTCGAGCGGCGTGGACGCCAGGAAGGGATAGCCGGGCATGATCGACGCCGGCGCCACGGAGCGCGGATTGATCAAGTGCGCGCGCTGCCACTCGTCGGAGTACTTGCCGCCGACGCGGGCCAGGTCAGGCCCGGTGCGCTTGGAGCCCCACTGGAAGGGGTGATCGTACATGCTCTCGGCCGCCAGCGAGTAGTGGCCGTAGCGCTCGACCTCGTCGCGCAGCGGGCGAACCATCTGCGAGTGGCAGTTGTAGCAGCCCTCGCGGACGTAGATGTTGCGGCCTGCGAGCTCGAGGGGGGTGTAGGGACGAACGCCCTGCACCGTCTCGATGGTGCTCTTCAGGTAGAAGAGCGGTGCGACCTCGACGAGGCCGCCGATGGCGACCACGAGGAGTATGCCGACGAGAAGAATGATCGAGTTCTTCTCGAAGACGGCGTGCTTGGCCCAGACGGACATGATCTGCCCCCTTACTCGGCCGGAACCAGCTGGGGACGCGCCGCCGCGACCTGCTCGGTCTCGGGCGAGGTGATCGTCTTCCAGATGTTGAAGGCCATGATGAGCGCGCCGGTGAGGAACAGGCCACCACCCAGGGCGCGGATGACGTAGAACGGATGCATCGCCTCGACCGTCTCGATGAACGAGTACTCGAGGAAGCCCAGGCTGGTGTAGGCGCGCCACATAAGGCCCTGGAGGATGCCGGACACCCACATCGCCGAGATGTACAGGACGATGCCGAGCGTCGAGATCCAGAAGTGCCAGTTGACGAGCTTCAGCGAATACAGGCGGGAGCGGTTGAACACCCACGGAACGAGGCAGTAGATCGCCCCGAAGGAGATGTAGCCGACCCAGCCGAGCGCGCCGGAGTGCACGTGGCCGATGGTCCAGTCGGTGTAGTGGCTGAGCGAGTTCACCGCCTTGATCGACATGAGCGGCCCCTCGAAGGTCGACATGCCGTAGAAGGCGACGGACACCACCATCATGCGCAGCACGGGGTCGGTCCGCAGGCGGTCCCAGGCGCCCTGGAGCGTCATCAGGCCGTTGATCATGCCGCCCCACGAGGGCATCCACAGGATGACCGAGAAGGTCATGCCGAGCGTCTGCGCCCAGTCAGGCAGGGCCGTGTAGTGCAAGTGATGCGGGCCGGCCCAGATGTAGATGAAGATCAGCGCCCAGAAGTGCACGATCGACAGCCGGTACGAGTAGACCGGACGCTCCGCCCGCTTCGGGACGAAGTAGTACATGATGGCCAGGAAGCCGGCGGTCAGGAAGAAGCCCACCGCGTTGTGGCCGTACCACCACTGGACCATGGCGTCCTGCACGCCAGACCAGACGATGTAGGACTTCGGCGAGTAGATCGAGACAGGCACCGCCGGGTTGTTGCCCAGGTGCAGCATCGCGATCGTCACGATGAAGGCCAGGTAGAACCAGTTCGCCACGTAGATGTGCGGCTCCTTGCGCTTCCACAAAGTCGCAAGGAAGATGAGCAGGTACACGACCCACACCACGGTCAGGAACAGGTCGGCATACCACTCGGGCTCGGCGTATTCCTTGCTCTGGGTGATGCCCAGCAGGTAGCCCGTGCCCGCGATGACGATGAAGAAGTTGTAGCCCAGGATCACGAACCACGGCGCGATGTCGCCGGCGAGGCGGGCATGGCAGGTGCGCTGGACCACGTAGAAGGAGCTCGCCAGCAGCACGTTGCCGCCGAAGGCGAAGATCACCGCCGAGGTATGAAGCGGACGCAGCCGGCCGAAGTTGATCAGCCCGAAGTCGAAGTTCAGGGCCGGGAAGGCCAGTTCGAGGGCGGCGTAGAGGCCAACCGTGAAGCCGGCGATGCCCCAGAACACCGCGGCCACCGTCCCGAACTGGATCGGGCCGAGATTGTAGTTCGGCTTGCCGTCGATCTCCTGCGGGACCGGACCCGCCGGACGGGCGTAGTAGCGATTGAAGATCGCGAAGATCGACGCGACGCTGGCCGCCGCGAACAGATAGGCGTGGAAGGCGTAAGCCGGCGTCCACGCCTTCGCGGCGATCAGGATCGACAGCGCTGCGAGCGCCGCGAAGGCGAGCGCGGAGCCGCCCTCCCCGATCGTGATGTGTTTGTTGACCGACGCCGATTGCGCCATGTTCTCCCCCTTGGGACCGAAATCCACTGTCAGGCGCCGCACGTCCGAAACCTGGCATGCCCCAGGGGCCGGACGAACGGCTGGATTCGAGGCACCATGCGAGGGGTTGGGGTCCGCTCGCGTTGACCTCGATCAATGAGCCCAAGTCCGAAGCCGGGAATTCGCAGGAAAACGCTGGCCTTAGGCTGCACCTGAACTGAAAGCCCAGGGCCGCGCTCCAGCCATCTGAAATCGTACGTAGGGGAAACGCCGTAGCGTTGAATCGAAAGGCGTTTTCAGGGCGGCTCGGTGTTCCTACGCAGCCTCCTGGCCGCCCGCGGAGAACACGCGGGAGCGCAGCGCCTCGAGTGTGGCGTCGAGGAGAAGACGCAGCTCCTGCGCTTCCTCCTGCGACACGGAGTCCTGATTCTCGCGCGCCTTCGCTTCGCAGGCGCCGGCCGCGCCGGCCACGGCCGCCGCGCCGATGTTGAAGCTCATCGACTTCAGGGCGTGCGCCGCCCTGGCCTGGTCCGCGGCGTCCCCGCCCAGGCTGGCCTCCAGTTGCGCCAGCGCGCGCGGCGCGTGTTCCAGGTACAGCCCGGCCACCCGCCGCAGGAACGCGCCGCCGTCCGCGCCCGCCATGGCTTCGAGTTCGCCGAAGGTCTCCTGGTCGAGGAGGGTGGCCGACCCTTCCCCCTCGGCAGGACTTGGGGGATCTGGCTCCTGCGTCGAAGCGCCGTGGCGTTGTGGCGCCACGGCGCCCTGGCCGGCAGGCTCAAGGAAACCTGACAGGCTCTCCGCCAGGGCGGCGATGGTGAAGGGCTTGTGCAGCACGCCATCCATGCCGGCGGTCCGCCACAGGTCGGCGGCCGAGCCGACGACGTGCGCCGTCAGCGCGAGGATGGGCAGCCTGGCCCGGCCCTCCCGGCCCTCCGCCTCACGGATGCGCCGGGCGGCCTCGAACCCGTCGATCTCGGGCATGCTGCCGTCCATGAGAATGAGGTGGATCCCGCCCCGCTCAGCCGCCGCGATCGCCTCCCGGCCATCGGCCGCGACATCGGCCTGCACGCCAAGCCTGGCGAGAGCCTCCACGGCGACCTCGCGGTTCACGGCGCTGTCGTCCGCGACCAGCACGCGGCAGCCCGTGAATTGCGGGAGGGCCCGCTCGCGCCCACCCCGGTCCGGGCGCGACACGGCGAGGCCCGCCCCGAGGGCCAGGCCCTCGGACAACAAGGCCAGATCGGCATGCGCGAGCGGACGCGCCAGGATGGCGTCGGCCAGGCCGCGCGCCTCGAGCCTGCGCTCGGAGCCGTCCCCGAGCGTCGTGAGCGCGACCACCCGCGCCGGCCGCGTCCCGGCCAGGCCCTGCGCCAGAACGGCGCCCTCGGCGAACAGGAGTTCGCACTCCGGTAGCCCGGCGCCGGCGAGCGCGTCGGCTTCCCTGCGCTCGACCGCATAGCCGCACGCGGCCAGGAGATCGGCCACGACACGCGCCGTCGCCTCCCCGCGCACCGCCACGATCGCGCGCGGCGCGCGCCCGCGGACGAGAGGAACCCGGGCAAGCGTCCGCGTGGCCGCACCTTCGACGGGAATGGAAAATGCGAAAGTGGAGCCCCGGCCGACGTCGCTCGTGACGCGCATCGCGCCGCCCATCGCCTCCACGAGTCGCTTGCAGATGGCGAGTCCCAGCCCCGTGCCGCCGAACTTGCGCGTCGTGCTCTGGTCCACCTGCGTGAAGGCCGAGAACAGCCCTGCGATCTTGTCCTCCGGGATCCCGATGCCCGTGTCCGTCACCGCGAAGCGCAGCCTCGACGGGTCGTGCGGATCCCGGCCGATCGAGAGCAGCACGTGGCCGGACTCGGTGAATTTCAGGGCGTTGTTGACCAGGTTGCCGATGACCTGGTTCAGACGCACGGGATCGGCCAGGATGTGCGCCGGCGTGTCGGGCGCCACCTGGGCTGCGAGGTCCAGCCCCTTCTTCTGTGCGCGTTCCCAGAACAGGCTGAGCACCGTGTCCGCCGTCTCGGCGGGATCCACGGGGATCCGCTCGATGTCCATCTTGCCGGCCTCGACCTTCGAGAAGTCGAGGATGTCGTTGATGATCGCCAGCAGGCTCTGCCCCGAGCGCGCGATCACCTCGGCGTAGCGCCGTTGCCGGGCGGGCAGATCTCCCGCCGTGAGCAGCTCGGCCATCACCAGCATGCCGTTCATCGGCGTGCGGATTTCGTGGCTCATGGTGGCCAGGAAATCCGACTTCGCCGCGTTGGCGTTCTCGGCCGCGATCTTGGCCAGGTTCAGGTCCCGCGTGCGGTCGCTCACGTCCTGCTCCAGCCGTTCCCTGTGCAGCGCGAGCTGGACGTCGCGCTCCCGGATGCCGGCGATCATCGCGTTGAAGCTGCCGACGAGCTGCCCCACCTCGTCGTTCGCCGCCGCCTTGGCGGCCACGCGGAAGTCGTGCCCGTCCCGCACGCGCGCCATGGTCGCAGCCAAATCCACGACCGGCCGCGTGATGGCGCGCTGCAGCCGGGATGCAGCCAGGAGGCCGAGCGCAAGGGCCACGAGGCCGCTGACCACGCTCACCAGAAGCGTCGTCCGCACCGCCTCCAACAGGCCGTCGCTGGTCTTGATCACGATGAGCCGCGCCACCGGCGGATAGCCCGGCTCGCCCACGGGCGCGGACGCCTGCAGCGTCCGGCTCGACAGGATGGACCAGAGGTCGGACGCGAAGCCGGGCTCCACGCGCGCGTCGCGCATCAACCTCGGGGCGGAGCCCAGGTCCGCCAGCGGGCGGCCGTCCAGGTCCTCCACGCCCACGAATTCGATCTGGTCACCCGCGCCCTCGAACTTGCGGATGCCCGCCAGAGCCTCGTAGATCGCCGCCTGGTCGCCGGCCTGCACGCCCTTCGACACGGCCGCCGCGAAGACCCGGGCCGTGTTCATCAGCACGCTCTGCTCGCTGCTGACCGCCAGCTGGACCGTATGCACGATCGCCAGCGCCGTGCTCACGGCGGCGGCCAGGCCGATCGCTGCGGCGACCAGCAGGGCCAGCTTGGTGCGGATGGACCGGAAGCGCCCAGACGGCGCATCGCTGAGGATCTCTGCCATGATCCACAGAACACACCTGTCGGTTGAAGATGCGGTTAATCTCCTTATGCTAACAACTTAAGTCAAAACATCCCGAAACATTGATGCAACGCCAGGTTGCTGCTGCCGACATGAATGCGATTATCGGAAAGATTTGCTTCACACTTCATGTGTAGGCTCCGTCTTCGTCGATCACTTGGCGCGCGAGATGTTGCTGGGACGAAGAAATCCGGCGGAGTTGGGCTACGTCCTCGACGACGCCGCCCGGATCCTTGTCGCCGACGACGACCCGATCCTGCGTGAGTTCGCAGCCCTCCATCTCGCCACCCCGAAGGTCACGGTCGAAACGGTCGAGGACGGCCTCGCGGCTTGGGAAAGACTGCAGTCGAGCGACTTCGACCTCGCCATGGTGGACCTTGAGATGCCCCGCCTGGACGGCCTGGGCCTGATCATGCGGGTGCGCGAGGACTCCCGGCTGTCCGGCCTTCCGATCGTTGTGGTGACCGGACGGGACGATCTGTTCGCGATCGACCGCGCCTACGAGGTGGGCGCCACCTCCTACGTCACCAAGCCCATCAACTGGCGCCTGCTGACCTACCAGCTGCGCTTCGTGCTCCGCGCCGATCGGGCCGCCAGGGCTGGCGCGCAGTCCGGACCTCCGGCTGCGGACGGGGCCGCGGCATGACGGCCTTGCGGGGCTGGCGCAACCTGATCCGAACCTTCATTGACGACCGGCGAGGCGGCTTCGGCGTCCTCCTGGCGGTCGCCCTTCCCGCCATGCTGGGCGCTGGCGCGCTCGCCGTGGACGGGGGCAGAATCTACCAGCAGCGTGGCGTCCTGCAGTCCGCTGCCGACAGCGCCGCCATCGCGAGCGCGACCGAACTGCGGATCGCCAGCTCGGATTCCCGCCGCATCGCCGCCGTTGCCCTCTCCTATGTGGCCTCCAAACTGGGCGTCGACGCGCCACCCATGCAGCCGGCCCCCGCCGTTTCCACCGCATCCGCGGGCGACGCAGGGCCGCAGACCACGACCGCGAGCCTCACCACTCCACAGGGAGCCGTGGTCGAGGTCACCACCATCTATGACGGCTCCAAGTCGAGCGTCGAGGTCAGGCTTCGGGAGCAGGTCGCCACCATGGTGGCGCGCTACATGTCCGAGCAGATGATCCAGGTGGACGTCTCGGCCACCGCCAAGATGATGGGCGCCGCTCCGCTTTGCATGGTGGCGCTCGACGAGACCTCCACCCAGACCCTCTGGCTGCAGAAATGGTCCAAGGCCACCGGAAACGGTTGCGCCATCTATTCGAATTCCTCGTCGCCCTCCGGGCTGCAGGTGGACGGCAGCTCGAGCCTGACAGCCACCAAGATCTGCAGCGTCACCGTCCCGCAAAAGACGAATTCAACGCCCCAGCCGGTGGCCTGCCCGGCGCTGCGCCCCGACCCCTTGAGCTATCGACACGCCTTGCCGGTCGGCTGCCCGAGCAGCCTGCCGCCGCTCGTGATCAGCGGGAACGTGACGATGACGCTTCCGCCCGGGTTCTACTGCGGCGGGATCATCGTCAAGGACAACGCCACTCTGACGCTCAGCGGCACCTCCGGCGCGCCGGGCGGGATCTACGTCATGGGCGGCGACCTGATCGTGAAGGACAACGCCGTGCTGAAGATGGCTGACAGCTCCGCGGGCGCTGCCTTCTACTTCACCGGGGCCAAGTCCCGCTTCGTGTTCGACGACGACTCGACCGTGTCGCTGACAGCGCCGCGGACCGGCGAACTCGCCGGGTTCCTGTTCTTCGAGGACCCCGGGCGCGCCAACTCGGGCGCGGCTCCCCTCAACTACGACATCACCAGCAAGAAGGTGTCGCAGCTGCTGGGAACCATCTATCTGAAGAACGGCGTGCTGCGCATCGACCTGGACACCAAGGGCGCCGGCGCCATCGCGGACAAGTCGGCCTTCACCGTGGTGGTGACCCGCAGGGTGCAGTTGAAGGACGGCCCCAACCTGGTTCTCAACAGCAACTACGCCGCGACATCCGTGCCCGTGCCGCAGGGCGTGGGGCCGACAGGCGGCATCATCGCCATCGCCAAATAGGCGACGGGCGTCTCCTGCTCTATCCATCGCGCGGCGAAGCGCTTAAGTGTTCTTGTTTTGGACACACGAGTCGCCGCATGGATTGGTCGCCCCAGCAGGAAGACGCGCTTCGGCAGGTGAACGCCTGGCTCAAGCGCGGCAGCCCCCAGGTGTTCCGCCTGTTCGGCTTCGCCGGCACGGGAAAGACCACGCTCGCCCGGCACTTCGCAGAGGGCATCGACGGCGAGGTCGCCTTCGGGGCATACACCGGAAAGGCGGCCCACGTGCTGCGGCAGAAGGGTTGCCCGGACGCCAGCACCATCCACAGCCTGATCTACCGTCCCAAGGCCATGGAGGAGGAGGAAGCGCCCTCCTTCGTGATCAACCGCGAGAGCCCGGCCAGCAAGGCCGACCTGATCATCATCGACGAGTGCTCGATGGTGGACGAGGAGCTCGGCCGCGACCTGCTCTCCTTCGGCGTGCCCGTCCTGGTGCTCGGCGACCCTGCCCAGCTGCCGCCCGTGAAGGGCGGCGGCTTCTTCACCGAGCACGAGCCCGACGTCATGCTGACCGAGGTGCACCGCCAGGCGCGCGACAACCCGATCATCCGGCTCTCCCTGGAGGTTCGGGAGGGCGGCGAGCGCCTGCCCGCCGGCGACTACGGCGACAGCCGGGTCATCCGCCGCGGCGACGTAAACGCCGACATCGTGATGAACTGCGATCAGGTTCTGGTGGGCCTCAACAAGACGCGCCGCCTCTACAACCGGCGCATGCGGGAGTTGAAAGGCTTCCGCGACCCCATGCCCGCAGTCGGCGAAAAACTCGTCTGCCTGCGCAACGACAAGAAGAAGGGCCTGCTCAACGGGGGAATCTGGACCGTGAAGGCCTTGCGCGAACCGCTCAAGGGCTTTGTCCGGATGGAAGTGCTGCCCGAGGACGAAGGCCGCCGCAAGGCCGTGAAGGTGAAGATCCTGCGCGAGTTCTTCGAGGGCGACGCGGAGGCCATCCCCTTCCTGATGCGCCGCGAGTCGGACGAGTTCGACTACGGCTACGCCATGACGGTGCACAAGTCCCAGGGCTCGCAGTGGGACGACGTGGTGCTTTTCGACGAGAGCTACGCCTTCCGCGAGCACCGCGCCCGCTGGCTCTACACCGCCCTGACCCGCGCCGCGAAACGGGTCACGGTGGTGCTGTAGAGCCTGCGCCCTGCCCTCCCCGTCATCCCCGGCCGGAGCGGCGAAGCCGCGGAGGGGAATGGTATCCAGGGCAGCAGTCGCGTTCCAGCGTGCAGCCGCCTTTGCCGCCTTGCACTCAAAACTTGCGCCAAGCGCCCCGGATCCCCTTCCCGGCCTGCTGCGCACGCCGCCGGGAATGACGACGCAAATGTCATGCAGACGATCGCCCGTTCAAACCACCGCGTTGCGCAGGTCGCTCCCGCCCCGCCACAGGCGGCCGAGGTTGTCCATCAGGATCTCGAGCACATTGGTCTCGTAGCGCCGGGTCTCGCCCGCTGAATGAGGGGTCACGATGACGTGCGGCATGGCCCAGAGCGGCGAGTTCGCAGGCAGCGGCTCCTCGTGGAAGCAGTCGAGCCCGGCTCCTGCGATGCGCCCCTTGGCCAGCGTGTCGATCAGGGCGGCCTCGTCCACGACCTTGCCCCGGGCCACGTTGATCAGGAAGGCGGAAGGCTTCATGGCGGCGAGTTCCGCCGCCCCGATCAGACCTTGCGTCTCCGGCGTCAGCGGACAGGTGAGCGCCACGACGTCGGCCTGCGCCAGCGCGTCCCGGAGCCGCTCCGTCGCCACGACCTCGTCGGCGGCGCCGGCCCCGCTGGACGGGTCGCGCTTCACGCCGATCACCCGCATGTCGAAGGCCTTCGCCAGCCGGGCCAACCGGCTGCCGATGCGGCCCATGCCGACGATGACCAGCGTCTTGCCCTCGAGCTCGTCCTCCCGCCGGGTGCGGTCGGCGATCATGGGCCGCCAGTGATGCTTGGCCTGGTGGTCGCGCGCCAGGTGCAACTGCCGCGTCAGCGACAGCAGCAGGCTCATGGCGTGCTCGGCCACCGCGCGCTCGTTGCCGCCCTGGGCGCTGGCGAGCCGCACGCCTCGGCTGCGCAGGAGATCCTTGGGAAACTGGTCCACGCCGGCGCTGATCGACTGCACGAACCGCAACCGCGGCGCGTGCTCCAGGTAGACGTCCCGCCACAGGAACGAGACGACCAGAACGTCCACCTCCGGCAGCCGCGGGATCAGCGCCTCGGGCGTGGAGACCTGGAAATGCCGGATCCCGGTGCTCCGCTGCGCGAAGGCGTCGGCGAACTGGTAGGCGCCATGCGCGAACGCGATGGTGAGGGAGGAGCGGTCGGGGATCAGGCTCATGGGGGACTCGCGAAACGAAAAAGGCGCCCCGAAGGGCGCCTCACCGTAGCGGCGGCGGTGGATTTTCGAAAGCGTGGACCTCGTCATCCCCGGCCGGAGCGCCGCAGGCGCGGAGGGGAAGGGGATCCAGCGGCGGCGCGCGTCGACCTTGCTCGAGATGCCGGCAAACTGCTCAATACGTCCAGCGCTGGGCCTTGCTGACCAGGAAGTCGCGGAAAACCTGGACGCGCGCCACGTTCTTCATCTCTTCCGGATAGACGAGATAGCTGTCGAGCGCCGGCATCTCGTCGCCGGTGAGCACCTGCACGAGACCGGATTCCGGCTCGATCAGGTAGTCCGGCAGCACGGCGATGCCGATGCCGCGCTCCACGGCCCGCTTCAGGGCCGTGATGTTGTTCACCGTCAGCGAAGCTTGGCGCGGGTTCTTCGGATCGCGCCCGACTGTCGTGAGCCAGTGCACCTCCTGCAGGTAGGACGGCGTCTCGCCCCCGTAGGTCAGGATTCGGTGCTCTTCCAGGTCGTTCACGTCCCGCGGCTGCCCATGGCCCTTGATGTAGTCGGCCGAGGCGTAGGCGTGGAAATGCACGGTGAAGAGCCGGCGCTGGATGAGGTCCCCCTGCACCGGCTGCCGGAGCCGGATGGCCACGTCCGCCTCGCGCATGGAGAGGTCGAGCTCGTCGTCCGTGAGCAGCACCTGAAGGCGCACCTCCGGGTAGAGGTCGAGGAACTCGCCGAGGCGCGGGGTCAGCCAGTTGGAGCCGAGCCCCAGCGTAGTCGTGACCCGCAGTTCGCCGTTCGGCTTCTCGCGGCTGTCGGTGAGCCGGGCGCGGGTCGCCTCAAGCTTCAGCATCATCTCCTTGGCGGTGCGGAAGAGCTGCTCGCCCTGCTCCGTCAGGATGAGGCCTCGCGCATGGCGGTGGAACAACGGCACGGCGAGGTCGCGCTCCAGCGCGCCCACCTGGCGGCTCACGGCTGACTGGCTGAGGCCCAGCGCGTCGCCCGCGTGCGTGAAGCTGCCCGCGTCGGCCGCCGTGTAGAAGATGCGGACCTTGTCCCAGTCCAGCGTGTTGTTGAGCGAAAAAGGCATCACTCGGCCGCCTCTCTCTCGACCAGGATTCCCTGCAGGTATCGCTCGGCCTCGAGCGCGGCCATGCAGCCGAGCCCCGCAGCCGTGACCGCCTGCCGGTAGGTCTCGTCCGTCACGTCGCCGGCCGCGAACACGCCCGGGATGTTGGTGGTGGTGTGCCCCGGCGTGGTGTGGATGTAGCCTGAGGGCCGCATCTCGACCTGCCCAACGAAGAGCTCCGTCGCGGGCTTGTGCCCGATGGCCACGAAAACTCCGTCGGTCTTCACCTCGGTGAGGGCGCCCGTCTTGGCGTTCTTGAGCTTCACGCAGGTGACGCCCAGCGGGTCCTGCGTCCCGCAGATCTCGTCCACGACGCTGTCCCAGACCACCGTCACGTTGGCCTGCTGGAACAGCCGCTGCTGCAGGATGCGCTCGGCCCGGAAGCTGTCGCGGCGGTGCACCACCGTCACGCTCTTGGCGATGTTGGCGAGGTAGAGCGCCTCCTCGACGGCCGTGTTGCCGCCCCCGACCACCACCACGTCCTTGTTGCGGAAGAAGAACCCGTCGCAGGTGGCGCAGGCGGACACGCCATAGCCCTTGAAGGTCTCCTCCGAGGGCAGCCCCAGCCACTGCGCCTGGGCCCCGGTCGCGATGATCAGCGCGTCGCAGGTGTAGATCTGCCCGCCGTCGCCCGTCAGCCGGAACGGTCGGACGCCCAGCTCGGCCTTGACGATGTAGTCGGAGACCAGAGTCGTGCCGACATGCTCGGCCTGCTTTCGCATCTGCTCCATCAGCCACGGCCCCTGGATGGGGTCGGCGAAGCCGGGATAGTTCTCGACCTCGGTCGTGATCATCAACTGCCCCCCTTCCTGGAGGCCGGAGATGAGCATCGGCTCCAGCATGGCGCGGGCCGCGTAGATCGCGGCCGTGTAGCCGGCCGGTCCCGAGCCGAGGATGACGAGCTTGGAGTGCAGAGCGGACATGTCCACGTCTCTTGGAGCGCGGAGCGGGCGCTCAGAACGATTTAAGTGGGGGTGCTCCGATGCCGCGCAAAGGCGGCGGCGACCGCCGAGGCGATTTCCGGGATGCTATCTAATGCCGGGTATGCATAGCTTTCAAGCCGACCCTGAAAAGAACGCACAGCTCCTGCCCGTTTTAGCGCAAGAATCTGACCGCTGATGCGCGAAGGCGACCCTTGCTTGCGCTCTGACGGCTCGAACACGAGTACCGGGCGCCCTGTCGCGCAGGCCTCGCCCACCATGTTGGCCGAATCGGCCGTGACCACGATCGCGTCCGCCAGGGCCAGCATGGCCACGTAGGGGTTCTCGCCCGAACCGTCCCAGAAGAACCCGCCCTTGCCGCGCACGATGGCCTTCACGCCTTCCACAAGGGCCGAGGGGGACCGGCGCGAGGCGGTCGCCATCAGCCCCGCGCCGCTCTGCGCCAGGCTCCCGATCTGGGCCGTGAGCCGCACGATGTCGTCGCCCGTGAAGCGGTGATGCTTGCTGTCGCCGCCCAGCAGCAGCGCCACGCGGGGGCGCTTGAGCCCGGCGAGGCGCTGGTCCGGCTTCGCCCGCGCCGCCGCGATGCGCTCGGCCGAGACGCGGTGCGGCGAGGTCACCGTCGCCAGGACGTTGGGGCCGCGCAGCCGGTCGTGCTCCGGGACCCAGATGAAATCCGCCGCGCCCGTCCCGGTCCGCGGATCCTTCAGGAACACCGTGAAGGTTTTGCCGCCCGAAAGCCGCTTCAGCGCCGCCAGGGAGGGCGCGGCCCGCCGGCCGCTCGCGATGGCGATGTCCGGCGGAGGCCCGGCCAGCGGCCCGCCCTCGAGGCCGGGGCGCTCGCGCGGGTCGATCGGCCCCCAGGGCATCAGCCACACCCAGGGCGCCCTCGGGTTGATGCGTCGCACGTCCGGCGTGAGCCCCAGCGCCTCGGCCACGCCCAGGCACTGGTTCTCGTCCCCGGCCTTGCCGTCGGTGATGATCCAGCAGGTGGTTTCGGGCGGGAGCATGCGGGGCGTCTCGGAGAGGTGAAGTGAAGCGGGTCGCATGGATCGCGCCGGGCGGCAAGCCGGGCGCCCTTCCCCGCCGCAGCGTTCACGTCTAAACAGGGGCCGTTTTGCGCCGCAGCGGAATCGCCATCTTGCCCACACGCCTCGACGACATCGACCTGAAGATCCTGCGCGAGCTGCAGGCCGATGGGCGGATGACCAACGTGGAGCTGGCGCGCCGCGTCGGCATGTCCGCCCCGCCCTGCCTGCGCCGGGTGCGCGCGCTCGAGGAGGCCGGGATCATCCGGGGCTACCGCGCCCTGGTCGATGAGAAGGCGCTCGGCTACGAGATCGTCTTCTTCGCCTTCGTGCACCTCGCCAGCCAGGCCGAGACCGACCTCGCCGCCTTCCAGGCCCGCATGCGCGACTGGCCCGCCGTGCGCGAGTGCTGGACCCTCTCCGGCGATATCGACTTCATGCTGAAATGCGTCGCCCCGGACCTGCGCGCCTTCCAGGCCCTGGTGGCGGAGCTCACGGCGCTCCCCAACGTCCGCACGATCCGGACGGCCGTGGCGCTGGAGAACGTGAAGGACGAGGCCATCGCGCCCATCTGACGCGCGTCGGCCGACGACAGGTTCACGACAGGTAAACGCGCTACTCCTTGGCCCAACGGGACACTGATCCCGGAAGTGGAAACCAAGGAGACAGAGATGTCGAAGCTCGCCCTGCCGTTCGTCTCGAGCCTTGCGCTCGTCATGACCGCCGGCCTCGCGGCCGCCCAGGTCCCCGCCGGCTACCCGGCCGACTACGCCCAGACGATCGACGCCGCCAAGAAGGAAGGCAAGGTCGTGGTCTACGGCACCACGGACGCCGCCGCCGCCAACTTCCTGGTGAAGGACTTCGAGGCCCTCTACGGCATCAAGGTCGAGTACAACGACCTCAACTCCACCGAGCTCTACAACCGGTTCATCGCCGAGGCGGCCGCCGGCCAGGGCACCGCGGACGTGACCTGGTCCTCCGCCCAGGACCTGCAGATCAAGCTCGTCAACGACGGCTACGCCTCCGCCTACAAGACGCCCGAGGCCGCCAAGATCCCCTCCTGGGCCAACTACAAGGACAGCGCCTACGGCGTGACCTACGAGCCCGTGGCGATCGTCTACAACAAGCGGCTCGTGCCGGCTGACGACGTGCCGAAGACCCACGCCGACCTGCTCAAGCTGCTGCAGTCCAAGCCCGACTTCTACAAGGGCAAGGTGACGGCCTACGACCCCGAGCGCTCGGGCGTCGGCTACCTGTTCTTCACCCAGGACGACATGGCGTGGAAGCAGGCCTGGGACCTCTTCAAGGCCTTCGGCAAGACCGAGATCAAGCTCTACACCTCGGCCGGCGCCATGATCGAGCGCACCACCTCCGGCGAGCACCTCATCGGCTACGGCGTGTTCGGCTCCTACGCCCTGTCGCGCTCCAAGAAGGACCCGAACATCGGCATCGTCCTGCCCAAGGACTACACGCTGATCGCCTCGCGCGTCGCCTTCCTGTCCAACAAGGCCAAGAACCCGAACGCCGGCAAGCTCTTCCTCGACTACCTGCTCTCCAAGCGCGGCCAGACCATCATCGCCAACCAGGCGGAGCTCTATTCGCTGCGCGATGACGTCGAGGGCGAGGCCACGGTCGCCAAGGTCAAGGAGCAGGTCGGCGATGCGATCCGGCCCATCCAGATCAACGGCGACCTCGCCGCCAACCTGGACACGGTGAAGCGCCTCAAGTTCCTGAAGCAGTGGCAGGCCGCCATGAAGGGCCAATAAGCCGCTCCTCTGAGAAACCGCCGGGGTTGGACCTCTCCGTCATCCCCGGCGGGCTGCGCAGCAGCCCGGGAAGGGGATCCGGCAGCAGCACGACGAACGTTGCCGATTGGCGCCGCTGGAAACAGCTCGAAGCGGCCCCTGGATCCCCTTCCCCTCCGCGGCTTCGCCGCTCCGGCCGGGGATGACGGCTGCATTAAGCGCCGCTCCTCAGATCGACCTCCCTCCGGCCACGCCGGGAGCCCGTCATGCCCTTCGCCCTCTTCCGCGCCGCCGTGCTGGCGATCATGGCCTCCGCCGTGCTCGCCCCCATCGGCCTCATCGTCTACCAGAGCTTCCTGGACGGGCCCTTCTTCCAGCCCAACGTCCATTTCAGCCTGGAGGCCTTCCAGTTCGTGCTGGAGGACGACGACTTCTGGGAGGCGCTGGTCACCTCCATCATCGTGGCCGGCGGCATGACGGCCATCGCGGTGCCGCTCGGTGTCGTCCTCGCCTTCCTGATGGCCCGCACGGACGTGCCCGGAAAGTCCTTCCTCGAGCCGCTCATCCTGGTGCCGATCTTCATGTCGGCCGTGGTTCTGGCCTTCGGCTACGTGGTGGCGCTCGGCCCCGTGGGTATCTTCTCCACGCTGTTCAAGGACGTCTTCGGCGTGGTGCCGTGGAGCATCTACTCCGTCACGGCGATCACGATCATCGCCGGCCTCACCCACGTGCCGCACGTCTACCTCTACACGTCCGCCGCCCTGCGCAACCTTGGCGCGGACCTCGAGGAGGCCGCCCGCACCACCGGCGCCTCGCCCTGGCGGGTGGCGGTCAGCGTGAGCCTGCCCATGGTCACCCCGGCCGTGCTCTACGCCGCAGTGCTGATCTTCTTCCTCGGCTTCGAGCTCTTCGGCCTACCCCTGGTGCTGGGCGATCCCAAGGGCATCCTGGTTCTCGCCACCTACCTGTACAAGCTCACCAACAAGCTGGGCGTACCCTCCTACCAGCTGATGGCCGTGGTGGTGGTCGCCATCATCCTGATCGCCATCCCGCTGGTTTATCTGCAGCGCCTGCTGCTGGCCTCGTCCCAGAAATACGTCTCGGTCCGCGGCAAGGCCGCCAAGCGCTCGCCCCTGCGCCTCGGCGGCCTGCGCTGGCCGGCCTTCGCCCTCATCGTCCTGTGGTTCGTGGTGAGCGTCGGCATTCCGGTCTTCGGCATCGCGCTGCGGTCGGTCGTGGTCACCTGGGGCGAGGGCGTGAAGCTCGCGGAGGTGCTGACCCTGGCCCACTACCGCGACCTGGTGGACTACCCCAACGCCATCAACGCCATCGTCAACACGATCCTGATCGGAACCGTGGGCGGCGCCATCTCGGTCGGCTGCTACACCCTCGTGGCGCTCGCGATGCACCGCTGGCGTTCGGGCTGGACCCGGGTTGCCGACTACCTGGTGATGATACCGCGTTCCATGCCGGGCCTCGTGGCAGGCCTCGCGATGTTGTGGCTGTTCCTGTTTATCAAGCCGCTGACGCCCCTGCGCGCCACGCTCGTGTCCGTGTGGGTCGCCTACACCGTGGTCTGGCTCGCCTATGGCGTGCGCCTCGTGGCCGGCACCATGCTGCAGATCGGCCCGGAACTGGAGGAGGCCGGGCGCTCCGTCGGCGCGACGCGCGGCCGGGTCGCCCGCGACGTCACCGTCCCGCTCGCCCGCACCGGCATGCTGGCCGCCTGGCTCCTGATCTTCCTGATCTTCGTGCGCGAGTATTCCACGGGCATCTACCTGCTCGGCCCCGGAACGGAGGTGATCGGCTCGCTCATGGTGTCCCTGTGGGGCACGGGCGCCATCGACCTCGTCTCCGCGCTCGCCGTCATCAACGTCCTGATCATCTCGGTGGGCCTCGGCCTCGCCCTGCGTCTCGGAGTGCGCCTCCATGGCTGACCTCGTCATCGACAACATCAAGCTGCGCTACGGCAGCGTCGAGATCCTCAAGGGCGTCTCGATGACCCTCGAAAAGGGCCAGATCGTCGCCCTGCTCGGCCCCTCCGGCTCCGGCAAAACCACCCTGCTGCGCTGCGTCGCCGGCCTGGAGGAGCCCCACGAAGGCCGCATCGTGATCGCCGGCAAGACGCTGTTCGATGGCGCCAGGGGGATCAACCTAGCTCCGGAGGAGCGCGGCCTTGGCCTGGTGTTCCAGTCCTACGCGCTCTGGCCCCACAAGACCGTGTTCGACAACGTCGCCTACCCGCTACGCCTGCGCGGGGTGTCCGGCTCCGACGTGAAAACCCGAGTCGCAAAGGCGCTCGACAGCATCGGCATCGGCCACCTCGCGGCCCGCTTCCCGCACCAGCTCTCGGGCGGCCAGCAGCAGCGCGTGGCCCTCGCCCGCGCCCTCGTCTACGAGCCGCCGGTGATCCTTCTGGACGAGCCCCTGTCGAACCTCGACGCCAAGCTGCGCGAGGAAGCCCGGGTGTGGCTGCGCCAGCTCATCAGCGAGCTGGGCCTGTCCGCCCTCTGCGTCACCCATGACCAGGTCGAGGCCATGGCCATGGCCGACCGCATCCTCCTGCTCAACGGGGGCGTCGTGGAGCAGCAGGGGACGCCGGAAGAGATGTACGGCCGCCCGGCCTCCCTCTTCGCCGCCGAGTTCATGGGCGCCAACAACCGCCTGGCCGGCAAAGCCGCAAACGTGACGCCGAGCGGCGCCGCGCTCCTGCTGGGCGACGCCCGCCTGGAGGGCCTGCCATGCGGCCCGGTCCGCGACGGCGAGGACGCCTTCGGGGTGATCCGCCTGGAGCGCGTGCGCGTGGCCGACGGCCCCGGCCCCAACCGCCTCAGGATGACGCTCACCGCCGAGATGTATCTGGGCGAGCGCTACGAACTCCTGTTCACCCGCGGCGACGCTAGCGTGCGGATCTTCTCTCCGGCCCGCATCAAGGGCGGCGACCACTGGCTGGAGTTCCCTCAGGACGCGCTCTGGGTCTGCGCGGCGGCATAACCTCGCCGTCATCCCCGGCCGGAGCCGCGCAGCGGCGAAGGGGAAGGGTATCCAGGGGCCGCGCGCGCCGACGTCGGCCGTTCCGCACGGCCCGACAGCCTTGTCAGGAGGCCCCTGGATCGCCGTTGCCGGCGCTTGCCGCCGCCCGGGATGACAGCGTGCGGCTTCCGCCGCCGGCGATGGCGTTTGCCGAGTGCATCGGCCCCCGCTAGCGTCCGGCCAAGGAGGCCCCATGACCGTCCTGCTCGACATCGAGATCCCGCGCACCATCGACGTCCTTGTCGAGCGCTTGAGCCGTCCCGCCCTGCGGGGCGCTCGCGTTGAGGCATGGGTGTTCGAGGACGGGGAGGCTCGCGCCGCCGCCGAGGCCGCGCTGGCGCGCCACGGCGTCCGTGCGCGTTTCCGGAGCGCCTACAAGCCGCTGGTCCACCATGTGCTGGAGGAGGGCGTGCCGGAAGATGCGAGCCTCCGGCTGCGCTATCCGGTCCGCCCAGAGGCGAACCCCGGCCGCTTCCTGATGGAGGCTTACCCGCTGGCGGCCTTGTCTCGATTCGGGGCTTTCGCGGCCGAGCCGGCCGGCCCGGAGCCGGCCTGCGAACTCCTCGTCGACACGCGCCAGGGCTCCACCACCCATTCCGTGTTCCTTCCCAACCGCCTCCGCCGCGACGCCCTGGGCCGAGACGCCCTGTGCCCCTCGGCCTGGCTGCGCGTTCGGGGCAGCGCGGACGCAGTCGAGGATTGCGACGAGCCGCTGGCGAGCGACTACGAACTCGCCTTCGACGCCGTCATGGCCGCCGTTTCGGCCCATCGCTGGCCGCGTGAGGAGCCGTTCTTCGACGCGCTGCGCGTGCGTGTCGAGATCGGAGGCGTGGAGAACGATCTGCCCGTCTTCGCCGAGCGCATGAGCACCCGGGAGGCCCTGCACGAGGAGCTCTATTTCTCGCTGCTGGAGTTCTTCCACCGTCGCAGCGGCCGCCCGGACGGCGACCGAACCTTGCGCCCGGGCCAGATCGTTCCGGACATCGTTGGAACGGAGGGCCCCACCCGCGTCCGCGTGACCCTGGCCACCCACGAGCAAGCGGACGATCCGGTCGCCGGGCCTGAGGCCGATTGGGCGGCTTGCGACACGCCCCCTCCCCTGGCCGGCGTCCAGGGCGCGCTGGATGCGTTCGCCGGGACGCCGATCGCCGCACCCACGCGCCAGGGTCGGACCGTCCGCGGCGTCATCGTCGCCGGCGAGGGCCCGCCGGTTCTGGTCACCGGCGGCCAGCACGCCAACGAGACGTCCGGCGTGGTCGGCGCCCTGCGCGCGGCGGCGGCCCTGCGCGACGCCGGTGCGGCCTTCGCCGTAATCCCGGCCGAGAATCCGGATGGCTACGCGCTGCACCAGCAGCTCATCGGGACGGCCCCGCACCACATGCACCACGCCGCCCGCTACACGGCTCTGGGGGATGACCTCGAATATCGAGTCGCCCCGCCTTTCCTCGAGCAGGCGGCCCGCAACGAAGCGATCCGGGCCACGGGCGCCCTGCTGCACATCAACCTGCACGGCTACCCCGCCCACGAATGGACGCGGCCCCTGAGCGGCTATGTCCCGCGCGGATTCGAGGCCTGGGCCATCCCGAAGGGCTTCTTCCTGATCCTGCGCCATCACCCCGGCCTGGACGCCTACGGCCTCGACTTTCTTGAACGCCTCACCGCCCGCTTGGCGGAGGACGCGGAGCTGGCCGCCTTCAACGCCGCGCAGCTCGCGGCCTACCGGGCCCACGCCGGCGCGATCGGCTTCCCCGTGCTGAACGGCTTCGCCTGCATGATGGCCGAGCGGCCTGCGCAGCCGACCCCGCTCCAGCTCATCACCGAGTATCCGGACGAGACCATCCATGGCGCCGCCTTCCGGCTCGCGCACGTGACCCAGGCCCGCGCGGCGCTGTTCGCGCGCGACCTCCTGGCCGAGGATGTCGCAGGCGGCCGTTGGCCGGGCCGACCGGCTTCGGCCTGAGGGCCGCAGGCAACCGCGGGCGGGGCGCGGCGTTGAGGTCCGAGACCCCAGCCACAGCCGTGAGGCCCGCCATGGCCAGCACTCGCGAATTCACCCTGCGCCGCAGCCTTCCCGCCCTCGGCCTCGGCCTCGCCCTGGCGGCCGCGACGGCGATCGCCCCCGTTCTCGCCCAGAGTTCGGGCGGTAGTTCCGGAGGAAGCTCCGGCGGCGGCGCCGGCGGCTCCAGCGCCGGATCGACGGGCGGGGCCACCACGTCCGGATCCATCGGCGGCGCCAGCCCGACATCGCCGAGCACCGGCGGCATGGGCAGCGCCCCCGGCTCGCTCGCAGCGCCTCCAGGCACCCTGCTGTCGGGGCCCAACCAGCCGACCGGCGCCGCCCCGGCGCCCGGGGCCGGGCAGCCCACCAGCACGGGCGCCACGGCGCCCAGCAACGCAACCCGCAACATGGGCGGCCCCGAGGGCTCGACGCTGTCCAACAACCCGTCGAACACCAACGGAGGCGCGTCAGCCCAGGGCGCCGGGTCCGTCGGAACCAACGGCGCCGCGGCCACCCAGAGCGGCCCGGGCGCCGGCGGCACGGCCGCCGCCGACCGCGGCAATTGTGATGACGTGCTGGCCAACCCGAGCAACTTCACCGCAAAGATGATCGAGGCCTGCAAGGCGCAGACCGGCAAGAAGCCCGCCGGGCCGCGCTCTGCCGACGTCAACCCCAATGGGGTGCGCGCGGTCGACCGTCCCTCCGAGGTGCAGAAATCCCGCGAGGCCTCCGACAAGGCCGCGGTGGGCAGCATCTGCAGCGGCTGCGGGGTGACCAAGAAGTGAGCGCTACGTAAAGATACGTAACGTTCATCCTTTCACCCCATCGTGCCATCCAGGGTTGCGCTGCGGCGCGCTGAAGGGCCCGTACCCCCACGGCCTGCTGCGCCCAGCGCCCCCGGGACTTGGCAGAATGCCCCTGACGCGACTGACCTATTGGTCCACCCGCCGCATCCCGCCGCAGGACGGGTTCAAGGCCATCAAGCAGATCCTCCAGGCGTCGATCCGCAACAACGCCCGGGACGGCGTGACCGGCTACATGGTGTTTGACGACCGCGTGTTCGCCCAGATTCTCGAAGGCGAGGAGGCCGTCGTGGCCCGCACCTACGCCCGGATCGGCGCGGACCCGCGCCATGGCGATCTCATCCTGCTGGACAGGACGACCGAGCCCCGCCGCGCCTTCCCCAATTGGGCCATGGGCGCCACCTTGTGGCTCGACGACCTGAAGGAGGTCATGGCCCGCCAGGGCATGTCGTCCCTTGAGCCGGACCGGCTGGGACCGCGTGGCGTCCTCGCGGTGGCGCTCGCCTTGCACGCCCGCGAGGTCGCCAGGCAGCCCGGGCTCAGGCCGTCCGCCTGAGTCCCCGGGCGCGGAGCGTCAGAGCCCCGCGACCCGGCTTTCGCCAGGAGCGGGGATCGGAATCCCCTCGGCGCTGTATTCGTTCAACTTGTTGCGCAGCGTGCGGATGCTGATGCCGAGGATCTTGGCCGCATGGGTGCGGTTGCCGAGGCAGTGGTCGAGCGTGTCGAGGATCAGCTCGCGCTCCACGTCCGCCACCGTGCGCCCCACCAGCGCCCGCGAGGTCGCCTCCGCAGTCTCCAGAGCCCGCGCGGCCGGATCGCGCGGGGCATGCCCGAAAGCCTCGCCCTCGGGCGTCAGGATGGCGTCGACGCCGATCTCCTCGCCCACGGCCAGCAGCACCGCCCGGTGCACGGCGTTCTCCAGCTCGCGCACGTTCCCACGCCACGGATTGGCGAGCAGCGCCCGCCGCGCGTCGGGCGACAGCGGCCGGGCCGGGACGCCGTTCACGTCGGCGTATTTGCGGACGAAGTGGTTGGCGAGCTCCAGGATGTCCTGCGTGCGCTCGCGCAGCGGCGGGACCTTCAGGTTCACGACGTTGAGCCGGTAGAGCAGGTCCTCCCGGAATGTCCCCTTCCGGACCTCCTCGGCGAGGTTGCGGTTGGAGGTGGCGATCACCCGGATGTCGACAGGCACGGGCTTGCCGCCGCCCACCCGATCGATGACGCGCTCCTGCAGGGCGCGCAGCAGCTTGGCCTGCAGCCGCACGTCCATTTCGGAGATCTCGTCCAGCAGCAGCGTGCCGCCGGAGGCCTCCTCGAATTTGCCGATGCGCCTGGCCACCGCGCCCGTGAACGCCCCCTTCTCATGGCCGAACAGCTCGGATTCCAGCAACGCGTCCGGGATCGCGGCGCAGTTCACGGAAATGAACGGCTTGTCCTTGCGCCCGGAGCGGGCGTGCACATGGCGGGCGATCACCTCCTTGCCCACGCCGCTCTCGCCCGTGATCAGGATCGACGCCTCCGAGCGCGCCACCTGGTCCGCGAGCTTGACCACGCGCTCCATGGCGGGGTCGCGGAACACGAAGGCCCGCGTATCGCGCGACACGGCCTCCAGCACGGCCGCGATCATCTCGGGGTCGGGCGGGAGTGGGATGTACTCGCGCGCGCCCGCCTGAATCGCGGCCACGGCCGCGCGCGCGTCCGTGCCCGTGCCGCAGGCGGCCACCGGCGTGCGGATGCGCTCGGCCTCCAGCGCCCCCACGAGCTCGCGCACGGACAACGCGACATCGATGATCACGAGGTCCGCGCCCTTGCTGCGCAGGACGCTGAGCGCCTGGTCGACGCTCTCGGCGTTGAGCACGCTCGCGCCGCGCTCGATGGCGATCTTGGTGGCCTGGGCCAAAGGCCCCTTCATGGCGCCGGCGATGAGAAGCCGCATGATCAGATCTCCTACCGGTCGGCCTTGATGATTTCGGTCATGGTCACGCCCAGGCGGTCCTCCACGAGCACCACCTCCCCGCGCGCCACGAGGCGGTCGTTGACGAAGATATCGATCGCCTCGCCCACCCGCCTGTCGAGCTCCAGCACGGCCCCGGGGCCGAGCCGCAGCAACTCTCCCACCTCCAGGCGGGTCCGCCCCAGCACGGCCGAGACGTTCACCGGCACGTCGAACACGTGCTCCAGGTCCTCGGCGACCTTGCCGGTCACGGGCTCGTCGCGGAACGCCCCTCCGGCGTCGTCCGCGAAGCCGAGGTCGATGTCGCCCCCCTTGAGGTTGGGGAGAGGGATGTCGTCGGGTCCCGCCATCGCGGTCGTCTCCGATCAGAACCTGCGCGGGCCGGCCGCGCCGAGGTGGCGCTGGATGGCTTCCGCGATGTTGCGTTCCAAGGCCTGGGCGTCCCGGCGCATGCCGCCGTCCGCCCATTCGATCACGAAGTCGCCCAGCGCCATGCCGTCCTCGCCGAGCACGATGAGCCGCCCGGCGAAGCCGCGCTCTTGGGCCTTGCGGTCGAGGGACGCCTTGGCCTGGTCGACGAATTCCGGCGGCACACGGACGGCGAGGTGCGGGGCTCCCGCAAGTTCGCGGAAGCACTCGGCGGCGGCCGCCTCGAGCGGCGCAAGCGGCTCCCGGTCCAGGAGGTCGCCGGCGAACTTGCGGGCGAACACGAGCGCGAGTTCCGCCGCTTCCTGCTCCAGGCGATGCGTCTCGCGATCCAGGTGGGACAGCACGCCCGCCGCCGCGCCGGCGATCTGCTCCAGCGCCTTCGCCATGCGCATCGCGGCTTCCTGCTCGGCCTCGCGCCGGCCCTCCATGCGGCCCCGCGCCCAGCCGTCCTGCTCGGCCTGCTGCAGGCGGTCCATGTCGGCCTGCCGGCGCATCGCCTGGCTGCGGCGGTCTGTGCCGAAGTCCTCGCCGAAGGCGAATTTCTGGGCGCTGCTCATCGCGAACTCACGTCAGGGAAGCGGGTCAAGAGCCGGCCTCCTCGTTGATCCACTGGCGCAGGATGGTCGCCGTCCCGGCCGGGTTCTCCTTCACGATCTCGCCGATGCGCTCCACCGAGCGGGCCTGCACCTGGCCCTGCACGCGGGCGATGTCGAGCATGCGGCCGGCTTCCGTCTCCTCGAAAACCGGGATCGCGGGCGCGCCGCCGGGGCCGGCCGGGCCTGCGATCGCGCCGGGCCTGCCCGCTGCGGCGCCGGAGCCGGCGATGGCTTCCGCCAGGCGCGGCTGCGGCGCGAGCGGCGCCAGGATGGTTCGCACCAGCGGACGCACCACCACCAGGGTGACGATCAGCACCAGCAGGGCGAGCACGGCGAGCTCGATGCCGCGCATGATGTCGTCGCGCGTGGGGACGAGCAGGCTCATGATGCCTCCGGCCGCCGGCGTCGTGTCGAGCACGGGCGGGGCCTCGGCGAAGCGCAGGTTCACCACCTCGAGCTGGTCGCCGCGCTTGTTGTCGTAGCCGATGGCCGAGCGCACCAGGGCGGTGATGCGGTCGAGCTCCTCCTGGGTGCGGGGCTGGTAGGTCACCTCCCCGTTCGCGCCCTTGCCGTAGACCCCGTCCACCAGCACCGCGACGGACAGCCGCTTGACCCGGCCGCCCTCGACGGTCTCGGTGCGCGTCGTCCGCGAGATCTCGTAGTTGACGATTTCCTCGGATTTCTGCGAGGCGTCCTTCTGCTGGCCGCCGTTGTCGCCCTTGGCGCCGGGCAGCTCGTTTCCGACGGTGACCTGCCCGTCCTTGGCTTCCGTGGTGGCCTGGCTCTCGTTGCGGGTCTGCGTGGAGCGGACCACCCGGCTTTCGGGATCGAAGCTCTCCGAGGTCTGCTGCACCCGGTTGAGGTCCATCTCGGCGGAGACCTGCACGCGCGTGCGGCCCTGGCCCACCACGCTGGCGACGATCTCCTCAACCTGCGTGCGCAGCCGCCGCTCGTAGTTCTGCTGCTTCTCTTCCACGGCTGCAGGGCCGCCGTTGTCGCCCTGCGCGCCGTCGGCGAGCAGGCGCCCGCGCTCGTCCACGATGGAGATGCGCTCGGGCTTCATCCCCTCGACCGCCGAGGCCACGAGGTGACGGATGGCGCGGACCTGCGAGCTGTCGAGGTCGCCCGAGACCTTGAGCGCGATGGAGGCGCTCGCCGGCTCCCGGTCGCGCATGAAGAGCTTGCGCTCGGGGATCACGAGATGCACGCGCGCCGACTGCACGCGGCTCAGCGACCGGATGGTGCGGGCCAACTCGCCCTCCAGCGCCCGCAACTGGTTGACGCCCTGCACGAAGCTCGTGGACGAGAACGCGTCGCCCTTGTCGAAGATCTCGTAGCCGACGCTGCCGCCGGCGGGCATTCCCTTGCCGGCGAGGTCCATGCGCAGGCGCGGGATGTCGGCCTTCGGCGTCGCGATCGCCCGCCCGTCCTCGCGCAGCTCGTACTTGACGCCGCGCTGGTCCAGCTCCCTGACGATGGCGCTGGAATCCTCCGGCCCCAGGTCGGCGTACAGGACGCCCATGGTCGGTTGCGTGACGCGCATGATCACGAAGGCGAAAAAGCCGACGAGCGCCAGCGTCACCGCTCCCATGGCGGCGATCCGCGCCGGACCCAGCTTGTTCAGGAATTCGATCAGGCCGTTCAAGCCTCTGCCCCGACTCGCAACCACGGCCGGCGGCCACCTCCGCCAGCTAGGCAATATTTGCCCGGCGCAGGGTTAGCAGAGGGTTAATGGGGGCACCGGCGAAGGAGCGCCTGAAACGCAGAAAGCGCCGGCAGGCCGGCGCTTTCGCGGGAAATCCGAAGGTCAGTGGCGATATTGCTGGATGCGTGTGGTGCGCAGGCCCGCCAGGCCGTGCTCGTCGATGGACGCCTGCCAGGACAGGAACTCCTCCACCGTGAGGGTGTAGCGGTTGCAGGCTTCCTCCAGGCTTAGAAGCCCGCCGCGCACCGCGGCGACCACTTCGGCCTTGCGCCGGATCACCCAGCGTCTCGTGTTGGAAGGCGGCAAGTCCGCGATCGTCAGCGGGCTTCCGTCCGGTCCGATCACATATTTCGCCCTCGGGCGGTAGGGTTCGGTCATTGTACGCTCACACAACACAACTCGACTGACCAGTGTCGAAGGTGAGCATACGACCGCCTCACTTAAAAATTGCCTAAGCGCAACCTGTAGTTTTCACGCGATGGAACCCCATCACGTTCCGCTCTTCCGCATGGTGAGAACGTTGTTGATCGGCACGGAGACGCCGCCGATCTTGAGCATCGGCACGTCGCTCGTGAGGTCGACAGAATCCACGACGCCCTGGATCTGGGTCGTCACCGTCACGCCAGTCCCCGACGTGTCCTTCGCCGAGACGGAGATGGTGTAGTCCCCGTCGCCAAGCTTCACGCCGGAATTGCTGGTCCCGTCCCATGTGAAGGTTTGCGCCCCGGCCGACAGGCTCTTGGTGAGGGAGTAGACCTCGTCTCCGCTGGAGTTCTTCACCGAGATCGTCGCCTGGGCCGCCTTGGCGGCATTGAGGCTCCACGTGGCCGATCCATTGGAGAGGTGCGCGGTGGCCCCGTCCGCCGTGATCGTGCTGCCGACGAAGTTGAGCGCGTTCGTCGCCGTCGACGCCTTGGTGGCGGCGAGCAGGCTCGTGAGCTGCGTGTTGGTCTTGATCTGCTGCTCCACGGACGCGAACTGCACCAGCTGCTGGGTGAACTGGTTCGTGTCGAGCGGATCGAGCGGGTTCTGGTTCTTCAGCTGCGTCGTCAGCAGAAGAAGGAACTGGTCGAAGTTGTTGGCCAGCATGCTCTTGTCGGACGACGAACTGCTGGTCGAGCTCGTGCTGCTCGAGGATGAGGTCGATCCGACCGTTGTCATGGCGATGGTCCTTGTCAGATCCGGATGTCGAGGCCGCCGGCGGACGACCGGTATCCCCGCAGCGCCGCCGCGAGCTCGACCGGCGCCGGGGCGCCGCTGGCGTCTTCGCGAAGGGCGAGGCGGCGGGTCGGCTGGTCGCGCCCAGCCTGGTCCTGCTGGGCGTTCTGCCCGCCGGAGTTGGTGTTCAGCGAAAACTGCAGGCCGTTGTCGGACGTCTTGAGCCCCGCCTGCTCGAAGGCGCGCTCCAGGGTCTTGGCGTCGCGCTGCAGCAGATTGAGCGTCTCGACCCGGTCCACCACGAGCTGGGCCGTCACGGCCCCGTCCCCGTCGATGTCGAGCTTCACGTCGACGCGCCCGTACTCCTCCGGGTGCAACCGGATCTGGAAGCTCTGGGCGCCGCCCAGCGCGCGCATCCCGATCTCGATGGGAACCGCCGACAGGGGCACGGAAGGAGCCGTCGAGGCGGCGGAGCGCGGGTCCTGCGCGGCGCTCGCGGGCGCAGCGGAGCTTGCGTCCGCGGTCGGCCGCGCCGGACCGGCCCCGGCAGGGTCCAGCACGAAGGACGCCGGGAAGGTGTCGGAAGGCGAGGATGCGCCTGCCTTCGCGTCGCTCTTCTCGCCTTTGGCCCCCGCGGTTTCGGCTGCGGCCGCCGCACGATGCGCGGTGGCCGGCGGTGCGGGCGGCGGCAGGCGCTGCGCCTCGGGCGCGACCGCCGGAGGCGTCGGCTCAGCCTTGGCGGACGCGTCCGGCGCCGTCGGGGATGGAGGCTGAAGCGCCTGCGTCAGCTTCGCGGCGGGATGCTCCGGCCTGTCGGCTGCGACCGGCGAAGCGGCGTCCGCCGCGTCTTCGGGCGATGACTTGCCAGCCGGCGCGCCGGGCTGGCCTGCAGTTGCTTGGCTGACATCTGCGCCGGCGGTCTGGGCGGCCGCGTCCGGCTGGGCCGGATCGCCGGCAGGAGCCCCTTTGGCGCCGTTGGCGGCGACAGGCGCGCCGCCGCCCCCCTGCGCCCCGCCGGTCGCCCTCGGGCGCGTGGCTGAGACCTCGATGTCGATCCCATTGGACTCGGCCTGCGCGGCGGGCGCGGCAGGCGCTCCCGGAACAAGGGGCGCCGCCGGAACGATCGCGGCCGCCGCCGGGACATCCGGAGCGGTCTGCGCCTGCGCCGGGGCAGCCTCGGGTGGGGGCGCGGTCACGGGGCCGGCCTCGGAAAGCGCCGCGATCGCGGCAGCATCCACCGCCGCCAGATCGGACTTCGCATCCTCCTCCGCCTTCGCGTTGTCCGACCCCGCTGCAGCACCAGCCCCATCGGGTCCCAGCCCGCTTGCGGTCTTCGCCTGGTCCGCAGGAGCGCCTCCCGCGTCCTGATCCGTTGCCTGGCGCGCAGGCGCAGGGGCCGGCGCATCGGTTGAGGAAGCTTTGCTCTGGGTGGCCGCCCGGTCACGACCATCCCCGCCTGTGCGCTCCGCCCGCCCGCCAGACTGCTGGCGCGACGCCGAAGCTGCGGGGGCGGCCGCCGAGGCGGGCGCAGGTTGCGCGCTGTCGGCCCCGCTCTGGCCCGAAACCAGGCTGGAGAAATCGGCCGGCCTCTCCGGCGCGCGCCGCGGCTGGGGCGCGCCCGCGGCTCGGGCGGATGATCGATGGGCGGATACGGAATGGGTTGTGGCGGACATGACGCTCGAAACAGGTTGCGCCCTGCCGGGCCTGCAAGCGGCTTGCCACGCCGGCCGCCATGTTTTCGCCCGCAATTTCCGTCACTTGGCGGGACCGCTCGGCCGAGGCGCTCCGGAATATCCTGCCGCGCCGGCAGCTTTTGCCGGGTCCGCCCGGCAGGCTGGCCCCGCAGGGCGGCAGCCTGTAAAGTGCAACGCAACGGGGCCGCGCGCCGGCCCGCCATCCTTGGTGTGAAAAGCTCATGCTCAACAGCCTGGATCTTCCGGGCCGGCCGGAAGAGACCCGCGTCGTGGTCGCGATGTCGGGCGGCGTCGACTCCTCCGTGGTGGCCGCGCTGCTGAAGCGCGAGGGCTATGACGTCGTGGGCGTCACCCTGCAGCTCTACGACCATGGCGAGGCCGTGCACCGGGCCGGCTCCTGCTGCGCCGGCCAGGACATCCACGACGCCCGCCGCGTCGCGGAGCGCCTGGGCATCCCGCATTACGTGCTCGACTACGAGAGCCGTTTCCGCCACGAGGTGATCGACCGTTTCGTGGACAGCTACCTGGCCGGCGAGACGCCCGTGCCCTGCATCGAGTGCAACCGGCAGATCAAGTTCCGCGACCTGCTGGATACCGCGCGCGAGCTCGGGGCCGAGGCGCTGGCGACCGGCCACTACGTGCAAAGCCGCCGCCTGCCGGACGGCTCCCGCGGCCTCTATCGCGCGGTGGATCCCGACCGCGACCAGAGCTACTTCCTGTACGCCACCACCCCCGAGCAGCTCTCGTTGCTGCGCTTCCCCCTCGGCGGCATGGAGAAGCCCCGCGTGCGGGAACTCGCCCGCGAGTTCGGCCTCTCCGTGGCCGACAAGCACGACAGCCAGGACATCTGCTTCGTGCCGACGGGCCGCTACACCGACATCATCGAGAAGCTGAAGCCCGAGGCGTCCACCCCGGGCGAGATCGTCCACCTGGACGGCCGGGTGCTCGGCTCCCACGACGGCGTCATCCGCTACACCATCGGCCAGCGCCGCGGGCTGGGCGTCTCCACCGGCGAGCCGCTCTACGTCGTGAAGCTCGACGCCGAACGGGCCCGCGTGGTGGTGGGACCGCGCGAGGCGCTCGCCACGCACGTCATCCAGCTGCGGGAGGTGAACTGGCTGGGCGACGGCCCGCTCGAAGCCATTCCCGAGGAAGGCGTCGAGATCGCCGTCCGCGTGCGCTCCACCCGCCCGCCCCAGCCCGCGATCCTGCGCCGCCGCGGCGGCGCGCTGGAGGTCGAGCTCCTGTCCGGCGAATACGGGGTCTCCCCCGGGCAGGCCTGCGTGTTCTACGACGCCGCGGAGGCAACGGCCCGCGTGCTCGGCGGCGGCGTGATCAGCGGGGCGACGCCCGACGTGGTCTTCTCGCCGGAGCCTCGCCTCGCCGCAGCCGCCGCGGGCCGCTGAGGTGGCGGGTCTCGACAACAAGGCCGTGGAGGCCGCCTACGCCCGCTGGGCCCCGGTCTACGATCTCGCCTTCACGGCCGTGATGGCCCCCGGTCGCCGCGCCGCCGTCGCCGCATCCGAGCGGCCCGGCGGGGTCGTTCTCGACGTCGGCGTCGGCACCGGCCTGGAGCTGCCGCTCTGGAGCAAGGCCACCCGCATCGTCGGCGTGGACCTTTCCGAGCCGATGCTGCGCAAGGCGCAGGAGCGGGTCGGCCGCGAGGGCCTCGCCCACGTGGCCGGGCTGTGCGTCATGGACGCGACCCGCCTCGCCTTCCCGGACGCCTGCTTCGACGCCGTCGTGGCGCCCTATGTCATGACGGTCGTGCCGGACCCGCACGCCACCCTGGACGAGCTCTCCCGCGTGCTGAAGCCCGGCGGCGAGATCGTCCTGGTCAACCACGTCGGCGCCGAAACCGGCCTGCGCGCCCGCGCGGAAGCCTGGCTGGCGCGCCACGGGGCCCGGCTCGGGTGGCGGCCCGAATTCCCCTTCGCGGTGATCGGCGGCTGGATCGACGGGCGCGCCGACATGGCGCTGGTGGAGCGCCGTGCGCTGCCGCCGCTGGACCTGTTCACGCTGATCCGGATCCGCAAGGCCGACGCCGTGCGCGCCCCCCAGTTCGAGGCCACAACCGCTCCGGCGATCCCATGACAGCGCCCGCCAAGCTGATCGTCCTCACCGACCTGCACATGGTGCCGGAAGGCGGCGACATCATCGGCCTCGATCCCTTCGCCCGCCTGGCGACCGCGATCGACCACATCAATCGCCATCACGGCGACGCCGCCCGCGTCGTCGTCACGGGCGACCTCGCCCATCGAGGCGACCCGGCCTCCTACGCGCGTGTCCGAACCCTGCTCGGGCGGCTGCGCCCGCCCCTGAGCCTGACCATCGGCAACCACGACGACCGGCAGGCCTTTCTCGAGGCTTTTCCGGGAGCGGCCCGGGACTCAGACGGCTTCGTCCAGGAGGCCTTAAAGGTGGGCGGCTACACGCTCATCCTGCTGGACACCGTCGAGCAGGGCCGCGGCGAAGGGCGGCTCTGCGAGGCTCGCCTCGCGTGGCTGCGCGCCAGGCTCGCCGAAGGCGGCCCCTCCATCGTGTTCATGCATCACCCGCCTCACCCCACCGGGTTTCCGGGCATGGACGCCATTGCCCTGCAGAATGGCGATGCGTTCCACCAGACCCTCAGAGGCCACGACGTTCGCCTCGTCGTGGCGGGGCACGTGCACCGCACGATCTCCGGCGTCCACGCCGGGACGCCCTTCGCGATCTTCAAGAGCCCGGTCCACCAGCAGCCCATGGACCTCGAGGCGCGCGACACGCATCTGTCCGTCGACGAGCCCGGCGCCTACGGCATCCTGCTGCTGGGTCCGGACGGCGTGATCGTTCACACGGACGACTACGAGCTGTCGCGTCCTCCCGGACGGGCCTGAAGGCGATCACCGGACCGCGCAGAAGCTGAGCGCGGGCTCCCTCGCCCGGGACGCCTGCGCGAGGTCGGCAGGCATCGCGAGGTCGGCAGGCATCGCGTCCAGGATGGACTGCGCCAGCGCGAGGTAGCAATCCCGATCGTAGGCCGAAAAATCACGGTCGAGGTCAAAAGGCACGTTTTCAGCCATCTCGGTCACGGGACCGGCGAAAGCGTCGGGCGCCGTTCGCGATCAGGGTCGCGACAAGTTTGACGCCTTGCTCCCATTTTCCGAACATATTGCCCCCGAATTTATTATGGACGAGGCGATTCAAGGATCGCCTCGTAAGCGCCCCATCATACATAAAACATTTTTATTTTAAACAACTGAAGGGCGAAAAACCGTCAAAATGGCCCTAATCAGTCCACAAAGAATGCACGAGGAGGAGCGGCGTGAAAGCTTATGTGGTCGCAGCCGGACTGTCCGGCGCGCAATCGCCTGTGAGAACTTATCATCTGGCAGTCGCAAAGTCATCAGATGAAGCCGTGCGCATGGTGCAGGAGGAGCTCGCCCTCTTCGATGATTCGGTGTTCCTGCTCGAGCCGCTCCCGGCCGCAGAAGCGGCCGCCGCCAACATCGACCTCAGCACCCCGGGCTACCGGCGGCGCTGGACTCTCGCCATGCGGGGAGAGCGCTGATCGCCTCTAGCGCGAGGGCGTTGCGTCGTACTCCGCGTCGCTGACGTGCTCCATCCAGCGAACGTGTGCGCCGTTGTCGGCCTCCTGCATGGCCAGGTGAGTCATTCCGTGCTGTGGCGAAGCGCCATGCCAGTGCTTTTCGCCAGGCGGGATCCATACCACGTCGCCTGGCCTGATCTCCCGCACCGGCCCGCCCCACGATTGGACGCGACCCACGCCGGACAGCACCCACAGGGTCTGCCCGAGGGGGTGGGTATGCCATGCCGTCCGCGCGCCCGGCTCGAAGGTGACCCTGGCCGCCCGCACGCGCGCGGGCCCGGGCGCTTCGATGATCGGATCCTGCCAGACCACGCCGGTGAAGGCGTCAGCTGGCGCGCGTTTCGTCGGAATGTCGCCTGCAGGCCGAATGTCCATGGGGATATCTCCTCTGGGGGAGACGATCATGCACGAAGCGGGCGGCGCCGCCAGCGGCGGGCTTCGCGATGGGAAGGCTAGCGGGAACCCGAGAAGGTCCGCACGCGGCGATCCACCACCTGGGGCGTAAGCGCAACCAGCTCCGCCGCCTCCACGTAGCGGCCCATGGGTAGAACCTGCTCCATCTTCTGGCGCAGGGCGTCAGCCGAGAACGGCTTCAGAATATAGGCGTCCGCCCCACGGTGCCTGGCCACCTCGACATTCTTGGCGTCGAGACTGGCCGTCATCATCACGAATGGCGTCTCGGTGATCTCCGGCGTCTCGCGGACGGCTCGCAGAAGGTGAAAGCCGCTATGCGGCTCCATCTGGACATCGCAGATCACAACCCCGAACGGCTTCTGGTTCATGATCGTGAAGGCGCTCGCCGCGTCGGGAGCGTCAAGCACGTTCTCCACGCCCAGCTGGTTCAGGATTCGCCGGACCACCGTGCGCATGGTCGCGCTGTCGTCCACCACCAGAACGGCCCCGGCCCGCTCGGCAAGCGTGAAGCTTGGAACCGTCGGCGAAGAGGCTTCAGCGCGCGAGGCCATTCAATCCATCCCACATCTCTGGGTTGTGAGGATGGCGGCATATCGTGAAAGAAGGATGAATGGCACGAAATGCTTACATTCAGGACATCGCATTCATCAACAATCGGTCAGGGAACCGTTGCGCTCAACTGCCGTTCCTCCCGATGCCAAGGAGGCTTCCATGACAGCGACCGGCGCCGACCCGAGCAAAGGGGCTGAGCAGTTTCCCGCCCAGCGCCAGGCCGACCGTCCCGAGGGCGCGCGTGATCCCGCACGGGAGTCGCGCGAGGACGACAGGGTTCCCCCGGCCGGCCCGCACGCCAGGCCTGACCTGACCGACCGCGAGAAAACGCCCGGGACGGGCGCCTTGCCCAACGGCGACCAGAACGGCGAGGCTGACCCCGGCTCGGACTGACCCTCCGGGGCCTGGCGCGCCGCCAGGCTAGGCGTGCAAGGCCGCCAGGTCCGGCGCTTCCGCGTCCAGAATCAGCCAGCCCTCGACGGCCAGGGCGTTCTCGAGCATTTCGGTCGCGATCTGGGCCGTGTTGGCGCGCCGGATCCCCAGCGCGCGCGAAACCGCGCCGGCCGTGGCCGCCCAATGCAGGCTGCGACGCTCCGCCTCGGTCAAGGCCCCCACGAGCGAGACCGCGTCCTTCAACGTGGTCAGGAGGCGCGTTTTCCGGCTATGCGCGAAGCGGAAACGCAGGGGCCAGGCGAGATCCACGTCTTCGATCATGTGTGCCTCCCTCGATCGCGGCCAAGCGCTCGATGCATCGCGCGTGCCATGTGGAGGCGGCCTGCCGATGCTGCCGTCTGCGCACGCTTCTGCGCACGTGTAACGAGATGTCTCTCTAAGGGACGGTTCTTAACTGCGCGTTAACCATCCGGCGCTCAGATCATCGGGAAAGGGAATCTTAACCGTGTCGATCTCAGCGCCTCCCCGCACTTCGATCCGTTTTCGTGGACGATCCTTCCTGGCGCTGGTCCTGGCGCCGGAGGCCCCACTGGAGCAGTGGCTCGAGCAGTTCGACGCCTGGGCCGCCCAGTCGCCAGGCTTTTTCGTGGGCCGGCCGGTGGTGCTGGACGTGACCGGCCTCGGCCTGGACAAGCCTGCGCTCGCCAAGCTCGTCTCGGACCTGCATGACCGCTCGGTCCGCCTCATGGGCATCGAGGGGTCGGACCCGTCCACCTGCGGGCTCGGCCTGCCGCCGTCCCTGAGCGGGGGGCGCAGCACCGGGGTGGCCGATGTCCTGGACGCCCAGGCGGCGGCCGCAGCGCCCGCTCCGGCCGTGGCCCGGAAGCAGGGGGACGCGCTCGTGATCGAAGGAGCTGTGCGCTCCGGCCAGGTGATTATTCATCCCGAGGGCGACGTCATCGTCGCGGGCTCGGTGGGCTCCGGCGCCGAGATCGTCGCTGGCGGCTCCATCCATGTCTACGGCACGCTGCGCGGCCGCGCCATCGCGGGCACCACCGGCGCGGCCAAGTCCCGCATCTTCTGCAAGAAGTTCGAAGCTGAACTCGTGGCGATCGACGGCCTTTACAAGACGGCGGACGCCATGAAGCCGGAGCTCCGCAGCCGCGCCGTGCAGGCCTGGCTCGAAGGCGACGCCATCATCATGGCGGCGATGGACTGAAGCATTCCGATATCAACTGCGCCCACCGGCCGAAGCCGCCGATCCGGGCTTTTTAGTCGAGGAGGACGTACGGAAATGGCCAAGGTCTTGGTCGTGACTTCGGGCAAGGGGGGCGTCGGCAAGACGACCTCCACGGCCGCGCTTGGCGCGGCGCTGGCGCAAACCGGACAGAACGTCGCGGTTGTCGATTTCGACGTCGGCCTGCGCAACCTGGACCTCGTCATGGGGGCCGAGCGCCGGGTCGTCTACGACCTGATCAACGTCACCCAGGGCGACGCCAAGCTCTCCCAGGCGCTGATCCGCGACAAACGCATCGACACGCTCCACCTGCTGCCCGCCTCCCAGACGCGCGACAAGGACGCGCTCACCGAGGAGGGCGTCGCCAAGGTCATGGAGGAACTCCGCGCCAAGTTCGACTGGGTGATCTGCGACAGCCCGGCCGGCATCGAGCGCGGCGCCTGGCTGGCCATGCGCCATGCGGATGTCGCCGTCGTGGTCACGAACCCCGAAGTCTCCTCCGTCCGCGATAGCGACCGCATCATCGGCCTGCTCGACTCCAAGACGCTCAAGGCCGAGCGCGGCGAGCGCATGGACAAGCACCTCCTGCTCACCCGCTACGAGACCGGGCGCGCCGAGCGCGGCGAGATGCTCAAGGTCGATGACGTCCTCGAAATCCTGTCCATCCCGCTGCTGGGCATCATCCCCGAGAGCGAGGAAGTCCTGCGGGCCTCCAACCTCGGCACCCCGGTCACCCTCTCGAACCCGAACAGCGCCCCCGCCAAGGCCTATGCCGACGCAGCCAAGAGGCTGATGGGCGAGAGCGTCACCATGATGGTTCCGCAGAACAAGCGGAGCTTCTTCGGGATGCTGTTCGGGAGGAAGGCGGCATGAGCATCCTCCAGTTCTTCAGCCGGAAGGGCTCGGCCCCGGTCGCCCGCGACCGACTGCAGATCCTGCTCGCCCACGAGCGCGCCGTGGGCGGCCAGAACGACCTCGTCGGAGTGCTCCGCGAGGAGATCCTGGCCGTGATCGCCAAGCACGTCCCCGTCGAGCCGGACAACGTCCGCGTCAAGATGGAGCGCGGCGAGGCGATCTCGACCCTGGAGGTCGAGGTGGACATCCCCTCCCAGGCCAAGGTCCGCGTCGCGCTGTCGGCGTGAGACCTTCTCCCCGGAATGGGAGAAGGTGGCCGAGCGCCAGCGGGTCGGATGAGGGGCCGCCATAGGCGCACGGCGCCGAGCCTCGGCCCCTCACCCCAGCCCTCTCCCCGTGCCAAGGAGAGGGAGTCATCCCACCCGCGTCGCCTTGAGCCGGTCCTCGTCCGGCGCGTAACCCAGCCCGGGCGTATCCGGGAGGACGATCCAGCCCTCCGCGTCCACGCGCAGCGGTTCCGCCATCATATAGTCGCGCCGGTCGAGGCCCCATTCCGGCGGGTCGTACGGATATTCCAGGTAGACGCCCTCCGTGAGCCCGCAGACGAGGTGCGCGTTCGCCGTCACCCCCATGCCGTTGGTCCAGGTGTGGGGCGTGAACACCAGGTTGGCGGCCTGCGCCATGGTGGCCACCCGCCGCAGGCCCGTGACGCCGCCCACCAGAGCCGCGTCCGGCTGCAGCACATCCAGGCAGCCGTCCGCGATGAGGTCGCGGAACTCGTGGGGCTCCCGCGTCATCTCGCCGCCGGCGATGCGTACGTCGGTCGTCTCCCGCAGCCGCCGCATGCCCTCCCGGTCGGCCCGGTGCAGCGGCTCCTCCATCCAATAGACTCCGAGCCGCTCCAGCTCCCGGGCGATAGGGACGGCGTCCTTCAGCGACCATGCGGGATACGTGTCCCACGGCATGCGCCAGCCCTGGTTGCAGTCAACCATCAGCTCGAGCCTGTCCCCTACCCGGGCCCGGACGGCCTCCAGAGCCGCGATGTCCCGGCGCCAGTCGCCCCGGTGGAAGCGGATCTTCATCGCCCGGAAGCCCTGGGCGAGGTAGCCCTCCGCCGCCTCCGCCATGGCCCCGGGATCGCGCAGCGTGCCCGAGGAGGCGTAGGCCCGCACCCGATCCGTGAGCCCGCCGAGCAGCTTGTAGACGGGCTGGCCCGTGATCTTGCCGGCGAGGTCCCACAGGGCGAGGTCGAGCGGCCAGCACCTGCCATAGTGGAACTGGATGTTGTCCAGCACCCGGTGGTGCCGCTCGATGGCCAGCGGGTCCTGCCCGACGAACAGGTGCTCGTGCCCGGCGAAGCCGAGCATGAGATCGCCGGAGCCGACGCCGGTGAGTCCCGCATCCGTATGAACGCGCACGATCGTGGCGTCGAAGGCGGTGCGGGGCTTCGTGTCCCAGCTCGCGTGGAACGGCGGGTCGTACTGCAGCCGGTGGTGGGTGATCTCGATGCCGGTGATCTTCATGGCGCGCCTCAGCTCTGGCTCAGCACGGCCGCCGCGAAAGCGTCGATGTCCGCGTCCGTCACGGGGCGTCGGTTCGAGCGCAGCATGGCCTCGTTTTCCGGCCGGCGCATCTGGGAGGCCAGCTGGGCCGAGGTCACGCCCTCGAACTCCTGCGCCAGCGAGATCGCGACGCCGGTCGCCCGCATGAGCCGCTCGAAGGCGGCCGGAACCCGGGACGCCTCCGCCGGCTCGCCCATGGCGGTCGCCACCGCCGCGAACGGGCCGTCGTCCCCCTCCACGTTCCACCGCAGCGTCGCCAGCATGGCGCAGCCCACCGCCCGGCCGTGATGGATGGGCCGCAGCGAGCCCAGCGCATGCCCTATATTGTGGCCGATGGCCGTTCCGGCGTTGTCGATGGCGACGCCCGCGAAGGCCGCCGCCAGCTGCATGGCCGCGCGCGCGTGGAGATCGCCCGGCCGGGTTACTGCCCTTTCCAGGCTGCCAACCGCAAGCCGGATTGCGGCGTGCGCGTAGACGTCGTTGGCCGGGTTCGCGTTGCGGTTCGTGCAGGCCTCGATCGCATGCACGAGGGCGTCGATGCCGGTCGCGGCCGTGAGGTGGGCCGGAAGGCCGACTGTCAGCGCCGGGTCGAGCACCACCCGTTCCGCTTTCAGGGCGTCGCCCCAGAACCACTGCTTGGAGCCGTCAGGCCCGGTGATGACCGACACGCGCGTGGTCTCCGAGCCCGTGCCAGCCGTGGTCGGCACGCAGATCTTCGGCAGCGCGCCTGCCGGCAGCGGGGCGGCGCACAGCGCGTAGGTCATGGCCGGGGCCGGCGAGCCCGCGACGGCGGCGATCAGCTTGCCCGCGTCCATGGCGGAGCCGCCCCCGAGCGCCACGACAGCCCTGGCGCCCGCCTCCCGCGCCAGCGCCGCCCCGGCGTCCACCTGGGCGGCCGTCGGGTCGCTCTTGATGTCGCTGAACAGCACGGGCGCCACGCCGCCGGCGCGCAGGGCCGCGAGCGCCTCGTCCACGAGCCCGGAGGCCTTCAGGCCGGGGTCCGCCACCAGCAACACGGCGGCGCTTGGCCCGGCCAGCTCGGCCGCCTGCGCGCCGACCTGGGCCAGCGCGCCCTCTCCCTGGATCATCGTCGGAATGCGATCGAGCGTCGCGACCATCGTCTCCCCCTCCGGCGCGCTGCGGTTGCAAACTTACCCGGCCTGCGGCGTCCCCCAGCACTCGGCGATCACGGTGGCGGCCACGAGCCCGCGGTCGCCCTCCATGTCCGGAAGGTCCACCCGGTCCACATGCACGTCCACGTCCGGCGCAACGCCCCCCATGGCGAGCGCCCGGGCCCGGGCCTGCTCCACCGCGATTGCGCGGGCCCGCGCCAGGGCCTCCGTCGGATCCGCCACCGGGATCGGATCGCCCTCCGCATGGATGCGGTACGCGCCCACGCCCGACGATGACACGTCCACGATGGCCTGCGCCTTCACGACGCCAACGGCCGCCCCGATCGCGTTGGCGACGTCGCCATGCTCCAGCAGCACGACCTCGCTTCCCAGACGACGGCCGACCTCCGGGTAGAACACCGGCGCCGGGCCGCCCACGGCCACCACCGGCGCGGTGGGCCCCAAGGCCACGCGCAGGCTGCGCCAGCGGCCCTTCCCGCTGGTCACGGCTTCGAGAAGCCCGGCCGCTTCCCCGTCCATCGCCTCGCCCGCCAGCGCCTCGATGACCACGCGCGCGGACTTGGCCGCCATGGCGTCGAACACCTCCTGGGCGAAGCGCCGCGCCGCCGCGTCGGCTTCCGCCGGCGCAAGCGGCCCCGCCATGCGAAGCCGCCGCTCCAGCACGAGCGCGCCCAGCCGCGCTCCCTCCGCCGACCACTGCCCCTGCAAGCCAAGCACATGGGCGGCGTCGCTCGGCGTGAAGCCTGCTGCCGCCACAAGCCCCATGCCGACCAGCCGCGCCAGCGCCTTGACCTGCATGGGCCCGTGGATCACGTCTCCCATGGGGCGCGGCACGCCCCCCACCGCCGCGAGGATGTCCCGCTCCCGCCCCGACAGCTCCGGCGCATCCGCCGCCGCCGTTCGCCCGAACGGGCGCAGCAGGAACTGGCTCGCATAGGGCGCGCCCTGGGAGTCGTTCAGCTGCGCCTGCAGCCGAAGGATCACCTCGGGATGCCGGTGCGCCAGCAGGGCGAGCGGAACCACCTTGTTGGGCAGCAGCGCGACCCTGTTGCGCTGGGCGTCGATCGTCACCTGGCTGTCGCCGCCGAGCCCGAAGGTGCGCATCGCGATGGCGCGCACCAGCGTGCGCCGCCCGCCCACCTGCGCCCCCTCCCGGTCGAGCCGCGGCCAGCCGTTTTCGAGCACCGCCACGTCCGTCGTGGTGCCGCCCACATCCGAGATCACGAAATCGGACAGCCCGGACAGGAACTTAGCCCCGATCACGCTGGCCGCCGGGCCGGACAGGATGGTTTCGATCGGCCGCAGCGCGACGGCCTCGGCCGACGCCAGCGTCCCGTCGCCCTTCACCACCATGAGGGGCGCCGCGATCCCGTGCCGGGCCATGGCGGCCCGCACCGCCGCGATCAGCGCCGTGATGGCCGAGATGATGCGCGCGTTCAGCGCCGCCGTGAGCGCCCGGCGCGGCGCGTCAAGCGCGTGCGCCAGCTCGCTGGAAAGCGTCACGGGCCGGCCGGTGATCCGCTCCACCATCTCCCGCGCCCGCCGCTCGTGCGCCGGGTTGCGCACGGACCACTGCGACGCGACCGCATAGGCGCCCACGGCCGGGCCGGTCTCCCGGAGGAAGGCCTCTATGGCAGCCACGTCGAGCGCCGCCGCTTCGCCGCCGCCATGGTCGTGCCCGCCTGCGACCCGCAGGATGCGCGTGCCCGGCAGCGCCTTAGCGATCTCGGTGCGCTCCGCCATGGCCTCGTCGAAGCCGATCAGCACGGCCGCCACGGGCGAGCCGTGCCCCTCCACGATGGCGTTGGTGGCGAGGGTGGTGGAGAGCGACACCAGCGCGATGTCCGCGCCCGTCAAGCCGCCAGGCCGCCCCTCCCCGGCCTCCGCCAGAACCCGGTCGAGCGCCTCGCCCACCCCGATGGCGAGGTCTCCGCGCGTGGTCAGCGCCTTCGCCTTGGCGAGCACCCGCCGCGCGCCCGCCGCCACCACCACGGCGTCCGTGTAGGTCCCGCCCGTGTCGATGCCGACGACCAGGCGGCTCATGAACAACCTCGTGAAGCGCAGGCCCCACCCTCCCCTGGAGGGGGAGGGTCGCCGCGAAATGGCGGGGTGGGGTGATGTCCGGCGCGGGCCTCAATGGCCTGCAAGGGCGCGCGCCAGCCACCCCCTCCCGGATCCCTCCCCGATCCGACCTCCCCCCTCAAGGGGAAGCTGGCGCCATGCGCCCGGGCATCCTTCGTCATTGCGAGCGCAGCGAAGCAATCCAGGGGCCGCCGGGCTCGCTTTGGCGCAAGCCAGCCCCGCCGGTCCTGGATTGCTTCGTCGCTGCGCTCCTCGCAATGACGATCGAGAGGGATGGTCACGCCCTCAGCCGCTCGTTGTTCGGGTCGAACGGGCTCTCCTCGATCACCGTGCAGCGGTGGTTTTGGCCCAGGATCGTGATCTCCAGCTCCTGGCCGATCTCGCCCAGGTCCGGCCGCACCATGCCGAGCGCCAGGGACTTGCCGATGCGCCAGCCATAGCCGCCCGAGGTGGAGCGGCCGATCAGCTCGCCGTTGAGCCACAGCGGCTCGGACCCGCGCGCGTCGGCGTCCGTCACCCCGTGCACGTCCAGGGTGACGAACCGGTTCTTGAACCCCTTCTCGCGCCAGGCGACCAGGGCGTCGCGGCCCAGGAACTGCCCCTTGTTCGGATGCACGAAGCGGTCGAGCCCCGACTCCAGCGCCGCGTACTCGATGGACAGCTCGCGCGGGATGAGGCGGTAGCTCTTCTCCAGCCTCAGGCTGTCCATGGCCTTGATGCCGAAGGGCCGAATGCCGAACGGCTTCCCGGCGGCCATGAGCTTGTCGAAGATGTAGTTCTGCATCTCGATCGGGTGATGCAGCTCCCACCCGAGCTCGCCCACGAAGTTGACGCGCAGCGCCCGCGCGGTGGCCGCGCCGACCGAGATGTTTTGCCCGGAGAGCCAGGGGAAATTGGCGTTGCCCAGGTCCGTGTCCGTGAGCGTCTGCAGGACCTCGCGCGAGCGTGGCCCGGCCAGCACCAGCACGCCGTACTGGGTGGTGACCTTCTGCAGTTCCACCGAGCCGTCCCGGGGCTTCAGCCTCTGTAGGTAATCCCAGTCGTGCCGCTCGTACGCGCCGGCGCCGACCAGGTAGAAGCTCTGCGGCCCGTCGCGGAACACCGTGAACTCGCAGCGCACGCCGCCGTTCTGCGACAGCAAGTGCGTGAGCGCCAGGCGTCCGATCTTCTTCGGGATGCGGTTGGCCAGGATCGAGTCGAGCCACGCCTCGGCGCCGGGGCCGCGCACCTCGTACTTGGCGAAGGCCGACATGTCCTGCAGGCCGACATTCTCCATCACGTTGCGGCATTCCTCGCCGACGAAGGGGAAGGAGTTGGAGCGGCGGAAGCTCCAGCGCTCCTTCACCTTGCCGTCTGAGGCGGCCGGCGCGTGGTTCTCGTTGAGCAGCACGTCGTCCGTGTTGAGCTCGTTCGCCGGAACCTCGTAGCCGGGAGGCGCGAACCAGCCGGGGCGCTCCCAGCCGAACACGGAGCCGAACACCGCGCCCAGCGCCTTCATCCGGTCATAGCAGGGGGTCTGGCGCAGCGGCCGCGCGGCGGCGCGCTCCTCGTCCGGGTAGTGGGTCGTGAAGACGTTGGCGTAGGCCTCCTCGTTCTTTTCGCGCAGGTAGCCCCGCGAGGCGTAGGGGCCGAAGCGCCGCGGGTCGACGCCCATCATGTCGATGGAGGGCTCTCCCTCCACGATCCATTCCGCCAGCTGCCATCCGGCGCCGCCGGCCGCCGTCACGCCGAAGGAATGGCCCTCGTTCAGCCAGAAGTTCCTGAGGCCCCAGGCCGGGCCCACGATGGGGCTGCCGTCCGGCGTGTAGGCGATGGCGCCGTTGTAGACCTTCTTGATGCCGACCTCGCCGAAGGCGGGCACGCGGGCGATGGCCGTCTCGATGTGCGGCGCGAGCCGGTCGAGGTCCTCCTGGAACAGCTCGTATTCGCTCTGCGCGTCCGGGCCGTCCACATAGCAGCAGGGCGCGCCGACCTCGTAGGGGCCAAGTAGCAGGCCGCCGGCCTCCTCGCGCATGTACCAGGACGAGTCGCTCTCCCGCAGGACGCCCATCTCGGGCAGGCCCTGGCGGCGCCGCTCCTGGATGGCCGGGTGCGGCTCCGTCACGATGTACTGGTGCTCGACCGGGATCACCGGCACGTCGAGGCCGACCATCTGGCCGGTCTTGCGGGCGAAGTTGCCCGAGGCGGAGACCACGTGCTCGCAGGTGATGTCGCCCTTGTCGGTCTTCACCAGCCACTCGCCCGTCGGCGTTTGCTCGATCCCGAGCACGGTGGTGTAGCGGTAGATCTCGGCGCCGCGGCTCCGGGCGCCCTTGGCCAGGGCCTGGGTGAGATCGGCCGGCTGGACGTAGCCGTCCTCGGGATGCTGGATGGCGCCCAGGATGCCGTCCGTCTCGCAGAGGGGCCAGATCGCCTTCACCTGCGCCGGGGTCAGCACCCGCACGTCGACGCCGATCGTCTTGGCGACGCCGGCGTAGTACATGAACTCGTCCCACCGCGCCTTCGTGCGGGCGAGGCGAATGTTGGAGACCTGCCTGAGGCCGACATGCTGACCCGTCTCCTCCTCCAGCGTCTTATAGAGCGCCACCGAGTACTTGTGGATCTGGCCCACCGAGTAGCTCATGTTGAACAGCGGCAGCAGGCCGGCGGCGTGCCAGGTGGAGCCCGAGGTCAGCTCCTTGCGCTCCATGAGGACCACGTCGGACCAGCCCTTGCGGGCCAGGTGATAGAGCGTCGACACGCCCACCACGCCGCCGCCGATCACGACCACGCGCGCGTGTGTTTTCATGATGCAGTCCCCTCGAAGCCGCTGCTGCCGGCCAGAGGCCGGCGAATAAGCGCGACTGTCAAGGCGCGGGGCCCGCAAGGCTCACCGCCCCCCGACCCCGACTGTCGGATGCGCGTCATGGAGGATGGCGCGTTCGGTCTCCGCGCCGCTTGTAGTCTGAGCCGTCTCGCCGGGGCGGTCCCTCCCCTGAGGGGAGGGGGAACCGCCGAAGGCGGTGGGTGCGGAGCGCTGGGGAAGGCCCCTCCCGTCCGGCGCTGTGCGCCGTCCACCCTCCCCTGCAGGGGAGCGACGAGGCGGTCGCCGCCGGACAAGTCTGCGCCGCACATGCGTGAGGCCGTGTCGCATCCCGCGCCTAGCCTGCCGCAAAGATGGTTCCGCCCCCCGGCGAACCTTGCACAGGCGAGGAACGGCATGAACGACGAGGCTCAATCTCCCCGCGAGGCGAGGCGCGGTCGCGAGGCCCGTCGCGCCGCCCGGGCCCAGCGCGCGGCCGTGTCGGTTCCCTACATCAGCCGCAACATCCCGGTGGCCGACATCCTGTCGGCCGAAGGCTTGGAGATCATCGAGCGCAACGCCGAGACCATCCTGGCGGAGGTCGGCATCGAGTTCCGCGATTATCCGACCGCCCTCAAGCTGCTGAAGGACGCCGGCTGCGACATCCAGGGCGAGCGCGTCCGCTTTCCCCGCGGGCTCGCGCGCAAGCTGATCGCCACCGCGCCGAGCGACTACGTGCAGCACGCCCGCAACCCGGAGCGCAGCGTCCATATCGGCGGCAAGGACACCGTCTTCGCCCCGGTCTACGGTTCGCCCTTCGTGCACGACCTCGACAAGGGCCGGCGCTACGGCACGATCGAGGACTTCCAAAACTTCGTGAAGCTCGCCTATGCCAGCCCCTTCATGCACCACTCCGGCGGCACCGTGTGCGAGCCCGTCGACCTCCCGGTCAACAAGCGCCATCTCGAGATGGTGTACGCGCACATGCGCTATTCGGACAAAGCCTACATGGGCTCGGTCACCCATCCCGACCGCGCCCAGGACACCGTGAACCTGTCGAAGATCCTGTTCGGCGAAGAGTTCGTCGCCAACAACACGGTGTGCACCAGCCTCATCAACGCCAACTCCCCCATGGTGTGGGACAACACCATGCTGGGCGCGGCGGAGGTCTACGCCCGCGACAACCAGGCGACCATCATCACGCCCTTCATCCTTTCCGGCGCGATGAGCCCAGTGACCGTGGCCGGCACGCTGGCGCAGGTGCTGGCCGAGGTGCTGGCCGGCGTGTCCTTCACCCAGCTGGTGCGCCCCGGCGCGCCGGTGATCTTCGGCACCTTCGTGTCGACCCTCTCCATGCAATCGGGCGCGCCCACCTTTGGCACCCCCGAAGCGGCGCTCGCCATCTACGGCGCCGGGCAGCTGGCGCGCCGCTGCAACCTGCCCTTCCGCACCGGCGGTTCGCTGTGCGCCTCCAAGATTCCCGACGCCCAGGCGGCCTACGAGAGCGCCCAGACACTCGTCCCCACGCTCCACGCCGGCGCCAACTTCGTGCTGCACGCGGCGGGCTGGATGGAAGGCGGGCTCGCCTCCTCCTACGAGAAGTTCGTCATGGACTGCGACCAGCTCGGCATGATGCACGTGCTGGCCAAGGGCATCGACCTCTCGGAGAACGGCCAGGGCATGGAGGCCTTCCGGGAGGTTCCTCCCGGCGGCCACTTCCTGGGCTGCGCCCACACCCAGGCCAACTTCGAGACGGCCTTCTACCGGTCGTCGGTCGCCGATAACAATTCCGTGGAGCAGTGGGAGGCCGAGGGCCGCCTGGACGCCCCCCAGCGCGCCAACGCCCTGTGGAAGAAGATGCTGGCCGAATACGAGGCCCCGCCCATCGACCCCGGCGTGGACGAGGCCTTGCGCGACTACATCGAGCGCAAGAAGGCCTCCATGCCCGACGCGACGCATTGACGGCTCCCCCGTCCTTGCAAGGAGCGAAGCGACGAAGCAATCCAGGGACCGGCGGCAGCTGCTCCTGGATTGCTTCGCTCCGCTCGCAAGGACGGAGTCTCTCGCTTTGGTTGTGGGGCTTGGCCGCCTCGCGCATCGCCGCCGACCCCTTTTCCATGACGGCTTTGTGATCCACGATGCGCGCCACCGCCGCGCTTGAGGCGGGAAGCTGACTTGGAGCACCCGATGCGTTTCGACCGCCTCGCTTTGTCCTTCGCCGCCCTTTTCGCCGCCCTTTTCGCCGCCACCACGCTGGCCGCCGCGGCCGAGCCCGCCTCCTGCAAGACGGTGCGCTTCTCCGACGTCGGCTGGACCGACATCACCGCCACCACGGCGGCGACCTCCCTGGTGCTGCAGGGCCTGGGCTACACGCCCAAGACCGAGGTGCTCTCGGTGCCGGTCACCTACACGTCCATGAAGAACAAGAACATCGACGTGTTCCTGGGCAACTGGATGCCCACCATGGAGGCCGACCGGAAGCCCTATGTGGACGACAAGTCCGTCGAGGTCGTCGGCGTCAACCTGGAGGGCGCCAAGTACACGCTGGCTGTGCCAGCCTATACCTATGAGGCCGGGCTCAAAACCTTCGCCGACATCGTCAAGTTCGAGAAGCCGCTGAACGGCAAGATCTACGGCATCGAGCCGGGCAACGACGGCAACCGGCTGATCCTCGACATGATCAAGGACAACAAGTTCGACGTGAAGGGCTTCGAGCTCGTCGAGTCGAGCGAGCAGGGCATGCTGGCCCAGGTGGAGCGCGCCACCAAGCGCAAGGAGCCCATCGTGTTCCTGGGCTGGGAACCCCACCCCATGAACACCAAGTACCAGATCAAGTACCTGGAGGGCGGCGACGACATCTTCGGCCCGAACCTCGGCGGCGCCACCATCTACACCAATGTCCGCGCCAACTACCTCGCCGAGTGCCCGAATGTCGGCCAGCTGCTGAAGAACCTCAAGTTTACCCTGCAGATGGAGAACGAGATCATGGGCTCTATCCTGTTCGACAAGCAGGAGGCCGACAAGGCCGCCGGCGACTGGCTGAAGGCACACCCGGCCGTGCTCGACGCCTGGCTGAAGGACGTCTCCACGCTCGACGGCAAGCCCGGCCTGCCTGCCGTGAAGGCCTCGCTCGGCATCAAGTAAGGAGACGCGTTCGGATCTCCCGGCCGTCATCCCCGGCGGCGCGCAGCGCCGGGAAGGGCCCCAGGAGACCGGGCGCCAGGCCGCCCCTGGATCCCCGCCCTTTCGCGGCTAAGCCGCTCCGGCCGGGTATGAAGGCCGCGGAGGAAGAGCCATGGAGCGCTGGTTCACGGGGACCAAGATCCCCCTCGGCAAGTGGATGGAGACCGCCGTCGGCGCGCTGAACGATCACGCGCAGGCGGTGTTCGACGCCATCTCGGCCGGCCTCGGCGCCGTCACCATGGCCTTCACCGCCGCGCTGCTGTGGTGCCCGCCGCTGCTGCTGATCGTAGCCTTCGCGGGCCTGGCCTACGCGCTCCACCGCTCCTGGGCGCTGTCGCTCTTCATCGCGCTGGCCTTCGCGCTCGTCGCCAACCTGGGCTACTGGAAGCCCACCATGGAGACGCTCTCCCTGGTGCTCTTCGCCACGCTCACCTGCGTCGTCATCGGCGTGCCGATCGGCATCGCGGCCGCGCACCGGGCCTGGCTCTACACGGCCATCCGCCCCGTGCTCGACCTGATGCAGACCATCCCGACCTTCGTGTACCTGATCCCCACCCTGATCCTGTTCGGACTTGGCGTCGTACCGGGCCTCATCTCCACCGTGATCTTCGCCATTCCGGCGCCGATCCGCCTCACCTATCTGGGCGTGTCCTCCGTCCCGAAACAGCTGGTCGAGGCCGGCGAAAGCTTCGGCGCCACCCGGCGCCAGCTGCTCTGGAAGGTGGAGCTGCCCTACGCGCTGCCGACCATCATGGCCGGCGTCACCCAGTGCATCATGCTGAGCCTGTCCATGGTGGTGATCGCCGCCCTGGTCGGCGCCGACGGCCTCGGCAAGCCGGTCGTGCGCGCCCTGAACTCGGTGAACGTGGCGATGGGCTTCGAGGCCGGGCTCGCCATCGTGATCCTGGCCATCGTGCTCGACCGCGTGTTCAAGCAACCCGAGCGCAGGCGGCCCCGCCCATGACCGCCGACGCCGCCGTCGAATTCCGCAACGTCGACATCATCTTCGGCGACCGCCCAAAGGAGGCTCTGCGCCTCCTCGACGAGGGCAGGACGCGCGCCGAGATCCAGGCCTCCTGCGGCCAGGTGCTCGGCGTGGCGGGCGCCAGCCTCCAGGTGCAGGAGGGCGAGATCTGCGTGCTCATGGGCCTGTCCGGCTCCGGCAAGTCCACCCTGCTGCGCGCCGTGAACGGCCTCAACAAGGTGACGCGCGGCGAGGTCCTCGTGCGCCACGGCGGCCGCATGGTGGACGTCGCCTCCGCCGACCCCGACACGCTACGCGGCGTGCGCACGAAGAGCGTCGCCATGGTGTTCCAGCAGTTCGCCCTGCTGCCCTGGCGCACGGTGGCCGAGAACGTCGGCTTCGGGCTCGAGCTGCGCGGTGTCCCCAGGGCCGAGCGCGACCGCATCGTGGCCGAGAAGCTGAAGATGGTCGCCCTGGACGCCTGGGCGGACCGCTACGCCGACGAGCTCTCCGGCGGCATGCAGCAGCGCGTCGGCCTCGCCCGCGCCTTCGCCACGGACGCAGACATCCTGCTGATGGACGAGCCCTTCTCGGCGCTCGATCCGCTCATCCGCACCAAGCTCCAGGACGAGCTGCTGGACCTGCAGCGCAACCTGAAGAAGACGATCCTCTTCGTCAGCCACGACCTCGACGAGGCCCTTAAGCTCGGCCGCCACATCGCCATCATGGAAAGCGGCCGCATCGTCCAGTTCGGCGCGCCGGAGGACATCGTGCTGCGCCCCGCGGACGACTACGTCCGCGAGTTCGTCGCCCATGTGAACCCGCTCAGCGTGCTCACCGCCTACAACGTCATGCGCGACTCGCGCGACCTGGAGACCGCCGGAGACGGCTGGGTCTGGCTCGACCGCCGCCGCACGACGCGCTTCCGGATCGACGGGGACCGCAAGGTCACCGCCGCCGAACGCGACGGCGCCCCCGCCCGCTGGCAGGACTGCCTCGGCCATCCCGAGGCCTGGGCGAAGGACGCCCCCCTCGCCTTCTGGGCCCGCCAGGACACGCCACTGCGCGACGTCATGGTCGCCATGCAGCACAACGCCGCCCCCGTCGCCGTCTTCGACGCCGCCGACCGCTTCGTGGGCGCCATCGGCGTCCGCGACGCCCTCGCGGGCGTGCTGCGGAGGAGCGAGGCGGAGTAGACTCCGCCGTCATCCCCGGCGGCCTGCGCAGCAGTCCCGGAAGGGGATCCAGGCGCTTGGGCATAAGTCCCGCGCGCGCCGGCGCGTGCTGCCCTGGATCCCCTTCCCCTCCGCGGCTGCGCCGCTCCGGCCGGGGATGACGGCGACAATCACCGTTGCCGCGCCTCCCATTCGGGGTGCACGAAAGCCGGCGCGTTGCTGGGCGGCAGCGGGTCGCGCCCGCGGATCAGGTCGGAAGCCTTCTCGCCCAGCATGATGGCCGGCGCGTTCAGGTTGCCAGTGGTGATGGTCGGGAACGTAGAGGTGTCGGCGACCCGCAGCGCCTCCAATCCGATCACCCGCAACTCGGGATCCACCACCGCCATCGGGTCGCCCGCCGCGCCCATGCGGCACGTCCCGCAGGGGTGGTAGGCGCTCTCCAGCTTCTCCCGCAGGAAGGCGTCGATCGCCTCGTCCGAGGTCGCGTCCGCCCCGGGCTGGATCTCCCGCCCGCGATACGGATCGAAGGCCTTCTGGGCGAAGATCTCGCGCGTCAGCCGCACGCAGGCGCGCATCTCCTCCCAGTCCTCGGGATGGCTCATGTAGTTGAAGCGGATCGCCGGCTTGGCGAAGGGGTCCGGCCCGCGCAGCCGCACATGGCCGCGGCTCCTGGAGCGCATCGTCCCCACATGGGCCTGGTACCCATGGGCGCTCGCCAGGCTCTTGCCGTCATACGTGATGGCGAGCGGGAGGAAGTGATACTGGATGTCCGGCCAGCGCACCCCTGCCCGGCTGCGGATGAATCCGCAGCTCTCGAAGTGGTTGGTCGCCCCAAGCCCGTCCTTGAACGCCATCCAGCGCAGGCCGATCAGCAGCTTCGCCCAGGCGCCCATGTGCGTGTAGAGCGTGATCGGCTCGCGGCTCTCCACCTGGAAATAGAATTCCATGTGGTCCTGCAGGTTCTCGCCCACGCCGGGCAGATCCAGCATCACCGGAAGGCCCGCCGCCTGCAGCTCGGCCCCGGGGCCCACGCCCGATAGCTTCAGCAGCACGGGGGAGTTGATGGCGCCTCCCGCCAGGATCACCTCGCGCCGCGCTCGCACCTGCTGCTCCGGATAGGACGCCCCGCCCGGCTTGTAGGCGACGCCCACGGCCCGCCGTCCTTCGAGGATGACGCGGGTGGCCATGGCCCGCGGGATCACGCGCAGGTTGGGCCGCCCCATGGCGGGCCGCAGATAGGCGTTGGCGGCGCTCCACCGCCGGCCCGCGTGGATGGTTCGGTCCATGCGGCCGAAGCCTTCCTGGCGGAAGCCGTTGATGTCGTCCGTCTCCGCATAACCCGCCTGCGTCGCCGCATCCACGAAGGCGCGGTAGAGCGGGTTCTTCATCGGCCCGTAGCTGGTGTGCAGCGGGCCGTCGGAGCCCCGATAGGCGTCGCCGCCCTCCTCGCGCGTTTCGGCGCGCCGGAAGTAGGGCAGCACCCGCGCGTAGTCCCAGCCCTTCGCGCCCTGCTCGGCCCAGCCGTCGAAGTCCTGCGCGTTGCCTCGCACATAGACCATGCCGTTGATGGACGACGACCCGCCCAGCACCTTGCCGCGCGGCACGTGGAACACCCGGCCGTTGAGATGCGGCTCCGGCTCCGTCTCGTAGCGCCAGTCGTATTTCGCCGAGTTCATCGGGATCGACAACGCGCTCGGCATCTGGATGAACGGCGACCAGTCGTTTCCGCCCGCCTCCAGCACGGCGACGGTCACGGAGGGGTCCTCCGTCAGCCGGTTGGCGATGACGCACCCGGCCGAGCCCGCGCCCACGATGACGTAGTCGAAGCTGTCAGGCATGGTCCGCTCGCTCGCCGTCATTGCGAGGAGCGAAGCGACGAAGCAATCCAGGGGCGTCTGGCGGCATCTGGATTGCTTCGCTGCGCTCGCAATGACGGCTCAATTGGCGAACTGCGCGACGCCGCTTCATCAGGCGCGCCACTACGACAAGCCCTCGATCTGACCATCGCGATCGAGCCGGATCTGCTCGGCGGACGGAACCCGCGGCAGGCCCGGCATCGTCATGATCTCACCGCAGATCACCACCAGGAACCCCGCGCCCGCCCGCAGCCGGATCTCGCGGATCGGAACCACGTGCCCGCTCGGGGCGCCACGCAGGTTCGGGTCCGTCGAGAAGGAGTACTGGGTCTTCGCCACGCAGATTGGCAGGTTGCCGAAGCCCGCCGCCTGCAGGTCGCGGAACTGGTTGCGAACCGATTGGTCGGCGATGATGTCGGAGGCTCCGTAGATCTCCGTCGCGATCAGCTTCATCTTGTCCCAAAGCGGCAGCTCGTCCGCATAGAGCGGGTGGAAGCCGTGTCCGTCCAGCCGCCGGCGGCTCTCCGCCAGGCCCACCACCCGTTCGGCCAGTTCCGTGACGCCGTGCGAACCCTCGGCCCAGTGGTTGCAGATCACCGCGTCCACCCCGAGTTGCGAAGCGCAGAACTCCTGGATGAGCCGGTGCTCGGCTTCCGTGTCCGCATGGAAGCGGTTGATGGCGACGATCGTCGGGACGCCGAACTTGCCGACATTGCCCACATGCCGGGCCAGGTTCGCGAGCCCCTTGCGCACGGCCTCCAGGTTCTCGGGCCCGAGCTGGTCCTTCGGCACGCCGCCATGCATCTTAAGCGCCCGGACCGTCGCGACCACCACGGCCGCGGCCGGCGTGAGCCCGGCCTTGCGGCATTTGATGTCGAAGAACTTCTCCGCCCCGAGGTCCGCCCCGAAGCCAGCCTCGGTGACCACGTAGTCGGCGAGCTTCAACGCCGTGCGCGTCGCCACCACAGAGTTGCAGCCATGCGCGATGTTGGCGAAAGGCCCGCCATGCACGAAGGCCGGCGAGCCTTCCAGCGTTTGCACCAGGTTGGGCTGCAGCGCATCCTTCAGCAGAACGGTCATGGCGCCGGCGGCTTTCAGCGCTGCCGCCGTGACCGCCGTCTTGTCGCGGGTGTAGCCCACGATGATGCGCCCGAGCCGCTCCTCCAGATCCCTGAGGTCGCGCGCCAGGCAGAAGATGGCCATGACTTCGGACGCGACCGTGATGTCGAAGCCGTCCTCGCGCGGAAAGCCGTTCGCAACGCCGCCGAGCGAGGAGACGATCTCGCGCAGCGCGCGGTCGTTCATGTCCAGCACGCGCCGCCAGTTGATGCGCCGCGGGTCGAGGCCGAGCTCGTTGCCCCAGTACACATGATTGTCGATCAAAGCGGCGAGCAGGTTGTTGGCCGCCGTGATGGCGTGGAAGTCGCCCGTGAAATGCAGGTTGATCTGCTCCATGGGCACGACCTGGGCGTAGCCCCCGCCGGCCGCGCCGCCCTTCATGCCGAAGCAGGGGCCGAGCGAAGGTTCCCGGATGCAGATCATCGCCTTGCGGCCGATGCGGTTGAGCCCGTCCCCCAAGCCGACCGTCGTGGTCGTCTTGCCCTCGCCCGCAGGCGTCGGGCTGATGGCCGTGACCAGGATCAGCTTGCCGTCAGGGCGTCCCTCCAGGCTCTCGATGAAGTCGAAGCCGACCTTGCCGATGTGCCGTCCGTAAGGATGCAGCGCATCCGCCGGAATGCCGAGCCGCTCGCCGATCGCTTCGATCGGCCGAAGCTTCGCCGCCCGGGCGATCTCGAGGTCTGAGGCCATCATGCGTCCCCCGCGGCCGCCTCATGCGGGCGGCTCCGGGACAGCATTCTGGAGGGCCGATGTCGCCCCGCCGTGAGCCGATGCGCCTCCTTCTGGCCAAAAACCGTCGCGCGCTTCGCGCCGGACGCGCCGCCCCTGACCGGACACGATGAGCGCTCGCACCCACACCTCTCCCGTCCTTGCGAGCGCAGCGAAGCAATCCAGGGGGGCCGATTCAATGCATCAAAGCGAGCCGGCCACGCATAAGCCTCCGTCATCCCCGGCCGGAGCCGCGCAGGCGGCGGAGGGGAAGGGGATCCAGGCCGAACGCCCGGTCCTCCTGGATCCCCTCCCCCGGCCTGATGCGCAGGCCGCCGGGGGTGACGCGCGGGACCTTTGATTTCGCGCGACGGCCTACTCGTCGTCCCCCGCGGAACAGGGCTTCCCGTCCGTGATCTCGTAGAAGTCCGATTTGTCGGCGCAGAAGATGTGCTCGCGGATGAGCAGCCCCGTGGGCGGATCGAGGGCCCCGGCCATGATGCTCGTGGTATCGCCGGCGGTGGGGCGCCAGAACAGGTTGCCGCCGCAACGGCTGCAGAAGCCGCGCTCGGCCGTGTCGGAAGATCGATACCAGGCGAGCGTGCCGTCGGCGCTGAAGGCGATGTCGGCGGTCTTCGCCCGGCTCGCCGCTACGAAGTTGCCGGAGGTCTTGCGGCATTGGCTGCAGTGGCAGGCCACGATGTCCCGCAGGGGCCCGTGGACCGCGAAGGCGACGCCGCCGCACAGGCAGGAGCCTGTCGTCCTCTCGGATCCACTCACTGCAGGCCCCGCCGCTCGTGCGAGGGCGTGCGGCCGAAATGCTCGCTGTAGCACTTGGAGAAGTGCGAGGCCGAGACGAAGCCGCAGGCGAGCCCGATGGTGAGGATCGGCATGGACGTCTGGCGCAGCAGGAACCGCGCCCGATTGAGGCGCAGGCCCAGGTAGTACTTCGTGGGCGCCTCGCCGATGTACTTGCGGAAAAGCCGCTCGAGCTGGCGCGTCGACAGCCCCACCTCGTCGGCGAGCTCGGCGCAGGAGAGCGGCGTCTCCAGGCTCTTCTCCATCTCGGACACCACCGCCAGCAGCTTGGGATGCGCCACGCCGAGGCGCGCCCGCAGTTCCATCCGCTGCCGCTCGTGCGCGTCGCGCTGCCGGTGGTGAATGAGCTGGTCCGTGACCTGAGCGGCGATCTCCGGCCCCTTCTGCTTGGCGATCATCGACAGCATCATGTCGATCGCGGCGGTGCCGCCCGCGCAGGTGAAGCGGTTGCGGTCGATCTCGAACAGCTCCTGCGTCACGTCGATGTCGGCGAACTCCTCCCGGAAGCTGTCGTGGTTCTCCCAATGGATTGTGCATCGGCGGCCGGCCAGCAGCCCGGCCTTGGCGAGCACGTAGGTGCCCGTGCACACGGCGCCGATCTGCACGCCGTAGAAGGCGAGCGTCCGCAGCTTGGAGATGAGCTCCCGGTGGTCGAAACGATGCACGTCGAGGCCGGAGCACACTACCACGGCCGGCATGGGCCCGACGTCGTGGTAGCTGCCGTCCGCCGCGATGCTGACGCCGTTCGAAGCCGTGACCGGTTTGCCGTCCGGCGAGAAGATGCGCCAGCCGTAGAGCGTCCTGCCGGCGCAGCGGTTCGCCAGGCGCAGCGGCTCGATCGCCGACGTGAAGGCGATCATGGAGAAATCCGGCGTCATCAGGAAGCCGAAGGTGTGGACGCTGTCGGGCGTTCCGACCGTGGACGGCGCCGATGCGGGCGCGGGCGGGGCTTCGCCAGACGGCGACAAACCAGGCGTGCGGAACATCGTGACGTTTCCCCTCAGCGACATCACGGCCTCAGCTTCCGCCTGATTGAAGCACGCGGCCTATCGTTTGGCGACATTTCATGTCGCCCGGGGAACAGTCGATGCAGGTTTCTGAGTGGCGTCAGCCCGACGCGGCCGGCTTGGATGCGTCGGATCCGACAGCCGTGAGGCGTGCCCGGCGCCGCTCGGGCCGGGGCTGGGCCTCGCCCTCGCCGGCCGGCCCCTCCGGCCCGCGCCGCAGCGTCTCCAATTCCTGCTGTAGCGCGCGCCGATCCGCCCGCGCCGCCTCGAGCGCCGTGTCCGCCGCGGCCTTTTCGCTCCGCAGCTTCTCGACCAGCTCCGCCCGGTCAGACACCGCGGCGATGTCGACCGCATGGACGCGCTCCGCGGCTGCGAGCGCCGCCTCGGCCCGCAGCGACTCGGCCTCCAGCCTGGCCTTGGCCTGGTCGAGATCCCCGCGCAGCGCCGCCGTCGCCTCGGCGCCCTGCCGCGCCTCCGCGCGCAGCGTCTCGACCAGCCGGTCGCGCTCGTCGCGCTCCTGCGCGAGCGCCTGCGCGCGCTCGTCCAGCGCCGCCCGCCGGGACTCCAGCTCGCTGAGCCGCGCGTCGCGCTCGGCCACCTCGACCCGCGCCTGAGCCAGCCCGCGCTCCGCGTCGGCGAGGCGCGCCTTGAAGCTTTCCAGGGAGGTCTCCAGCGTGGAGATGACGAGCCGCCGCTCCTCCGAGAGCTCCTGGAGCGCCGCGTGCTCGCGCTGCAGCGCCTCCAGTTCCCCGCGCCGCGCCGCAAGGTCCTCGCCGCCAGCCTTGAGCTGCCCGGTGGCGGCCTCGAGATTGGCGGACGCCGCCTCCAGCGAGGCGCGCGTCGCCGCGAGATCGGCCTCCAGCCCAGCGATGGCCTGCGCCCGCGCGTCGACCTCCGCCTGCAGGTCGGCGATGCGCACGGCCCTGCGGCCGAGCTCCGCCATGTCCTCCGCATGCGCCCGCGCCGCCGCCTCGGCGCGCATCTCGACGCGCCGCGCCTCCACGGCCATTTCGGCGCGGAGGTGGTCGCGCTCCGCCGCGATCTCCGCCATGGACAGGGGAAGCCGCGCCTCCACGCGCCGCCGCGCGAGCCGCTCGGCCCGCCGGGATAGCGCGGGCAACACCAGGATCGCCAGCAGGGCCGCCGCGAGGAAGCCCAGGGCGAAGATCATGCCCGTTTCGATCACCGCCGGGGGCCTCTCCGATCACTGTCGCCCGCGAGCATGGCACGCCTCGGGCGATGTTTCCAACCCGGAACGCGCATCCGGTGAGCGCCAAGGCGCCGCAAGGGCGTCAGAACGGGTTCCACGTCGCGTTGGGCGTGAACTTGAGATAGCCGACATTGACCCCGAGCCGGGCGCCGACGCCCGCGCTGATCGGCACGACCACCATCTGGTCCGCCACCAGCGCGGTCATCCCGAAGCCTCCGACGAAATAGGCCGAGCCGTCCACTCCGCCGAAGCGCTGGAACAGCGCCTCCGTGGACGGCATGTTGTAGACCAGCATCATCGTGCGCGCGCCCTGTCCGCCGAAGTCGAAGCCGAAAGACGGCCCCTGCCAGAACACGCGACGGTCGCCGGCGTTCCGCGTGTAGAGCACGCCTTCGCCATAGCGCAGGCCGCCCACGAACGCCGCCCCGCCCTCCTGGCCGAGGATGTAGCCGTTCGGCTGGCCCCAGCGCCGCGTCGCTTCCTCGATGGTCAGCGCCAGCCCGCGGCTGACGTTGCCGAAGAAGCGGTGGCCGGAGTTGACCAGCTCGTCCGACGAATAGGTGCTGGGCGGAGGGCTGTGGCGATACTGGGCGAAGGCCGTATCGGCCGAGACCAGGGCGAGGATGACGAGGGCGGCACGGGCCAGAAGGCGCATGCTGGATGTCATGAAGCTCCTCCGCTTCGCGCGCAGGGGTCGAGCGACCGGCCGCCAAGGACCGCGTCAACCCAACCGCAAGCGCCGTCGTGCTAGATGCGGCCGGACGGCCGCATGGATCGAATCACCCACATGTTAGACTCTGGACGAAGTGTGTCGCAGGCAAGGCCCTTTCGCGCCGCCATCTTGGCCCTGGCCTTGGCGCTCGGGCCGGCGGCCGCCGGCGCGGCCCAGGATTACGGGCTCACCACCCAGCGGGTCGTCGTGGACCCGCTCTCCGGCATCGCGCTCTTCGGCTACGACCCGGTGGCCTATTTCGTGGATGGCAAGCCCGTCCCGGGAAGCCCGGACCACGAGTGGCGCTGGTCGGGAGCCACCTGGCGCTTCGCCTCGGCGGCCAACAAGGCCGAATTCCAGCGCGCGCCGGAGTCCTTCGCGCCCGCCTATGGCGGCTACGACGCCGACGCCGTGCTCAGGCGGTCTCCGGTCGCCGCCGACCCCAGCGTCTTCGCCGTCCGGGACGAGCGGCTGTTCCTGTTCCGCTCGCCCGAGGCCCGGGACGCCTTCTTCGCCACGGGCGGGCCGGCGGCGGCGGACCAGATCTGGCCCGGGCTCCTGGCCGAATTGTCGCCGTAACGGGGGCGCTCCCTTGCTTGTGGGCGCCGCCGCCTTTCATCGAAGCGCCATGCGGTGTATCGGCAGGAAGGCGGCCTTTGCCGATTCGGCGGCGGACGGCGGAGAACAGGACATGACGGCCATCACCCTCGACGCTCTCGACCTCGCGGCTTTGCTGTGCAGCCGCGTCTGCCATGACGTCATCAGCCCGGTCGGGGCGATCGTGAACGGCCTCGAGGTCCTGGAGGACGAGAAGGACGAGTCCATGCGCGGCTTCGCGCAGGACCTCATCAAGAAGAGCGCCCGGCAGGCCTCCGCCCGCCTCCAGTTCGCCCGCCTCGCCTTCGGCGCGGCCGGGTCGGCCGGCGCCGCCATCGACACCGGCGACGCCGAGCAGGTCGCGCGCGGATTCATCGCCGACGACCGCACGACCCTCAACTGGACCGCCCCGCGGGTTCTCCTGCCGAAGAACCAGGTCAAGCTGCTCCTCAATCTCCTGGTGATCGCCACCACCGCGGTTCCACGCGGCGGCGTGATCAGCGTCACCCTGACGGTGGAGGGCGACATCGGCACGTTCCTGATCACCGCCAAGGGCATCAACGCGCGCATTCCCTCGGCCGCGCCCTCGCTGCTGGCGGGCGCCCCGGAGAGCGGCACGGTGGACGCCCACGGCATCCAGCCCTTCTACACGGGGCTGATCGCCCGCGCCGCCAACATGACCGTCGACCTGTCGATCGAGGGCGACACGGTCACGATCTCGGCGAAGCCCAAGGCCGCCTGAGCGACGCAGGCGGATCACCGCCTCCTGGAGGCTGCAGATCGGCCTCCCCCGTCCTTGCGAGCGAAGCGAAGCGATCCAGGGCCTCCAAGGCCGGTCGCACGCGCGTCTGCATCCTCAGGTCAACCGGCGCGTCCACCTGACCGTCATCCCCGGGCTCGTCCCGGGGATCCACGCCCGGGACGGCGCGGTGGATGGCCGGGACAAGCCCGGCCACGACGGCGTGTTTTGCGCTATTGCGAGCGAAGCGAAGCGATCCAGTGGACCGCCCGGCTCCTGGATTGCTTCGTCGCTGCGCTCCTCGCAAGGACGGCCGGGGCTTCAAGGCGACCGCGCGTCCGGCATTTGCTCGACATCTGTTCAACCGATCATCAACGGTTGATGGGGCATGAATGGGTTTGGCGCCGGACGCGGCGCCGAACCGGGAAGCCCCATGGACGACGTTCTCCGCGAATTTCTGACCGAGACCTTCGAAACGGTCGAGAACGTCGATCGCCAACTCGTCCAGTTCGAGCGCGAGCCCAACAACGCGACCATGCTCGCGCACATCTTCCGCCTGGTGCACACCATCAAGGGCACCTGTGGGTTCCTGGGCCTGCCGCGGCTGGAGGCGCTCTCCCACGCCGCCGAGTCCCTGATTAGCCGCTTCCGCGAGGGCGCTCCGGTCACCACGGAAGCCGTGACCCTGATCCTGAGCACGATCGACCGGATCAAGATGATCCTGAAGGTCCTGGAGGAGACCCAGGCCGAGCCCGAGGGCGGCGACGCCGATCTGATCGCCGAACTCACCGCGCAGGCCGACGGACGCGTTCAGGAACACGCGCCCGAGCCGGCCAGGCCGACGCCCCTCCCGCCCCTTCCCCGGCCGGAAGCTCCAGCGGCGGCGCCTCCTCGGGTCCAGCAGCCGGCGCCGCAGGCGGAACCGGACGAGCCGCCCCGCGCCCGGCAGGCCAGCCCGGCCCGGCCGGCCCCCGCTCGCAATGGCGCGCAGGGGACCGGGATCGCCCAATCCATCCGGGTCGGGCTCGACACCCTGGAAGGTCTCATGACCATGGTGTCCGAGCTGGTGCTCACCCGCAACCAGCTGGTCGAACTGGCGCGCCACGACGAGAACAGCGCCTTCAAGGCCCCCCTGCAACGCTTGTCGAGCGTCACCGCCGAGTTGCAGGAGCGGGTCATGAAGACCCGCATGCAGCCCATCAGCACGGCCTGGCAGAAGCTGCCGCGTCTCGTGCGCGATCTCTGCGCCGAGCTAGGCAAGGACATCGAGCTCATCCTCACCGGCGCCGACACCGAGCTCGACCGGCAGGTGCTGGAGCTCGTCAAGGACCCCTTCACCCACCTCATCCGCAACGCGGCCGACCACGCCATCGAGACGCCGGAGGAGCGCCGCCGCGCCGGCAAGCCGCCCCGCGGGTCGATCCGGATCTCCGCCGCTCACGAGAGCGGCACGATCACCATCGAGGTGGCGGACGACGGGCGCGGGCTGGACGTGGCCCGCGTCGCCGCAAAGGCCCTGGAACGCGGTCTCGTCACGCCCGCCGAGCTCGAGCGCATGAGCGACGAGCGCATCGCCCGCTTCATCTTCGAGCCGGGCTTCACGACTATCGACCACGTGTCCCATGTGTCCGGGCGCGGCGTCGGCATGGACGTCGTGCGCGCCAATATCGAGCTCATTGGCGGCTCCGTCGACATCCGGTGGACGCCGGGCCAGGGCTCGACCTTCACCATGAAGATCCCGCTCACCCTGGCCATAGTGGCGGCCCTGATCATCGAATCCGGCGGCCACCGCTTCGCCATCCCGCAGGTCGCCGTGGTGGAGCTTGTGCAGCCGCGCGGCTCCTCCGAGCACCGGCTGGAGTCCATCAACGGGGCCTCCCTGCTGCGCCTGCGCGACACCCTGCTTCCGGTGGTCCGCCTGAGTTCGATCCTGGGTTTCGACAAGCCCGGCCAGCGGCTCGATCCCGAGGACGGCTTCGTCGTGGTGCTGAAGCTCGGCAAGCGCTCCTTCGGCCTCATGGTGGACAAGGTGTTCCACACGGAGGAGATCGTCGTGAAGCCGATCTCCAACATCCTGAAGCCGATCAACATCTTCTCCGGCAACACGATCCTGGGCGACGGCCGGGTGATCCTGATCCTGGACCCCAATGGCGTCGTCCAGAGGATCGGCCCCAGCCCGGCGGCGAGCCGCCAGGAGCGCGAGGACATGGCCCCTCGCCGCCGCGTCCAGGAAGACAAGAGCTCATTCCTCGTGTTTCGCGCCGGCGAGGGCGAGCTCAAGGCGGTGCCCCTGGCCGCCGTCACCCGCCTGGAGGAATTCGAGGTCTCCAAGATCGAGGCGATCGGGGGACGCATCGTCGCCCAGTACCGGGGCGACCTCATTCCCATCGTCCCGGCCGTGCCGGGCGCGCCACTTCATGAGAGCGGCATCCAGCCGGTGCTGGTCTTCTCGGAGGGCGACCGGACGGCGGGCATCGCGGTGGACGAGATCGTCGACATCGTTGAGGACCACCTGGAGATCAAGTCGACCGGGCAGGCGCCGGGCGTGATCGGCTCCGCCGTGATCCGGAGCCGGGCCACCGAGATCATCGACGTCGCCCATTTTCTGCGCCAGGCCCACCCGGATTGGTTCGAAACTCCCGCCCAGCCCTCGCGCGCCAGGTCCAACCGCGTTCTGCTGGTGGACGGGGCGCCCTTTTTCCGCGGCATGCTGGCCCCTGCCCTCAAGGCGGCCGGCTACGACGTGGTCGCCCTGGCCGAGTTCGATGCGGCGCTCACAGTGCTTCAGCGCAGCGCCGAAAGCTTCGCGGTGGTCGTCGCCGACATCGAGTCGCGCGGCCGCAACGGCTTCGACCTTGTGGAGGGATTGCAGGTCGACAGCCGGACCGCGGATCTGCCGGTGATCGGCATGGCTTCGCGGCTGCAGCCCGCGGCCCTGGAGCGCGCGCGGGCGCTCGGCGTCTTCGACGTGGTGGCCAAGTTCGACCGCAACGGCCTCATCGAGGCGATCGGCGAAGCCATCCAGCAGCGTGAGGCGGAGGCCGCATGACCCTGATGCCCCGTTCCGGATTCGCAGATGCCGAAGCCGCCGCCGAAACCCGCGACTACGTCACGGTGCTGGTGGATGGACAGCTGTTCGGCCTGCCCATCGAATGCGTCCATGACGTGTTCATCGCCTCGGAGATCACGCCGGTGCCCCTGGCGCCCCCGGAAGTCGCCGGGCTCCTGAACCTGCGCGGCCGGGTCGTGACCACCCTGTCCCTGCGCCGCATCCTGCGCCTGGAAGAAGGCGAAGCGCGCCCCGGCCGCATGGTGGTGGGCGTCGAATACGCCGGCGAATCCTTTGGGCTGGCGGTCGACGGCGTGGGCGAGGTGCTCAGCCTCAGCGTCTCCGACCTGCAGCTCAACCCCATCAACCTCGATCCGCGCTGGGCCCGCATCGCCAAGGGCGTGCATTGGCTGGAGAACGGGTTGCTGGTCGTCATCGATATCGAAGCCGTGCTCGGGTCCGGGTCCGCCGAGGCCCCGCGCGCCTCTGCCTTTCCGCCGCAAAAAGGATTTCAGCCGTGAAGCATTGCCTGATCGTCGACGACTCTCCTGTTATCCGCAAGGTGACCCGCCGCATCCTGGAAGCCCTCGATTTCGAGATCGAGGAGGCGGACGACGGCCAGCAGGCCCTCGATAGCTGCCGGCGCCGCATGCCGGAGGCGGTCATCGTCGACAGCCTGATGCCCGAGATGGACGGCTTCGCCTTCGTGCGGGCCCTGCGCCAGACCCCTGGCGGCGGCGCGCCGAAGATCCTGCTGCTCAACACCGAATACGACGTCGCCATCATGGCCCGCGCCATCCACGCCGGCGCGGACGACGTCGTCCTCAAGCCTTTCGACAGGTCCCAGATCACCCAGAAGCTCGAAGGCGTCGGCCTGGCCTGAAGAACGAGTTCAACTCCGTCATCCCCGGCGCGCCGCAGGCGCGGGAAGGGGATCCAGGGGCAAGGCGCGCACTGCCCTGGATCCCCTTCCCCTCCGCCGCTGCGCGGCTCCGGCCGGGGATGACGAGGCCGCGTGTCCTGGCCCTTGAATCATTCGAACGAGGGCTGCGCCGCAGGAACGCGGCCGTCATCCCCGGCGCGCCGAAGGCGCGGGAAGGGGATCCGAGGCGAGGCGCGCATGGCCCTAGGCCCCCTTCCCCTCCGCCGCCGCGCGGCTCCAGCCGGGAATGACGGGGCGCCCGCCAAGACCGTGGCTCAAAGCGAATGCGGAACGGGATGGCCGTCCCGCTGGCGTCGGGGAGCGCCACATACGAAAAGCCCCGCCGAAGCGGGGCTGATCGTCTCGGATGGCCCGTGGCCTCAGGCCGGGATGCGCTCGTCGTTCTCCGAAGGCTCGCGCAGCACGTAGCCGCGGCCCCAGACCGTTTCGATGTAGTTCTTGCCCTGCGAGGCGTTGGCGAGCTTCTTGCGCAGCTTGCAGATGAACACGTCGATGATCTTCAGCTCCGGCTCGTCCATGCCGCCGTAGAGATGGTTGAGGAACATCTCCTTGGTGAGCGTGGTGCCCTTGCGCAGGCTCAGGAGCTCCAGCATCTGGTACTCCTTGCCGGTCAGGTGCACGCGCGAGCCCGACACCTCGACGGTCTTCTGGTCGAGATTGACGATCAGGTCGCCTGTGGTGATGACCGACTGCGCGTGGCCCTTCGAGCGGCGCACGATGGCGTGGATGCGCGCCACCAGCTCGTCCTTGTGGAACGGCTTGGTGAGGTAGTCGTCCGCCCCGAACCCGAGCCCCCGGACCTTGTCCTCGATCCCGGCCAGGCCGGAGAGGATCAGGATGGGCGTCTTGACCTTGGCGACGCGCAGGCTGCGCAGCACCTCGTAGCCGGACATGTCCGGCAGGTTCAGGTCGAGCAGGATGATGTCGTAGTCGTACAGCTTCCCGAGGTCGATGCCTTCCTCGCCGAGATCCGTCGTATAGACGTTGAAGTTCTCGGACTTGAGCATCAGTTCGATGCTCTGGGCTGTAGCGCTGTCGTCTTCGATGAGAAGTATGCGCATTTCAGATCTCCAAGCTCGTCCCTTGGTCCGCGACCGCAGCATCGACCGGCGGGACCCGGCTGAAGCTCTCAAACGCCCTCGCAGGCGCCCTGTTGATTTCGACTCGCAACGCTACGCCGTAATGGTTAACAAAACCTGATTCTGATCCGCAAGCGCCATGCGGCCCGATCTCCACGAATCGGGCTAAAATGTTGCTCTTGAAGCAGAAAAGGCGAACGCTGGATCTCATGTGGCGGATGAAGAAGCTGGCGTAACAGACTCGCAGGACTCGCCCTTTCGCAGAGCGTTTCGGAAACGGCGCGACATGCGGGTTCGGCCCATGCATTGTTAATGGGACCGGTAAACGAATCGTTACGGATCAGGCATGCCCGTTCATGAACACGACCGCCTGCACGCCCTGCGGGCGGACCTCGCCGACCTGGACGACCTCACCGTCTACGGTCGCGTCGCGAGCGTGCGCGGCCTCATGATCGAGGTCGCCGGTCCCCTCTCGGCCATGCACGTGGGCGGCCTGCTCGACATCGAGGTCGCCCCCGGCCGCGCGGTGCCGTGCGAGGTGGTGGGGTTCTCGGGCGAGCGCGCGCTCGTGATGCCGTTCGGGAGCGTGGACGGGCTCAGGCGCGGGTGCCGCGCCATCGTGCGCGCGGCCCCGGGCGGCGTGCGCCCGTCGCGCGGGTGGCTCGGGCGCGTCGTGAACGCGATGGGCGAGCCCGTGGACGGGCGCGGGCCCCTGCCGGCGGGCCGCGCGCTCGTGCGCTACAGGCAGGAGCCCCCGCCCGCGCACGCGCGCATGCGCGTAGGCGCCCCCCTGGACCTGGGCGTGCGCGCGCTCAACACGTTCGTGACGTGCGCGCGCGGGCAGCGCATGGGCATCTTCGCGGGCTCGGGCGTGGGCAAGTCCGTGCTCCTGTCCATGCTCGCCCGCAACGCGGGCGCGGACGTGGCCGTGATCGGCCTCATCGGCGAGCGCGGCCGCGAGGTGCAGGAGTTCCTGCAGGAGGACCTGCGCGAGGAGGGGCTCGCACGCTCGGTCGTGGTCGTGGCCACCTCCGACGAGCCCGCGCTCATGCGCAAGCAGGCCGCCTACCTCACCATGGCGATCTCCGAGCACTTCCGCGACGAGGGCATGGACGTGCTGTGCATGATGGACAGCGTCACCCGCTTCGCCATGGCCCAGCGCGAGATCGGGCTGGCGGCAGGCGAGCCGCCCACCACCAAGGGCTACACCCCCACGGTGTTCACGGAATTGCCGAAGCTGCTGGAGCGCGCCGGCCCTGGCGTAGGCGACGGCGCCATCACGGGCCTCTTCACGGTGCTGGTGGACGGCGACGACCACAACGAGCCCGTGGCCGACGCCGTGCGCGGCATCCTGGACGGCCACATCGTGATGGAACGCGGCATCGCCGAGCGCGGCCGCTACCCGGCCGTGAACGTGCTGAAGTCCGTGTCGCGCACCATGCCCCGCTCCTGCGACCCGCAATACTGGCCTGTCGTGCAGGAGGCCCGGCAGGCCATGGCGACCTATTCGGACATGGAGGAGCTCATCCGCCTAGGCGCGTACCGGGCCGGCTCCTCCGAGGAAGTGGACCGCGCCATTCGGCTCAATCCCGCTCTGGAGGATTTTCTTCGTCAAAGTAAGGAAGAAGCAACCTCGTTGCGCGATGGTTATGCCCGTCTCGCGGGGATCATGGCCGGCGCCTGACGCCCTGATCGCCAGTGTAACTCGGCGCTGTCCCGACCGGCGCCGCAGCGTGAGTAGATGGGAATGAAATCGCGGGATACGGTGATGCGCCTCAAGCGCTTCCAGGTGGACGAAAAGCGCCGCCGGGTCGCGCAGATCGAAATGATGATCGCCGACTTCGAGCGCATGGTGCATGAGCTCGAGCGCGAGATTGCGGCGGAAGAGCAGAAGTCGGGCATCTCGGACAAGGCTCACTTCGCCTATCCGACTTATGCGCGCGCCGCCTTCACGCGCAAGGAGAACCTCCAGCGCTCCGCGGACGAGTTGAAGACCCAGCTCGAGGACGCCCGCGCCGACCTTGAAGGCGCCTTCCAGGAGCTGAAGAAGTTCGAGATCCTGGACGACCGCGAGCAGGCCCGCGAGCGCGCCGCCGAGGCGGCCCGCGAGCAGTCCGACCTCGACCGCATCGGCCTCGCCATGCGGGCGGGCTTCGCCCGCGCCTGATCGACCCACGCACCGGCCATGATCGAGGCCCGGCCCCTGCGGCCGGGCTTCCGTTTTTCGTCATCGCGAACGAAGCAAAGCGATCCAGGCCCCTGGCGCCCGGCCCCCTGGATCGCTTCGTCGCTCCGCTCCTCGCGAAGACGGCGGATTACGGCTTGGCGAGCGGGATATCCGGAAAAGCATCCGGCGACAGCGCCCCCGTCAGCCGCGGGTCATCCGCCACCTCGATGGCGAGCTTGTAGGGCGTGAAGCCCGAGCGACGGTAGAAGCCCACGGCGCCGGGGTGGTCCAGCGTGCAAGTGTGCAGCCAGCAGCGCCGGATCGGTCGGGCCCAGGCGACGGCCAGCGCCTGGTCCATCAGCCAGCGGCCCGCGCCCTGCCCCACGGCGCGGTCGACCAGGCCGAAATACACGATCTCGGCCTCGCCCTTCCCACGGAAGTCGATCTCCATGAGTCCGATATCCCGCCCCTCCCGCACGGCCGCATAGGCTTCCACTCGGGGGTTGGAGAGGAACTGCGCCAGAGCGGCGTCCGGGATCGCCAGGCGAGAAAACCAGAACCAGCGCTCGCCGATGGCCCGGTACACCTCCTTGTAGCGGGCCGTGTCCGCTGGCCCGATCCGCTCGACGGACAGCTCGGGCTTCTCCGGCCCCCGCGCTCTTGCCGGCCGCTCCCGCATCTCCAGATAAGTGACCACGGACGCGATCTTGCCGGCGGGCACGTCGGTATAGCCATCGGGCAGGGTCGGTCCGGTTGACATGGGCGGGCGGGCTCCTGAAGCTGGGAGCGCGATCCTAGGGACCTCGATCCGATTCACAAGTTCGCTGACATCGTGACAAGGCTGGGCCAAGGTCTTCTGTCCGCAGGCCGGCGAGCAGGCCTGCGCCGTCGCGGCGAGCGCCGGGACGATTGCGCCCACGGCCCTCATCGTGTCGGACCCGGAGCCTTGCCAGGAGCACGCCGACCGGCATGGTCGCGCGCCTGCAGCGGCGATGTGCTGCCTTATGCACTGCGCTCCCGCCCCCAGCCTGGCGGAGCCCCTTTCGCCGCCGGGACCGATGCTGCGTGGGGGGCTCGCCATCCCGTCCGACATCTTGCCGGCGACAGTCGCCAACGGACCCTCTCCGCCCCCTCCCCGCGCCTGATCGAGACGCGGCTTCGCCGCAAACCGGCAATCATCGATCAAGGACAACATCATGAAGATCCAGCTCGTCGCCGCGGCCCTGGCCTGCGGCCTTCTCTCCGTCTCCTCGGCCCTGGCCCAGCAGACGCACATGAACCACGGCGCCATGCCGATGGGCCGCGGCCCTGCCGACGCCGGCTACAAGGCCGCCATGGACAAGATGCACAAGGACATGGCGGCGCCGCTGACCGGCGACGCGGATGTCGACTTCGTCCGCGGCATGATCCCCCACCACCAGGGGGCCGTGGACATGGCCAGGGTCGAACTCCAGCACGGCAAGGACCCGGAGCTGCGGAAGATGGCGGAAGACATCGTCAAGACGCAGGAGGCCGAGATCGCGGTCATGAAGGCGTGGCTCGCCAAGCACGGCAAATAGTCGTGAAAGGGCGGCCGGGAGCCATGGCATTCGGCCGCCCGCCCGCGATCACGCTTGCGGCCGTTCACGGCTTCGTGCAGGAGAGGCGGGACGTGGCCTGAGAGGGGGCGAGCCAGGCGACCCGCATGAAGCGCATCATGGATTTTATCTGGCCGCTCGTCGGGCTGGCCGCGGTCGTCTGGTCCATCGATCTTCTCTACAGGAAGCTCAAGGCCGAGGCTGGCGCCGACCCCGCCGTGCGGGCGCTCCTGGACCACGGCTCCCTGTGGGAGAACGTCAAGACGATCGCCTCCGTGATCGCCGGCAAGATCGTCGAGATCCCGCCGCACGCCTACCTGATGTGCGCGTTGTCCACGCTGGTCGCCTATGGGGCCCTCGCCTGGTACGACCGCATCGCCCTCATCCACTTGAAGAAGCAGAAGGGCATCTCGTGGTTCTATATCGCCACGTGCTCCTTCGTGACCTACGCGCTCTCCCACAACATCGGCGCCTCGGTCTTTTCCGGCGGCATGGTGCGGTATCGGGCCTACACCGCGAAGGGCCTCTCGGCCGCCGATGTCGCCATCCTGGTGGCGCTCTGCTCCTTCACATTCGCCTTCGGCACGGTCCTGCTGCTCGGCCTCGTTCTGGTTGGTGAGCCGCAGATCCTGCGCCCGCTGGCGAGCCTCTCGCCCTGGTTCGCCGTCAACGAGACGGCGGCGCAGCTGGCGGGCGCCGGCCTGCTGGCCTTCTGCCTTCTCTACACCCTGGGCTCCTGGCTGCACTTCAAGCCGGTGAGTTTCGGCCATTTCGAGATCGTCTACCCGCGCCTGCCCATCGTGCTGCGGCAGTACCTCGCCGCGCCCCTGGAGCTGATGGGCGCCGCCGGCATCATCTATTTCGCCCTGCCGGAGGGCAGCCCGCATTTCTTCATCGTGCTGGGCGCCTTCCTGATGTCCTTCTCGGCGGGCCTGCTCTCCCAGGTGCCTGGCGGCGTGGGCGTCATGGAGGCGGTGTTCCTGGCCATCATGCCGACGGTCCCCGCTCCCGCCGTGGTCGCGGCCCTGCTGGTGTGGCGCCTGTTCTACCTGATCCTGCCCCTCATCTTCGCCCTTCCCGTGGTGCTCCTGTTCGAGCGCTCCCAGCTTGCCAGGGCGGCCGCCCCCATCCAGCCCAACCCGCCGGTTTAAGAGCGCCCGCCCACAGGATGCGCAACTCTCTCCCACGCGGCGGGAGAGATGTCTGAGAAGCCGACGGCGAGGCCTCGTCGTGGCTCGCGGCCCCACGTCGCGGCGGACTTCGCGCCGTCATCCCCGGCGGCCTGCGAAGCAGGCCGGGAAGGGGATCCAGGCGACTGGGTGCACGTCTTGCCCCTTCAAACGCGCAGGCTCGCGAAGCCTTGAGGCGATGATCCCGACAGGCCCGGGCGCGCGTGGCCCTTGGATCCCCTTCCCCTCCGCCGCTGCGCGGCTCCGGCCGGGGATGACGGCGCGGGTTTCCATCTCGCAAGGCGGGAGAGGAACCAGGGATGAGGGCTGCGGGGCATCCCGCGCCAACCACACGACCGTTTTGCCCTGTTATGACGGCGAACAATCGCCTCACACGCTCCCCACCGTCTTCAGCCGCGCGCGGGGGTGGATCTCGGCCTGGGAGATCACCGGCGTTTCGCGGCGGAAGCGCTCGATGATGGAGCGGACGAAGGGCCGGGCGTAGGCGGAGGTCACGAGCACCGGCATCTCGCCCATGCGGGCGGCGTCCTCGAAGCGGTCGCGAACCACCAGGACGAAATCCTGCAGCTTGGAGGGCTGCATGGCGAGGTGGCGCTCGTCGCCCTGGCCGACGATGGACTCCGCGAAAGCCGTTTCCCATGCGGGCGACAGGGTGATGATGGGCAGCTGGCCCTGCGGGTTCGTGTATTGCGCGCAGATCTGGCGGGCGATGCGCTGGCGCACGACCTCGGCGATGTCGCGCGGGTTCTTGGTCATGTTCACCGCCTCGGCGACGCCCTCCAGGATCGTGCCGAGGTCGCGGATGGAGACGCGCTCGCCCAGCAGGATCTGCAGCACGCGCTGGATCGAGGTCATCGGGATCTGTTGCGGCGCCAGCTCCTTGACGAGGTCCGCGTGCTCCTTGGGCAGTTCCTTCAGGAGCTTCTGCAACTCAACATAGGACAGCAACTCGCCGACATTCGCCTTCAGGATCTCGGTCAGGTGGGTCGAGATCACGGTCGCGGCGTCCACCACCGTGTAGCCGCGGATCTGCGCGTCGTCGCGCAGGGAAGCGTCGATCCAGGTGGCCGGCAGCCCGAAGGTGGGCTCGATGGTGTGCTGCCCCGGCAGGTCGATGGCCCCGCCCATGGGATCGATGGCCATGAACTGGCCCGGATAGACCACGCCCTGGCCGGCGTCGACCTCCTTCAGCTTGACGATGTAGTGGTTCGCCTCGAGCTGGACGTTGTCGAGGATGCGCACGGACGGCATCACGAAGCCCATCTCCTGGGCGAGTGTGCGCCGCAACGCCTTGATCTGCTCAGTGAGGCGGTCGCCCCCGTTCGGGTCGTTGACCAGCGGCAGCAGCGCATAGCCGATCTCGATCTTGAGATCGTCCATCTTGAGCACTTCCGCCATGGTCTCTTCGCGTTGCCCCTGCCCTTCGGCGCCGGGCGCCCCTGGCGCGCCCGGCGCCCCGGCCGCGGCCTCGACGGCCTGGGTCTGGTGCAGCTTGCGGGCGAACCAGGCGGCGCCCGCCGCAAGCCCGAAGAAGGGCAGCATCGGGATGCCGGGCAGCAGGCCCAGGATGGCCATCACGGCCGATGACATGCCGAGCGCCTTCGGCATGGTGGCGAGCTGCCGGGAGAGCGCCTTCGCGGCCGAGCCGCTGACGCCTGCCTTGGACACAAGAAGGCCGGCCGCCGTGGACACGATCAGCGCCGGGATCTGCGACACGAGGCCGTCGCCCACCGTCAGCAGCGTGTAGGACCGGCTCGCCTGCGAGAAGCTGACGCCGTGCTGCACCACGCCGATGATGATGCCGCCAATGACGTTGATGAACGTGATCAGCAGGCCCGCGATGGCGTCGCCGCGCACGAACTTGGAGGCGCCGTCCATGGCGCCGAAGAAGGACGACTCGTCCTCCAGCTCCTTGCGGCGCTTCTTGGCCGTGGCCTCGTCGATGAGCCCGGCGTTGAGGTCCGCGTCGATCGCCATCTGCTTGCCGGGCATGGCGTCGAGGGTGAAGCGCGCCGCCACCTCGGCGATGCGGCCCGAGCCCTTGGTGATGACCACGAAGTTCACCACCAGCAGGATGGCGAACACCACGATGCCGATGACGAAGTTGCCGCCCATCACGAAGGCGCCGAACGCCTCGATGACGTGGCCGGCGCCGCTCGTGCCCGTATGGCCGTTGGACAGGATGAGGCGGGTGGACGCGAGGTTCAGCGCCAGCCGCAGCATGGTGGCGATGAGCAGCACCGTCGGGAAGGCGGAGAACTCGAGCGGCGCCTCGATGAACAGCGCCGTCATGAGGATCAGCACGGACAGGATGATCGACACCGCGAGCATCAGGTCCAGCAGCACCGCCGGCAGCGGCAGGATCAGCACCACCAGGATGCCCATCACCGCAATGGCGAGCGCAATGTCCGAGCGGCCGAGCAGCGCGCCGATCTGGCCGAGCGACGGCACGGAGACGCCCTTGGCGCCTGCAGCCTTGCCGTCCACTGCCGAGATGTCCGTCATGCCCCACCGAATCCCGCGCCGGCCGGAGCCGGGCGCACCTGGGCAATTTCTGCCGGGTTCATGGTGAAGGCTTGGTTAATACGGGGGCGGAGAGCCCGTCCCGATCTGGGCGTAAGGAAGTCCAGCCGCGGCCTGCGGCTCAGGAATGCCCGTCATCCCCGGCGGCGCGCAGCGCCGGGAAGGTGATCCAGGGGCGGCGCACGCCTTCCCGGGCTCACGGTCCAATACGGCTCTGAGGCTCTCACGGTGGGACCCAGTCTCCGGGATCCCCTTCCCTTCCGCGGGCTCGCCGCTCCGGCCGGGGATGACGGCCCGGGCTAGGCCCGCATGCGCGATCCGCTCGGGTCGAAGAGCGGCTCCGCCAGCGGCGTCGCCCGCACCCGTTCGCCGATGATCTCGACCTCGAAGCCGTCGCGCGCGCCGGCGAGAGCCGCGGGCACGTAGCCCATCGCCACCGAGGCGCGGGCGGCGTGCGCGTAGCCGCCGGAGGTGATCCAGCCCACGACCTGGCGGTCGCGCCAGATCGGTTCGTCGCCGATGCAGTCGGCGTCCCTCGCGTCCACCGCGAAGGTGACCAGTCGAAGCGCTCCGCCGGAGGACTTCTCCATCTGCGCCGCCTCCGCGCCGATGAAGGTGGGATCGCTCCAGCGGATGAAACGGGACAGGCCAGCTTCGACGGGCCCGTAGATCGGCCGGTATTCCCGCGCCCAGGTCCCGAAACTCTTCTCCAGCCGCAGGCTGTTGAGGGCGCGAAGCCCGAAATGGCCGATCCCGTAGGCCTGCCCGGCGCGCCACAGCGCCTCGAACAGGGCGCGGTGGCAGTCCGGCTCCACCCAGATCTCGTAGCCGAGATCGCCCGTAAACGAGATGCGCCCCACGATCGCCGGTACGGGCCCGACATCCATGGTGGCGATGGAGAGGAACGGAAACGTCTCCGTCGAGAGGTCCCGGCGCACCAGGCCTTGCAGCAGCTCCCGCGCCCTCGGCCCGGCGATGCTGAGACCCTGCAGCCGCGAGCCCAGCGGCTTGATCCGCACCCCGGCGGCCGGCGCGTGCTGGAGGAACCAGCGCATGTGGTATTGCTCCGCCGGCCCCGACCCGATGACGAGAAAGCGCTCCGGCCCGAGCCGGCCCACGGTGAAGTCGCCGATGAGCTTGCCCCTGGGGTTGAGCATGGGGGTCAGCGAGATGCGGCCCTGCGCCGGCATCTTGCCGGCCAGCACGGTGGACAGGAACGCCTCCGCCGCCGGCCCCGTCGCCTCGTATTTGGCGTAGCCCGACGTCTCCACGATTCCGACCCGCTCGCGCACCGTCCGGCACTCGTCCCCGACCGGCCCGAAGCTGTTGGAGCGGCGGAAGGAGAACACGTCCTTCGGTTCCGCGCCCTTCGGCGCGAACCAGAGCGGGTACTCGCCGCCGTAGCTCTCGCCCATGACGGCGTTGTCGGCTTTCAGCCGGTCATAGAGCGGCGTGGTGCGCAGCGGCCGCCCGGCCACCAGCTCCTCGTTGGGGAAGCGGATGCGGAAGCGGCGGGAATAGTTCTCCTTCACCCGCGCGTTGGTGGTGGCGAGCGTCGCCCAGTCGCCGTGGCGCGCCACGTCCATGGCCCACACGTCGAAGCCGGGGTCGCCGTGGACCATCCAGTTGGAGAGCGCCAGCCCGACGCCGCCGCCCTGGCTGAAGCCGGCCATCACGCCGCAGGCCACCCAGTAGTTCTTCAACCCCCGCACGGGCCCGACCAGCGGGTTGCCGTCCGGCGCGAAGGTGAAAGGGCCGTTGATGATCCTGCGGATGCCGGCCTTCTGGTAGGCCGGGAAGTGCTCGAAGCCGACCTCGAGCGACGGAGCGATGCGGTCGAGGTCCGGCTCCAGCAGGTCCTGCCCGAAGTCCCAGGGCGTTTCCGTCTCGGACCACGGCTTGCCGGCCTTCTCGTAGGTGCCGAGCAGCATCCCGCCGCGCTCCTGGCGCGTGTAGATCTCGCCCTCGAAGTCGAGCGCCGTGATCACCTCCTTGCCGGTGGCGGCGTTGATCTCGGCCACCTCGGGCATGTCCTCGGTGAGCAGGTACATGTGCTCCATGGCGAGCACCGGCAATTCCAGCCCGGCCATGCGCCCGCACTCGCGCGCCCAGAGGCCGCCGGCGTTGACGACGTGCTCGGCGTGGATGGTCCCCTTCTCGGTGACGACATCCCAGGTTCCGTCCGGCCGCTGCACGGTGTCCACCACGCGGTTGCGCAGCACGATCTGCGCGCCCTTCAGCTTGGCGGATTGCGCATAGGCGTGCGTCGTCCCGTAGGGGTCGAGGTGTCCCTCCAGCGGGTCGTACATGGCGCCCACGAAGCGGCTCTCGTCGACGAGCGGCATCAGCCTCTTGGCCTCGGCGGCCGAGATGATCTCCGTGTGCATGCCGAGATAACGCCCCTTGGCGTGCGCCATCTTCAGCCAGTCCATGCGCTCTGGCGTACCCGCCAGCATCACCCCGCCGGTGAGATGCAGGCCGCAGGACACGCCCGACAGCGCCTCGATCTCGCGGTAGAGCTCAACCGTGTACTGCTGCAGCTTGGCGACGTTCGGATCGCCGTTCAGCGTGTGGAACCCGCCCGCCGCATGCCAGGTGGAACCGGAGGTCAGCTCCGCGCGCTCCACGAGCACGATGTCCGTCCAGCCCGCCTTGGCGAGGTGGTACAGCACGGAACACCCGACGACGCCGCCGCCGATGATGACCGCCTGGGCATGGGATTTCATGGCGTCGCCCCTCAATAATCCGTCGGCGCGCCGCCCTCCGCCTTGCGGCGGGCGACGAAGGCTTCGAGCTCCTCCCGGATGGCGGGATCCATGGGCGGCGGCTCGTAGGCGGCCAGCCGCTGCTTGTACAGGCGGTTCGCCGTGTCATAGGCGGCCGGCGCGCCCGCCTCGCGCCAGCTCTCGTAGTTGCGCCAGTCGGAGATCATCGGGGCGAAGAACGCCGTCCTGTACCGGGATTGCGTATGCGCGCAGCCGAAGAAATGCCCGCCGGGCCCCACCTCCCGCATGGCCGACAGCGCCAGTTCCTCGGGGTCGACCTTCACCGGCCGCAGGAACTCGGCCACCATGTCCAGGAGGTCCGCGTCGAGCACCATCTTCTCGAAGCTCGCCTGCAGGCCGCCCTCCATCCAGCCCGCTCCGTGCATGAGGAGGTTCACCCCGCCCATGATCGCGCCCCAGAGCGAGAACACGCTCTCGTAGGCCGCCTGGGCGTCCACCGTGTTGGCCGCGTTGGCGTTGGAGGATCGGTAGGGCAGCCCGTAGCGCCGCGCCAGCTGGCCCCCGAGCAGGCAGGCCTTCATGTATTCCGGCGTGCCGAAGGCTGGCGCGCCCGACTTCATGTCCACGTTGGAGGTGAAGCCCCCATACACGAAGGGCGACCCCGGCCGGGTGAGCTGGGCGACCACGAGCCCCGCCAGCGCCTCCGCGTTCTGCTGCGCGACGGCGCCGGCGATCGTCACCGGGGCCATGGCGCCGGCCAGCGTGAAGGGCGTCAGCACCACCACCTGGTTGCGCCTGGCCATCTGGATAACGCCTTCCAGCATCGGCCCGTCGAGACGCAGCGGCGACGACGAGTTGATGATGGTGAACACCGACGGCTCACGCTCCAGCGTGGCGTCATCGATCCCGCGGGCGATGCGGATCATCTCGATGGCGTCGAGGTTGCGCTCGCGCCCGAGCGAATAGGCGTGGATGGCCTTGTCCGACAGCGTGAGCATGTCGAACAGAGCGTCCAGATGCCGCACGGAGGCGTGCACGTCCGCGGGCTCCACCGGGTACCCGCCCCACAGGTGGACGGCGTCCAGCGACTGCCCCAGCCGCAGCAGGTTCTGGTAGTCCGTCCGGTTGCCGGGCCGTCGCCCGCCGTCGCGGTCGGCCACGTTCGGGGCGCTCGCCACGGCGCAGAAGGCAACGGCGTCGCCTCCGATGGCCAGGTTGCGAGCCGGGTTGCGCGCATGCAGCGTGAAGCTCCGGGGCGCGAGCCCGATCTGCGCCTCCACGAGCTGGCGAGGGATGCGAACCCGAGGCGAACCGGCCTCCACCTCCGCCCCGGCCTCCCTCAGCAGGTCGCGGGCGCCCTCGTGGAGGAAGTCCATCCCGATCTCTTCCAGGATGGTCAGCGACGCCTCGTGAATGGCTTCGAGCTCGTCGGCGGAAACGGCGGGAACCGGCGCGAACGGCAAGCGGGGCTGCGGCCTGATCGCGGGTGCGGCCGAGTCGGCCTCGCCGCGCCCGCGGCGCCGCCGTCCCCGGGCTTCCATCGCAGCGTCCGCCATGCGCTCACCCCGCCGAAACACGCCCGACTGAAGGAGCGCGATCCCTTGACGGGGGTCAGTCTCGACGAAGCCGTTGCGGCCGATTGCGCTCGATCCGACTTGTGCTGGCCTCCCTTCGACTCCGGCGAGGCTGGCCCGGATGGGGGGCCCCGCTCTTCTTCAAGCACGGATTTCTAAGGCGCGTCGCGGGCGCGCCACCGGGTGTCTTGCGCGCGACAATGCGTTATATCGAACGCCGACAAGCTAGGAGCAGGCCCGCCCCCGGGCCGCTTGCCAGGAGAATGGGCTGATGGCCGGCGACGATCTCGACCTCAACACGCTCTCGGACGACGAACTCGTCGAGCAGATGCACGACGATCTCTACGACGGGCTGAAGGAGGAGATCGAGGAGGGCGTCCGCATCCTGCTCGGCCGCAACTGGACGCCCTACGACGTGCTCACCCAGGCGCTGGTCGAGGGCATGCGCATTGTCGGCGAGGACTTCCGCGACGGCATCCTGTTCGTGCCCGAGGTCCTGATGTCGGCCAACGCCATGAAGGCCGGGATGTCGATCCTCCGCCCGCTCCTGGCCGAGACCGGCGCGCCGAAGATCGGCAAGATGATTATCGGCACCGTGAAGGGCGACATCCACGACATCGGCAAGAACCTCGTCTGCATGATGATGGAAGGCGCCGGCTTCGAGGTGATCGACCTGGGCATCAACAACCCGGTCGAGAACTATCTCGAGGCGATCGACAAGCATCAGCCCGACATTGTCGGCATGTCGGCCCTGCTGACGACCACCATGCCCTACATGAAGGTCGTCATCGACACGCTCAGCGAGAAGGGCATGCGCAGCGACTACGTCGTGCTGGTCGGCGGCGCGCCTCTCAACGAGACCTTCGCCAACGCCATCGGGGCCGACGCCTATTGCCGCGACGCCGCCGTGGCGGTCGAAACCGCCAAGAGCTTCATGGCCAAGCGGCAGGGCTCGGTCCAGTCCCGCGCGGTGTGACCATGCGTCTCCTCCTGTCCGTCATTGCGAGCCGAAGGCGAAGCAATCCAGGCGGACGGGAGGCCACTTCCCCCTGGATTGCTTCGTCGCTGCGCTCCTCGCAATGACGGACGTGAACACGGCCCCTGCTCCGCCCAGGACCCTCGTGATAGCCTGCGGGGCGCTGGCGCGCGAACTGCTGGCGGTGATCGAGGCGAACCGGCTGACGCACCTGGCCGTCACCTGCCTGCCTGGCATCCTGCACAACCGGCCCGAGAAAATACCCGGCGAGGTGCGGCGCAAGATTCGCGCGAACCGGGACCGCTACGACGAGATCCTCTGCCTTTATGGCGACTGCGGCACCGGCGGCCTCCTGGACGAGGTGCTGCGCGAAGAGGGCGTGGCGCGCATCGAGGGGACCCACTGCTACGAGTTCTTCATGGGCGGCCCGGACTTCGCGGCGCTGGCCGACGCCGAGCCAGCGACTTTTTACCTGACGGACTACCTCGTCCGTCACTTCGAACGCCTCATGATCAAAGGCCTCGGCCTCGACCGCTTCCCCGAGCTGCTGCCCATGTATTTCGGCAACTACAAGCGCGTGGTTTACCTGGCGCAGATCGAGGACCCGGCCCTCGACGCCAAGGCCCGGAGGGCGGCCGAGCGGCTGGGCCTGGCCTACGAGAAGCGCGTCACGGGCCTGGGCGGGATTGAGGAATTCCTGGAGAGAGCGGCGGCCAAGCAGTCCTGAATCGAGCCTGGGCGCCAACGATCCACCCTCCGTCATTGCGAGCGAAGCGAAGCAATCCAGGGGGCGAGGCGCCAAGCCCCCTGGATTGCTTCTGGGCTATGCTCCTCGCAATGATGGAGAGACCGACAGCATGCCCCAGATCACCATCCTCTACTGGCGCGATATCCCGACCCAGGTCATCGCCAAGGCGGGCCGGACCACAGCCAAGCGGGAGCTGTCCAAGCGCTTCATCGAGGCGGTGGACATGGCGGCCATGCGCTCCGGCGCGGCGAGCACGGACGACTACCTGGCCGACTGGCGCAAGGGCGAGCCGGCCGAGTGCGGCGACGACCTGGAAGCCGAGGCCCAGGCCACAGCCGACCGGCTCGAGGCGCAGTACGACAAGGACGCCCTGAAGGCGCTGATCGAGAACCAAGGTCGCGCCTAGAGCATTTTCCAGCGCATCAGGCGTCGGCGCTCAGCGCCGGATCGGCTCAACTCTTTCGCGCGACAAGGCCGCGAGAGACCCGATGCAGATTCCCGCCGCTTTCGAACCACCAGGCAAGAGGCCGCCCGCCGGCGACCACGGCCGCCTCCGCTTTTTCTCCATCCGCCACGCCCGGCTGATGGAGAACCTGTATGCGGCGTTCGAGCCCATTCTGGTCCGCCTTCATCCGGTCTGGGCCAGGATCGGCTATACGCGGCTCGAAAGGCCCGTGGCGGCCGTCGAGTCGGCCGTGAAGGGCGCGCTGTTCGACTGCCGCATGTGCGGCCAGTGCATCCTGTCCTCCACGGGCATGTCCTGCCCGATGAACTGCCCCAAGAACCTGCGCAACGGGCCCTGCGGGGGCGTGCGCCAGGACGGCCATTGCGAGGTCTATCCCGAGATGCCCTGCGTCTGGGTGAAGGCCTGGGAGGGCAGCCGGCTGATGCGCGACGGCGATCGCATCGCCGAGGTGCAGCCGCCCATCGACCACCGCCGCAAGGGCGAATCGTCCTGGCTGCGCGTCGCCCGCGAGAAGAATGGCGCCGTTGCGCCAGCACCCAAGCCCCACTGAGACGAGCCATGCTGCGCGACGGAGACGCCCCCATGGCGCCCCATCCCGACGACATCGGCCCCGAGCCCCACGCTCCCCTGCCGCCGCTGCCGGGCCACTCGTCCCGCGGCCGGCTGGAGCGCGTGCTGCGCCGGGGCGAGTTCGCGGTGACGGCCGAGCTGAACCCGCCGGATTCGGCCGACCCTGAGGAGGTCTACGAGCGCGCCCATATCTTCGAGGGCTGGGTGGATGGCATCAACGCCACCGATGGCTCCGGCGCCCATTGCCATATGTCCAGCGTGGCGATCTGCGCTCTGCTGACGCGGATCGGCTACTCGCCAATCATGCAGATCAGCTGCCGCGACTACAATCGGATCGCCATCCAGGGGAACGTGCTCGGCGCCGCCGCGCTCGGCGTCTGCAACGTGCTGTGCCTGACCGGCGACGGCGTCCAGTGCGGCGACCACCCGGAGGCGAAGCCCGTCTTCGACCTCGACTCGACGTCGCTGCTGTCCGTGATCCGCACCATGCGGGAGGAGAAGCGTTTCCTCTCCGGCCGCAAGCTCACCTCCGGGCCGGACCTGTTCCTCGGCGCGGCCGAGAACCCCTTCGCGCCGCCCTACGAGTTCCGGCCGATCCGCCTCGCCAAGAAGATCGCCGCCGGAGCCCAGTTCTGCCAGACGCAGTACTGTTTCGACGTTCCCCTGTTGGAGCGCTTCATGCAGCGGGTGCGCGACGACGGGCTGGAGCAGGAATGCTTCATCCTGGTCGGCGTCGGCCCCCTCGCCTCCGCCCGGACCGCCAAATGGATGCGCGCCAACGTTGCCGGCGTCCATATCCCCGACGCGGTGATCGCGCGGCTCGAAGGCGCCCAGAACCAGAAGGCCGAGGGCAAGAAGATCTGCATCGAGCTCATCCAGCAGATCCGCGAGATCAAGGGTGTCTCGGGCGTCCACGTGATGGCCTACCGGCAGGAGGAGTATGTATCGGAGATCGTGCACGAATCGGGGGTGCTGCGCGGTCGCACGCCCTGGCGGCGCGACTTCCAGCATCGCCTGCAGGCGGTGGAGAGCCTGGGCGCCTGAGCCTCGCCCGAAAGGCGAAGACACGGAATGACAAAACAAACGGTACGTTTCTCATAGCGAACGACCTGTGATACACAGCGCCCGCCTGCCGGGCCCAAAGGAGGATGGAATGACGGAGACTGTGATCACCTCGGACAAGAAGAAGGTGGTGATCGGGTTCGAGCATCGCTTCGTCATGATCGGGGAGCGCATCAACCCCACCGGCCGCAAGCTGCTGGCCGCCGAGATGGCGGCCGGCGACTACAGCCGCGTGCTGGCGGACGCGGTGGCCCAGGTCGAGGCCGGCGCGCAGATGCTCGACGTCAACGCCGGCATCCCGCTGGCCGACGAACCCAAGATCCTGGCCGAATGCGTGCAGCTGGTGCAAGGCGCCGTCGACGTGCCGCTCTCGATCGACTCCTCCATCGTCGCGGCCTTGGAGGCAGGGCTCGCGGTGTACAAGGGCAAGCCCCTGGTGAACTCCGTCACCGGCGAGGAGGAGCGCCTGGAGCAGGTGCTGCCGCTCGTGAAGAAGTACAACGCCGCCGTGGTGGCCATCTCCAACGACGAGACCGGCATCTCCGAGGATCCCGACGTCCGCTACGCAGTCGCCAAGAAAATCGTCGAACGCGCCGCCGACTACGGCATCCCCCGGGAGGACATCGTCGTGGATCCGCTGGTCATGCCGGTGGGCGCCATCAACGACGCCGGCCGGCGCCTCATCTACCTGCTCCGTCGCCTGCGCGAGGAGCTGAAGGTGAACACCACCTGCGGCGCCTCCAACTTCTCCTTCGGACTGCCCAACCGCCGCGGGCTGAACGCCGCGTTCCTGCCCATGATGATCGGCGCGGGCATGACCTCTGCGATCATGAACCCGCTCCACCTGGAGGACATCCAGGCGATCCTGGGGGCCGACGTGGTGATGGGCAACGACCCCAACTGCGGCGCCTGGATCCGCAAGTTCCGCGAGCCCGCGCCGGAAGGCGCCGCCGCCGAAGGCGCCCGCGGTCGCCGCGAGGGTGGCCGCCGGAGGGCGCGCGAGCAGGCGTGAGCCCATAGCTCTCTCCCGCGCAGCGGGGGAGATGTCGGCGCAGCCGACAGAGGGGGGCAGCGCCGACGCGACCAACGCCCCGGCGCACGCCCTCCCCCTCCCTGCCCTCCCCCGCTGCGCGGGAGAGGGTTCCACGATGAGCACAGATACCCTTCGAGAAGCCCCGTGACAGACGCCCCCGATCATCTCGTCGTCTTCACCCCATCCGGCAAGCGCGGGCGCTTCGCCGACGGCGTGAGCGTGCTGGAAGCGGCGCGCAAGCTCGGCGTGGACCTCGACTCGGTCTGCGGCGGCCGCGGCATCTGCGGGCGCTGCCAGGTCCAGGTGGCCGAGGGTTCGTTCGCCAAGCATGGCGTCGAGAGCCACGCCGACCACGTCACGCCCTGGAACGCCGTCGAGGACCGTTACGCGACCAAACGCGGCCCTCTGGCCGACGGCCGCCGCCTGGGCTGCCAGGCTCGCCTCTGCGGCGACCTCGTGGTCGACGTCCCACCGGACTCGCAGGTGCACCGCCAGGTCGTCCGCAAGCGCGCCGAGGCCCACCCCATCGAGATCGACCCGGTCGTGCGCCTCTACTACGTCGAGGTGGACGAGCCCGACATGCACGACCCGGCGAGCGACTTCCGCCGCCTCCAGCTCGCCCTCGCGCGGCAGTGGAGCGTCGAGAACGTGCGCGCCGACCTGGCCGTTCTCGCCGGCCTCCAGAAGACGCTCCGCGCCGGCGCGTGGAAAGTCACGGCCGCGGTCCGCAACGGCGGCGAGCTCGTCGCCCTCTATCCCGATTTCCGCGAACGGGCCTACGGCCTCGCCGTCGACATCGGCTCCACCACCATCGCGGCCCATCTCACGGATCTGACGACGGGCGAGGTCGTGGCCTCGGCCGGCCTCATGAACCCGCAGATCCGCTTCGGCGAAGACCTGATGAGCCGGGTCTCCTACGTCATGATGAACCCCGGCGGCGAGCGGGAACTGACCGCCTCCGTGCGCGGCGCGCTCGACGACCTCGTCGGCGAGGTCGCCCGCGAGGCCGGGGTCGAGCGCATGGACGTGCTGGAGGTGACGGTGGTCGGCAACCCGATCATGCACCACCTCTTCCTCGGCCTCGACCCGGTCGAGCTCGGCGGCGCGCCCTTCGCGCTCACCATCGACGGGGCCTACGAGGCCCGGGCCCGCGACCTCGGCCTGTCCATCGCGCCCGGCGGCTTCGTGTTCGCCCTCCCCTGCATCGCCGGTCACGTGGGCGCCGACACTGCCGGCGTGGTGCTGTCGGAGGGGCCATACCTCAAGGACGAGCTCACGCTGCTGGTGGATGTCGGCACCAACGCCGAGATCGTGCTGGGCAACCGCTCGCGCCTCCTCGCCTGCTCCTCGCCCACCGGCCCGGCCTTCGAAGGCGCGCAGATCTCCTGCGGCCAGCGCGCCGCGCCCGGCGCTATCGAGCGCGTGCGCATCGACCGCGACACCCTGGAGCCGCGCTACAAGGTCATCGGCTGCGACCTCTGGTCCGACGATGCCGGCTTCGCCGGAGCCACGGCAGCCACAGGCGTCACCGGCGTTTGCGGCTCGGGCATCATCGAGATCATCGCCGAGATGTGGCTCGCCGGGATCATCACCCAGGACGGCGTGATCGACGGCTCCCTCGCCGCCCGCACCCCGCGCATCGAGGCCAACGGCCGGACCTTCTCCTACCTGCTGCGCGACGGCGAGCCCCGCCTCGCCATCACCCAGAACGACGTGCGCGCCATCCAGCTCGCCAAAGCCGCCCTCTACGCTGGCGTCAAGCTGCTCATGGACCGCTACGGCGTGAGCCGGGTCGAGCGAATCACGCTGGCCGGCGCCTTCGGCAGCCACATCGACGTTACCTACGCCATGGTGCTCGGCCTCATCCCGGATTGCGACCTCGCCAAGGTGGCCTCGGCCGGCAACGCGGCGGGCACCGGCGCCCGCATCGCCCTCCTGAACGCGGCCTCCCGGGCCGAGATCCAGGACGTGGTCCGCCGCATCGAGAAGATCGAGACCGCCCTGGAGCCCGCCTTCCAGGAGCATTTCGTCAACGCCATGGCGATTCCGAACAAGCAGGACGCGTTCCCCGAACTGGAGAAGGTGGTCCGCTTCCCGGAGCCCAAGGTCCTGGCCTCCGCCGACGAGGGCGGCCGCCGCCGCCGGCGACGCGAGGGCTAGCTCAAACTGTCATTGCGAGGAGCGACGCGACGAAGAACTCCAGCATAGCGGCCCCGGCGCCTCTGGATTGCTTCGCTATGCTCGCAATGACGGCGGAGGTGAAACGCCTCACTCCTCGATCAGCGCGAACTTGTCCACATCCACCAGCCCCTTGTCGGTGATCTTCAGGTGCGGGATCACCGGCAGCGGCAGGAAGGCGACCTGCAGGAACGGCTCCGGCAGGGTCACGCCCAGGCTCTTCGCCGCGGCGCGGAGCGGGATCAGCGCGTCCCGTACGCCCTCGAAGGTCAGCAGGCTCATGAGGCCAGCCACCGGCAGCGCCAGTTCGGCCAGAACGCGACCGCCCGCGGCCACCACGAAGCCGCCCTCGATGGCGGAGAGCCGGTTCACCGCGACGGCCATGTCGGCGTCATCGGCGCCCACCACGCAGATGTTGTGGCTGTCGTGCCCGACCGACGACGCAATCGCGCCGCGCTGCATGCCGAAGCCCGTCACGAAGCCCCGCGCGATGCCGTAGCCGCGCACGCTTCGGCCGTGCCGCTCCACCACGGAGACCTTCACCACGTCCTGGGCGAGGTCGATCCGGCGCTCGCCGTCAGCGTAGGGGAGCGTGAGCGTGAGATGCTCCGTGATGATCTTGCCCGGAATGACGCCGATCACCGGGGTCGTGGGGCCCGGCCCCGGGCAGGTGAAATCGGCGGCTTCCACGGGATGCGCCTTGACGCTGCGCCGGCCCACGGGCGCCACCTCCCGCCGCCCCGCGAACAGGTCCTCGCCGACAGGGCGCCCGGCGCAGATCACGCTGCTCACGGCGCAGCTCTCGAGATCGTCCAGCAGAACCAGGTCGCCGCGCCATCCGGGCGCGACGAGGCCGCGGTCGCGGAGCCCGAAGGCGCGCGCAGCCGAGATGGAGGCCATCCGGTAGGCGTCCAGCGGCCGCGCTCCCAGCCGGATGGCGGTGCGGATGATGAAGTCGAGGTGCCCTTCCTCGGCGATGTCGAGCGGGTTCCGGTCGTCCGTGCAAAACGCCATGAAGGGCGCGTGGTCGGGCGTGATCAGCGACGCGAGCGCATGGAGGTCCTTGGAGACCGACCCCTCGCGCACCAGCACCGTCATCCCCTTGCCAAGCTTCTCCCGCGCCTCTCCGGCGCTGGTCGCCTCGTGGTCCGTCCGGATGCCGGCCGCGCAATAGCCATCCAGGTCGCGCCCGGTCACCAGCGGCGCGTGGCCGTCGATGTGGCGTCCCTGGAAAGCGGCGAGCTTCGCCAGGCATCCCGGATCCCCGAACAGAACGCCCGGAAAATTCATGAACTCGGCCAGGCCGATCACCTTGGGGTGCGACGCGAACGGCACGAGTTCGTCAGCCTCGAGGGCGGCGCCCGCCGTCTCGAGGTGGGTGGCCGGGACGCAACTGGACAGGTTCACCCGCAGGTCCATGACGGTTTCCGTGGACCAGTCCAGGAAGTAGCGGATGCCCTCCGCCCCGAGCACGTTCGCGATCTCGTGCGGGTCGCATATGGCCGTCGTGACGCCCCGCGGAAGAACGCAGCGATCGAACTCGCCGGGAGTGACCAGGGACGACTCGACATGCAGATGCGTGTCGATGAAACCTGGAACCACGACCTTGCCGCGCGCGTCCACCTGCCTGGCGCCACGATAATCACCGCCGGTCCCGACGATGCGATCGCCGCACAGCGCGACGTCGCCCTCGACGATGTCGCCAGTGACAAGATCGAGGATCCGGCCGCCCTTGATCACCAGGTCGGCCTCGGCGACGCCCCGGCCTTGCTCGATCATGCGGAAGAGTTGCGCGGCGGTGGTCGTCATGGGCTCCTCGCTCTGGGTGCGGGAGTCACGATGGCGAAGGGGCGGGGCCCCGTCCAGACCAGGAGACGGAGGGTCCGCCCAAAAAAGGAAAGCCCCGCTTGCGCAGGGCTTTGAGGAGTTGAAGCAATCGCCACTTCCGTGACACCCAGGAGGCTAACAGAGCTTCCGCTCGATCCAAGTTACTGTTTCGCAATCTCTCAAGTCTCGATCTGAAGCCAGGCTTGGCCTGAGCAGGAGGCTCGCCCAACTCGCAAGTCAGAACAGAGAATTATCGGCGTTCGATGCACGCCAATTGCTCAGACTGGAGGCAGCAAGCAAGCAAACAGCGAGCCGAGCTTTTCTCCAGGGAACAGTTCAACTTCGCGAGACGTTGAGAGGCATCAACGAAGGAGGACACACATGAAGATCTTCGCTCTTGCCATAGCAGCGTCCCTTTGCGCCTCGGCGGCATACGCCCAGGACACGACCGTCATCCATAAGGAAGGCGCGTTCGGCGGCAAGAAGACCACCGTCATCAGGAACGGCGAGGACACCAGCGTGGCGGTCCGCCACAAGGAAGTCATCCACACCGGCACAGTGGGCTGCAAGTCCAAGACCGTGAAGAAGACGAACGAGATGGGCGACACCGTCTCGAAGACCAAGTCGAATTGCTGAGCCCTTCAGCGCAGGCCCCCCGCGAAGCGCCCCGTTCGGGGCGCTTCTTCGTAGAGCGGTTGCGCCCCGCCCGACCAGCGCAATCAGCAACAAGCAACGTCGAAGCGCGGGGAGGCTGTCATTCTTGCAAAGCTCCGAGAATTCGCTCTCGTGCTCTGGAACAACCCCAAGCATGCAACGTTAACGAGCGTACACAGAGGGACGAAACTGAAACGGCGCCGGCGAGACGCCGCCGAGGCCCCTTCCGGGCAGCCGGAGGGGGCCTCGATGTTTGGATGGAATTGATTGATGGACGGAGCGACATGGATGCCGCCCCTCGTTCTGCTTGTCGCTTATGACGCCAACAAGGCAGCATGGAATGTGCGCATCAAGGGCTACCCGCAGTACATGGTGTTCCAGTTTCGGCGGATCGAAACCCTTGTCGCGCTGATGGAGGCAGCAAAGGACGCCTCCCCGGTTCTTTATGAGTTGGCCGCTCCGACGCTTGCTCCGTATCCGGAGGCGCTGCAGGAGCTGGTCGACAGCGGGATCACACGCGCGATGGGGCCTGCCCAATGAGCGATCGGTCCACTGACTTTCTCCCCGACCCCATCGACTACGGGGTGCTGCGCACGATCCTGGCCACGATGGAGCAAGGCGCGATCGCCACGCGCCTGCGCTACATGATCGTGGAGTTGCACGTGATGATCGAGGAAGCCGAGCGCTCACCGCGCCCCGAGGCTTGGGACGGAAAGATTCGCGAGCGCTGGACTGCGCTGGAGCAGGTGGTGCGCGCCAGCCGTTCGGCCGCCCCGCACCACTGAGGCGTGTCTGGATTCACCGGGGCAGCCGCGGGTCCTTGCTGTCCTGGACAGCCTTGGTCGCGGCCTTGGGATCCTTGTCGTTGCCCGCCTGCAGCACCTTGGCCGCCGTGCGGGCCTTCCGCTCGGTGCTGTCCGGAAGAGGGCCCGTGTCTGCGCGCGCCTCGAGCCCCTGCCCGCTGGGCTTTTTGCCGCCCGAGCGGCTCGCAGCCTCGAAGGTGCGCAGGGCTTCCGGTTGCTGGTCGTCTCGCTTGTCGCCGGCCATGGCTGTTCCTCCCGTGATGGGGGAGTCAATCCGCGGCGAAGCCTCGGGTTCCGGCGCGAACGTTGCGGGCGCTACGGCAACGCGACAAGCAGGGCTCCGGCGCCGATCAGCGCCACCCCGGCCCAGTTCAAGGCCGAGATGCGCTCCCCGAGCAGCGCCACGCCAAAGATGGCGACCAGCACGACGCTGAGCTTGTCGATGGGAGCCACCTGCGCGGCCTGGCCCAACTGCAGGGCCCGGAAGTAACAGAGCCACGACGCGCCCGTGGCAAGGCCGGACAAAACCAGGAACAGGGCCGTGCGCCCGGGGACGTCCGGCAAAGACCGCCATGCGCCTGTGCCGGCCAGAATCAGCGCGAGGGCCGCCAGCACCACCAGCGTCCGGATGAACGTGGCGAGATTGGAATCGATTTCGCTGACCCCCACCTTCGCCAGAATGGCGGTGAGGGCGGCGAACACCGCGGACAGCAGGGCCCAGAACACCCAATGGGAGAGCCAAGCCGACATATGTTGCTCCTGATCGACGCCGGCGAAACGAAAACAGGGCGCCTCGCGAAGCGAGACGCCCTGTCGTGTTAGAAAGTCGAGCCGTGAGGCCCGATGGAATCAGTCGTCCGAGCGGACCGAAGCCGCTTCAGGACCCTTCTGGCCCTGGCGGACATCGAGTTGCAGGCGCTGGCCAACGTCGATCGCCGGGATGCCGGCGCGCTCGAGCGCCGTGGCGTGCACGAAGATCTCGGGGCCGCCGTCGTCCGGCGTGACGAAGCCGAAGCCACGCTCACGCGAATACCACTTCACCACGCCGCTTTTCGGCTCGGTCGGGCCCATGTCGCGCTGGAAGCGGCCACCGCCGCCAGGACGGGGACCAGCGCCGCCGAAGCGCGGGCCGCGGGGCGCCTGCGGGGTCGCCGTGCTCGCGTCCACGGATGTCACCTCGGTGACCTGCGGACCCTTCTGGCCCTGGCCGACGCGAACCATCAGCGTCGTGCCGGGCTCGAGCGCCGTATGACCAGCCGCCTCGACAGCGCGAATGTGCAGGAACGCCTCTCCCGACCCATCGGTCAGTTCGACGAAGCCGAAGCCCTTCTCGCCGTTAAACCACTTCACCTTCGCTTCGACTTCCGGACCCGAAGACACTGCTGCCCTCGGAGCAGGACGAGGAGACTGAGCGGGGCGCGGCGGCGTCCACTCTTCCTGTCCCCAGCCCCCACCCTTTGGTCCGCGATCCCAACCTTTGCCCATAGTGCGCCACCTGCCGCATTCAACTCCCAAGGTGAATGAACGGTCTGAAGCTTGGGGTCAACTGGAATCGCAAAAAGGGCGAACGAAAAATGCGACGATCCTGTTCCAGCCTGGAACAAGAAGCGCCCTGACCGGCCTTCGTCGCCGGCGCGATCGATCGATTTCCCGGCTCCACGAACGCCGCCGCGGGCCGATTTCGGCTCTGAAGTGCGTAGGTTTCTGGCGCAAACCGCCCAAAGATGCGGACGATCCGCGTCGAGGCGTGGCTTCGGACGATTCGTCCGATTCCGACGACCGCCGGTTTACCAGAAAACTGTTCCGCGACTATCGAAAAAGCGAATACCGGCCATTCCGGGCGAGCAAAGCCCCTCCCCGCTCACGCTTGCGGCGCGCCGGCCTTCGGACTACTTGCCACGGGGCAGACCCGGAGGGAGCGTTTGATGCAGCGCATGTCCACCCTGATCAGGCGCCTCGGCGCGCCGCTCATCGGCAGGAGCGCCGTCGCGCTGCTCGCCATCGCCTTTGCGCCCGCGCTCGCGGCGGCGCAGACGGAGAAGACCATGACGAAGACCCCTTCCGGCCTGTCCTACACCGATGTCGTCGAGGGAACCGGAGCCACGCCGAAGCCCGGCCAGGCCTGCACCGTGCACTACACGGGCACGCTCGAGAACGGGAAGAAGTTCGACAGCTCCCGGGACCGGAACGAGCCCTTCACCTTCACCATCGGGAGCGGCCAGGTGATCCGCGGCTGGGACGAGGGCGTGTCCACCATGAAGGTCGGGGGACGCCGCACCCTCGTGATTCCGCCGGAGCTCGGCTATGGCGCCCGCGGCGCCGGCGGCGTGATCCCGCCCAACGCGACCCTCGTCTTCGACGTCGAGTTGCTGGGCTGCAAGTAAGTCTGCGCCGCCCCTCGGGCGGCTCCTTGGCAGCGGACGCGTTCGGCTGGACGCGTCCGCTTTTCTTTTGATTGTTCTGGAGCGCGACATGACGCCCCCGCCCCTCACCATCGGCCTCGACTTCGGCACCAGCAACACCGTCCTGGCGCTCGCGCCCAGGGGCGAGCCGGCCCACGTCGTGCGCTTCCGCCACGAGGGCCGCCACGCGAGCGATTCGAGCGCCTTCATCTCGGCCCTGTGCTTCTGGGAAGAGAGCGTCGCGGGCGGCAAGCGGACGCGCAACGAGGCGGGCCCATGGGCCGTGGAGGAGTTCCTGGAGGGGCTTTCAGCCCACCGTTTCATCCAGTCGTTCAAGACCTTCGCGGCGAGCGCCACATTCCAGGACACGCGCATCTTCGGAGCGAAATACCGGTTCGAGGATCTGCTCGCAGCCTTCCTGGCCCGGGTCTTCGCCCACGCCGGGGTCGACCCCGCCCAGGCCGCGCTCGTGGTCGGCCGGCCCGTCAAGTTCGCCGGCGGCAATCCCGACGAGAAGCTCGCCATGGAGCGCTATCGCTCAGCCTTCGCCCGCTTCGGCATGGGCGAGGCGCGCTATGTCTACGAGCCCGTCGGCGCGGCGTTCTTCTACGCCCAGCGCCTGCGCCACGACGCCACCGTGCTGGTGGCCGATTTCGGCGGCGGCACCAGCGACTTTTCAGTGATCCGCTTCGAGGGCCGCGACGGCGACCGGCGCGCCCGGCCCCTGGGGCATGCGGGCGTGGGCGTCGCGGGCGACGCGTTCGACTATCGCATCATCGACAAGGTGATCTCGCCGCGCCTCGGCAAGGGCCAGAACTACAAGAGCTTCGACAAGCTGCTCTCGCTGCCCACGCACTACTACGCGAACTTCGCGCGCTGGAATCAGCTCGCCATGATGAAGGCGAACGGCGACCTCAAGGAGCTGCGCCAGCTCGCGCGCGTCGCCGTGGATCCGGAGCCGCTGGAGCGCTTCATCGAGATCATCGAGCAGGACCTCGGGTTCCCGCTCTACCGCGCCGTGTCCCAGGCCAAGATCGCCCTGTCCTCCGCCGGGGAGGCCGTGCTGCGCTTCCATGAAGCGGGCGTCGCCATCGAGGAGCGGATCACCCGGGCGCAGTTCGAGGGCTGGATCGAGCCGGACGTCGAGCGCATCGCCGGCGCCCTGGACGACGCCCTGACGCTGGCCCGGACGCGGCCGGACGGCGTCGAGCGCGTGTTCCTCACCGGCGGCTCCTCTTTCATCCCCGCGATCCGCCGCCTCTTCGTCGAGCGCTTCGGCGAGGCGAAGCTCACCGCCTCCGACCAGTTCGAGTCCATCGCGACGGGCCTGGCCCTGATCGGGCGCGAGCCCGATCTCGACCGCTGGGCGGCGCACTAGGGGCGCGCCGCCCTTCCGGGCCTCAGTTCGGCCCGGCGACCTTCAGGATGACGGGCCGGACGTGCCGGGTGTGGCGCGTCTGCGTGTGATCGAACACCGCGACCCACATGTAGAGCGGCTTTCCGGGGATGAAGTCCTGGTCGTACTTGGACCCCGTCTTGAGCTTGCGGCTGACCTCCAGGGTCCAGTGGCCGTCCTTCCACTTCGCGCCGGTGGTCAGGTCGCCACGGTCGCCCTCGTTCGCGCCGGAGAGCACGACGCCGGGCAGGATCGTCCCCACCGGGATCTTCTCGTCCAACTCCTTGCTGTAGGGAACCGAGTTGGCGTCGTCGAGCCACCACACGGAGCCCTCCTCCACGTTGGAGTCCGGGTCCGCGATGTCGTACTTGCCCATGGACTTCTGCAGGGCGGCCAGGTCCTTGGGCAGGCGCTGGGGCTGGAAAGGCTTGGTGTAGCCGCCGGGCCCGTCGAAGGGGAAGTTGTAGGTGTAGATGCCGTGGCCGGGGTCCGGCCAGTAGCCGCCCTGGTAGCGCGCCCGGCGGGCGGCCTGGTCCGGCGTCGGATCCTGGGGCGGGCCGATGTACATGTCGTCCATGGCCCCCAGCACGCCGCCGCGCGACGACTTCCACTGCCACATGTCGATGATGGCGCCGTCCGTGGTGTAGTGCAGGCCACGGTCGTTTAGGGACGGCGGCTTGTCCGCCACCGGCTTCGGACCGAGATGGGCCACGCCGCCGGACCCGAAGGCGTCCCGGTCGGCGAAGGTCACGGCGAACTTGTCCTCGTAAAGGTCGACCACATCGGCGTTGCCGGCGTCGTGGCCGATCATGCGCCAGCCGTCCGCCGCCTTGATGATGGGCAGGCGCTTGAGGGAGTGGCTCGGATCCTCCCACCGGAAGGCGAAGAAGATGCGGTCCTGCGTGCGCACGGCGCGCACTTCCACCAGCGATTCGCCCGTGCCTCCCAGGTTGGCGCCCTGGGACGTCCGGATGGAAACCGGCCGCGCGCCGCGCCAGGCCTCGTCGTCGAGGACTCCGTCGAGCTTCGGAGCCGTGGTGACGAGCGGAACGTTGAGGACGTCCCTGGCGCCGAAGTCGAGCGCCACCGCGGCGCCGGCCACCGCCAGGCCGGCGGCGGAGCCGATCAGCAGCGGATAGCGCGAGCTCTTGGCGTTCTCCGGCAAGGCGGCCGGCCGGAACAGTCGCAGCAACTGCCACAGGCCGCCATACATGAAGTGGGTGACCACGTGCACGACCGTGTAGACGAGCGTGGTCAGCGCCAGCACGTCATGGACCTGCACGACCCAACCGCCGACCCCGAGATAAAGAGCCACGCCCGTCGCGGCCAGTCCGAGCAGCAGGGCGTAGACCAGCCAGTGCAGGACCGTGTTGACGCCCTGCCACTTGAGGCGCGGCGAGCTCGGGATCATGAGCACGCGCACGCGGCCGAGCCCGATCCGGGCGCCGAGCCGGGCGCGGGCCATGTAGATGGCGTAGGCGCCGGCCGAGAGGACCAGCAGCGTCCCCGCAATGAAGTGCACAGTCCAGACTTCGCCCTGGGGCAGGATGGGCGCCAGGAACTTGGAGACGACGGCGTCCCGGGCGTCAGCGGCGATGCGTAGACCCGTGAGCAGGCTGGCGAACACCGCGATCACGGTCAGCCAGTGCAGGATGATCGTGCCGTAGTCCGAGCGGGGCCGCTGCGCCTTGGCGGCGAGCGAAGTGGATCCTGTCCTCGTTTGATCGGAAGAGGCAGGGGCTTCTCGATAGGCGACCGACATGGTTGGCTCTCGTGGAGGGGGGGGCGCCCCGGAGCCTCGCCTGAACAAGGTTAAGGTTTTATGACTGGCAGAATTCAATCAATGCCACGGCCAACATAGCGCGGTTGCTGCGATCGCGGCCAGTGACGAACCCGCGTCCAATGCCGATGAACCGTGAGAAGAAGAAGCAAGAACGGCTGAAACACCGAAGCCGTTTGGCGCTCCCAAGGGGACTCGAACCCCTGTTTTCGCCGTGAGAGGGCGACGTCCTAGACCGCTAGACGATGGGAGCGGCTCGCTGGCGGGCATGTCCGCCGCGGGTGTCGCTCCTATAACGGCCTCGTTCCGGAGCGGCAAGCCCAAAGTGAGCTCGGCGGGAGAAAATCGGCCACCGCCTCAGTGCGTCGCCGGAACTTGGATCCTGCCGGTCTCGGCCAGGGTGCGGGCGTCGAAAAGCACGATGACCGCCCCCTCTGGTCCCTCCGTGGTGACCGCCAGGCGCCCATCCCCGAGCGTGGTGGATATGATTCTCGAGCCGCTCGGCAGCGAGAGCTGGACGGGGCGGCGCACGCCCGTTTCGCTTTGCGCCGCGGTCGTCCCCGATGGGGTCGCCTGCCCTCCGCCCTTGACGGCGCGTATGGCGAGCGTCGAAAAGACCACCACGGCGAGCGCCACCAGGATCACGCCCAGCGTGATCACCAGCATCTTCATCGCCATCAGCCGGGCGGCTTCCTTGGCCTTCGCCGTGTCATCGGGCGAGGCGGCGGCGGTCTTCGGGTCGGCGTGCATGAGGCTCTATCGAAACGCGCGCTCTGCCGAGCGGAAAGGACGAACACGTGCAGGACGGCGACCACGCCGAGGCGGTCGAAGGCCTTCAGGCCTATCTAGCCCGCCCGCAGGACAAAGGCGAGCGGCTGGACCGCTTCCTGGCCGCCATGGTCCCTGGCCTGTCGCGCACGCGGCTCAAGGCCTTGATCCTCGACGGCCGCGTCACCGTGAATGGCGCGCGGGTGGACGATCCCGGCCGCAAGCTGGACGCCGGGCAGGAGATCGCGGTCGACGTGCCCCCGCCCGTCCCGGCCGAGCCTGAAGGCGAGTCCATCCCACTGAACGTGGTCTACGAGGATGACCAGCTCCTAGTCATCGACAAGCCTGCCGGGCTCGTCGTGCATCCCGCAGCGGGTCACGACAGTGGGACGTTGGTGAATGCGCTGATCGCCCACTGCGGCGACAGCCTGTCCGGCATCGGCGGGGTGAAGCGGCCGGGGATCGTGCATCGCCTGGACAAGGACACCACCGGCCTGCTGGTGGTCGCCAAGACGGACCGCGCCCACAAGACGCTCGCAGACCAGTTCGCCGACCATGGCCGCACCGGCCCATTGGAGCGGGCCTACCGGGCGGTGGTTTGGGGCGTGCTCCCCCGCAAGCACGGAACGGTGGACGCCAACCTTGACCGCTCGACCCGGCACCGCGACCGCATGGCGGTCGTCTCCCGCGAGAAAGGGCGCGAGGCGATTACTCATTACGAGACGGAGGAGGTCTTCGCCGGCGCGAATGGCGAGGCCGTGGCAAGCCTCGTGACCTGCCGGCTCGAAACGGGTCGCACCCATCAGATTCGCGTCCACATGGCCCATATCGGCCACCCCCTCATCGGCGATCCCGTCTACGCGGGCGGCTTCCGCACGAAGGCGAGCCTGCTGGGGCCGCAGGCCCGGGCCGCCGTCGAGGCCTTTCCCCGACAGGCCCTGCACGCAGCCCTCCTTGGATTCGCGCATCCGATCACGGACGAGGAACTGATCTTCGAGAGCGATCTGCCCGTAGACATGGAGCAGTTGATCGCGGCGCTGCGGGCCGGCGGATAATCGCGCCAGCCCTGCGAAAATGACGCGACCGAGAACCCGGGCGCTCCGCATGCGTTGCATCGGAGACCCAGCGCGCAACGCGCGCTTCGCCCTCTTTCGGCCAATGTCACGCCGATGATAGACTGTTGTCGTGGCCGTGCTTCGTGGCGGCCCGTTACGGCCTGCTTGCGAGGGGCCTAGGAGGAACTATGGCTTCTGCCTCACTTCCCATCGTCGCCGCCGAAGGCGGCCTGTCGCGGTATCTCGACGAGATCCGCAAGTTCCCGATGCTGCAGCCCCAGGAGGAGTACATGCTCGCCAAGCGTTGGCGCGAGCATGAGGACTCCGACGCTGCGCACAAGCTCGTCACCTCCCACCTGCGGCTCGTGGCGAAGATCGCCATGGGCTATCGCGGCTACGGCCTGCCGATCGGAGAAGTGATCTCCGAAGGCAATGTCGGCCTGATGCAGGCGGTGAAGCGCTTTGAGCCGGAGAAGGGCTTCCGCCTCGCCACCTATGCGATGTGGTGGATCAAGGCCTCGATTCAAGAGTACATCCTGCGCTCGTGGTCGCTCGTGAAGATGGGCACGACCGCGAACCAGAAGAAGCTGTTCTTCAATCTCCGCAAGGCCAAGAGCCAGATCTCCGCCTTGGACGAGGGCGATCTGCGCCCGGACCAGGTGAAGCAGATCGCCACCAAGCTCGGCGTGCAGGAGCAGGAAGTCATCGAGATGAACCGTCGCCTGGGCGGCGACTCCTCGCTGAACTCGCCGATCCGCTCCGACGGCGAGGGCGAAGGCGAGTGGCAGGACTGGCTGGCCGACGACAGCGCCAGCCAGGAGGCCCTGCTGGTCCAGCAGGAAGAGGCGGACAATCGGCACGCCGCCCTGAAGGAGGCGCTGGGCGTCCTCAACGACCGCGAGCGTCGCATCTTCGAGGCGCGCAGGCTCGCCGAAGACCCGATCACGCTCGAGGAGTTGTCCGAAGAATTCGGCGTCTCCCGCGAACGGGTGCGCCAGATCGAGGTGCGCGCCTTCGAGAAGATTCAGAAAGCCGTGCGCGAAGCGGTCGCCAGGCAGGAAGCCGGCCGCCTCGCCCTCCCCGCTCACGCGTGACCGGGGACGCCTCAATCCTCAATGCAAGCGCAGCGAAGAAATCCAGCATAACGGGCTCTCGCTCTCAATGAGCGAGGCCGCCTTGGATTGGTTCGTCGCTGGATCCTCGTAATGACGGAAGAATGACTACTGGCCCTGCTGCCAGCTCGACAGAGCGTCGCTGATCGTACGGTCGCCCGTTGGGCCCTTCTCGAACAGCAGCAGCGCGCGCCGGCCGTTGGCGAAGCGGAGCGGCGTCATGAACCAGTTGCGCTGGCGCATGAGCTCGAGATTGCGGTTGGTGTCCGCCGGCAAGTTGGACAGGCCGACCAGGAACACGTTCTCGGTGACCGGAACCGAAATGCCGGCGAGCGGTGTTCCGCGCGTCGTCTCTTCGGTGCGCATCTCCGGCACGCCCAGGTCGCGCACGGCCCCGTTCGTGGCCTTCGGCCCGGCCGTGAAGCGGACTTCGATGGTGTGCGAAGCCGGCAGGGCCGCATCGCGGTTGCGCCGGATGAGCACGTCCGCCTTGAGGCCGGCGTCCGCCACGTCGACGTCCGCCCGAACGGCGACATCGAGAGGCTCGCCCGCTCCGGCCGGCACGCTGTCCAGGCGCCACAGCACCCGGCCAACCGTCTGCTTGATCTCCGTGGACCCTTCCGCCGCCTCCTCGACCAGCAGCACGCGCTGCAGGACGCCGATCGCCGCCGAGGCGCCTGCCGGCGCCTGGCCCTGCTGCCCGCTTTGGGGCTGGGCGGGCTCGGCCGGCTGGGCGGGCCCTTCGCCGGGCAGCCGTTCCTGGAACTTGCGCTCCTGGTCGGCGGGGGCGTTCTCGGCCGTCTGCTTGGCCGGCGCGAACTCGGACGGCTGCTGCTTGAGATAGATGGCCGTCGCCGCCGTCAGGCCCACCACCACCGCGATGGCGGAGCCGATCACCGCACCACGCACCCAGAGCCGGCGATCGCCGGTCGCCGCGCGTGGCGCGGCGGGGCGAAGGCGCTCGACAGGCGCAGGCTCGTCGGCGAACTCGTAGGCCGGCTCCGGCGAGGGCGCCGGCTCAGCCTCATGCTCGGGCTCCGGTTCGGCTGCCGGACGATGCGCCGTCGTCTGCTGGACAGGCCTGGCGGCCTGCTCGGCGGGCCGGGGCGGGACGCTCGGCTCGAAGATGTCGGACGTCGCCGGAACGCCGCCGCCATACTCCGTCTCGACCCGGCGAATCGCATCCTCGAGGGCGACGCGCTCTCGGTCGATGTCCGCCTCCGCAATCGGAGGCTCCGTGTTGCGAAGCTGGCCGATCAGCGCGTTGGTGGCGCGCTCGTAGAGAGCGCGCCGCTGCTCCGGCGTGCTCTCGGCCAAATTGGCCACAGCGCGCGAAATCAACGGGTAGTAGTCGGCCATGACGCCTCAGTGGCGGAGAAGACCGCGGCGGTCAAGCCTCGAACGGATTCTGGACCAGGATCGTATCGTCGCGCTCGGGGCTCGTGGACACCAGCGCCACCGGCGCGCCGATCAGCTCCTCGAGCCGGCGGACATATTTGATCGCCTGGGCCGGGAGATCCGCCCACGACCGGGCGCCCGCCGTCGAGCCTTCCCAGCCTTCCATGGTCTCGTAGACGGGCTGGATCCGAGCCTGCGCGCCCTGGCTGGCCGGCAGGTGGTCGATCTCCTGGCCGTCCAGGAGGTACTTGGTGCAGACCTGGATTTCCTTGAAGCCGTCCAGGATGTCGAGCTTGGTCAGGGCGATGCCGTCGATCCCCGACGTGCGGACGGTCTGGCGGACCAGCACGGCGTCGAACCAGCCGCAGCGGCGCTTGCGGCCAGTCACCGTGCCGAACTCCCGCCCACGCTCACCGATGAGGTTGCCGACTTCGTTGTCCTGCTCGGTCGGGAACGGCCCCTCGCCCACGCGGGTCGTGTAGGCTTTGGCGATCCCAAGCACATATCCGACCGCGCGCGGCCCCATGCCAGAGCCTGTGGCCGCCTGGCCCGCCACCGTGTTGGACGAGGTCACGAACGGGTATGTGCCGAAGTCGATGTCCAGCAGCGCGCCCTGCGCGCCCTCGAACAGGATGCGCTTGCCGGCCCGGCGCTGCTCGTCGAGCAGTTGCCAGGTCGTGTCCATGTAGGGGAGCACCTTGGGGGCGACGGAGGCGAGCTCTTCGAAGATCGCCTTCGCGTCGAACTCGTCGAGTCCCAGGCCGCGCCGCAGCGCGTTGTGGTGGGCCAGGAGGCGGTCGATCTTGGCCGGCAGCGCGTCGAGGTCGGCGAGATCCATCAGCCGGATGGCGCGGCGGCCGACCTTGTCCTCGTAGGCGGGGCCGATGCCGCGCTTGGTGGTGCCGATCTTGGTGCCGGACGCGCCCGACTCGCGCAGAGCGTCCAATTCACGATGCACGGAGAGGATGAGCGGGACGTTGTCGGCTACGCGCAGGTTGTCGCGCGAAATGGCGACGCCCTGCCCCTTCAGCTTCTCGACCTCGGCGGCGAGGGCGTGCGGGTCCAGCACGACGCCATTGCCGATGACGGCCAGCTTGTTGGGGCGCACGACCCCGGAGGGCAGCAGGGAGAGCTTGTAGACGTTCTCGCCGATCACGAGGGTGTGGCCGGCATTGTGGCCGCCCTGGAAGCGCACGACGGTGTCCGCCTGCTCCGAGAGCCAGTCGACGATCTTGCCCTTCCCCTCGTCGCCCCACTGGGCGCCCACGACGACGACATTGGCCATGTCGATCTCTCCTCCGCGGCGGGGCGGCGCGGCGCGTCGTCCCTGTCCCTGAAAACCAAAAGCCCCGGCGAGTCCGCAAGTCGGATCGGCCGGGGCTTGCGCGGGAGCATTAGCCGCAAAGGACCGAGGCGTAAAGCGCCAGGGGCCTTCAGGCTGAAGGTTCAACGCGCCAGCGGGACGGGCCCGCCGCCGTCCATGACGATGTCGCGGTCCGCCGGCCACTTCAGCCGATAGCCGAAGCGGATCTCCTTCTGCTCGCCGGGCGCGTAGTCCCAGGTCCATCCCATCACGCCGCGCTTGTCTGCGATCGCCTTCTCGGTCGGCGGCGTGCCCGGGAGCGCCTCGACGGTCACGGCGGTGTTCTCGGACACCGGAGCGCGGTCGACCACGCTGATGCGCAGGGGCGAGTCATGCAGGTTGCGCACGGTCGTCTTGAATTCGCGCTGCTCGGTCTTCGTATTGCCGATCCAACCCGGCTCGTTTTCCTTCCGCTTCACCGGCGCGCGCGTGACCTTGATGCGGTCGTCCGCCCCGAAGCCGAGCTCGATGCGGTCGCCCGGGGCGACGAGCTTCAGGCGGCCCTTGCCCACGTAGACGCCGTCGCGGTGCAGCGAGACCTCGCCGGGCAGGATCGGGGCCTCCTCCTCGTTGACGAGGGAGGCTTCCAGGTAGGCCGTCTCGTCCAGCGCCGGCGCGATCTTCGCCAGCAGGGTGGGCTCGGCCTTGCGGGAGCCGAGGGTGAAGCTCTTGGGCGCCCCGTCGCGCGGGAGCGTCACGCGCCCGGGCACCCGGAAGGCCGCCTGGAAATCCCCCGCCTCGATCTGGGCGACTTGCTCGACCGCCTCCACCGGGGGCGCGGCCGCCATGCGGGCCGGAGCGCCCGGCGCGGGGGCCGCCATCTGCCGTTCGCTCTCGGCGAGCTTCGCCCGGCCCCGGACGGAGTCCATGGCCACGGCCTGCGGCTCGAGCAGGTTGACCACCAGCGGCGGCACGTCCGGAGCCGCCGTGCCGCGGAGCGTGCGCGTGGTGGAGACGGAGAGCGCCACGTCCGTCCAGTCCTCGCCCGTGCGCTGGGTCACCTGCGCACGGCGAGCCAGCTCCAGCGACGGCTTGCGGTCCTTCGCGCCCGTGTCCAGCCGGACATCGTAGAGGGGGCGCCAGTTCGCTGCGGCCACCCTGTAGGTGATCCGCAGCTCGCCGGAGACGGCCTGCCCGGTCTCGACCGCCACCGTGAGATCCCGTCGCGGCGCCCCGGGCGGCGTGGGCTTCGGCCGCGCCGACTCGAGCGCGGCGATCTGCTGGTCGAGGTCCTTCGCCTTGGCGCGCAGCTGCCGCAGCGCCTCGTTCACCTTCGTCGCGCCCTCCCCAACCGCGTCCCACGCGGCGGACCATTGCGCGATGTCGAGCGGCTTGGCCTCGGGCCCCAGCTTCTCGGGGCTGGCGGTGGCGTAGGTTTCGATCGCCCTCCGCTTCAGCTCCGCGGCCTCGATCTGCCCGGCGATCCCGTCCCGCTCGGCCCGCAGCGCGTCGATCCGCTTCTCCAGCTCAGCATCGAGCGCGGGCCTGATGTCAGTCTGCGACGGCCGGGTCTCGACGGCCCCGATCGCCAGCTCGCCGTCCGCCTGTCCCTGGACGCGCACGGAAGCGGGGTCCAGCGAAGCGCTCAACCCGCGCACTACGACCGTCGAGGCTCCGGCCGGCAACGACACCGACAAAACGCGGATCACGCTGGCCCCATCCGGAAACACCGTGACGGCGTCGACCCGGGAGGGAGCCTCCACATCGGCGGCAAGCGCCGTCGTGGAGACGCCTGACAGCAACAGGATGGCGAAGGCGCGACGCATGGTGATTCCCCTCTCGGTGCGGCGATGCGCCGCTCAGCGAAGAAGGAAAACGACGATCTTGCAATCTTTGCGACGCAAGCGTGACCTTGGCTGGGCCGTTACGCCCGGCCGCGACGCGAGCGCTCCGGCTTCACCCGGTGATCCAGGAAGTTGCGGATCTCGGTCAGCCGGCGCTCGGGATCCAGCACCTCGGCGTCCAAGCCATGCCGCCACGCCAGATCGGCGCGGCCCGGCGCACGGTCGAGTTGCTCCAGCTCGTCCACATACCGCGCGTGCTCGGCCTCGGTGCGGAAGAAGCCCTCGGCCAGCATGGAGCGGCCATAGCGACGCAGGATGGCGGCCAACTCCGCCAGGGAGAACTCGGGGTGGTACTGCACGCCCCAGAACGTCCCGCCCGCATGGCGGATCTCCGCCGCCTGGACGGGCGTGAGCGCGTTCGAGGCCAGCACGGTGACGTCGTCCGGCAGCGTGGTCACGGCGTCGAGATGCACGGCCGGCGCGTCCCAGGCCGCCGGACGGCCGGCCAGCAGCGGATGGGAGCGCCCGGCGTCGGTCGCCGCGAGACGGCGGGCGAAGCCGATCTCCCGGCCGCTGGGGTTGGCGCGCACGTCGCCTCCGGCTGCGAGCGCGCCGATCTGGACGCCCCAGCACGATCCGAAGAACGGCGTGCCGGACGCGTAGGCGGCGCGGGCGAACGCGATCTGCCGCGCGACCGCCGGCTCGACGTTGTAGGCGTTCAGGTGCGAGCCCGTAAGCACCACGGCGTCGTAGCTTTCGAGCCCCGCCCCGTCCGGCAGGTTGGCGCCCTCGTCCGCCGGAAACGCGATGTCGCACACGGCCTGCGGCTCCAGGCTCTGGAGGACCGCCGCGTAGGACTCGGACGGCGTCAGGCCGAAGCTGTCGCGGTGGGCGAGGCGAGCGTCTCGGGTGTTGCCCTCGACAACCAGAAAACGCATGGCAGGGTCCGCAGTGCGTGAAGGATCGACGACTTGAATAGCAGGGTCGGTCACGTCATCAAGCATGATCAGGGACGGGGAGGCATGCGTGCAGGAGGCGATCGTCAACCGGCTGCTCTGGGGCCGGCCCTACGTGCTGCTCGGCCTCACCATGCTGATGTGGGGCGCGAACGCCGTCGCGGGCCGGATGGCGGTCGGCCAGGTCTCCCCCATGGTGCTCACCTCCGGCCGGTGGGTGATCTCCTGCGTCATCCTGCTCATCTTCGCCCGCCGGCAGTTCATCCAGGACTGGCCCGCCCTGAAGCCGCGCTGGCTGATGCTGACCTGCATGGGCGCGCTCGGCTTCACCGCCTTCAACGCCCTCTTTTATGAGGCCGCCCACTACACGGGCGCGGTGAACCTCACGATCATCCAGGGCGCCATCCCGGTTCTGGTCCTGATCGGCGCGAGGATTACGTTCGGCGTTCCGATTTCCCCCATGCAGGTGGTCGGCATGGTGGTGACGGTCGTGGGCGTGCTGGTGCTGGCCAGCCGCGGCAGCCTGGACGAGTTGCTGGCCTTGCGATTCAACATCGGCGACCTCTGGATGATCGTCGCCTGCGTGTTCTACGCCTTCTACACGCTTGGCCTGCGGCAGCGCCCCAATGTCTCCGGCATCGGCCTCTTCACCTTCATGGCCGGCGTCGCCTTCCTGACCTCCCTCCCCTTGCTGGGACTCGAAGCTTGGCGCGGCCAGATCCAGTGGCCCACCACAAAGGGCTGGCTGGTGACCGCCTATGTGGGCATCGCCCCGTCCCTCCTGGCGCAGATCTTCTTCATGCGGGGCGTGCAGTTGATAGGACCCGGCCGCGCCGGGCTCTTCGTCAACCTGGTGCCGGTGTTCGGCGCCTTCCTGGCGGTTCTGATCCTGGGCGAGCCCTTCGGCCTCTCCAGCGCCGCCGCCCTCGCCCTGGTCCTCGGCGGCATCTTCATCGCCGAAAGGCTCGGCAAGCGCTAGCCCAGGCCCGTCTGCGGCCAGCTAGCGCCACTCTCCGTCATCGCGAGCCGAAGGCGATGCGATCCAGGCGGCGGACGTCCGCCCCACTGGATCGCTTCGTCGCCAGGCTCCTCGCGATGACGGTTCGACCCGGCCGCTTGCTTTTCAGAAGCGCAGCGCCTTGGCCTGCTTCACGCCGGGCAGGGCGGGAATCTGGCCCAGCACATCCGCCGGAACCTCGCCGTCCACTTCCACCAGCGCGATCGCCGAACCGCCCTGGGCGTCGCGGCCCAGCGCAAAGGTGGCGATGTTGACCCCGGCATTGCCCAGGAGGCTCGCGAAACGGCCGATGAAGCCGGGCTTGTCCTCATTGGTGACGTAGATCATCGAGGGCGCGAACTCCGCGTCCACCTTGATGCCCTTGATGGCCACCATGCGCGGCTTGCCGTCGTGGAACACGGTGCCGCTGATGGAGCGCGTCATCTGCTCAGTGACCACCTCGAGCGTGATCAGGGACTCGAAATCGCCCTCGGCCGCCCGCGTGGTCTCCTCCACCACGATCCCGCGTTCCTTGGCGACGATCGGGGCGGACACGACGTTCACATCCTGCAGCGCCGGGCGCAGCAGGCCGGCAATGGCCGCAGCCGTGAGCGCCTTGATCTTCAGGCCAGCCACGCCACCCTCGTAGGTGATCCGGACCTCCTTGATGTCCGTCTCGGTGAGCTGGCCCGCGAAAGACCCGAGCTTCTCGGCGAGCGCAATAAAGGGCTTCAGCTTTGGCGCTTCCTCGGCCGTGATCGACGGGAAGTTGATGGCGTTCGTGATGGCGCCCCGGATCAGGTAGTCCGACATCTGCTCGGCCACCTGCAGGGCCACGTTCTCCTGCGCTTCCGTGGTCGACGCGCCGAGATGCGGGGTGCAAACCACGTTGGGGTGGCCGAAAAGCGGGTTCTCCTTCGCAGGCTCGACCGTGAACACGTCGAAGCCGGCGCCGGCCACATGCCCGCTGTCGAGCGCCGCCCGGAGGGCTACCTCGTCGACCAGCCCGCCGCGCGCGCAGTTGATGATGCGCACGCCCTTCCTGGTCTTGGCCAGAGCCTCCGCCGAGAGGATGTTCTTCGTCTGCGCCGTCATCGGCGTGTGGAGGGTGATGAAGTCGGCCCGCGCGAGCAGATCGTCGAGTTCAACCTTCTCGACGCCGAGGTCGAGCGCCCGCTCGGGCGACAGGAACGGGTCGAAGGCGATGACCCGCATCCGCAGGCCGAGAGCCCGCTCGGCCACGATCGCCCCGATGTTACCGCAGCCGATCACGCCCAGCGTCTTGCCGGTGATCTCCACGCCCATGAAGCGGTTCTTCTCCCACTGGCCCGCCTGCGTGGAGGCGTCGGCCGCCGGGATCTGGCGCGCCACCGCGAACATCAGCGCGATGGCGTGCTCGGCCGTGGTGATGGAGTTGCCGAACGGCGTGTTCATCACGATCACGCCCTTGGCGGTGGCGGCCGGGATGTCGACGTTGTCCACGCCGATGCCCGCGCGACCGACCACCTTCAAGCGGCTGGCGCCCTCCAGGAGCTTGGCCGTGACCTTCGTGGCCGACCGGATGGCGAGGCCGTCATAGTCGCCGATGATGCGGGCGAGTTCGTCCTTGTCGAGGCCGGGCTTCACGTCGACTGCGACGCCCCTCTCCTGGAAGATGGCGACGGCGGCGGGCGACAGGCTGTCGGAAATGAGAACGCGGGGAGCCATGGTGCAGGTCTCCTTCATCCCTCCACCGCGGGAGGGGCGGCGCAGTGCGCCTTGCGGATTGTGAAGAGGTGAGGGGCCCCTCCAGCCCGTGGGGGAGAGGCAGGGTCGAGGGGCAGCCGCAACGGCCGAAGCCCTCCAGGGCGGGCCCAGTCGGACCAGCCCTCCCCCCTGCCCCTCCCCGCTCGCGCCGGAGAGGAAGATGTCAGGCCGCCTTGCTGAGCCCGGCCTTTGCTTCAGCGAACGCCCATGCGATCCAGTCGGTCAGCGCCTGGACATCGGACGCTTCAACCGTTGCGCCGCACCAGATCCGCAGGCCGGGAGGGGCGTCGCGGTAGGCGCCGATGTCGAAGCCCGCGCCCGCCTTCTCGATCGCCCCGGCGACGGCCTTGGCGAAAGCCGCCTGCGCGTCGGCCGGCAGCGCCGTCACGGCCGGGTCCACGAACTGGAGGCACACGCTCGTGTTGGACCGGATGGCGGGATCCTTGGCCAGGAACGCGATCCAGTCATGCTGGGCGACGAAGTCCGCCAGGACCTTGGTGTTGGCGTCGGCCCGCGCGACGAGGCCGTCGAGGCCTCCGATCCGCTTCGCCCACTGCAGCGCGTCGATGTAGTCCTCGACGCAGAGCATCGAAGGCGTGTTGATGGTCTCGCCCTCGAACAGGCCCTCGGTGACCTTGCCGCCCTTGGTCATGCGGAAGATCTTCGGCAGCGGCCAGGCCGGGGTATAGCTCTCGAGCCGTTCGACCGCCCGCGGTGACAGGATCAGCATGCCGTGCGCGGCTTCGCCGCCCAGCACTTTCTGCCAGGAGAAGGTCACGACATCGAGCTTCGGCCAGTCGAGGCGCTGCGCAAAGGCCGCCGAAGTGGCGTCGCAGATGGTCAGGCCCTTGCGGTCCGCCGGAATCCAGTCGCCGTTCGGCACGCGCACGCCGGAGGTGGTGCCGTTCCAGGTGAAAACGACGTCGTTGTCGAAATTCACGGAGGCCAGGTCGACGATCTCGCCATAGCTGGCCTTGAGGACGCGCGCGTCCTTCAGCTTCAACTGCTTGACGACGTCCGTGACCCAACCTTCGCCGAAGCTCTCCCAGGCCAGCATGTCGACGCCGCGGGCGCCGAGCAGCGACCACAGCGCCATCTCGACAGCGCCGGTGTCCGAGGCGGGCACGATGGCGATGCGGAAGTCCGCTGGGACCTGAAGGACCTCGCGGGTGAGGTCGATCGCCAGCTTCAGCTTGGTTTTGCCGACCTTGGCCCGGTGGGAGCGGCCCAGCGGCGCGTCCTTGAGCGCCTCGAGCGACCAGCCGGGGCGCTTGGCGCAGGGTCCGGACGAGAAAAGGGGATTGGCCGGCTTTTGGCCGGGCGCGACATTCGCCATTGATTGTCTCCATCCTTCCAGATGGGCGCTCCTCGTTGGGGAGGAGTGTCCCGCGGACGGAGTTAGGCCTGCGCGCGCGCGTCGTCAAACGAAAAGGGCGACCCGGTGCATCCGCGGGCCGCCCTTTGGGAAGGCGGCTAATTGGCCGCCTTCCTGAGATCAGTACTTGCGCACGAGCGGGGGAGCGGGCTCCAGCGGCAGCGCCGTATCAGTGAACATGTAGCGCAGGCCCAGGCGGACATCATGGGACGCGAGCTTGAACTTGTGCTCCTGGGTCGAGTTGCCGCAATCGCAGACGATCAGCGTGCTGTAATCACCCATGTTCAGGTAGCGATAGCCGACGTCGAACTTGAGGTTTTGCGTCATCGAGAAGCTCGCGCCCGCCATCAGGGCCCAAGCGAAACCCCACTTGTCGGAGGCGCGCGAAACGCCGTGACCGCCGGTTTGCGGATTGTAGTCATCGACAGAGCCGAACTGTTTGTAGGTCGTGCCGAGGCCGACGCCGACATACGGCGTCACATTGTACCAGGTGCCGAGGTCGAAATATCCATTGGCGAGGAAGACCGACTGGCGCAGCTTGCCCGTGTAAAGATCAAGGCATCGATTGGTGCAGTTGGTCGCATCAGCGTAGCTGTCCGTGGCCCGATATTTCATCTCGGTCCGGTATTCGCCCGTGATGTCCGCCCGGAACCAGCTGTTGAACTGGTAGCCGGCGCCGATCCCGAAGATAGCGGCGTTGCCCACCGAATCGTAATCATGCGTGAACGGGACAGCCGGCGTGGCGATCGCCTCAAAGCTGGACTGCTGGGCAAAGGCCGCCCCCACATCGCCGCGAATGTACCAGCCGCTGAAGTCAGAAGCCGGCTCGATGGTGGGCGCCAGCGGCGGCGGAGGCGGAAGCGGCATGTCGGCGGCCTGGGCGACGCCGATCGCCCCGATCGCCATGGCGCTGACAAGAGCGATGACCTTAACGCTGCCCATGACTCAATTTCCCTGCTGGGGCCGGACCAGGCCTGAGCCGTCCGGCCGCACTGCGACAGGGGGACGATGTCACGGGAAAGTTAAGGCGAGCTTAACCCTAAGAATTAAGGTTACGAGGCAGACACAACCCCAGTAATCGCAAAGGTTGCAATGATCGGCGCCTTATTCACCGCTGCTGGCCTCACGCGGCCACGGACGTGAGCGCGTCGATCACGTCGTCCACCGCCCTTTCGACCAGGTCGCGATCGTCGCCCTCGGCCATGACCCGGATGACCGGCTCCGTGCCGGACGGCCGGATCACCAGCCGCCCATTGGCGCCCAGACGCTCGCGCGACGCCTCGATGGCGCTGACGACCGTCTCGTCCTTGAGGGGCTCTCCCTTCTTGAACCGCACGTTCTTCAGGATCTGCGGCAGCGGCTCGAAGCAGTGGCAGACCTCGCTCACAGGCCTCCCCTGCTGCTTCACGACCGCGAGCACCTGCAAGGCGGCGATCAGGCCGTCGCCCGTCGTGGCGTAGTCGGACAGGATGATGTGGCCCGACTGTTCGCCACCGAGGTTGTAGCCATGCTCGCGCATGTGCTCGAGCACGTAGCGGTCCCCCACCGCCGTCCGCGCCAGGGTGAGCCCCAGCGCCGAGAGATGCCGCTCCAGCCCCAGGTTAGACATGATGGTGGCTACCACGCCGGGCTGGGTCAGCCGGTTGTCGTCGCGCCAGCTCTTGGCGACCACCGCCATGAGCTGGTCGCCATCCACCACCTGGCCCTTCTCGTCGACCAGCACCACCCGGTCCGCGTCGCCGTCCAGCGCGATGCCGATATCGGCGCGCAGCTCGCGCACCTTGCGGCTCAGCGCCTCCGGCGAGGTGGAGCCCACATCCTTGTTGATGTTGAACCCGTCCGGCTCAACACCGATCTCGATGACCTCCGCGCCAAGCTCCCAAAGGGCCTCGGGCGCGACCTTGTAGGCCGCCCCGTTGGCGCAATCGACCACGATGCGGAGCCCGTCCAGGTCCATGTTGCGCGGAAGCGTGCGCTTGGCGAACTCGATGTAGCGCGCGTGGACGCCTTCGATGCGCTTGGCCCGGCCGAGATCCTTAGGCGCCGACAGCTTGGCCGCGAGATCGGCGTCGATCAGCGCCTCGATCTCCCGCTCGGTCTCGTCGCTGAGCTTGAAGCCGTCCGGCCCGAACAGCTTGATGCCGTTGTCCTGAAAAGGGTTGTGTGAGGCCGAAATCATCACCCCGAGGTCGGCGCGAAGCGATCGCGTCAGCATGGCCACCGCCGGGGTCGGCATCGGTCCGAGCAGCATCACATCCATGCCGACGGAGGTGAAGCCCGCCACCATTGCGTATTCGATCATGTAGCCGGACAGGCGCGTGTCCTTGCCGATCACGACCCGGTGGGCATGGTCGCCGCGCTGGAACGCCAATCCGGCCGCCTGGCCCACGCGCAGCGCCAGGTCGGGCGTGATCACCCGGTTGGAAAGCCCGCGGATGCCGTCCGTGCCGAAATACTTCCTGGTCATGCTGGTCCCTGTCCCGGTGGCTTCGGCTTGGCCGAAGCATTGCGCCTGTTATGGCGCGAGATTGGGAAAAGTGTGACTCACAAATCTTTTCAAACCGCAACATGCCCGAAAGCGGCGGAAAGCGCTCGGGAACTTGTGGACGCGCAAGCCACTAAAAGCAACGCCCGGCGCGAGGGCCGGGCGTTCTTGATGCGGTTCTGGTGGAATGCCGTCAGGTCTGCGGCTGCGGCTCCATGCCACCGGCGTCCGGCTCCGGCCGCGGCCGGCCCTTGCCGGCCGTCGGGACCACCGGGGCGCCTCGGCTCGGAGGCTCGTCGGAGATGTCCCGCACGGGCGGCTTGCCGTTGAGCAGGTCGCGGATCTCCTCGCCGGACAGCGTCTCGTATTCGAGCAGGCCCTGGGCCAGGGTCTCGAGTTCGTCGCGCTTGTCGGTCAGGACCCGCGTGGCCTCCTTGTAGCCCTCCTCGACCAGCCGCCGCACTTCGGCGTCGATCTTCTGGGCCGTCGCCTCGGAGATGTTCTGCTGCCGGGACACCGACATGCCGAGGAAGACCTCGTCCTGGTTCTCGCCATAGGCGACCGTGCCGAGCTCGCTGGAGAAGCCCCAGCGGGTCACCATCATGCGCGCAAGCCGGGTCGCCTGCTCGATGTCGGACGCCGCGCCCGAGGTGACCTTGTCATGGCCGAAGATCAGCTCCTCCGCCACGCGGCCGCCCATCATGATGGCGAGGCGCGAGGTCATCTGCTCGTAGCTCATGGACAGCTTGTCGCGCTCCGGCAGCTGCATGACCATGCCCAGCGCGCGGCCGCGCGGGATGATGGTCGCCTTGTGCACCGGGTCCGTGGCCTTGACGTTGAAGGCCAGGATGGCGTGGCCAGCCTCGTGATAGGCGGTGAGGCGCTTTTCGTCCTCGCTCATCACCAGGGTGCGGCGCTCGGCGCCCATCATGACCTTGTCCTTGGCGTCCTCGAACTCCGTCATGGTGACGATGCGCTTGCCGCGGCGGGCGGCCAGCAGGGCGGCCTCGTTGACGAGGTTCATCAGGTCCGCGCCCGAGAAGCCGGGCGTGCCGCGCGCGACGGTCTTGAGGTCCACGTCCGGCGCCAGCGGCACCTTGCGGACATGGACGCGCAGGATGCGCTCGCGGCCGATGACGTCCGGGTTCGGGACGACGATCTGGCGGTCGAAGCGGCCCGGGCGCAGCAGCGCCGGGTCGAGCACGTCGGGGCGGTTCGTGGCCGCGATGAGGATGATGCCCTCATTCGCCTCGAAGCCGTCCATCTCGACCAGCAGCTGGTTAAGCGTCTGCTCGCGCTCGTCGTTGCCGCCGCCGAGGCCAGCGCCGCGGTGCCGGCCAACTGCGTCGATTTCGTCGATGAAGATGATGCAGGGCGCGTTCTTCTTCGCCTGTTCGAACATGTCGCGCACGCGGCTGGCGCCGACGCCCACGAACATTTCGACGAAGTCGGAGCCGGAGATGGTGAAGAACGGAACGTTGGCCTCGCCCGCGATCGCGCGCGCCAGCAGCGTCTTGCCGGTGCCGGGCGGGCCGACAAGCAGCACGCCGCGCGGGATGCGCCCGCCGAGGCGCTGGAACTTCTGCGGATCACGCAGGAACTCGACGATCTCCTGCAGGTCCTCCTTGGCCTCCTCGACGCCGGCGACGTCCTCGAACGTCACGCGCCCATGGGCCTCAGTGAGGAGCTTGGCCTTGGACTTGCCGAAGCCCATGGCCTTGCCGCTCGCGCCCTGCATCTGGCGCGACAGGAAGATCCAGGCCGCGATGAACACGATCAGCGGCATCCAGTTCACGAGCAGCGCCAGGAACCACGGCAGGTTCTCCTGCAGCGGCTTGGCCGAGAAGTTCACGCCCTTCTGGGACAGCTTCTGCACAAGGCCGGGATCGTTCGGCGCATAGGTCTGGAACTGCCGGCCGTCCGAGAGCGTCCCGTGGATCTCGGGCCCCTGGATGACGACGTTAGACACCCGGCCCGAGTCGATCTCGCTCAGGAACTGGCTGTAGCTCATGTCGTACGACTGGCCGCGCTGACCAGGGTTCTGGAACAGCGTCACCAGCGCGAGCACGAGCAGGAAAATGATCACCCAGAGGGCGAAATTGCGGACGTTCGGGTTCATTACCGATCGATCGCCTTGGTCAGTCTCGAACCGCCGGCAGCGATCTCGAGAGGTTGCGTTTGGCTAATGTAGGATTGAGCCCTGTCCTTGCCAAGGGAAGGCCCGGGAACAACGTCCGCCATGCGAACCCGCTCCTTAGCAAGAGCTTGGCGGCTTGGCGAGCCGATCGAACGGCTATGCTTGACGAAATGAGCCACGTCGCCTGGCCCCCTCCCGCGTCACCGCGACATGTCCGGCGCTGTCCAGGAACACGAGGCAGCCCCCGAGGGTTGCACGCACAGGCTCTCCCCGGAGAAAGGCTCCTTCAAGGCGCCGGCAGGCTTGTTCAGCGCGTTCCAGCCGCACGGACTTCTCGCCCCCGCTCACCGACTGTATGGTGGCCACCAGCACCCGCAGCCGAATTTCCGACGGTTGGTCCCAAAGCGCTGGCTGAATGGTGGAGCCCTCGCCGCTCGTTGCAACCAACGCCCGGAAGGCTTCGCTCGCGGCGGCCGACAGGGCCTCCTCGGCCCTCGCCATGCGGCTCGCCATCATTGTCAGCCGCGCTCGGCTCAGCCCCTCGGGCTCGAGCGCCTGCATGATCCGGCGAAGGCGGTTCCGGCCATAGGCTTCGGATCGGTTGGAGGGATCCTCGATCCAGGGATGCCCGGCCGCGGACAATGTGGCGACCAGCCGCGTCTTCTCCACCGCCAGCAGGGGCCTCACGTGGACGATCGAGCCCTTCATGGAGATGGGCGCCATGCCGGCCAGCCCAGCGGGGCCGCTTCCCCGAATGAGCCGCATCAGAACCGTTTCGGCCTGGTCGTCGGCATGGTGGCCGGTCGCGAGCGCCTCGGCCCCAATCTGCTCGGCGTGTTCGACCAGCAAGCGGTAGCGAGCCCCCCTGGCGGTCTCCTGGATCCGCGTTCGCGGCTTCACGCCCACCCACGGAAGCGTGACATGCGGAAGGCCGAGGCTTCGGGCCCAATCCGCGACCCGGATGGCTTCTTCGGCGGAGCCCGGGCGCAGGCCGTGATCCACTGTCGCCACGGAAAGTCGCGGCCCCTCGGCCCTGGATGAGCGCCATTGGGCAGCGAGCAGCATCAACGCCGTGGAGTCGGCGCCGCCTGAAACGGCGAGAAGCACATGGCGAAAGGCGAGAGGAGAGGCGAAAAGGCCCTCGATCTCCTCGGGCGTGATCGGCTGGCCGACGTCGTGGCTCAATTCGTGCAGTTGCCGCGCTTCAACTCGCGGTCGGCGTTGGCCCGGACGTCCCCGGAGGCGTTCGGATAACGCCGCGCCACCTCGGCGAGGGTCGCGCAAGCCTGGTCGGGCTGGCCCATGCCGCGCAGGGCGAGGCCGAGCTTCAGCATGCTCTCCGGCGCCACACCCGAACTGTTATAGTGCTTGTAGACCTTCAGGTACTGCTCGACCGCGTCGGGGTACTGGCCCCGGCGGTAGTAGGTCTCGCCCAGCCAGTAGGTCGCGTTGGCGGCCAGCTTGTCGCGCGGATGGGTCTGGAGGAACTGCTTGAAAGCCTGTTCGGCTTGCTCGTATTGCCGCTGCAGGACGAGCCCATAGGCGAGGTCATACTCGTCCTTGGGCAATCCGGTGCCGGCCGTCGCGACCGTCGTGCCGGTCTGGCTGGGATAAGCTCCGCGCGGCATGCCGGGCGCCGCCTGCTGTTGCGGGTACCCGGCCTGCGGGTAGCCGCCCTGCGGATAGGCCTGCTGCTGGGCTGGATAGGCCTGCGTCCCGCCAGGCGGCAGCGCCCCCTGGGGCAGCCCGGCCACGTTGCGGTTCATGCTGTTGAGGTCCATCGGAGCGCTGGGATCATCCTCGATAAGGTCGGCGATCCCACGCTGATGCCCGCTCCCCTGGGGCGCGCGCGGCTGCGCCGCCGCTGAACCGTCATTCTCCAGCGAGCCGAGCGTGCGTGGCGCGCCGGGCGCCCCCGGCTGCGCTGCGGGATCGAAGGCGTCGCCGCGCTTCTGTCCCCTGGGAGGCGCCGCCTGGGGCGTTACGCCGGTCGCCGCCGGGCGCCCGCCGCCCGCGCCGCCCTTCATCTCACCAAACCGGAATTCCACGTCTTCCTGGAATTTCTTGAGCTGGTCCTGAAGGCGTCTGTTCTCGAACTGGAGTTGTTCGATCTGCCCCGACAGCTGGCGCACTTGGCCTTCGAGCCGGTTGGTGCGCACGACCAGGTCCGACACTTCCTGGGCCTGCGCGGCGGGAGCGAGGGCGCCGAGCAGGGCGATGGCCGCAAGGGCCCATGCGAAACGACGAATCATGGCGAATGGATTTCCGGGGATCGTCATGGCGAGGCCCGTCTACCATGGGAACGCCCACGGGCCAAAATATGTCGGCCGCGAGGCTTGAGCGTGACAATAAGGCCTCAAAACGAAACCGGCGCCCATTGGGCGCCGGCGTCATGCTTCTGGAAGCGCTGGGATCACATCCCTGCGCCGCCGCCCAGCACCGTCACGGCCCGGCGGTTTTGGGACCAGCAGGAGATGTCGTCGCAAACCGCGACCGGCCGTTCCTTGCCGTAGGAGATCGTCTTGAGCCGCGAGGCGTTCACGCCCCGGGACACGAGGTAGTCGCGGGCGGCCTGGGCGCGACGGGCGCCGAGAGCGAAGTTGTACTCGCGCGTGCCACGCTCGTCCGCATGGCCCTCAATGGTGATCGCATAGCGCGGGTACTGGCCCAGCCACTGCGCCTGCTTGTCGAGCGTGGCTGTGGCCGTCGGGGTCAGGTCGGTCGAGTCCGTCTCGAAGAAGACCCGATCGCCGACATTGACGATGAAGTCCTGCGCAGAGCCAGGCGTCGCCGCCCCGCCCGCGCCGAAGCGCCCAGCGCCTGCGCCGCCCATGCCGCCGGCGCCGTCCGCGGCCTTGTTGGACGAACAGGCCGCCAGGGTCAGCGCCGCCGCGAGCACGATTCCGAGCTTCGCCGCCTTCGCGACCGCGATGGTACCCGTCATGGTATTGCTCCTTGTGAAGTCCGGTTGTGTCCGACGCTTACGCCCGGGTGGTTAAGCGAAGGTTCCGTCAACCTTTCCGAATGCTTTGCGGGATGTGTTGCATTCGAGCGATTGGCAGGATGGTTAACGAGGCGTGAAGCGGCCGAGCTCGGGCTCAGCGGTGCGCCGCACGGGTGAGACGGAGCCTGTCTCAAAGCTGATTTGCGGCGAAAGAGCGCCAAAAAAGCGAATGGCCGGGACGAACCCGGCCATCGTGAAAGTCTGTGACTCGCAGGCAACAGCCTGGGATCACTCCTCGTCGTCTTCGTAGTCGCGACGCTTCACGGTCTTGAGCTTGGCGAAGACGGACTCGGCGTCGATCTTCTCCTCCTCCTCGCGCGGCGCGTTGAGAGAAGCGAAGGGGGCAGCCACGGGCTCCTTGGCGGTGGTGACCTCGGCGGGCAGCAGCGTCTGGCCGCTCTCCTCCACGGCCGCAGGCCGGTCCTTGGCGGCCTTGGCGACCTCGAAGTCGAGGTCGATCTGCGAGCACAGGCCCAGCGTCACCGGGTCCATCGGCGCCAAGGACGCCGCGTTCCAGTGGGTCCGCTCGCGAATCTGCTGGATCGTCGTCTTGGTGGTGCCGACCAGACGCATGATCTGCGCGTCCTTCAGCTCCGGGTGATTGCGCAGCAGCCACAGGATGGCGTTCGGCCGATCCTGGCGACGCGACAGCGGGGTGTAGCGCGGCCCCTTCTTGCGCTTCTGCTCCGGAATCCGGACGCTGGAGACCGCGAGCTTCAGGCGGTAGTCGCGGTCGCGCTCCGCCTTCTCGATCTCGGCGCGGGTGAGCTGGCCCGCCACGATCGGGTCAAGGCCCTTGATGCCGGCTGCGACCTCGCCGTCGGCGATGCCCTTCACCTCGAGCGGATGCAGCTTGCAGAAATCGGCGATCTGCTCGAACGACAGCGACGTGTTGTCGACAAGCCAGACGGCCGTCGCCTTCGGCATCAGCGGTCCATTGCTCATGATCGCGCTCCTCTGCATGCGGCGCTGAATCGGGGCCCGGCTCGCGACACAAGCCCCTCGCGCTCCGGCCGGACCTTTCGGTCGGAGCCCCTGGGCAGCCATCACTGATCGGGGATGCGCGCTATATAATGCGCTGTCGTCCCGGACGCAATCGCGCTCACCTCACCGTCAGCACGATCTTGCCGATATGCTGGCTGGATTCCATCAGCGCGTGCGCCTTTGCGGCTTCGGCCAACGGAAAGGTGGAGTGGATCACCGGCTTGACCTTCCCCGCCTCCAGCAGTGGCCAAACCTTGGCCACGAGCTGGTCGGCGATGGCCGCCTTCTCGGCCGCGGAGCGGCTGCGCAGGGTCGAACCCGTGTGCGTGAGCCGCTTGAGCATCAGGCGCATGAAATCGACCTGCGCCTTGGACGAGGCCTGGAACGCGATCTGCACGATGCGGCCCTCCACCGCCGCCGCCTCGTAGTTCTTGGCGATGTAGTCGCCTCCGACCATGTCGAGGATGACGTCCACGCCCTTCTTGTTGGTGGCGGCCTTGGCTTCAGCGACGAAGTCCTGCGTCTTGTAGTTGATCGCGACATCCGCGCCGAGCTTGCGGCAGGCTTCGCACTTCTCGTCGGAGCCGGCCGTCGCCAGCACGGTTGAGCCGAACGCCTTCGCCAGCATGATGGCGGTGGTGCCGATCCCGGACGTGCCGCCGTGCACCATGAAGCTTTCGCCCGGCTTCAGCCGGCCACGTTCGAAGACGTTCGTCCAGACGGTGAAGAACGTCTCGGGAATGGCCGCGGCCTCGGCCATGGAGATCCCGGCTGGGATGGGGAGCGCGTTGCTCTCGTGAACGGGACAGTACTCCGCGTAGCCGCCGCCCGCCACCAGCGCGCAGATCCGGTCACCGACCTTGTAGCGTGACGCGCCTGCGCCGACTGCGACGACTTCCCCCGCGATCTCGAGGCCGGGAATGTCCGACGCGCCGGGCGGCGGCGGATATAGCCCCTTGCGCTGCATCACGTCGGGCCGGTTCACGCCAGCCGCCGCCACCTTCACCAACACCTCTCCCGGGCCAGGCTGCGGGATGGGGCGCGTCTCCGGCGCGAGGACGTCGGGACCACCGGGCTCCTTCATGCCGATAGCGGTCATGGTCTGGGGCAGCGCGCTCATTCCGGTCTCCTCTCCTGGCCGCCCCGGCGTTGCGCCGTCGCCGGCCTTGTTTATCCTGCGCGGCCCCGACCTGAGATGGAGGCGCGCCATGCCAGATCCCTTCGCAGACGACCTGCCCCAGCGCAAGCCGGCGCAGCATGTCCTCGGGCAGGACCTCTCCGCCATGTCCGTGGACGAACTGGACGAGCGGGTGGAGCAACTCCAGGCGGAGATCGCGCGCCTGCAGGAGGCGCGTCGCGCCAAGATGGCTTCGCGCGACGCCGCCGCGGCGTTCTTCAAGAGCTGAGGCGGGTGTGGCGTTCCGGGACGGCGCCGGCCGGAGCGGCGCCCTCTTTCGAAACAACTCCGTCAAGTTCAAGCTTGCTTTAACCGGTCATTAAGCTTTCGGGAGTATGAATCCGACATCCAGATTCCTTCTGGATGTCGAGTGGCTCCTGTCCACTCTGTTTGACGCCTCCCTGTTTACCCACTTCGAAAGCCGCCTGCGGGCGGCTTTTTTTTGTTGCTTTCACGCCCATGGGCTCGAGGGAACCCTCCCCTGCCCCGCCCCGTTGCCAGCCGGTTCTCCACAGCGTTAGGGTTAACAAAGTCTTAAGTTGGATTTGGCCGCACCCGTGGCGCTATGTTTGCTCCGTGCCGCCACGAAGGCAGCCGGATCCCGAACCGGGATGATCCTGGAACGAAAGACGGTCCGGCGCCGTGTCCGTAGCGGGAGAGTAGCGTGATGAGCGAGATGCAGCACAAGGTGGCCGTTCCGAAGCCCGTGTCCTTCGCGCAGAGCTTCGTGTCCTCGGATGCGTTCCGCACCCTGTTCCGGGAGGGCATGTCGCTCGTGGAGGCGACCGCCGCCTACCTGGACGGCGAGGGCCGCGACGAGTCCAAGAATCTGCCCCGCATGGCTGCTCTCACCTACGCCAGCGAGAGCATGCGCCTCACCACGCGCCTGATGCAGCTCGCCTCCTGGCTCCTGCTGCAGCGCGCCGTGGCCGAGGGCGAACTGACGGCCGACGACGCCAAGCGCCAGAAGGACAAGGTTCGCCTGTCGAGCCAGAACGGCTCCAGCAGCCCTGAGGCGATTGAGGCTCTTCCCGAGCAGCTGCGCATGCTGATCGGCGCCTCCCTGCGCCTGCAGGGCCGCATCCTGCATCTGGACCGCCTCATGGAAGGCAAGTTCGACGACGCCCCGACCATCCCGAACCCGGTCGCCATGCAGCAGCGCCTGCTCCAGTCGGCCTTCCAGGCCTGAGCGCCGGAGCCCCGGCCCTCCAGGCAAGCGTCACGCGACCAACAAAAAACCCCGGCCAGGCCGGGGTTTTTTGCATTCAGCTCCGAAGCGCCCGGGGGCAGGCCCCGCGGCGCCGCGCGAAGAACTTACTTCTTGCCGAGGCCGAAGCCGCCGAACTTCGAGTTGAAGCGCGACAGGCGACCGCCGCGGTCCATCAGCTGCTGCTGACCGCCCGTCCAGGCCGGGTGCGACTTGGAATCGATGTCGAGCTGCATGACATCGCCTTCCTTGCCCCAGGTGGAGCGGGTGAAGAATTCCGTGCCATCGGTCATCACGACCTTGATGGTGTGATAGTCGGGGTGAATCTCTGCCTTCATGCGTAGTCCTCGCAGGGTCGCCGTAGCGCCCCATTATCGTCTATAGGAGCCTTGAATGATTGGTGCGCCCCTATAGCGCAGGCCGGTTCTCGGCACAAGCGCGAGGCGGCGCCTGACGGAAACGAGACCCTGATGTCGAAGAGCCCCCGATCCATGGCCCCCGCCAGGACTGTCGAACCGCTCGGAACGAAATCCGAGGCCGAGACCGCGGCCGGCGAGCGGCAACGCACGTCCCTTCGCGACCTCAAACCCCTGCTCCCCTACGCGCTGCAGTACAAGGGTCGCATCGCCGCCGCTCTGGTGGCGCTGGTGCTGGCCTCCGTGGCCACGCTCGCCATCCCGACAGCCGTTCGCCGCATCATCGACAATGGCTTCTCGCCCGAGAACGCCGGCTTCATCGACCGCTACTTCAGCGTGATGATCGCCGTGGTGGCCGTGCTCGCCTGCGCCAGCGCCGCCCGTTACTACCTTGTGATGACGCTGGGCGAACGGGTGATGACGGACGTGCGCACGGCGGTGTTCGCCCACCTCACCCGGCTCGACGCCAGCTTCTACGACCAGGCCCGCTCCGGCGAGATCGTCTCGCGACTCACGGCGGACACCACCCAGATCAAGTCCGCTTTCGGAGCGAGCGCCTCGATCGCGCTCCGCAACCTGGTCCTCTTCGTCGGCGCCATCGCCATGATGGTGATCACGAGCCCCCGCCTGTCCGGCCTCGTGCTGCTCGCCATCCCCGTTATCGTGCTGCCTCTCGTGGCTTCCGGGCGGTCCGTGCGCCAGCGCTCCCGCCAGGCCCAGGACCGGTTGGCTGACGCCTCCGCCTACGCCACGGAGGCGATCGGCGCGACGCGCGTCATGCAGGCCTTTACGGCCGAGCGCTCAACCCTGGCCCGCTTCGCCCGCGCCGCAGAGGACGCCTTCCACGCCTCGCGAACGGCCACGCTTGCTCGCGCCATCCTGACCGCCGTGGCGATCTTCCTGATCTTCGCCAGCGTGGTGGCGGTGCTCTGGTACGGCGCCCAGGACGTCCTGACCGGCCGCATCACGGGCGGGCGACTGTCTCAGTTCGTGCTCTACGCCGTCTTCGGCGCCGGCGCGCTCGGCGAACTCTCCCAGGTCTGGAGCGAGGTGAGCGCAGCCGCGGGAGCGGCCGGGCGGATCGCCGAGATCCTGGCCGTGAAGCCAAGGATCGTCGTGCCTGCCAGCCCGAAGTCCCTGCCCCAGCCCGCCGTGGGCTCGGTCGCCTTCGAACATGTCCGATTCGCCTATCAGGCGCGCGAGGATCACGCGATCCTGGACGACCTCAGCTTTGCGGTCGCCCCAGGCGAACGCGTCGCCATTGTGGGCCCCTCCGGAGCCGGCAAGAGCACGGTCGTCCAGCTCATCCTGCGGTTCTACGATCCGCAGTCAGGCCGGGTGCTCGTGGACGGCTTGCCGGTGACCGAGGTCGATCCCGAGGCGCTGCGCCGCCGCATCGCTTTCGTGCCCCAGGACCCCGTGATCTTCGGCGCCACCATCGCCGAAAACCTTCGCTACGGCCGGCCTGACGCAACGGACGAGCAGATGCGGGAAGCGGCCAGGCAGGCCGCCGCGGCCGGATTCATCGAGGCCTTGCCGGACGGCTATGACACCCGCGTGGGCGAACGTGGCGTCACGCTCTCCGGCGGCCAGCGCCAGCGCCTGGCCATCGCCCGCGCGCTGCTGCGGGACGCCCCGATCCTGCTGCTCGACGAGGCGACCTCCGCGCTCGACGCTGAAAGCGAGACGCTGGTCCAGGCGGCCCTGGACGGCCTCATGGAAGGCCGAACCACGATCGTCATCGCCCATCGCCTGGCCACCATCCTGAAGGCGGACCGGATTCTCGTGATGAACGAGGGCCGCATCGTCGAGCAGGGCGCCCACAGCGACCTGGTGGCGCGCAACGGACTCTACGCCCGGCTGGCCCGCCTCCAGTTCGAGGCCGGCGCCGCCGCGCTGGCGGGCGAAGCTGCCGAGTAGCGGCGATCCTCCGGCGTCACTGTCCGGATTGACCGACATGCGCCTCCCCGTGCGCGTCGGTCAGGGCTTCCAGGCGTAATGGAACAGCGGCAGCCCTGACGCGGCGCTGACGCCCTCGCCGGTGCGCACAAAACCCTCGCGCTCGTAGAATCGGACCGCGCGCGGGTTGTCGGCGTTCACTTCAAGATGGACGCCGCCGGGCGACATGGACTTGGCGTGCTCCAGAAGGGCCTGCGCAACGCCTCGTCCCCAACTGCGCCGCGCGGCGGCCAGCTGGTCCAGATGGCCAGTGCGCTCGTCGATGGTCACGAACCCGCAAAGCCCGTGCTCGTCCTCCCCAACGAACACCAAAACCCCCGCCGCCCGATGCCCGGCGATACGGTCGCGGAACCACCCGCGGCGCGCCTCGAAATCGATCTGCGGCATGGCGTCTCGCCAGCTCTCAACCCACAGGTCGGTCATGACGGGCAGGTCCGCCTCTCCCATGGGTCGGATGCGCATCACCGCTCCGTCAGCTTGAGTTCGATGCGACGGTTGCGCTTGTAGGCTTCCTCGCTGTCGCCCAGCTCCAGCGGCTGGTATTCGCCGAAGCCGGTCGCCGCAAGACGCTGGGGCGGCACGCCCTTCGACACGAGGTATTGCACCACCGCGATCGCGCGGGCGGCCGAGAGATCCCAGTTGGTCTTGAACTGCCCCGAGCCGGACAGCGGCCGTTTGTCCGTGTGGCCGTCGACTCGCATGATCCACGGGATGTCGCCGGGGATCTCCTTGTCGAGCGCGATCAGCGCCGTCGCGAGCCGGTCGAGTTCCGCCTGCCCAGCCGGGTTCACCCCGGCGGCGCCTGGATCGAACAGCACCTCGGATTGGAAGACGAAGCGGTCTCCGACGATGCGCACGTCGGGCCGGTTGCCCAGCACCTGCCGCAGCCGCCCGAAAAAGTCGGACCGGTAGCGAGCGAGTTCCTGCACCTTCTGCGCCAGCGCGACATTGAGCCGGGAGCCCAGGTCGGCGATCCGGGCTTGGCTCTCCTTGTCGCGCGCCTCGGAGGCCGACAGCGCATCTTCCAGCGCCGCGAGTTGCCGCCGCATCGCGGCGATCTGCTGGTTCAGGATGTCGACCTGGTTGGCCGCACGGGCCGCGAGCTGACGCTGCGCCTCAAGGTCCTTGCTCAGCGCGGCCGCCTGCCCTCCGGCGGCCGCGGCCCCCGCCGCGCTGGAATCGACAAGCCCCTGCAGGCGATCCCGCTCCGCCTGGGTCTGCTTCAGCGTATCGGACAGGAGCGCGACGTTGTCGTCCGCGCTCTTGCGGCCGACGCGCTCCAGCGCGAGCAGGTCCGTCAACTCGGAAATCTGCCGATTGAGCCGGCTGAGCGCCTGGTCCTTGTCCGTGACCTGCTGGCTGAGAAAGAACTGCGCAAGCACGAAGACCGACAGGAGGAAGACGATGGCCAGCACCAGCGTGGACAGGGCGTCCACGAAGCCGGGCCAATAATCGATTGGTCGTTGCCCCCGCCGTGTCCGACCGAGGCTCATCGCCGCATGTCCTCGGAGGCCAGTCGCTCAAGCAGGCGCCGGATTTCGGCGTCGCGCCCGGCCTGGTTCTCCACCCAGTCCCGGATGAGCTGCTGCTCGGAGCGCATGTGATGCACGAGCGCCTGGATCCCCTCCGCCAGGTTCGCCAGCGCCGCCGTGGTGCCGCGGCTCCCAGTCGCTTCCTGGACCGCGAAGGCGAGTCGGTCGAGCGCGGCGCGCACGTCCGTGCCGCTTCCCGTGCCTATCATGGGCAGCGGCTCGCGCGACGGCTCCTCGACCGTGGTGGAGAGCCAATCCTCCACCTCGTTGTAGAAGCGGTTCTGGGCCTGGGCCGCCTGCAAATCGAGGAAGCCCAGGATCAATGAGCCGGCGAGGCCGAACAGCGAGGACGAGAACGAAATCCCCATGCCGCCCAGCGGGGCGGCGAGGCCGCTCTTCAGGTCCTCGAACATGAGCGCCGCATCCGCCCCGGTCTTCATGGACTGGATGACCCGCCCCACGGAGCCCACGGTCTCCAGAAGACCCCAGAAGGTGCCGAGCAGGCCCAGGAACACCAGCAGTCCGGTCAGGTACCGACCGATATCGCGGGATTCGTCGAGGCGCATCCCCATGGTGTCGAGAAGGGAACGCAGGATCGCCGGCGTGACGGTCACCGGCCCCGGGCTGGGCCCCTGCCGATTGAGCAGGATGGCCGCCATGGGCGCCAGCAGCACGGGCGCGGGCACGTCCCGGTTCTCGAGATTGGGCGAGCGCACCGCGTTGACCCACCGGATTTCGCGGAACAGCCGGATGACCTGCCTGAACGCCAGGATGATGCCGACCAGCAGAACCCCGATGATGAGTCCGTTCAGCCCGGGGTTGGCCAGGAACGCGATCCAGATCGACTTGTAGAGGATCAGCGCCACGAAGGCGGCCAGGATGAGGAACACCGCCATCCGCAGCAGGTGCCGCCGCGGGGAGGAAAGACGCTGGACTTCCACCGGAATCGCCATGAGGCCTCGCGATCAAGGCCCGCATGTTGGCCGCCCTGCCCGATCCGTTCAAGCAGGGCGCAAAGATTTCCTTAACCGTCGGCTCAGGCGGTCGCCGCCCGGGCCTCCCGCAGGATGTCCAGCAGCGCGCGGTGCATGTCCTCGTTGCCGGCCACGATGGTGTCGGCCGCGAAGACGTCGTCCTTGCCGAACGCGTCGCTCACATAGCCGCCCGCCTCGCGCACCATCAGCGCCCCGGCGGCCAGGTCCCAGGAGTTCAGCCCCTGCTCCCAGTAGGCGTCATAGCGACCGCACGCCACCCAGGCGAGGTCCAGCGCCGCCGCGCCCATCCGGCGAACGCCGCTCGTCTTCAGCATCACGCGGGAGAGTTGCTTCAGGTAGCCCGGGTGGTCGCGCCGCCCCAGGGTCGGGATCCCGGTGGCGAACACGGCGTCGTGGTGGTCCGATCGAGCTGCCACCCGCATGCGCTTGTTGTTCAGGAAGCAGCCCTTGCCGCGCTCGGCGATGAAGAGCTCGTCCTTGATCACGTCATAGATGACCCCGGCCACCACGACATTCTCGCGCTCGAGCGCGACCGAGATGCAGAAGTGCGGGATTCCGTGGAGGAAATTCGTGGTGCCGTCCAGCGGGTCGATGTGCCAGCGATGCGACTTGTCGCGCCCCTCGACGACCCCGCTTTCCTCCATCACGAAGCCATAGTCGGGCCGTGCCTTCTCCAGCGCTTCCCGCAGGGCTTTTTCGGCGCGGTGGTCCGCCATGGACACGAAGTCGCCGGGGCCCTTGCGCGACACCTGCAGGTTCTCGACCTCGCCGAAGTCGCGGCGCAGGCCCTTGGCGGCCTTCATGACGGCGTCGACCATCACGGTCATCAGGGCGGAGCGGATCATGGCGTGTCTCGGATCGGATCAGGCGGGGCTGGAAAGGGCGCGTTTTAGTCCGCGCGCCGCACGTAAGTGATTTCGGAGGTGTCGACCACCACGCGCTCGCCCGCCTCGATGAAGGGGGGCACGAGGATGCGCAGGCCATTCTCGAGCTTTGCGGGCTTGTACGACGAGGCGGCGGTCTGACCCTTGAGCACCGGGTCGGCCTCGACGATCGTCAGCGTGACCTGCTCGGGCAGCCGGATGCTGATGGGGCGCTCCTGGTGCAGGCGCAGCGTCACCGTCATTCCGTCCTGCAGAAAGGCGGCGGCCTGTCCGACGAACTCCTTCGGCAACTCGATCTGCTCGTAGGTCTCGTTGTTCATGAACACGAGTTGGTCGCCCTCGGCGTAGAGGAACTGGAAATCCCGGTACTCGAGATTGACCTCCTCCACCCGGTCGTCCGTGCCGAAGCGATTGTTCAGCTTGCGGCCGTCGATCAGGTTCTTCAGCTCGACCTGGTTGTAGGCAGGTCCCTTGCCGGGCTTCACCTTCTCGGTCTTGACCGCCACCCAGAGCCCGCCGTCGTGCTCGATGGCCATGCCGGGACGGATATCGTTGCCGCTGATACGGGCCATGCGTGAAGATCTTTCGTGGACGGAGAACGCGCCCAAAAGCACCACGGGCGCACGAAGGTCAAGGGTGCAACGCGCTCAGTCGCCCAGCCACTTGCGCACGGCTTCGTCCACCTTGCGCTGTTCGTCCGGCGTCAGACCCTTGGTGGCGTCGTCAAGCCAAGGATCCTTGATCCCCTGCATGGTGGCGAGCGTGTGCCACTTGGCGGCTTGGACCAGGTTCTTCGGCAGGCCGCGGCCGGCCGCGTAGACGCGCGCCAGTCGATTCTGGGCGATCGGGTTTCCCTGCTCGGCGGCGGCAAGGAACATCTTGGCGCCGGCGGTTTCGTCCTTGCGGACCCCTTCGCCGTTGAACAGCATGACGCCGAACTCGACCTGGGCGGAGATGTTGCGGTCGCGCGCCGCGCGGCCCATCCAAACGGCCGCCTGCGCGATGTCGCGCCCGACGCCTCTGCCATCCCGGAACAGGATCGCCAGGGCGTATTCGGCGTCCGGATCGTTGTCCTCGGCGGCGCTGCGGAACAGCGTGAAGGCGCGCCGGTCGCTATCCGCCTTGTTCTCCTGAAGAAGCAGCACGCCCAGGCTGTAGGCCGCGGCGGGAACGCTTTCCGCGGAACTTTCCAGCAGCTTGCGCGCCTCTGCGGGATCACGCGGCACGCCCTTGCCGTCGATCTTCAGCATGGCCAGCGCGAACGTCGCGCGCGGGTCGCCGCGCCCGGCCGCGAGCCGATACCACTCCGCCGCCTTCGCCCAGTCCTGGGCGACGCCAAGGCCGGCGCTGTAGAGTTCGCCCAGCAACGTCATCGCGGCCGTGTCGTTTGGATCGTCCGCGATCCGCTTCGTGGCCTCCTTGAAGGCCGTCATGTACAGGCCGCGCTGGTAGGCGCCGTACGCCTCGTCCAGTGCGCCCCCAGGCGCGGCTTTTGCGGACGGCGGCGCTGGCGCTTCAGAGGCGCTCCCCGGCGCCACGGTTGGAGCGGGAGCCGGTTCGCCGGACTGCGCCTGGGCTGGACCAGCCAGGGCCAGCACGCCGGCGATGACTTGCAGGCCTCGGACGAGCCGCACGCGTGTCACCGCGCCGGCTGCGGGGTGGCTGCGAGCGCCTCATGCGCCCGCTGGATGGCTTCCGCGGCGCCGCTCGGGTGCGAGAACACGGCGTCGCACAGGGCGACGAACTCACATCCGGTCGCCGCCAGGGGCGCGACGTCGTCCAGCGTAGGGGCATAGGCGATGCAGGGCGTCTGGAACAGCTCGGCCCACCACTGGGCCCGCTCCAGCACGCCGGACAGGGGCGGCAGGCTTCCATCCGCCCGAGGCTCCCCGAACAGCACGTAATCGCAACCAAGCTCCGCGGCCTCCATGGCGTCGTGCCGGGCGCGAAGGGCGCCCACGCCGACCATGCGGTCGTGCGGCTTCATCGCCTCCAGCGTAGCGCCGAGCCTGGCCGGGTTGCCGACGTGGCAGCCATCCGCGCCGGCGCGCGCCACGATCTCGGGCGCGTCCTCCAGCAGCACGGCGGCGTTGTGCTCCTGCACGCTTGCGACGAGCGGCTTGAGAAGCTTGGTGAGCGCACGGTCGTCGAGCTTCGGCAGCCGCAGCAGCACGGCGTCAACCGGGGCCGCCGAGACCGCGGCGACGAGCGCGTCCGCGATGGTCCCCGGCCACCCGGTGGGGTCCAGGACGGGCGGCGTCATGAGGACGAGGCGGGCTGTAGGCGCTTCTTCGGTCATGGTCCTGCGATCGTGCGAAGGCTCCGGGCAGGGCCCGGAGCCTGGATGTGCGTAGGTCCGGCGCCCGGGGGCGCCAGTCGAAAGCGCCGCTTACTCGGCCGCCTTGGCCGAGGCGCCGAACTGCGGGTCGAGCGCGCCGGAGGCGTAGCGCTTGGCCATGTCGCCGAGCGTGATGATCTTGCCGATCTTGGAAGCCTTGCCGGCCGTGCCGAATTCCTCGAGCCGCTGCTTGCACAGCTTGGTCATCGCCTCCATGGCGGGCTTGAGGTACTTGCGCGGGTCGAACTCGCCGGGGCTCTCGGCGAAGACCTTGCGGATCTGGCCGGTCATGGCCATGCGGTTGTCCGTGTCGATGTTGATCTTGCGGACGCCGTGCTTGATGCCGCGCTGGATCTCCTCGACTGGCACGCCCCAGGTCTGGGGCATCTTGCCGCCGTACTGGTTGATGATGTCCTGGAGATCCTGCGGCACCGAGGATGAGCCGTGCATCACGAGGTGCATGTTCGGCAGCAGCCGGTGGATCTCCTCGATGACGTTCATGGCCAGGATCGCGCCGTCCGGCTTGCGGGAAAACTTGTAGGCGCCGTGCGAGGTGCCCATCGCGATCGCCAGCGCGTCGACCTTGGTGGCGCGCACGAACTCGACGGCTTCCTTCGGGTTTGTCAGGAGCTGGTCGTGGCTGAGCTTGCCTTCGGCCCCGTGGCCGTCTTCCTTCTCGCCCATGCCGGTCTCGAGCGAGCCGAGCACGCCGAGCTCGCCCTCGACAGAGATGCCCCCAAGATGCGCCATGTCGGTCACCGTCTTGGTGACGCCGACATTGTACTCCCAGTCGCCCGGCGTCTTGCCGTCCTCCTTGAGGGAGCCGTCCATCATCACGGACGTGAAGCCGGCCTGGATGGCCGTCATGCAGGTGGCGGGGTTGTTGCCATGGTCGAGGTGCACGCAGACCGGGATGTGCGGGTAGATCTCGGTCACCGCGTCCATCATGTGCTTGAGCATGATGTCGTTGGCGTAGGAGCGCGCGCCGCGGGAAGCCTGGATGATCACCGGCGCGTCCGTCGCGTCGGCGGCCGCCATGATGGCGAGCGCCTGCTCCATGTTGTTGATGTTGAACGCCGGCACGCCGTAGCCGTGCTCAGCGGCATGGTCCAGCAACTGCCTCAGGGTGATGCGCGCCATGTTCCTGTCACTCCTTGGTTCTGCGCCAGCCTTTGGCGGCCCATTGTGGCGATTGTTGTGGCCTGCCGGGCCGGAGACACCTTACGAAAACGGGGGAGATCCAGCCTCAGGGGGCTTCCTTTCCGAAGCCGCTCCTGTGTTCCCTCGAGCCTGGCGACGCTCGTCCTTTGGGCGGCGCCTCGATCGTACTGCAGACCCGGCCCGCCGAACAGGTCGGCGCCGGCCTTACCGCTGGCGCAGGATCTCGACGCCGGGAAGCGCCTTGCCCTCGAGCCATTCCAGGAAAGCGCCGCCCGCGGTCGAGACGTAGGAGAAGTCCTCGCCGACGCCCGCGTGGTTCAGGGCGGAGACCGTGTCGCCGCCGCCAGCCACGGAGAGCAGCTTCCCGGCCTTTGTGAGCCGCGCCGCCTCCTGGGCGACCGCGTTCGTGCCCTTGTCGAAGGGCTCCAGCTCGAAGGCGCCGAACGGGCCGTTCCAGACCAGCGTCTTGGCCTGCGCCAGCTTGCCCTTCACGACCTCGACGGAGGATGGGCCGATGTCGAGGATCATGTCGTCGGCCCCGACCGCATCCACGGACACGACCTTGCTGGGCGCGTGCGCCTTGAACTCCGAGGCGACAGTCACGTCGATCGGCAGCACGATCTCGCAGCCGGCCCCCTTGGCCGTCTCCAGGATCGAGCGGGCCGTGTCGAGCAGGTCCCTCTCGCACAACGACTTGCCGACGGCCTTGCCTTGGGCGGCCAGGAACGTGTTCGCCATCCCGCCGCCGATCACCAGGATGTCGACCTTCTTCACCAGGTTGCCGAGCAGCTCCAGCTTGGACGACACCTTGGCGCCGCCCACGACGGCCAGCACGGGCCGTTGCGGCGCCTCGAGCGCCTTGGCCAGCGCCTCCACCTCGGCCTGCATCGTGCGGCCCGCATAGGCCGGCAGCACATGGCCCAGACCTTCCGTCGAGGCATGCGCGCGGTGCGCCGCCGAGAAGGCGTCGCTGACCCAGATGTCGCCGTTGTCGGCGAGGTCCTTCACGAAGTCCGGATCGTTCTTCTCCTCTTCCTTGTGGAAGCGGGTGTTCTCCAGCAGCACGATGTCGCCAGGCTTCATGGCGTCGACGGCCGCCTTGGCGGTCGGACCGACGCAGTCCTCCGCGAAGCCGACCGGCCGCCCGAGATGCGCGGCCACTGCGGCCGCCACGGGCCTGAGCGACTCCTTCGGATCCGGCCCCTTCGGCCGCCCGAAGTGCGCCAGCAGCACCACCTTGCCGCCCTTGTCGGCGATCTCCCGGATGGTCGGCAGCACGCGCTCGATGCGCGTGGCGTCCGAGACCTTGCCGTTCTCCATGGGAACGTTGAGGTCGACGCGCAGCAGCACGCGCTTGTTGGCGACATTGGCGCTGTCGAGAGTGCGGAAGGCGGTCATGGTGTCCCCTGCTGAATGCGAACTGGCGCCCGAAGGCGCGTCACGGCGCCGCGCTGGAGGAACACGCTGGCGCCGGATGCGATGGCGCCCCCGGCCGCGGCGGGCCGGAGGCGCAGAGAGAGAGCGTCGCGGCTCAGATCAGCTTGGCGAGCGCGACAGCCGTGTCCGACATGCGGTTCGAGAAACCCCACTCGTTGTCATACCAGGACAGGATCGACACCAGCGTCCCGTCCATGACCTTGGTCTGGTCCATGTGGAAGATGGACGAGTGCGGGTCGTGGTTGAAGTCGATCGAGACGTTCTTGTCCGTGGTGTAGCCCAGGATGCCCTTGAGCGGGCCGTCGGCCGCGGCCTTGATGGCGGCGTTGATCTCGTCCTTGGTGGTCGCCCGCTTGGCGATGAACTTCAGGTCCACCACGGACACGTTCGGGGTGGGAACGCGCATGGCGAAGCCGTCGAGCTTGCCGTTGAGCTCCGGCAGCACCAGGCCAACCGCCTTGGCGGCGCCCGTCGAGGTCGGGATCATGGACAGGGCCGCCGCGCGGGCGCGGTAGAGGTCCTTGTGCATGGTGTCGAGCGTGGGCTGGTCGCCCGTGTAGGAGTGGATGGTCGTCATCATGCCGCGCTCGATGCCGACCGTCTCGTGCAGCACCTTGGCGACGGGCGCTAGACAGTTCGTCGTGCACGAGGCGTTGGAGATGACGAGGTGGTCCTTCGTCAGCTTGTCGTGGTTGACGCCGTAGACGACCGTGAAGTCGGCGCCCTCGGCCGGAGCCGAGACGATCACGCGCTTCGCGCCAGCCTGCAGGTGGGCGGCGGCCTTGTCGCGGGCGGTGAAGATGCCCGTGCACTCCAGGGCGACATCGACGCCGAGGTCTTTGTGCGGCAGCTCCGCCGGGTTGCGGATGGCGGTGACCTTGATGGGGCCGCGACCCACGTCGATGGTGTCGCCCTCGACCTTCACCGTGCCGGGGAAGCGGCCGTGCACGCTGTCGTAGCGGACCAGATGCGCGTTCGTCTCCACCGGGCCGAGGTCGTTGATGGCCACGACCTCGATGTCGGTGCGGCCGGACTCGATGATGGCCCGCAGCACGTTGCGGCCGATGCGGCCAAATCCGTTGATGGCGACGCGTACGGTCATGATCTCATCCTCTCCATCTGTCCCCGCCGCAACGCAAAGCAAAGGCTTAGGTTGCGATTCTGATCAAAAAAAGGGCGCGGATCAGACCCGCGCCGCCGCCTTCTCCGCCACAGCCTCGGCCGTGATGCCGAAGTGCGCGTAAAGCTCCTTGTAGGGCGCGCTCGCCCCGAACCCGGCCATGCCGACGAACAAGCCGTCCGAGCCGATCACCGCGTCCCAGCCCATGCGCAGGCCGGCCTCCACGGCGATCTTCACCTTGGCCTTGCCGACGATCTGCGCGCGCACGTCGTCCGGCTGGGCCAGGAACAGGTCCATGCAGGGCACGGACACCACGCGGGCCGCCACGCCCTTGTCAGCCAGCAGCTTCCGCGCGCCGAGCGCGATCTCAACCTCGGAGCCGGACGCGAAGATGCTCACAGCGGCCTCGCCGCCCTCGGCCTGGGCAGCCTCATAGGCCCCCTTGGCGCAGCGGTTCTCGTCGGTCGCGTCCTTGCGGAACGGCGTCAGGTTCTGGCGCGTCAGAGCCAGGATGCTCGGCGTCCCGGCGTGCTCGAGCGCGAGTTGCCAGCACTCGGCCGTCTCCATGGCGTCCGCCGGGCGGAAGACGTTCAGGTTCGGAATCGCCCGCAACGCCGCCAGGTGCTCAACCGGCTGGTGCGTCGGGCCATCCTCGCCCAGGCCGATGGAGTCGTGCGTCATCACGTAAACGACGCGCTGGCCCATGAGGGCCGACAGCCGGATCGCGGGACGGCAATAGTCGGTGAACACCATGAAGGTGCCGCCGGCCGGAATAACGCCTTTGTGTAGCGCCATGCCGTTCATGGCCGCCGCCATGCCGTGCTCGCGGATGCCGTAGTGAATGTAACGGCCGGAGAAATCCGCCGGGGTGATCGCCGTGAGATTTTTGGTTCGGGTGTTGTTGGAGCCCGTCAGGTCGGCGGAGCCGAGCACCAGCTCAGGCACGGCCTCGGTGATCGTCTCCAGCGCGAGCTCGGACGACTTGCGGGTCGCCAGCGTCGGCGGCTCCGCGGCCAGCTTCTCCTTGAGCCTCTTCATGGCGGCCTTGAAGCCGGCCGGCAGGTCCCCGCGCTGGCGGCGCTCGAACTCGGCGCGCTTGGCGGCGTCCAGCTTCGCCAGGCGCTCGCGCCAGGCTTCGTGCGCCGGCTTGCCGCGCGCCCCCGCGGAGCGCCACGCCTGGAGCACGTCCTCCGGCACGAAGAACGGCTCGGGCGAGATGTTGAGGTGCGCCTTGGCTGCCGCAAGCTCCTCGGCTCCCAGCGGCTCGCCATGCGCCTTGGACGTGCCCGCGCGCTTGGGCGCCCCGTAGCCGATCACCGTCTTGCAGGCGATCATGGTCGGACGGTCCGCCCGCTGCGCTCGCTGGATCGCGGCGGCGATGGCGTCTGGGTCATGCCCGTCCACGTGCTCGGCTGCCCAGCCGGCCGCCTTGAAGCGGGCGACCTGGTCCACGGAGTCGGACAGCGACACCGGGCCGTCGATCGAGATGCCGTTGTCATCGAACAGCACGATCAGCTTGGACAGCCTGAGGTGCCCCGCGAGCGCGATCGCCTCCTGCGAGATGCCCTCCATCAGGTCGCCATCCGAGGCGATGACGTAGGTGTGGTGGTCGACGACCTCCGCCCCATACTCGGCCGCAAGGTGGCGCTCGGCCATGGCCATCCCGACAGCGGTGGCGATCCCCTGCCCCAGTGGGCCCGTCGTGGTCTCCACCCCCTGGGTGTGGCCGTATTCCGGATGGCCCGGCGTCTTCGAGCCCCACTGCCGGAACGCCTTCAGGTCATCAAGCGCCATCCCCTTCGTGCCGGTGAGATAGAGGAGCGCATAGAGCAGCATGGAGCCGTGCCCCGCCGACAGGACGAAGCGGTCGCGATCCGGCCAATGCGGATCCGTGGGGTCGAACTTCAGGAACTGGGTGAACAGCACGGTCGCCACGTCGGCGACGCCCATCGGCAGCCCGGGATGACCGGACTTGGCCTTCTCGACGGCGTCCATGGCGAGGGAGCGAATGGCGTTGGCCATGGGGACGTGCTGGTCGCGAAAAGTCATGATCTCACCGGGCTGGAGGCGGCGCGACTGATAGCATCCTGTCTAAGCGAGTCAATGTGAGGGCGAGGCTGGGAGCAACACGTCTTTCGTCGGCAAGGGACCCGTCACGAGGGCTCCGAGCGTTGACGCTCGCTTCGCCCCCCTTCTACAGTTTTGCCAACAACGCCCCGACAAGCCGTGATTCTTGAAGGCTCGGCGCCTTGTCGCAGGCACGCACCGGGAGTCCGATGTCCAGATCAGCCTCCGTCGACCAGGCGCTCGCCCGCTTGCTGGCTTCGATCAGCGTCCTGGAGGTCGCCGCGGCGCGAAGGGCCGAAAGCGACCGATCCAAGGGCTCTCTGGAAACGGAACTGGCCCTCATGCAGGACGACCGCGCACGACTGGCCATGGAGCTCGACGGCGCCCTGTCCCATGGCAAACGCCTTGAAGCCACGACCGAGGAGTTGGCCAAGCGCGTGGACCGCGCGATCGGATCCGTGAGAACGGTGCTGGACGCCGCTTCGGGACGCAATTGAGCGGGCCCGCGGGTCCAGTGGAGGTCGAGTTTGGGTCAGGTCACCGTCACCATCGCCGAGAAGGTCTACCGCATCGCTTGCGACGACGGGCAGGAAGACCATCTGCGCGGACTCGCGGCGGAGGTGGACGCGAAAATCGCGGAGATGCGCCGGGGCTTCGGCGAAATCGGCGACAATCGCCTCACCGTGATGGCCGCCATCACGTTTCTGGACGAGCGGGAGGAGATGAAGTCCAAGCTCGCCAGGCTGGAGGCCGAGGTGGAGAGCCTGCGGTCGGATCGGGACGCGGTCCGGTCATCCCTGGGCGAAACGGAAGCCGAGATTGCGGCCGCCATGACGCAGGCCGCGGAACGCATCGAGGCCGTCGCCAAGGGCCTGGCCCCTCAGCCTCAGGGCTGAAACGCCATGAAACGGACCGGGTCTGTGCGCGTCCGCACACAGCGCGCCCTAGCTCAGGCTTCAAATAGGGCTGGCAATTCGGCCGACCTGTCCCTAGATTCGGAACGCGGGGCTGCGGGGTGCGTGAGGACAATGTATCCCCGGGGCCTTATCGATCCTAACGGGAGCTGTCCCCGCCCTTGTCCGTGGACTTGGGCACACGGCGCCCACCTACGTTGTAGGTTTCCCGGGATCGATCGTCCCACGGCCACTGTGGCTCCGCGCTTGGCATTTCAATGACGCATGCACTCGACAAGGCCGCGATCCGCCAGGAAGTTCTCGCCCGGCGTGACGCCTTGTCGGATCATGACCGCGCCCGTTTCTCCGCGGCGCTGGCGGAACACGCCCTCCCTTTTCGCGCCGCCATCCACGAAGGACCGGTTTCCGGCTTCTGGCCGATCCGCAGTGAGGTCGATCCGCGGCCGCTGATGCGGCTCTTCGCAGCGCACGGCGCTGAACTGTGCCTCCCCGTGGTGCGCAAGGCCGGCATGGTCTTCCGCTCCTACCGATTTGGCGACGCCCTGGTCTCAGCTGGTTTCGGCCTGAGCGAACCGCCAGAAAGCGCCCCGCAATCCCGCCCCCGCGTGATGTTGACGCCTTTGGCCGCGTTCGACCGGCGCGGCGACCGGATCGGTTACGGGGCCGGCTATTACGACCGCGCCATCGCCCGCTTTCTCGGGGATGGAAGGCCGCTGACCATCGTAGGCCTTGCTTTCTCCCTCCAGGAGGTGGAGCGAGTGCCGGCAGAACCCCATGACCGCAGGCTCGACTGGATCCTCACCGAGCGCGAGGTCATCCGCCCAACCCTCGTGTGAGTTCGTCCCATGCGCCTTCTCTTCCTTGGTGACGTCGTCGGGCGCTCCGGCCGGAACGTTGTCGTCGAGAACCTGCCGGCCCTGCGCGAGCGCTGGAAGCTCGACTGCGTCGTCATCAACGGCGAGAACGCGGCTGGGGGCTTCGGCATCACCGAAGCCATCTGCGACGACCTGCTGGCGGCCGGCGCAGATGTCGTCACCCTCGGCAATCACAGCTTCGACCAGCGCGAGGCGCTGGTCTTCATCGAGCGCCAGCCGCGGCTGATCCGGCCAGCCAACTACCCTTCCGGCACGCCCGGCCGCGGCGCCGCCGTGGTGGAGGCGCGCAACGGCGCCCGCGTGCTGGTGGTCAACGCCATGGGGCGGCTCTTCATCGACCCCCTGGACGACCCTTTCGCCGCCGTCGAGCGCGAGCTCGCCTCCTGCCCCCTCGGCGAGGTGTGCGACGCCGTGGTGGTCGACATGCACGCCGAGGCGACCAGCGAGAAGCTCGCCATGGCCCACTTCGTCGACGGCCGCGCGACGCTCGTCGTCGGCACCCACACGCACGTCCCCACCGCCGACCACCGCATCCTGCCGGGCGGCACCGCCTACCTGTCCGACGCCGGGATGTGCGGCGACTACGACTCCATCCTGGGGATGGCCAAGGACGAGCCCATCCGCCGCTTTCTCCAGAAAACGCCCGGCGCCCGCATGGAGCCGGCCACCGGCCCGGGCGCTCTCGCCGGCATCGCCGTCGAGGTCTGCGACAGGACGGGGCACGCCCTCGACGTGGCCCCGGTCCGCCTCGGGCCCCACCTCGCCGAGGCGCGCCCGCACTTCTGGGAGTAGGCCCGCTCCCTCCTCCGCTCGCCTTTATTTCCCGCGTGCTGCGACGTATAAGGCGCGCGCTTCATTCCGACCGGCCAGGCGCGGGGCGCCGGCCGGCTTCATCCGAGGTTAAGCCATGGCCGGCCATTCCCAGTTCAAGAACATCATGCACCGCAAGGGCCGCCAGGACGCCATGCGGTCGAAGCTCTTCTCCAAGCTCGCCCGCGAAATCACGGTCGCCGCCAAGCTCGGCCTGCCCGACCCCAACATGAACCCGCGCCTGCGCGCCGCCATCCAGGCGGCCCGCGCGGAGAACATGCCGAAGGACAATGTCGACCGCGCCATCAAGAAGGCCGCCGGCGGCGACGCCGAGAACTACGACGAGATCCGCTACGAAGGCTACGCGCCCGGCGGCGTCGCGGTCATCATCGAGGCCTTGACGGACAACCGCAACCGCACCGGCGGCGAGGTTCGCTCCTACTTCACCAAGGCCGGCGGCAGCCTGGCCGAGACCGGCGCGGTGTCGTTCATGTTCGACCGCGTCGGCGTGATTGAATTCGACGGCAAGGTCGCCTCCGAGGACGCCATGATGGAAGCCGCCATCGAGGCCGGCGCGGACGACGTCTCCTCCTCAGAGAACGGCCACGAGGTGGTCACCTCCATGGAGTCCCTGCGCGACGTCGCCAAGGCCCTCGAGGAGAAGTTCGGCGAGCCCCGCAAGGCTGCGCTCGTGTGGCGCGCGCAAAACAGCATCTCGGTGGACGACGAGGCGGGCGAGAAGATCCTCAAGCTGCTCGACGCGCTGGAGGAGAACGACGACGTCCAGAACGTCTACTCCAACGCCGAGTTCTCAGACGCCCTCATGGCCAAGATGGCCTGAGGCCGTTGCGCCGCCCCACTGGCGGCGCAGCCTCCGCTCGGGCTAACTCGGGCGCATGAGCACCCAGGCGATTCGCATCCTCGGCATCGACCCCGGCCTCCGCAACACGGGCTGGGGCATAGTCGACACGCTCGGCACGCGCCTGAGCTTCGTCGCCTGCGGCACGGCCCATTCGGACGGCGACCTCACCCTGGCGGACCGGTTGCGCCAGTTGCACGAGCAACTGGCGGCCGTGATCCACGCGCACCAGCCCGATGAAGTCGCCGTGGAGGAAACCTTCGTCAACAAGGACGCCCGCGCCACCCTCAAGCTTGGGCACGCGCGCGGCATCGCCCTCCTCGCCCCCGCCCAGGCCGGCCTGTCGGTCGCCGAGTACGCCCCGAACCTCGTGAAGAAAACCATCGTGGGCGCCGGCCACGCCGAGAAGGACCAGATCCACATGATGGTTCGCGTGCTCCTGCCGAAGGCCGACCCGCAATCCGCTGACGCCGCGGACGCGCTCGCCATCGCGTTGACCCACGCCCAGCACCGTGGGGCCCGGGCGCTCGAACGCGCCGTCCTGGCGCGGGCGCGCTGAGCAGGCGGAGCGAAGCATGATCGGCAAGCTCAAGGGAACCGTGGACAGCTTCGGCGAGGACTACGTGATCGTTGACGTCCACGGCGTCGGCTACGTCGTGCAGTGCTCGGCCAAGACGCTCGGAACCCTGAACGCCGGCGAAGCCGCCGTCCTGTCCATCGAGACCCAGGTTCGAGAGGACGCCATCCGGCTGTTCGGCTTCCGCACCGACGCGGAGCGCGAGTGGTTCCGCCTGCTGCAGACGGTGCAGGGCGTGGGCGCCAAAGTGGCGCTGGGCATCCTCTCGGTGCTGGACGGTGGCGCGCTGGCCACCGCCATCGGGACGCAGGACAAGGCCGCCGTGGCCCGCGCCCCCGGCGTCGGCCCCAAGCTCGCCGCCCGCATCGTGGCCGAGTTGAAGGACAAGGCCCCCGGCCTGGGCTCCCTCGACCCCGCGCTCATCCGCCTCGCTGGCGCCGTCGAGGACAAGAGCGCCCCCAAGCCCGTCGCCGACGCCGTCTCGGCGCTGGTCAACCTTGGCTACCCGCAGGCCCAGGCCTCGGCCGCCGTCGCGGCCGCCCTCAAGCAGGCCGGCGATGGCGCGGAGACATCGCAGCTCATCAGGCTAGGCCTGAAGGAAATGGCGCGGTAAAGCTCGTCCATGGCGCCAACCCCTCCGCCCCGCCGCCTCGTTACGCCCGAGAAGCGCGAAGACGACCTCGAGTCGTCCATTCGCCCGCTCGTCCTTGAGGATTTCGTCGGCCAGGCGGCCGCGCGCGCCAACCTCAAGGTGTTTATCGAGGCCGCCAAGGCTCGGCGCGAGGCGCTGGACCACGTGTTGTTCGTCGGCCCTCCTGGCCTCGGCAAGACCACGCTGGCGCAGATTGTCGCCCGCGAGCTGGGCGTGAACTTTCGCTCCACCTCTGGCCCGGTGATCGCCAAGGCGGGCGACCTCGCCGCCCAGCTGACGAATCTCGAAGAGCGCGACGTGCTCTTCATCGACGAGATCCACCGCCTCAACCCGGCCGTGGAGGAAATCCTCTATCCGGCGATGGAGGACTATCAGCTCGACCTCATCATCGGCGAAGGCCCCGCTGCCCGATCGGTGAAGATCGATCTCGCCAAGTTCACGCTGGTGGGGGCCACGACCCGCGCTGGCCTGCTCACCACGCCATTGCGCGACCGATTCGGCATCCCGATCCGCCTGAAGTTCTACACGGTGGACGAGCTGGAGCTCATCGTGAGCCGCGGCGCCCGGGTGCTCGGCTTCAACATGGCGCCCGACGGCGCCAACGAGATCGCCAAGCGGGCGCGCGGCACGCCGCGCATCGCCGGCCGCCTGCTGCGCCGGGTGCGCGATTTCGCCATCGTGGACAACGCGCCGGTCGTGACCCGCGCGGTGGCGGACAAGGCGCTGCGCCTGCTGGACGTCGACGCCATCGGGCTCGACCTGATGGACCGTCGCTATCTCGAGATGGTGGCCGTGAACTTCAACGGCGGCCCGGTGGGCATCGAGACCATCGCGGCGGCGCTCTCCGAGCCGCGCGACGCCATTGAGGACATTATCGAGCCCTATCTCCTGCAGCAGGGTTTCCTCCAGCGCACGCCGCGGGGCCGGCTGCTCACCGCTCAGGCCTTCCGCCACCTCGGCGTCCCGGAACCGCGCAGCGGCCCGGCGCAGTTCGGGCTCTTTGGGGGCGAGGATGAGTGAGGCGCCCGCTCACACCATCCCCATCCGCGTGTACTATGAGGACACCGACTTTTCCGGCGTCGTTTACCACGCGTCCTACCTGCGCTTCCTGGAGCGCGGACGCACCGAGTTCATCCGCGATGTCGGCGTCGACCAGGCCATCCTGCACGGCGATCACGGCTTCGCGTTCGTGGTGCGCCGCATGGCGATCGACTGGCTGAAGCCCGCCCGCATGGACGACGTGATCACGGTGGAGACGCGCCCGGCCGAGCTGAAAGGCGCCTCCATGCTCCTCGCGCAGCGTGTCCTGCGCGGCGAAGAGGTCCTGCTGACAGCCGACGTGCTCGTGGCTGCCGTCGCTAACGGTCGCCCCACCCGCCTGCCCACCGCGCTGCGCGACCGCCTCGCAACCTCTGCGTGAGACGACCGGCCGCCCTGTGGCCGGAAAGGCACGGCGGTAACCCGACGTTAACCCTGACGGGCCCTTAACTCGCATGGAAAGAAAAGGCCCGGCATTTGCAAGGCCTTCGCCCATAGTTTCGCCGGATTCCGGGGCGAGTGGACGAGAACAGCAGAAAGTTCCCGTCAACGCGTTCCGGCCGCCCGCCCAAGTTGCGGGCCTGCAGGACGAAAGGACATTGGCCCGATGAACCCGACCGACGTGATGGCCTCTGGCCTCGCCGCCCCGGAGATTTCCGTCTGGCACATGTTCTGGAACGCGAGCTTCGTGGTGAAGTTCGTGATGCTGGGACTGCTCGCCGCATCTGTGTGGTGCTGGGCCATCATCATCGACAAGACGCTGCTCTTCAATCGCACCCGCAAGGCCATGGACCGCTTCGAGGAAGTGTTCTGGTCCGGCCAGTCGCTGGAAGAGCTCTACCGCATGCTTAATGAGCGCCAAACGAGCACCATGGCGGCCGTCTTCGTCGCCGCGATGCGCGAGTGGAAGCGCTCCTTCGAGGGCGCCAGCCGCTCGGTGATGGGCCTCACCCAGCGGATCGACAAGGTGCTGGACGTGACCATCAACCGTGAGGTGGAGCACCTCGAGTCCAAGCTCCTCGTCCTGGCCACGATCGGATCCTCGGCGCCCTTCATCGGCCTGTTCGGAACCGTGTGGGGCATTATGACCGCCTTCCGGTCCATCGCCGCGTCCAAGAACACCTCGCTTGCGGTCGTGGCGCCCGGAATCGCGGAGGCGCTCTTCGCGACCGCCATCGGCCTCTTCGCCGCCATCCCGGCGGTGATCGCCTACAACAAGCTGCAGGCGGAGGCGGCCAAGCAGCAGGCCCGGCTCGAGGGCTTCGCCGACGAGTTCTCCGCCATCCTGTCCCGCCAGATCGACGAGCGGATCGCCGCCTGATCCTCCGGCCTTAGGAGATCCCCCATGGCCATGTCAGTCGCCGGAGCGGGCGCCCAGGGCGGACGCCGCCGCCGCGGCGGGCGCAAGCACCGCCCCATGTCGGACATCAACATGACGCCGTTCATCGACGTCATGCTGGTGCTGCTCATCATCTTCATGGTCGCCGCGCCGCTGCTCACCGCGGGCGTGCCGCTGGACCTGCCCCAGACCAAAGCGGCGGCCCTGAACATCGACAAGCAGCCAGTCACGCTCTCCGTGAAGGCCGACGGCAAGATCTTCCTGATGGAGACCGAGATCGGCCGCGACGAGATCGTGGACAAGCTCTCCGCCGTGGCCCAGGCCAACCAGCGGGCCGGGCAGGATGAGCGCGTTTTCGTCCGCGCCGACAAGAGCGTGAACTACGGCCTCGTGGCGGACGTGATGTCTGTTGTCACAGCCGCTGGCTACCGCAAGGTGGCCCTGCTGACCGATCCCACCCCGGCGAAGTGACGGGCCGCCCGGCGTGAAACTCGACCGCTCCCGTCCCGGCCTCGTCGTCTCCGCTCTGGTCCACACGGGCCTGCTCGCGGCGACGCTCATCGCCTTTTCGGAGACGCCGAAGTTCGATGACGCGGCCGAGGCCCTTCCGGTCGAGGTGATTACCGAGAGCCAGCTGTCGCAGATCACCAAGGGTGAGAAGACCGCCAAGGAAGCCAAGCCGGATCCGAAGCCCCGCGTGGACAAGCTCGCGCAGGTCGAGGAGTTGAAGCCCGAGACTCCCGAGCTCAAGCGCGACGTCTCGGCCCCTTCCGCGGCGGCCGCGGAGCCAGTCCCTACCCCGCCAGAGCGCCCCCGCGATACGCAGGCAGAGGCCGACGCCAAGGCAGCCGAGGAAGCCCGCAAGGCCGCGGAAGCCCAGAAGGCCGCCGAGGCCAAGGCGGCCGCTGACGCGAAAGCGAAGGCCGATGCAGCCGCCAAAGCGGCGGCGGCCGCGGCCGCAAAGGCTGCAGCGGAAGCCAAGGCGAAGGCCGATGCCGAAGCCAGGCTGAAGGCCGAGGAAGACGCCCAGGAGGCTCTGGAGAAGGCCCAGGCCGCCAAGGCCGCCGCCGAGGCCAAAGCAAAGGCTGAGGCGAAGGCCAAGGCGGAAGCCGAAGCCAAGGCGAAAGCGATCGCACAGGCGAAAGCCGAGCAGGAACGCGAGAAGGCCGAGGCCGAAGCGAAGCGCAAGGAAGAGGCCCGCCTCAAGGCCGAGCAGGAGGCCAAGATCCTGGCTGACATGCGCGCCAAGGAGAAGGCCGAGGAAGAGAAACGCAAGGCCGCCGAGGCGCGCCAGCGCGAGGCTGAGCAGAAGAAGCTGGCCGCGCTCGCCGCCCAGAAGAGCGAGAGCAAGTTCGATCCGTCCAACATTGAGAAGCTTCTGCACTCGAAGGAGAAGCCCTCACAGGCTGGCAGCACGGGCCGCGAGCTCAACCGCACCGCCTCGCTGGGCGCCCCAACGGCGACCGGCCCCAAGCTGAGCCCGAGCCAAAAGGAGGCGCTCGGCGCCCTTCTGAAGGAGCAGTTGGCGCAGTGCTGGAGCCCGCCCGCCGGCGCCGCCAACATCGAGAACCTGAAGCCCAGGATCCGCATGGCCCTGAACCCGGACGGCTCGCTCGCGGCCGCGCCGTCCCTGGTGAACAGCTCCAGCGACCCGGGCTTCGGCCCCATGGCGGAAAGCGCCATGCGCGCCATCCGCAAATGTGCGCCCTTCAAGATCCCCGCCCAATACGCGCCCAACTTCAACGATTGGCGCGACTGGAACATCACTTTCGACGCCAAGGAGATGCTGAGCTGACCGCTCGTCGCTCCCTGGCCCTGCCCTGACAACAGCAACGGTCTATCCGATGTCCCTTATCGTTCCCGATCACCTCCGCCGGGGCCCCCTCCTGTCCCGCCGCGCGGCGCTGCTGGGCGCCGCCGGACTGGCGACCGTGTCCGCGCTGCGCCCCATGGCCGCCAGGGCCGAGATCTCCATCACCATCGACCGCGGCAACTTCCAGCCCTTGCCGATCGCGATCACCGACTTCGGCGGCGCGGACCCGAACCTTGGCGCCCAGATCTCGGCGGTGATCACCAACAACCTGCGCCGCTCCGGGGTCTTCGCCCCCATCGACAAGAAGGCCTTCGTCGACAAGGCGGCCGGCATGGACGCCGCGCCCCAGTTCGAGAGCTGGAAAGTCATTAACGCCCAGGCGCTGGTCACCGGCCGCGTCATCCGCGACCCCTCCGGCCGCCTCAAGGCCGAGTTCCGCCTCTGGGACGTCTTCGCCGGCCAGCAGCTCATCGGCCAGCAGTATTTCACCGACCCGAACAACTGGCGTCGCGTCGCCCACATCATCTCGGATGCGATCTACTCGCGCCTGACGGGCGACAAGGGCTTCTTCGACAGCCGCGTCGTGTTCGTGGACGAGACCGGCCCCAAGGACAACCGCCGCAAGCGCCTGGCCATCATGGACCAGGACGGCTTCAACGTCCGCTACCTGACGCGCGGCGACGACCTCGTGGTCACGCCACGCTTCTCGCCGAACAGCCAGGAAGTGACCTACATGTCCTTCGGCGGGGGCGATCCGCGCGTCTACCTGCTCAACATCGAGACGGGCCAGCGCGAGGTGGTCGGCAACTTCCCGGGCATGACCTTCGCGCCGCGCTTCTCTCCGGACGGCCAGCGCATCGTGATGAGCCTCAGCCAGGGCGCCTCGTCCAACCTGTTCGCGATGGATCTGCGCTCGCGCAGCACGACGCGCCTCACCGACACCAACGCGATCGACACGTCGCCGTCCTATTCCCCGGATGGCGCGCAGATGGTTTTTGAATCCGACCGCGGCGGCGCCCCCCAGATCTACGTTATGCCCGCCGGGGGCGGCGGGGCCCGGCGCGTCAGCTTCGGAGAGGGGCGCTACTCCACCCCGGTCTGGTCGCCGCGGGGCGACTACATCGCCTTCACCAAGCAGAAGGGCGGCACCTTCGCCATCGGCATCATGAAGCCGGACGGCTCGGGCGAGCGCATCCTGACCGAGGGCTTCCACAACGAGGGACCGACCTGGGCGCCGAACGGCCGCTACCTGATGTTCTTCCGCGATGCGGGCGGCAGTGGCGGCGCCAAGATTTTCATGGTGGACATCACGGGACGCGTCGAGGTCCCGGTCCCCTCCCCGGCGTTTGCGTCCGATCCCGCCTGGGGTCCCCTCCTCGGCTGATCCTTTGTAGCTCTGGCGCGTTTCCAACCTGCGCGGCGGCGACTAGACTGCCTCGCGGGGCCGGCCCGGAGCCGGCGTTGCGCTCTGGGGGTGCACATGGCCGTTCTGTCCCGCATTCGCGCCGCCGCGGCGGCGCTCGTCGTCGGGCTCGCGTTGTCCGCCTGCGGCATCAACAACGTGCCGACGCTGGAGGAGCAGGCCAAGGGCGCGTGGAGCGAGGTTCAGAACCAGTACCAGCGCCGCGCCGACCTGATCCCGAACCTGGTCGAGACCGTGAAGGGCTACGCCAAGCAGGAACAGGACACCCTCACCAAGGTGACCGAAGCCCGCGCCAAGGCGACCTCCATCAAGGTGGACGCGAGCACGATCACCGATCCGGAAAAGTTCAAGCAGTTCCAGGACGCCCAGAACCAGCTCTCGGGCGCGCTCGGCCGGCTCATCGCGGTCAGCGAGGCCTATCCCGACCTGAAGTCGAACCAGAACTTCCTGGCCCTGCAGTCCCAGCTCGAAGGCACGGAGAACCGCATCGCGGTCGCCCGTCGCGACTACATCACCGCCGTGCGCGCCTACAACACCGAGCTGCGCACCATCCCGGGCCGCTGGATCGCGGCGATCCTCTATCCCTCGGCCAAGCCCATGGAGACCTTCACGTCGGCCCCCGAGAACCAGACCGCCCCAAAGGTGACGTTCTGAGTTCCTCGCAACTGTCTCGCGGTCATACCCGGCGCGCCGCAGGCGCCGGAAGCGGGATGACGGCGCGGCGCCCAGAATGAGCGGGTCGATCATGGGCCGTTTGGCTGCCTTCGTCCTCGCGCTGACGCTCAGCTTCGGCGCCGCGCTCGCGGCGCTGAGCTTTCCGCCCCTGGCCGGTCGCATCACGGACGCCGCCAACATCCTGGCCCCGGACGCCCGCCAGCGCATCGAAGAAAAGCTGAAGGCGCACGAGGACAAGACGTCCGATCAGATCGTGGTGGCGACCGTGCCGTCCCTGCAGGGGACCAGCGTGGAGGACTTCGCCAACCAGCTCTTCCGTTTCTGGAAGCTCGGCCAGGCGAAGACCAACAACGGCGTGCTTCTTCTGGTCGCCCCCAACGAGCGCAAGGTGCGCATCGAAGTGGGCTACGGCCTGGAGGGCGCGCTCACGGACGCGCTGTCGAAGGTCATCATCACGACGGCCATCGCCCCGAAGTTCAAGCAGGGCGACTTCGCCGGGGGGATCGAGGCCGGCGTGGACGCCATCATCTCTATCCTGACCGGGGACGCGGAGGAGTGGCAGCGCCGCGCCGAGATCCGCTCCGCGGATGAGCCCGGCCCGATGGACATGCTCGTGCTCTTCATCGTGCTGGCGATCATCCTCTACGTGTTCTGGCGCATGATGTCCGGAGGGGGCGGCGGCGGCAGCAGGATGCACCGAACCCGCTCCGGCAACTGGATCATCGTGCCGACCGGCGGCGGCTGGTCCGGCGGGGGCGGATGGTCCGGCGGAGGCGGCGGGTTCGGCGGCGGCTTTTCGGGAGGCGGCGGGTCGTCGGGCGGCGGCGGCGCCTCGGGGGACTGGTGACCATGCGCGCGCTCCTCACACCCGGAGACCACGCGCGTCTGGCAGACGCCATCAAGGCGGCCGAGGCCCGCACGGATGCGGAGATCGTCTGCGTCGTCGCCGGCCAGGCCAGCGACTGGCGCTTCGTGCCGGTCCTCTACGCAGCCACCCTCGCGCTTGTCGCGCCCTGGGGGCTGCTGGCCGCGACCAGGTGGGACACGGCCACCCTGCTGCTGGTCCAGTTGAACCTCTTCGCCATCGCGACGCTCGTCCTGTCCTGGCCGCCCCTGCGGTTCCGGTTGGCGCCGCGAGCGGCCGCCCGGCGCCGAGCGCACCAGGCCGCATCCGAGCAGTTCCTCGTGCGCGGCATCGGGCGCACGGAGGCCCGCGCCGGCGTGCTCATCTTCGTAGCCGTGGCGGAACGCTACGCCTGCGTGATCCCGGACAGCGCAGCGCAGGCCGCGGTCCCCCAGGAGACCTGGCGCAAGGCCATCGAAGCGCTGACGGACGACTTGCACGCGGGCCGCCCGGCCGATGGGCTGGAGAAAGCCATCGGGATGTGCGCGGACGCCTTGGCGGCCCACCGCCCGGCAGGCGCGCGGAACCGCAACGAACTCGCCGATCGCGTGATCGAGTATTGAGCCAGTCTACAGGCCGGGACCTTTGGCCGCGCCCAGGATGACGCCGGGCTTCTCGAGCGTGCCCTGCTGCAGCAGGACCACGTAGCTGTCGGCTTCGCGCTGCTGGGCCAGCGAGGCCGCGACCTCGAACGTCTTAGCTTCGCCCGTCCACGCGCCGACAGGCAGCACGCTGCGCGCCACGTTCACATAGGTGACCGACTTGCCCTTGTTCTCGCCGCGCGTGATCGTCACGTCGCAGCGGCGCTTGATCGGGACGAGGTAGACCCCCGCAGACGTCCCGGGCTCGCCTGCGCCCACCGAGACCCGAATGGAGCCCCCTGCCGCCTCCACGCTCAACGGCACGGTCATCGCGCCCTTGGCGCGGGACGCGCCCTCGGCCTGCTGCACCGCGTCCGGCTTCGAGCCGATCACGTGCGATACGCCGTCGATCACCGCCTGAGGCGTATAAACCTGCCGGTCGCCGCGGGCCTCGCTGTAGCCGCGCTGCCGCGCCGTGAAGGCGTGGTCGGCGAGCGTGTCCTTCCAGCCCAGGTAGTCCCAGTAGTCGATGGGCATGGAGACCGCCACCAGCGACGGGTCGCGGGCGAATTCGCCCATCAGCTTGTCCGCCGGCGGGCAGGACGAGCAGCCCTGGCTGGTGAAAAGCTCCACCACCGCGCGGGGCTGCTGAGCCCAGGCGCAAGCGGCCGACGCCGCAAGCGCGGCCATGGCGGCGAACGACAGGGCAGCGGGGGATCTCACGAGAAGGCCTCAGGTTTCACGGCGGCCACCATACTCGCCCGCCAACTGTGAACAAACTCACGTTGCCTTGAGCAGACCACACGAAAAAGGCCGCCAGCATAGCTGGCGGCCTCTTCTTGGTGGTTGCGTACGCTTCCGGATGGATCCGGCTGCTCAACGCTCGCTCTTGGGCCTCAGGCGGCCAGGCTGCGCAGCACGTACTGCAGGATGCCGCCGTTCTTGTAGTACTCGAGCTCGTCGAGCGTATCGATCCGGCAGATCAGCGGGACCTTCTTCACGGAGCCGTCCGCGAAGGTGATCTCCGCCTCCATCTTCTGGCGCGGCTTGAGGTCGCCGGAGAGGCCCTTGATGGTGACCGTCTCGTCGCCCTTCAGGCCGAGCGTCTGCCAGGAGGTCCCCTCCTCGAACACGAGCGGCACGACGCCCATGCCGACCAGGTTCGAGCGGTGGATGCGCTCGAAGGACTGGGCGATCACGGCGCGCACCCCGAGCAGCACGGTGCCCTTCGCGGCCCAGTCACGGGACGACCCGGTGCCGTACTCCTTGCCGGCGAAGACGACGAGCGGAACGCCAGCGTCCTTGTACTTCATCGCGGCGTCGTAGATCGGCAATTGCTCGCCGCCCGGGAAGTACTTGGTCACGCCACCTTCGACGCCCGGGATCATCTGGTTCTTGATCCGGATGTTGGCGAAGGTGCCGCGCATCATGATCTCATGATTGCCGCGGCGCGTGCCGTACTGGTTGAAGTCGGCCGGGGCGACCTGACGGTCCATCAGGTACTTGCCCGCGGGCGAGGCCGCCTTGATCGAACCGGCCGGCGAGATGTGGTCGGTCGTGATCGAGTCGAGGAAGAGGCCCAGCACCCGCGCGTTGACGATGTCCTCGACCGGCTTCGGCTGCTTCTCCATGCCCTCGAAGTAGGGCGGGTTCTGCACGTAGGTGGACGACATGTTCCACTTGTACGTCTTGCCGCCCTCGACCTGGATCTTCTGCCAGTGCTCGTCACCCTTGAAGACGTCGGCGTACTTCGACTTGAAGAGCGCCTTGGTGATCGTCTTCTGGATGAACTCCTCGACTTCCTTGGAGCTCGGCCAGATGTCCTTCAGGTAGACGGGCTTGCCCTTCTTGTCGACGCCGATCGGGTCCTTCGAGAGGTCGACCTGCAGCGAGCCGGCGAGCGCGTAGGCGACCACCAGGGGCGGCGACGCCAGATAGTTGGCGCGCACGTCGGGGTTCACGCGGCCCTCGAAGTTGCGGTTGCCCGAGAGCACCGCGGCGGCCACGACGTCATTGTCGTTGATCGCCTTGGAGATCTCCGCCGGCAGCGGGCCCGAGTTGCCGATGCAGGTCGTGCAGCCGAAGCCGACGAGGTTGAAGCCCAGCTGGTCGAGCGACTCCTGCAGGCCGGACTTGGTCAGGTACTCCGCCACCACCTGCGAACCGGGCGCGAGCGAGGTCTTCACCCACGGCTTCACCGTGAGGCCCTTCTCCACCGCGTTGCGGGCGAGCAGGCCGGCGGCCATCATCACGCTCGGGTTCGAAGTGTTGGTGCACGACGTGATCGCCGCGATCACCACGTCGCCGTGGCCGATGTCGAAGTTCTTGCCTTCCACCTTGTAGCGGGCGGCGAGGTCGGCGGCCTTCTTGAACTCCGTCTCCATCGCGCCGGCGAAACCGCTCTTGGCGTCGGACAGGAGCACCCGGTCCTGCGGGCGCTTCGGGCCGGCGATGGACGGCTGCACCGTGCTGAGGTCAAGCTCGAGCGTGTCGGTGAAGACGGGGTCCGGCGTGGCCCGCGAGCGGAACATGCCCTGCGCCTTGGCGTATTTCTCGACGAGCTCCACGCGCTCCGACTTGCGGCCGGAGGTGTCCAGGAAGGCGATCGTCTCGCTGTCGACCGGGAAGAAGCCGCAGGTCGCGCCGTACTCGGGCGCCATGTTGGCGATGGTGGCGCGGTCGGCCAGCGTCATGGACCCGAGGCCGGGGCCGTAGAACTCCACGAACTTGCCCACCACGCCCTTCTTGCGCAGCATCTGGGTCACGGTGAGCACCACGTCCGTGGCGGTCACGCCCTCGCGCGGCTTGCCGGTGAGCTTGAAGCCGATGACCTCGGGAATGAGCATGGAGATCGGCTGGCCGAGCATGGCGGCCTCGGCCTCGATGCCGCCGACGCCCCACCCGAGCACGGCCATGCCGTTGACCATGGTGGTGTGCGAGTCGGTGCCGACCAGCGTATCCGGATAGGCGACCTCGACGGTCTCGGTCTTCCCCTTTTCGGTGGCGACCTTCTCCTTCCGGGTCCACACCGTCTGGGCCAGGTACTCCAGGTTGACCTGGTGGCAGATGCCGGTGCCGGGCGGCACAACGCGGAAGTTCTCGAACGCCTGCTGGCCCCAGCGCAGGAAGTTGTAGCGCTCGCCGTTGCGGGAATACTCGAGGTCGACGTTCTTCTGCAGCGCCTTGGGAGAGCCGAACTCGTCCACGATCACCGAGTGGTCGATCACGAGGTCGACCGGCACGAGCGGGTTGATCTTCTCAGGGTCGCCGCCAAGCTTGGTCATGGCGTCGCGCAGGGCCGCGAGGTCCACCACGGCCGGCACGCCCGTGAAGTCCTGCATCAGCACGCGGGCGGGGCGGAAGGCGATCTCGCGCTCGGCCTTGCCGCGCGAGGTCAGCCATTCGGCGATCGCCTGGATGTCTTCCTTCGTGACGGTCCGGCCGTCCTCGTAGCGCAGCAGGTTCTCGAGAAGGATCTTCATCGAGAACGGCAGGCTGGAGATGCCCTCCAGGCCGTTCTCCTCGGCGTCCTTGAGCGAGTAGTAGACGTAGGTCTTTTCGCCGACTTTGAGCTTCTTGCGGGACTTGAAGCTGTCGAGATGGTTCGTCACGGCGGGATCCTCTTGGGGTTCGACTCGTGGTTCGGCCGGAATGCGTGAACACGCGCGCCGCCCCGGGGGTGCCCAGGTCCCCGCGCTGGATGAAGCGCTCGGCGCAGCCGTCGCGCTTATAGATAATTTCCGTGCGACCCGCTACACGAACGAAAGTCGTTGAAACACGGACCAGAGGCCCCCTTCGCGCATGCGTCTCGTCGTCGAAAACCTCGCCTGCGAGCGCTCGGGGAGACCCGTCTTCCAGGGCGTCAGTTTCGCCGTGGACGAGGGCGAGGCTGTCGCCCTGGTGGGCCGCAACGGGGCAGGGAAATCGACCACGTTGCAGATCCTGGCCGGTCTCCTCGAGCCGTCAGGCGGATCGATTCTGCTCGATGGCGGCCACGACGATCGAACTCTCCCTGAGCAGGCGCACTATGTCGGACATCGGGATGCGCTGAAGCCGGCGCTGACGCCGCATGAGGCCTTGGGTTTCTGGCAGGCGATGCTGGGCGAACCCGCCATCGATCCCGACGAGGCGCTCGACCGGCTGGGGCTCGGACATGCCGCCGACCTGCCCTGCGCCTATCTTTCCGCCGGCCAGCGGCGCCGCCTGGCCCTCGCGCGCCTTCTCGTCTCGGACCGGCCGGTGTGGCTGCTGGACGAGCCCACCTCGGCGCTGGACGCCGCGTCCCAGCAACTCTTTGCCCAGATCGTAAACCGCCACCTTGAACGCGGCGGCCTCGTGGTCGCCGCCACCCACGGCCCGCTCGGCGTCCGGGAAACCGCCTCCGTCAGGATCGGCCCCGCATGAGGTCGCCCCTCGCCGCCCTGGCCGCGAGGGAGTTCCGCCTCGCCGCGCGCATTGGCGGCGGCGGCGGGATGGGCCTCGTCTTCTTCCTGATCCTGGTCACGATCGTGCCATTCGCGATCGGCCCCGATCTGAACCTGCTCTCGCGCATCGGCCCGGCCATACTTTGGATCGCAGCTGCGCTTGCCACGCTACTCGGCCTCGATCGCCTGTTCCAGGCGGACGCCGAGGACGGATCCCTGGACCTGATCCGGATGAGCGAGACGCCCCTTGAACTGGTCGTCCTCGTCAAGGGACTGGCCCATTGGGCGACGACGGGCTTGCCCTTGGCCCTTGCCGCGCCGTTCTTCGGGCTGCTCCTCGCCTTGTCGCCCGAGGCCATGGGCGCCATCTGCGCCACCCTTCTCGTGGGCACCCCCGCCCTGACCTTCATCGGCGCCATCGGGGCCGCTCTCACCGCCAGCCTGCGCCGTGGAGGCCTCGTGCTGTCGATCCTCGTCCTGCCCCTGATGATTCCCGTTCTGATCTTCGGGGTGTCCGCGGCGAACGCCGCCGTGGGGGGCACAGTGCCGTTCGCCACTCCATTCGCCGTGCTTTGCGGCCTTAGCCTTTTCGCTTTGGTCACAGGTGTTTTTGGCTCGGCGGCGGCAATCCGCTCCGGCTCGGCGTAGCGCGGGCGCCACACCCGATCTTTTCTGGCATGCCAGAGATGCGCGCCCGACTTGAAGGCCCGATCTAATCGATTTAGCATCAGGCTCTCGCGACCCTTGCGGGAGGGGCCTTGGATTGCCTCAAAGCGCCGTCTGCGATACACGCGCAGACAGGGACTTTCCTACCCGTAGCAACATTTCCAAGGGGGAAATATGGCTGACCATAACCTCGCGCCCGCCGGCGGGCATCCCGCGATGGACTACCCGGAGCACGAGCGCACCTACGCGATGTTCGTGAACCTCGCGAAGTACGGCACCACCGCCGTTGTCGTCCTGCTCATCGGGATGGCTTTCTTCCTGCTCTGATCCCCACACCCGAGCCGCGCGGATCGTTGCGCCGGCTGGCGCAGCGGTCCTCCTTTCACTGCTTGCTGTCGCGCGCCGCAGGCCAGCGGAGTTCCCGCAATGCGTATCGCCGTGATTACCGAGACCGATCCGCATGAGGATCGCGTCGCCGCCACGCCGGAAACGGTGAAGAAACTCGTCGGGCTTGGCGCGAATGTCGCCGTTCAGTCCGGCGCTGGCCTCGCCTCCGGGATCACGGACGCCGATTACCAGGCCGCCGGCGCGACGACGGAGCCCACGGCCGAGGCTGCGCTGGCCGACGCCGACGTGGTGCTCAAAGTGCGCCGCCCCACCCCGGCTGAGGCGGGAGCGATGAAGCGCGGCGCCATCGTGCTCGCCATCATGGATCCCTACGGGAACGAGGCGGCGCTCAAGGCCCTGGCCGACGCCGGCGTCTCCGCCTTCGCCATGGAGCTGATGCCACGCATCACCCGGGCGCAGGTGATGGACGTGCTCTCCTCCCAGGCCAATCTCGCGGGCTATCGCGCCGTGATCGACGGCGCTGCCGAGTATGGCCGGGCCCTGCCCATGATGATGACCGCCGCAGGCACCGTGCCCGCCGCCCGCATTTTCGTGATGGGCGTCGGCGTCGCGGGCCTGCAGGCCATCGCGACCGCGCGCCGCTTGGGCGCCGTGGTCACGGCGACGGACGTGCGGCCCGCCACCAAGGAGCAGGTCGAGTCGCTCGGCGCGAAGTTCCTGGCCGTGGAGGACGAGGAGTTTCTGCAGGCGCAGACCGCTGGAGGCTACGCCAAGGAGATGTCGAAGGAGTACCAGGCCAAGCAGGCCGCGCTGGTCGCCTCCCATATCGCCAAGCAGGACATCGTCATCACCACGGCGCTGATTCCCGGCCGCCCGGCCCCGAAGCTGGTGTCCGAGGACATGATCGCCTCCATGAAGCCCGGCTCCGTGCTGGTCGACCTCGCGGTCGAGCGCGGCGGCAACGTGGCCCTGGCCAGGCCCGGCGAGATCGTGGTGACGCCCAATGGCGTCAAGATCGTCGGCCACCTCAACGTGCCCGGCCGCCTCGCCGCCACGGCGTCGAGCCTCTACGCCAAGAACCTGTTCAACTTCCTCGAGACCATGATCGACAAGGGCTCCAAGGCCCTGGCGGTCAAGTGGGACGACGAGCTGGTCCAGGCCACGAACCTCACCCGCGACGGCGCGGTGGTCCACCCGAACTTCCAGCCCAAGCCTGCTGAGCCCGCCCCCGCGGCGGCTCCCACGGCCTGAGGAGGATGATCCATGGCGACAGAATCTGCTGACATCCTCGTCCAGCGCGCCCAGGACGCCGCCCGCGTCGCGCGCGCGGCCGCCGAGGCCGCCCAGGCCTACGCCGACCAGGTGGCGACCGCCGCGGGCGCCGCCGCCCACGCGGCGAGCGGCGGGGCGCTCGACCCCTTCGTGTTCCGCCTGGCGGTTTTCGTGCTGGCGATCTTCGTGGGCTACTACGTGGTGTGGTCGGTGACCCCGGCGCTCCACACGCCCCTGATGTCCGTCACCAACGCCATCTCGTCGGTGATCGTCGTGGGCGCCCTGCTCTCCATCGGGGTGAGCGCCGTCGGGGCCGTGGACAACGGCCCCACCTGGGCGCGCTTCTTCGGCTTCATCGCCCTCATCCTCGCCAGCGTGAACATCTTCGGCGGGTTCCTGGTCACCCAGCGCATGCTGGGAATGTACAAGAAGAAGGGCTGATCCGATGAGCGCCAATCTCGCGGCCCTTCTCTACCTGGTCTCCGGCGTCCTGTTCATCCTGGCGCTGCGCGGCCTGTCTTCCCCGGCCTCCAGCCGCCAGGGCAACATCTTCGGCATGGTCGGCATGGCCATCGCCATGATCACCACGCTGACGCTGGCGCCCCCGGCCAGCCTGTCCGGCTGGCTGCTGGTCTTGCTCGGACTGGTGATCGGCGGCGGCGCAGGCGCGGTGGTCGCCCGCCGCATTCCCATGACGGCGATGCCGCAGCTGGTGGCCTTCTTCCACTCCCTGGTCGGCCTCGCGGCCGTGCTGGTCGCGGCCGGCGCGCTCTACGCGCCGCAGGCCTTCGGCATCGGCGTCCCCGGCGCCATCCACGGCGCCTCGCTGGTGGAGATGTCGCTCGGCGTCGCCATCGGCGCCATCACCTTCACAGGCTCGGTGATCGCGTTCCTGAAGCTCAACGGCAACATGGGCGGCAAGCCCATCCTGCTGCCGCAGCGGCACGTCATCAACGCGGGCCTTGCCATCCTGCTGGTCGTCCTGATCGCCCTCTTCGTGAAGACCGAGTCGATTGGCCTGTTCTGGCTCATCGCCCTCGTCAGCTTCGTGCTGGGCGGCCTCATCATCATCCCGATCGGCGGCGCCGACATGCCGGTCGTGGTGTCGATGCTGAACTCCTACTCGGGCTGGGCGGCCGCCGGCATCGGCTTCACCTTGGGCAACCTGGCGCTGATCATCACCGGCGCGCTGGTCGGCTCCTCGGGCGCGATCCTGTCCTACATCATGTGCAAGGGCATGAACCGCTCCTTCATCTCCGTCATCCTGGGCGGCTTCGGCGGCGAGACCGCCGCGGCCGCAGGCGGGACCAAGGAGACGCGCCCGGTGAAGCAGGGCTCGGCCGACGACGCCGCCTTCATGATGAAGAACGCCAGCAAGGTCATCATCGTGCCGGGCTACGGCATGGCGGTGGCCCAGGCCCAGCACGCCCTGCGCGAGATGGCCGACAACCTCAAAAAGGAAGGCGTCGAGGTGAAGTACGCCATCCACCCCGTCGCGGGCCGCATGCCCGGCCACATGAACGTGCTCCTGGCCGAGGCCAACGTCCCCTACGACGAGGTGTTCGAGCTCGAGGACATCAACTCCGAGTTCGCCCAGGCCGACGTGGCTTTCGTGATCGGGGCCAACGACGTCACCAACCCTGCCGCCAAGACGGACCTGGCCTCGCCGATCTACGGCATGCCGATCCTGGACGTGGAGAAGGCCAAGACCGTCCTCTTCATCAAGCGCGGCATGGGCTCCGGCTACGCCGGCGTTGAGAACGAGCTGTTCTTCAAGGACAACACCCTGATGCTCTTCGGCGACGCCAAGAAGATGGTCGAAGAAATCAACAAGGCCATGGCGCACTGATCGAAACCTGGAGACTCCCGGCGCCCCCGGGCATCTCCGGTCCGTTCTGACCAAACAAAAAGGCCGGCTTCGAGCCGGCCTTTTTCGTGACTGGGCTTTGAAGCGCGGGATCAGAAGAACCCGCCGCCGCTCCGGCCGCCGACGCGGCTCAGGCCTTCCTTGGCGGCGGCGTTGCCCGGCTCCACCACCAGCGCTCGCTGGTAGGACTCGGTCGCCTTGGCCTTGTCGCCGAGCTTCTCGTAGGCGAGGCCGCGGCCTGCCCATGCGTCCGCGCTGCGGTTGTCGACGTTCAGCGCCGCGTTGAAGTCCTCGGCGGCCTGCTGGTACTTGCCGACCGCGATCAGGCTCACGCCGCGGGCCTGGTAGGGCGCGCCCGCGAAGGGGTCGCGGTCGATCGCCGCGTCGAAGTCGTTGATGGCCTGCTTGTGCTGGCCCTGGCGCTGGTAGATGAGGCCACGCGCGTGGTAGCCCTGCGCCGACTCGGGGCTGAGGCGGATGGCCTGCGACAGGTCCGCAAAGGCCTGGTCGAAGTTGTTCTGCGAGCGAAGCAGGTTGGCGCGGGCCAGGTACGCCGGGCCGTAGTTCGGGTTCGCCTGGATGGCGGCCGAGAAGTCGGCAAGCGCCGAATCGTTGCGGTTGGTCTGCCGGTACGCCAGGCCGCGATTGGTATAGGCCGGCGCGTAGCCCGGGTTGATCTGCAGCGCCTTGCTGAAGTCGCCGATCGCCTCCTGGAAGCGGCCGATCTTGGCGTAGGCCGCGCCGCGCGTGTTGTACGCGCTGGCGTCGTTCGGATTGCGTGAGATCACGTCCGTCAGGGAGGAGATGTTGGCGGCCTGGGCCCCCGACTTGTCTTCCTCGATCTCGGCGACGCCGGCCCCGGACATCCCGCGCCCGACCGTCTCACAACCCGCGACGGCGACCGCCAGGCACAGCACGGAAAGACGGGCGGCCTTGGTCAGCGAGACAGGGCGCGGCAGCGGAAGGCGCATGACGGGACCTTTCAGTGTCCTTCGATGTGAATCGTCCCGCCGTCCTGGCGGGCGTGTCACGGATGGGGGCGAATTGGAGCGAGAAGGTGACGCACGGAGCTTAAGAATTCGCTCACTACGTGTGCGTGGCGCGAGTGCAACAGCCGCCCTACGGTCCTGCAGAACCAGCCCGTAAAACGCCACCGGCGCCCGACGACCTTTCGGTCGGGGCGCCGTCGGAACAACCCGTTCGCGGCTGGAGAGCCGCGCCGGCTTCAGCGGCCAGCGGCGACCTTCGGCTTGGGAGCCGGAAGCAGGCCTTCGCGCTGGGCGCGCTTGCGGGCCAGCTTGCGGGCGCGGCGAACGGCCTCGGCCTTTTCGCGGGCGCGCTTCTCGGAGGGCTTCTCGTAGTGCCCGCGGAGCTTCATCTCGCGGAAGATACCCTCGCGCTGCATCTTCTTCTTCAGCGCCTTGAGAGCCTGGTCGACATTGTTGTCACGAACGAGAACCTGCACGCGTCGTTTTCCCGTGTCTCGAAGAAAAGGAGTTCGGCTGGCGCGCAGGCGCCATCGCCGGGATGCGGTGGATTAACAGAATCACCCAAGCTTGTCCACGGCCCTGATGCTCGAATTTCGAGCTTTCACCGGGTCTGGGGACAATCTCACTCAGGCGTGACCCGGTTGACGTGCCCCATCTTGCGGCCGGGACGCGCCTCCGCCTTGCCGTAGAGATGCAGGTGCGCCCCCGGCTCGACCAGGAACGCATGCCACTGGTCGGCCTCGTCGCCGATCAGGTTGTGCATGGTGACTGTTCCGCGCCGGCGCGCCGAACCGAGCGGCCAGCCGGCCACTGCGCGAACATGCTGCTCGAACTGCGACGTATCGGCCCCGTCCTGTGTCCAGTGCCCTGAATTGTGGACCCGCGGCGCAATCTCGTTGATCAGCACCCGCTCGCGCCCGTCGGCCTCGGCCACCACGAACATCTCCACGGCGAGCACGCCCACATAGTCGAGCTCGGTCGCGATGCGCGCGGCGTGCTCCAGCGCGGCGTGGCTCGCCTCGCCCTGCAAGGTCGCCGGCACGCGCGTCACGGCGAGGATGTGATGCCGATGCTCGTTCTCGCACACGTCGTAGGCCACGACGTCACCGTCCCTTCCACGTGCGGCGACCACCGAAACCTCGCGCAGGAAAGGGACGAACGATTCGAGGATCGAGGGCTGCTCGCCCACGGATTTCCAGGCCTCGGCGAGGTCCGTTTCGGGCCGGATGGCCGCCTGGCCCTTGCCGTCATAGCCAAAGCGGCGCGTCTTCAGCACCGCGGGCCGGCCCATCGCGGCCACTGCCGCCTCCAAGGATGCGAGGTCGTCCACGGCGCGGAAAGCTGGCGTCTCGAGGCCAATGTCGCGCAGAAACGTCTTCTCGGTCAGACGATCCTGCGTCACGGCCAGCGCTCGAGGGCCTGGCAGCACGGGCACGCGCTGCGCCAGGAAGTCGGCCGTCGCGGCCGGCACGTTCTCGAACTCGTAGGTGACGACGGACACCGCCGCCGCGAAGGCCGCGAGGGCCTGCTCGTCGTCATAGGCCGCCTGGGTCGCACCCGCCGAGACGTCAAAGGCCGGGTTGTCGCCGGCAGGCGCGTAGATGTGGCACTTCAGGCCAAGCGGCGCGGCCGCGAGGGCCATCATGCGGGCGAGTTGCCCGCCGCCCAGGATGCCGATGGTCTGGCCGGGATGCAGCATGTCAGGCCTCGTCCGAAGGGCGCTCGGCGACCGACGCCGTCTGCCTTTCGCGATACGCCTCCAGGCGCGCCGCCAGCGCGGGATCGTTCAGCCCGAGCACGGCGGCGGCGAGCAGGGCCGCGTTCACCGCTCCGGCCCGGCCGATCGCGAGCGTGCCCACCGGGATGCCGGCCGGCATCTGCACGATCGAGAGCAGGCTGTCTTGTCCGGACAGCGCCTTGGATTCCACCGGCACCCCGAACACGGGCAAGCTCGTCAGCGCCGCGGTCATGCCGGGCAGGTGCGCAGCCCCGCCGGCGCCGGCGATGATCACCTGGTACCCGGCGTCCCGCGCTCCCTTGGCGAAGGCGTAGAGCCGATCGGGGGTGCGATGCGCCGACACGATGAGCGCCTCGTAGGCCACGTCCAGGGACTCCAGGGCCTCGGCCGCGTGCCGCATCGTGGCCCAGTCGGACTGACTGCCCATGATGATGGCGACAGGTGTAGGCCCCTTCATTGTCAGTCTCCTGCCGATCTTAAGCGGCCTTCAAGAAAAAGAGCGGCGGAGTATAGAGGCGCGCCCCCCATGCGCAAGCTGAGCAGGACCGTCCGTTTGAAGCAGGCCCCCTCCCCCGCCCAGGACGTCGCCCCCTCCCCCGAGGCCCGGCGCATCGCCGAACTGACCCGCGAACTCGCCGCCGCCCAGGCGCGCGTCCGCGAACTCGAGGAGCTCGCCCACGTCGACGAACTGACCGGCGCCCTGAATCGCCGCGGCTTCCTGCGCGAGCTCCGGCGCGCGCTGTCCTACACCGAGCGGTATGGCGTTCCCGTATCCCTGGCGCTTCTGGACCTGGACGGGTTCAAGGCGGTCAACGACCTGTGGGGTCATCCGGCTGGGGACGCAGTTCTGGCGCACACGGCCCAGGCGCTTTCGAGCAGGTTGCGCGCCTCCGATATCGTTGGGCGACTCGGCGGGGACGAGTTCGCGATCCTTCTCTGGCACGCTCCCGGGGAGGTGGCCGCCGACAAGGCCGCGGCGCTGTCCAGGACTCTCTCGGCGGACCCGATCCGCTGGGCGGGACACGAGATCAGCATACGAGCGTCATTCGGGGTGCAGCAACTCGAGGCCGGCCAGAGCGTCGAAGACGCGCTCCAAGGGGCCGATCGCCGGCTTTACGCCGCCAAGGCCGCCGCCCGCTGACAGTCAGGCGATGATGTCGGGCGTGATCTGGTCGGAAAGCTGGATGATCTTGTCCTTCAGCGCCAGCTTGCGCTTCTTGAGGCGCTGGATCTGGAGCTGATCCGCCGCCGTCATGCCTTCCAGGGCGAAGATCGCGGCGTCCAGGTCGCGATGCTCGCTCTGCAGGCGGGCCAGTTCCGCGGCCAGTTGGCTCTCGGTGAACTCGGTGCTGTCGTTGATCATGTTCACTGGCTGACGCCCGCTTGGCCCGCCCAGGCGGGACCTCACCACTATGCCAGACCGTACGCTTCGGGCAAGCCGCCGTTTGCGGCCAAGCTGACGCTTGGATAACGTCGCTGGTGTTGGCGCGGCGCTCCCGCTTGCAGGAGAAATCCGCCCTCCCTACCTGATGGTATGAGGCCCCGGTCGACGCGCTCTTTGCGAATCCGTCTCCCCCGAGGCCTCGTCCTGTGTCAGACTGATGACGTTCAAAACATGGGAGGTATCGAATGGCTTTGCAGTCCCATCTGGCGGAGCTTGAGCGCCGCCATCAGGCCATCGATAAGGAGATCGAGCGGGAAATGGGCGCCCCTGGCGTCGATGACCTCAAACTCGCGGAGTTGAAGCGCAAGAAATTGCAGCTCAAGGATCAGATCGAGCGGCTGCGTACGGCCGCGAAGCCGACCATTCATTAAAGTCGGACTGGCGCTTCACAGCGCTTAGCGTGGGTTCACCGCCGCAAGCCCGTTAGCTGCGGCGGTTTTATTTTGCCCGAATAATGGCCGGTAGGAACGGACCGCTTGGCCCGCCTCCAGCCAAACCGGCCGTCAAACCTCCCGGGCCATCTCCCGAAGCCGGAACTTCTGGATCTTGCCTGTGGAGGTCTTGGGCAACTCCGTGAACACGATGTGTCGCGGACACTTGTAGCCGGCCAGGTGCTGCCTGCACCAGGCAAGCAGTTCCTCCACCGTCGCCTCGCGCCCGGGCTTGATCTCCACGAAGGCGCAGGGCGTCTCGCCCCACTTCTCGTCCGGCTTCGCCACCACCGCCGCCGCCTGCACCGCCGGATGCTTGAACAGGGCGTCCTCGACCTCGATGGACGAGATGTTCTCGCCGCCCGAGATGATGATGTCCTTGGAGCGGTCCTTCAGCTGGATATAGCCGTCGGGGTGCTTCACCCCGAGGTCGCCCGAGTGGAACCAGCCGCCTGCGAAAGCCTCGTCCGAGGCCTTGCGGTTCTTGAGATAGCCCTTCATCACCACGTTGCCGCGGAACATGACCTCGCCGATCACCTCCCCGGTGTCCGGGACGCTTTCCATCGTGCCCGGGTCCTTCACGTCGAGCGCTTCGAGCGCCAGGTAGCGCACGCCCTGCCGGGCCTTGCGGGCCGCCTGCGCGGGCCCATCGAGGTCGTTCCACTCGGCGTGCCAGTCGTTGACCACCGCCGGCCCGTAGGTCTCGGTGAGCCCGTACAGGTGCGTCACGTTGAACCCGGCCTCACGCATGCCCGCCAGAACCGCCTCGGGCGGCGGGGCGGCCGCGGTGAAGAACTCCACGGTGTGCGGCAGGGGTCTCTTCTCCGCCTCCGGCGCGTTCAGCAGCGTCGACATCACGATGGGAGCGCCGCACAGGTGCGTCACCTTGTGATCCGCGATGGCGTCGTACATGGCCTTGGCGCGCACGTAGCGGAGGCAGACATGGGTGCCCACCGCCGCCGAGATCGACCATGGGAAGCACCAGCCGTTGCAGTGGAACATGGGCAGGGTCCACAGGTAGACCGGGTGCTTGCCCATGTTGCAGGTGAGCACGTTGCCCTGCGCCAGCAAGGCCGCGCCGCGGTGGTGGTAGACGACGCCCTTCGGGTTGCCGGTGGTGCCGGACGTGTAGTTGAGCGAGATGGCGTCCCACTCGTCGCCGGGGCTCTGGCGCTCGTAGGTTGCGTCCCCCTCCGCCAGGAACGCCTCGTAGTCCAGTGAGCCGAGCCGGTCGCCGGGACCCGTGTATTCCGGATCGTCGTAGTCGATCACCAGCGGCCTCACCGCGCACTGCTCCAGCGCCGGCTTCATCACCTTGGCGTATTCACGGTCAACGATCAGCACCTTGGCTTCGCCATGGTCGAGCGAAAACGCGATGATCGGCGGGTCCAGGCGCGTGTTGAGCGTGTTGAGCACGGCGCCCGTCATCGGCACGCCGTAGTGGCACTCCAGCATGGCGGGCGTATTGGCGAGCATCACCGCCACGGTGTCCCCACGCCCGATGCCGCGCTTGGCCAGCGCCGAGGCGAGCCGCCTGGAGCGCTCGTGGAACTCCCGATAGGTCCGCCGCATGGGGCCATGGATGATCGCGACGTGCTCCGGATAGACCAGCGCGGCGCGCTCCAGGAACGACAGCGGCGTGAGGGGCTGGAAGTTGGCCGGGTTCTTGTCGAGATCGATGTCGTAGATGTTGGACGCCACGGCTGCCCTCTCCCTGGGGTATAGAGGCGGGAGCCTAGCCGCGGCCCGTGCGGCACACAATCAATCGATTGTCGAGGTGCTGGGGCCTAGATCAGGTCGCGGATCCCGTCCCAGATCAGCTTGACGCCGACCACGAAGCTCAACGCGTAGATGAGCGTGAAGAAGCGCCGGGCGTCCAGGCGTCGCACCATCCAGACGCCGAGGAAAGTGGACGCGATCGCGATGGGGAAGAACAGCGCCGAGGCCTTCAGGTTCTCGGAGGAGAACTGGCCCAGCGCCACATAGGGAAAGACCTTCACCAAGTTCACGGCCGCGAAGAACATGGTGCTGGTGCCCGCATAGAGCTGCGGCGAGAGCCGCTGCGGCAGCACGTGAACCTGGAAAGGCGGCCCGCCCGCATGGGCGACGAAGCTGGTGTAGCCCGAAACCGCGCCCCAGAACACGCCGGCGCCTGTCGACCCCCGGGTTCGCTCGCCCTCAGCCATCACGTTGCGCCGGCCCCAATACATCAGCACGAAGCCGACCGAGATCAGGCCGACTCCCACCCGCACCGCCGCCTCCGGCACCTGCGCGGCTAGAAACCAGCCGACCGCGATGCCGACCAGGGCCCCGGGCAACATGATCAGGAGGATCTTGCGGTCGAAGTCGCGCCGGTAGGCCCAGACGCTCACGGCGTCCTGCACGATCAGGATCGGCAGCATGATGGCCGCGGCCGTCACGGGCGAGATGGCCAGCGCGAGCATGGGCATGCTGATAAGGCCGAGCCCCGAGAAGCCGCCCTTGGACATGCCCATGAGCACCACGGCCGGGACCGCCAGGGCGAAGAAGAGGGTGCTGTCGAGCATGGCGGGGGATCACGCAGGCGGGACCGTACGGGTCGCAAATTCATGGCCGGCGCACAAGCGCTCGCCACGCAGGGCGGGCAGTCGCAGGAAGGAGGCGTGGCTCCGGTCTCAACCTTTCGGTTACCCTCGACTTCAGTCGTCTTGTTCCGCCGCCGTGCCTGCGTATCAGTCGAGGGACAGTCGTGGGTGGGAGGAAGCCATGTCGAGCCGCTATCACGAGACCTATGCGCAGTGGAAAGCCGATCCGCAGGCGTTTTGGGCCGAGGCCGCGAACGCGATCGACTGGATCAAGCCGGCCGACAAGGTCTTCGACCCGAGCCAGGGCGCCTATGGCCGCTGGTTCGCCGGGGCCGAGTGCAACACCTGCTGGAACGCCGTGGACCGGCACGCCGCCAATCGCGGCGACACGCTGGCGCTGATCTACGACAGCCCGGTGACCGGCTCCAAGCGCACCCTGACCTACGCCGAACTCAAGGACGAAGTCGCCACGCTGGCGGCCGTGATCGCCGACATGGGCGTGGCCAAGGGCGACCGCGTCATCATCTACATGCCGATGATCCCCGAGGCCGTGGTCGCCATGCTGGCCTGCGCCCGCATCGGGGCGATCCACTCCGTGGTGTTCGGCGGATTCGCCGCCAAGGAGCTCGCCACCCGCCTCGACGACGCCGCGCCCAAGCTGGTGCTCGCCGCTTCCTGCGGCATCGAACCGAACCGGGTGGTGCAGTACAAGCCGCTGCTGGACGAGGCCATCGCCTTGGCGTCCAACAAGCCCGCCTCCGTCCTGCTGCTCCAGCGCCGGCAATGCGAAGCCGCGATGCAGCCCGGCCGGGACTACGACTGGGCGGCCCTCGTCGCCAAGGCCCGGGCAGCCGGCAAGCAGGCGGATTGCGTGCCCGTGCTGGCGACCGACCCGCTCTATGTCCTCTACACCTCCGGCACCACCGGCAAGCCGAAGGGCGTCGTGCGCGACAACGGCGGCAATATGGTCGCTCTCGCCTGGTCCATGACGAACCTCTACGGCGTGGCGCCCGGCGAGGTGTTCTGGGCGGCCTCGGACGTCGGCTGGGTGGTGGGCCACTCCTACATCGTCTACGCCCCGCTGCTGGCCGGCTGCACCACCGTGGTCTACGAGGGCAAGCCGGTCGGGACGCCGGACCCGGGCGCCTTCTGGCGCATGATCTCCGAGCACAAGATCAAGGTGCTGTTCACCGCGCCGACCGCCTTCCGGGCCATCAAGAAGGAGGACCCCAAGGCCGAGCACCTGAAGCGCTACGACATGGGCGGCTTCCGCGCCCTGTTCCTGGCCGGCGAGCGCGCCGACCCCGACACGGTGCAGTGGGCCGAGGACATCCTGAAGGTCCCGGTCATCGACCACTGGTGGCAGACGGAGACGGGCTGGGCCATCGCGGGCAACCCGCTCGGGCTCGGCCAATTACCGGTGAAGCACGGTTCGCCCACGGTCGCCATGCCCGGCTACGACGTCCAGATCGTCGACGAGGGCGGAAAGCCCGTGATGCCGAACCAGATGGGCTCCATCGTGGTGAAGCTGCCGCTGCCCCCCGGGTGCCTGCCGACCCTTTGGCATGCCGACGACCGCTTCAAGGAGAGCTACCTCGCGGCCTATCCGGGCTACTACAACACGTCGGACGCCGGCTTCATGGACGAGGACGGCTACCTGTTCATCATGGGCCGCACGGACGACATCATCAACGTCGCCGGCCACCGCCTCTCGACGGGCGGCATGGAGGAGGTGCTCGCCTCCCACCCGGATGTCGCCGAGTGCGCCGTCATCGGCGTCAAGGACTCGCTGAAGGGCGAGCAGCCCTGCGGCTTCGTGGTGCTCAAGGCGGGGGTCAACCGCTCCCCGCTGGAGATCGAGAAGGAGATCGTCCAGCTCGTGCGCGACAGGATCGGCCCGGTCGCCGCGTTCAAGATCGCCATCACGGTGAACCGCCTGCCCAAGACCCGCTCGGGCAAGATCCTGCGTGGCACCATGAAGAAGATCGCGGATGGCGACGAGTGGTCCATGCCCGCCACCATCGACGACCCCGCCGTGTTGGACGAGATCGCCCGGGCGCTGGAAGGCAAGATCTGACGCTCGCCGGAAAGACCCTCTCCCGCCGCTATGGGAGAGGGTAGCCGTCAGCAGAAACCGGGTGGCGCGGCGGGTCCCTTCGGCCTAGGGTCCCGCCGCCATGACGTTGGATTTCGTCCCTTCCCCAGCCACGCTTCTCGCCTTCACGGGCGCGAGCTTCCTGCTCGCCATCACGCCCGGGCCGGACATGGCCTTGATGCTGTCCCGCACGCTGGCGGGCGGCCGAAGGCTCGGGTTCGCCACGATCGCGGGCTGCTCCGTCGGGCTTGTCTGTCACGCGCTTCTGGCCGGTTTCGGCCTTTCCGCCCTGCTGGCGGCCTCGGCGACGGCCTTCGCGGTCGCCAAGATGGTCGGCGCTGTCTATCTGCTCTGGCTCGCCTGGCAGGCGCTCCGCCACGGGTCGGCGCTCAGCATGGCCCCGGGCGAGGCGACGCCCCAGCAACCCTGGGCGGCGTTTCTCACCGGCCTTGGGATCAACCTCACGAACCCGAAGGTCGTGCTGTTCTTCGTGACGTTCCTGCCGCAGTTCGTCGATCCGGCGGACCCGCACGCCGCCGGGCAGATGCTGTTCCTGGGCTTCTGGTTCCTGGTGGTGGGCACGCCGACCTGCTGCGTCATCGTGCTGACGGCCGAGCGCTTCACGGCCTTCATGCGCCGCTCGCGCCGCCTGACGCGCGCCTTCGACATGAGCTTCGCCGGCCTGATGGGCGGCTTCGCGCTCAGGCTCCTGCTGGCGCAGGCCCGCTGACCGAGCCCATCTCGCGTCCGGCGACCGCCCAGTAAACGAAGCCCGAGACCGCGCCAGTCAGGAAGAGCAGGGACAGCAGCTTCGTATCGGATGGATCGAGGACCTCCCCGGGCGCCCGCCCGAGCCACGCGATCGCCACCGCAAGCAGGCCCCCGCCCCCGGCGTACCAGACGTAGGACCTCAGGCCTGCCACGGCCCCGATGATCGCCACCATGATGGGCGGCAGCACCAGCAACGCCGTCGCCAGCGCCCAGAAGGCGCCGGCCGCCACGGCCCAGACCGTGTCGGGCCCCGGCCCGTTCAGGACGGCGTCGAAGAAAGCAAAGACGCCCGCGAGCGTCAGGTCGCTCGCAAGCTCGCGGACCTCCGGCACGGCCAGGCCGCCAATGATCAGGAAGAGGGCGCCGGCAGGAATCGCCAGCACCAGCCCCAGCACGCCGAGGAACAGCCGGCGCACGCTCAACCCTCCTGGGAGACGAACATCCCCTCGGCCCCGATGCCGCTTTCCAGCATCAGCCGGGCCCGGGCCCGCAGCTTCTCCGTCTCGCTCTTGAGCTGGCCGCAGGCGGCCAGGATGTCGCGCCCGCGCGGGGTGCGCACCGGGGAGGCGTAGCCCGCCCGGAACACCACCTCAGAGAAAGCTTCGATCTGCTCCCAGTCCGAGCACTCATATTTCGTGCCCGGCCAGGGGTTGAACGGGATCAGGTTGATCTTGGCCGGAATGCCCTTCAGCAACCGCACCAGCTCGCGCGCGTCCGCCAGGCTGTCGTTTACGCCCTTCAGCATCACGTATTCGAAGGTGATGCGCCGGGCGTTGCTGAGCCCCGGATAGGCCCGGCAGGCGTCCAGCAGGTCGCGTATCGGGTATTTCTTGTTGAGCGGCACCAGCTCGTTGCGCAGGTCGTCCCGCACCGCGTGGAGCGAGATGGCCAGCATGGAGCCGATCTCATCGCCGGCGCGCGGGATCATGGGAACCACGCCGGAGGTCGAGAGCGTGATGCGCCGCTTGGACAGGGACAGGCCGTCGCCATCCGACACCACGTCCATCGCGTCGCGGACGTTGTCGAAATTGTAGAGCGGCTCGCCCATGCCCATCAGCACGACATTGCTGACGGCGCGTTCGGCGTCCGGCACCAACCCGTCCGTCGGCCGCACGCCGCCCGGCCACTCGCCAAGGCGATCGCGCGCCACCATGAGCTGCGCCACGATCTCGGCCGAGGTCAGGTTGCGGACGAGCTTCTGCGTGCCCGTGTGGCAGAACGAACAGGTGAGCGTGCAGCCAACCTGCGACGACACGCAGAGCGTGCCCCGGTCCGACTCGGGGATGTAGACCGCCTCGATCTCCGCGCCCTTGTCGTGCGGACCAGTCGAGGCCATGCGGATCAGCCACTTGCGAGTGCCGTCCACGGACACCTGCTCGGAAACGATCTCCGGGCGATCCAGCGTGAAGCGATCGGCGAGCGCCTGCCGCAGGCCCTTGCCCACGTTGGTCATGGCGTCGAAGTCGTGCGCGCCCCGGAAATAGATCCAGTGCCAGAGCTGGCCGACCCGCATGCGGATCTCGCGCTCCGGCACTCCGGCTTCCGCCAGCGCCTCCGCCAGCCCGGAGCGGGTCACCCCCACGAGCGAGCGCTTTCCCGTCGCGGTCGGCGGAACGGGCGCGGCGGCGGGCTTGGCCCGGGACAGGTCGAGCGTGATGGCGGTCATGGTCCGGATCCGGCGCTGGGCGCCTCAAAAACAAAGATCGGCGAGCCGGCGCATGGCGCCCGGCGCGGCCGATCCCCTACCACAGGTGCGATGGAAATCCTATGCGTGGATAAAGTGGCCCCAATCAGGCGGGATGCAAGGGGTCCGGTGCTCAACGCGCGATCGCTCCGCCGTCATCCCCGGCCGGAGCGCCGCAGGCGCGGAGGGGAAGGGGATCCCGGGCCCCACGCAGGGCTCGTCCATCGGGTTCGCGCCACGCCCCTGGATCTCTTTCCCGTCCCGCCGCGCGGGCCGCCAGGGGACGACGACGAAAACGTCGGACTTAGGGGCATTCCTTCTTCACGCGGTCCAGCGCCTGGGGCAGGCCGTGCAGGGCGTAGCGGTCCGTCGTGGCGTTGCCGCGCTTGGATTTGGCCTCGATGGTGAGGCTCTGGCCCTTGCGCATGGCCTCCACGAAGGCGCCGTCCTCGGCGGCGTTCTTGACCCAGGCCGCGTTACCCTTTGTGACCAGCGCGAAGCTGCTGCGGCCAATGGTGGCCTTGCCCTCGCCGCCGTCCTGGGTGGCGTAGCCCAGCACCATGCTGACCTCGTTGCGCACGCCCTCGGCCGGGCGCGTCGCAATGAACAGGTACCCCGGATCCCGGGTGAGGCCCTTCGGCAGCCGATCCTTCGGCTGCGCCAGCGCGTAGCACACCTTGCCCTTGGGGGTGGTGGAAGCGTAGGCGCCCCAATCCCCGAAGACCTCAAGCTGCACGGGCTGCCCGCCGCCGAGCGCGGCAGGCTTGGCGCCGGGTTTCGCGGCTGCGGCCCCCTTCGCGCCGGTCGCCCCATGGGCCGCGGCGGGCTTCGCCGGCGCCGTCCCGGGTTTAGCCGGCGAGGCCGTCGCGGGCTTGGCGGCCGGCTTCGCCGGCTTGGCGTCTTGGGCCGCCGCCGCGCCGCCCCCGAGCGCCAGGGCGGAGACGATCACGGAGGAAAGGGCGAGGGAACGCGGGAGCACGGGGCGAATCATGGGCAGCATGTTACCGCGCCCACGGCGCGGCGCCAGAATGTTGATGCAACGGCCGGCATTGTCCAAGATTGCGTTCACGAACGCCCGACTTTCCGGCGCTCACGAGTTTCGTCGCAGCGCCGGACATGCGAACATGCTAAGAATCCGCCGTGGATGGCGCACGCTTGCGCCGCGAGGGGGCGTCGGGTCCCGCGAAACAGAGAAGACTGCCCGTTGACGTCCCACGAAGAACTGGCTGCGCTTGTGGCCGCCGTCGCCGAACGGCGGGACCGCGAAGCTTTCGCGCGCCTGTTCGATTATTTCGCGCCACGCCTGAACGCCTATCTGCTGCGGCTCGGCTCCGACGCCGGGGCCGCCGAGGAGCTGACCCAGGAGGTTCTGGTGACCCTCTGGCGCAAGGCGGACCAGTTCGACCCGGGCAAGTCGTCCGTGCCGACCTGGCTTTACCGGATCGCCCGCAACCGCCGCATCGACGGACTGCGTCGCGACCGCGTCGAATACATGGACCCGCTCGAGTCGGATCTCGACATCCCCGATGACCCGCAGACCGACCGCATGCTCGACCTACAGCAGCGGGAGGAGCGCCTGCGCGCCGCCCTGGGCGGCCTGCCCCCGGAGCAGCTCGAGCTGGTGCGCCTGGCCTTCTACGATGGGCTGTCCCACAGCGAGATCGCCGAGCGCGCCAAGCTGCCCCTCGGCACCGTGAAGTCGCGCATCCGCCTGGCTTTCGGGCGCCTGCGTAGAATCCTCGAGGCCGATGGGGTGCTCGAAGCCGGCTAGGCCGGGCGCCGGCGACCAAATCATGCCTTGAATCGGGAGGGGAACCGCATGCGAGCAGTCCTGTGCCGGGCCTTCGGCCCGCCGGAGAGTCTGGTCATCGAGGAGCTGCCCGACCCCGCGCCGGGTCCCGGGGAGGTCGTCGTCGACGTCGCCTGCACGGCTCTGAACTTCTTCGACACGCTGATCATCCAGAACCGCTATCAGGTGAAGCCCGAGCTGCCCTTCTCCCCTGGGGCCGAGTTCGCCGGCCGGGTGGCGGCGCTGGGCGACGGCGTCACCGGGCTCCAGCCGGGCCAGCGGGTAGCGGGCTACATCGGCTACGGCGCCTGCCGCACCAAGGTCGTCGCGCCCGCGGGTCGCCTCATCCCGATCCCGGAAGGCCTCGCCGACGAAGCCGCCGCGGGCCTGCTCGTCACTTACGGAACGTCCCTGCACGCGCTGCAGGACCGCGCCCACCTCCGTCCCGGCGAGACGCTCGCCGTGCTCGGCGCGGCCGGCGGCGTGGGGCTCGCGGCGGTCGAACTGGGCGTCGCCATGGGGGCGCGCGTGATCGCCTGCGCCTCCTCGCCGGACAAGCTGGCGCTGGCCCGCGAGCACGGCGCCGCCGAGACGCTCGACTACACGAAGGAAGATCTCAAGGAGGGACTGAAGCGCCTCACTGGCGGCGCGGGCGTGGACGTGGTCTACGACCCCGTGGGCGGCGACCTGTCCGAGGCCGCCCTGCGCGCGATCGCCTGGAAGGGGCGCTTCCTCGTGGTGGGGTTCGCGGCCGGCGACATCCCCCGCATTCCGCTCAACCTGATGCTGCTGAAGGGTTGTGACGTGCAGGGCGTCTTCTGGGGCGCCTTCGCCGACAAGGAGCCCGCCCAGAACGCCAGCAACATCGAGGCGATCTTCCGCTGGGCCGCGGAGGGCCGCATCCGCCCCCTCGCCTCGACGATCCTCCCGCTGGAGCAGACCGGCAAGGCCATCCGCCTGCTGGCCGACCGAAAGGCTTTGGGCAAGGTGCTGGTGCGGACGGGGGCGTAAACTCGCCCCGTCATCCCCGGCGGTCTGCGCAGCAGACCGGGAAGCGGATCCAGGGGCCGCCGGGCGCGAACCGAACACGCCTGCGCCCCGTGGCCCTGGATGGCTTCGTCGCTGCGCTCCTCGCAAGGACGGCGAGCGTTCATTGGACTTGCTGGCGGGCCAGTGTCGCCCGCAGCCTTCCCGCGTCATTGCAAGCGCAGCGAAGCAATCCAGGGGCCGCCGGGCGCAAACCGCAAGCGCCTGCGCCCCCAAATCTGGATCGCTTCGTCGCTGCGCTCCCCGCAGGGCCGGCGCGTTGCTACGCCTCTTCCAGCCCCTTCCCCAGCGCCTCCTTGGCGCGGTCGCGGTGCTCGGGCTTGATGGCGCGCGACACCGTCGCGATGGCGGTCGCGATCACGGCGGCGTCGTCCGTGAAGCCGATCAGGGGCATGAAGTCGGGCAGCACGTCGAACGGCATCACGAAATAGGCGAGCGCGCCGGCCAGGATCAGCTTCACGCGCCGTTCCGTTGTCGGGTCCGTGGCGCAGTAATAGGCGGCCAGCACGTCCTCGGCGAAGGGAATGTTCTTGCCGACCCGCTTCAGCAGCCGCCAGGTGTCCGAGAACACGCCTTTCTCGTCCTTGGCGGCGCGCCGCATGGCTTCCATCTCGGCCTTGTTCAGGGGACGGCCCAGCCATTCCTCCGAAAAACCCGTCATCGGCTCCTCCAGGGCGAGCAGATGGCCGCCCGCGACGTCCCGATAGATGGGCCCGGGCGATCAGGCGCACAAGGACCTGCGACGCGGCGCACGGGCTCGGGCCTTTTGAGCCGCGCGCCTTGCGGCTAACCTCCCGGCAAGAACGGAGGGAGCCCCATGAAAATCGACGCCACAACCGCCGCCATCGTCACCGGAGCCGCCTCCGGCCTCGGCGAGGCGACCGCCCGCATGCTGGCCGCCCAGGGCGCCCGGGTGGCGCTGCTCGACATGAACGAGGCGCGCGGGGAAAATGTCGCCCGCGAGATAGGCGGCGTGTTCTGCCGCGCGGATGTGGCCGACGAGGCCTCCGTGGACGCCGCGCTCGCAAAGGCCCGGGCCGCCCATGGCGTCGAGCGCATCCTGGTCAACTGCGCCGGGATAGCCCCCGGCAAGCGCACCGTGTCGAAGAAGCGCGACACCGGGGAGTTCGTGCCCCACGACCTCGCAAGCTTCGTCAAGGTGCTGTCCGTGAACCTGATCGGCACCTTTCATGTGATCGCCAAGAGCTCCGCCGCCATGGCGGGACTGGAGCCCGTGACCGCCGACGGCGGCCGCGGCGTCATCGTATGCACGGCCTCGGTGGCGGCGGAGGACGGGCAGATCGGGCAGGCCGCCTATTCCGCATCCAAGGGGGGAGTCGTCGGCATGACGCTGCCGATCGCGCGCGACCTCGCCGGCTATGGGATCCGCGTGATGACCATCATGCCGGGCCTGTTCCAGACGCCCATGTTCGAGAGCGTGCCGGAGGACTTCCGCAAGTCCCTAGAGGCGGGAATCCCATTCCCCTCCCGCCTCGGCAGGCCGGACGAGTACGCCGCCATGGTGCGCGGCATCATCGAGAACGACATGCTGAACGGCACGGCCATCCGCCTCGACGGCGCGCTGCGCATGCAGCCGAAGTAGAACCTCACCGTCCTTGCGAGGAGCGAAGCGACGAAGCAATCCAGGGGCCAAGGGCCGCGTCGCATCCGTTTCGCGCCCGGCGGCGCCTGGATGGCTTCGCTGCGCTCGCAAGGACGGCCTGAGAACGCCTAAGGCCTGCCAGCCAGCTGGTCGATCTTGTGGGCGAGCTTCACGTCCAGCTCCGTCAGCCCGCCCGCGTCGTGGGTGGCCAGGGTGATGTCCACGGTCTTGTAGACATTGGACCACTCGGGGTGGTGGTTCATGCGCTCGGCCGCCAGCGCCACGCGCGCCATGAACCCGAACGCCTCGTTGAAGTCCTTGAACACGAAGCGGCGCTGGATGGCCTCGCGGCCTTCCACGAGCGCCCATCCGGCCAGATGCGCCAGCGCCTCCCGGCGCTCGTCCTCGCTCAGGCGTGCAGGCATGCGCGTCCTCCCTGTGCTCACGCGAACATGGCGCGCGCGGGCGCGCGGGTCCAGACCCGCCTACCCGAGCGGGTATGCGGCCTCGACCACGTACGGGCCCCCGCCCACGGACGCGCGCGAGGAGAACAGCACGAACCGGTCGGCCGTGAAGCTGCGCGCGGGCACGCGCCCCTGCGCGGCCAGGAAGTCGGCCACGTGCCAGGGCGTGGTGTCGCGCAGGCGCGCGAGCGTGACGTGCGGCGTGAACTTGCGCTTCTCCGGGGGCAGGCCCGCGCGGCGCACGATGCGCTCCTGCTCCGCCTGGAAGTCCATGAGCGCCTGGTCGGGCTTGATGCGCGCGACGAGCGCCCGGGGCTTGTCCCCGCCGAAGGCCGAGAGCCCGTCCAGCGTCAGCGTGATCGGCCCCCGGCGCACGTCGGCCAGCATGGCGTCGACGTCGCGCGCCAGATGGTCGTCGATGTCGCCCATGAAGCGCAGGGTGACGTGGTAGTTCTCCACGTCGATCCAGCGGGCGCCGACAAGGCCGCCCCGCAGGCTCGAGAGCGTGTTCGCGATGTCGGGCGGCACCTCGAAGCCGGTGAACAGACGCGGCATCCTGCCCTCCCTGTCGAAGCGCGGCGCGGGCGCGCCGGCGGACGGTCGTCCCGGGCGCGGGGAGCGCCCGAAGTCTCCACGCCGGCCCAGCTTGGGACAGGGCCGGCGTGATTCTCAATGCTGCAATGGCAATGCCAGGAACACACCCAGGGTTGCAGCCCCGCACCCTTACGGACAGGGGTTCATGTGCAGCTGGTGAATCCCGTCGATCGCGTCCAGCAGCTCCGGGGCGAGCTTCACCCCCACTGACGCGATGTCGGTCCTGAGCTGCTCCATGCTCGTGGCCCCGATGATGTTGGACGCCACGAAGGGCTGCCCGTTCACGAAGGCGAGCGCCATCTGGGCCGGGTCGAGCCCCCACTCGCGCGCGAGCTTCACGTAGCGGGAGATGGCCTCCTCCGCGCCCGGCTTCTCGTAGCGCTGGCCGCGGTTGAACAGCGTGGTGCGAGCGCCGGCCGGGCGCGCTCCGTTCAGGTACTTGCCGGTAAGATAACCCTGGGCCAGCGGCGAATAGGCCAGGAGCCCGACATCCTCCCGCATGGAGATCTCGGCCAGCGCCGTCTCGTAGGTGCGGTTGACCAGATTGTAGGCGTTCTGCACGGAAGCGACGCGCGGCAGGCCGCGGGCTTCCGAGACCTGCAGGAACTTCATCGTCCCCCAGGCGCTCTCGTTGGACAGGCCCACGTGGCGGATCTTGCCGGCCTTCACGAAGTCGCCCAGCACCGCCAGGATCTCCTCGATCGGGTTCTCCGGGCCGACATAGTCGCTGTGCTTGTAGACGGTCGGGTTGGCGCCCCACGGCACGGCGCGGTCCGGCCAGTGCAGCTGGTACAGGTCGATGTAGTCGGTCTGCAGGCGCTTCAGGCTTTTGTCGAGCGCCTCCGTCATCTGGGCGCGGTTGAGCTCGCCCGGGATGCGGCCGTCGCGGAACCAGTCCATGACGCTGCGGCCGATGACCTTGGAGGCGAGGATCACCTTGTCGCGCGACTTCCGCGACTGGAACCACGTCCCGATGATCCGCTCCGTGGAGCCCTGCGTCTCGGCCTTCGGGGGGATCGAGTAAAGCTCGGCCGTGTCGAAGAAGTTGATGCCCTGGTCGAGGGCGTAGTCCATCTGCTCGTGGCCCTCGGCCTCCGTGTTTTGCTGGCCCCACGTCATGGTGCCGAGACAAAGAAGGCTGACCTTGAGGCCTGTGCGGCCAAGGGGGCGCAATTCCATGGGGATCTCCGGGGAGCGCTGGCGGGGATTGTGGCCGGGCTTGAAGCACGGAATGCGGCGGAGCGCTAGGTCCCCCTGCACGCGAACCCCGTCCGCTGATTTGCCCCGTCATCCCCGGCGCGCCGCAGGCGCGGGAAGGGGATCCCGGACAAGGCGCGCACCAGTCTGGATCCCCTCCCCCTCCGCCGCTTCGCGGCTCAGGCTGCGTATGACGGCGGCGTCACGCGCCCGGCTTCACCGTGTTGAGAAAGCTCGTCACCGCCGGCAGGATGCGCGACACGATCACCTTCACGCCCTGCGGGTTGGGATGGAGCCCGTCCTGCAGGTTGAGCGCGCGGTCGCCCGCGATGCCGTCGAGGAAGAACGGATAGAGTGGCACGCCGTGCTTGGCGGCCAGGTCCCGGTAGATGCCGTCGAACGCCTGGACATAGTCCGCGCCCATGTTGCGCGGCGCGTACATGCCGGCGAGCAGCACCGCGATGTTGCGGGCCTTCAGCCGTGCGATGATCTCGTCGAGCGCCTTGCGGGTCACGGCCGGGTCGACGCCCCGCAGCGCGTCGTTGGCGCCGAGCTCCACGATCACCGCGTCCGTCCCGTCGGGGACCGACCAGTCGAGACGCTCCAGCCCCTGCGAGGCCGTGTCTCCGGAGACGCCGGCATTTTGGATTTCCACCGCCACGCCCTGCGCCTTCAGCGCTTTTTCGAGCTGCTCCGGGAAGGCCGCGTCCTGCGGCAGCATGTAGCCCGCGGTGAGGCTGTCGCCGAGGGCCACCACCCGCAGCGGGCGCGACGCCAGGGCGGCGAGGGGAAACGACATGGCGAAAAGGCTCAGAAGGGCGGCGAGGAGCGCAAAGGCGGGAGCGACGCGGCGCTTCGCCCTCCCGTGCTGGACGGCGGAATGCGAGCCCCCATATTGAGGGTCGGTCGCGGCGGACGTGCAGACGGACGTGCTGGCGGTCATGGGGCGTGACATCGGCACGGGAACTCGCATGGTCAAGGCGATCGAGCTCGAAAACGTTGATCTGAGCCTGGGGCGCGGCGCCGCGCGCGTCCACATCCTGAAGGGTGTCTCGCTCGCGGTCGACAGGGGCGAGGCCGTGGGGCTGGTGGGTCCCTCCGGCTCGGGCAAGTCCACCCTCCTCATGGTCATGGCCGGCCTGGAGCGCCCCGACGCGGGCGCCGTGCGCATCGAAGGACAGGAACTCGGCCCCCTGGACGAGGACGCCCTCGCCCGCTTCCGCGGCCGGCGGGTCGGCATCGTGTTCCAGTCCTTCCACCTGCTGCCCACCATGACGGCGCTGGAGAACGTGGCCGTGCCGCTGGAGCTCGCCGGCCAGGCGGACGCCTTCGCGCGGGCCCGGGCCGAACTGGATCAGGTCGGCCTCGGGCATCGGCTCTCCCACTACCCCGCGGAGCTTTCCGGGGGCGAGCAGCAGCGCGTGGCCTTGGCGCGCGCCCTGGCCCCCGATCCCGCCATCCTGGTCGCCGACGAGCCCACCGGAAACCTCGACGAGGACACCGGCGCCTCCATCGTCGACCTCCTGTTCCGCATGAAGACCGAGCGTGGCGCCACGCTGGTGCTGGTGACACACGACCCTGGCCTGGCCCGCCGCTGCGATCGCACGGTCGCCCTGCGCTCCGGCGTGATCGACCAGGCCCGCTCCGACGAACTCACACGGGGCCGCGCCTGACCATGCACGGCACGCTGCCCCGCTCGGCCCAGGCTGATCCACCCCGCAACGCGGGCTTCCTCTCCGAGATCGCCGTTTCGCTCCGACTGGCGTTTCGCAACCTGCGCAGCGGCCTGCGCGGCTTCGGCGTCTTCCTCGCCTGCATCGCGCTGGGCGTAGCCGCCATCGCGGGCGTCGGCTCCGTCGCCCGCTCCTTGGGCGACGGCCTGGCCGCGCAGGGCCGCATGATCCTGGGCGGCGATCTCTCCGCCAGCCTGCTCCAGCGCGAAGCGACCGACGCCGAGAAGGTCGCGCTCGCACGGTTCGGCCGCATGACGAGCGTCGCCACCATGCGCGCCATGGTGCGGGTGGACGACACGCAGACCGCCCTCGTGGAGGTGAAGGCGACGGACGCCGGCTATCCCTCGATCGGCGCGCTGCAGACCGATCCGCCCTTCACCCCGCAGGCTCTGTTCGCCCGCGAGGGCGACGCTTTCGGGGCCGCCGCCGACCCGGCCCTGTTCACCCGCCTGAACCTGAAGCCCGGCGCCGTCGTCCGCCTCGGCGACGCCCGGATCGTCCTTCGCGCCGCCATCCAGTCCGAGCCGGACAAGCTCGCGGCCGGCATCTCCTTCGGCCCGCGCCTGCTCCTCTCCCAGGACGCGCTCCGCGCATCGGGCCTGCTCCAGCCGGGCAGCCTCGTTCGCTGGTCCTACCGGCTGATCCTGCCGAACGCGGACGAGCCCTCGCTCGCCCGCGTCACCGACGAAATCGCAAAGGCCCTCCCGGAGTCCGGCTTCGACGTGCGCTCCCGGGCGAACGCCGCCCCGCAGTTCGCCAAGAACATCGAGCGTTTCAGCCAGTACCTGACCCTTGTCGGCCTCGCCGCTCTGGTGGTGGGCGGGGTGGGCGTGGCCAACGCGGTGGCCGCCTATGTGGACCGCCGCAGGGCCTCCCTGGCGACTCTCAAGAGTCTCGGGGCCACGGGCGGGCGCGTCTTCGCCATCGCCCTGATCGAGATCCTCGCCCTCGCCCTGCTGGGCGTGGCGCTCGGGCTCGCGGTTGGGGCCGCCCTGCCCTACGCGCTGGCCTCGAGCCTGCGCAGCCTGCTGCCGATTCCCCTCGACCCGCACGTCTACCCGCGCGAACTCGCCGGGGCGGCGTTGTACGGGCTCCTCACCGCCCTCGCCTTTTCGCTCTGGCCGCTGAGCCGCGTGCACGACGTGTCCGTGCCCGGCCTGTTCCGCGACCAGGTCGCCCCCGATCGACGCTGGCCGCGGCGACGCTACCTCGTGGCCCTGGCGCTCGCCGTCGCGGCCCTTGCAGGAGCAGCGATCGGCTTCAGCTACGATCGCCGCGTCGCGATCGCCGCGGTCGTGGGAACCGCCGGCAGCTTCGTGCTGCTCCGCGTGGTGGCCGCCGGCATCATGGCCGCCGCGGCGCGCATGCCGCGCCCCCGCGGCGCGGAGCTTCGGCTCGCGGTGGGCAACATCCACCGACCTGGCGCGCTCACGCCCTCGCTGGCCCTCTCGCTGGGCCTGGGCGTGACCCTGCTGGTGGCCCTCTCCCTCGTGGACGCGTCCATTCGCGGCCAGCTCACCCGGTCACTCCCCGAAAGGGCGCCGAGCTTCTTCTTCCTCGACATCCCGTCCAGGGACGCGGACAGGTTCGACGCCCTGCTGGGCGAGGCCGCCAAGGGCGCCAAGGTCGAGCGCGTGCCCATGATGCGCGGCCGGGTCGTGTCGCTCAAGGGCGTGCCGGCCGGCGAGGTGAAGGCGGCCGAGAACGCGACCTGGGTGCTGGAAGGCGACCGCGGCATCACCTACGCCGCCGAGCCGCCGGAGGGCTCGCGCGTGGTCGCCGGCTCCTGGTGGGCCCCCGACTACAAGGGACCGCCGCTCGTCTCTTTCGAGGACGAGCTCGCCAAGGGGCTCGGCCTCGACATCGGCGACACGATCACGGTCAACGTGCTCGGCCGCAACATCACGGCGAAGATCGCCAACCTGCGCCGGGTGGAGTGGCAGTCGCTCGGCATCAACTTCGTCATGGTGTTCTCGCCCTCCACCTTTGCGGGGGCGCCGCATTCGGATCTCTCGACCGTGACGTTCCCGGGCGGCGCTACCCAGGCCCAGGAGCAGGCCGTGGTGGCCGCCATGGCGCGGGACTTCCCGAACGTCACGACCGTCCGCGTCAAGGACGCCCTGGACGCCATCAACGAGCTGGTCGGCCAGCTCGCGGTCGCCATTCGGGGCGCCAGCGCCGTCGCCGTGGTGGCGAGCATCCTGGTGCTGGCCGGCGCGCTCGCGGCGGGGCGCCGCGCCCGCGTCTACGACGCAGTGGTGCTGAAGACGCTGGGCGCGACCCGCGGGCGCCTGCTCGCCGCCTTCCTGCTCGAATACGGAATCCTGGGCGTCGCGACGGCCGTGTTCGGCGCGCTGGCGGGCGCCGGAGCGGCCTGGTGGATCGTGACCCGGCTGATGAAGCTGCCGTTCGAGTGGCCCATGACGGGCGCCGTCGCCATCGCGTTTGGGGCTGTCGCCCTGACCATTCTGCTTGGCCTCGCCGGCACGTGGCGCATTCTGGGGCAGAAGCCCGCCGCGTATCTCCGCGACTTGTAAGTAGAATAGACCCGCCGTGTGCAGTCTTCTGGAGTAGACGCGCCGCTGTTCACGACGCGTTTACACTTGAGCGATTCCAGCTCTGGATTTTTGAAATGCCTCCCCGGAGGCGGCTCTTGTTTTCCCGCGGGGCGCCCCTCATATTTCTCGCAACTGCCGGGACCACACCGGCGGGAGGGGAAAGCAATCCGCTCGCTGAGAGGACGACATGTCGAACTTTGATCGCAACGCCTATTCCCAGTTCGGGCCGGTCGCCGGCCGGGCTGGCGTGGCCGAGTACGACCAGGGCCTGCGCGCCTACATGCTCGGCATCTACAATCACATGACCCTGGCGTTGGGCATCTCCGCGCTCGTCGCCTTCGGCATGTACACGACCGGCATGGCCCGGGCGCTGTTCTCGACGCCGCTGGCCTACGTGGTGATCTTCGCCCCGCTGGCCTTCGTGCTCGTGCTGTCCTGGCGCTTCGAGCGCATGAGCTACAGCTCGCTGCTGGGCACATTCCTGGCCTTCGCGGCCGTGATGGGCTTGTCGCTGTCGTCGATCTTCCTGATGTACCGGGTCGGCAGCGTCGTGCAGGTCTTCGCCATCACGGCGGCCTCGTTCGGCGCCTTGTCCCTGTACGGCTACACGACGCGCCGTAGCCTGTCGGCCATGGGCTCGTTCCTGGTGATGGGCCTGTTCGGCATCATCATCGCTGGCCTGGTCAACATCTTCCTGCAGAATAGCGGCCTGCAGTTCGTCATCAACATCCTGGGCGTGGGCATCTTCGCCGGCCTGACGGCGTGGGACACGCAGCGCTTGAAGGAGCAGTACGACTACGTCGCGGGCGACGCCGAGATGATGGGCAAGGCCTCGCTCATGGGCGCCCTGACGCTGTACCTGGACTTCATCAACATGTTCCAGTTCCTGCTCTCGCTCATGGGCCAGCGCAACAACGACTGATCCGCATGTGAGCGGAAACCGCACGAGGCCCCGGGTTCGCCCGGGGCCTTTTTCGTGGGGGCTGCAACGGTCTCCGCTTTCGAACGTCGTGAAGGGATGGCACAAAGATGCCGCCCCGTATCGTCGAGCGCCTTCATGACCGCCATCGTCCGCCCATCCGAAGACAAGGATCTGCCCGCGATCACGGCGATCTACGAGCACGCCGTGCTGAACGGGACGGCGTCGTTCGAGATCGATCCGCCCGACCAGGCCGAGGTGGCCCGCCGCCGGGAGGCGCTGCTGTCGGCTGGCTTTCCCTACCTGGTGGCCGAGGTGGACGGCCGGGTGGTCGGATACGCCTATGCGGGACCGTACCGTCCCCGCCCCGCCTACCAGTTCACCGTGGAGGATTCGATCTACGTCGCCCCGGACGTCCAGGGCCGCGGCGTCGGCCGGGCGCTCCTGTCCTCGCTGATCGCCCACTGCGAACGCCAGGGCTTCCGCCAGATGGTGGGCGTCATCGGCGACAGCTCCTCGACCGGCTCCATCGCCCTGCACCGCTCGCTGGGCTTCCTGAACGCCGGCGTGGTGCGTGACGTCGGCTACAAGCACGGCCGCTGGCTGGATCAGGTGATCATGCAGCGCCGCCTCGGCGCGGGCGCCGAAGGCGTTCCCGTGATGGAGAGCGCGGAAGCTTAGCCTCCGTCATTGCGAGGAGCGCAGCGACGAAGCAATCCAGTGGGGCGTGGCGCACGCGGCTCAATTGCGTCGCCACCGACTCGCATCGACAGGGGCCGGAAAATCCTCAGCTCACCACCAGCTTCAGCGGCTTCTCCAGCACGCTGAGCACGCGCGCGAGGTCGTGCCCGCGCTTCAGGATGTGTCCGCTGGCCGCCACCACCGAGTAGGCGCCCTGGCGGCGCGCCAGCTTGGGGTTCTTCTCGATCCGGTAGAGGGGAAATTCGTTCGCCCTGCGATACACGCAGAACACCGCCCGGTCCTTCAGGAAATCGAGCGTGTAATCCCGCCATTCGCCCTCGGCCACCTTGCGGCCGTAGGTGTCGAAAAGCGCTCGCAGTTCGTGCCTGTCGAACACGACCTGCATCGGACCCGGGAAGCCGAGGACGCCGGGCCCTGGGCCCTCGCGCGTCCTCGATGCGGTCTGCGGATCCGAGAGGTCAGCCTCGCTCATCTCGCCTCCATCCTGGCGCCGGCCCGTGTCGCCGGTCTGTCATATGGGCAGTCTGGCACGGTTCTCCAGGGCGCGAAACGCCCGCCTTCGCCGCACCGCGGCGCCGATTGATATCCACACGCGGCGGCCGTGATGTCCGCCACAAAAATTCCTTGAACCGAACAATCGCCCGCCCCGATGAGCAACGATAACCATTTCCGTTGCCTCGGGCCCGAACCTGGTTCGTCCGGATCGATCAGCCCCCCAGCCCCCCGGCGTACGGGGTTCGGGCCCACCATTTCAGTTCCCTGTCCTTAAGGGCCGCCGAAAGGCGGCCCTTCTCTTTTGGATCGACGCTCCGGGAACTTGAAATCGGCTCACCGTCTCGCGATATCCGCCGCGGCGGCCGAGCTTCGGCCGCGACCCGGAAATCCCGCGCGGGCCTGCGTCCCGCCAGAACCAAGAGGCGACCCGTGGTAGACGCCGTTGCTCCTGAAACAAACGCCCCCAAGAGCGAGAGCCGCGCCTTCGAGGCCGACGTTTCCCGCCTGCTCCACCTCATGGTCCATTCGGTCTACTCGGACCGGGACATCTTCCTGCGCGAGCTGGTCGCGAATGGCGCAGACGCCTGCGAGAAGCTGCGCACCCTCGCCCTGCAGGACGACGCGCTCCTGGGCGACGACACGGAGCTCGGCGTCACGATCGCGTGCGACCCGGACGCCAAGACCCTGACGGTCGCCGACAATGGCGTCGGCATGAGCCATGACGACCTGGTCGAGGCGCTCGGCACCATCGCCCGCTCGGGCACCCGCGCCTTCCTGGAACAGCTCGGCGACAACGCCGCCAGCTCCAACCTCATCGGCCAGTTCGGCGTCGGCTTCTACTCCGCCTTCATGGTGGCCCGCAGCGTCGACGTGCTGACCCGCAAGGCGGGCGCGTCCGAGGCCTGGAAGTGGTCCTCCGACGGCCAGGGCGCCTACACGATCGAACCCGCCCCGGAAGGCGACGCCCCGGCCCGCGGCACGAAGGTGGTGCTGCACCTCTCCGAGGGCAGCGAGAACTACGCCCAGCCCCATACGGTCGAGCGCATCGTGCGCGAGCACGGCAGCGCCGTACCGGTGCCGGTGGACCTGGTCGAGAAGCCCGGCGCCGAGAAGCGCCGCATCGCCGACGGCGCCGCCATCTGGACGAAGCCCAAAGGCGAGATCTCGGCCGAGGACTACAAGTCTTTCTACCAGTCGGTCGCCACCCAGTTCGACGACCCGGCGCTGACCATCCATTACCGCGCCGAGGGCCGGCACGAGTACAACGTGCTCGCCTTCGTGCCCTCCACGCCGCCGCTGGCGCTGTTCGATCCGCTGCGCAAGGGCCGCATGAAACTCTACGTCCGGCGCATGTTCATCTCCGACGAACTGGAGATCCTGCCCGGCTACCTGCGCTTCGTCTCCGGCGTGGTGGACAGCGCCGACCTGCCGCTGAACCTGTCGCGCGAGACCATCCAGGAGAGCCCGATCCTGGCGGCCATCCGCAAGGGCGTGACCAACCGGATCCTGTCCGAACTCGAGAAGCTCGCTGACAAGGACCCGGAGAAGTTCGCTGCGGTCTGGAAGGCCTTCGGGCCCGTGATCAAGGAGGGCCTTTACGAGGACTATGAGCGCCGCGACGCCCTGTTCGGCATCGCCCGCTTCGCCACCTCGAAGCACCCGGAGGGCGGTCGCTCGCTCAAGGCCTACGTCGCCGAACTCCGCGAGAACCAGACCGACATCTGGTACCTCGTCGGCGATGACGCCAAGCGGTTGGCCGCGAGCCCGCACCTTGAAGGCTTCCGCGCCCGCGGCATCGAGGTGCTGCTGCTGTCCGATCCGGTGGACGCCTTCTGGGTCCAGAACGCGCTGGGCTTCGACGGCAAGCCCTTCAAGTCGGTCACCCAGGGCGCAGCCGACATCGAGAAGGTTCCGCTCGCCGAAGGCGAGACAGCGCCAGAGAACAAGGAGACCGGCCCCGAAGTCGCGACCCTGCTCGCCTTCGTGAAGCAGACGCTCGGCGACGCCGTGTCGGATGTGCGCCCGTCCTCGCGGCTGGCAGAAAGCGCGGCCTGCCTGGTGGCCGGCGAGCACGGCCCGGACCGCGGCCTGGAGCGCCTCCTCGCGGCCCATGGCAAGCTTGCGGAGGCCACCAAGCCGGTGCTGGAGGTCAACCCGCGCCACGACCTCGTGGCGAAGCTGGCCAACCGCCTCAAGGAGGGCGGCGACAAGGCGCTGGTGGAAGACGCCGCCCACCTTCTCCTGGACCAGGCCCGCGCCGCGGAAGGCCAGCCCCCGGCCGACGCGGCCGCCTTCGCCCAGCGGCTCACGCGGCTGATGCAGAGCGCGCTTGCGTGATCTCGTCTCCCGCCCATGCGGGAGGTCAAGCGAAGCATCCGCCAATCACCAATATGCGCGGGATCGTCCCGGGCATATCGGCGTCAGATCGCGAACCCAGCGTCATCGCCAGCGCAGCGCAACAATCCAGGGCGGCGCCCGGCGCCCTGGATAGCCTCGTGGCTTCACTCTTCGCAAGGACGACCCCGGGCCGGCTTTTCACCCGTCTTTGGCCTGTTCGGCGAAATATTCTTCGCCTTCCAGGCCGAAAACAGTCATGGCTTCATAACCATCGTAGGCCTAGCATAACCCCAACGAGGACGGCGCAAACGACGCCGCAGCGAGGTCGGGGGTAAGCAGCGATGCTGAAACGTGACCGGGAAGGCCGCCAGGATCTGGTTTTGGCCATCATCCAGGCCATGCCCGAGGGGCAGGGGCGCGTTCCGGAAAGCTTCGTCGAGGCGCTGTTCGCGCGTGTTTCAGCCGAAGACCTCGCGCTCTATTCCGCCCCCGATCTCGCCGCCTTTGCGGCGAGCGCCTTCGAGCACCTCTCGAGCCCGCGTCGGTCAGGCCACGAGGACATCCGCTTCACCGACCGCCGGGTCGAGATCGGCGGCCATGAGCGCGACATCACCGTCGTCGAGATCCTCAACGACAACATGCCCTTCCTGCTGGACTCGACTCTGGCCGAGCTCTCCGACCGTGGGCTCGCCGTTCGGTTCGTGGCGCATCCCATCGTGGCCGTCGAGCGCGATTCCGATGGACGTCTCGTCCGTTTCGCCGGCGAAGCCATGGCCGGCGGGCAGCCGGGCGCCCGGCGCGAGAGCCTGATCCAGGTCCACCTCGACCGCCTGGACGGCGAGGCGGCCCGCCAGGCCCTGGCCGAGGGGCTCGCCAAGGTCTACGCCGATGTCCGCGTGGCCGTGCGCGACTGGGCCGCCATGCGCGGGCGCATCGCCGAGGCGATTCACGCGTATCGCAGCAATCCGCCGCCGCTGCCGGCTGACGAGATCGCCGAAGCGATCGCCCTCCTGGACTGGCTCGCTGCAGACAATTTCACCCTGCTTGGGGTTCGCGAATACCGCATGCCCGAGGGCGACACGGCCGCCGATCCCGTCGAGGGCAGCGGACTGGGCATCCTCTCCGATCCTACGGTGAAAGTGCTGCGCCGGGGCGGCGAACTCGTCGCCATCACGCCGGAGATCCGGGCCTTCCTCAAGGAGCCCGTGCCTCTGATCGTCACCAAGGCGAGCGTGAAGTCGCGCGTCCACCGGCGCGTCCACCTGGACTATGTCGGCGTCAAGCTGTTCACGCCCGATGGCCTGCTCTCTGGCGAGCTGCGCATCGTCGGCCTGTTCACGTCGTCGGCCTATACGGAGACCACCCAGGCGATCCCCTACGTCCGGCACAAGGTCGCCCAGGTCATCCGCCGTGCGGGCTACGATCCCGCCAGCCATTCCGGCCGCGCCCTGCGCAACGTGCTGGAAAGCTACCCGCGCGACGAGCTGTTTCAGGTCGGCGTCGACCAGTTGCTGCGCTTCACCACCGACATCATGGCGCTCTACGAGCGCCCGCGCGTGCGCGTCCTGTCCCGGCCCGACCGCTTCGACCGCTTCGTCTCGGTGCTCGTCTACATTCCCAAGGAGCGCTACGACACCCAGGTCCGCAACCGGGTCGGCCACCTGCTCGCGAGCCTTTACAAGGGCCGCCTCTCGGCCGCCTACCCGGCCTATCCCGAGGGTCCCCTCGCCCGCACCCACTACATCATCGGCCGCGACGAGGGGAAAACTCCCGTCATCGAGCGCGGCGCGCTCGAGGAGGCGGTCCAGGGCGTCGTCCGCACCTGGAGCGACCAACTCGCGGACGCCTTGTCGGACGCCTACGAGGGCGCCAGGGCGCGCGGAACCGCGGCCCGCTTTGCGGGAGCCTTCTCGGCCGCCTATCGCGAGGCCTTCGGCCCCGCCCAGGCCATCGCGGACATCCAGGTGCTGGAAAAGCTGGACGACGCGCACCCGCGGGCCGTGCGGATCGAGCGGCGCGAAGGCGAGGAGCCGACCCGGGTGAACCTCAAGGTGTTCGCCTTTGGCCAGCCTCTGCCGCTCTCCGAGCGCGTGCCTCTGCTGGAGAACATGGGGTTCCGCGTTCTCAACGAGCGCACCTATCGGGTGGAGCCCGAGGGCGCGCCCGAGACGGGCCGCATCTGGCTGCACGACATGGCGCTGGAGCGCTTCAAGGGCGGCGAGATCGACATCGAGGCGCTGAGGCCGAAGCTCGAGGCTGCTCTGATGGCCTTGTTCCGAGGCCTGGCCGAGTCCGACGGCTTCAATGCGCTCGTCCTTGAGGCCGGCCTGGGCTGGCGGGATGTCGCCGCCGTTCGGACGCTGTCGCGCTATCTGCAGCAAGCCCGGGCCCCGTTCAGCCAGGACTACATGTGGACCACCCTGGCGAAGCACGCCGGGCTCTCCGCCCTGCTCGTCGACTTTCTTTATGCCCGCTTCGACCCGCGTCCCGAGGCGGCCGAGGAGCGCGGCGATCGCCAGAATGCGATCCGCCGCGAGATCGACAGCGGCCTCGCCGCCATCGACAGCCTGGACGAGGACCGCATTCTGCGCAGTTTCGTGAACCTGGTCGAAGCCGCCGTGCGCACGTCCTTTTTCCAGCTTGGGCCGGACGGCAAGGCGCGCATCCCGATCGCGTTCAAGTTCGAGAGCCGGCGCATCGAGGGCCTGCCTCTCCCCCGGCCGCTCTACGAAATCGCGGTCCATTCGCCCCGGGTGGAGGGCGTCCACCTGCGCTTCGGCAAGGTGGCCCGTGGCGGACTGCGCTGGTCCGACCGGCGCCAGGACTTCCGCACCGAGGTGCTGGGCCTTGTGAAGGCCCAGCAGGTCAAGAACGCCGTGATCGTGCCCGTGGGGGCCAAGGGCGGGTTCGTGCCCAAGCATCTGCCGCCGCCCTCCGACCGGCAGGCCTGGATGGCGGAAGGGGTCGCGGCCTACAAGGAGTTTGTCGGGACCCTGCTGGACCTGACCGACAACATCGAGGGCGATCACATCGTCCCGCCGGCTGACACCGTGCGGCACGATGGCGACGATCCCTACCTCGTCGTGGCGGCCGACAAGGGCACCGCGACCTTTTCGGACATCGCCAACGCCCTCTCGGAGGAGCATCACCACTGGCTGGGCGACGCCTTCGCGTCGGGTGGCTCGGTGGGATACGACCACAAGGGCATGGGCATCACGGCCCGCGGCGCCTGGGAGGCCGTGAAGCGTCACTTCCGCGAAATGGACGTGGACATCCAGTCGACGCCGTTCACCGTGGTCGGCGTGGGCGACATGTCCGGCGACGTGTTCGGCAACGGCATGCTGCTGTCCGAGCAGATCAGGTTGGTGGCCGCGTTCGACCACCGCGACATTTTCCTCGACCCCGACCCGAATCCGGCGCGTTCCTTCGCCGAGCGCCAGCGCCTCTTCGATCTCGCCCGCTCGTCCTGGCAGGATTATGACAAGAGCCTGATCTCGAAGGGCGGCGGCGTGTTCTCCCGCTCTCTGAAGGCGATCCCGCTCTCGCCCGAAATCAGGGCGACCCTCGGCCTCGACAAGGCGGAAGCGACGCCGGCCGAGGTGATGCGCGCCATCCTGAAGGCGCCCGTGGACCTGCTCTGGTTCGGCGGCATCGGCACCTATGTGCGCTCCTCGGCTGAAACAGACGAGCAGGTTGGCGACCGCGCCAATGATGCCGTCCGCATCACCGGCGCGCAGGTCGCCGCCAAGGTGATCGGCGAAGGCGCGAACCTCGGCGTCACCCAGCTTGGCCGCATCGAGGCGGCCCACAAGGGCGTACGCCTCAACACGGACGCCATCGACAACTCGGCCGGCGTGAACACCTCCGACGTGGAGGTGAACATCAAGATCGCGCTGGCCACGCCGGCGCGCGACGGCCGCCTGGACGCCGAGCACCGCAAGGCGCTGCTCGCCGAAATGACCGACGAGGTGGGCGGCCTCGTGCTGCGCAACAACTACCTGCAGACCCTTTCGCTCTCGCTGTCCCAGGCGCGTGGCCGAGAGGACTTCGGCTTCGCCCGCCGCCTCATGCAAACCCTGGAAGCCTCCGGGCGGCTGGATCGCACTGTCGAGCTGCTGCCCGACGAAATGACCCTCGCCGACATGGATCGCCGCGGCGAGACGCTGACCCGGCCCGAACTGGCCGTGCTCCTGGCCTACGCCAAGCTCGCCCTTCATGACGCGCTGCTCGACAGCCGCGTGCCGGATGATCCGTACCTGGCGACCGAGCTGGTGCGGTACTTCCCCAAGATCCTCGTGTCGCGCTTCCCCGACGCAATCGAGACGCATCGCCTGCGGCGCGAGATCATCGCCACTCAGTTGGCCAACGCCATCGTCAACCGGGGCGGCGCAACGGTCGTCACCCGCCTCGTGGACCAGACAGGCGCCGACGCGCCCACCATCGCGGCGGCCTACGCGGCCACGCGTGACAGCTTCGACCTGATCTCCCTGAACGGCGCGATCGACGCCCTTGACGGCGAGATCTCCGGTGAGTTGCAGCTCAGGCTCTACAAGGGCGTCCAGGACCTGCTGCTCTCCCGCATGGTCTGGTTCATCCGCCACGTGGACTGGACCCAGCACACCCTGGAGGACGTCGTCGGCCGCTTCCGCGCCGGGGTGGCCGCAGTGGAGGCGGCCCGCGACACGGCCTTGGAGCCTGCGTCTCGCGAAGCCGTGGGTCGCCGGGCCGCGGAGCTCGCCCATGCGGGCGTACCGGCCGAACTGGCCGAGCGCCTCGCAACCCTGCCGGCCATCACCGCAGCGCCGGACATCGTGCTGGTGTCCGAAAAGGTCGGCCGCCCGGCCGAAGCCATTGCGGCCATTCACTTCGCCGCCGCGAACCGTTTCCGCCTCGGGCAGCTGGCCCAGGCCGCGCAGGAAATAGCCGCCGCGGACTACTATGACCGCCTCGCCCTCGACCGTGCACTGGCCGGCATAGAGACCGCCCATCGCGCCCTGACCAGCGAGATCGCCCAGACGGAGGCGTCCGAAGGCGCCGTCGCGGTCGACGCCTGGATGGCGAAACGGGGCGCGTCCGTCGAGCGGATCATCCGCTCCGTAGAAGCGATCGCTGGCTCCGGCCTGACGATCTCGAAGCTGACCGTCGCCGCAAGCCTGCTGGGAGACCTGGTGCGGGAGTGAGCCCGCCCTTGCGAGGAGCGCCGAGACGAAGCAATCCAGGGGCTGCCGGGGGCAGAGACTGAGGCTTTCAATTTGTCCGCCGTCATCCCCGGCGGCCTGCGAAGCAGGCCGGGAAGGGGATCCAGGCGTCTGGGCGAGGCGCCAGGTCGTCCTGGTTCTCCTTCCCCGCCGCGGCTCCGGCCGAGATGACGCAACCTAGCTCGTCGCCCTCAACCCGACTGCCGCCAGCGCCTCGGCCTGCCGGCGCTCCACCGCCTCGAGCGAGAAATCCACCATCGCGGACTCGAACAGCCGATGGAAGTTCAGCTCCGCCGCGAGGTGGAGGAACACCCCGCCGAGCCCGATGGCGGCGCGATCCATGAATACGAACTCCTGCGGCACCCGCACCGGCCCCTTTTCCTTGAGCGCCTTGTGCACCGTGTAGGCCTCCCGCCGCCCATACTGGGCCGGGCTGACCTTGTCCGCGATAGTGCGCACGCGGTCATCCAGCAGCGGACCGTAGATGAAGCGCGCCCAGATGTTCAGGATATCGATCAGCTCTTTGGTGAGGCCTTTGAAGCCCCACACCTCGTAGGCGTGCACCACCCGGGCCGGGTCGTTTTCCAGCAGCCCGCGGTAGAGGTCCACCACGCCCCCCACGAAGCGCGGCGGGAAGATGCGGATGCAGCCATAGTCCAGCAGGTTGATCCCCTGCGGCTCGCCGCCTCCCGAGAACACGGTGTAGTTGCCGAGGTGCGGATCCCCATGAATCACCCCGAAGCGGCTGAAAGGCGACCACCAGGCCTTGAACATGGCGGTGGCGATGCGGTTGCGCTCCTCCAGCGAGTGCTGCTTGAAGCTCAGCAGCTTCTCGCCCTCGAGCCAGTCAAGGGTGAGCAGGCGGCCGCTCGACAACTCCCTCCAAACATGCGGCACGCGGACCTGCGGCTCGTCCTGGAGCATCAGCCCGTAGAGCGCCGCGTGCTTGGCTTCGCGGCGGTAGTCCAGCTCCTCGCGCACCCGGGCGCCGATCTCCTTGGCGATCTCGCGGGTGTCGATGGCCGGGTCCATGCGCCGGTGAATGGCGAACAGCACGTCGAGCTGCCGCAGGTCCGCCTCCACGGCGGACTGCATGTCGGGGTACTGCAGCTTGCAGGCGAGCGGGGAGCCGTCCTTGGCCGTGGCCTTGTGCACCTGCCCCAGCGAGGCGGCGGCCGCGGAGCGCAGCTCGAACGAGCCGAAGCGCGCCTGCCAGTCGGGCCCGAGCTCCGCCATCATGCGGCGCTTCACAAAGGCTGGGCCCATCGGAGGAGCGTCGCTCTGAAGCTTCGAAAGCTCTTCGGCGTATTCCGGCGGCAGCACTTCCGGGATGGTCGCCATCAGCTGGGCGACCTTCATCAGCGGCCCCTTCAGCCCGCCCAGCGCCTCCGTGAGCGCCTGGGCGCCCGAGCGCCGGTCCCCTCCACCGAACAGCCGCGCGCCCGCGATGCGCGCAGCCGCCCCACCCACATTCGCCCCCACCCGCGCATAGCGCGCCGCCCGGGCGGAGAGGCGGTTCCGTTCGTCGTCTCGATCAGCCATGGCGCAGATATGGGGCGGCGAGGGGCAGGTGTCGACGGCGCGGGCCGAGCGGTTCGGCCGCCCGCGCCCCGAGGCAGGTCGCCGCAGGCCTACTCCATCCCCTCCAGCTCCGTGATCATCCGGTCGATCAGGTCGAGCCCGATGCTCCAGAAGGCCGGGTCGCGCGCGTCGAGCCCGAAGGGGGCCAGGAGCTCCGTGTGGTGCTTGGTGCCGCCGGCCGCCAGCATGGCGAGGTAGCGGTCGGCGAAGCCGTCCGCCGCCTTCTCGTAGACGCCGTAGAGCGAGTTCACCAGGCAGTCGCCGAACGCGTAGGCGTAAACGTAGAACGGCGAGTGGATGAAATGCGGGATGTAGGACCAGAAGGTCTCGTATCCCGGGCCCAGCCGGATCGCCGGCCCGAGGCTCTCGGCCTGCACCTTCATCCACATCTCGCCGATCTGCTCGGCCGTCAGTTCGCCCGCCGCGCGCGTCGTGTGGATGTCGCGCTCGAAGGTGTAGAACGCGATCTGCCGCACCACCGTGTTGATCATGTCCTCGACCTTGGCGGCGAGCATGGCCTTGCGCGCCGCCTTGTCGGTCGTCTTGGCCAGGAGCGCCCGGAAGGTGAGCATCTCGCCGAAGACGGACGCCGTTTCGGCGAGCGTGAGCGGGGTCGGCGCCATCAGCGCGCCGTTCGGCCCCGCCAGCACCTGGTGCACGCCGTGCCCCAGCTCATGGGCGAGCGTCATCACGTCCCGCGGCCGGCCCTGGTAGTTCAGCAGCACGTAGGGGTGCGCGGACGGCACCGTGGGATGCGCGAAGGCGCCCGGCGCCTTGCCGGGCCGCACGGGCGCGTCGATCCAGCTCCCGTCGAAGAAGCGCCGCGCGATTTCCGACATTTCCGGCGAGAAACCATTGTAGGCGTCGAGCACGGTGTCGCGCGCTTCCGTCCAGCCGATCACCCGCTGCTCGACCTTGGGCAGCGGCGCGTTGCGATCCCAGAAGTTCAGGGCCTCGACGCCAAACCACTTGGACTTGAGGGCGTAGTAGCGGTGCGACAGCCGCGGATAGGCGGCGCGCACGGCGGACACAAGCGCGTCCACCACTTCGCGCTCGACGCGGTTGGAGAGGTGCCGGCTGTCCGCCACGTCCTCGAAACCGCGCCAGCGGTCCGCGATCTCTTTGTCCTTCGCGAGCGTGTTGGTGATCAGCGTGAAGATGCGCAGGTTGGCGCCCAGCGTCTTCGCCAGCGCCTCGGCCGCCGTGCGCCTCACCTCTCCGTCGGCGTCCTGCAGCTTGTTGAGGGTGGGCTCGAGCGTCAGTTCCTCGTCGCCCACCTGGAATTTCAGCGACGAGATGGTCTCGTCGAACAAGCGGTTCCAGGCCGCCCGGCCCGTGACCGATTTCTCGTGGAAGAGCTGCTCGAGCTTGTCGTCCAGCTGGTACGGCTTCTCCTTGCGGATGTCCTCCAGCCACGGCCGGTAATGGCTCAGCGGCGGATGCGCAGCCAGGGCGTCGAGCCGGGCGTCGTCCAGCCGGTTCAGCTCCAGCTGGAAGAACAGCAGGTCCGACGAAGCCGCAGTCAGCCGCTCCTGGGCGTCCCCGTAGAACTTGGCGCGTTTCGGATCCGTGGTGTCGCCCGCGTAAACCAGGCCCGCATAGGAGATCACGCGCCCGAGCCGGTCCTCGATGCGCTCATAGCGCTGGACAGCCGCGTTCAGGGCCTCCGCTGCGTTCGGGCCGGACACGATGCCCTCGAGCTTGCCCCTGTAGGCGTCAGCGAAGGCCTTGCAGTCCGCCTCCGCTTCGCTGAGCTCGGCCGCGAACTCAGGCGAATCCATGGATGGGTAAAGGTCGCTCAGGTCCCATTCGGGCAGCTCGCCCAGCGTGGCCCCCGCGTCGCGGGCGGCGGAAGGGGCGCAGGCAATGGACCGGATCAAGGGCATGGTTCACCAGGCAGGGAGGACGAGCATGGATAACACATAGGACGCCCCTGGCGGTTCCCACAATGCCCCCACGCCGGCGCAACCGCTCGGCCCATTAAAGAGCCGTTTACCCGAAACCCGCACCATGGCGCCGAAACGGGACACATACCCAAGGCGGCCCATGACCCACACGATCCTGATCGTCGACGACGATCCCATTCAGCGCCGCCTTCTCGACAGCATGATCAACCGCCTGGGTTACATGACCCGCATCGCCGAGCGGGGCGAACAGGCGCTGGAAATCCTGACCGGGCCCGACGGCGAGGGGATCGACCTCGTGGTGCTGGATCTGGTGATGCCGGGCCTCGACGGCATGGGCGTTTTGTCGCGCCTGCGCCAGGCCGGCAAGGCCGTGCCGGTCATCGTCCAGACGGCGAACGGCTCCATTGAAACCGTGATCTCGGCCATGCGGGCCGGCGCGGCGGACTTCGTGGTGAAGCCGGTCGGGGCCGAGCGTCTCGCGGTCTCCATCAAGAACGCCCTCAGGGCGGAGGCCCTGGAAGACGAGATCCGGCGCATCAACCGCCACGCCCAGGGCGCCCTCACCTTCAAGGACCTGGTGACCCGCAGCCCCGAGATGGCGCGCGTCATCCGGCTCGGCGAGCGGGCCGCGAAGTCGAATATCCCGGTCCTGCTGGAAGGCGAGTCGGGCGTCGGCAAGGAGCTCCTCGCCCGCGCCATCCAGGGCTCGTCCGAGCGACGCGGCCGTCCTTTCGTCACGGTGAACTGCGGCGCCATCCCGGACAACCTCGTCGAATCCATCCTCTTCGGCCACGAGAAGGGGGCCTTCACCGGCGCAACCGAGCGCCACGTGGGCAAGTTCGTGGAGGCGAACGGCGGCACCCTGTTCCTGGACGAGGTCGGGGACCTGCCGCTGGATGCCCAGGTCAAGCTGCTGCGCGCCATCCAGGAAGGCGAGGTCGACCCAGTCGGCGGCCGCAAGACCGTGAAGGTCGACGTGCGCCTGATCTCGGCCACCAACGCCAACCTGATCGAGGCCGTGAAGCAGGGTCGCTTTCGCGAAGACCTGTTCTATCGCCTCAACGTGTTCCCGATCACGATCCCGCCTCTGCGCGCGCGCCGCGAGGACGTGCCGGACCTCGCACGTCGCTTCATGGCGCGGATCGCGGCCGAGGAAGGCAAGCGCCTGCGCGGCGTCTCCCCCGAGGCGGTGGCGCTCCTGTCCAGCTATTCCTGGCCGGGCAACGTGCGCCAGCTCGAAAACACGATGTTCCGCGCCGTGGTGCTGTGCGACGGCGACGAACTCACGGTGGACGAGTTCCCGCAGATCGCCGCCCAGGTGGACGGCTTCGAGGCCAGGATCCCGCCCGCGCCCCCCGCTCCGCCCCCCCTTGCGACACCCCCCGCCTACGCCGCGGCGGTTCCCCAGTTCCAATCCGCGCGCATGGTCGAGGAGGCTTTTGCGCCGGCTCCGCTGGTCGCCTTGCGCGACCCCAGTCGGGTCTCCCTGCTCGACGAGAACGGCGACGTGCGCACTCTCGCCTCCCTGGAGGAGGAAGCCATTCGCTTCGCGTTGGGCCACTACCGCTCGCACATGACCGAGATGGCGCGTAAGCTCGGCATCGGACGGTCTACGCTCTACCGGAAATTGAAAGAATTGGGCCTCGACGACTCTGGCGAGGATACAGAAGACGCTGCGGCCTGACGTCGCGATGTTGTCCGGACACACCGGCCGACAAAGAAGGACGAAGCGTTGGCACACGGGTTTGTGAGGTCTTTTCAGGCTTGTGCTTGTCCGCTTGTGCGAGGACAAAGCTCTCGTCGGGACGCCCGATGGTGAATCGAATGGAGAATGGCATGCGGGGACTGTCCTGGCGCGCGCCGATGGCCGGCGTGTCCCTGCTGGCGTTGTTGGCGTCCGCGTCTTTGGCGCGCGCGGAAGAACCTCCGGTCCCCGCGGCCACGGTGGCGCCCGCGGCCACCCCCGCGGAACCGGCGAACGCCGCTGCGGCGATGACGGCCGGGGCGGCGACCCAGCACCCCGCCGCAGCCCCCGCTCCGGCCGCTGCTGAGAATTCCGTCGCTGCCTCTGAAAAGCCGTCCGTCGGGGCAGCCGACGTGGTCGTGCCTCTGCCAGACGAGCCCTCCACCCTGATCGTGGAGGAGGCCGCGGCCCCCGCCGCTCCCGCGCAACCGAAGGCTGCGGAGAAGCCCGCCGAGCCGGCCGCACCCGCCGTCGCCGCCGCGCCGGCCAGTCCGGCCGTGGACATCCCGCCGCCCGATCTGCCGCCCGTGACGGTGGTGATCGACGCTTCCAAGCCCGACCTCTCCACCGTCGAGGCCGACGCCCTGCGGGCCACGTTGAAGGCCTACGCCGAGGGCGCCGCCAAGGTCGGCAAGCCCGTTGCGCGCCTGCCCAAGAAGGAGCGCGAGGCGCTGGCCGCATTCTACGCCGGCCGCGACGACAAGCCCGTCTGGTTCGCCGATGGCCAGCCCACAGCAGCCGCCAAGGCCGTCTTGGCGCAGATCGCCACGGCGGAGGACGACGCGCTCGACCCCGCCTCCTACCCGGCCGCCCTGCCCGCCGCCGACGCGGGCCCGGCGGATCGCGCCGAGGCGGACCTCTCGCTTTCGGCCGCGGCGGTCGCCTATGCGCGCGACGCCCGGGGCGCCCGCATCGAGCCGAGCCGGCTCTCCAATCTCATCACGCCGGATCTGGCTCTGCCCGAACCCGCGGAGGTGCTCGCTGCGCTCGCGCAGGCGGCCGACGCCGGCAAAGCGCTCGCCGCCTACCAGCCGCCGCATCCGGGCTATCTGGCCCTCAAGGCCAAGCTGCACGAGATGCGGGAGTCCACCGGCGCGCTGCACCAGCAGCGGGACGAGTTCGAGGGCCCGCCCCTGCGCTACGGCTCGACAGACCCGCGCGTGCCCCTGATCCGCGCCAAGCTGTCCCTGGATCCGAAGCCGGACCAGGCCTACGACGACGAGTTGATCGCCGCGGTGAAGGCCTTTCAGCGGGCCCGGCGCGTGCGCGCCACCGGCATCTTCGACCAGCACACCGCCGATCTTCTGACCGGCCGCATCCGTTCGAGCTCGTCGAATGTGAGCATGGGCGACGTGATCGCGAACATGGAGCGCTGGCGCTGGCTGCCCCAGGACCTCGGCGAACGCCACATCGAGGTGAACCTGCCGGAATACACCCTGCGGCTCTACGAGAACGGACAGGTCGTGCACCGCACGCGCGTGGTGGTCGGCAAGGCCACGTCGCCGACGCCGATCTTCTCGCACATGATGGAATACGTCATCGTCAACCCGTCGTGGTACGTGCCGCCGTCCATCATCAAGAACGAGTTCCTGCCCAAGATGGCGCAGGATCCGAACTATGCGGCCCGCCAGGGCTACGAGGTGATCCGCAAGGGCAACCGCATCTTCGTCAGGCAGCCGCCGGGCGAGCGCAACGCCCTGGGCTTCATCAAGTTCATGTTCCCCAACCAGCACGCCGTCTACCTGCACGACACCCCGTCTCGCGGCCTGTTCGCCAACGAGAAGCGCGCCTTCAGCCACGGCTGCGTGCGCGTCGAGAACCCGTTCCGGTTGGCTGACTTCGTGCTCGGCGACCAGGGATATGACGAGAAGCGACTGCGGGGGCTCATCGGCAAGGGCGAACGCACGATCCGGTTCAAACATACCCTGCCGATCCACCTCACCTACTTCACCGTGAGTGTGGACGAAACAGGCCGCCTGGTGCGTCGCGAGGATCTCTACGGGTATGACGGGCGGGTCAGGACCGCCCTGGGCCTGGCCTCCGACGGGCGCCGCTTCGCGCACGCCGCCGAGGCGACGCAGGCGCAGCGCCAGCCCTGAGGCCCAACCTCAAGCATGAACTTGGCTTTGACCACGGTCGACCGCTGTGGTCATCTCTGCTCCCGACCGGCGCCTGGCTGGGCGTGACTCCGGGCTGAGTCGCGCGGGCGCCAGCGAGCCATGCATCCCTCCTCCTCAAGGGAGGGCGGTGCGGGCGATCGGGGGGCCGTAACGTGGCGTTAATCGTTTTCGGCAACGTTCAATTCATCATCCTCGCGGGTTTGGGGCCGATTTGCGCCTCTTCCGAACAACCGATGAGTTGAATCGTGCGGTTCCGGTTTGCGTCTCGAGCCGCGGCGTTCGCGTCGCGTTGGCTGAAGCCGGCCATGCCGGCTATCGCCGCCCTGTCCATCGTGGTGGGAGAGACCGGCGCGGTCGGAAACGCCGAGGCGAACGGCGACACGCGTTCGCTCAACATCTACCACACGCATTCCAAGGAAACGGCGGTCATCACCTTCAAGCGCAACGGCGTCTTCGACCGTGACGGCCTGGAGAAGCTGAATTGGCTGCTGCGCGACTGGCGCTTCGACGAGCCGACCAGCATGGACCCCCGGCTGTTCGACATCGTCTGGGAGGTGTACCGCGAAGTCGGCTCCCAGGAGCCCATCCACGTCGTTTCGGCCTACCGCGCGCCCGAGACCAACGCGATGCTGCGACGGCGCTCCCGCGCGGTGGCCAAGCACTCCCAGCACATGCTGGGCAAGGCGATGGACTTCTACCTGCCCGACGCCTCCATGGCGAAGGTGCGCGAGGTCGGTCTTCGCCTTCAGCGTGGCGGCGTGGGTTACTACCCCAACGCCTACAACCCCTTCGTTCACCTGGACGCGGGCAGCGTGCGCCATTGGCCGCGCATGAGCCGGGACCAGCTCGCCCGCCTGTTCCCCGACGGCAAGACGGTCCACATCCCGATCGACGGCAAGCCCATGCCCGGCTACGAGGAGGCCGCCGCCGAGGTGGTCGCCAACGGCGGCACGGTGTTCGCCTATGCGGGCAATGCCGACGGCGAGGAGGGCTCCACGCGCGTCGTGACCGCCCGCAAGGGCAAGAGCTTCTTCGCCGCCCTGTTCGGCCTTGGAGGCGAGGACGAAGACGAGGAGACCGCCCAGCCCGTCCGGGGCCGCGGACGTGGCCCGTCCCGCCCCTCCACGCAGGTCGCCGCCTACGCCCCGGCCACGGCTGAGGATGATCGCTATGTCGCGGTGAATTTTGGCCGCACCGACCGCGAGCCCGCCCGTCCCGCGCCCCTCTTCGGTCGCCGCCAGCCGGACGCTCCGCCCGCGCCCGCGCCGGTGCAGGTCGCCTCGCTGGGCCCCATGGGGCCGGCCGGCGCCGCCGTCATCGAGCCGCCGCCCGCGCCGGCCCCCGTTGCGCCGCCAGCGCCTCGCTCCGCCGACGTTCCGCTTCCGGCGAGCCGCCCCGTCGCTTTGGCCGCCCTTGAGGCCCCAGCCGCGTCCGCGCCGGGCCAGCCCCAGATGGTGTGGCAGGCGGGACCGACCGGCGCGCCGAGCGCGGTGGAGCCGCGCATCGTGAACCTGCCGCTGCCCCTCGCCCGCCCTGCCGATCTCGGGCCGGCTACGGCCCCCGTCTACGCCAACGTCCCGCTGCCGCCGGCCCGGCCGGTCGCCCTGGCGTCGCTTGAGCCCATGCTCCCCGCGACCCTCCCGGTCGGGATGCCAAACACGACCCGCGCGGCCGCCGAGGCCCACGCCCACGGGGCGGCGTCGGCGCGGTCGCCCGAGCCGTCGCGCGCCGAAGCGCCGGCGGACGAGCCGGAAAACACGGCGGCGCTGGACCGCGACGGCCTTCAGGCCCTCTTCGCGTCCAGCAGCCTGGGCGGCAAGCATCCGGCCGCGCCGCGTCCCGCCTCCGTCAGCACCGCCAAGGCGAAAATCGCTCCCAAGGAGATCCCCGGCGCCGCCGCGAAGCCGGTCACGACGGTGGCCATGCGCTTCGAGCGGGGGCCCGGTGAACTCAGCGCCGACCGCTTCAGCGGCCCGGCCGTCAAGGCGGTGCCGCTCGCCCGGTTTTCTCCTGCGCACTGAACGCGGCGCTTCGGACCCCGCGTAACTCGGAACCGCCGAACTTGCGCCCTGTCAGGGCGCGGGCTCCGGGCTGGGCCAAGCTGAAGGCGGCTGGCTCACAGGCCGCAACCGCGGGCTTCCAAAACGAGGCCAGCCGAGGAGGAGCCTTGTCATGCAAAGCCTGATGCTCGCCGGAGGCCTCGCGCTCGCCGCCTTCGCGGCGGTTTTGTTCGCCACCCCGACGCCGGCCGAGGCTGTCGTCTGCGCGAAAGGCGTGTATCGCGCCGGATGCGCGGGTCCTCGCGGCGCCGCGGTCGCCACGCGTCCGCCCGTTCGTTGCTATTATCGCGCCGGGCGGCGGGTCTGCGCCCGTTGAGGGCTGCGCCCCTCAGGCCATGCCGAGCGCTTCGAGGTAGAGCTCCATGATGGCCTCTTCCTCCTTGCGCTCCGCATGGTCCTTTTTCCGCAGCGCGACGATCTTGCGGATGATCTTGGTGTCGAAGCCGTTGCCCTTGGCTTCGCCATAGACGTCCTTGATGTCCTCGCTGAGGGCCTTCTTTTCTTCCTCGAGGCGCTCGATGCGCTCGATGATGGCCTTCAGCTGGTCGGCCGCGATCGAATTGTCCATGGAGAGCCCGCCTCGTCAGAATCGGCTTGAGAAATTCGCGCGAGGGTTTCGGCCATGGGGCCGCCCCGGTCAAGGCCGCGGCGAAGCCCCCTGTGGAACGCGGGCAAAACCTCGCCGCGCCCCGTCAGATGCTGGGGCTCGGCTCCGGCGCGAACGCCGCGCGATGGCGGCTCGCCGTGCGCGTGGGATGCATGGCGACGCGGTGCGTCTCGGGCTCCGCCAGGATCGGGAGCAGCGCGGCCGCGATCCGCTCCGCCCATTCGGCCTGCCCCTCTTCCCCGCCGATCAGGTCCTGCCGGACCTCCAGGAGCGCGTTGGCGAGCCCGCGCGCGGTGGCGTGGCGGTTGACCGTGTCCCCCGCGAGCGCGCCGTCATAGGGCTCATTGTCGCCGACCAGGAGGGCCTTGTCCGCCGCGAGCGCCTCGATCAGGGGCAAGGCCAGCCGCGGGTCGGCGTCCCACAGCACCGTGACATGCCACGGCCGCGGCACGCCCTTCCAGGCCGGCGTGAACGAGTGCATCGACACGACCGCCGGCGGATTGCCGGACGCCAGCGCCTCCTCGATGACCCGCCCGACGGCGTTGTCGTAGGGGCGGTAGAAGCGCGCCAGCCGGCGTTCCACCTCCGCCCGATCGGCCCTGGCGTTGCCCGGAACCACGGCCCCGTCGGACAGGCGCATCACCAGGGTGGGGTCGTCCTCTCCCCGGTTCGGATCGATCAGCAGCCGCGAGAAGTGGCTGAGCACTGCGGGACAGCCCAGGATCTCCGCCATCCGGCGCGTCACGCCCGCAATGCCGATGTCGTAGGCGATGTGCCGCTCCAGTTCGGCGGGCGGCAGGCCGAGCGAGCCGTATTCTTCCGGAATGTGGTTGGAGGCGTGGTCGCAGAGAAGAACCACGCCGCAGGCGGGATCGCCGGGAATGACGACGGGCTGTTCGATGAGCGCAATGGGCGGGGCGGTCATGCGGGCTTCCCAGGAACGGCGCAACCATAGTGACGGGCCGGGCGAACTGCCATAGGACTGTGGCGCATTCCCGCCATGACGCATGCGCCTCCATGACCTCGCCCGACATCGCACGCCCGGCCGCGACGGCCCCCGACGCCGCTTCCGGGCGCGCCGGCGCTCTCTCCGCCCTCGTCGGCGGCGCCCTCGCCATGGGGATCTCGCCCGTCTTCGTGCGCCTGGCGCAGGACGCCGGCGTCGGGCCTTTCGCCTCCGCGTTCTGGCGGGTCGCCTTGGCTTTGCCCGTGCTCTACGCCTGGGCGCGGCTGGAGGAGCGCGCGGCCGGAGCCGGCGCGAAACCTACCTTCACGCGCCCTGCGGTCGTGTCAGGCCTCCTGTTCGCCGGGGACCTCCTGTTCTGGCATGTGTCGATCCTGCAGACGACCATCGCCAACGCCACCTTCTTCGCCACCACCGCGCCGATCTGGGTGGTGCTGTTCTCCTGGGCCGTGCTGAAGCAGCGCATCCGCCGCGAGATCCTGGCCGGGGTCGCGCTGTGCCTCCTGGGCGGCGTGGCGCTGATCGGGCATTCCCTGCAGGTGGACCCAGCCAAGCTGCGCGGCGACCTGTTCGGCCTCGCCACTGCGGTCTTCTTCGGCCTGTATTTCATCGCCGTGCAGGCGGCCCGCGCCCATGCGGGCGCGGCGCGAGTGACCTTCGCGCTGTCCTGCGTCACCGCCCTCATCCTGCTCGGCGTCGCGCTGCTCGCGGGGGACGCCCTGTGGCCCAGGACAGCGGCCGGCGCCTTGGCGCTCCTGGGCATGTCCTGGCTCAGCCATGCGGGCGGCCAGGGCTTGCTCTCCGTCGCGCTCGGCCGCCTGCCGGCGGTGTTCTCCTCCCTGGTGATCTTCCTGGAAGCGATTGCGGCCGCCATCGTGGCGTGGATCGCGCTAGGCGAAGCGCTCACGGTGGCGCAATCTCTGGGCGGCGCCCTGATCCTGCTCGGGATCTGGATCGCCCGGCCGCGGGAGGCGGCCAAGCCATAAGCACGACAAGAACACGGGAAGGAAACTCCATGGGCGACGCCGCCGAGACCCGCGCCACGCTGCGCGCCATCTTTGACGCCGCTGTGCGCGCCGCCCACCCGAGCGACTGCCTGCCGAGCTATCTGCCAGAGCCGCCCGCCAACGGCCGCGTGATCATCCTCGCCGCCGGCAAGGCGGCCGCCAGCATGACGGCGGCCGCGGAGCGCTTCTACATGGACGAGCGCGGCCTGGACGACTCCCGCCTCACCGGCCTGGCCGTCACCCGCATCGGCTACGCCGAGCCGACCCACGCGGTCGAAGTGGTGGAGGCTGGCCATCCTCTCCCGGACGAAGCCGGCCTGGCGGCGGCCCGCCGCACCCTGGCGCTCGCCCAGGAGGCGGGGCCGAACGACGTCGTGCTGGCCCTGATCTCCGGCGGCGGGTCCGCCAATTGGATCGCTCCGGCGGGCGCGTTGACGTTGGCCGAGAAGCAGGGCCTCACCCGCGCCCTGCTGCGCTCGGGCGCCAACATCGGCGAGATCAACACGCTGCGGAAGCGCCTGTCCCTGATGAAGGGCGGCCGCCTCGCCCGCCTCGCCGCGCCCGCTCGGCTGGTGACGCTCGCCATTTCCGACGTGCCCGGCGACGACCCGTCCACCATCGCGTCCGGCCCGACCGTCCCTGACCCCACCACCATGGCGGACGCCCGAGCCGTAGTGGCGAAGTACAAGCTCGAACTGCCCCAGGCCGCCCGGGCGCTGCTGGACGACGACGCCAACGAGACGCCCAAGGCCGGGGATCCGGCTTTCGAGCGTGCGGAGTTCCACATCGTGGCCACGCCGGCGAAGTCGCTGGAAGCGGCCGCCGAGGCCGCCCGGGCGGCGGGCTATGACCCGATTCCGCTCGGCGCGGACCTGGAGGGCGAGGCGCGCGAGGTTGCGGCCGAGCACGCCGCTATGGCGCGCCGCCTCAAGGCGGAGGGACGCCGCGTTGCGCTGTTGTCGGGCGGCGAACTCACCGTCACCATCAAGGGCGATGGCCGCGGCGGCCCCAATCAGGAATACGCCCTCGCGCTGGCCCTGGCGCTCGACGGCGAGCCTGGGATCGCCGCCTTGGCGGGCGACACGGATGGCACCGATGGCGGCGCCGGCAAGGCGGACGACCCGGCCGGCGCGGTCGTGGACGCGACCACCCTCGCCCGCGCCCGGGAAGCCGGCCTGGAGCCCGCAGCGTTCCTGGCGAACAACGATTCGACCGGCTTCTTCGAGAAGCTCGGCGACCTGCTGAAGCCCGGCCCCACCCGAACCAACGTCAACGACCTGCGCGTCATCCTGGTTGGTTGACAGCAGGGGCGCCGGCTCGCCAAATCGCGGGCGACTCACCTCCTATGGATTGCCCAATCGCCGATGTCGTTCCGCCTGCCCGCGCTGCTCGCCGCCGCGTTCGTCTCCAGCATGGCCTGCGCGGCGCCCGCCCGGGCGGACCTGCGCCTGTGCAACCTCACCCAGAGCCGAGTCGGCGTGGCGCTGGGCTATCGCGACGCCCAGGGCTGGCTGTCCGAAGGCTGGTGGAACCTGAAGCCGAACGAGTGCGAGACCATGCTCAAAGGCGGGCTAGCGGCGCGCTTCTACTACATCTACGCCCAGGACTATGACCGCGGCGGCGAATGGGGCGGCAAGACCTTCATGTGCACCCGCGACAAGGAGTTCACGGTCCGCGGCGTGGAGGACTGCCTGGCCCGCGGCTTCGACCGCGTCGGCTTTTTCGAGATCGACACAGGCGAGCAGAAGAACTGGACGGTGCAGCTCACGGACCCCAGCCGGGGTTCGCCGTCGACGCCTCCCAAGTCCCCCTGACACGCATGTCGCGCTGACCGCTATTCCGCGGCCTGAGCGAGGCGTCGCGCCTCGGCGGAAACCCTGTCGATCTCGCCCAGGACGAGGTCGGTCTCCGCATGGTGCGGCATGTGGCCGACGCCGGGCAGCAGGATCAGCCTGGACCCGGCGATCTGCCGGTTGATCGCCACCGAATGCAGCACCGGCGAGACGATCTTGTCCGCCTCCCCGTGCAGGATGCTGGTCGGGACCGTGATCTCGCCGTACCGTTGGCTCTGCCGTTTGAGGAAGGCGTTCAGGTCCGTGAGATCCTCGGCGTTGGCCTGGAACTCGGCCGGACGCAGCAGGAGGCGCACCGCCGTGCGCTCGGCGTAGCCACGGGGCGGGTCGTTGGGCGCGAACACCGCCCTGATGCCGGCGTCGAGAGCCAGCGCCGTGGCGGGCGTGGCCACTGTATGCGTGAAGATCGGCGCGAAACGGTCATCCGACGCCGCCGTGTTGTACCAGGCCACGCCGCCCCTCCACGGATGGGTGGCCCCTGCCAGCAGAACGAGCCCGCTGACGAGGTCCTTGTGATCGAGGGCCAGGGCGGTGGCGAGCGCGCCGGACCATGAGTGCCCCACGACGACGGCGCGATGGATCCCGAGGCCCGACAAGGCCTCCCGGATGACCGCGGCCTGCCGGGCCGGAGACGAGTCGGCTCGCTTGCCAGGCCGATCGGTCCAGCCGTGGCCAGGGCGGTCCACCGCGATGACGCGATAGCGATCCGCGAGCCGGTCGCCCAGGGCCATCATCATGTCGCCGGAGTTCGCCGAAGCGCCATGCAGCAGCAGCACCGTCCCGGCGGGGGCCCGCCCTTCCGGCGCGCGGTCGATCAGGTGGACGCGCCCGCCGGTCACGGGAACGAAGCGGCCCCGCGGCGGGTAGCGCCGGTCCAGCACGCTGGTGAGCGCGATGGAGCCAATGGCCGACGTCAGGGCGACGCCGGCCGTGAGGGTCAACGCGAAGGCGGCGCGGTTCATGCGGGGAAGGTCTCCTGCTTTGAACCGCTTACGCGCGAGCGGCGCGGAGGTTCAGTCCGGCGCGACCGCAAAGTGACGCAGGGTCACAGGTCGGTCTCGCCCACCTCGGGCTCCAGGTGCTCGACCTGGCGTTTCACATCCGCCAGGAACGGGTTCACGGCCAGCGCCCGCTTGAACACGTCGTAGGCCTTCTTCCGGTCCCCGTTCGCCTGCAGGATGATTCCGAGGCCGGAGAGCGCCCCGAAATGCCGTGGCTCCAGGGCCAGCGTTTCGCGCAGGTCCGCCATGGAGCGCGTGACGTCGCCCATCATGTAGAACACGGTCGCACGCTTGTTCCACGCCTCGGCCCACTTGGGCTCGAGGGCGATCACGCGATCCAGAAGCTCGATGGAGAGCGCGGGATCCTGCTCGGCAACGTCCATGGCGCGACTGAAGAGGAGGTCGGCCGTATCGCTGCCAGAGCGCATCCAGCGGCGCTGGATGCTGGCGACGATGCCCTTGGCCTCGCTCTCGTCCTTTGTCCTGGCGAGCCGCTCGTAGAGGTCGTCCAGCGTCGCGGCCCGGGGCGGCGGCGCCTTGCCTTCCCTGGCGTGCGCGGGCGGCTGTTGCGCCGCAAGAACCGGCCCGCCAAGGACGGCGAGGCCCAACCCGACGCAGAGGGCGATCCGGAACGCGCACATGCCCAGAGCATAGGGCGCGGCCGGCGCGTGTCAAAGGCTTCGCCGTCGCAGGATGCAGACGAACGAAAACAGGGCGCAGAGGCTGCGCCCTGTTCCAAACCGCGATTGAAGGCCGGCTCGGGAGAGCCAGGCCGCCGGGCCTCAGCCCTGACGCGCCTTGTAGCGCTTCTGGGTCTTGTTGATGATGTAGACGCGGCCCTTGCGGCGCACGATCTGGTTGTCGCGGTGGCGCTCGCGCAGCGACTTGAGAGAGTTGCGGATCTTCATCGGTCCAGTCTCGCTTCAGACGGTCGCGCGGAACGACCAGAATCGGGTTGGGTCTCGCGGGCACGCCGTGTTCCACGTGGTCTGCGGCCCACGCGCCCTTTCGGGGGAGGTCAATAATGCATCCCGCCCCGGCTTTCAAGCCGCGCCCGGGCGAAAGATGCTTGGCGTCGGACATTCCCACAAGACGCGCCGAACGCAAGCGGGCCGGCTCCGGAGAGCCGGCCCGCGCGGTCGTGAGCCCGCGGCCCGAAGCGCCTACGCGCTGCGCACCTCGATCTTCTTGGCCGGCTTTTCGGCGCTCGCCGAACGGGGAATGCTGATCTTCAGCACGCCCTTCTCGAAGCTCGCGTCGATCTTGTCCTCGTCCGCCTCGAATGGCAGCGAGAACCGCCGCATGTAGGAGCCGCTCGAACGCTCGACGAGGTGATATCTCTTGGCCTCGTCCTTTTCTTCCTTCTCGCTCTTGTGCTCCGCCTTCAGCGTCAACACCCCGTCGGTCAGGTCGACCTGGATGTCCTTGGGATCGACGCCCGGCAGGTCGGCCGTGACCTCGAGGCCCTTTTCGGTCTCGGCCACATTCACCTTGGGGGTCAGGAAGCCGCCCTGCTCCATGCCGGACGGCGCCGGCCAGCCGCGGGTGAAGTCGTCGAACATGCGATCCATTTCACGACGCAGGCTCATGAAGGGATCGCCATTCCCGGCGCGAGAGAGGGATGAGCCGGAAAACGGCATGAGGGATCGGAAGTCCATGGCGCAACCTCGATGTCCATTCGGATGTCGTGGCCTGCCCGCGGCCGCAGGCGGCCACTCCTTTCAGCGCCGGCAGCTTGCGCCAGTTCTCGCTGCCTGAGGTTGCGCAACGTCAGAATGCTGGCGGGGCTTACGCTGGACGGCCCGCCCCTTCTAGGATGCGCGCCAGGACGCCGCCGCTCGCAAGGCAGAAGCGTCCGCGCCCAGGGACAGACAACGACCGAGGACCGCATGAGCGAACCAAGCCCCGTCACGACCCGTCGCGAGGGCGACGTCGCACTGATTCTGGTCGACAACCCGCCCGTGAACGCCCTGTCTCAGGCCGTGCGCACCGGCTTGCTGGCCCAGGTTTCCGCCGCGGTCGCGGACCCCTCCGTCCATGCCCTGGTGATCGCCTGCGAGGGCCGGACCTTCATCGCCGGCGCTGACATCCGCGAGTTCGGCAAGCCGCCGCTCGCCCCGGGATTGAACGAGGTTCTGGCCGCCATGGAAGGCTCAACCAAGCCCGTTGTGGCCGCCATCCATGGCACGGCGCTGGGCGGCGGCTTCGAGGTCGCGCTCGCCTGCCATGCCCGCATCGCCGACCCGAAGGCGTCCGTCGGATTGCCTGAGGTGAAGCTCGGCATCGTGCCCGGCGCCGGCGGCACCCAGCGCGCGCCGCGTCTCGCCGGCCCCGTGGCGGCCCTGGAGATGATGGCCTCCGGCAAGCCCGTGAAGGCCATCGAAGCGAAGGCCAAGGGCCTGCTGGACGCCATCTCCGGCCCGGATCTCCGCGCCGACGCGATCGCCCTGGCGCGGGAGCTCACGGAGAAGCCGCCGCGCCGGACGAGCCAGCTGATCATTCCGCCCTATGACCAGGACGAGTTTGAGAAAGCCGCTTCGTCCGTCCTGGCCAGGGCGCGGGGCCAGCTCTCTCCCGTGAAGGTGGTCGAGGCGGTGCGCCTCGCGACACGCCTGAGCTTCGAGGAAGGCCTCAAGGCCGAGCGCGCCATCTTCGCTGAGCTGGTCGGCTCGGACCAGGCCAGGGCGCTGCGCTACGCCTTCTTCGCCGAGCGTGAGGTCCAGCGCGTGCCGCACCTCCACGGGGTGGAGCCCCGGCGCGTCGATACGGTCGGCGTGATCGGCGCGGGCACCATGGGGGCCGGCATCGCAGTGGCGCTGCTGGACGCGGGCCTCCGCGTCACGGTGGTCGAGACCAGCACGCAGGCGGTGGGCGCCGGTTGGGACCGCATCGCCGGCCTCTACGCGCGGGCGATGAAATCGGGCCGCCTCGACGAGTCCGGCAAGGACGAGCGCCTGTCGCGTCTGACCGTGACGGAGGACTTCGGCGACCTCGCCGGGATGGACCTCGTGATCGAGGCCGCCTTCGAGGACATGGCCGTGAAGAAGGACATCTTCGCGCGGCTTGGAACAACCGCTCGGCATGGGGCCGTGCTGGCCACCAACACCTCCTACCTCGACGTCAACGAGATCGCCGAGGCGTCCGGCCGTCCGGCCGACGTGATCGGCCTCCATTTCTTCTCGCCCGCCAACATCATGCGGCTGGTCGAGGTCGTCGAAGGCGCGGCCAGCGCCAAGGAGGCCGTAGCGACTGGCGTGGCCCTGGCGAAGCGCCTCGGCAAGCTGCCGGTGACCTGCGGGGTCTGCGATGGCTTCGTGGGCAACCGCATCCTGGCCGCCTGGCGTCAGGTGACCGACTTCGCCCTTGAGGACGGCGCTCTTCCCCAGGAGGTCGACGCCGCGCTGGAGAGCTATGGCATGGCGATGGGGCCCTTTGCAGTGGCCGACCTCGCCGGCCTCGATATCGGCTGGGCGCGGCGCAAGCGCCTCGCTGCGACCCGAGACCCCCGCGGCCGCTACGGCGGGACCGTCGCCGACCGCCTCTGCGCCCAGGGCCGCTTCGGCCAGAAGACCGGCATGGGCTACTACCGCTACGAGAACGGCAAGCGGCAGGTCGATCCCGAGGTCTCGGATCTCGTGGAGAACGTTTCCACGGAACTCAGGCGCAAGCGCGAGCCCTTCGACGCCGACCGGCTGGTCCGCCGGGTGCGCGCCGCCATGGTCAACGAAGGCGCGAAGATCCTGCGGGAGGGAATCGTCGCGCGCGCGCTCGACATCGACATGGTCCTGCTGCACGGCTACGGCTTCCCCGCCTGGCGCGGCGGCCCCATGTTCGAGGCGGACGCCATCGGCCTCCCGGCGGTCCTGGCTGATGTGCGGGACTTGCACCAGGCTTACGGGGCCGGCTGGGAGCCTGCGCCGCTCCTGGTCGAACTGGCGGAAAACGGCGGGAGCTTCGCCGCCCATGGCAGGCCGGCCGCCTAGCCCTCACGAACAATCGGCCGAGCGGCGCATTGAAAGGCTTCAACAGCCCAGGATGCCCCGTGCCCGCCGAGTCCCACCTGTCCACCGCCAAGATCGAGGAGCTCATCAAGGGCTTCTTCTGGCTCCTGCCCAATTTCGCCCTGGCCCTCGGGGTCGCGGTCGTCTTCTGGCTCGTCGCCTGGGGCGTGCGCGCCGTTGTCCGACGCGTGTTCAAGCGGCGCGGCCGCGACAACCTGGGCGAGCTGTTGGCGGAGTTCGCCCGCTGGGGCGTGGTCCTGCTCGGCGTGCTCGTGATCTCCGCGATCGTGTTCCCGTCCATCAAGCCGGCCGACCTGCTGTCGACCCTGGGCGTCGGCTCCATCGCGATCGGCTTCGCCTTCAAGGACATCCTGCAGAACTGGATGGCCGGCCTGCTGATTCTGTGGCGCCAGCCGTTCCGCCGCGGCGACCAAATCATTGTCGGCAAATACGAGGGCACGGTGGAGCACATCGAGGCCCGCGCCACGCTCATCAAGACCTATGACGGCCGCCGCGTGGTGATCCCAAACAACGATGTCTACGCCACCTCGGTCATCGTCAACACCGCCTTCCCCAAGCGCCGCAGCCAGATCGAGATCGGGATCGGCTATGGCGACGACTTGGAGAAGGCCCGCGAGGTGATCCTGTCCACCATCAAGGGCGTGAAAGGCGTCGAGGCCGAGCCGCCGCCCGAAGCGCTGGCCTGGGAGCTCGGCGCCTCCTCGGTCAACCTCCGCATCCGCTGGTGGACGAAGTCCATCCGCACCGACGTGGTCCACACCATGGCGCGGGTCGTCGAGGCCCTGCGCAACGCCCTGACCGAGGCGAAGATCGACCTGCCCTTCCCGACGCAGACCATCCTGCTGCATGACCAGACGGAAGACGCGGACAAGGACCGCGCCCGCCATCGCGAGGGCTGGCCGCCCGGGCCCGGCGAGAAAGCCGCAAACGCGAGCTCCGCAGCCGAATGATCAGGCGCCGTGATGCCGGGCGCACCGAAGGCGCGGGAGATGATCCAGGGGAATGGGCCCCTGTCACACCGCCGACAACCCGCCGTCCACGGGCAGAGCCACGCCGGTCACGAAGGCGCTTTCCGGCCCGCAGAGCGTCAGCATCGCCCCCACCACCTCGTCCACGCTGGCGAGCCGCCGCATGGGGATGGCGCCCAGCACGCGCGCCAGCGCCTCGTCGGGGCCGCCGCGCATCTGGGCGAGTTCGTCGTGCACCATCGCGGTGTCCGCGAAGGAGGGACACAGCGCGTTCACCCGGATGTTCCTGCGGGCGTACTCGGCCGCCGCCGTTTTTGTGAGCCCGACCACGCCGTGCTTCGCGGCGGCGTAGACCGACAGGAGAGGCGCGCCGACCAGCCCCGCCACCGAGGCCATGTTCAGGATCACACCTCCGCCCTGCCGCTCCATGGCGGGCAGCTGGTGCTTGAGCGCGTAGAACACGCCCGTAAGGTTCACCGCCAGGACCTTCTCGGCGAGGCCTGAATCGACCTCGGGCAGCTTGCGGAAGGGGTGCATCATCCCGGCGTTGTTCACCGCGACGTCCAGCCGCCCATAGGCGGATAAGGCGGCCTCGACCAACCGCTGCGCGGTGGATTCCTGGCAGACGTCCCCCGGCTCGACCGCCACCTCCGCGCCCCCGCGGCGCAAGCCGGCGGCGAGCTGCTCCAGGCGGTCGGCCGAGAGGTCGGACAGCACGAGCCGCGCCCCCTCGTCCGCGAACCGCTCAGCCGCCCGCCGGCCGAACCCGCCCGCAGCGCCCGTAATCAGGACGGATTTTCCCGCAAACCGATTCATGGCGCCTCGCCCTGAGAAATCAGAGCGGCCGATGTCTCCCCGTCCATGCGAGGAGCGCAGCGACGAAGCAATCCATCGCGGCGGGCGCCATCGCCTTGATAGCTTCGCTCCGCTCGCAATGACGGAAGGAGAATGATCATCCCCGCGCCTCCACGAGGTCGCACGCCATCTGGGCCAGCAACGGGACGGCGCGCCCCATCTTCAACCCGTGCTCGGGGTTCGAAGCGTTGCCGTCGAGCACGCGCTTCAGCACGCCCTGCAGGATGGCGGCGAGGCGGAAGAAGCTGAAGGCGAGACAGAACGTCCAGGTCGGGATGCCGTCGAGACCCATGCGCCGGCAATAGGCCGCCACATAGGCTTCCTCGGTCGGGATCCCGAGGGCCGAGCGGTCCACGCCCGCAAGGCCGCGGAAATCGCCCTCGTGCGGCAGCCGCCACTGCATGCACTGGTAGGCCAGGTCCGAAAAGGGATGGCCCAGCGTCGACAGCTCCCAGTCGATGATGGCGAGCAACTTCGCCGAGTGGGGCGCAAAGATCATGTTGTCGATGCGGTAGTCGCCATGCACGAGCGACATGCGGCCGTCGTCCGGGGGCCGGTTCTCCCCCAGCCAGGCGATCAGCCGGTCCATGGCGGGGATGGGCTGGGTCTCGGAGGCGCGGTACTGCTCGGACCATCGCGCCACCTGGCGGGCGAAGTAGTCCCCGGACTTGCCGAAATCAGCGAGGCCGATGGCCTGGACATCCACGGAGTGCAGCGCCGCGAGCGCCGCGTTCATGGCGTCGTAGACGGCCGCGCGCTCGTCCGGTTGCGAGTCAGGCATCGCCGGGTCCCAGAACACCCGCCCTCGCACCTCCTCCATGACGTAGAACAGCGTCCCGAGCACGGACTCGTCCGTGCACAGCGCGAGCGCCTTGGGCACGGGCACGTCCGTCTGCGCGAGGGCGCTGATCACTCGGAATTCGCGGTCCACCGCATGGGCGGACTTGAGCAATTGGCCGGGCGGCTTTCGGCGCAGCACGTAGGCGCCCGAGCCGGCAGTGATGCGGAATGTCGGGTTGGACTGCCCGCCCGGGAACTTCTCGGCGCTCAGTGGCCCCCGGAAGCCGGGGACATGCGCCTCCATCCAGCGCGCCAGCGCCGCCTCGTCGAGGGCCGCGACGGTCCCGCTCATGTCACTCGCCCGCGTTGGTGTAGCGCTTGAGCTCCGCCTTCGCGACCACGCGCCGGTGCACGGCGTCGGGCCCGTCCGCGAGGCGCAGCGTGCGCAGGTGCGTCCACATGCGCGCGAGCGGGAAATCCTGGCTGATCCCCGCCGCGCCGTGCATCTGCACGGCCTCGTCCGTGATCTTGAGCGCGATGCGCGGCGCCACCACCTTGATCTGGGAGATCCAGGGCGCCGCCGCGCGCGTGCCCGCCGTGTCCATCATGTAGGCCGCCTTCAGGCACAGCAGGCGCGCCATCTCGATCTCCATGCGGCTCTCGGCGATGATGTCGTAGTTGGCGCCAAGGTCGACGAGCTTCTTGCCGAAAGCCGTGCGGGTGTTGGCCCGCCGGCACAGCGCCTCCAGGGCCCGCTCCGCCTGCCCGATCGCCCGCATGCAATGATGAATGCGCCCCGGTCCGAGCCGCCCCTGCGCCACCTCGAAGCCGCGCCCGCGGCCATGCACGAGGTTGTCCTTCGGCGCCCGCACGTTCTCGAAGCGGATGTGCATGTGACCGTGCGGGGCGTCGTCCTCGCCATAGACCTGCATGGCCCGCAGCACAGTGACGCCCGGCGTTCCAGCAGGCACGAGGATCATGGAATGGCGGTGATGCCGGTCCGCCTCCGGATCCGTGAGGCACATGACGATGTAGATCTTGCAGCGCGGGTCGCCAGCGCCCGAAGCCCACCACTTCTCGCCGTTGAGCACCCATTCGTCGCCGTCGAGCCGGGCCTCCAGGGCGATGTTGGTGGCGTCGGACGAGGCCACGCCAGGCTCCGTCATCAGGTAGGCCGAACGGATCTTCCCATCGAGCAATGGCTCAAGCCACTGCTTCTTCTGCGCCGGCGAGCCGTAGCGCTCGAACACCTCCATGTTGCCCGTGTCCGGCGCGGAGCAGTTGAACACCTCCGCCCCGATGAAGGACTTGCCCATCTCCTCGGCCAGGTAGGCGTACTCCACCGTGGACAGGCCGTAGCCCTTCTCCGAATCCGTGAGCCAGAAGTTCCACAACCCGCGCTCGCGCGCCTTGGCCTTGAGCCCGTCCAGGATCTCGAGCTGCCGCCGGGTGTGCGCGAAGCGGTCGCCGGCCTTGCCGACCTCCTCCTCGAACTCGCGCTCGAGCGGGATGATCTCGTCGCGCACCATGGCCCGCACCTTGTCCAGGATGGGCCGCAGCTTCTCGGTCACGCCGAGGTTCATGGCGCCGACGATCGGCTCTCCGAGCGACATGGCGTGTCCTCCCCCTTGTGTTTGTTATGCGACTTCGAACAACCCGGCCGCGCCCATGCCGCCGCCCACGCACATGGTGACCACGACGTGGCGCACGCCCCGGCGCTTGCCCTCGATCAGCGCGTGCCCGACCATGCGCGCGCCCGACATCCCGTAGGGATGACCGATGGAGATGGCCCCGCCGTTCACGTTGAGGCGCTCATCCGGAATGCCGAGCCGGTCGCGGCAATAAAGCACCTGCACCGCGAAGGCTTCGTTGAGCTCCCACAAACCGATGTCATCCACCGTGAGCCCGTGCTGCTTGAGGAGCTTCGGCACGGCGAACACGGGCCCGATCCCCATCTCGTCCGGATCGCATCCGGCGACCGCGATACCCCGGTAGATCCCGAGCGGCTGCAGGCCGCGCCGCTGCGCCTCCTTCGCCTCCATGAGGACGCTGGCCGAGGCGCCGTCCGACAACTGCGAGGCGTTGCCCGCCGTGATGAACCTCCCTTCCCGGATCCGCTGCCCGTCCTTGAACACCGGCTTCAGGGCGGCGAGCTGCTCCACGGTCGTGCCCGGGCGGTTGCCCTCGTCCTTGGCGAGCCGCGTCTCGACCGCGGACGCCAGGCCCGTCGCCTTGTCTTGCACGGCCATGCGGCTTGGCATGGGCGCGATCTCGGCGTCGAACCGTCCGGCCGCCTGGGCCGCCGCCGTGCGCGCCTGGGATTGCGCCGCATAGGCGTCCTGCGCCTCCCGGCTCACGCCGTAGCGTTCGGCCACCACCTCGGCGGTCTCCAGCATGCTCATGTAAAGGGCGGGCGCGCGCTCCTCGAGCCAGGGATCCCGGGCGCGAAAGCCGTTCATGTGCTCGTTCTGGCAGAGCGAGATCGACTCGAGTCCGCCACCGACCGTGACCGTCATCCCGTCCACAATGATCTGCTTGGCCGCGATGGCGATGGCCATCAGCCCGGACGCGCATTGCCGGTCGACGCTCATGCCGGCCACCGTCGCGGGTAGCCCCGCCCGCAACGCCGCCTGCCGGGCGATGTTCACGCCCGTCGAGCCCTGCTGCAGCGCCGCGCCCAGGATCACGTCGTCGATCTCGGCTGGATCGACCCCGGCGCGACTCACCGCCGCGGCGACCGCGTGGCCGCCGAGCGCTTGCGCCTGCGTGTCGTTGAACGCGCCCCGATAGGCTTTTCCGATCGGCGTGCGCGCTGTCGAGACGATCACCGCTTCGCGCATGGGCGCCCTCCCCTTATCGGCTCGCCTTGAGGTCGATGCCTTTGTGCTGGGCCGCCATCCTGACGAACTTGTCCGTCTGGTGGAAGGCCTCGGTCAGCTCGCTCTCGTTGCTCGTGTCCGAGATGGCCGCGAAATGGGCCGCCACGCCTTCGGGCGTGCGCTCAGCCTCGTCAAGGTAGACGCCTTCCGTCTCGGTGATCACCGTCTGGGCGAACACGCCCGCGCCGGCGCACAGGATGGTGCGCGAGGGGGCCACCTCCGAGACCAGGTAGAGCACGCCGGGCGTGATGCTCTCGGGCCGCAGCAGTTGCAGCGCCTGGGGCGACATCAGCTGCTCCGTCATGCGGGTCGCCGCCGTCGGGGCGAGCGTGTTGACCCGGATGTCGTGCTTGCGCCCCTCCAGGTGCAGCACGTTCATCAGCCCCACGAGAGCGGCCTTGGCCGCCCCATAGTTCGACTGCCCGAAATTACCATAGAGGCCCGAGGACGAGGACGTGAACACGATTCGCCCGTAGTTCTGCCGGCGCATTGTCTCCCACACGGCCTTGGTGCAGTGGACGGAGCCCATCAGGTGGACGTCCAGCACCTTGCGGAAGTCCTCCATCTCCATCTTGGCGAAGGTGCGGTCGCGCAGGATGCCCGCGTTGTTGACCAGGATGTCGATCCGCCCCCACCGGGCCAGCACGTCCTGGGCCATCGCGGTCACGGCCGCGAAGTCGGTGACGTCCAGCGCGCTCGCGAATGCCTCGCCCCCGGCGTCCCGGATCTCCTCCACGACCCGCTCCGCCGCATATGCGGACCCGCCCGAGCCGTCCACGGCGCCGCCTCTGTCCACCACGACCACCTTGGCGCCCCGCTCGGCCAGGCCCAGCGCATGGCTGCGGCCGAGGCCGGCGCCTGCGCCGGTCACGATGGCGACCCGTCCGTCGAACCTGATGCTCATCGCCCCCTCCTCGGCTCAGTCCAGCACGCGCAAGGTCAGCCAATCCGCCACGATCGCGGGCCTGTCCTGCCCTTCGATCTCCACGGTGGCCGCGACCCGGATCATCAGCTCGGTTGCGGACCGCTCCGCCAGCTCACGCAGCATGAAGCGGCCGCGCACCCGCGACCCCGGCCTCACGGGAGTGACGAAGCGGAGCCGGTCGAACCCGTAGTTCACTCCCATGGACGACCCCTCCAGCGAGGGCACGGCGTCGTAGGCCATCACGCTCAGCAAGGAGAGGGTCAGGAACCCATGCGCCACCGTGCTCCCGAAGGGCGTCTTCGCCGCGCGCTCCGGATCGATGTGGATGAACTGCTTGTCATGCGTGAGCTCGGCGAAGCGATCCATCATGTCCTGGGTGACGTCGACCCAGGCCGAGACGCCAAGTTCCTGGCCCACGCGTTCGCGATAGGCCGTCAGGGACAGGGCGGTCCGCGGCCCCTCGACCGGCAAGGGATGGTCCGACATTCACTCCACCTCGAACAGCTTGTGGCCAACGTCGCAGGCGATGCCGCCGTCGATCGGCAGGATGGCTCCAGTCGTGTAGGCGCCCCCGCGCCCGCACAGGAACAGCAGCGCCCCGGCGACGTCGCTCGGCCGCCCGATCCGCCCCATCGGAACCGTGGCCGCGGTCTTGGCCCGCACCTCTTCCTCCGCGGTGGCGAAGGCCATCATGCGGCTCAGGAAAGGGCCAGGCGCGAAGGCGTTCACCGTGATCTGCCGCCCCGCGAGCTCCCGGGCCAGGATGCGGGTGAGGTGATGCACGGCGGCCTTGGAGGCCGAATACGAATAGGGTCCCTCGCCCATGGGGGCCGAGCCCATGACCGACCCCAGATTGACCACCCGGGCCGGGTCATCGGGCGAAGCGGCGGCCGTGAGCTCCGGCAGCAGTTCGCGCGTGAGCGTGAACAGCCCCGCGACATTGACTGAGAACACGCCTTCCCAGGCCTTCCACGGGAAGCGCTCGAGCGGCTCGCCCCAGGTCTTGCCGGCATTGTTCACCAGGATGTCGAGGCGGCCTCCGGCGCGGCGCTTGACTTCAGCGGCGAGCGCCAGCACGCCCTCCTCCGTCCCGACATCTCCCGCGAAGCCCTCGCAGGAGCCCGGCGCGCCGAGCGCGTTCAGCTCCGCGGCGACCCGTTCGCAGGCCTCGCCCTTGCGCGAGGCGATCAGCACCCGGGCGCCGGCCTGCACCAAGGCTTCGGCGCACATGCGGCCGATCCCGGTCGCGCCACCGGTGACCAGCGCGGTCTTGCCCGCGACGGAAAACAGCGATGCCAGATAGTCCACGCCCGCGCCTCCCGATGTCGCGGCGTCCTGCGCGCCGCGTTGTCTATCGGGTACCACGCCGGCAAGGCGCCCGCCATGGCGCGGAAGCGCAAGGCGGGCTCGCAGGGATGCCCAGCCCGGGTGTGACAACGCCGCCCGCCGGACGGCGGCGTCGGCTCTCAAAGGTCAGGGCTGGATCAGCGGTCGGCCTTCTGGCCGCTGGCCTTGAGGCTCAGGTACTGCTGGGTGACGTCGTCGACGTGCTCGTCGATCCACTTCGCCATGGCGAGTTCCTCGTTGAGGGACTGCTGGAGCACCTGGGCCTCCTGGCTGAACCCGCCGGCCTTCGCTATCGAAATCAGTGACCTGTAGGAGGCGATTTCGAAATTCTCGAAGGCCAGGTTGGCGAAGGTGTTCTTCAGGATCTCGTCGTCCGCCATGGCGTGGGTCATCGCGCCCATGTTGGCCATGAACTGGGTCGCCATGTCCTTCAGCACGGAACGGCTCTCGTCGAAGCGCGCCAGGAGCTGGTCGAGGCGCTCCTCCTGGGCGTTGGTCTCGTCCAGGTGCTGGCGCAGCTTCTGGGCCACGTCCGGGTAGCTCTTGACGCGCTCGAGCTGGCGCTCGATCAGCTGGCGGGCCTGCTTCTCCAGCGCATGAGCGTTGCGCAGGCCGGTGATGAACTCCGAGCGGATGGTGTCGGAGCCGCCATCGGACATCGTCATGCGAATTCTCCAAACATGCGGGGGATCAGAGCCCTCAACGGCGTCCGCGCCCGCATGTTCCGCTGGCCGCTGGGCAGTACGCGCGCGCTCAGGGCCGAAGCGCGGTCAGCGCGGCGCTTCCTGGAGCAGATAGGCCGCCACGTTGCGCGCGTCGTCGATCGAGATGCCGGTGTTGGGCATGGCAGTCTGCGGATCGACGCCATGCGGGTCGTGGATCCAGCGCGCCAGGTTCTCCGGCGTGTTCGGCAGCCGCCCCGCCAGGAACACGCGCTGTCCGACGGTGTCGAGCGGCGGCCCGACCCGCCCTGCCGCGCCGCGGACGCTCGTGAGCGTGTGGCATCCCCCGCATCCGTAGCGCCGCACGAGGTCAGGCGCCCGCCCGGGATCCCCTTCGATCAGCGCGCTCCTGAACTCCGCGCGATGGCGCGAGGCATTCCACCACGACCAGCCGCCCACGCTCGCGGCGAGCAGAATCACTGCCCCGATAGCCGCCAGCCCATGCCGCTGGCCGGAATCGCCCAGGATCGTGGGGCTCGCAACGGCCACGAAGCGCGATGGCGCCACAATGTCGCGGCGCCATACATGGGAGCCCAGGTAGCGGCCGAAGGCCGCCATCGCGCCGATGACGCCCCCGACCACGAGCAGGCGTTCAAGACGCGAGCGGAACATGGCGACCTCCCGCGGTCCGGCTCGACCGGTGGATCCAGAGCCCCATCGCAACCAGCGCCGCCCCGGCGTAGACGACCCCGGCCGGGACCCACATCACAAGACCGGCGAGTTGCTGATCCTCCAGCGGGCTGAGGCCGAACTGCGCGCTGGCCTCCCCCTGCCCGGGGTACCAGGGAGCCCGCGCCAGCGCGATCAGGATGCCAAGGAAGCCGCTGTGCAGGCTGGTGGCGAACAGCCAGAACACCGAGGCGCCATAGGCCCGGGACTTGGCCAGCGACCACCAGAACATCACCGCGGTGCCGAAGAAGCTGAGATGCTGGACGGCGTGCCAGAACGGGTTCTCCAGCGCCAGGGCGAACAGGGACGGCGCGTGCCAGGCCCAAAGCGCCGCGCCGTGCAGCACCGTGGCGGTGAGCGGCTCCGTCAGCGCGTTCCACAGCCGGAGCAGCGGCCCAGCCCCGAAAAAGGCGGCGACGGCGTGCCGCCCGCGGCGCGGGAAGGCCCACAGCATGCCAATCAGCGGCCGCCCGATCACCAGCAGCGGGGCGGCCAGGGTCATCATCAGCTCATGCTCGATCATGTGCGCCACGAAAAGGCGCTCCGACCAGCCAGCGACAGGCGAGCACAGGGTCAGCGCGAGCGAGAGCCACCCGGCCGCGAAGCAGGCGGCCCTCCAGCGGGCGATCCCGCGCCCGGCGCCTGCCCGCCCCCAGAGCCGCACCGTCCCCACGGCGTAAGGCCCGCCCGAAACGGCCAGCATGGCCGTGGCCCAGGGATCCTCGAACCAGCCCGGACCCTCCGCGGCGTGGCCCGCATGGGCCAGCGCCGGACCAGCCGAAGCCGCCAGCGCGAAAACGCAGAGCGACAGCGCAGGCGCCCGCCTCATCGCTCGCACCCGATGAAGACGAGCCCCGCGGCCCCCTGGGTCAGGATCACGATGGCGAACAGCGCGCCCGCGCCGATGCCGACGCCGGCGAGGAAAAGGCCTGGACGCCCGTCCCCTCGCTCGCGGTAGCGCGCCAGCCCGCCGGCCCGGCTGAACACCACGGCCGAGATCGCGGCGCCGGCCAGGGACAGAACGGCCATCGCGATCGACACGTATACGGGCCAGGGCGTCCCGGACCCGCAGGAGAAGGGCGTCAGCGTCAGGTTGGCCTGAGTGTTGACCGCCCAGGCGCCAGGCCCCAGAGCCAGGCCCGCCCAGCCGAAGCGGGGGTGATGGACGCCCGCTCCGGCGGGCTCGACATCCGCCGGGCGTGGAACGGCTTGGCGGCCTACCATCGCGGCACCCAATAGATCAGCACGTACATCGGCAGCCACGCGCCGATCACGAAATACCAGTAGAACGCGTTGTCGCTCACGTCGCTGAAACGCTTGCCCCGGGCGTGCTTGGTGAACATCAGAGCGGTCAGCACCAGCGTGTCCCCCACGTCCGTGATCAGGTGCGTGTAGTGCAGCCCAAGCAGGAGCCACAGCAGCGACCCATAGGCGTTCTGGTCCCAGCGGACGTAGAGCTGCGTGAACTCCCAGAACCGGATGACGAGCGTCAGGAGCCCGATCACGGACATCACGATCAGCAACCGCTGGACCTTGGGCAGGTCCTCCTCATGCCCGGCCCGGTCGACCAGCTTGTTGGGCCAGGCCGAAAGGAGCAGCACGGCCGTCATCAGCGTGCCTGGCCAATGGTTCGGCGGACGGTCGGCGAGCGGCCAACCGGGCGCGAGGTGGTAGAGGTACAGATAGGCCCCGATGGCGAGCGCGAAACCCATCCCCTCCAGGGCCATGAAGCCGAGCGTGCCCCACCAGATCGGGCTTTGCGGCCCATAGCCGTAGGTGGGCAGCCCCGAAAGGTCCGTGACCGGCCGCAGCTTCATGTCACGTCCTCCGTCACGCTCTTGGGCCAGAACCAGCCGATGAGCGTCAGCCCGACCAGCGCGCTGCCCCACACCGCCGCGATCGCCCAGAAGATCGAACAGATGAACGCCACCGCCACCGCCAGCGCTGCGATGAAGGGCCAGATGGATCCGTCCGGCGTGCCCTCGCGCAGGTCAGGCCGCGCTTCCGTGAGCGTGGTGATCAGCAGCTCGCGCTGACTCACCATCAGGCCGTGCGCGACCGGCAGTTCGTCGCCCTCGGCCCAGAGCGGCTCGCGGTGCCGCACGATCGGGTAGCGCGCGAAGTTGTAGACCGGCGGCGGCGAAGGCGTCGCCCACTCCAGCGTGCCGGCGCCCCACGGGTTGTTCCCGGCGGGCGCGCCCGAGCGCATGCTGACGAGGGCGTTGATGAAGAACAGCCCGAAGCTCGCCGCAAGCAGCAGCGCGCCGGCCGTGGAGACCATGTTCAGCGGCCCCCAGCCGAGGTCCGGCTGGTAGGTGTAGACGCGCCGCGGCATGCCCATCAGGCCCAGGATGTGCATTCCGAAGAATGCGACGTTGAACCCGATGAAGGCGGTCCAGAAGTTCCACTTGCCGAGCCGCTCGCTCATCAGCCGGCCCGTGATCTTGGGGAACCAGTAGTAGACGGCCCCGAGCAGCGGGAACACCGCGCCGCCGATCAGCACGTAGTGGAAATGCGCCACCACGAAGTAGGTGTCGTGGACCTGCAGGTCGATCGGCACGGAGGCCACCATCACGCCCGTCATGCCGCCCAGCACGAAGATGAAAAGGAAGCCGAGCACGAACAGCATGGGCGTCGCCAGCACCGGCCGGCTGCCCCAGAGCGTGGCGATCCAGCAGAAGATCTGCAGGCCGCTCGGCACGGCGATGAGCATGCTCGACGCCGTGAAGAAGCTCGCGCCGAGCTGCGGCAGGCCCGTCGCGAACATGTGGTGCACCCAAAGGCCGAACGACAGGAATCCTGTCGCCACCAGCGCCAGCACCAGGGGCAGGTAGCCGAACACCGGACGACGCGAGAACGTGCCGACGATCTGGGAGACGAAGCCCGTCCCGGGCAGGAAGATGATGTAGACCTCGGGGTGGCCGAAGAACCAGAACAGGTGCTGCCACAAGAGGGTGTCGCCCCCCTCGGCGTAGTTGAAGAAATGCGTGCCGACCAGCCTGTCCAGGATCAGCATGGTCGAGGCCAGCATCACGGCGGGCATCGCGAACATGATCAGGAACGAGGTGACCAGCATCGCCCAGACCAGCAGGGGAATGCGGTCCAACGTCATCCCCGGCGCGCGCTGCTTGAACACCGTGACGATCACCGACACGGCCACGGCCAGCGACGACACCTCCGTGAAGGTGATCATCTGCGCCCAGATGTCGGAGCGCTTGCCCGGCGAGAACTGCGGGCCCGAGAGCGGCGTATAGGCGAACCAGCCCACGTCCGGGCCGATGTTCATCAGGAAGGCGACCCAGATCATCAGGCCGCCCAGCACGTAGACGTAGTAGCTGAACAGGGTGAGGCGCGGGAACGCGATGTTGCGCGTGCCCACCATCAGCGGCGCCAGGTAGACCGCGAAGGCCTGCATTACGGGCACGGCGAACAGGAACATCATGGTCGTGCCGTGCATCGTGAACAGCTGGTTGTAGAGGTCCGGCCCGATGAGCTGCGACTCGGGCCGCGCCAGCTGGAGCCGCATCAGCGCCGCGGCGCTGCCGGCCAGCGCGAGGAAGACGAAGGCCGTGAAGATGTAGCGCCGGCCCACGGCCTTGTGGTCGACATCCGACAGCCAGCCGATCAGCCCGCTCTTGGCCCCCCAGGCCCTGCTCAGCCGATCGTGCAGGTCCTCGGCCGCGAGGTCGGTGTCGCGCAGGTCTTTTTCGCTGGCCCGGATCGCCACGTCGGTCATTTCAGGCTCTCGAGATAGGCCGCGATGGCGTTGAGTTCGTCGGGTTCGAGCTTGGTGAGCGGCATGTCCACCCCAGGCTTCACCCCGTGCGGGTCGACGATCCAGGCCGCGAGGCTTCCGCGGGTCAGGGGCAGCGTGCCGGCGGCCAGCGTCATGCGCGAACCGACATGCGTGAGGTCCGGGCCGGAGCGCCCGCCGGCGTCCGTGCCCCGGATCTGGTGGCACATCACGCAGGAGCGCTTGAGGAAGGCGTCGTGCCCGGCCTGCTGCTCGTCGCTGGACGGAGACGCGGCTTCAGCCCGCTGCCGGTCTCGCCAGCGCTCGAAGTCCGCCATGGGCTCGGCGACGATCAGAAGGCCCATGTGGGCGTGCTGCTGCCCGCAGAACTCGGCGCACTGGCCCCGGTAGACACCCGGCTGCGTCACGAACACGCGCTTGACGTTCTGCCGCCCCGGGATCAGGTCCTCCTTGCCCATGAGGCGCGGAACCCAGAGGCTGTGGATCACGTCGGAGGCTTCGAGCTTCAGGGTCACCGGCACGTTCACCGGGACGTGGATCTCGTTGGCGGTCTCCACGATCCGACTCGGATCCGCGTCCTCGTACTGGAGCTCCCACCACCACTGCTTGCCGGTCACCAGGATGCTGAGCCCCTCCTGGCGGGGGGCGAACAGCGACCGCTGGGTGGCGTAGCTGAGCCCGGTCAGCACCAGCACGGTGAGCGCGGTAAGCCCGCCCAGGACGCCGACGATGACCGTGCGGCTGCGCTCGCCGGCCGGATGCAACGCCAGCGCGTCGAGAGGAGTAGCTCCCGCCGCAGGCGGAGCCACCCGCCTCCCGCCCCGGATGGCGATCAGCATCGCGATCACGACCGCCAGCCAGATGGCCCCGAGCAGGCCCGTGAACGTCCAGATCAGCCACGCGATGTCGTGCGCCTCTGGCGCCTTCGGGTCGAGCGCGTCAGGCCAACGTTCGCACCCTGTCAGAACCGACGGCAAGGAAAGCGCCACCAAGCGGGTGCGCCTCCCCGCCGTCATTGCGAGGAGCGCAGCGACGAAGCAATCCAGGGAGGCCCGGCCCAGGAAAGCTCGGCGCGCGGCGCTCCTGGATTGCTTCGCTGCGCTCGCAATAACGGCCCACCTGGTTGCGCGGGCGCTCCAACATGCATGGCGGCCGGGGCCGTTCATCGGCTGGGGCTCGGCGCGACGGTGCCGCCGTTCACCGGCGGACTGGGCGGCGTCCGGCTCTCGGACGGATGCGGATGCATGGAGTCGTTGCGCTGCGGCGCAGAGTCGGAGCTCGTGTTGCCCGACATGGACCGCACATAGGCGGCGATCTGCCAGATCTGCTCGTCCGGGATCTTGCCCCGGAAGGAGGGCATGCCGTTGGGCCGGCCCTCCCGGATCGTCTGCACAATGTTCTCGATCGAGCCGCCATAGATCCAGCGGTCGTCCATCAGGGGCGGCCCGGAGCCGCCGCCGCCGTTGGAATGGCAGCCGTTGCAGTTGAACCAGGCGTAGTACTTCTTGCCCTGGCTCTGATCGTAGGCGCTCGCCTCGTACTTGGCCCCCTTGCCGCTCACCCGGATCTCGGGCGGGCTCGGCCCCGCCGAGTTGGTGGTCAGGGCTACCTGCTCCCGGGTCTCGGACGCCACCGGCGAGGGGCGCTGGTCCCGCTCCTCGCGCTGGCAGGCTCCGAGGAGCGCCCCCATGGCGCACGCCGCCATCAAGGCCTTAAGGGAGCCGGAACACATAGAGCATCCCTCCGGCCGTGGTGGCGTTCTTGAGGTCGCGCATGGCGTTCACGAAACCCAGCGCAGCCGTGCCGTCGCGCGGGTCGAGGTCTCCGGACACGATGGCGCCGGACCAGCCGCCGACGCCCGACAGAATGGCCACGTACTGGCGCCCGTCGGGACCGCGATAGGTGGTGGGCTGCCCGATGATCCCCGAGCCGGTCTTGAACTGCCAGACAACCTCCCCCGTCTTGGCGTTCACGGCTTTGAACCAGCCTTCCATGTCGCCATAGAAGACGAGGTCGCCGGCCGTTGAGAGCGCCCCGCTCCACACGGGGAAGCGCTCCTTGATGACCCAGGCCGGCTTGCCCTCGAGGATGTTCCAGGCCGTGACCTCTCCCATGTGGCCGCCCGGACCTGGCTTCATGCGCACCTCGGCGCCCACGAAGGGCGTCCCGGCGATGTAGTTGGTTTCCTGGGACTCCCAGTCCATGCACAGGTTGTTGTGGGGGATGTAGAGCAGGCCCGTGGATGAGGAGAAGGACGACGGGTTCCAGTCCTTGGCGCCCGGCGCGGTGGGGCATACGTCCCGCAGGACTTTGCCCACCGACGGCTCCTTGTCTCCGACGCGCTGCAGCCGGCCCGTCTTGAGGTCAACGCCGGTGGTCGTGTTCGTGTAGGCGTAGGCTTCCGCAGACAGCACCTCGCCGGTGGCCCGGTCGATCACATAGAGATGGCCGTTGCGCTCGGGCCGGACGAGCACCTTCCGGGGCTGCCCCTTCCAGGTGATGTCGAGCAGGATGCTCTCGTTGATGCCGTCCCAGTCGAACAGGTCGTGGGGGGTGGCCTGGTAGGCCCAGCGCGCCTGCCCCGTATCGATGTCGCGGGCGAAGACCGAGTTGGTCCACTTGTTGTCGCCCGGCCGCTGCGCGGAGTTCCAGGGCCCGGGATTGCCGACGCCATTGTAGAGCAGGTTCAGGTCGGGGTCGTAGGCGACCCAGCCCCAGACCGTGCCTCCGCCGTGCTTCCAGGCGTCCGGCGGCCAGGTCGAAATCCCCAGGTCCTTGCCTTTGTCGGCGTCGTAGAACGGCTTGAAGTCCGGCCCGATCAGGACCTCTTTGTCGGGCCCCGTGCTGAAGGCCTTCCAGACGGGCTTGCCGGTGTTGGCGTCGAGCGCCTGAATCCAGCCGCGGACGCCGTATTCGCCGCCCGAGTTGCCGACGAAGACTTTCCCCTTCGCCACGAAGGGGGCCATTGTGACCGTCTCGCCCATGTTGATGTCGGCGATCTTGGTCCGCCAGATCATCGTCCCTTTCTCGGCGTCCACCGCGATGATGGAGCCGTCGAGGGTCGACATGAACACCTTGCCGTCCGCCACCGTCGGGCCGCGGTTGACCACGTCGCAGCAGGCCACGCCCTGCGAGGCCTGCTCAGGCTTGGGATCGTAGCGCCACTTCATGGGCGCGCCCGGCTTGGTCAGGTCGAGCGCATAGAGCGTGTTGGGATAAGGCGACACCATGTAGAGCGTGTTCCCCGCCATCACGGCGGGGGACTCCTGGCCACGGTTCACGCCGAGCGAGAAGGTGAACTCAGGCCGCAGGTTTGCGACGTTCGAGAGGTTGATCTCGTTGAGTTCGCTGTAGCGCGTGTTGGCGAAGTTCTTCGCCGGCATGGTCCACTGGCCGTCGTCCTTCGGGGCGGCCGAGAGCGGCGGGGTAACAGTCGGTGATTGCGCGAAAACAGGTCCGGCCAAAGCGACGGAGATCAGGAGAGCCGAGAGCCGAGCAAGCCGCATGAAGGGTCTCACCGCGCCGGGTACAATCAGGCCCTCTCAACCAGAGACTTAGATTTGGGTTCCACACGGGAATGTGAAGAGCTCGCAATCTGTTCGAAAAGCAAACAAAGACAAGCCGGCCGAAGCGGGATGCTTCGGCCGGCTCAAGAAAGAGCAATCTGATTACTGCCGTGCCGGCGCTGCAGGTTGAGGCGGCGACACGGAGGAGCCTGGCGAGACCGCCGAGCCGGGAGAGCCCGGCGCGGGCGGCACGTCCGCATTGGGGCTCGTGCCCACCGGGTAGCGAGGCGCGTTCGGCGGCGCCTTGGGCGCGTGCCCGAACATCGTCGGCGTCACCACAGCGATCAGCAGCGCGGCGACCACCAGCGCAAGGGCGACCGCCCATTTCATCGGATTGCGCATCCGGCGCCGGGGATCACTGTCACGTGGGCCCATCGAAGCCTCCTTTTCCCAACGAACGCGCCGCAGCGTCCCGTGTTCCGGTTCAGGCGCCCTGCCGCTGGGCCGTCGCCACCCGCCGGGCCGCCTCGACGCCTTGCGGGAAGCCGGTCCGGTCCGCGTAGCGGCGGGCGTCGCCATTGCTCTTGCGGCCATGCCGGACGGCGACCGCCTTGGTGGCCGCGATGTCGAGCATGGTCACCCCGACCACCATCGCGAGAGCCAGCCCGACATTGTCCCGCCGGCGGTTGCGGGGGCCCATGGCTGCCAGCAGGGTCGCGATGTCGAGCGCGTCGCCCACCACGCGGCTCGTGAGCCCGACCTGCTTGTCCGGCGAGAGCGTGACCACTCCGGCCGCCAGCTCGCGGGCCCCATAGGCGCGCACCAAAGGCTCCATGCCTTCCATGCCGAGCGCCCGCGTCAGCTTGCGGGGCGCGACGAGCTCCACAAGGCCGAGCCCGATGCTGAACCAGCCCAGGCCTCGCGCCAGCTTGTCGGTCATGCTGAGCGAGCTGGGGCCCGTGCGCAGGATCCTGGGGTCGCCTTCGCTGCGGGTGATGTTGGACAGGAAATTCATCGCATCACCTCTCAGGGCTTGAGCACGACTTTGACGCAGCCGTCCTGCTTGTCGCGGAACGTCTTGTACATCTCGGGCCCGTCCTCGAGCCCGACGGTGTGGGTGATGACGAAGGAGGGATCGATCTGCCCTTCCTCGATCCGCCGCAGCAGGTCGTCCGTCCACTTGTTGACGTGGGTCTGCCCGGTCCGGACGGTCAGGCCCTTGTTCATCAGCATGCCAAGGGGGATCTTGTCGTCGAGGCCGCTGTAGACGCCGGGGATCGAGAGCACGCCGCCGCCCCGGCAGACGTAGATCATCTCGCGCAGCACATGCGGTCGGTCGTTCTCCAACATCATGAACTGCTTGGCGCGGTCGTAGATCGTGTCCGGGTAGGACAGGGAGACGTGGCTCTCCATGCCCACGCAGTCGATGCACTTCTCCGGGCCCTTGCCGCCCGTGAGTTCGTTCAGGCGCTCGATCACGCTCTCCTCGTCGAAGTTGATCGTGATCGCCCCGCCCGCGGCCGCCATGCCGAGCCGCTCCGGCAGGCGGTCGATGGCGACCACCTGCTTCGCGCCGAGCAGGATGGCGCTGCGGATGGCCATCTGGCCCACGGGCCCGCACCCCCAGATCGCGACCGTGTCAGTCGGCTCGATGTCGCACTGGGCCGCCGCCTGCCAGCCGGTCGGGAAGATGTCGCTGAGGAACAGCAGCTTCTCGTCCGGGATTCCGTCCGGCACCTTGATGTGGGTGGCGTCCGCGAACGGCACGCGGAGATATTCGGCCTGTCCGCCCGGGTAGCCGCCGGTCAGGTGCGTGTAGCCGAAGAGCCCGGCCGTGGTGTGCCCGAAGGCCTTTTCCGCCAGGGCCTTGTTGCGGTTGGACCGCTCGCACACCGAGAAGTTGCCCCGCCGGCACTGGTCGCATTCGCCGCAGATGATGGTGAACGGAACGACGATCCGGTCGCCCTTCTTGAGCTTGCCGCTCGCGCCCGAGCCGACCTCGACCACCTCGCCCATGGTCTCGTGGCCCATGATGTCGCCCGGCAGCATGGCGGGAATGAAGTTGTGGAAGAGATGCAGGTCCGAACCGCAGATCGCGCAGCTGGTCACCTTGATGATGGCGTCGCGAGGATCCTGGATCTCCGGATCCGAGACGCTATCGCATCGAATGTCTTCCTTGCCGTGCCAGACCAGGGCTTTCATGGGCGGCTCCTTCCTCGGCGTTCAGACGGGCGCAGCCGCCCGCGAAGCCGCGCCCGGCGGTCCCGCGAAGCGGCAGGCTCATGTCGCATGGGCCGGAAATCGCCCGCGCGCGGCAATGTTCCGCCCCTCGGCGGGACGCGCGGAATGGAACCTGAGGGGAACAAGAAGGCGCAGCGGCAGAAGCCGGCGGCTACGCCCAGGCCGACACCTCGCCTACGATCAGCCGATCACGGCGAGGGCCCAGGCCAGGCCTGCCACCGTGATGACCCCGGCGCCGATGCCCCGCCGCCAACCGGCAGGCGCCCAGCGCAGCCCAAGGAAGTCCATCGCCACCAGGCGCGCCTTCGCCAGGAGGGCCGCCACCACGATCCCGTCCAGGATCCCCTTCGGCAGGCCAGCCTGCAGGGCGACGACCGCGCCGCCGATGATCAGCAAAAGCGCGAGCCAAGCGAAATCGGCCCGCCGGGTCAAAACATCCATGGGATCACCCGATCAGGTACACAACGGGGAACATCACGATCCAGACGAGGTCGACCATGTGCCAGAACGCCGCTCCGGTCTCGACCGCCTCGTCATCCGCTCCCCAGGCGACAACGCCCAGGATCACGGCTCCGAGCGCCACGTGAAGGGCGTGGAAGCCCGTGAGCAGGAAGTAGAGGGTGAAGAACACATCCCCCTCGAGTCCGTGCCCGGCTGCGATCTCCCCCGCATATTCGAAGCCTTTGACGCCAAGGAAGCCCAGGCCGAGCACGATCGCAGTCGCGATCCATGCCCGGGCCCGCCCCGGACGGCGCAGGCCCGCCGCCTCGGCCCCGCGCGCCGCGCACCAGCCGCTGGTCGCCAGCACAGCCGTATTGAGCGCCGCCAAGGCCGGGCTGAGCTGGGCCTGGCCGGCCGCGAACACCTCGGGATGGAGCCGCCGCGTGACCGCGAAGGCGCACAACATGGCGCCGAACACCACGAATTCGCTCAGGATCAGCACCCACATCATCGGGTGACCCGGCAGGCCGCGGAAGATGATCCACACGCCCTCGTCCGCGTCGCCGATCTGCGCCAGGTCGGTCCGCGCCAGGTCGGTCCGCGCCAAGTCAGTCATGAGTCGCCCTTTGCTCCCGGCGAAGCGCCGCCGCGTCTTGGCTGGGCGGCTCGCCGCTTCCAGCGGCCAGGCTGCGCAGCGCGCCGGCCCCTTTGCGGGCCGCCTCGGCGACGTCGTCGAACAGATAGGCCAGCTCGGCGTAGACGCTCGCGTCCGCCTCGTCGCAGGCGATCTCGTCGAGATCCGACATCAGCGCCACGATGCCGGCGATCAGGTCACGCTGGCGTCGGGACTCGGCGAGCTCGCGCCGCGCCTCGCGGCGCGCCTCCAGTTCGGCGAAGCGCGCCAGCGCGTCCGTGAGCCGAGCCCGGCATGCGCAGTCCAACTCCACCGTGCGCAGCACGACCTCCACCCGGGAGATCACCGAAGCGGTTGCGGCGCTCATGCGGGCTCGTCCTCCATGACAGCACGGATGGCCGCTCCCGGAAGTCCGTCCCGGACGAGCTGGAACACCCGGTCGGCATCCGCGGGGTCGAAATCGGCCCCGTAGCGCTTCCGCACGCCGACCTGACCCAGTTCGTGGTGAACGGTCGGCGTCACCCCTTGCCGCGCCAGGCAATTGCGCACGCACGCCAGCGCGCAGCCGTCGATGGCCACGATCGGCCTGCCCGACTGCGCCGTCCGCACCAGCGACCGGACATCTCCGCCAACGCCCGCGATGCATGACATCTCGGCGTGCCCCCTGCGGTCGAGCCGCACGGCGACCGCGTTGGCGAGCTGCGCCGCGCTGGAGCATCCCGAGCACGAGTAAACGAGTGGAAGATCGGGATTGCGCGCCATGGCTCTAGCCCCTCGCTCCCGTGGGCCGCGCCCGCTCCGGTGCCCGGCCGGCCCCGACCAGGCAGGCTGCGAATGCGGCGAAGGCGGCCACGGTCAGGGGCCCGCTCGCCATGCGCACGGTCTCCAGAGACCCGAGCGCCCCACCCACCCGCAGCAGGATCGCGCCGTGGAGCAGGCAGAGCGGGACATACAGCGCGGGTGAGAACCGCAGCCGCACCCCGAGCACCGCCGGGAGAATGATCAGCGCATGGCCGAAAACCATCGAGCCCACGAAGCCGAGCATGGCGGCATGGATCGGAGCGTCGTAGCGGCCTGGAAGATCGAGGAAGGGAGCCGTCGCCAGGATCGCCGCCGCAAGGGCGAGCCAGCCGTAGCCGGCCAGCATGCAGGTCGAGAAATACCGCACGTCGCCCTGTCGGCGGATGTTGACGCGGGCCACGTCGCGGCCGACCAGGGCCGCCACGAGAAGCGCCAGGCCCACGCCGAAGACCGCGGAGCCCGCGGGCTCCAGCAGCCCTGCCCCGGCGCCCGCGCCCATGAGGCTGACGCCGAACAGAAACGCCGCGTCCCCCCAGCGTGAGGGCCGCACCAGCCGGCTCATCTCCAGCCGCTCGCCCCCGATGGTCAGGATCAGGAACATCAGCCACCAGCCCGCCCCTTCGGCGGTGGACCCAGTCGTGAGCCAGGCCACGCAGCCCGCGAACCAGGAGAGCGCGCCAAAGAGCATCGCGGCGGATGGCAGGCCGGGTTCTTCCCTGGCGAGATAGGTCGTCACAGCCGCATAGCAGGCGGCCGCCAGGCCGAAGACCGCCGCGACCGTCGCGGCGGGGGCGCCAAACGGAACGAGGCTCGCTCCCGCGGCCGCGAGCGCAGGCGCCGCCCAGGGCCATGAGCGGCCCAGGGCGACGGCCCTTTCGACGCCGATCAGGGTTCCGAACACGCCGCAGACCATGAGCGGCCCGTGCAGGGTGGCGGCCGCCAGGCCGGTAGACCCGCCCCAGCCCAGCCGGGACAGTCCGCCCGCCAGGCCCAGCATCATGGCGCTCCCCGCCATCGCGAGGAGCAGGAGTCGCCCGTTCGAAACCCTGGCCACCGTCAGTCCAGGACGCGGGAGATCCGGACGCGCCAGACCTCCGGGCCCTGCTCCTCGTAGTCCCAGGCGAACGCGCCGGGGCGGTATTCGCCGAACTGGTAGTGCAGCGGGCGGGGATCGTGGTCGTTGACCAGCAGGAAGGCTTCGCCCGGTGACAGCATGTCGAACGTGCCGAACACGATGGGGTGCCGCATCTTCGGCACGATCTGCCGGACGTCGATGGTGGTCTCAGTTACATTGCCGCAGCCACACGACATAGGGGGTCTCCGTTTTCACCTGGACAGAAGCGCGCGCGCCGCCCCGGACATCCGATCCGGCGTCCAGCGAGGCTCCCAGACGAGTTCGACGCCGACGGCCGTCGCCGCCCCGAAGCGGTCTTCGAGACAGACTTTCGTTTCCTCGAGGATCAGCCCCGCCAGGGGACAGCCCCGCGACGTCAACGTGATCGCCACGTCGACTCGGCCGGGCGCCCTGCGGGCCCTGTAGACGAGCCCGAGGTCGACGATCCCGACGCCCAGTTCGGGGTCGCGAACATCCGCGATGGCCTGGAGGATTGCGGGATCGAGCGTATGGGTGGACGCGTGCATGCCTGTTTTGTGCAACGGCCGGGCCGGGCGTTCTTTGCCCCGGGACAAACAGCCGGCGCCTGGCGCGGCGTGTTCATGATGGACGCCGGCGAAGAACCCGGTATGGTGCTTGGCGCGACGGCGCCCTTCGGGGCTGAAAAGGGAACGCAGTGAGGGTTTGCGCCCAAGGCTGCGACTGCCCCCGCAACTGTGAGCGGCGAGGGAAGGCGAGTTGACCACTGGCGTCCATGGACGCTGGGAAGGTTCGCCGGAGCGACGACCCGCAAGTCAGGAGACCTGCCGCCGCGCAACCAGGGTGATGCGCCCCTGGTTCGGACGCGCCTGCCCCGGCAAGCCGCGGTCCGAACGGGGGACCGCGACATCAGCAACTCGGGGTAGATCATGTTGCATCAGTCCACCGTCACGATTCCCGCTTCGACCAGCAAGTCGACCTCCGCGGTCGCGCAGGCGCTCTTCGCCGTTCTGCTGGGCGCGTTCATCGTCGGCTTCGCCGGCTTTTCGAATATCGGGGCGGTGCACAACGCGGCCCACGACACGCGCCACGCAAACGGCTTCCCCTGCCACTGAGGAGGTCTGCGTGTCGGTGTTTCGCGCCATCGTCTTCACGGCGGCGGCTGCGGGCCTGTGCGTCGGCCTCACGGTCACGGCCATCCAGCACGTCGGCCCGATTCCCCTGATCCTCAAGGCTGAGGTCTACGAGAAGCAGGCGGAAGCCGCGAGGCAGGCGGCGCCCGCGCCTGAGGCGCCCGCCGCCGCATCCGCACATGGGCAGGACGGCGGCGGCCACAACCACGCTGGTCACGACCACGGCGGGCACGACCACGCGGCCGCCGCATGGGAGCCCACGGACGGCCTTGAGCGCAACGCCTACACGGCGCTGTTCAACGTCGTGGAATGGATCGGCTTCGGGCTGGGCCTGGCCGGGCTGCTGGTCGTCGCGAGACGTCCTGCGTCGTGGCGTGAGGGGCTCTTCTGGGGCCTCGGCGGCTTCGCCGCCTTCGCGCTTGCGCCGGGCCTGGGCCTGCCGCCGGAGCTGCCCGGCGCGCCCGCCGCCGAACTCGGCGCAAGGCAGGCATGGTGGATCGGAACCGCGCTCGCCACGGCCTCGGGCCTGGCGCTGATGGCCCTGGGTCGCTCCGTGCTGCTCGGCGTCCTGGGCGGCTTGCTCGTCGTGGCGCCGCACGTGATCGGCGCCCCTCAGCTGGCCGAGGGCGCCAGCGCCGTTCCGGACGCTCTTTCGCGGCAGTTCACGACCGCCGTGACGGTCACCACCTTCATCTCATGGGCGCTCCTCGGAGCCCTGACCGGCGATTTCCTGCGCCGATTCGGCGGAGCCGAGCTCAAGTCCTGACAGAGCGCGACGAATGTCGCGGCTGTTGATGTGGAACCGCGCGTCCGGCCCCAGCCGGGCGCGCGTTTTCTTGTCGAGCGCCGCCCGGTCGAAAGCCCCGCGATGGTGCGCAAGGAAGCGCTCGCAGTCCTCCAGGCTTGCGCATCCGCGAAGCAGCACGCGGAAGGCCCGCCGGTGCACGACGCATGCGCCGCGGTGACCCGGGGGCGTGAACGTCAGAAAGTCTCGCTGGTCGATGTCGCTCATGGATGCCGCACAGTGGCGCCGACCACGTCCGGCGCCCACGACCGCGAGGCTTCGCCAGCCCCGCTCTCCAGGAACTCGCCCCGAAAAGCGAGCGGCGCGCAACGAAAAACCCCATGCCTCGCCGTGGCGCTGCATGGGGCTTTCGAAATGGTGGGCGCGACAGGGATCGAACCTGTGACCCCTACGATGTCAACGTAGTGCTCTCCCGCTGAGCTACGCGCCCGGCGACGACCGAGGTCGTTCGCGAGTGGCGGGGGTATACCGGCTCGATCCCGGGATGGCAAGCGCCATCGTGGCCGCCGCCGGCGGAATTCACGCAGCCTGAAGAAGCTTCTGCACCTCGTTGACGAGGTCGCGGAGGTGGAAGGGCTTGGAAAGCACCTTGGCGTCCTTCGGAGCGTTCGAATCGGGGTTCAGCGCCACGGCCGCGAAGCCCGTGATGAACATCACCTTGATGTCGGGATCGAGCTCGGTCGCGCGCCGGGCCAGCTCGATGCCGTCCATCTCGGGCATCACGATATCGGTGAGCAGCAGCTCGAACGGTTCCTCGCGCAGCCGGTTATAGGCGGACAGCCCGTTGTCGAAGGAGGCGACGTTGTACCCTGCGTTTTCCAGAGCCTTGACCAGGAAACGACGCATGTCGTTGTCGTCCTCGGCCAGGAGGATGCGGGTGTTGATGGTTTCAGCGGACATGGAAAGCTCCGGACCTCGGAATCATGAAGCGCGGGGTGGGTAAATTTCCCGTGAAAGACGAGAACCGTCCCGAACGTGGACAGCCCGGGCGGTTGCAGGCAGACTTCATACCAGCCTTTGCGGTGGCGGACACCTGATGACGAACCCCTTTGCCGACCTGTTTGCACCCCCCTTTCAGATCGCCGAACCGGCTTCGTGGACAACGCCCCTGATCTTCAACTCGCCCCACTCGGGGCGCGTGTATCCCGACAGTTTCGTCAAGGGCTCGCGTCTGGACGCCATCACCCTGCGCCGGTCCGAGGACACCTTCGTGGACGAGCTGTTCGCTGGCGTCGTGAGCCGCGGCGCGCCGTTGATGTCCGCCAACTTTCCGCGGGCCTATCTGGACGTGAACCGCGAGCCCTATGAACTGGACCCGCGCATGTTCGACGGGCGCCTGCCGGCTTACGCCAACACCCGCTCCCTTCGCGTCGCCGGCGGCCTCGGCACGATCGCCCGAATCGTCGGAGACGCCCAGGAGATCTATGCCCGGCGCATCCCGGTTGACGAGGGGCTGCAGCGGATCGAGCACCTTTACAAGCCGTACCATCGCGCGCTGGAGAACCTGCTCCAGAACGCGCTGCGCCGCTTCGGCGCGCTGCTGCTCGTCGATTGCCACTCGATGCCCTCGGGGGTCGCCCAACGGGAAGACGCGTCCAAGGCGGACGTCGTCATCGGCGACCGCTATGGCTCCAGCGCGGCGGGATTCTTCGCGGACGTGATCGAGCACGAGCTGCACCAGCGCGGCTACGTCGTGGCGCGGAACAAGCCCTATGCCGGCGGATACATCACCGAGCACTACGGCGACCCGGCCGGCGGCCGCCACGCGATCCAGATCGAGATCTGCCGGAGCCTCTACATGGACGAGCGTCGCTATGTCCGCACTCATGGCTTCGCCCGCGTCGCGGACGATCTCATGGCCGTGGCCGAAGCGCTGATGCGGGAAATGAGCGATTACCTGGGCGCAGGCCGCCTCGCCGCCGAGTGAGTTGCGGCCCCAAAAGCAGCCCCGAAAAAGAAAGAGGCCGCCAACTGACGCTGGCGGCCCAAGTCTAGGGAGGAAACGCCCAAGGAGGGCTGCGTCGAACGCGCGATGCGCGTCCCGACGCCCCCTGAATATGTCATTGCACCGCACAATCCGCAAGGCCTCCCGGCGGCGCGGGGCGAGGATCTGCCGCGTCGAAAACGCAGGACAGCCATTGATTCCACTCGGCTTTCCGCCATGCGTGCGCCGCAGCACAGAAGTGTCTCGGGCAGAATGGTTTTGGCATGAACCTTGTGCGCCGGGCCCCATCGAGCCCGGTTTGCCAAGCCCGGCGATGTTCACTATCACGGTCGAACCTGCCCCGCCCGCCGGGGATTCCCTTGCGCCAGGACTGGATGGATCATGACGGCCGTCGATTTCGCAGCGTTCGTGGACGACCTCGCCACCCTGTCCGGGACGGCGATCATGCCCTTCTTCCGAACCACCCTGGCTGCAGCCGACAAATCCCGCGGCGGCATGTTCGATCCGGTTACGGAGGCTGACCGCGCCGGCGAGGCCGCCATGCGCCAGATGATCAAGCGCACCTTTCCATCCCACGGCATCATCGGTGAGGAATACGGGGACGAGCGCACGGACGCGGAGTTCGTGTGGGTGCTGGACCCGATCGACGGAACCAAGGCCTTCATCTCCGGCCTGCCCATGTGGGGCACCCTGATCGGCCTCACCCGCCACGGCGAGCCCTGCTACGGCATGATGCACCAGCCGTTCACGCGCGAGCGCTTCACGGGCGACGGCGGGTTCGCGCGCTGGCGCGGGCCCACGGGCGAGCGCACGCTGCGCACGCGCGCGTGCGAGTCCCTCGGCGACGCCATCCTGTCCTGCACGTCGCCGCGCATGTTCCGCGGGGCCGAGCTGGAGGCCTTCGAGCGTGTGGAGCGCGAGGCGCGGCTCGCGCGCTTCGGCTGCGACTGCTACGCCTACTGCATGCTGGCGGCAGGACTAATCGACGTCGTCATCGAGACCGACCTGAAGCCCTACGACATCGTGGCCCTCGCCCCGATCGTGACGGGCGCCGGCGGCGTCGTGACCACCTGGTCGGGCGAATCGGCCGCCAAGGGCGGCGCGATCGTGGCCGCAGGCGACCCGCGCCTCCACGAGAAGGTGCTGAAGCTTCTGAACGCCTGACCGGCGCTAGGCAGGCTCCGCCAGGGTCGAGGCCTCCGCTGGCCGGTCGCGCACGGGCGTCGAGCCCGGGATGAAGGCGTCGAACGCGGTCCAGAACAGCCCGCGCACCCAGTCCCGCTCCACCAAGAGCTCGTGCATGGCGCCCGGGAGCACGATCGCGCGTCCGGCCTTGAGGCGCGCCGCGAACCGCTCGGCCGCGGGGGTGACCGTCACGCTGTCGGCGCCGCCGGCCATGATGAGCATCGGCGTCGTCAGCTGGAGCGGGTAGTTGGGATCCCGGAACGGATCCATGGCGCGGAACGCGGCGTGGACCCACCCGATGGTGGGATCCCCCAGGGCGAGGTCCGGCGCCTCGGCGATGATGTCGGCCGTCCGGGCGTAGCGGTCGGCGTCCAGGGTCAGCGGGTTGCCCACGAAGGGGCGCGTGTTGACCGCCGTGCGGCCTCCGCCCGGGATGTAGCTGCCCCCCAGCCCGAGCACGTCGAGCCCGGCCGCCAGCAGGTGGATGCGCCGCGGCCGCCGCAGCCCCGAAATCTCGATCATGGGCGCGGAGAGCACCGCCCGCTCCACGAGGTCCGGAACGGCCCGCAGCGCCCGCAGGAGGATGCAGCCGCCCATCGAATGCGCGAGCGCGAAAACGGGACCCGGGCAGTACGGCCGGACCACGCCCTCCATCACGGCCGCAAGGTCGGCCGCGTAGTCCTCGAAGTCGTCGACATGCCCCTTGCGCGCATCCTTGAGCAGGCGGTCCGAGCCGCCCTGCCCGCGCCAGTCGAAGGCCACTACAGCGAAGCCGCGCCGACGCAGCTCGGCGACCACCTCGAAATACTTCTCGATGAACTCCGCCCGGCCCTGCAGTACGACCACCGTGCCGCGGCTGCGCCGTCCCGTAGGACGCCAGCGAGCCACGCGCAGGCGGACGCCCCCCGCGCTGGTGACGCGCGTCATGACGGGTTTGGAAGGAATCGGATTCTGGGGGGTCGAGACGAGGTCCACGGGGGCTCCGGCGAGGCGGTCGCGCGAATGATAGCCGAGTTCAGCCGCCCCGGAAGGCCCAATGCGCCCTAGAGCCGTGCGTCCGCCGCGCGGCGGGTCGGCGGCGCGAGCACGGAACCCTGCAGGGGGGCCAGCCCGGTGATCTCGCCCGTGAACGCATCCACCACCGTGCGGACCTTCTGGCCGCGCGGTCCGGACGCGTCCGCCACCCACTGCCCGCCCCGGCGGCGCAGGTTCCGCACCTCGGAATAGCCCTGGCGGGACAGCACGGCCTCGACCGCCCCGGACTCGAGCCCGCCGCGGGACACGTCGTCGCCCGCCAGCGCCGGCCCGGGCGCGAGGCGCAGGGTGGCGGCCATCAGGCTGGCCGCCAGGCAGAGGGTGAATACGCGTGACATCATGGGAACGCCTTCCGGGATCGCCGCAGATCCCGCCTTGACGCGCCTTGTCGCATGCCGACCCTGAACGCCGGCGGAAGCAGCCGTTCACCCGCCGTTCATCCGCGCACGGCGCTTGCGATGGGGGTCTTGAACGGCCGACGGGCCATGCCCACCTCTGCGATGCGCAGGCCGCAACGGCTGCGCGACGGCCGGTCCGGCCTCGGAAGGCGGACCGCCCGCATGTCGCTTCTAGGAGGATATGCTATGCGTAACTACGACCTCTCCCCCCTCTACCGCTCGACCGTCGGCTTCGACCGGCTCTTCTCCATGCTCGACCAGATGTCGGGCCCGGATTCCGCCGCCAGCTACCCGCCCTACAACATCGAGCGCACCGGCGAGAACGCCTACCGCATCTCCATCGCGGTGGCCGGCTTCACCGACCAGGACATCGCCATTGAGGCGAAGGAGAACGCGCTCACCGTGCGCGGCGAGAAGAAGGCCCAGGAAGACCGCCCCGGCGAGGTGCTCTACCAGGGCATCGCGGCCCGCAGCTTCGAGCGCCGCTTCCAGCTCGCCGACTACGTCCAGGTGACGGGCGCGAGCCTCGAGAACGGTCTTCTGCACATCGACCTCGTGCGCGAGATCCCGGAGGCCAAGAAGCCTCGCCTGATCCCGATCAACGCGGGTTCCAAGACGGTGATCGACACCACCGCCAAGGCGGCCGCGTAAGCGCGAACCGAAGTCCCAGACGCGAAGGGCGGCCGACCGGCCGCCCTTTTTGTTGCGTTCACTCCAGCGTGGCCGGAGGCACCATCGGCGTGTCCGCCTTCTTGCTGGAGTCGTCCAGTGGGGCCGCCGGGACGGAGCCGCCGCCTGAAGCCGAGCCGGTCGGCTGGCCCGTCTTGGGATCGACCAGCGGCTCCGGGATGCGCTGCGGGGCCGGCGCGGCCTGGCGCACCGCCGGGGGCTCCTGGGCGGCCGGCTTTTCGGGGGCGACCACCGGAGGCGTCGTGGTCGGCGGGACCGCCGTGGGCGCCGGCGCCGGCATGGGCGCGGGGGTCACGGGCTTCGTGGCCTCGGGCTCGGGCGCAGCCGGCCGGGCCGCCGTCTCGGCGGGCTTCTCTGGCGCGGGCTTGGCCGGAGCCGCGTGCTCCGTCTTGGGCAGGCTCGGCACGGCCTTCGGCTTGCGCGGGGCAGCCGGCGCGGTCGCCGCATCCGGGTTGCGCGCCTGACGTGACTTCGGCGCCCTGGTGGAGGGCCGCTCCCGGCTCAGCGTATCCGGAGCCGGATTTACGCCATCCGGCTCGAACGAACGCGACTCCGGCGTGCGCGCGTAGCGTTGGTCGTAGGATGGCGCACCATACGAGCGCTGCTCATAGGAACGCTGCTCGTAGCGGCCGTAGCCGGGCGGGGGCAACTCCGTGCCGTCCTGCGGGTCCACGTAGCGATACCGCTCCCCGCCGGGCACCCCGCGCGGAGGAAGCGGCACGGGGGCGTCATAGGCGCGAGAGCCCACCACGAAGCTGTCCAGCATGCGACCGCGCCCGTCCAGGGTGACCCGGACACGGTATCCACGCCGGTCGATAGCATCGGCGCGATACAGATCGCCCGTGGCCCGGATGCGCATGACGCGTTGCATGCCGTAGCGGGAATACAGGATGTCGGCGATTTCGCTCGACCCGGAGTCTTCCCCGAACCACTGGGTGGGCTTGACCAGGTCGCTCGGGGGCGGCGGCAGCATCGCCTGCGGGCCGGCGAAGGCGGAGCCGCCCAGCGCGACCGAGGCGACGAGCGCCAGCGCGCTGCGGCGAAGGACGGAACGGAAGACCGAGGCGGTCGAGCCGTCGGCGGTGTACGCGAACATGGAGACGGGCTCCTCGTATTGCGGGCGCGGCAAGGGTTAAGGACCGATTAAGGCGGACCTGCGACGCCCGCTTGGCGTTCACACTATGGAAACACGAGCCCCGGCCGGATGTTCCGGCCTCCTCAGCCCTGCCTCGCTGCGGCCAGGAGCCCTTCGACATCGTCTGCCCGGGTCGCGAACGAGGTCACGAACCTGGCGAAGACCTCGTCCGGTCCGATCGAGAAGCCATCCGGCAGGCTGCCGCTCGACCAGGGCGCGAAGCGGTATCCCGCCCCTGTGACCGCCTTCGCCACCAGCGCCGGCAGAACGGCGAAGACCTCGTTGGCCTGCGTGGGCCAGGGCAGCCGCACGCCCGCGACGGCGGCGAGCCCGCGCGACAGCGTCCGGGCCGCGCCGTTGGCGTGCCGCGCGTTGTCCAACCAGTGGTCGTTCTCCAGGTAGCCGACCATCTGGGCGCCAAGAAGCCGCCCTTTGGACACCGTATGTCCCGAGCGCTTGCGCCGATAAGGGAAGTCCTCCGCCAGCGCCTTGTCGAAGATGACGACGGCCTCGCACGCGAGCCCGCCATTCTTCGTGGCGCCGAAGGAGACGATGTCCACGCCGGCCTTCCACGTCATCTCGGCCGCCGTGCAGCCGAGGCCGTCCAGCGCGTTCGCGAAGCGCGCGCCGTCGAGGTGCGTCTTGAGGCCATGCCGCTTGGCGACGTCCGCGATCGCGCGGATTTCGGCCAGCGTGTAGAGCGTGCCCGCCTCGGTCACCTGGGAAATCGAGACGAGCGCCGGCTGAACCGCCTTCACGACGCCCCGCGGATAGCGCTCCAGCGCCTCCTCCAGGCCGGCGGGGTCGAATTTTCCGCCCACCCCGGGAATCCCGACGATCTTGGCGCCGCCCGAGAACATCTCCGGCGCGCCGCATTCGTCGTCCAGCACGTGCGCCTCCGCGTGGCAGAACACCGCCCCCCAGGGCGGCGTGGCCGCGGCCAGCGCCAGCGCGTTGGCGCCCGTGCCGGTTGCGACCAGGAACGCCGAGCACTCCCGCTCGAACACCCGCGCGAGCATCTCCTCGGCGCGCTTGGTGAAGGAGTCCGCGCCGTAGGCCGGCTCGGCCCCGTCGTTGGCGGCCAGGAGGGCCTCGAGCACCGGCCGGCTGGCGCCGACCACGTTGTCGCTGGCGAAGTTCATGCGTGCGCACCTGCGGAGGGAAACAAAGCCGCCGCACGATGCACGCCCCGGGCGCGCCTGCAAGCCCCGGAAACGCAATCCGGCGCTGCGGCGCCGTGCTGCTGCGCGGTGAGCCGCGGGTCAGACCCTTGCGCGCCCGCAGACGCGACATTCCGTTCCTTGCGCTCACGCGAGGGCATGGGCAATTTTCTTGCAGAAACGACGAATTTTGGCCCTTGTGCGGCGTGGGGTTATCTGGCATTGTCCCGCCCCAATAGGACAGTGATGCTGTCCCAATTTCCGGGGCCGTAGCCTCGCAAAAGATGGCGGACGCCAGTGCGGATGAACGGTGCGAAGACGACGATGACGGTGCGCGGCTCGGCCGCCACGCGCGGTCGTAAACGCGCCGCCCGCAAAAACGCGGGCTGAGCGGGCGCACGCCGGTCTTCGGACCGGAGACGCCCGCAGGGAAGCGGGCGCAAACGGGGCGCGGCCGAACCTCCCTGGATCTGAAGAAGCCCCGAGCCGGATGGCGCGCGCCCTACATGGTCTTGCCATGGAGAACGCGCTTCGCACGGATGTGAGCAGCTTGGCCGGCCCTGACGGGAAGGCCGCCAGAGGACGAGGGCGACCATGAGCGAGCGGACAGGACAGGGCCCCACCGGCGCGAGCTTCGAGACGGCGAAGCGCGGGACGACCGACCGCAAGCCGCTCGTGGTGCGCGACCCCGCTCTGCCCGAGGCCCAGGGCCTCTACGACCCGGCTCGCGAGAGCGACGCCTGCGGCGTCGGCATGGTCGCCGACATGAAGAACCGCAAGTCGCACGCCATCATCCAGATGGGCCTGCAGATCCTGCTCAACCTCGACCATCGCGGCGCGGTCGGCGCCGACCCGAAGGCCGGCGACGGCTGCGGCATGCTGGTGCAGATCCCCCACGCGTTCTTCGCCGAAGAGGCCGCGAAGCTCGGCTTCGCCCTGCCGCAGGTCGGCGACTATGCCGTCGGCATGCTCTTCCTGCCTCGCGACGCAGAAGGCCGGAAGATCTGCGAGGACGTCGTCGAGAAGGTGATCGCCGACGAGGGCCAGCAGTTCCTGGGCTGGCGCGACGTGCCGGTCGACAGCTCGGGGCTGGGCGAGAGCGTCAAGCCGACCGAGCCCTGCATCCGCCAGGTCTTCATCGGCCGCGCACCCAACACGGAGGCGGGCGACGGCTTCGAGCGCCGGCTCTTCATCCTGCGCAAGGTGATCTCGAACACCATCTACGACATGAAGGACGCGCGCACGAAGGGGTTCTACCCCGTGTCGCTGTCCTCGCGCACGATCACCTACAAGGGCATGCTGCTCGCCGGCCAGCTCGGCGAGTACTTCAAGGACCTTACCGACCCGCGCTTCGCCTCGGCGCTCGCCCTGGTGCACCAGCGCTTCTCGACCAACACCTTCCCGACCTGGTCCCTGGCGCACCCCTACCGCATGGTCGCCCACAACGGCGAGATCAACACGCTGCGCGGCAACGTGAACTGGATGGCGGCCCGCCAGGCCTCCGTCGACAGCGAGCTGTTCGACGCCGAAATCTCCAAGCTGTGGCCCATCTCCTACGAAGGCCAGTCGGACACCGCCTGCTTCGACAACGCGCTCGAATTCCTGGTGCAGGGCGGCTACTCGCTCGCCCACGCGGTGATGATGCTGATCCCCGAGGCCTGGGCGGGCAACCCGCTCATGGACGAGGACCGGCGCGCCTTCTACGAGTATCACGCCGCCCTCATGGAGCCGTGGGACGGCCCGGCCGCCGTGTGCTTCACCGACGGCCGCCAGATCGGCGCGACGCTGGACCGCAACGGCCTGCGCCCCGCCCGCTACCTCGTCACCGATGACGGGCTTGTGGTTCTGGCCTCCGAGTTCGGCGTGCTGCCGATCCCGGAGGAGAAGATCGTCACCAAGTGGCGCCTCCAGCCCGGCAAGATGCTGCTCATCGACCTCGAAGAGGGCCGCATCGTCTCCGACGACGAAATCAAGACCAAGCTCGCCACGGCCAACCCCTATCGCGACTGGCTGAAGCGCGGCCAGATCATCCTGGAAGACCTGCGCCCGGTCGAGCCGCGCCAGTCGCGCACCGACGTGAGCCTGCTCGATCGCCAGCAGGCCTTCGGCTACACCCAGGAAGACCTGAAGCTCCTGATGTCCCCCATGGCCATCACCGGCCAGGAGGCTGTCGGCTCCATGGGAACCGACACGCCGATCTCGGCGCTGTCGTCGCGGTCGAAGCCGCTTTTCACCTACTTCAAGCAGAACTTCGCCCAGGTCACGAACCCGCCGATCGACCCGATCCGCGAGGAGCTCGTGATGAGCCTGGTGTCGTTCATCGGCCCGCGCCCGAACATCTTCGACCTGGAAGGCTCCTCCCGCCGCAAGCGGCTCGAGGTGCGCCAGCCGATCCTGACCAACGGCGACCTCGAGAAGATCCGCTGCATCGGCCACTTCGAAGACCGCTTCGACACCAAGACGCTCGACTTCACCTATCCGGTGGAGCAAGGCGCGGCCGGTCTGGCCGGGGCGCTCGACCGCCTCTGCGAGCGCGCAGAGGCGGCCGTCCACGGCGGCTACAACATCATCATCCTGTCCGACCGCCAGGTCGGCCCGGACCGTATCGCCATCCCGTCGCTGCTGGCGACGGCGGCCGTACACCATCATCTGATCCGCAAGGGCCTTCGCACCTCGGTCGGCCTTGTGGTCGAGACCGGCGAGCCGCGCGAGGTTCACCACTTCTGCTGCCTGGCCGGCTACGGCGCCGAGGCGATCAACCCCTACCTGGCCTTCGACACCCTGCTCGCCATGCGGGCGGAGATCCCGGAGGAGGTGGACGAGGACGAGATCGTCAAGCGCTACATCAAGTCCGTCGACAAGGGCATCCTGAAGGTGATGTCCAAGATGGGCATCTCGACCTACCAGTCCTATTGCGGCGCGCAGATCTTCGACGCGGTCGGGCTGAAGAGCGACTTCGTCGAGAAGTTCTTCTTCGGCACCGCCACCACCATCGAGGGCGTCGGCCTGGAGGAGATCGCCGAGGAGACGGTGCGCCGCCATCGTGACGCCTTCGGCGACGCCCCGGTCTACCGCAACGCTCTCGACGTCGGCGGCGACTACGCCTACCGCATCCGCGGCGAGGACCACGTCTGGACGCCGGACACCGTCGCGAGCCTGCAGCACGCGGTGCGCCACAACACCCAGGACCGCTATCGCGAGTTCGCCAAGCGCGTGAACGAGCAGCAGAACCGCTTCACCACCATCCGCGGCCTGTTCAAGATCCAGACGGCGGCCGATCGGGGCGCCGCCCCTGTGCCGCTGGAGGAGGTCGAGCCCGCGGCCGAGATCGTGAAGCGCTTCGCCACTGGCGCCATGTCGTTCGGCTCCATCTCCAAGGAGGCGCACGAGACCCTGGCGGTCGCGCTGAACAAGATCGGCGGCAAGTCCAACACCGGCGAGGGCGGCGAGGAGCCGGAGCGCTTCCGGCCCCTGCCGGACGGCCGCTCCAAGCGCTCGGCCATCAAGCAGGTCGCCTCGGGCCGCTTCGGCGTCACCACCGAGTATCTCGTCAACTCGGACGTCATGCAGATCAAGATCGCCCAGGGCGCCAAGCCCGGCGAGGGCGGCCAGCTGCCGGGCCACAAGGTCGACGCGGTGATCGCAAAGGTGCGCCACTCCACGCCGGGCGTGGGCCTGATCTCCCCGCCCCCGCACCACGACATCTACTCGATCGAGGATCTGGCCCAGCTGATCTTCGACCTGAAGAACGTGAACCCGTCCGCCGACGTCTCGGTGAAGCTCGTGTCCGAAGTGGGCGTGGGCACTGTCGCGGCCGGCGTCGCCAAGGCGCGCGCCGACCACATCACGGTCTCGGGCTTCGAGGGCGGCACGGGCGCGAGCCCCCTCACCTCGCTGAAGCACGCCGGCTCCCCATGGGAAATGGGCCTCGCCGAGACCCAGCAGACGCTGGTGCTGAACCGCCTGCGCGGCCGCGTCGCCCTGCAGGTGGACGGTGGCCTGCGCACCGGCCGGGACGTCATCATCGGCGCGCTGCTGGGCGCCGACGAGTTCGGTTTCTCGACCGCTCCGCTCATCGCGGCCGGCTGCATCATGATGCGCAAGTGCCACCTGAACACCTGCCCGGTCGGCGTCGCCACCCAGGACCCGGTGCTCCGCAAGCGCTTCAAGGGCACGCCCGAGCACGTCATCAATTACTTCTTCTTCGTCGCCGAAGAGGTGCGCGAGCTGATGGCCGAGATGGGCTTCCGCAAGCTCGATGAGCTGATCGGCCGCTCCGAGCTGCTCGACAAGCGCGAGGCGGTGGACCACTGGAAGGCCCGCGGGCTCGACTTCACCCGCATCTTCCACAAGCCGCAGGTCGGCCCCGAGGTCGCGGTCCGGCACGTCGAGCGCCAGAAGCACCCGATCGATACGGTGCTCGATCGCAAGCTGATCGCCGAGGCCATGCCGGCCATCGAGGGCGGCGCGCCCGTCGAGATCCACTCGGCCATTCGCAACGTGGACCGCACCACGGGCGCCATGCTGTCGGGCGAGGTCGCCCGGCGCTATGGCTACGCCGGGCTGCCGGACGACACCGTCCGCATCCGCCTGCACGGCACCGCCGGCCAGAGCTTCGGCTCGTTCCTGGCCGCCGGCGTCACGCTGGAGCTCGTCGGCCAGGCCAACGACTATGTCGCCAAGGGCCTCTCGGGCGGCAAGCTGATCATCCGCCCGGCGGACGACGCCAAGGCGCCGGCCGAGCAGTCGATCATCGTCGGCAACACGGTGCTGTACGGCGCGATCTCCGGCGAGTGCTACTTCCGCGGCGTCGCGGGCGAGCGCTTTGCGGTACGCAACTCCGGCGCGGTGGCGGTGGTGGAAGGCACGGGCGACCACGGCTGCGAGTACATGACGGGCGGCGTGGTGGTCGTGATCGGCCCGACAGGCCGCAACTTCGCGGCCGGCATGTCGGGCGGCATCGCCTATGTGCTCGACGAGGACGGCACGTTCCGCAAGCGTTGCAACCTCAGCATGGTCGACCTGGAGCCAGTCGAGGAAGAGGAGGATCTCCTGGAGCGCCTCCACCATCACGGCGGCGACCTGGAGACCAAGGGGCGCATCGACATCATGGCCGACATGTCCGGCCACGACGAGGAGCGCCTGCACCAGCTCATCAGTGACCACCTGCGCTACACGGGCTCGACCCGCGCGAAGGAAATCCTGGAGAACTGGGCCGAGTATCGCACCCGCTTCGTGAAGGTCATGCCGGTCGAGTACCGGCGTGCGCTTCAGGAGATGGACAAGCTCCGCACCCTGCAGGCGGCGGAGTGAGCATGGTCGGCAGGCGTCCGCTTTTCTCCGTCATGGCCGGGCTTGTCCCGGCCATCCACGCCGGCGCCCAGCGGGTGGATCCCCGGGTCAAGCCCGGGGATGACGGTGGACGGGTTTGCGCACGCCAGTTCACGCTGAAAGGCGGGCGTTCGGGTGCGCGGCTCAGCCGGGAGGCGATCTGACATGCGCATCTACGGCGACCTCCAGTCGGGCAACTGCCTGAAGGTGAAGTACACGGCCGATGCGCTGGGTCTTCCCTACGAGTGGCTGCCCGTCGACATCCTGCGCGGGGAAAGCCGCACGGCGGAGTTCCTCGCCATGAGCCCGATGGGCCAGGTGCCGGTCGTCGTGTTCGACGACGGCCGGGCGCTCGCCCAGTCGAACGCCATCGTCCGCTATCTGGCGCGCGGCACGGACCTGCTGCCCGAGGCCCCCTTCGAGCAGGCCCAGGTGGACGAGTGGCTCTTCTGGGAGCAAAACGCCCACGAGTTCTTCGTGGCCGGCTGCCGCTTCCAGATGCTCTATCTCCGCAAGGCCGCCGCCGAGCGCGAACCCTGGCGCGTCGCCCGCGCCGACCAGGCGCTCGACTTCATGGACGCCATCCTGTCCGGCCGCGACTGGTTCGCCGCCGGGCGGCTCACGGTCGCCGACATTTCGCTGCTGGCCTATACGCGGCTGGCCGGCGAAGGCGGCCTCGATTTAACTCCGCGGACCAGCCTTCGGGCCTGGATCCGCCGCTGCGAGCAGGCTCTCGGCCTCTCGCCGGTCGAAACAGCGCAGTAGGCAGGGGCACATGGGCAAGGTCACAGGCTTTCTCGAGTTCGACCGGCAGGAGCAGAAGTACCAGCTCGCCGGCGACCGCATCCGCCACTTCCGCGAGTTCACGCTGCCGCTGGACGAGAAGGACGTCGGCCGCCAGGCCGCGCGCTGCATGGATTGCGGCGTGCCCTTCTGCCACTCCGGCTCGGGCTGCCCGGTCAACAACCAGATCCCGGACTGGAACGACCTGATCTACCAGGGCAACTGGAAGGAGGCGGCGCGCAACCTCCATTCCACCAACAACTTCCCGGAGTTCACCGGCCGCATCTGCCCCGCGCCCTGCGAGGAGGCCTGCACGCTGAACCTCGAGGACATGCCCGTCACCATCAAGACGATCGAGCAGGCCATCGCCGACAAGGCCTGGGCGGAAGGCTGGATCCAGCCCGAGCCGCCGGAGGACAAGACGGGCAAGCGCGTGGCCATCGTCGGCTCCGGCCCGGCCGGCCTTGCCGCCGCCCAGCAGCTCGCCCGCGCCGGCCACGACGTGCACGTCTTCGAGCGCGAGCCTCGCGCCGGCGGCCTCCTGCGCTACGGCATCCCGGACTTCAAGATGGAGAAGCGCCACATCGACCGGCGCGTCGCCCAGATGGAGCAGGAGGGCGTGACCTTCCACTATGGCGTGAACGTGGGCGTCACCAAGCCGTTCGCCGAGCTCACCGCAGAGTTCGACGCCGTCCTGATGGCCGGCGGCGCGGAGGATCCGCGCGATCCCAAGCTCCCGGGCCAGGAGCTGGAGGGCGTCCACTTCGCCATGCCCTATCTGACGCAGCAGAACCGCCGCGTCGGCCAGGAGCCCGTGAACGAGACCCCGATCCTCGCGGGCGGCAAGCATGTGGTGGTGATCGGCGGCGGCGACACGGCCTCAGACTGCGTGGGCACGTCGTTCCGCCAGGGCGCCCTCTCGGTCACCCAGCTCGACATCCGGCCCAAGCCGCCGGCCAGGGAGGACAAGCTCGCCGTGTGGCCTTACTGGCCCACGAAGCTGCGCACCTCCTCGTCGCAGGCGGAGGGCGCCGAGCGCGAGTTCCAGGCCGCCACCCTCGGCATCGAGGGCAAGAACGGAAAGGTCACGGGCGTGAAGTGCGCCCGCGTGGACGAGACGCGCGCGCCGATCCCCGGCACGGAATTCATCATGCGCGCCGACCTCGTCTTCCTGGCGATCGGCTTCGCAGGCTCGCAGGCGCCGGGCATGGTGGAGACCTCGGGCGTGGCGCTCGACCGCCGCAACAACGTCGTGGCGGACGACCTCGCCTACCGCACCTCCGTGGATAAGGTCTTCGCCGCCGGCGACATGCGCCGCGGCCAGTCCCTGGTTGTCTGGGCCATCCGCGAAGGCCGCCAGGCCGCCCACGCCATCGACCGGTTTCTGATGGGCGACACCATCCTGCCGCGGTGACATCGGCCGTTTTTGCGAGGAGCGCAGCGACGAAGCAATCCAGAAGGGTGGGCGCCCCGCCCCTCTGGATTGCTGCGCTGCGCTCGCCATAACGGAGAAAGGGTCCCCTCCCCCGCTAACCATCGCGCCACATCCTCCGGCGGTCCGCTTCCCTGCCGGACTCCCGCCCCCATATGATCCTGGTCGGCGAATGCCGAATCAGGGGGCGTCCATGGTGGTCTCGGGGTTCACGATCTTCGCGGTCGTGCTGGTGCTGTTCGTCATCATCACGCTGATGGCCGGCGTGAAGACGATCCCGCAGGGTTACCAGTACACGGTCGAGCGCTTCGGCAAGTACTCCCGCACCCTGAGCCCGGGCCTCGGCCTGATCGTGCCCTACGTCGAGACCATCGGGCACAAGGTCAACATCATGGAGCAGGTGCTCGACGTCCCCAGCCAGGAGGTCATCACCCGCGACAACGCCACCGTGACCGTCGACGGCGTGGCCTTCTACACGGTCCTGGACGCCGCGCTGGCCTCCTACGAGGTCGCCAACCTGCAGCAGGCGATCCTGACCCTCACCATGACCAACATCCGCACGGTCATGGGCTCCATGGACCTCGACCAGCTCCTGTCGCACCGCGACGAAATCAACGAGCGGCTGCTCAAGGTCGTCGACGCCGCGACCTCGCCCTGGGGCGTGAAGATCAACCGCATCGAGATCAAGGACATCGTCCCGCCGCGCGACCTCGTGGACGCCATGGCCCGCCAGATGAAGGCCGAGCGCGAGAAGCGCGCCGTCGTCCTTGAGGCCGAAGGCCAGCGGCAGGCCGAGGTGCTGCGGGCGGAGGGCCACAAGTCGGCCCAGATCCTGGAGGCCGAGGGTCGGCGCGAAGCGGCCTTCCGGGACGCCGAGGCCCGCGAGCGCTCCGCCGAGGCCGAGGCCAAGGCGACGCAGATGGTCAGCGAAGCCATCGCGAAGGGCGACCTCAACGCGGTCAACTACTTCGTCGCCCAGCAATACGTGAAGGCCCTTCAGGCTGTGGCGTCCGCGCCCAACCAGAAGGTGATCATGATGCCGCTGGACGCCTCCTCCGTCATCGGCTCCATCGCTGGCATCGCCGAGCTGTCGAAGGGCGCGTTCGGACCGGACGGCGGGCAGGCGCCTCGCCGGGGCTCCGTCCCCTCCGCCGGCGCGCCCGCGAGCTGAGGCCCCGCCATGGTCTCCTTCAGCCTGGGCCCGTGGGGTTGGATCATCGCCGGGCTCGTCCTGGTCGGCCTGGAGGTCCTGGCCCCCGGCGCCTTCATGCTCTGGCTCGGGCTGGCCGCCATCGCGACCGGCCTGGTGACCTTCGTGGTCACGCTTTCGGCGGAGGGAACCGCCCTGCTCTTCGCCGCCCTCGCGATCGGCTCCGTCGCGATCGGCCGGCAGTTCATGCGGGACACGCGGGCGAAGCCCAGCGACCGCGTCATCAACGACCGCGGCTTCGCCCTGGTCGGGCGCCACGTGATCCTGACCGAAGCCATCGCCGAGGGTCGCGGCCGGGTGCGCATCGACGACACGGTCTGGCGAGTCGAGGGCCCGGACCTGCCGAGCGGAACCGAGGTCAAGGTCGTCGGCGTGGACGGGACGCTGCTGAAGGTGAAGCCCGTCTGATCCCTGCCGTCATCCCCGGCGCTCTGCCCAGCAGACCGGGAAGGGGATCCAGGGGCAGCGCGCGCGGAACTGGCGCCTTCGCGCCCCCCGCGCGGGGCTGACGGTGGAATCCCTAGGCCGCGCCGATCCGCAACAGGTCGAGCACGTGCACCAGGCCCACGGGCTTGCCCTCCTCCGCGACGATCAGCGCGCCGATCTTACGGGTCTCGACGATCTCCAGCGCCTCCGCCACGAGCAGCGTGGGCGGCGCCGTGGTGGGGTTGGGCGTCATCACCTCGTCCACCGTCCGCGACATCAGGTCCGGCTGCATGTGCCGGCGCAGGTCGCCGTCGGTCACGATGCCCGCGATCGCGCCGTCCGCTTCGGTCACCACCACGCAGCCGAAGCCCTTCTGGCTCATGCGCACCAGCGCCTCGGACATCACGAGTCCGCGCGGCACGAGCGGCAGGCGGTCGCCCGTATGCATCACGGCCCGAACCTGCTTCAGCTGGGCGCCGAGCTTGCCGCCGGGGTGGAACACCCGGAAGTCCTGCGAGGAGAACGCCCGGCCTTCCAGCAGGGCGACCGCGAGCGCGTCGCCCAGCGCCAGCTGCATGGTGGTCGACGTGGTGGGCGCCAGCCCATTCGGGCAGGCCTCGCGCGCCTTGGGCAGCGTGAGGCACACATCCGCCTCCCGGCCCAGCGCGCTGTCGGCGTTGGCGGTGATCGCGATCAGCCCCACCCGGAATCGCCGCGCATAGGCCACAAGATCGGAAAGCTCCGCGGTCTCCCCCGACCAGGAGAGCGCCAGGATGACGTCATCCGCCTGGATGGACCCGAGGTCGCCATGGCTCGCTTCGGCCGGATGGACGAAATAGGCCGGCGTGCCCGTGGATGAAAACGTCGCTGCGATCTTGCGACCGACATGGCCGGACTTTCCCATGCCGGTCACGATCACGCGGCCCGTGGCCCCGGCGAGGAGGTCGATGGCCGCCTGGAAGGGACCGCCCAGGCCGTTCTGGAGGGCGGCCAGAAGGGCGTCGAGCCCCGCCTTCTCGGCTTCGAGGGCTCGCAGCGCGGACGGAAGGGCCGAGGCCGCCACGGGGGCGACTCGGGCGCGGTTGGGAAGCGTCGACATCTGCGCCCCATAGCATGGCGGCCGCAGAGTCGAAACGTCCATCCCGCGCGCGCTTACCACTCGTTAACCAGCCACCTTATAAAGCTGTTAACCAAACCGGGCCCGCCCCGGCGCAATCGCCTGTCCAGGGCCGGAGACGTCCTTGCCCGCTCGCCCCAGCACCGTTCGCCTCGCTGCCCTCGCCGGGCTGGCGTCCGGGCTCGCGTGGGCGACGGCGACCCTGGCCCAGGAGGCCGATCCGTTTCAGCCGCCCCCTGACCCGACCAGGCCGGCCGCGGGCGCCCTCTCCACGGCGCCAGCGACGTCGAAGCCGGCCTTCCGCGGCTCCTACGCCCAGGTCGGGAAGCCGGTGAAAGGCTCCCAGAAGAAGCCGAAGCCTCGCCGCCTCCAGCAGGCGCAGACGCTGGCTTCGTCCCCGGCGCCCGTGCCGCTGGGCTCGACGAGCCCGGTCGCAGCGGCGCTGCCCAATCCCGGCCTGCCTGAGCCGGAGCCTCGTCGCCGGCCCCGCCGCAAGGCGGAGGTCGATCCCTATGAGCCGCTCGGCTTCGATACGGGCGGCCTCATCTTGCGCCCTGCCATTGAGGCCACGGGCGGTTACGACACCAACCCGAACCGTGCGCCGGGCCCGCACAAGGGCTCCGCCCTCCTGCGGCAGGAAGGCTCGCTCCAGGTCGACAGCCAGTGGGAGCGCCACGCCTTTACGGCGACCCTGCGCGGCGCCTACAACGAGTACCCGGGCCAGCCCTCCGCCAACCGGCCGGATGGACAGGGCTCCGCCAACCTGCGTCTCGACATCCTGCGAGACACCCAGGTCGACCTGGGGGCTGCCTACGATCTCACCACCGAGCGCCCCGGCAGCCTCGAACAACCGATCGCCACGCTGCGCCGCTCCACCATTCTCACCGCCGGCGCCAGCGCCACGCTGACGCAGCGTTTCGGGGCCGCCGCCGTCTCGCTGCGCGGCTCCGTGGACCGGACGACCTATGGCGACCTGCAAGGCCCGGATGGCGTCGACATCAGCCAGCCCGGCCGCGACCTGAACGCCTACGCCCTGCGGCTGCGCACAGGCTACGAGGTCACGCCCGGCGTGCAGCCCTTCGTGGAAGCGAGCGTGGACAAGCGCGCCTATGACACGACCATCGACGCGTCCGGTTATGCACGCTCGTCGTCCGGCGTTCAAGCGCGCGCCGGCTCGACCTTCGAGATCACCCGCACCCTGACGGGCGAGGTCTCGGCCGGCTACGGCTCGCGCGACTACGAGGATCCCCGCCTGCTGCCGCTGCGGGGCCCTGTCGCGGACGCGTCGCTTGTCTGGTCGGCGACGCCGCTCACCACCGTCACCCTGCGCGGGACGTCCGCGCTGGCCGAAACCACCGTCGTGGGCGCCACCGGCGCGACGGTGAAGACGCTCGGGATCGAGATCTCCCATGCCCTCATGCGCAACCTGATCCTGGCCGCGACCGGAAGCGTTTACCAGACCGACTATATCGGTCAGCCCCTGCGTGAGAACGGCTACACGGCGGGCCTGAAGCTCGAATACAAGCTCACCCGCTCGGTGGCGCTGAAGGCGAGCTACTCCCACGAGCGCCTGAACGGAGCTGTCCCGGGTTCCGACTACACCGCCAACGTGGTCCTCGTGGGCCTGCGCCTGCAGCACTGAGCAGGGCGCGCCGGCCTGGACCGGCGCGCCGCTCGGGTCAGCGACCCATCAGCTTGTGCAACTCCACCGAGAACGCCGCCGACACGTCCTCGCGGCTCAGCGCATAGGCGACGTTGGCCATCAGGAAGCCGATCTTCGAACCCGTGTCGTAGATGTCGCCCGAGAAGGTGTGGGCGAAGAAGGGCTCGCTCTTCGCGAGCGTGATCATGGCGTCCGTGAGCTGGATCTCGCCGCCGGCGCCGCGCTCCTGGGTCTCCAGGATCTGGAAAACGGAGGGGCTCAGGATGTACCGGCCCGAGATCGCCAGGTTTGAGGGCGCCGTGCCCTTCGGCGGCTTCTCGACCATGGAGGTGATGCGCTGGAAGCCGCCCTGGTCCTGCACGCCCACGATGCCGTACTGGTGCGTCTCGCTGTCCGGCACCTCGTAGGCGGCGATCATGTTGCCGCCATGGGCCTCGTAGCCCTTGATCATCTCGGCGAGGCAGGACGCCTGCCCCAGGTGCAGCATGTCGGGCAGCAGCAGCGCGAAGGGCTCGTCGCCCACGATGTCGCGCGCGCACCAGACGGCGTGGCCCAGGCCGAGCGGCGCCTGCTGGCGCGTGAAGCTCGTCTGGCCGGCGCCCGGCAGGTCGCGCTTCAGGGCCTCGAGCTCCTTGGTCTTGCCGCGCTCTGCCAGCGTACGGTCCAGCTCGAAGTTGATGTCGAAGTGGTCCTCGATCACCGCCTTGCCGCGGCCCGTGACGAAGATGAAGTGCTCGATCCCGGCCGCCTTGGCTTCGTCCACCACGTGCTGGATCACGGGGCGGTCCACCACCGTCAGCATCTCCTTCGGGATCGCCTTCGTGGCGGGCAGAAACCGGGTGCCCAGGCCTGCGACGGGGAACACGGCCTTGCGGATTTTCTTGGTCATGGATCGCAACTGCTCTTCAGGAGAAAAAACTGAGGCGTAGGCGCCGGGACGCAGGACGCGTCCGTTCGCGGCCAAACCGAATAACACGGCCGACCGTTCCAGGCGAGTTCAGGAAACCTTATGCTGGGCGTTCTACTTTGCGCAGGATCGGATCTGGAGGAGCATTCGAATGGCGGTTCTTGTCACGGGCGGAGCGGGTTACATCGGTTCCCACATGGTGCTGGCCTTGTTGGACCGCGGCGAGAAAGTCGTCGTGCTCGACAACCTCAGCACCGGCTTCGCCTCCGCCGTGCCGCCCGCCGCGCCGCTGGTTGTAGGCGACATGGGCGACCAGGAGTTGGTCGCCTCGGTGATGCGGGAGCATGAGGTCGACACCGTCGTGCACTTCGCCGCCAAGATCGTGGTCCCGGAATCCGTCACCGATCCGCTCGGCTACTATCTCAACAACACCGTCAAGGCGCGCGCCCTCATCGAGACCGCGGTGCAGAGCGGCGTGAAGCACTTCGTCTTCTCCTCCACGGCCGCCGTCTACGGCGACGTCAGCGGCGACCCCGTGTCCGAGGACGACGAGACCTCGCCCGTGTCGCCGTATGGCCGCTCCAAGCTCATGACCGAGTGGATCCTGCGCGACACCGCAGCCGCCTATCCCCTCAAATTCGTGGTGCTGCGCTACTTCAACGTGGCAGGGGCCGATCCCAAGGGCCGCGCCGGCCAGTCCACGCCACGCGCCACCCACCTGATCAAGGTGGCCTCCCAGACCGCCCTGGGGCAGCGGCCCTATCTTGAAGTGTTCGGGACCGACTTCCCCACGCGCGACGGCTCCTGCATCCGCGACTACATCCACGTCACGGATCTCGCCAACGCCCACATCGCCTCGCTGGAGCACCTGCGCGCCGGCGGCGAGAGCCTCACGCTGAACTGCGGCTACGGCCAGGGTTATTCGGTGCTGGAGGTGGTGGACACCGTGAAGCGCGTCTCCGGCGTCGACTTCGAGGTCCGCATGGCCCCGCGCCGCGCCGGCGATCCCGCCGCCATCGTGGCCACCGGCCAGCGCGTCCGAGAGGTCTTGGGGTGGCGCCCGGAATACGATGACCTCGACACCATCGTGCGGCACGCGCTCGAATGGGAGCGCCACCTGACCACGCCCAACGCCCGTTGAGCCTGCCTTAACGCCGCCTTCACCACGCTGGCCGAGACTGGAGCCCGAAGCCGCGCCCCCGCGTGGCGAGGTCACCGTCATGCGCCGTCCCCTGATCAGCGCCGTGCTGGCGCTGCCGCTGCTCTGCGAGGCCGCCCTGGCGCAGCCGCGGCGCCAGGCCATGGCCGAACCCACGGTCACGGGCTCCATCAGCCCAACCGCGGTTGTCGAGGCGCGCCCCGCCTCTTTCGAAGCCTTCGTGGCGGGTCTCTGGCCCGCCGCCCGCGCCCGGGGCGTGAGCCGCGCGACCTTCGATCGCGCCTTCGCGGGCGTGACGCCCGACCCCAAGATCATCGAGCTGACACACCGACAGTCCGAGTTCGTGAAGCCGATCTGGGCCTATCTGGACGGCGCCGTGTCCGAAGCCCGCGTCGCCCGCGGCCGCGAGATGGCGGCCCGATACGACCGCACGCTCGCCGCGATCGAGCGCAAATACGGCGTGGAGCGCTCGGTCGTGCTGGGCGTCTGGGGCATGGAGACCAACTACGGGTCCTTCACGGGCGGCAAGGATGTCATCCGCTCCCTCGCGACCCTTGCCTCCATCCGCTATCGCGGCGCCTTCTTCCGGGACGAGCTCCTCACCGCCCTTGTGATCCTGCAGCAGGGCCACGTGTCGCGCGCCGACATGAAGGGCAGCTGGGCCGGCGCCATGGGCCAGACCCAGTTCATGCCGTCGAGCTTCATGAAATACGCGGTGGACGGGGACGGCGATGGCCGCAAGGACATCTGGACCTCCGTCCCTGACGCCCTGGCCTCCACGGCCAACTACCTCAAGAAGCACGGCTGGAAACATGGCCTGCCCTGGGCCGTCGAGGTGCGCCTCCCCCACCGCTTCGATTACCGCACGCGCTCGGCCGCCCTGCCCCATTGGGCCGCGCTCGGCCTGCGCCGCGCCGACGGACGCGCGCTGCCGCACGGCGGCGAGGCCTCTCTCTTCATGCCCGCCGGCGCCCGCGGACCGGTGTTCCTGGTGACGGCCAACTTCAAGGCCATCAAGGCCTACAACAGCTCCGATTCCTACGCCCTCGGAGTCGGCCATCTCGGCGAGCGGGTGACGGGCGGCTCGCGCATCGTCGCGGCCTGGCCCACGGACGAGCCGCAACTCGATCACGGCCAGCGACGCGAATTGCAGGCCCGGCTTGCGTCTTTCGGCTACGCGGTTGGAGAACCCGACGGCCGCATCGGAACCAAGACCCGCGATGCGCTCCGCGATTTCCAGCAGCGGCGCGGGCTCGTCCCTGACGGTCATCCCAGCCTCGCCATGCTGGAGGCGCTGCGTGGCCGCCGCTGAATCGATCCGGGACGGTTACGAAACCGCCAAAAGGCCTTAAGATAAAGCCGGCGCGCGCCCAGGCCGGGCGCCGCGGAGGCGTCCTTGCGGAACCTGATCGAACGAACAGCGCGATTCCTGCTGCTGGCCCTCGCCGTGGCCTGCCTGGCTCCGCTCGGCGGGATGCAGGCCCGGGCGCAGGTCGACGACCGCTTCCCCCACCTGTTCGCGCCGCAGTTCTATCAGCAGCAGCAACAGCTGCGACCCAGGCCCCGGATCATCCACCGCGCCCCGCTGCCGGCTCCCCGCGTGGAGCGCCGCCGGCCTGCCCAGCCGCCGCCGGCCGCGGCCGTGGTGGTCGGCGACGAACCCCAGACGCCTGACATCCAGCCTACCGCCTTCGTGTACGTGCTGGGCGACGTCATGGCCGAGCAGGTCGCGACCGGGCTCGGCGAGGCCTTCGAGGACAACCCGGACGTTCGCATCCTGCGTCGCACCGTGTCCTCCAGCGGCCTCGTGCGGGATGACTTCTACGACTGGCGCAAGTCCATCCATGATCTCCTCTCGTCCCAGGAGAAGATCACCCAGGCGGTGATCCTGATGGGCTCCAACGACCGCCAGATGCTGAAGGACGCCTCCGGCGCGCCGCTCGAAGTGCTCAGCGACGCCTGGAAGGAAGCCTATGCGGCCCGCGTCGACGAGGTCGGCCGCGCCTTCGCGGAGAAGGGCATCCCCCTGTTCTGGGTCGGGCTGCCCATCGTGGAGAGCCACCGCATGAGCGCGGACATCCGCGCCCTGAACGAGATCTACCGCAACTCCGCCAGGAAGACCGGCGCGATCTATGTCGAGCTGTTCGACCCCTTCGCCGACCAGGGAGGTCGCTACTCGCCTTTCGGCCCGGACCTCGCGGGCGACACCGTGAAGCTGCGCGCCTCCGACGGCGTCCACTTCACCAAGGCCGGCGCCCGCAAGGCGGCGCATTTCGTCGAGGTCGAGATCCGCCGTGTGCTCGACCAGCGCGCCCCGGGCGTGGTGGCGGTTCCCGCCACGGACCCGGACGATCCCGCCTCCCAGGACCCCGCCCTCCAGCCGGGCGGCGTCGAGCGCGCCATCAACCAGACGGTGCTGCGTGGTCTCGATGGGCTGCCTCCCGCCCCGGTCGCCATCCCGCAAAGGCCGGTGGCCGGTCCGATCCTGCCGCTGACCGGTTCCGAGACGTCGCAGGGCGGCGCCCTGATGACCGGCGTGGCCAAGCGCGCCAACACGGAGGCCGGCCAACTGATCGAGCGCGCGCTCGTGCAGGGCCGCGCGCCGGATCCTAAGCCCGGCCGCGCCGACGACTTCAGCTGGACCGGGTCTCAGACTCGCTAGCGCATCCAGCCCTGCAGCTCGCGCTCCACCACGGCGCGGATCACGTCCAGGCCATCGGGAGAGTCGTTCAGGCACGGCACGTAGGCGAACTGCTCGCCGCCGTGGTGCAGGAAGTGCTCCTTGTTCTCGCCCTCGATCTCCTCGAGCGTCTCGAGGCAGTCGGCCGAGAACCCAGGCGCGATCACCAGCACCTTCTTGACGCCGCGCTTCGGCAGCTCGCCCATGGTGTCGATCAGGTAGGGCTTCAGCCACTCGTCCGGCCCGAAGCGGGATTGGAAGCAGACCATGAACCTGTCCTTGTCCCAGCCCAGCGTCTCGCGCAGGAGGCGGCCGGTCTTCTGGCATTGGCAGTGATAAGGGTCGCCCTTGAGCAGGTACTCCATGGGAACCCCATGGAACGACGCCACGATCATGTCGGGCTCGAAGTCGATCGCCGCGAGCTTGTCCCGCACGGTCTTCGCCAGAGCGTTGATGTAGACGGGATCGTCGTGCCAGGGCGGGGCCACGCGCACGGCCGGCTGCCAGCGCATGCGCATCAGCTCCTCGAAGGCCTTGTCGCACGCCGTCGCCGTCGTGGCCGCGCAGGACTGGGGATAGAGCGGCACAAGGAGGATGCGGTCGCAACCCTGCTCCTGCAGCGCGCGGATGCGCGAGGGCGTGGAGGGATTGCCGTACCGCATCGCCCAGTCCACCACGATCCGGGGGTCCTTCTCCGTGATGGTGGCGGCCAGCTTCTGGGCCTGCGAGCGGGTGATAGTCTTCAGCGGCCCCTCGTCACCCTCCTTGTTCCAGATCAGGTCGTAGTCCTTGCCCTTCGGGCCCGGGCGCACGCTCAGGATGATCAGGTTCAGGATCGGCCACCACAGCCACCGCGGCTTCTCGATGACGCGCCGGTCGGACAGGAACTCCTTGAGGTAGCGGCGCATGGACCAGTAGTCCGTCGCGTCCGGCGTGCCGAGATTCAGCAGCAGCACCCCGATCTTGCCCACGCGGACGGGCGGATGGGCCTCGGGCAGCGGGCCCACGGCGCGGAAATCCGCATCGGGACGGGGCATTACGGTCATCGCAACCTCTCGTTTCCATCACTCGGCCCGGCGAAGCTTGCGCCTTGCAAAAGCGCTGGCGCTCGGCTCCATTTGGGCGCGCGCCCGTCCGGGCGCACGCTGCCTCATACGGAGACCGCCATGCGCCCGATCACCCGCCGAGACACGCTCCGCATGGGCCTGGGAGCCGGCGCTGTCGCGCTGGCGGCCTGGGCGCAGGGGCCCGTCAAGGTCTCGTTCGTCCTCACCAACGATGTCTACATCATCGACGAGGAAAAGGGTCGCGGAGGCATGGCGCGGCTGGCCGCAGTGGTCAAGGCCGAGCGGGCCCGCAACCCCAACACGCTCTTCGTCCATGCTGGCGACACGCTCTCGCCCAGCCTCATGTCGGGTTTCGACCAGGGCGCGCACATGATCGCGTTTTTCAACGCCATGAAACTCGACGCGCTCACGCCCGGCAACCACGAGTTCGACTTCGGCAAGGACGTGTTCCTGAAGCGGATGGCGGAGGCCAAATTCCCGGTCTATGCCGCCAACCTGCGCATGGCCGATGGCGGGCCCGTGCCGGGGATCTCCGAGAGCGCCATCCGGGAGATCGGCGGCGTGCGCATCGGCATCCTGGGATCGGCGCTCGAGACGACGCCGCTGATGTCATCCTCGGGCGACATGCGGTTCTCGCCGTCGGTCGAGTCGATCCGCGCAGAGGCCAAGGCGCTGCGCGACAAGGGCGCGGACTTCGTGGTCGCCCTCACCCACACCGACCGGACCACGGACCTCAAGCTCTTCGACATGCGGGCGGTTGACCTCCTGCTCACGGGCCACGACCACGACCTGCGCGTCAATTATGACGGCAAGACCGCCATGGCCGAGTCCGGCGAGGACGCCGAGTATGTGGTCGTGGTCGAGGTCACGTTCGACGTGAAAGCGGAGGGGGGGAAGCGCACGGTCGCCTGGTCGCCCGAGTTCCGCATCATCGACACCGCCACGGTGACGCCGGACCCCGAGACGCTCGACATGGTGAAGCGCTACGACGCCGAGCTCTCGAAGGAGCTCGACGTCCAGGTCGCCACGCTCGCGGTCGACCTCGACAGCCGCAACGCCACCGTGCGCGGCGGCGAGGCCGCCATCGGCAATCTGATCGCCGACGCCATGCGGGCCGCGACCGGAGCCGACGTCGCCATCACCAACGGCGGCGGCATCCGCGGGAACAAGCAGTACAAGGCCGGCGCCGCCTGGACCCGAAGGGACATCCTGAGCGAGCTGCCATTCGGTAACCGGACGGCCGTCACCCAGGTCACCGGCGTGGCCCTGAAGGCGGCGCTGGAGAATGGGGTCAGCCAGCTGGAGAACCGCGCCGGCCGCTTCCCGCAGGTTTCGGGCGTCAAGGTGGAGGTTGACCCCGCCCAGCCGGCGGGCAAGCGAGTCGTGTCGGTCCTGGTGAACGGCGAGCCGCTGGACGAGGCGAAGACCTACAAGGTCGCCACGAACGACTTCATGCTCCGCGGCGGCGACGGCTACGGCGCCCTGACAGGCAAGACCGCCGCGACCGTGGATTCCGGCGGATCGCTGGTCGCCAACGACGTCATGGTCTACGCCCGCAAGCTCGGCAGCATCGACGCCAAGGTCGAAGGGCGCGTCGTGATCAGGTGAACCGCCCCGCTTTGGCCGCCTTCGACCGGCAAAGAGCGACAGGCGCAAGGGGGTGGACGCGCGTGATTCGAAGCCTTCGGACAAGTCTGATCGCCAGCCTGGCCCTCCTTGCCGGGACGGTCGCGGCCTGGGCTCACCCGCATGTCTGGGTGACGGTGAAATGTGAGATCGTCTGGGCGCCGGATGGGCGCATCGCCGCCGTGAAGCATCACTGGACGTTCGACGAGGGCTATACCAGCTACGCCATCCAGGGGCTTGATACGAACCGCGACGGCATCTACTCGCGCGACGAATTGGCCGAGCTCGCCAAGGTGAACACGGAGTCTCTGGCGGAGACGGGCTTCTTCACGGTCGTGAAGGCGGACGGTAAGAAGCAGGAATTCGGGGCGCCGGCGGACTACTGGCTGGAGCATGAGAAAGGCCAGCTGACCCTCAACTTCACCCTCCCCCTGAAGGAGCCGGCGACCGCCAGGCGCACGCTGATCCTGGACGTCTACGACCCCACCTTCTTCGTCGACTTCAGCTACGCCGACGGCGATGACGCCGTGAAGCTGACGGGCTCGCCCCAAAACTGCGCCGTGCAGTTGTCGCGGCCCAAGAAGCCCGACGCCAAGCAGGTGCTGACCGAGGACTACTTCGCCAACGCCAACATGGGATTCCAGTTCGCCTCCAAGGTGATCGTCGCATGTCCGTGAAGCCCCTGCCGTGACGGTCGCCGTCGAGACCCGCCCATCACAGGCCGAAGCGGCGCGCAAGCGCTTCGTTCTCACCCTGCTGGTCGCGCTTGGCGCCCTTGCGGTCGTGGGCCTGGCTGGCGCCTTGCTGTCCTGGGCCCTTGGCGGGCTCGGCGCCGCGCCGCCTCCCAGGAGCCCGTTCGGCGTTGGCCTGCGCGAGGGAGGAGCCTCCGGCGGCGCCCTGGCAGGCTGGATCCTCGGAACCCAGGCCGCCTTCTACCATCAGCTCACCGCCGCGCTGCGCGCCATGAAGGAGAATGGGACGGCCGGCTGGACCTTGGCGGGCCTGAGCTTCGCCTACGGCGTCTTCCACGCGGCCGGCCCGGGGCACGGCAAGGCGGTGATCTCCGCCTGGATCGTCGCCAACGAACGCGCGCTGCGTCGCGGCCTCGCCATGGCCTTTGCGGCGGCCGCCGTCCAGGCGGTCGTCGCGATCGCCCTCGTGACGGTGCTGGCCGGCGTGCTCCGGGTCACCGCGGTGCGCATGACGAATCTGACGAGCGCCGTCGAGCTGGCGAGCTTCGCCGCCGTGGCGCTGGTGGGCGCCGCCCTCACCTGGCGCAAGTCCCGCGCGCTCGCGGCGCGCCTCGTTCCCCTTGGGCTCTCTCACTCCCACGCTCCCGGCGAGGCCTGCGGGCCGGACTGCGCCCATGCCCACCTGCCCGGCCCGGAGCGCGCCTCCGGCGGTTGGCGCGACGCCGCTGGCGCGGTTTTCGCCGCCGGCGTCCGCCCCTGCTCCGGGGCAATCATCGTGCTGGTCTTCGCCATGGCGCAGGGCCTCTACCCCGCCGGGATCGCGGCGACGCTGGCCATGGGGCTCGGGACGGCGGTCACCACCGGCGCCCTGGCGGCCCTGGCGGTGTTCGCCAAGGGGGCGGCCCTGCGCGTCGCGGCGGCCCGCGGCGTGGCGGCCGAGTGGGTGGTGGCGGGAATCGAGGTGCTGGCCGGCGCCTTCGTGTTCGCGATGGGCCTCGCGCTCGCGTTCGGGGTGGCTGGCGGCGGAGCCGGCTAGGCTCCCGCGAGCGGGTCGTTCTCCAGCAGGATCGGTTGGCCGTGCGGGGTCGCGCGCGCGGCGCGGTCCCAGGCGTCGCGACGGGCGTGCAGGGTCTCCGCGCTGGCCGCCTTCTTCTCGACCACGATTTCCTCCAAGGCGGCCAGCCAGTGCCGGTAGTAGGTCTCGCCCGTATCGGGGTCCCCGCCCGCCTGCGCGCGCTTGATCGCCGCGCCGAGGCGCTCCGCCCATTCCGGCCAGGTGAACAGGCCCGCCTGGTGCAGCGCCAGCGTCATCGCGAAGGCCTGCGCTTCCCACGGCTCCCGGAACACCGGCCCCTCCGCCTCGCAAGGGATGGAAGGCACGGCGGCCAGGGCGGCCGCGACGTCCTGGCCCGCGCTCATGCGACCGGCTCCAGGTAAGGCTCCCAGCAATCCACGCTGACCAACACGGTCGGATCGGCCCCTTCCCCCCACAGCTCCGCGCCCTCGAAGCGCACCCCGTACAGCCATTGGGGATTCTCGCCGAACCCATGCGCGTTCTTGTCGGGAAACACGAAAGCGCCATGGACGCTCTCCACCACGCCGGCTTTCCCGCGGGCATAGCGCGGCAGCCGCGTGTGGCCGGTCGGGTTCATCACCTTGGTCCGCACCCGGTCACCCACGGCGAACCGCGCCGGGCCGGCCGGCTCACGGTCGCAGGGGCCGCCGCGCGCCAGCATGGGCGCGACCCGGTCGGCCGTGACGGGCGGCTTGGCCGTGGACCGCGGGGGCGCGAGAGAGCGGCCAGCCTCGAGCTCCCCGGGTGTGACCAGGCCGCGGGCGGCCAGGAGTTTCACCAGCCCCTTGGTCCAGATCTCGTAATAGCTGGAGGTGAGGTATTCCGGCGGCGGCAGCGTCTCGCGGGCGTGCCGGCTCGCATCGAGGTTCCACTCGCCCAGCGCCCCGCAGGCGAGCGTGACGGCCAGCGCGCGCTTCTCCCAGTCGCCGTGGAAGGGCGGCTCGTTGGGTTCCGGGTTGACCGGGCCGAAGCCCATCATGCCGCCGAGATCCTGGGCGCCGTTCATGGACGCACCTCCTCCGGCCGGAGCGCGAGCCCCGTGCCGATCATGGAGTCACGGGTCACGAGGTCCGCCAGGCGCTCCTCGCTCCAGCCCTCGGCGCCTGCCGGCCGCATGGGGATCACGAGATAGCGGACCTCGGCCGTCGAATCCCAGACCTTGATGCGCGTCGCCTCGGGCAGCGTGACCCCGAACTCGGCCAGCACGCCCCGGGGATCGATCACCGCCCGTGAGCGATAGGGCGCCGACTTGTACCAGACCGGGGGCAACCCCAGCACGGGCCACGGATAACAGGAGCACAGGGTGCACACGACCATGTTGTGCTCTTCGGGCGTATTCCAGACCGCGACCATGTGCTCGCCCTGGCGCCCGCCATAGCCGAGCTCCGCGATGGCGGCCGTCGCGTCCCGGCGAAGCCGCTCCGCATAGGCAGGGTCGGCCCAGGCCTTGGCGACGACCCGGGCGCCGTTGCGCGGGCCGATCCGGGTCTCGTAGGTCTCGATCATGACGTCGAGAGCTGCGGGATCGATCAGGCCCTTTTCGGTGAGGATCGACTCCAGCGCCCGAACGCGCAGCGCGGTCTCGGACAGCTCCGAGCCGTCGTGATCATGGTGGTGATGGTGATCGTGCGAGTGGTCGTGGCTCATGCGGGCCCCCGGGATCGCGACAGGCTACCGCTCTGGCGAGCCGCCTGTCACCCCGTTGAAGCCTTCGCCTGGCGCGAAATCCGCTTCGCACTCGCCCGAGCGCGGCGCCCCTCAGGCGAGCCCGTCCACGAACTGGGTCAGCTGCAGGATCAGCAACGCGGTAAGCCCGGCCATGATCAGCACGTCGATCAGACGCAGGGCCTCGAAGCCCCGGACGCGCGCAAGGGTCATGGCTTTCATGGTCGCCTCCTGGCGGAGAGGGTTCGGCGCGAACCCCCTCCGTCACCTTGGCGCCCGGCGCTGAATGCTTTCTGAATCCAACGCCTCCATTTGTCCCCGCTCAGGCGATCTGCACAGCCATTGCGCGGCTGATGCGCCCGGCAAGCTTCACGAGGGACAGGTCCGAGCCGGCCGGCCCAATGATGGACAGGCCGAACGGCCCGCCCTCGTGCGTCCCCGCCGGGATGGTGACCTGCGGGAAGCCCGACAGGCCGGAAAGGCACAGCAACCGCAGCGACTGCGCCCGGGATTGCTCCATGGCGGCGTCGTCGGCCGCCAGCAGCGGCGCCGGGCCCGGCATGGTGGGCAGCAGCAGCACGCCGTCCTGCCCCAGCAGCAGCCCGAAATGCCGCCGGAAGCTCTCCCGGATCGACCGCCCCTCGGCCGCGTCCTTCTCCGTCACGCGCCGCCCATACTCGAAGCGATCGCCGATGCCGGGTCCGAGCGCCGGTTTCCAGGTCTCGATGAAGGCCCCGTGCGCCCCCCAGGCCTCCACGCCCTGGACCCAGCGGAAGGCCCAGTAGAGCGCGTCGAAGTCCGGCGCCGCCACGGTCGTCCCGCTCACGGGCGCGAGCATCCGGTCGATGCGCGTCACCAGCGTGTCCAGCTGCCGCCCGGGCTCGGGCTCGGCCAGCCCGAAGCAGTCCTCCGCCTTCAGGAGCCGCGGCGTTTCCGGCAGCGCGTGCGGATCCTCGCCCAGGATGGCCTCGCCCACGCGCTCGAACGTCTTCGCGTCACGGCAGAACCAGCCGGGCGTATCCAGGCTCCCGGCGAGCGGCATGGTGAGGTCGAGCGGCAGCCGCCCATGGGTCGGCCGGATGCCGAACAGGCCCTGGTAGCTCGCCGGCCCGCGCACGGAGCCGCCGGTGTCCGAGCCAAGCCCGATGTCGCACAGCCGCGCGGCGGTTGCAGAGGCGGACCCGGACGAGGACCCGCCCGGCGCCCGGTCCGGCGCCGCGGCGTTGATCGGCGTGCCGAAGTGGTTGTTGAGCCCGTTCAGCGAATAGGCCAGCTCCACCGTGTGCGTCTTGCCCACGAAGCGAGCCCCGGCGTCGAGGAAGCGCTGCACGATGGGGGCGTTCTTCGATTTCACGTCGGACAAGGCGAGCATGGTGGGCTGGCCGCAGCCGGTCCGATAGCCCGCGACATCGAAGATGTCCTTCACGGCGAGCGTCAGGCCGGAGAGCGGCCCGGACGGCGCGTTCGGAACCGGCTGCTCAGGATAGGGCATGAAGGCGTGAACGGGATCGTCCTGGACGGGCATGGCGCGTCTCTCCACTAGGCGAATTCAAACTCCGGCCGAGCCGCCGTCCGACCGCGGGTCGTGAATGGCAACCACGGCGCCGTTGCGCGGGTCGCGCGCGAGCAGGCCGGCATGTCCGAGGTGGTCGGAATAAGCCTCCGGCAGCACCTCAACCTCGTGGCCGGCCTGCTCGAGGCGGCGCACCAGGCTCGGGTCGAACCGGTTCTCGAGCTTCAGCGACGTGGAGGCCGAGCCCCAGGTTTTGCCGAGCAGCCAGCGAGGCGCGTCGACAGCAGCAGCCGGGTCCATGCCGAAACGCGCGTAGCGTGTGAACAGCGCGGCCTGGAACTGCGGCTGCCCGTCCCCGCCCATGGAGCCGTATGAAAGCACCCGCCCGTCGTCCAGCACGGCGAGCGCGGGATTGAGCGTATGGAACGGCTTGCGCCCCGGCTCCAGCGGGTTCGCCGCGTTTGGGTCGAGCGAGAACGAGATCCCGCGGTTCTGCCACAGCATGCCGGTGCGCGGCAGCACGCAGCCCGAGCCGTACTCCCAATAGGTGGACTGGATGTACGAGACCGCCATGCCTTGGGCGTCGATGGCGCCCATCCACACCGTGTCGCCCTCTCCCCAGGCGAGCGGGAACTGCGCCGCCCGGCTCATGCTGATCGCCGCGGCTTCCTTGTCGAGCCACGCCGGAGTCAGATACCCGGCCGGATCGAAGCGGAGCCGGTCCGGGTCCGTGACCACCGCATCGCGCACCCGGAAGGCCCGCTTGGTCGCCTCCACGAGGCCGTGGATGTGCTCGAAGCTCTCGCCCCGCTCCACCCCGAGCCGGGCGAAGAGCCCCAGGATGATGAGCGAAGCCAGCCCCTGGGTGGGGGGCGGGAAATTGAACACCTGCGCGCCGGGAATCGCGACCCCGAGCGGCTCCACGAACCGGGCCCGGTAGCGCTCCAGGTCGCCCCGCGTCACCGGCGCGCCGAGCTGGTCCAGGTCTGCGCCGATCTCGCGCCCGACGTCGCCGCGGTAGAAATCGTCCAGGCCGGCATGCGCGAGCTGCTCCAGCGTCGCCGCGAGCTGCGGCATCCGGCGAACCGTCCCCGCCTTGGGCGTCGCGCCGTTCTCCAGGAACAGCGCGGCGAAGCCAGGCGCCTGCCTGAGGTCCTCGAACAGGTTCGGAACGGTCCGCGCCTCCGACGCGCTCACCGGGCATCCTTCCCGGGCGTGACGGATCGCGTCCGCCAGCAGCGTGGAAACCGGCATGCGGCCGCCCAGCGCCTTCGACAGCTCCAGGGCCTGCGCCCAGCCGCCAACCGCGCCCGCCACGGTTACGGCGGCGTCAGGCCCGCGCGACGGGATTGCGTCGACACCCTTGTCCCGATAGCGCCGGATCGTGGCGAGGCTGCCCGCGGGCCCGCAGGCCTCCACGGCCCGCACGCGGCCGCCCGGCTCGCGGATGAGCCAGAACGCATCGCCGCCCACGGCGTTCATGTGCGGGTAGACCACCGCGATGGTGGCCGCCATGGCCGCCATGGCCTCAATGGCGTTGCCACCCTCGGCCAGCACGGCCCGGCCGCTTTCGGATGCGAGGTGGTGGGGAGCCGCCGCGGCGGCGCGGGAAAAGACGGGAGTGTCAGCCATCGTGGTCAATACGTGAGAAACTCATGAGCCCCGGCGGGCGCCCGAAGGCCGGGCATCCTTGCACGCCGCCGCGCCGCGATATAGTGCAGTGAACGTAGAGCGAGAGAGGAGCACCGCGTGGCCGCATCCGGCAGCCTGAACAGCAAGAACCTGATGACCGTCGTCAGCCTGGGCATCCTGGTCGGCACGGAGATCGTCGGCCTCGCTCTCGCCGCCGGCTGGGCGCTCGCGGGCCTGCTGCAGCTCGGCGCAACCTGGGAATACGCCTTCATGGCCGTCTTCGGGACGGTCGGCATGTACGCCCTGTTCCGCTTCATGAAGCGGGCGATCAGCGTCGAGCCCATCCGGAGCTGAGGCTCCGCTCCGATCGTCCAGACCGTCGTAGCGAGCGCGGCGAAGCCATCCAGGGCGGGGGGGAAGGCGCTTCCTGGCATGGAAGCCCATGGCCCAGCCAGTCGGGGTGACGGTCACTCGCAACCCTTCAGCGTGACAGGGTCGGCGTCCCCCGGCGCCAGTTCGCCCATGGTCCGGCAGCGCCCGTCGGCGCACAGGCGCCAGTCAGCCGTGAAACCGGAGCGCCGCAAGACGACCTCCGGCAGCGGAGGCACATGCGGCGTCCACCGCCAGTATCCGTCCTGCAAGCGCGCCTCAGGCGGCGGCTCCATGCCGGCGCCCATGCCCTTGACTCGCGCTTGGACGAGTTGAAGGCCGGCGGGCGTCACCCGCCAGTCCTCTTCCCATGGGATCTTCTCGATGGAATGGGTCCAGGCGAGCGTGAAGGCGGCGACGCCCGCGAGCTTCGCCGCCAGCGCGCCACCGGCGTAGAGGCAGAGTCCCGGCACGCTCAGCCGCGCGCCGCCCGCCTCACTTCAGGACGCCCTTTTCCTTGAAGAACTTCTCCGCCCCGGGGTGCAGCGGGAGGGGCATGCCCTGCAGGGCGTTCTCCAGCTTGATCTCCTTGCCGGCGCTGTGCGCGGCCGCCAGCTCCGGCAGGCGGTCATACATGGCCTTGGTCATCTGGTAGACCGTGTCCTCCTTCATGTCGGACCGGGTCACCAGGTAGTTCACCACGGCGGCGGCCTGCACGTCCTTGTCCTGGCCCTGGTAGGTGTTCGCCGGAATCGTCGCCTTGACGTAGGGCGCGCCGACCTTGTCCACGACCTCGGCCGGGATCTCCACCACCACGATGTCCACCGAGGTGGCGAGGTCGCGGATGGCCGCGACGCCGAGGCCGGCCGACTGCAGCGTGGCGTCGAGCTGGCGGTTCTTCATCAGCTCCACGGACTCGGCGAAGGGCAGATACTCCACCTTGCCGAGGTCCTTGTAGGTGATGCCCGCGCCGCCCAGGATGGCCCGGGCGTTGAGCTCCGTGCCGGACTTCGGCGCGCCGACGGACAGGCGCTTGCCCTTGAGGTCCGCGAGCGTCTTGATGCCGCTGTCCTTGGAGGCCACGACCTGGATGTAGTTCGGGTAGATTGCGGCCATGCCGCGCAGCTTGGTGAGCTTGTTCTTGAAGCCCGCCTCCTCGTTGCCTTCCCACGCAAAGGCCAGGCTGTCGCCAAGCGTAAAGGCGACCTCGCCCTTGCCCTGCTGCAGCAGGTTCAGGTTCTCGACGGAGGCCTTCGTGGCCTGCACGGACGGGCGGACGCCCGGAATGGCTTCTCCGTAGATCTTCGAGAGCGCCACTCCCATCGGGTAGTACACACCCGACGTGCCGCCCGTGAGCACGTTGATGAATTCGTCCGCGGCGGCCGGCCCGGCGACGGCCAGCGTGGCGGCGGCCGCGAAGGCCATGCGGGCGATGCTTCTGAACATTATCGTCTCCCTACGAAGCCCCGAACGGGCCTGCGCGGTTCGGTTTCCGCGCGGTTTCGAGAGGCGCGCGTTCGCGCGGCGCGCCTTGGCGGGGGAGATTGCCGAGAATGCGCCCTCAGGACAAGGCCTTGCGCCACCGAAGGTGAGCAGCTCAGGCCGCGCGCGGCTGGATTTTGTCCAGATCTGGACCGATCCGGCGGCGCTCTTCCATGAGTTCGTAGTCGGCCGTCCTAGGCTCCGTCATCCCCGGCGCGCCGAAGGCGCGGGAAGGGGATCCAGGGGTGACACGCGACCACCGACCCAATCGGGGCCGGACACGACTGGCGCCAGGTTGCCCCTGGATCCCCTTGCCCTCCGCCGCTCCGCGGCTCCGGTCGGGGATGACGGCGAGGCAGGATGACCTCACAATGCTGGATGCACCTCCCGCCAGTGCCGGGCGATGTCGACGCGCCGGGCGATCCAGACCTTGTCGTGCGACTGCACGTAATCAAGGAAGCGCTCCAGCGCCGCTGCGCGGCCCGGCCGGCCCACCAGTCGGCAATGCAGGCCCACATTGAGCATCTTGGGCGCGCCCTCCCGCCCTTCCCTGTAGAGCACGTCGAAGGAGTCCTTCAGGTAGGCGAAGAACTGGTCGCCGCTGTTGAACCCCTGCGCCGTCGCGAAGCGCATGTCGTTGGAGTCGAGCGTGTACGGGATGACGAGGTGCGGGCCCTTGCTGGAGGGGATCCAGTAAGGCAGGTCGTCCGCGTAGCTGTCCGACGAGTAGAGGAATCCCCCCTCCTCCGCGACAAGGCGCTGCGTGTTCATCGAGCAGCGGCCCGTGTACCAGCCGAGCGGCCGCTCGCCCGTGATCTCCGTATGGAGCCGGATCGCCTCGGCGATCTGTCGCCGCTCCTCCTCCTCGGGCATGTCCTTGTGCTCGACCCATTTGAGGCCGTGGCTGGCGATCTCCCAGCCGGCCTCCTGCATGGCCGCCACCTGCTCGCGTCCCCGCGCCATCGCGGTGGCGACGCCATAGACCGTCACCGGGGCGTTACGGCTCGTGAACAGCCGGTGCAGGCGCCAGAAGCCGGCGCGGGCGCCGTATTCGTAGATCGACTCCATGTTCCAGTGCCGCTGCCCCGGCCAGGGCGCGGCGCCGACGATCTCGGACAGGAACGCTTCTGAGGCCGGGTCGCCATGCAGGACGTTGTTCTCGCCCCCCTCCTCGTAGTTGACGACGAACTGAACGCAGACATGAGCGCCGCCCGGCCACTGCGGGTCGGGCGCTGTGCGGCCATAGCCAAGCATGTCGCGCGGATAGGTCTCGGTCATTGGACAGGCTCCGGAAGCGGGGTCTCGACGGCAGAGAAGCGCGCGCGCCGCGCCGTTTCAAGCCGGCGGTTTGCAGGCCTGCCCCCGTCTGCTACGGAAGCGCCGCGCTCCCCTGTCATCGCCAGCCCGCCGTGCCCGACCAGTCCCTGATCCGCCGCGCCGTCCTCGCCGACCTCGACGCCCTCGAGGCGATCGAGAACCGCGTCTTCGACACCGATCGCCTGTCCCGGCGCTCGCTGCGCTACTACATCACGACCGACAAGGACGCGCTGCTCGTCTTGGAGCGCGGCGGCGCCGTGCTGGGCTACGCCCTCGTGGCTTTCCGCCGCGGCGCGGCCCTGGCGCGGCTCTACTCCATCGCGATTCTGCCCGAGGCCGGAGGGGCCGGGCTTGGGCGCAAGCTGCTGGGCGCCGTGGAGGCGGAAGCGGAGGCCCGCGGCTGCATCTTCCTGCGCCTGGAGGTCCGGGCCGACAACACCGCCGCCATCAAGCTCTACGAGCGCAGCGGTTACCGCCGCTTCGGCGTCTACGACGACTACTACGAGGACCACCAGGACGCCCTGCGCTACGAGAAGCGCCTCGCGCATCACGCGACGCCGAACCGGCAGCCGCCGCCCTTCTACGCGCAGACGCTCGATTTCACCTGCGGCCCCTGCTGCCTGATGATGGCGCTGGGCTGGGCCGACCCCGGCTACCGCCCAAGCCGGTCCGCCGAGATCCGCCTCTGGCGGGAGGCCACGACCGTCTACATGACATCCGGGCTGGGAGGCTGCGAGCCCTACGGCCTGGCCGCCACCCTCGCCCGCCACGGCCTGAAGCCGGAGCTGCGGCTCTCGCACGAGGGGCCCTTCTTCCTGGATGGCGTGCGCAGCCCCGACAAGAAGGAGGTCATGCGCATCACCCAGGAGGAGTTCCGGGCCGAGGCGCTCGGCGGGGGCGTGCAGATCGGCCCTGCCCTGGACCAGGCCTCCCTCGCCGCCATTCTGGACGAGGGCGCGATAGCCATCGTGCTGGTCTCCGGCTACCGCATGTTCCGCAAGAAGGTTCCGCACTGGCTTCTGGCGCACGGCCATGACGGCCGGCATGTCTTCGTCAACGACCCCTGGGTCGAGACCGCGGAGCTGGAGACGGACGTGGCGGCCGCCAACCTGCCCATCCCGGCCGAGGAATTCCAGCGCATGGCCCGCTACGGGCAGGAAGACCTGCGGGCGGCCGTGGTGATCCGGAAAGGCTGACGCAAGCGCCTGAACCGCTCAGCCCGCTGGCGAGCGCCCGATCTCTCCGCCGTCATCCCCGGCGGCGCGAAGCGCCGGGAAGGGGATCCAGGAGCAACGCGCGCCCAACGCGCCTTCGGCGCGCCGGGGAGCAAGTCAGGAACCAAGCGGGCTCGTTCACCACCCCAGCGCCATTCCGTCCTTGCGGTGATCCGACGCGCCGAACAGGGCGCCCTTCTCGCGGTCGATCCAGATGGCCTGGCAACCGCCCGTGGGATCGTCCGTGAGGGCCACTGTGTGTCCGCGGCCCTTGAGGTCGGCCACGATCTCCGGGCGGATGGAATCTTCGATCGTCAGCACGCCGTCGAACGCGAAGGAGCGCGGCGCGTCGGAGGCCTCCTGCGGGCTCATGCCGAGCTCGAACACCCGGGCGATGAAATGCGCGTGGCCCGCCGACTGGTACTGCCCGCCCATGACGCCGAAGGGCATGACGCAATGCCCGCCCTGGGTCACCATGCCCGGGATGATGGTGTGCATCGGCCTCTTGCGCGGCGCGATGGCGTTGGCGTGCCCCGGGACGAGCCGGAAGCTGAGCCCGCGGTTCTGCAGCACCACGCCCGCCTTCGGGGCGTAGATGCCGCTCCCGAACCCCGCGAACAGCGAGTTGATGAACGAGATCGCGTTGAGGTCCCGGTCCACCACGGTCAGGTAGATGGTGTCCTTGTGGATTGCCTCGTCCCAGCTCTCGGCCGGGGCGGAGCGGTCCATGCGGATGCCCTCGCGCAGGCGCGCGATGAACGGCTCGGACAGGACGCGGTCGACGTCCACCGGCGTGACGGACGGGTCGCACACGATGAAGTCGCGCAACCGGTACGCCGCCTTGGTGGCCTCGGCGTGGATGTGGACCCGGTCCGCCTCGCTGGCGTTGCGCAGGTCGAAGCCGGCCATGATGCGCATGATCACCAGCGCCGCGAGGCCCTGCCCGTTGGGCGGGCACTCGTGGACCGTGACGCCGGCGTAGTCGGCCGCGATCGGGGCGACATAGTCGGAGGTCTGGGCCGCGAAGTCGTCCACCGTGTGGAGGCCGCCGAGCTCGCGCAGCGTGGCGACGATCTCCTCGGCCACCGAGCCCTCGTAGAACGCCTTGCGCCCGTGCTTCGCGACGGCCCGCAGGGTCGCGCCCAGCGCCGGCTGCGCCCGGCGCTCGCCGACCGCCGGGGCCTGGCCGCCCGGCAGGTACTGCGCCGCCGCCGCGGGGTTGCGCGACAGCTTGTCCGTGAGCTTCGCCCAGTCATACGCCACCCGGGGCGTCACCCGGAAGCCGTTCTCGGCAAACCCGATGGCGGGGGCGAACAGCCGCTCCAGAGGCAGGCTGCCATGGTCCTCATGCAGCCGGCACCAGGCGTCGATGGCGCCCGGCACGGTGACGGCGTGCGGCGTCAGGTCGGGGATCGCGGTCATGCCGCGCTCCTGGTACCACCCCAGCGTGGCGGCCGCCGGCGCCCGGCCGGAGCCGTTGAGCGCGATCGGCATGCCGCCCTTTGGCGCGTAGAGCGCGAAGCAGTCGCCGCCGATGCCGGTCATGTGCGGGTCCACCACGCACTGCACAGCCACGCCCGCGATGGCGGCGTCCACCGCGTTGCCGCCCTCGCGCAGCACGTCCAGCGCCGCGACCGAGGAGGCCGGGTGTGACGTGGCGACCATGCCGCGGTCGCCGATCGCCATGGATCGGCCGGGCGTGACGAAATCGCGGGTGGTGCGCATGGGATTCCTCCAGGATTTTGGGGAAATGCAGACCCCGGCGCGGCCGCGGCGTCAAGGCCGCGCGGCGCATGGCTGAGGCGAGAAGCGAGCCTCCGGGCGAAGAACGATGGAAGGTCAGCCCACGGGCCGCTCGTCCGCGATGACCTTGCCGTCGTTGGGCAGGGACCCCGGCGCGACCAGCTCGACCCGGGCGCGCAGCTTGGTGAAGGCCTGGACGCTCTCGCCCAGCGCCGCCACCAGCGCGTCGGAACAGGCCGCGCTCTCGGCCCGCAGCGTGAACACGTCCTGTTCGTTCTCGCGGGTCACCACCGCGCGCAGGCGGCCGATTTCGGGATGACGCTTCGCCACCGCGGCGATCTGCTCCGGGCGGACGAACAGGCCCTTCACCTTGGCGGTCTGGTCGGCCCGGCCCATCCAGCCCTTGATCCGCATGGCCGTGCGCCCGCACGGCGAGGGCCCCGCCAGCACGGCCGTGAGGTCGCCCAGCGCCAGGCGGATCACCGGATGATGAGGGTCGAGCGACGTCACCAGCAGCTCGCCCACCTCCCCCTCCGGCACGGGGTCGCCCGTGCCCGGCCGCACGATCTCCAGGATGAACTCCTCGCTGGCGACCAGCCCCTCGCGGGCCGGCGTCTCGTACGCGATCACGCCCACGTCGGCCGTCGCATAGGCCTGGTAGGCCTCCACCCCGCGCTCGCGCAGGTGGTCGCGAAGCGACGGCGGAAACGCCGCGCCGGACACCAGCGCCTTGCGGATGGAGGACGCGTCCCGGCCGGCCTCGGCCGCCTTGTCGAGCAGGATCTTCAGGAAGTCGGGCGTGCCCGTGTAGGCCATCGGTCGCAGGTGCTCGATCACCTCGAGCTGCTGCTCCGTGTTGCCGGGCCCCGCCGGGATCACCGGGCAGCCCAAAGCGCGCGCGCCGGAATCCAGGATGAAGCCGCCCGGCACGAGGTGGTAGCTGAAGGTGTTCAGGACGATATCGCCGGCCCGGAAACCGGCCGCATGGAGCGCGCGCGCCGCCCGCCAGGGGTCCGGCCCCCGCCCTTCGGGCTCGAAGATCGGCCCCGGCGAGGCGAACAGCCGGCCGAAATGCCCGACCGGCTCCGCCACGAAGCCTGCGAAGGGCGGATCCGCCTTTTGCCGCCCCGGCAGCTCGGACTTGCGCAGCACCGGCAGCTTCGCCAACGCCTCGCGGCTGGTGACGGAGACGGGATCCACCGCGCCGAGATGCGCGGCCCAGCCCGGCCCGGACAGCGCGTTGGCGATCACATGCGGGAGGCGGGCGAACTGGTCGGCCTCGCGCTCGGCGGGCGAGCGCGTTTCGAGCGCGTCGTAGTGGTCGGACATGCGTTTCCCTTGCGGCCTCAGGCGAGCCAGCGCTTGCGGCGCTTGTAGCTCTTCACCTCGCGGAAGCTCTTGCGGTCGGCGCCCGCGACGCCGAGGTAGAACTCTTTCACGTCCTCGTTCTCGCGCAGCGCGTCGGCTGCCCCGTCCATCACGACGCGGCCGGTCTCCAGGATGTAGCCGTAGGTCGCGTAGCGCAGCGCGATGTTCGTGTTCTGCTCGGCCAGGAGGAAGGACACGCCCTCCTTCTGGTTCAGCGTGCGGACGATCTCGAAGATCTCCTCCACCACCTGAGGCGCCAGCCCCATGGAGGGCTCGTCCAGCAGGATCATCTTGGGCCGGGACATCATCGCCCGGCCGATGGCGCACATCTGCTGCTCCCCGCCGGAGGTGTAGCCCGCGATGGACCCCTTCCGCTGCCGCAGGCGGGGGAAGTAGTCGTAGATCATCTCCATGTCGCGCCGGATCGCGGCGTTACCGTCGCGGCGCGTGAACGCGCCGGTGAGCAGGTTCTCCTCGATGGTGAGGTGGCCGAAGCAGTGGCGGCCCTCCATCACCTGGATGCACCCGCGGCGCACCAGGTCGTTCGGCGTCAGCCGGTCGACGCGCTGGCCGTCGAACTCCACCGTGCCCTTCGTCACCTCGCCGCGCTCGGCGTGGAGAAGGTTCGAGATGGCTTTCAGGGTCGTGGTCTTGCCGGCCCCGTTGGCGCCCAGCAGCGCAACGATGCCGCCCTTCGGCACCGTCAGCGAAACGCCCTTCAGCACCAGGATGACGTGGTCGTAGACCACCTCGATGTTGTTGACGGCCAGGATCGTCTCCGCGACGGGCGCGGCTGTGGCGTCGTGAGGTGCCAAGGCGGCGGTCATGGCGATAAGCCTCGGGGTCTGTTCATGCGCCGGAACCGTCATTGCGAGGAGCGGAGCGACGAAGCAATCCAGGCGTGGGCGCGAGCCGCCCTGGATTGCTTCGCTGCGCTCGCAATGATGGAAGAAGAGGCGGTCGCACCGGAGCGCGACCACCGTTATCAAACGCTCACGAAGCCTTGTCGCAGGGCTCGCTGCGCTTGGGCCAGCCGGGGTTCTTCTCGGCGTAGTCCTGGGCGGCGGCGTCGAGCAGCGGCTTCACCTTGTCGGGCATGGGCTCGATGGGGTCCGTGATCTTGACCCACTTGGCGCCGTCCCACTGCTGGATGAAGGCGGGGCGGTGGCCGTTGTGGTTGTCGCAGGTGAGCTTCAGCGTCCCGGTGAAGCCGGCGAGGCCGAGCTCCTTCAGGCGCGCCTCGTCGAGGTTCAGGTTCTCGAGGCCGCGCCGGACGTCGGCGCCGTCCACCGCCTTCTTGCCGGTGATCTTCTGCGCCTGGGCGATCCCTTCGGCGATCAACAGCGAGTTGTAGACGCCGCGGTTGTAGAGCAGCTCGCCAACCTTGTCCTTGTTGGCCTTGCTCAGCCCCTTGTCGACCACGAACTTCTGGATGTCCTTCAGCGCCGGGTAATCGGTTCCGATCCCGTGCCAGTTGATCATCTTGAAGCCCTTGGCGCCGTCCGTGCCCCTGATGTCATCCTCGCCCGGCCACCAGATCGAGACGAACTTCTCCATCGGGTAGTTGATCTTGGCGGCTTCCTTGATGGCGGTCGGGTTCATGGCGCCCCAGCCGTACATCACCATGAAGTCCGGCCGGTCGCGCCGCACCGAGAGCCACTGAGACGACTGGTTCTGCATGTCGCCGGGGGCGACCGGGTAGAGCTTCAGGTCGAAGCCGAAGTCCTTGGCGAGCTGCTCGAACAGCGGGATCGGCTCCTTGCCGAATCCGCCGTCGAAGTAGATGTAGCCGATCTTCTTGCCCTTGAGCTTCTCGAGCCCGCCCTCCTGCTGGCCGATATAGCGCAGGATGATGCCGAGGCCGTCCCAGTAGGTGTCCGGCGGATTGAACACCCACGGGAAGATGTCGCCGCGGGCGGAGGCCGAGAGGCCATAGGCCATGGACAGGATCGGGATCTTGTCCACCGACGCCTTCGGGATCAGCGGCAGGGTGATGCCGGTGGACCAGGGATTGACGACGACGGGCTTCTTGCCCTTCACGGCGTCATAGCACTCCAGGCCCTTCTTCGTGTCGTACCCGGTCTCGCACTCGTCCAGGACGATCTTCACGCCTCCGATGCCGCCGTCGCGCTCGTTGAGCATGGTCAGGTAGTCGCGCATGCCGTCGGCGATCGGGATGCCGGAGCCCGCGAAGGGGCCGGTGCGGTAGGTGAACAGCGGGACGTAGATGCCTTCCTGCGCGGCCGCCTGGCCGATGGTCGCGGCTGAGCCGAGCGCGGTTGCGCCCAGCAGCGCCGCGGCGGCGAGAACCCTGCGGGCGACGCCCGCCTTACGCTTGGTCATTCTGTTCTCCCTCGAGGTCCGCGCCTTTCCGGCGCCGGACTGTTGCGACCTGGCGGGTTCTGCGCCCGCCTCTTCACCTCCGCTCCCTAGTAGGGGAACGGCCAGATTCTCAGCTTCTGCTTGCCCGTCTGCCACAGGCGGGCGAGGCCGTGCGGCTCGGCGATCAGGAACACGATGATGAGCGCGCCCACGATGATGAACTGCAGGTGCTCCACCGTGGCGGAGGCGATCGGCAGGCCGAGCGCCGCCGGCAGCATGCGCAGCACGATCGGCAGCATGTAGATGAGCGCCGCGCCCATGAAGGAGCCGATCAGGCTGCCGAGCCCGCCGATGATCACCATGAACAGCACCAGGAAGGACTGGTTGATCACGAAGACCTCGGGCTCGGCGCTGCCGTACCAGAGGAACACCATGAGCGCGCCGGCCACGCCGCAGTAGAAGGACGACACCGCGAAGGCGAGCAGCTTGGTGGTGAGCAGGCGGATGCCCATCAGCTCCGCCGCGATGTCCATGTCGCGCACGGCCATCCAGGCGCGGCCCACCCTGCCGTGCACCAGGTTGGAGGCGAACCAGGTGAGCGCCGCCACGACGCTGAGCAGCACCAGGTAGCGCGCCGTCGGGGTGGCGTTGGCGCCCGTGATGACCACGCCGAACAGGGTCCGCTCGGGCACCTCGATCGCGCCGGAGGTGTTGTAGTTCACGAGCCAGGGGATGCGAACGAAGCACCACTGCAGGAAGAACTGCGCCGCCAGCGTGGCCACCACCAGGTAGAAGCCCTTGATGCGCAGGCTCGGAAGCCCGAACAGCGCGCCCACCCCGGCCGAAACGAAGCCGGAGGCGATGATCCACACGAGGATGTTCACGCCCGGGAACCAGCTGGTCAGCTTGTAGCAGGCGTAGGCTCCGACCCCCATGAAGGCGGCCGTGCCGAGCGAGATCAGGCCGGTGTAGCCGGTGAGGATGTTGAGGCCGATCGCCGCCAGCGAGAACACCAGCGTGGGGATCATCACGCTGGAAAGGAAAAACTGGTTGCCGAAGACGGGGATGATCACGAAGGCGATCAGGAGGATGACGGCGATTCCGATCCGGTCCTGCCGGATCGGGAAGATCGCCATGTCGGCGGCGTAGCTGGTCTTGTACTGCCCTGCTTCGCGGTAGAACACGGACCGGCTCCGTCAGATGCGTTCGATGATCTTTTCGCCGAACAGGCCCTGCGGCCGGAACAGCAGGAAGGCGAGTGCGATGCCATAGGCGAGCCAGCTCTCGATGCCGCCGCCGACGAGCGGGCCCCAGTAGAATTCGCCGAGCTTCTCGCCGATTCCGATGATGAGGCCGCCCACGATGGCGCCGGGCACGGAGGTGAAGCCGCCGAGGATCAGCACCGGCAGGGCCTTCAGGGCGATGACCTGCAGCGAGAACGACACCTCAGACCGCGCGCCCCACATGATGCCGGTGACCAGCGCCACGATGCCGGCCGTGAACCACACGATGGCCCAGATCTGGTTCAGCGATATGCCGACCGAGAGCGCCGCCTTGTGGCTGTCCGCCACGGCCCGCAGCGCCCGGCCGATGCGGGTCTTCTGGAAGAAGAAGGCCAGCGCAGCGATCATGACGGCGGCGATCACCGCGGCCGCGATGTCGATCTTCTGCAGGCTGACGAAGCCGCCCAGGATCTTCAGGTCGATCGCCCCCTTGGGCAGGTAGAGCTCGTCCGCGATCATCCGCTTCGGGTTGCCGCCGAAGATCAGCTCGCCGAGCCCGATCAGCACATAGGTGATGCCGAAGGTCGCCATGAACAGGATGATGTCCGGCTGGTTCACCAGCGGCCGCAGCACCACCCGCTCCACCGCGACGGCCAGCACGAACATCACCGCGACGGCGAGCCCCAGCGCCAGGAAGGCGGGCACGCCCATCTCGTGCAAGCCAACCAGCGTGAGGGCCGAGAACACCACCATGATGCCCTGGGCGAAGTTGAACACGCCCGAGGCCTTGAAGATCAGCACGAAGCCGAGCGCGATCAGGGCGTAGAGCACGCCCGAGACGAGGCCCTCCCACAGCGTCTGGACCAGCAGGTCCGGCGCCTGTCCCATCTGCACCCACGGGTCCACGAAAAGCGCGTAGAGGATGTTCATGTGGCGCGCTCCGTGGCGGACATGTCGCAAGCGGCTCGGCCCCTCATCCGACCTCGCTTCGCTCGGCCACCTTCTCCCCGTGCCGGGGAGAAGGGTTCGCAGCGGCGCCGTTGCTGCGACGCGCCCCCTCTCCCCGGGCGCGCATTGCGCGCCACAACGGGGAGAGGGCTGGGGTGAGGGGCGGTCGGGACGATCACAACGGCCATCATCAGTGCGACACGCCCAGATAGGCGTCGATGACCTTCTGGTCGCTCTTCACCTGGTCCGGGGTCCCGTCCGCGATCTTGCGGCCGTATTCCAGCACCACGATGCGGTCGGAGAGGTCCATGACCACGCCGATGTCGTGCTCGATGAGCGCGATGGTGGTGCCGTACTGGTTGTTCACGTCGAGGATGAAGCGGGACATGTCCTCCTTCTCCTCCAGGTTCATGCCCGCCATCGGCTCGTCGAGCAGCAGCAGGTCCGGCTCCATGGCGAGCGCCCGGCCGAGTTCGACCCTTTTCTGAAGCCCGTAGGGCAGCTTGCCGACCGGCGTCTTGCGGATGGCCTGAATCTCCAGGAAATCGATGATTTCCTCGACCTTCCTGCGGTGCTCGATCTCCTCGCGCATCGCCGGCCCGTGGCGGAACAGCTGCCAGAAGAAGGAGCCCTGCATCTTGAGCGTCCGCCCGGCCATGATGTTGTCGAGCGTCGACATGCCCTTGAACAGGGCCACGTTCTGGAAGGTGCGCGAGATGCCCTGCGAGGCGGCCACATAGGGCCGCATCTTCTGGCGGGTCGCGCCCTTGTAGGTGATGCGGCCCTGCTGCGGGTGGTAGAACCCGTTGATGACGTTCAGCATCGATGTCTTGCCCGCGCCGTTCGGGCCGATGATGGCGCGGATCTCGCCCTTGCGGATGTCGAACGAGACCTCCGTGATGGCCTTCACGCCGCCGAACGACAGCGACACGTTGTCGACGGCGAGCAGCACGTCCCCGGCCACGAGCCCATCCTTGCCCCCGGGCGCCCTCATGCCGCGTTCTCCATGGCTGGCGCCGGCGCGGCGACCGGATAGGTGGCGCAGTCGCGGATCTTCACCCGGGCGGCGATGACGCCCTTGCGGCCGTCCTCGAAGGTGACTTCCGTGCGGATGTCGGCCTCCGGCGAGCCATCATAGAGCGCCGTCACCAACGGGGCGTAGCGCTCGGCGATGAAGCCGCGCCGCACCTTCTGGGTGCGGGTGAGCTCGCCGTCATCCGCGTCCAGCTCCTTGTGCAGGATCAGGAAGCGCTTGATCTGGGCGCCGCCCATCATGGGCTCGACCGCGAGCGAGCGGTTCACCTCGTCCACGTGCCGGGCGATCATGTCGTAGACCTGGGGGTGCCCGGCGAGCTCCTGGTAGGAGGCGTACACGATGCCGTTGCGTTCGGCCCAGTTGCCGACGGCGGTCAGGTCGATGTTGATGAAGCAGGACACGGAGTCCTGCCCGTCCCCGAAGGCGACCGCCTCCTTGATGTTGGAATAGAACTTCAGCTTGTTCTCGACGTATTTCGGCGGGAACAGCGAGCCGTCGCGCATCTTGCCGACGTCCTTGGCCCGGTCGATGATCTTGAGGTGGCCGGTGGCGTCGAAGAAGCCGGCGTCGCCCGAGTGCACCCAGCCGTCCGCCGTCTTTGTTTTCGCCGTGGCCTCCGGGTCCTTGTAGTAGGCCTGGAACACGCCGGGCGAGCGGAACATCACCTCGCCGTTGTCGGCGATGCGCACCTCCACCTCCGGCGCCGGCCGCCCGACCGTGTCGGCGCGGATCTCGCCGTCCGGCTGCATGGTGACGTAGACCGCCGCCTCCGTCTGCCCGTAGAGCTGCTTCAGGTTGATGCCGAGCGACCGGAAGAAGCGGAAGATCTCCGGCCCGATGGCCTCGCCGGCCGTGTAGGCCACCTTGATGCGCGAAAAGCCGAAGCGGTTCTTCAGCGGCCCGTACACCAGGGCCTCGCCCAGGCCGTAGAGCAGCCTGTCCGTCAGCGAGACGCTTTCGCCGTTCAGGATGGGCTCGCCGACCCGCTTCGCCACGTCCAGGAAGTAGTGGAACATCCGCCGCTTCAGCGGAGCCGCGTCCTCCATGCGCACCATCGTGAGAGTGAGCAGGTTCTCGTACACGCGCGGCGGCGCGAAGGCGTAGGTGGTGCCGATCTCGCGCCGGTCCTCCACCACCGTGTCCGGGCTCTCCGGACAGTTCACGCAGAACCCGGCCACCAGCGACTGCGCGTAGCTGAAGATGTGGTCGCCCACCCAGGCCAGCGGCAGGTACGCGATGGTCTCCTCCGTCTCGTCCAGCCTGTCGAAGGCGCAGCCGTTGCGGGCCGAGATCAGCACGTTGTCATAGGTGAGCATCACGCCCTTGGGGCGGCCCGTGGTGCCCGACGTGTAGAGGATCACCCCGAGGTCGGCGCCCTTGCCGGCCGCGATGGAGGCGTCCAGCGCTGCGGCGGCGGCAGGGTCCGCCCTGAGCGTCTCTGCGCCGCGCGCCAACAGCCTCTCGATATGGTGCAGCCGCGTGTGGTCGTAGTCGCGCAGGCCCCGCTCCTCGTCGTAGAGGATGTGCCGCAGGTTCGGGATGCGCTCGGAGATGGAGAGCAGCTTGTCGACCTGCTCCTGGTCCTCCACGGCCGCGAGCTTCACGTCGGCGTGGGCCAGCACATAGGCCATCTCCTCGGCGACGCTGTCGGAATAGACCGGCACCGGGATCGCGCCCAGCATCTGGGCGGCCATCATGGACCAGTAGAGCCGCGGGCGGTTCGTGCCCACGATGGCGATCGTCTCGCCCGGCTGCAGGCCAAGTTCATGCAGCGCGGCCGCATAGGCCCGGCACAGGCCGTGGACCTCGGCCCAGGTCCAGGTCTGCCAGATGCCGAAATCCTTGTGCCGGATCGCCGGCCGGGCGCCGCGATCGCGCGCGTTGCGGCCCAGCAGCTTCGGAAACGTGTCGTCGCGCGTGGACGCGGCGGCGGCCATCCTCTGATCCCTCCCAGGCGGACTGGCGCTGGCCAGTCCGCAGTCACGGCGCGGCCTTTGGTGGCCGTCTTCGGTGCGATGTTACCGCTTCGGGGGCGTGGCCGAAGCGGGGCGGCATGCGCAGAGCGCGCGCCAGCCATGACAGGAGGTTAGCCGCCGCGCGGCCCGACACAAGCTCGACTTTGGTGCATTGTTTCGCATTCGCAGGACGCGCGGCTTCGAAAACCGTGCGCGAATGCGACGAACGTCCTCGCCGTCATCCCCGGCGCGCCGCAGGCGCGGGAAGGGAATCCAGGGGCAGCACGCGCCGAACTCTGGCCAAGGCAGNAATCCAGGGGCAGCACGCGCCGAACTCTGGCCAAGGCAGAGGCCCGCCTCCTGGATCCCCTTCCCTCCGCGCCTTCGGCGCTCCGGCCGGAGAGGACGCAGAGAAACCCCTACTCGGCCGCCAGCGCCTGGGCCGGCGGGCCGGCGCGGAACTGGGCGAGCAGGGCCGCCTCCTCCTTCTTGGCCGCCTCGACGTTGCGGTCCTTGATGTAGCCGTAACCGCGCATCTTCTGCGGCAGGGACGCGATGGCCGTCGCCAGCGCCACGTTGCCGGGATCCAGCTTTTCGAGCAGCTCCGGCAGCAGCGCCTCGTACTCGGCAAGCAGCCGGCGCTCCATGCGCCGCTCCTCCGTGTGGCCGAAGACGTCCAGCGGCGTGCCGCGCACCCGGCGAAGTCCGGCCAGCAGGCGCATCGCCCGCAGCATCCAGGGCCCGAACGTCGTCTTCACAGGCCGGCCCTGCTTGTCCTTGCGGCCCAGGATCGGCGGGGCAAGGTGGAAGGTGAGCTTCAGGTCGCCGTCGAACTGCCCGCGCAGCGCCTTCAGGAACTCGCCGTCCGTGTACAGGCGGGCGACCTCGTACTCGTCCTTGATCGCCATGAGCTTGAACAGCGAGCGGGCCACCGCCTCCGTGAGCGCCGTGGAGCCCGGGACCGCCCGGGCCTCCGCCTCGCGCACGCGCTCCACCCAGCCCGCATAGCGCCGGGCGTAACGCTTGCTCTGGTAGGCGGTGAGGAAGGCGGTCCGGCGGGCGACGGCGCCCTCCAGCGAGGTTTCGATCACCCGGTCCTCGGAGAGCTCCGTCTTGGGCGCGACCAGGGCCTCGACCCGGGCTTGGTCCACGGCGCACCGGCGGCCCCACTGGAAGGCCGCCTTGTTCATGGCGATGGCCTCGCCATTGAGCTCGATGGCCCGCTCGATCGACTCCGCGGAGAGCGGCACCTTCCCGAGCTGCCAGGCGTAGCCCAGCATGAACATGTTGCCCGCGATGGCGTTGCCCGTGAGCCCGGTCGCGATCGCGGTGGCGTTGACGAAGCGGACGTTCTCGCGCCCCGCCGCCGACAGCACGGCGCGCTTCACGCGCTCGGCCGGCAGCGAGAAATCCGGGTTGCGGGTGAAGTCGCCCGGCAGCACCTCGGCGGTGTTGACCACCATGGCGGTCTCGCCCTGCTTCACCGCCGCCAGCACCTTGCGGGTGCCCGTCACCGTGATGTCGCAGCCGAGCACCAGGTCCGCGTCGCCCGCCGCCACGCGGATCGAGTGGATGTCCTCCGGCCGAGGCGCGAGCTTCACGTGGCTGTAGACCGCCCCGCCCTTCTGGGCGAGCCCGGCCATGTCGATCATGCCGCAGCCCTTGCCCTCCAGGTGCGCCGCCATGCCCAGGATGGCCCCGATGGTGACGACCCCTGTGCCGCCCACCCCGGTGACGATCACCGAATAGACGCCATCCAGCGCCGGCAGCGTCGGCTCGGGCAGCGGCCCCCAGTCGGCGTCCGAGCCGGCGGCCGGTTTCGCCTTGTGAATGGCTGCGCCCTCCACGGTGACGAAGGACGGGCAGAAGCCCTTCAGGCAGGAGAAGTCCTTGTTGCAGTTGGACTGGTCGATCTGCCGCTTGCGGCCGAACTCCGTCTCCACCGGCTGCACGGCCACGCAGTTCGACTGGACGCTGCAGTCGCCGCAGCCTTCGCACACGCGGGTGTTGATGAACACGCGTTTGTCCGGGTCCGGGTATTCGCCCCGCTTGCGCCGGCGCCGCTTCTCGGAGGCGCAGGTCTGGTCGTAGATCATCACCGAGACGCCCGGACGCTCCGCGAGGTCGCGCTGCACCGAGTCGAGGTCGTCGCGGTGGTGGAACGTGAGGCCGGTCGGCCACATGCCCGAGCGCGGGTACTTGTCCGGATCGTCCGACACGAGCGCGATGCGCTCGACGCCCTCGGCCGCCACCTGGCGGGCGATCATGTCGACCGTCAGCCCGCCCTCATGGCGCTGGCCGCCCGTCATCGCGACCGCGTCGTTGAAGAGGATCTTGTAGGTCATGTGCGTCTTGGACGCGATCGCGAAGCGCAGCGCCAGCACGCCCGAGTGGTTGTAGGTGCCGTCCCCCAGGTTCTGGAACACGTGGCCGCGGGTGGAGAACGGCGCCTCGCCCACCCAGTTGGCCCCCTCCCCGCCCATCTGGGTGAAGCCGTCGGTCGAGCGGTCCATCCACTGCACCATGTAGTGGCAGCCGATGCCCGCATAGGCGCGCATGCCCTCCGGCACCCGGGTGGAGGTGTTGTGCGGGCAGCCCGAGCAGAAATAAGGCGTGCGGCTGGAGACGTCCTTGGTCTCGGCCAGCAGCTCCTGGGCCTGCCGGAGCCGGCGGACGCGTCCGGCGAGTTCCTCGCTCTGGTGATACTTGAGCAGCCGCTCGCCGAGCGCCACCGCGATGTCGTTGGGGTCCAGCGCGCCCTTCACGGGGAAGAGCCACTTGCCGGTCTCGTCCTTCTTGCCGATGCAGATCGGCTGGTTCGCCGTGCCGTAGAGCTCCTCGCGAACCTGCACCTCGATCAGCGACCGCTTCTCCTCCACCACCATCACGAGGTCGAGGCCGCGCACGAAGTCCATCAGCTCGTGCGGGTCTATCGGCCACGGGCAGGCGATCTTGAACAGCCGCAGCCCGATGTCGTTGGCCCGCACCTCGTCGATCCCGAGGTCGTCCAGCGCCTGGCGCACGTCGAGATAGCTCTTGCCGACCGTGACGACGCCGATCTTCGGGTTCCGCCCGCCGGAGAAGATCATCCGGTTCAGCGTGTTGGCCCGCACGAAGGCCAGCATGGCGTCGCGCTTGTGGTCCTGGAGCCGGGCCTCCATCTCCAGGATGCCGTCGCGCGGCCGGATGTTGAGCCCGCCCGGCGGCATGGCGAACTCGGGCGTGACGATCTGCACGCGGTCCAGCGAGCCGTCCACCACGGCGGTGGACTCCACCGTGTCCTTCATGCCCTTGAAGGCCACCCACGTGCCGCAAAAGCGGCTCATGGCCCAGCCGTAGAGACCATAGTCCAGGATCTCCTGCACCCCGGCCGGGTTCAGGATCGGGATCATGACGTCCACGAAGTGGAATTCGGACTGGTGGGCCGTGGTGGAGGATTCGGCCGTATGGTCGTCGCCCATCAGGGCCAGCACGCCGCCGTGCCGGGAGCTGCCCGCCATGTTGGCGTGGCGGAACACGTCGCCTGAGCGGTCGACTCCCGGGCCCTTGCCGTACCAGAGGGCGAAGACGCCGTCATACTTGCCTTCGCCGCGCATCTCGGCCTGCTGGGTGCCCCAGCAGGCGGTGGCGGCGAGCTCCTCGTTGAGCCCGGGCTGAAAGCGCACCTGCGCGGCCTCGAGCTGCTTCTTCGCCCGCAGCAGGTTCTGGTCCAGGGCGCCGAGCGGCGAGCCGCGGTAGCCCGACACGAAGCCCGCCGTGTTCAGCCCGGCCCGCTTGTCGCGCTCGTGCTGCATCATCAGCAGCCGGACGATGGCCTGCGTGCCCGTGAGGAACACGCGATCCTTCGAGAGATCGTATTTGTCGTCGAGGGAAACGTCGCGCAGCGATACCGGCCGATCCGTCATGGCGTCCTCCAGGTCGACCACGTTTTTGACGGTCAACGCCTGAGCTGGCGCTGGGGGTCCCTGCAGGTCCGCTGCGGGACTTCTCCGGTACGACTTCCGTATACGTCAGCATAGCTGACTTTTCTGCCTTGGAAAGAGCCCGAACGTGTTGCGCTGCAACGAATCCGGGCTACTCGTGCGCCAGCCCCCATTCGCCGTGCAGCTTGGGCAGGACCGTGCTGGCGATCGCGTCGAAGGCCGGCCTCTCGGCGTCCGTGTCGACCTCCACCACCCGCCACGTGTCGCCACCGGCGGCTTCGATCTGAACGTTGGTCACCGTGCCCTTGGCCCCCAGCGCCCGGTCCAGTTCGGCCGTGATGATACGCTTGAGCTCCGCCATGGGGACCGCCTGCTTGGCCATGATTGCGTCTCCGTCTTCCTCGCGCCGGCGCGCCATGCTGTCGCGCTCAACCCGGGCCTGAGCCGGCGGGTTCCGTCGCGGAAGCCTGCCCCACCCACTGGAATGCGAGAGGCAGGCGCCCCGCCCCCCTTCTCCCGGGGGGAGAAGGCCGCGCGCCTCGCCTTCTCCGCGTCATCCCCGGCGGCGCGCAGCGCGGGAAGGGGATCCAGGGCCGCAGTGCAACCGCGCACCCCTTCTCCCTGTCGAGGGAGAGGGGGCAGGATGAGGGCCGTCGCCGATGCGCCCCACCCCGCACCCCCGCGCCGCCGGAGAGATCGGCGTCCCATGGCCCCTGGATGCCCTTCCCGCGCCTGCAGCGCGCCGGGGATGACGGCGGAGGCGCTT
>NZ_PVZS01000010.1 GCF_003004785.1 Alsobacter soli
CGGGCCTCGGCCAGCGACTTGCCCTGCTCCGTGGTGAGGAGGACGGCGAGCTCCTCCTTGTTCTTCTCGATCGCCGCGGCGAGCTTGCGCAGCTTGTCGGCGCGCTCGGCGGCGGTGGTCTGGCGCCAGCTCTCGAACGCATTCTGGGCGGCCGCGATGGCGCGGCGGGTCTCGGCGGCGCCGCAGTTCGGCACGACGCCGATGGCCTCGCCGGTGGCGGGGTTGGTGACCTCGATGGTGGCGGCGGAGTCGGCGCCGCCCCACTCGCCCCCGATCAGGTTCTTCTCGCGCTGGAAGGGTAGCAGCTTGGGCATGTTCTCGGATCTCAGAGCGCAGGCATCAGGACGCCGCGCGGGTCTACGTGGTGACGAAGGATTTCCAGTTCCGATTCGCTCGGGTGCTCGGTTTCGGGAACGGCCGAAAGGTCGCCAAGATCGAAGCCCGTAGCGTCCTGCAGGTCTTGGCGGGTGACGCCCCGATGAATGGAGCGCACTTTCATGAGGCCGGCTTCTCGGTCGAAATCGAAGATGCACTTAGGCGTCACCACCAGGCAGGGGCCGCCCCAATCCAGGCCAAGCTTTTTGCGCCCTTCCAGGCCGCCCGGGTACCCGACCCCCGAGACATAATCGACTTTCTGCACGAAGTTGCGCCGGTCGTGGTGAGGCATCATAACGTATTCGCGTCGAAACAGCGTCATGTGCTCGGGCTGCAAGATGGGGCCGACAAGGCGCACCTTGGGCCGGTCGTGCGGGCCGACGCAGACACTGTTGATGTTGCCGACGCGGTCGACCTGCACGGCGCTGCTGAAGCCGAAGCTGACGTCGCCGCGCTTGAGCACGAACTGACCAGGATAGTCGACCATCTGCGCTTCGCAGGGCAGGTCGCGCAACATTGCGCTGTGCTCGGAATCGGGCAGCCGGTCGATCTCGCTAAAATCCGGGTTGTGGTAGCAACCCGCGAGCAGAATCGTCAGGTTAGGCGCATGCAAGCGCTTGGCGAGTTCCATAGCGGCCAGGGGAATTCCGGTCCCGAACAGGGCTGCGGCGGCGCCCGTGAGCAGGCCGGTGAAGCCGACCTCGCCATCGGCGAAGCTCCGAGCGAGCACCACCGCGAGCGTCTCGTTGAGGGTGGCGGGCGCAGTCATGCGAGGCTCCCCAGGTCAGTCAGGCGGGACAGTTGCGCGGACCCAAGCTTGTCCAGGTAGGCGAAGTGGTCAGCCGGACGGCGCACCCATTCGTCGAGGTAGGCGGCGAAGGCCGTGTCCGTGGCGGACGCCTCCACATAGGAGTCGAGGTGGCCATCATCCGAGAGATACCGCCCCAGCGTCGGAGTCGGGTGGGAACCCCAGGGAACCTCGACCACGGCGCTAATCCGATAGGAGGGGAGCTCAACAAAGCGGGCGTGCCGCTTGATGAAGGACTTCGGCACGATCTTCTCGGCTGTGACAATGACGTGCTCGCACGAGCGGCCCATCAGCACGTCGCCGCTCTGGGGGAGCAGGCGGCGGGCGGGAATGACGACGTTGCCCTGCTCGTCAGCGGCGATCGCATGGATAACAACCACGTCCGGGTTCGCGGCCGGAAACGCGTGGAGCGTGCGCCCGGTGATCGGGCAAGGGAATGTCTTGATTTCGTCGTTGTAGGTGACAACGTCGTTGCCGCCCAGGAACTTGGCCGGCCAGAAATCGAAATTGTCCTGGTTGGCCCGGAAACGGTCCCAGCAGGCCATCTCCGGATAGTCGACCACCTTCAGGCGACCGCCCTCGACCGCGCGGCGGAAATTGCGCGCCAGGCCGTGCTTCTCGAGCCCCACATAGGACGTCTCGACCCTGCTCAGGCAGCCGGCGCCGGCGAGCATGTCGACATCGAAGGAATTGGCCGAGCCGATTACGGTCAGTCCTCGGCGATTCTGGCGGATCAACTCGCGCACGAAGGCCATTGGCTTCTGGTAGACGGCGAAGCCGCCAAGGGCCAGCCGGGCGCCGTTCGGAACCCGTCTGGCAGCTTCCGGCAAACTGATCAGCTTGGAGACGAGAGGCGCTTTGCTCATGCCAATCCATCCGCTCGTGAACGCTGCCGGCGGAGCATGCTCCACCAGACGGCGAGGATAATGACGAGGCCCTGGGCGATCAGGAACACGACGGGGTCGATCCCGGCGAGCACCATGCCGTTGCGCAGGACGGCGACGAACATGACGCCCAGCACCGTGCCGATCAAACGGCCCCGGCCGCCGTTGAGGCTGGTGCCGCCGACGATGACCGCCGCGATCACGTCTAGCTCCACGTGCTCGCCTACTGTCGCGCTGCCCGAATTGAGCCGCGAGACGAGCATCACGCCGCCGATTGCGGACAGGACCTGGACGATGACGAAGACGGCGATGCGGATGGTCCGCACGGACACGCCGTAGCGGGAGGCCGTGATGGGGTTGCCGCCGATCGCGTAGAGGTGGCGCCCGAACCGCAGCTGCGACAGCACCAGCCACCCGAGGGCGACCGTGAGGGCCATCAGGAACACCGGCGCGGGCAGGCCGAGGATGGAGCCATACCAGAGGCTGTCCAGCTCCTTCGGCATCGGGCCGATGGTCAGACCGTCGCTTATGTAGAAGCCCATACCACGCAGCGCCGAGAGCAGACCGAGGGTCGTGATGAACGAGGGAATGGCCCAGATCACGCGCAACGCGCCGATGAAGGTGCCGATCAGCACGGCGATGCCTACCGCGAGCGCGCTCGCCGTGACGAGCGACCAGCCAAACTTCACCACCAGCAGCGACATCACCGTCCCGGCGAGGCCGACCGTGGCGCCCACGGACAGATCGATCTCGCCGGCGATGATGACCATCGTCATCCCGACCGCGATCATCGCCACCACCGAAGTCTGCGTGAGCAGCGTCGCGAAGTTGGCTACCGACAGAAAGTTCGAAGCGGTCGCCGAGAAGTAAACAATGAGCGCCGCCAGCGCGATACCGACGCCGATTTCCGCGCGCCAACTGGCCAGGGTGGCTTTCAGCCGCGCCCTGTCGACGCCCTCTCGAGGCTGGGCGAGCGTGCTGTTCATGGACATGGGTCCTCGCAGGGAGAAGCGAGGGGGCTGCCGCCAGCCCCCGTCGCCAATCAGTTGGAGAGGGAGCGGACGAGCTCCAGGTAATCTTTCACCGGCTGAGGGTCGCTCTTCGTATAGAGCTTCACCGGCACACTCACATAGCGAGGCTGGGTTTCGCCCCGCTTGGCCTTCACCGCAGTTTCGACCGCCAGATAGCCGACACGATAGGGCTGCTGGTCGGCGATGGCCTCCACGGCGCTGGCCGGGTCCAGCAGCATCTGCGCCAGGTCCTGGCTCATGTCGATGCCGTAGAGCTTGGTCTGGGTGTTCGCCCGGCGCGCCGCCGCGGCCGCGCCCGCGACCGTGCCGGCGTTGGAGGCCCACACGGCGGTGGTGTCGGGCTTGCGGCGTAGGATATTCTCCAGGCCGTTCGCGCCTTCTTCCGGCGTCGCGCCGCTGACTTCCGCGACGGTCTCGTATTTCAAGCCCTCGAGGGCGGACAGGAAGCCTTGGCGTCGCGGCTGCATGTTGGCGTTGATCGGGGGCAGGGTAATCATGCCGATGGAGGGCTGGCCGCCCTTGCTCTCCAGGTACTTGCGCATTTCCTTGCCGACGGCGGCCGCAAGTTCCCGGCTGTCGACGCCTATGGAGTGGCTGGCGATGGAGGCGTCTTCCAACTTGGTGTCGTATTCCACGACCATGATGTTGCGGTCCTTCGCCCGGCGGGCGGAGGCGATCGAGCCCTGCTTGTCGAGCGGGGGCATGACCAGCACGTCGACGTTGCGGGTGACGAAATCCTCGACGACTTGGCTCTCTGTGGGCAGCTTGCGCTGGTTGAGACCGAACGTGATCGTGGCGCCGTATTTGCCGGCCGCGTCCTTCATGCCGCGCTCGATCTGCTGCCAGAACTGCGAGTCGCGCGCGTAGATGATGGCGCCGATGGTGATCTTGTCCTGAGCCTCGGCAGGGGCGACGCCGGCCAAGCCGGCGGCGGCCACCAGCGCCATCACCGGCGCCTTGAGCCAACGTGCAGCGAACATGTGTCGTCCTCCTGAATGTGGCCGGCCCAAGCTGGGTCCTCGGCGCTTGGCGTTTCCTCGGCGTCTGGCGCGCCCTAAGCAAGAAACGATTTCCGAAAACGTTTCTGTTCCAATGGAGCAGGCCGGAGCTCAAAGGTCAACAGCGAACAGGGCGCGCTCGACGTCTCTGAGGTCGGGAACGACGTCGTGGCCCCGCCTCCGGCAAATCTCCGCACCATCGGCCCAGTCGCTTGCGCCCGACACCATGACGAAGCGGGCCTGGACCGCTTCGGCGGCGTCCAGATCGGCGCGGCTGTCGCCGAAGTAGAGGAGAGGTCGCGCGATTACGCCGGCCGCCAGCAAGTCCAGCACATGATCGGCCTTCTTGCGGTCGCCGCCCCGGATGGCTCCCAGCCGATGAGCGATGCCGCGCCCGCCTAGAAGGACGGCCAAGTCGGCGGCCTCCGCCGCCGACACGACCACGCAGGGGACGCCCTCATTGTGCAGCCTGGCCACGAGCTCCAGGGCGCCAGGAACGGCCGCGCAACCGCCCAACGCGTCCAGCGTGCGCCGACTGAACTCGCTGACGCAGCGATCGGTTTGGTCTCTGAAGTCAACCTGAGGAGCGATTTCGGTGAAGAAATACGCGAACAGGTCGCGCCGATGGAGGCCTGGATGAGCCTGCTGGTATGCCGTGAAGGCGGCGACGGCGTCGCCTGGATGGCCGGCGAGGATATCCCGGAAGATCCCGGCCTTGATCCGGTTGGAATCAAGCAGCACGCCGTCGCAATCGAAGACAACGCCGCCGAACCGGCGAAAGCTCATCCGATCACCTGCTGTGCGATCATCTCGTTGCAACGTTCGGCCGACCAGCCGAGCCACTCGGCCGCGACCTCGCGCGTGTGCTCGCCTACGAGCGGCGACGGCCGACGCACGCCGCCGGGCGTATCGCCAAGCGTGACGGTGATACCGTGGGTGGGGTACGCGCCCGCGCGGGGATGCTCCACCGTGAGGATCTGGTTACGCGCCTTGAGTTGTGGGTTGTCGACCACGTCCGCCATGGTGGAAACCTTAGCGCAGGGGACGCCGGCGCGATCCATCGCCTCCACCACCGCGTCCGCCGCGTGCAGCCTCACCCAGGCCTGCACCTCAGCCTCGATGGCGTCCGCATTCTCCACACGCTTGTTGGCGCAGTCGAAGCGCGGGTCCCGCAGCAGATCCTCCCGCCCCATCGCGTTCGCGAGACGCCGGAACAGCGGGTCGGTTCCGGATGCAATATGGACCCAGGCGCCGTCGGCGGCCTGGAAGGTGTTGACGGGTGACGTATAGCGGTCGCGGTTCCCCTGCCGCCGCATGCCACGGCCGAGCAGCGCCTGCTCCGGAATGGCCGTCATCAACAAGCTGGCGGCGCTTTCCAGGAGGGTCGATTCCACGAGCTGCCCTTGGCCAGTACGCTCGCGCGCAGCGAGCGCGGTCAGCGCGCCGATGGTGGCGTAGAGGGCCGTAGTGTAGTCGACGACGAACGTGCCGGCCATCGTCGGCGGGCCATCCGGCTGGCCGGTGATCTCCATCAAGCCGCTGGTGGCCTGTGCGATCACGTCGAAGCAGGGGCGCTGCGCCAAGGGGCCGGTCTGGCCAAAGCCCGAAATGCGAACCATGATCAGGCGTGGGTTAAGCGCGTGCAGCGTCTCCCAGCCGCATCCCATCTGCTCCATAGTCCCGGGGCGGAAGTTCTCGATCAGGATGTCCGCTTCGCAGGCGAGATCGCGCAGCACCTGCTGGGCCTCCGGCTTGCGGAAGTCGAGCGCGAAGCTGCGCTTGTTTCGATTGTACGTCATGAAGTAGACGCTCTCGCCGCCGAGCTTGGGCTCGTTTCCGCGTGTGTCGTCACCAGTGCCGAGGCGCTCGACCTTGACCACGTCAGCCCCGTGATCGGCGAGCTGCATGGCGCAGAACGGGCCAGCGATGAAGCGCGACACGTCGAGCACCTTCAAACCTTGCAACGCGCTGAACATCTTACTCCTCTCCTGATTGCGGCGGGTTAAGCCCTTCCAGCCCTTCACGCAAAGCGGCGTAGCGCCGCCTCAATCGCGCGTAGCCGGCGACCACCTCGGGATCTGGCTCGACACGGTCGCGGATGCGCACCATTGCCGCGCTCGCACCCCTGAGGCTCGGGTGGATGCCAACGCCCACTGCTGCGATCATCGCGGCGCCAAGCGCCGACGCCTCCACCACCTCGGGGACGATGAGAGCCTTGCCGAGCATAGCGGCGCGGATCTCCAGCCAGAGCCGGGACTCAGCGCCGCCGCCGACGGCGCGAATCTCGTTGACAGTCATTCCGGCGAAGGCCAGCGCGTCGAAGACTTCCGCGACCTCGGCGGCGATCCCCTCGAGGGCGGCGCGGAACAGGTGCCCGCGGCCGTGCTCGAACGCGAGCCCGGCTATCCCGCCGCGCTCGGAGACGTTCCATCGCGGCGTGCGCGAACCGGCCATTACGGGAGCGAAGACGAGGCCTTCGCTTCCGGCCGGGATCGATGCGGCCTCGGCCGTGAGCGCGCGCAGGTCGGCGCCCAGCACGCCTGCAAGCCAGGCGACCGCACCGCCAGTGGCGGCCATGGGTCCCCCGACGCTCCAGGCCTCGCCGACGGGAAAGCGATTCAGCACCAGGCGGCGCAGCGGATCAAATGACGGGCGGTCGACGCAGGCGAGAATGACGTCCGTTGTTCCCATGACATTGACGGCGATGCCCGGCTCGACCATGCCGCCCCCGATGCCGCCCACAGTGCCGTCGGGGCCGCCGACCACGACTGGCGCGCCATGGCGCAAGCCCAGAGCCGAGGCGGCGCCAGGCGTCAGCAGGCCGGCCAAAGCCGTCGCGTCCCGCACCTCGGGGAAGAGGTGGCGCGGAAGACGCAGTTCGGCGATGAGATCGTGACTCCAGGCGCCCCGGGCGACGTCGAACAACAGGGAGTACGAAGCGCCGGCCGGGTCGCACACGGCCTGACCGCACAGTCGCTGCACAAGCCAATCCTTGGCGGTGAGCACCAGGTGCGCCTTCGAGAAAACGTCGGGTTGGCGTTCGCGGAACCAAAGCAGGCGCGGTCCCGTCAGCTCGGGATCGATGCGTCGGCCCGCGACGCTGTAAACGGCTGCCGCTCCGCAACGGCTCTCGATGGCGGCGGCCTGCTCCGTCGCGCGCCGGTCCTGCCACGTGCAAATGGGGGACAAAGGCTCGCCGGAGGCGTCGGTGAGCAGCATTCCGATAGCCGCGGTCACCCCGATGGCCGCGATCCGCGAAGGGTCGGGCTGCAGGTCGCGCACCGCGTCTGCAACCGCGGTCCAGAGAGAAGCCGGATCCGCTTCTGCGAACGCCGATTGATACGCCACGGTAAACGGGCGGCTGGCCTGGCCGAGCGGCTGGCCCGCTGCATCGAACAGAGTCGCACGCGTGCTGCTGGTGCCTGCGTCGATGGCGAGGATTAGGTCACCCGGCATGAAGCGGTCCATTCGGAGGCAAGACCGTAAGTGCGAGCTTGATTGATCTGACGAAAATCATGCGTCCTGGCGCTCGGTGGCGATGTCGCCATAAAGGCACAAAAAACGATTTCCGAAAACGTTTTTTTCTGTTACGCCTCTCACCCATGGGCCAAGGGCCGCAGCCATCCAACAAACACGCAGGAGAGCCGCCGATGACGACTTCGCAACCCGCGCCAGGGAAGATCAGCGCTGCTCGCGCTGTCGTCCAATGCCTCAAGCTCGAGGGCGTGGAGTTCATCTTCGGAGTGCCGGGAGGCCAGACGCTGTCCATCATGGATGCGTTGTTCGACGAGCCCGGCATCCGCTTCATCACCACGCGGGACGAGCGCGCGGCAGCTCACATGGCAGACGCGTATGGCCGCTTGACCGGCAAGCCCGGCGTCTGCCTCGCGACCACCGGTCCCGGCGCCACGAACCTTCTCACCGCCGTGGGCGGTGCCCACCGCGACTCCAGCCCGGTCGTCGTGATCACCTGCAACAACAGGCGTCGCCATATCGGCCAGGACGACAACCAGGACGCGGATCACGTCACACTGTTCCGGCAGTTCACGAAGCTGAGCCGCTTTGTGCCGGACAGCGAGGGCATCCCGCAGGCGGTGCGCGAGTCTTTCCGCGTGGCGACCACGGGCAATCCTGGTCCGGTTCTCCTGGATTTCGCGCGTGACGCCGTCGAGGGCGGCGAAATCGCCTTCGAGCCGATCAAGCCGGAGAAATACCGCTTCAATGACCGCCCGGTCGCGCCGGAAGCGTCCATCGCCGCCGCGGCGCGGGCCCTCGCCAACGCCAAGAAGCCGGTCCTGTGGCTCGGCCGCGGGGCAATCATCGCGAAGGCGAGCGAGGCGGCCATCGCGTTCGCCGAAGCGCTCGGCATCCCCATCGTGACCACATTCAATGGCATTTCCGCCGTACCGGGCGACCACGATCTCTGCTTCGGCCCTCGCAGCCGCTTCGGCACCAAGGTGTCCAAGCATCTGCTGCAGGAGGCCGACTGCATCCTGGCGGTCGGCAACAGCATGAATGCCGCTTCGACCTCGCGCTGGACCCTTCCTATTACCCGCAACATCGTCCAGGTCGATCTCGATCCGGCGATCATCGGCCGCAACTATCCCGTGGAGGTAGGCGTGATCGGCGATGCTGCAGACGCGCTTAGCCGCATCCTCGACCCGGTGCGCGGCAGGGCCACGGCCACCGCCGGCGCGCGTGCCGATTGGCTCGCGACCGCGAAGCGCATGCGCGAAGACTGGCGCAAAGACGTGTTCCAGCCGTCTTACGCCACCTCCATGCCCATCAAGCCGCAGTGGGTGATGAAGGTGCTCGGCGACGCGGTCGACGCGAACACCGTGGTTGTGGCGGACGCCGGGAACCCCGGCGTGTGGACCCACATGCTGCCCATCAAGACGCCTGGCGCCTACATGAAGCCGGTCGGCTTCGGCAACATGGCGTTCGGCCTGCCGGCCGCCATCGCGGCCAAGCTCGCCCAGCCCGGGAAAGACGTGATCGCGATCGTGGGCGACGGCTCTCTCGGCATGAGCATGGGGGACATGGAGACAGCCGTGCGCGAGAAGGCTCCGTTCACGCTCGTGGTGATGAACGACATGGCCTACGGCAACATTAAACAGGAAGAGCTGCACTTCCACGGGCAGCGTTACATCGGCGTCGACTTCGGGGACGTGGATTACACCGGCATCGCCAAGTGCATGGGCGGAAACGGCGAGAAGGTCACGAATCCTGGCGAGCTCGCAGACGCCGTCGCCCGCGGCAAAGCGTCCGGCCAGTTCTACCTGATCGACGTTCGCATCGACGGTTCGGAGAACGTCTGGAAGGATCCGATGTGATGACCACCCCGGGCGCCGGTTCGGACTCCGCCCCGACCTCGCTCGCTCAGCGCTGGCTGGGCGGGCGGTCGGACGAGACCCGCAAGGAACTCGTGCTGCGATGGGTCATGACCAACGCGGCGTTCGTCGGGTTGGTCGCGCTGATCGTGATTTCGACGATGCTATCGCCTTACTTCCTCACGGAGCAGAACCTCTTCAACGTCCTGCGCCAGTGGACAATGGTGGGGTTGATCGCGGTCGGCCTCACCTTCGTCATCATCTCGGGCGGCATCGACCTTTCGGGCGGGGCCATCCTGGCCTGCGGCACGGTGGTTGGCGCCCTCGCGATGTCCAAGCTAGGCGCAGCCGGGGCGATCGTCTCCGTGGTGTTCATGGGCGCCGCGTTCGGATACCTGAACGGCGCCGTAATCACCTGGGGGCGGGTCACGCCCTTCGTGGCGACGCTCGGAACCATGACGGTGGCCCGGGGCGCCGCGCTGATGCTGAGCGACGGCCGCACGGTGATCACGCAGACGCCGGAGTGGTTCCAGTTCTGGTTCGGGCGCGGCTTCATCGGGCCGGTGCCCGCGCCAGTAATCATCGCCGGGCTGTTCTTCGTGGCGGCGGCCATCGCGCTACGCATGACGCGCTATGGGCGGCTCGTCGCCATGGTGGGCGACAACGAGGTGGCCGCCTACCGCTGCGGCGTCAACGTTCCGCGCGTGAAGCGCAGCGTCTACGTGATCCATGGCGTCGGTGCGGCCTTGGCCGGGCTGTTGTTTCTTGGTCGCCTCGGGGTCGGCGAGCCTGCCTCGGGCGCGCTGTTCGAACTCAATGGCATTGCCGCGGTGGTGATCGGCGGCACGCCGTTCACCGGCGGAGCGGGCGGCGTGGGCCTCACCTTCATAGGCCTGATGGTGATCGGGCTCACATACAACATCCTGAACCTGCTCTCGGTGTCTCCCTACGCGCAAGACATCGCGCGGGGCGTGATCATCGTGGTCGCGGTGATGTTCAGCGTCCGGAGCATCCGGGCGAGACGTTGATTCCAATCTCAATCAAAGCAAACAGAACAAACGGAGGAAACACCATGAAGCGCAGCAGCCTCATTGCAAGCCTCGTCACCGGCGCCTCCCTCCTGGCAGGCTACGCTGCGCAGGCGCAGGACAAGGTCTGGAACATCGTCGTCGCCCAGCCCAACGTCGAACACCCGTATCGCGTCGGCGGCATCGACCGGGCCAAGGCCTGGGCCGCGAACCGCAAGGACGTGAAGCTCACGATCCTCGATGGCCGTCGCGACAGCGCTGTTCAACTCGCCGGGCTGGAGGACGCGCTGGTGCGGGGAGCCGACATCGTCGTCATGTCGCCCAACGACTCCAATGCGCTCGCGCCGATCGCCGCCACAGCCAAGCGCGCCAAGGTCCCGCTGGTCATCTTCGACCGCAAGCTGAACGTGCCAGAGAGCGACTACGCCGCCTACATCGGGGGCGATAACGTCGAGATGGGTCGGGTCGCCGCCCGCTATATCGCCGACAAGATCGGCAAGAAGGGTGTCGTGATTCAGATCGAGGGCACGCCGGGCGCCTCCGCCACGACGGAGCGCAAGACAGGCTTCGAAGAGGTGATGAAGCAGTTTCCAGACATCAAGATCTTCAGCTACGTGGGGCACTACCGGATGCACGACGCCGCCGCGGCCATGGAAGACGCGGCCATCGCCCATCCGGACGTCGCAGCCGTATTCGCCCATAACGACTCGATGGCGCTCGGGGCCGGCAAGATCCTCGCCGAGCGCGGCAAGAACAGCCTGCCCATCGTGGGCATGGACGGCGGTCTCGAAGCCTGCCAGGGCCTGAAGGAAGGCAAGATGACCGGGTCGGTCCATTACCCGACCATGTTCCCGGAGTCGCTCGAGCTCGCGATGTCGGTGCTGGCCAACAAGCCCGTGCAGAAGTCGAACCTGGTGCAGACACCGATGCTGACGGCCGAGAACCAGGCCCAGTACTGCAAGTGAGCGACGTGGCGTCGGGTTCACGGCCCGGCGCTCCGTTCTGCCGAGGACCGCATGAGCAACCTTCTCGAACTTCAGGGCGTCACCAAGAATTATGGCGCCGTCCGAGCCCTTAAGGGCATCGACCTCACCCTCCGCGCGGGCGAGGTGCTGGCGCTGATCGGCGACAACGGCGCCGGCAAGTCAACGCTGATCAAGGTGATCTCCGGCGCTATCGTTCCGGACGGCGGGCGCATGCTGTTTGAAGGCCGCGAGGTGCACGTGCGTCGGCCCGAGGATGCCCGCGCGCTCGGCATCGAGACCGTGTACCAGGATCTGGCGCTGTTCGATAACTCCGATATCGCCGAGAACCTGTTTGCCGGGCGCGAGCCCGTGCGGCACATCCTCGGCGTCCCATTCCTGCGCAGAGCGGAGATGCACGCGGAGAGCGCGCGGATCCTGTCCACCCTTAAGATCCACATCCGCTCAACCAAGGCGCTGGTCAAGGAGCTCTCTGGCGGGCAGCGCCAGACAGTCGCCATCGGGCGAGCCGTGGCTTTCTCCCAGCGCATCGTCATTCTCGACGAGCCGACCGCTGCGTTAGGTGTGCCCGAGCAGGAGAAAGTTCTGGAGCTCGTGCAGCAGTTGCGCGGGGGCGGCTATTCGGTCGTGCTCATCAGCCACAATCTGGAGCACATTTTTCGCGTTTCGGACCGCATGCACGTGCTTCGCCAAGGCGAAACAGCGGGCGTGCTGAGCAGGAGCGCAACTACGCCGGAAGAGGTTGTCCAGCTGATCACGGGCGCCAAGCGGCTGGTGCACTGAGGCCCTGACCTGGCTTCTCCTCGCCCCTAAGAAAGGCGCGCAAGGCCAGAACATGGGCGCGGCCGTTTCAAAGGTTTCCCTTCCTCCCTCTCGGGGAGAGGAACGGGTTGCGCCTAGACTCGAAGCACGCGATCGCGCGTTACACCAAGTAAGCGACGAGCGCCTATGCGGTCGAGTGCGGACCAATGGTCGGCCGGGCCGAAGACGTGCGCGTCAAGCCACGCGTCGAGCGTCTCGGGGGCACGGATCGCAGCAACTGCCTCGGCGAGGGCTTGTTCCGCAACCTCGTAACGGGTTTCGCAGGCCGTGGGGTAGGCGCCATAAGGGGCTTCCGCCACGCAAGCAATCGTGGCGCCGGGCAGGCAAGGATCGGTCGCGCGGCGGGTGATCGCCTCGGCGCTGACGATCTGCTCCACCGAGGCGATCACGGATGCCCCGGCTTGCGCCAGCAACAGATCTGGCGACTCGGGCTCCCAGGTCTCCACGGGGAAGCGCACGTCCCCGACCGAGTCGGCCCACTCTCCATGCAGTAGAACGACATCGGGGCGAAGCGCGAGGGAGGGGGCTCCGGCCCCGGACGGCGCAGCCGTCCAGCCCAGTGCGGCGGCGCGGATGCGGTCGCGAACGGCTGGGCCCGTCTCCACGCTCGCGGCGCAGCCGGCGGCCTCCAGCAGGTCAAAGGCGAAGCCGCCATCCCAGCCGACCAGACGGAGACCCGTGCAACCCTGGCGGATGATCTCGCAGATCAGCGCCATGGGCGAGCGACGGCCGTCGTGGCCGCCAATGGCGACGCAGGCGCCGTCGGGTACGCGGCTTACGGCCTCGGCCAGAGACGCTAGCTTCGATCCGGATGTCATGGGCATGCTCTTGGACCTTAGCGTTCGCCGCGGCCGACATAGACCCCCTTGGGGTCGATGACTTCGCGCAGAAGGCGCAGCAGATGGGCGTCGGGTTCCGGCTCCGCTTCGAGCGAAGGCGACGCTTCGATGGGGAAGGCGCAATGCTCCTGGACCGCTGCGAGGGTCTCGCCCGGGTACAGGCGCTCTATCCGCATGCGCTTCGAGTCGGGACCGAAGCCGAGGATAGCGCGGTCGCTGATGACGCGGACCGGGCCGGCGCCCGGAAGACCCGCGGCCTCGCGCGCGCCCGGGCCAGTGAGGAAGCCCGGCGTCGTCAGGTATTGCACCTTCTCGACGAAGCGCTTGCGGTCGAGCCGCGCTATCACGACGAAGCGTTTGGCCATGCTGGCGATGTCGTTCGCACCGCCGCTGCCTGGCAGGCGCACCTTCGGCCGGTGGTAGGGGCCGATCACCGTGGAATTGAGGTTGCCGTACGCATCGATCTCGGCCGTGCCGAGGAAGCCGATATCGACTTTCCCCTGCTGCAGCAGGCTGAGGGCGTAAAAGGTGCCGGCGATCTTGGTGGAGCCGTGCGCCAGGCGATAGTCCCCTACCCCCGTCGCCAGGTCCACGGGACGGGGATCAATAATGCCCGACTCGAACACCAGGTTGACCCGGGGGGCATGCGTCGCCTTCGCGAGGTAGGCCGCCACCATGGGCAGGCCGGTGCCGATGAAGGCGGTGTCGCTGTCGCGGATCTCCCGCGATGCGGCCACGGCCATATATTCGTCGCGACTGACCTCAGCCATGGCTGGCCTCCCGCAGATAGCCGAGCGCCGGATCGACGCGGAGTTGCAGCAGCCGCGTCATGCCCAGGGCGTCGAGGTAGTCGAAGTGGTCAGGAAGGCCGTGCGCCCACCGGTCCAGCCAGACGGCCGTGTCCGGTTCAGTGCGTGAGGCGGCATAATAGTCAGCCAGATGGGCGGAGTCGTGGTCGTAGTAGCCGTAGACGCCTGTGGGATGCGCGCCGTAGGGCAGGTGGACCACCATGTCGACCATCAGCGCAGGAAGCAGCGTCATCTCCGGCTGGCGGCGGATGATGTCGGTGTCCACGATCTCCTCGACGGTGACGATCACCGTGCCCGCAGCGCGCGCCTGCTCCTCGATGACCGAGGTCGTACCGAACAGCTGGACGTTGCCGAGGCGGTCGGCCCGGGCCGCGTGAATCACCGCCACGTCGGGTCTGAGCGGCGAAACGGCGGTGACGACCTCGTGGCCGAACGGCGATTGCATCCGTCGGGCCTTGCGATCGGGCGGCTCGAAGCCGGAGATGGCGAGGATGTCCGTGCCGGCCATGGCCTTCATGGGCATAAAGGGCAGGCCCAGGCCCGCGGCCATGAGGCGGGAGACCATGCCGAAGTGACTGTGATCCTCGACCGCGACCGCGCCGGCTTCGACAGCCTTGGAGAAGCGCTGACAACGGCCATAGCCCTCGAACATGAAGTTGGAGAAATAGACCTTCTCCAGCATTCCGGCCGCCGCCAAGAACTCGGCCACCCAGCATTCCGCCACGCTCATCAGGGTCAGGCGCGAGCGGCCTTGCCGGATGAGTTCGCGGGTAAAGGCCAGCGGCTGGTGGGAATGGGCGAAGCCGCCTGCGGTGAGGGACGCGCCGCTGGCGACGGCCTGCGCGGCCTCGACCAGGGAGACCAGTTTGGAAGGGGTGGCCGCCATCGGGAGTCCTTGCGTAGGGGTTTGGCGTCAGGCCGCCTCGATCCACATCTGGCGGGCGCCTGTGATGAGCGAGACGATGTCATCGCCGGTTACGGACGCGGTCGGGATGTCGCCCACCTTCGTTCCGTGCCGTAACACCACCACGCGGTGGCTCATCTCCAAAACCAGCGGCATGTTGTGGGTGATGAGAACGATGGACACACCCTGGTCCTGCAGCTTGCGCACTGCCTCCATGGCGCGCTTCGTTTCCTGCACGCCAAGCGCAGCGGTCGGCTCATCGAGCAGCACCAGGGAGGACTTCCAGAGTTTGGTGCGCGCCAGAGCCACGGCCTGGCGCTGGCCGCCGCTGAGGCCGGACACGTTGGCGTCCGGGCGGGGCACGTTGATGGACAAGCCCTTCAGGGCCTCCCCTGCTGCGGCGCGCATTCCGCGCTTGTCCAGGAAGCGCAAGGGGCCGATCCCCCAGCTACGCTCGCGCCCCAAGAAGATGTTGTCAGCGACGTTGAGGTTATCGCAGAGACCCAGATCCTGGTAGACGGTCTCAATGCCAAGGCTGCGGGCCACGTCCGTCGACGCGATGGCGACGGGACGCCCGCCGAAGCTGATCTCGCCCCCAGTAGGCTGGATCGCGCCTGAGAGGATCTTGACGAATGTGCTCTTGCCCGCACCGTTATCGCCTACGAGCGCAATGGTTTCGCCCTTCCCGATGCGGAAGTCGATCCCCCGCAGCGCCTGCACCGGGCCGTACGATTTCTTAATGCCGCGCGCCTCGAGAAGAGCCGGGCCGTTCGCGCCGGGTGCCATCTGCATCCTCCCCGCAACCCTAAGCGGGCCACGAAACGATTTCCGAAAACGTTTCTTGGAGACGCAAGCTACACGTGCTATCAGCAGCACGTCAACCGCGGACCTGATCTGCTTGCGATGCGCGTTCTCTCCCGGTCTCTAATTGGACTTGGCTCGTCACCGCTTAGGCGCGGTCGGGCTTGGGAACGCCGAGGAGCCTGAGCTATGAACGACAGGAAGCGCGTGACAATCAAGGATGTCGCCAACGAGTGCGGCATCGCCCTGTCAACCGTCTCCAATGCCCTTGCTGGCAAGCAGCACGTCAGTGAGGAAACGCGCCAGCTCGTCAAGGAGGCCGCGGAACGCCTCGGCTATCGCGCTTCAGCCGTGGCCCGGGCGCTGCGCATGCAGCGCAGCTTCACCATCGGGGTTCTGATCGCGGATGTCGCAAACCCCGCCTTCCCGGATTTCGTACGCGGGGTCGAAGACGTCGCGATTCGCGAGAAGTGCAATCTCCTCCTCTGCAACACGGACGGAGATGAAGAGAAGCAGCTGTGGCACATGCGCGCCTTGCTCGACAGCCAAGTCGACGGCATGGTGCTCATCTCCCAGTACACGGATACGCCACGCGTGCGCGAGTTGCTCGAATCGGGCACGCCTTTCGTGCTCGTTCAGCGCCGCAGCTCGCGGCACGAGGACGACTATGTCGGATCGGACAACGTCGGAGGGATCACCCAAGCTGTTGAGCACCTAGCCGGGCTCGGCCATCGCCGCATCGGCTTCGTGCGCGGCCCTATGGGATCGACCACCGCGGCGGAACGCTTGGATGCCTACAAGGCCGCCATCCGCCGGCTTAAGCTCGATCGCGATTCCGACCTCATCTTCAACGGCGACTACAACCTGCCGACCGGCTACGACGCCGGGCTGAAGTTCCTGTCCATGGCTGACCGGCCGACCGCCATCATGGCCAGCAACGACCTGAACGCCATGGGGGTCATCGAGGCGGCCATGGAACTCGATATCGAGGTGCCTGGCGAACTTTCAGTTGTTGGCCTCGACGATATCCAACTGGCCTCCTTTCGCCGCATCGACCTCACGACCATCCATCTGCAGAAGCGGGCCATGGGCGCGGCGGCGGCCGAGATGCTGATGAAGCGCATCCGCAACCGCAGACCGTCACCGGCCCGGGAGCAGATCTTCCCGACGGGCCTCGTGGTCCGTGGATCGACAGCCCGCGCTCCCCAGTTGGGCGCAGGGTCCAAACGCAAGAAAGAAACTGTGTAGGGGAGGAGCATGGCGGGTTCGCTGGAGGGCATCAAGGTCCTGGATTTGTCGCGCTTTATTGCCGGTCCCATGTGCGGGATGCTGCTGGGGGACATGGGCGCCGACGTCGTCAAAGTGGAGCGAGCCGGCAAAGGCGAAGACGCCCGGGTGATCGCGCCCAAGGTCGGAGGCGAGAGCCTCTACGTGATGATGTACAACCGTAACAAGCGCAGCCTGGAGCTCGATTACCGGAGCGCTGAGGGGCAGCAGCTCCTGCGTGACCTCGCCTCGAAGGCGGACATCCTCATCGAGAATTTCCGGCCAGGCACCTTGGAGAAGATGGGGTGCAGCTATGAGGAACTCGCCGCCCTCAACCCGCGCCTGATCGTGATTCGCATCTCCGGTTTCGGCCAGACCGGACCGCACGCCCAGCGTCCCTGCTTCGATGTGATCGCCCAAGCGATGAGCGGGTTGATGGAGATCACCGGCGAGGCGGGTGGGCAGCCCGTTCCATCCGGCGCCTTCGTGGTGGACCAGGTTACGGGCCTCTACGCGACCGTCGGCGCGCTCGGCGCGCTGCACGCGCGGCAGAGCACAGGGCGGGGGCAGGTGGTCGACGCGGCGCTTCTAGACAGCGCGGTGACTCTCCTCCTGACGGCCATCCCGGAATACGCCCTGTTCGGAAATCAGGCCACGCGAAAAGGCGCGCGCGATCGCTACTCTGCACCTGCCAACAATTATCGCTGCAAGGACGACCGCTGGGTTCACTTCAACGCGGGGAACGACGCGCTCTTCCCGCGGCTGTGTAAAGCCGCCGGACTGGACCATCTGCTCGCCGACAAGCGGTTCAACACGCATGCGGCGCGCATGGCGAACGCCGACGCGATCGAGACGATCGTGGCCGGCTGGGCCGCGCAACACGACTCGGATGTAGTCGTCGAGATCCTCGCCCGGGCCGAGGTGCCCTGCGGCAAGGTCGCCACCATCGCGGAAGTGGCCTCCAATCCGCAACTCCGCCATCGGGACCAGATCGTGGATATCGAGTACCCCAGCGTCGGGAAGGTGCCCATGCACGGCGTTACGGTGAAGCTGTCAGAGACCGCCAACAGCATCCGGCGGCGCGCGCCGCGCATCGGCGAGCATACCGCCGAGGTGTTGGCGGACTGGCTGGGCTGAGTTGTCTCCGAAGCCGAACGACAAAGGGGCGCCGGTAAGCGCCCCTTTTCGTATTCGCGTCCGCCGCCTCGGTCAGACCTCCAGGGCGGGGCTACCGTCGAAGCTGGTGATGGGCGGATAGGCCTTCGGGTCCGTCACGACGTCCAGCACCGTGGTTCCGGGCCGGTCGAAGGCTTCTCGCAGGGCGCCCGCGATTCGGCCTGCTTCGTCGATACGCTCGCCGTGGCAGCCGCAGGCGCGGGCAATGGCCGCGTGGTCAACGGGCTCGAAATCGACCACATCCGTATGGTCGCCGAAGATCACGTCCTCGGCGTGCTTCTGATAGCCGAGGATCTGGTTGTTCAGCACCGCAACGACCACATTGAGCTTCATCCGGCGGGCTGTTTCAAGCTCCGACCAGACATGGGCGAAGCCTCCGTCGCCAGACAGGCAGAAAACGCGCGCGCCAGGTCGCGCGACTTTGGCGCCAAGCGCAAACGGCAGGCCCCAGCCCAGGCCCGCGAGGCCGCGGGGAGTGATGAAACGCATGCCGGGTCGGCGGGCTCGCAGGTAGTTGGCGACCCAGATCGAGGAGTAGCTGGCGTCGGCCACCACCACGTCGTCGTCGCGCAGTTGAGCATCAAGCTCCGACATCAGCCGTTCGGGCCGAATAGGCGCGGCATCCGAGCACATCTGCGCGGCGCTTTCGTTACGCCAGGACTGGCGGCCGGCCGCGATCTGGCGCTCCAGGACCGGCCGCGCTTCGCGACGACGCGACAGGTCTCGCTGGCTCAAGGCCTGGGTTAGCGCGTCAAGCGTCAGCTTGGCGTCTCCCACCAGGCGCAGGGCTTCGTAGTTACGTCCGACCTCCATCCCGTCAACGTCGAGGTGGATGATCGTGGCGCCTTCGGGCAGCAGGCTCCAAGAATCGGTACCGTTCTGGTTGGTGCGGTTGCCCACCAGCAGGATCACGTCGGCCTCGCTCACCTGGTCCCGCAGATGGCGGGCGACGCCGCGCGTGCCCATGAAATAGCCGACCACGCCCACCGACAGGGGATGGTCCTCGCCGACCCCGCCCTTGCCCATGGCCGTCGTGGCGACGGGAAGGCTCGCCTGCTCTTGCAGGTTCGCGAGAGCGTCCTGGGCGCCTGAGAGGTGGACGCCCCCGCCGGCGATCACGAGCGGTCGCCTCGCGCTGGCGAGCAGGTCCGCCGCTTCGGCCACGCGGGCAGGGTCCGCCACGGTGCGGTCGAGTGGGAAGCGACCAAGCGCTACAGATCGGCGAGACGCGGCGTCGGACGGCATGTCGACGAAAAGGTCGATCGGGCACAGCAGCACGGCCGGGCCCATCCGTCCGGTCGCGGCCGCGGTGAACGCCATGTCAACATAGTCGTCGATGCGGTCCACCTCCGTGACGCGCCGGACCCACTTGGCGCAGCCCTTGAAAAGCTCGATGTGGTCGAGATCCTGAAAGGCGTTCTTGTCCGTCTGCTTGCGATGGACGTCTTGGACAATGGCTACCATCGGCACGGAGGCCTTCAGCGCCTCAGCGAGGCCGGCGACGAGCAGCGTCGCGGCGGGGCCGTTCTGGGCTGTGACGACTCCCACCCGGCCCGATACGCGGGCGTAGGCGTCGGCCATTACTGCGCCGGCGTTTTCGGTCCGGTACCCGATCTGGCGAATGCCGAACTGAGGCGCGACGAGATGCAGGGCGGACGGGATGCTTTGGCCGAACACAGCCTCCACACCATGGCGGCGAAGCGCTGCCGCCATGACGTGGGCGCCGGATCCGTTGGCGATGCGCAGGCCGCGCGCGCGTTGCGCTTCATGCTGGGACGACATCAAGGTTTCCTCCTCGTGGCTGGCGTTGGGCGCCGCGTTCGGTTCAGACCCGCATCATCACGCCGCTCGGGTCGATGACCTCGCGCAGGAGGCTCAACTCCTCATAAGTCGGCGCCTGGGTGACCGGGATGTCCCCTTGCGGGAGCGCGGGCTCGAAGCCCATGCGCGAGAGTACGTCTTCGGCGGAAACGCCGGGGTGCAGCGAGCGAAGGCGCATCGCGCCCTCGGCTCCAAAGTCGAACACGGCCTTGTCGGTCACCACAAGGGCGGGCCCGGGACCGGGCAGGCCGAACTCGCTGCGCGGCGTCCCCCGCACGCGGTGGCCGACGCTGGTCACGAAGTCCACCTGCTCAACGAAGGTGCGGCGGTCGAGATCGACCACGATGATGGGCTTGCGCACGAAGGCGAGGTGCTCGGGCTGCGCCAGGCATCCGACCAATCTGACGCTCGGCTGGGCGTATTCGCCGATTGCCGTGATGTTCAGGTTGCCGTAGCGATCGACCTGCGCGGCGGATTCAAACGACACGTCGAAGCGGCTGCGGGCGAGCATGTCGCATTTGAAGCCGGTGTCGGCGGGGCATGCGGCAGCCTGCCAGCGAGTTAGGCTGTCCTGGCGCAGGTTATCCGGCATTCTGGAGAGGTCTGGGTCCAGAAGATTGCCCCAGTAGACGGTGGCCCCGGGCGCTTGCCTCAGTTGGGCGAGGCGGGCGGCGGTGAGCGGAATGCCGACCGCCAGCGTGAACGCGCGGCCGTTGGTGCCCACGCCGACAAAGATCAGGTCGTCATCGCGAATCTCGCGGGCGATGACGCAGGCAGCGAGTTCGTTGACGGTGAAGCCGGAGGGACCGGTGGCGATTGATGCGCTCATGCGTCAGCCCTGCTGAACGGAAAGGGAGGGGAGGCGCGCAGCGGCGCCGCTGGCCTGGAGGTATTCGTCGTGCGTCCGAGGGGTGCGGACGTAGCGGTCGAGGTAGGAGCCCATGGAATCTGGAGTCTTGGCGTGATCGAGGTAGAGCCGTAGGTGCTCTTCGTCTTCGTCGTAGAGGGAATCACAGGCGACCGGGTGGGCGCCGTGTGGAACCTCGACGATGGCCTCGACCCATTGACCCGGGATGTAGGTGAGGGTCGGCTGCGCCTTGACCTGCTCGTGAGGAATGATCTTTTCGACAGTCACGATGAGGCGCCGAGCCCCGCTCGCCATAAGTTGGTCGATGTCGTCGCTGTCGCGCACCACGGGCCACTGGACGTTGCCATACCGGTCGCCCGCATAGCCATGGATGATGGTGAAGTCCGCTTCGGCGGCAGCCACGGCGTGTAGCTTGTCGCCCGTGAACGGGCAGGCCATGGGCCGGATCTGCTCCGGGTTGCGGGTGGCCATGTCGGAACCAAGCAGCGACCGGACCGGCATGAAGGCCAGCCCCGCTGCCGCGGCGCGGAACCGGGCCACGATGGCGCACTCCGAAAAATCGCGCACGGTGATGGCGCCGCTCTGGACTCCGCGCCGGAAGTTGGGCGCGAGGCCGTGGCTGAACATGCCGGCATAGATGCCCTCCCAGCGCCGGACGGCTCCGGCGGCGGCCAACATGTCCGTCGCCGTCGTCGTCGCCCAGGTCAGCAACGTCAGGTCCTTCACGCCGCGGCGAATGAGTTCACGGACGGCGGCGTTGGGCTGGCGCCGCAGCAGGCTTCCGCCAATCGCCAGCGTCGCTCCGGATTGCACAGGGGCCAGTGCGGCTTCGAGAGAAACAAGCTTGTTCTTCATGGCGGCTCCCGACAGGGGTGGGGCGCGCGACGCCCCTGAGATTTCCGATTGATTCGCCGCCTTGCTTTTTCGGCTTGCGCGGATCGTACAAAAACGTTTTTATATCGGTCACGCGCCGCGCCACAAGCCTGAAAATCAGAGCGCGCCTGCATGAAAGCAGATGTCGTGGGAGGAATGATTGGCCGCTGGCCCGCCCTTTCTTGAAGCGCGCAATATCGGAAAGCGATTTCCGGGCGTTGTTGCGCTCGACCAAGTGTCCATTTCCGTCGAACGTGGGCAAATTCATGCGCTGATCGGAGAGAACGGCGCTGGCAAGTCCACGCTGATGAAGATCCTGGACGGCATCTACAAGCCGGACGAGGGCGAGATCTTGCTGGATGGCAAGGCCGTCGTGGTCGCCAGCCCCTTCATCGCGCTTGGCCTGGGTATCAGCATGGTGCACCAGGAGCCCAAGCTGTGCGATCCTCTATCTATCTCAGAAAACGTTTTTATGGGAAGGCTGCCCCGGACATCGTGGGGCCGCGTGGACTGGGCCAAGGCTAACGCCCAATGTGAGAAGCTGCTTGCGCGCGTGGGCCTGCGCCTGGATCCCCGCATGCCTGTCGAAGCGCTCTCGATCGCACAGCGCCAGCTGATCCAGCTCGCCAAGGCGCTGGCGTTCGATGCGCGGCTGATCATACTCGATGAACCAACCGCAAGCCTGACGCCTGTGGAGGTGGACCGCCTTTTCGCAATCGTCCAGGCGCTGCAGGCGGAGGGGGTCAGCTTCCTCTATATCTCGCACCATCTGGACGAGATCTTCCGCATCGCATCGCGCGTCACGGTGCTCAAGGACGGCCGGAAGGTGTCGACGATATCGGTCGCCGAGACCAACAAGGACGCGCTCATCGGCTTGATGGTTGGCCGCGACCTCGGCGAACGCTTCCCGGAGAAGGGGCGGGCGCCCGGCAGGCCGGTGCTGGAGGCGCAGGACATCTCGGGCAAGGGCTTTCGAGACGCCAGCCTCACCCTGCGCGCGGGCGAGATCGTCGGCCTCTCCGGTCTTGTCGGCGCGGGCCGCACTGAGCTCGCCCGGGCGCTGTTTGGGGCCGATCCTATCGCCCGAGGGCGCATCCTGATTGACGGCCATGTCGTCTCGCTGCGCAGCCCGGCAGACGCCATCCGTCGGGGCGTGGCCTATATCGCAGAAGATCGGCGCGACGGCCTGTTCATGCCGCTGTCGGTGCGCGAGAACATTGCGCTCGCCGCGCCCGAGAAGCACAGCCGTCTCGGCGTGCTCGAACCTCGCAAGCAGGCGCAGCAAGCGCGTTCGTTCATTGGTCGCCTCAACGTTCGCACGCCCCACTCCGAGCAGCGGATCGCCTTGCTCAGCGGTGGCAACCAACAGAAGTGCATCCTCGCCCGCTGGCTCCTGAAGGGCGTCCGTGTCCTCATTCTCGACGAGCCGACGCGCGGCATCGACGTTGGCGCCAAGCGCGAGATCTACGCGCTCGTCGACCAGCTCGCCCGTGAGGGCATGGCGGTCCTGCTCATCTCATCCGAACTGCCTGAAATATTGGGCATGGCCGACCGCGTTCTCGTGATGAGCGGCGGGCGCATCACGGGCGAGGTAGAAGGCCAACGTGCCACCGAGGAGCGCCTGCTCGCCCTCGCCCTGCCTACTGAATCTCCGAAGCAAGAGCTGCACGCATGACCGACACCGCCATCACGGAAAGCGCGAGCGCTTCCACGTCCGCGAAGCCCGGCCACGGCGGCGCCATGGGCTTCCTGGTTCGCTATAGCAACGTGCTCGCGCTCGTACTGCTGTTGGTCGCGGCGAGTCTGCTGTCGCCATATTTCCTGTCCTCTCGAAACATCCTGAACGTCCTGCGCGGGGCCACGATGATCGGCCTCGTGAGCATCGGGATGACCTTCGTCATCCTGAACAGGGGCATCGACCTTTCCGCCGGCTCGATTGTCGGGCTATCGGCCGCCCTGATGGCTGCATTCGCGCCTTATGGGGTGGGCGTGGCTGCGCTCGTTGGCGTCGCCGCAGGCGTCGCCGTGGGTGTCGCGAACGGCCTGCTCATCACTCGCCTAAGGCTGCAGCCATTCATTGCGACGCTGAGCACGATGATCTTCGTGCGGGGTCTCGTCTACATCTACACGGAAGGAAGCAACATCATCGTCCGGGACGCCTCGGCCGCCTTCTCCTATCTCGGCTCGGGCTTCCTCGGCCCGGTACCGTTCCCGGTCGTCCTGTTCGCGATCGTCTGGCTGATCGCCGCGCTGACGCTGCGCTACACCGTTTTCGGTCGAACGATTTACGCGGTGGGCGCCAACGAGGAAGCGGCGCGGCTCTCGGGTATCGCCGTCGAGCGCAACAAGGTGCAGGTCTATACCGTCAGCGGGCTCCTGGCCGGCCTGGCCGGTGTGGTCCTGGCAAGCCGGTTGACCGTGGGCGAGCCAAACGCTGGCACGCTCTACGAGCTCGACGCCATCGCCGCCACTCTGATCGGCGGCACCACATTCGACGGCGGCGTGGGCGGAGTCGGGGGCACGGTGCTCGGCGTGCTGATCCTGGCCTTCCTGTCGAACGTGCTCAACCTGCTGAACGTGTCCCCCTACTCACAAATGCTGCTGAAGGGCGTGATCATCGTCCTGGCCGTGGTCATGAGCGAATGGAGAAAGCGGCGCTGAAGCCCGCATTGGAGGAGGAACGATGACTCAAGACACCTTTGGGCGAGGGAGCCGCCGAGAAATCCTGAAGTGGGGCGCTGGCGCAGCGGCTTTCGCCACCGCTCCCGCGATCTGGGGAAGCCAGTCATTCGCCCAGGCGGTTCAGGGCAAGACCGTTGGATTCACCATGTCCTTTTCCAACACGGAGTGGATCAAGCAGCAGCAGGCGGGCGTTGAAGAGACGGCTAAGAAGTACGGCCTCAAGACCGTGGTTTATGACGCCAATGATCAGCCGGCCAAGCAGATCCGCGACATAGAAGACCTCATTGTCCGCAACGTGGACGTGATCATCATTTCCACCTACTACGCCGAGGCGATCACGCCGGCCGTGAAGCAGATCAACGAGGCCAAGATCCCGATCGTGGTGCTCAGCTCTCCCCTCGCCGGCAGCGTGGACTACGCCTGTCACTTGGCGACGGACACCCTGGCGACCTCGCGCTCGGCGGGCGAGTATTACGTGAAGAAGCTCGGCGGCAAGGGTATGGTGGCCCAGATTGAGGGCAAGCCGGGGTCGGTCATCAATCAGCAGCGCGGCAAAGGCTGGCGCGAGGTGATTGACCAAAACCCGGGCATCAAAGTCGTAGGCCACATCGTCGCCAACTACGACCGCACGCAGGCAATCAAGGGCATGGAGGACATGCTCCAGGCCAACAAGCAGATCGATGCGGTCTACTGCCACAACGACGACATGGCGCTCGGAGCCGTGCGCGCCGCCAAAGAGGCGGGCCGCAAGGATCAGATCTGGTTCACGGGCTACGACGGGCTCACCGTGGAAGCGTTGGAAGGCATCTACAAGGGTGATCTTGAGGCCGTTTGGGAATACCTGCCCTTTGGCGCCGAAGGCGTCGAGGCAGCCGTGCAGATCCTTCGCGGCAAGCCGATCAAGAAGACCATCGCTTTCGAGTCGCCGCTCATCACCAAGGCGAACGTAACCGATTGGTATGACCCGGAGAGCCGCAAGAGAAAAGTCCTGCCCTCCCGCTTGACCTTCTGAGCTCCCCGCCCTGACCCGGCCAGGCACGAGCCTGGCCGGGCTCTCACCTGCTCTCGCCGGCCGGAAGAGCCGCCGACCGCTCCCCTCGATCTAGCAAGACGACCCAGGACATGACGATGACCCAGTCGACCGCATCCGCCCCGGAACCCTGGCGCGACCTCACCGACCCTCGCAAGGCCGCCACCGTGGAGGACCTCGAGGCGGGCCTGAAGGAGCCGGTATTTGAGAACCTCGAAATTCCCGAGGAACTCGGTCCGGTTACGATTGTGGTTGACGACCACAAGATCAAGCGCTTCGCCTTCACTCAGGACGATTACGGCGATTGGTATTTCAAGGGTGGAAGCCCGTTTGGCGGAGCCCGCATCGGCCAGCCAGCCCTGCTGGGCAACGACCTCGTCCAACTCTTCACGACGCGCTATCGGGCGAGCAAGACAGTGGGCTTCCACACTGAGGAGCAGATCTGGTTCGATAGCCCGGTGAAGCTCGGTGAGCTGGTCACGCTCTCAGGCAAGTACGTAGAAGCCTATGAGCGCCGCGGTCAGGGGTACGTCGTCATGGAAGCCCAGGCCACCGGCGAGGACGGCCGCAGCATCATCCGTCACCGAGGCGTCGAGATCCTCCGCACCGTACCAGGCCTCATCGCCGGCCGCGGCAGCAGCGAAACGCCAGAGCGCAGAGTAACTGGCGAGGCCCCGGCGAACGCGCGCCGGATTGAGAGGGCGGAGGCCGATTTGGCGGTCGGCGACGTACTGGCGCCCCTGCGCAAGGAATTCACCGCCGAGCAGACCTCCGTGTTTTCGCGCGTCGGTGAATACGTCCGAAATACGCATAACGACCTCGAGATCGCCCGCAAAGGCAAGCTGCCCACCCTCATCGTGCAGGGGCAGCAGCAGTATGGGGCTGCAGCTGAGCTCCTTGCGCGCGCCTTTGGCGCGAAATGGTTCACCAAGGGCTGGCTGAAGATGAAGTTTATCAACACGTTGCAGGTGTTTGACCCTGTGTCTTTCTCCGGCGTCGTTACGTCAATCACCCATCAGCCCGCTGGGTCTCGTCTCGTAGAACTCGATGTCTGGGCCCGGCGTGAGTCAGATGGAAAGCTGACGGCCGTCGGTTGGGCCTCGTGCCAGATCTAGATTAGCCTGATCGTGCGGGAACGCCCCGCCAAGAGGGCGACGCCGCGACAGAGTAAGGGGTGTACGACAAGGTCACGGAACTCACCTCTCGCTCCCTATTGCAAGTGCTCCTTCGGCGGGGGTCGTGAGCTCGCAGTCGCACGTCCTTCATTTCAGCCAAGAAGGAGCGATCGAGATGATTGACGCTTTGCGCGCCATGCCGGGTGAACGATTGAGCTTGTTCGAAGGCTACGTGGACGCCGATGATCGGGCTCGCACTTGTCGAACAACCGCGGAAGCAATTATTCGATACTCGCGACAGCCAGGTGGACGCAAACGTTCCAGCGACTTCCTGCTCTTCAGGGCGATGGCCGTGGGATTCGCTCCTCGGTCGGGTTGCTGACGATCTTTGGCCGGGAGGTCCTGCACGCTCGTTCATTCCTCTCGTGTCACCGTTGCGCCTCTAGCGACTACGGCAAGCGCAGGCCAGCAAGCCGCTTAAATCTGAGCCAACAGGGCCGAAGGGGACTCTCTCAACGTCAGCTAAGGGTCAAGTCCAGCCGGGCAAGCCACTCAAACTCAAGGTCCGAGTTGGGTCGAGTGCAGGCATTGGAGCGGACCGAGGCCAAGAGCCGCTCAGGGTCGCGAATGTCTTTCAGTCTCCCGACCCCAGGCAACTTCGAATCGAGACCGGCAATCGGGATAACGAGGGACCGTTCTAATCTGGCCCGATCACAGCGCGAACGTTCCGGAGCCTGCCCCAATTTTCAGCCTTGCTGACTTCAGGCGAGGCGGTCAGCATTGTTTACAAGTATCTATAAGGGTTTATTTTCTTATTGTGTTCGTAAACTGGATTTGTTCAATGCCCAGGCAGGTGGGTACGACCGGTCGCGCGGCGATCGTCCCAAGAAGCGAGTTCGAACGGCTCCTTGTCGCCATTAAGTGTCGGACCTATCCAGCCCGCGATCGCGCCATAGCTTGCGTCAGCTTCTATCTAGGTCTGCGAGCGAAGGAGATCGCAGCTCTCAGGCTCGACGACATTTACACCAGAGATGGCGAGGTCCGCGCGGTGCTGCACCTGCGGCCTGCTTACAGCAAGAAGGGGCGCATGCGCGACGTCTACATGTCGTCTGAACAGTTGCGTTCTGCGCTCTCGAGCTATCGTCTGGTTCGGCAGGCTGCGTCTTGGTCCGAGCCGCTATTCCCGACCCGAACCGGGCGGCATTTCACGCCCAATGGAATGGTTCAGCTCTTTCGCGATATGTACGCCCAAGCAGGGATCGAGGGGGCGTCCTCGCACTCTGGTAGACGCACGATGATCACCCGCCTGGCCGAAATGGGGGTGGACCTCAAGGCGATCGCCACGCTGGCGGGACACGCCAGCATCGCGACCACGTGCATCTATGTAGAGAATAATCCCGCTCGACTGGCCCGCATCATGGGCCAGGTCGATTTCGACTGAGCTCAGTTGACCGAATTCGATGGGCTCACACCCACTTCGCACAGCATACGATCGAGCTTGTTGGAGAAGAACCCATCCGACAGGACCTCACCCCTGCTGTGCGGGATGACAAGAGCATCGGGTGCGCCGACACGCGTGTAATAGCGTGTTCCGTCTGACTTGCCCCGGTGCCAACCGTTCGCTTTCAGATGTTTGCTGACGCGGAGCTTGTCAGATTGGCGGATGTACGCCCGCTTCACGTCAAGCGCATCGCTCAGCACGTCATCCACGGTCACTCGATGTTTGCCGACGAGATATTCGTCGATCGCCTGCGACCAGGGATCCGCTGCATAGCGCTGTTTCTGCTCTCCGCGCGCCAGCGCTTCCTCCGCCTCCGTCAGATGCCACTGATTGCCAGCCTTGTACAACGCCAAGGCCTCAGCCCAGAGCTGATCGCGATCAGCCGCGAGGGCCACGAGATCAACCTTGTTGCAGGCGACCGGCCAGAAGCGACGAGCGCCTGTTGCATCTCTGAGATACTCGTCCGAGTTCGTTGTACCAATGAAAACGCACTGCCGCGGCACCTTCTCCGCCGTGCGGCCGTAAACAGGGCGGTAGTCGTCAACTGCACGGGAGAGGAAGCCCTTGCTGTCGCCATCGTTCGCTCGCGCGAGGACCGACAGCTCCGCCATCTCTATAATGAACTTGCCTCTCAGCTGGATTGCAGCGTCCCTTTCGTTCAGCTTGGGAGGCATAGAGTCCGTGAACCAGTCCTCACCGGCCAGGACCTTGATCGCGGTGCTCTTGCCGATTCCTTGGTCGCCCTCGAGGATGAGCATGGTATCGACCTTGCAGCCGGGCTCCATGATTCTAGCCACTGCGCTGATCAAGAATTTGCGCCCAACCGCGGCGACATAAGGGGAGTGCTCGGCACCAAAGTAGGTGGAGAGCCAAGCGCTCGTGCGCTCTCGGCCATCCCAGACCAGGCCCTTGAGGTACTCGCGAACCGGGTGAACCGGATTTGCCCGAGCGACGACGAGAGCAGCTTCAGCCACGGCATTCGGCTGCACATCAAGACCAAGCCGCTGCACAGCGACTGTCAGGCACAACCGATTGTGCTCGGTCCATTGCCTGTCGATCGCGGTCCAGGGCGGATCGCGGGTGAGGACCACGGCCTGGTTGAACTCGTCGAAAGCAAGCAACCCTACCAGCTCAGGGCACTCAAGCAGCGCAATGTAAGCGTTGGCCAAAACAGACCTAAGGGGCTGCGCATCTTTGCGATTGGACCGCAGCAACTTGTCTTTCCACTCTTCAGAAACAAGGTCTTCCACGATGTCCTCCCGTAGTGAGCAGGAGGGTAAATGAACTTGCTTGCCGTGACTTGCAAGAGGCTGATGCATGCACAGGTGACGGGCCGACCCGTTGCAAATTCGCAGCTACAACCCTTTGAAATCACTACGAAAGAATGTTGTCAATCTTGCCGGTCTAAATTCAGCGGGGAGCGGACCGGCGGGCAACCCGTTCAGAAGCTACCGTTGAGGTGCTCTAACTCTTGTTTAACCGGCCACAATATCCTGATGTGCGGGCCGCCGGGGGCAGGCAAGTCCATGCTGGCCGCGCGGCTGCCGTCCATCCTGCCGCCGCTGCTGCCGCAGGAGCTGCTGGAGGTCTCCATGATCCAGTCGGTGGGCGGGCTGCTCGCCGGCGGCGCGCTGACGGACCGGCGGCCGTTCCGGGCGCCGCACCACTCGGCCTCCATGGCCGCCCTGGTGGGCGGGGGCATCAACGCCCGGCCGGGGGAGGTCTCGCTGGCGCACCACGGCGTGCTGTTCCTGGACGAGCTGCCCGAGTTCCAGCCGCAGGTGCTGGACAGCCTGCGCCAGCCGCTGGAGACGGGCGAGGTCGCCATCGCGCGCGCCAACCGGCGGGTCACCTACCCGGCCCGGTTCCAGCTGGTGGCGGCCATGAACCCGTGCCGCTGCGGGCGCGCCGCCGAGCCCGGCTACGCGTGCAAGCGCGCGCCCAACGCCCAGTGCATGGCGCAATACCAGGCGCGCCTCTCCGGCCCGCTGCTGGACCGCATCGACCTGCAGATCGACGTGCCCGCCGTGAGCGCGGCGGACCTGATGCTGCCGCCCCCGGCGGAGGGCTCGGCCGAAGCAGCCGCCCGGGTGGCGCGGGCGCGCGCCGTGCAGCAGCAACGCTACGCGGCGCTGGGGGCGGCGGGCGTGTCCACCAACGCGGCGTGCCCGGCGGGGCTCGTCAACGACGTCGCCCAGCCGGACGCGGCGGGCCTGAAGGTGCTGCGCGAGGCCGCGGACGCCATGCGGCTCACCGCCCGCGGCTTCCACCGCGTGCTGAAGCTCGCCCGCACGCTGGCCGACCTCGACGGAGACACGAAGGTTGGCCGCATTCATGTCGCGGAGGCGCTGTCCTACCGCAGCCGGGAGGTGGCGGACGGGTAAGCGCGGGACGTCCCCTGCACTTTCCGCGTTCAGGCCAACCCTTTTTCAATTCCTCGGCGCCATGGTGCGGGGGTGAGGGGTTGATGGGCGCGTTCCAGTTCACCTTGGCCGGCTGGGCTCTCCTGGCCTTCGGGTCGCTTTCCGTCGCGGCGGTGGTCGCGGCGGCCTTTCTCCTGCGCGACTACTTCCGCATGGAGGCGCACGCCAAGGGGCTGGAGGCGCAAAACGAGAAGCTGCACGACGCCATCTGGGAGCTGCGCGAAAGCGAGGACCGCTACCGCAGCCTCATCGAGGGCCAGGACGACCTGATCGTCCGGCGCGACCAGGCGGGCCGGCTCACCTATGCCAACGAGGCCTTCGTGGCCCTTGCCAACCGCCCGCGCGAGCAGCTGATCGGGACCGACTTCCAGATCCCGGCGCTGGAGACCAGCGACGAGCGGCAGGCGCCCGACGGCGCCCGCAGCTTCGACCAGGCGATCGCGACGCCGCACGGCGAGCGCTGGATCTCCTGGCTGGAGACCCCGGTGCGCAGCGCGCGCGGCGACACGGAATTCCAGGCCGTGGGCCGCGACATCACGGCCCGCCGAGAGGCGGAGGCCGCCCTCGCGGCCGAGCGCGCCCGGGCCCAGGCCGCCAGCGAGGCCAAGTCCCGCTTCCTGGCCACCATGAGCCACGAGATCCGGACCCCGCTCAACGGGGTGCTCGGCATGGCCGAGCTGCTGCTCGGCACGCGCATCGATCCGGAGCAGCACACCTATGTGCGCGCGGTGAAGACCTCCGGCGAGGCCCTGCTGTCGATCATCGACGAGATCCTCGACTTCTCCAAGATCGAGGCCGGCAAGCTGGAGCTCTCGTCCGAGCCGTTCGACCTCGCCGCGCTGGTGGAGGGCGGGGTGGAGCTGCTGGCGCCCCGCGCCCAGGGCAAGGGCATCGAGATCGCGGGCTTCGTGGCTGCGGGCGCGCGCCGCATCGTGGTGGGAGACGCCGCGCGCCTGCGCCAGGTGCTCACCAACCTCGCCGGCAACGCGGTGAAGTTCACCGACCAGGGCGGGGTCGGCGTGCAGGTGGAGCGGGACGCCGAGGGCCGCATTGCGTTCAGCATCGCCGACACGGGGGTGGGCATCCCGGCCGACCGGCTGGCGCGCATCTTCGACGAATTCGAGCAGGTGGACGGCTCCGCCTCCAGCCGCCATGGCGGCACCGGCCTGGGGCTCGCCATCTCGCGGCGGCTCGTCGCGGGCATGGGCGGGGACCTCACGGTCGCCAGCGAGCCGGGCCGGGGCTCGACCTTTTCATTCGCGCTCCCGCTCCCGGACGCGCCGGACCAGCCTGCGCAGGAGCCGGAGGCGCGCTTCCGCGGAATGACGGCGCTCGTCGTCTGCCGGTCGCCCTTCGAAGGGCCCTTCATGCTGCGCCGGCTGCGCGAGCTCGGCATGCACGCGCATGGCGTCCCGAGCACGCAGAGCGCCGTGATGCGTCTCAACGAGGGCGGGACAGTGCCCGACCTCCTGATCATCGACGGCGCGCTCGGGGAAGAGGACGCCCGCATGGCGGCGGCGCTCGCCAAGCGGTGCGGGGTCACGCGGCGGCTGGTGCTGCTGTCGCCCTTCGAGCGGCGGTCGTTCGGTCCGCCGTCGGCCGCGGGGTTCGACGGCTATCTGGTCAAGCCCGTGCGGGCGCGAGGGCTCGTCTCCCGGCTCGAGCCGGAGCCGGCCGCGGCCCCCGTGGTCGCCACCATTGCGCCGGCCCAGGGGCCGTCCGCCGCCGTGGCGGTCACTGGCCGCCGGGTGCTGCTGGCCGAGGACAATGACATCAACGCCCTGCTGGCGACCAAGCTGATGCAGCGCATGGGCGCCGCCGTGGACTGGGCCAAGAACGGCCTGGAGGCCGTGGAGCGTTTCAAGGCCTCCCTGGAGCCGGGCGCGGCGCGCTACGACCTGGTGCTGATGGACGTGCGCATGCCGCAGCTCGACGGACATGAGGCCGCCAGGCGCATCCGCGACATGGAGGCGGCTGAGGGCCCGGGCCGCACCCGCATCGTGGCGCTCACGGCCAACGCCTTCGAGGAAGACCGCCGGCTTGCGCTGGCGGCCGGCATGGACGCGACCGTCGCCAAGCCGCTCGACCCCGCCGCGCTCAGCGCGGCGATCGGCCTGGAGGCGCTCGCCAAGTCGGCGTGAGCCTCTCGGGGTTCGGCGGCCTCATCGACCGTCATCCCCGGGGTCCTCCCGGGGATCCACGCGGCGGAAAAGCGTGGGTGGCCGGGACAAGCCCGGCCATGACGCGGAGCGGTCGTTGCGACCGCTGCAAGGCGGGCCAGGGTCCGCGGGCGCCCTGGATCGCTTCGTCACTGCGCTCATTGCGATGACGGCGTCGGTTCGGGTCAGAGCGCGATTGCAGCGGCCTCATCGGCCGCCATCCCCGGTCTCGTCACCGGGGATCCCCGTGGCGGAAAAGCGTGGGTGGCCGGGACAAGCCCGGCCATGACGCGGAGAGGTGGTGGCGAGCGCGCCAAGGCGGGCCAGGATCCGCGGGCGCCCTGGATCGCTTCGTCGCTGCGCTCCTCGCGATGACGGCGTCGGTTCGGGTCAGAGCGCGATTGCAGCGGCCTCATCCGCCGTCATCCCCGGGCTCGTCACGGGGGATCCCCGTGGCGGAAAAGCGTGGGTGGCCGGGACAAGCCCGGCCATGACGCGGAGAGGTCGTGGCGACCGCGGCAAGGCGGGCCAGGGTCCGCGGGCGCCCGGATCGCTTCGTCGCTGCGCTCCTCGCGATGACGGGACGGTCCGCCGTGCCGAGGCGAAGCCGTTACCGAAACGTCCGAATTGTCACATTCGCGTCAGCCGAATATGGTCCAGACGCTGCGGGCGGCGCGAATTGTCTGCGGGCCGGCGCTGGCGTCGCCACCGGCAAACAGGCCAAGGCGCCCATGTCGCAGCAATCGCCCACGGTCACCGCGACCGTCTCCGCCGTTTTCGCGTCCCGAGTCCTCGTGTCCCTTCAACGCCGCTCCGCCGGGCTCCTGGCCCGCGCCGCCTCGCTTCGCCCCGACCCTGCTCCGGAAGGCTTGCAGGGAACGCTCGGACGCATCGGCTCCCTGGAGGTGCGGCTCGCCCGCACCAAGAAGGAGGTCAAGAAGGCCCAGCGGCTGCGCTACCGGGTGTTCTACGAGGAGATGGCCGCCGCCCCCGACATGATGTCCCGGCTGAAGCGTCGCGACATCGACGCGTACGACCTGATCTGCGACCACCTGCTGGTGATTGACCACGAGGCGCCGGCGGCCTTGTTCGGCAAGCCCAACAAGGCGAAGCGCAAGCCCAAGGTGGTGGGCACCTACCGGCTGCTGCGGCAGGATGTGGCCGAGGCGCATGGAGGCTTCTACTCGGAGAGCGAGTTCGATATCGCGCCGCTGCTGCAACGCCATCCGGGCAAGCGCTTCCTGGAACTGGGCCGATCCTGCGTGCTCGCGCCCTACCGGGACAAGCGCACGGTGGAGCTGCTGTGGCACGGCGTCTGGACGTATGTGCGCCGGTACAAGATGGACGTGATGTTCGGCTGCGCCAGTCTGGAGGGCACGGACCCGGCCCGTCTGGCCCTGCCGCTGAGCTTCCTCCATCACCACGCGCCGGCGCCTGCGGAATGGCGGGCCCGGGCGGTGGAGAACCGGCGCACGCCGATGGACGTCCTGGGCAAGGGGGACATCAACCCCAAGGCGGCGCTGCAAAGCCTGCCGCCGCTCATCAAGGGCTACCTGCGGCTCGGCGCGAGCTTCGGCGACGGCGCCGTGGTGGATCGCCAGTTCGGCACCACGGACGTGCTCGTGGTGCTGCCGGTGAGCGCCATCAGCCCACGCTACATCGACCACTTCGGAGCCGAGGCGACACGCCACGCGGCGTGACGGACCGGGTTGCACCCAGTCTCCTGGATCCCCTTCCCCTCCGCGCCTTCGGGCGCTCCGGCCGGGAATGACGGCGGAGAGAGCGAGCCTGGGTGACGACGCGAGCGCCCGCCGCACCCTCGGCCGTCATCCCCGGCGGCGCGCAGCGCCGGGAAGGGGATCCAGGGCCGACGCTGGATCCTTCGCCGACCAATTTGATAGCCTGGCCTTGTAAACCAGGGTCCAGGACACTGCACCCAGTCCCCTGGATCCCCTTCCCCTCCGCCGCTCCGCGGCTCCGGCCGGGGATGACGGTGGAGGGGATTGGGCGCATTCGCCAGGCTTGTCGAGCGTCAGACCCAGCCGCCGTCGACGATGTAGTGCTGGTTGGTGCAGGCGCCGGCTTCGTCGGTGGCCATGAAGACCACGAAGCGGGCGATGTCGTCCGGCACGAGCTTGCGCTTCAGGCACTGACGCTCCATCAGCTCTTTCTCGCCCTCGGGGGTGAGCCAGAGGTCGATCTGGCGCTGGGTCATGATCCAGCCCGGCGCGACGGCGTTCACGCGGATGCCGTAGGGGCCGAAATCGCGCGCCAGCGAGCGGGTGAGGCCGAGCACGGCGGACTTGGCGGCGGTGTAGGCCGCCATGCCGCCCTGGCCGACCATCCAGGACACCGACCCCATGTTGATGATGGACCCGCCGCCGGCGGCCTTCATGTCGTCCAGCACGGCCTGGGCGGCGAAGAACTGGTGGCGCAGGTTCACGGCGATGCGGCCGTCCCAGTATTCGGGCGTGACGTCCTCCGTGCGGTGGCGCTCGTCATGGGCGGCGTTGTTGGCCAGGACCGCGACGGGCCCAAGGGCCGAGCGGATGTTGGCGACAGCCGCGCGCAGGGCGGCGACGTCCGTGAGGTCGCAGTGCTCGAAGCGCACCGTCGCGCCGTGCCCGGAAAGGTCGGCCACCAGGGCCTCGGAGGCCGGGCGGTTGATGTCCAGGAAGCCCACCTTGGCCTTCTGCCGCGCGAAGGCGCGCACGATGGCCTCGCCGATGCCGCTGCCGCCGCCCGTGACGACGACGACCTTGCCTTCCAGATCGGGGTAGATGGCTCCTGCCATGGCGTTCCTCTTCGCATGCGGGGGCGGTTTGTCCCGCCCGCCCGGACCATGGCACAGGGGGCGCCCGGCATCCACCGGGGCATGGCCTTGAGGGAACGACCCAGTCCGACCGTGTCAGGCCAGCACGCCCCGCAGGATCGTGCGGGCGACCTGCCGCGTGGCCTCCGCGAACTGCTCGTCGCTGAGCGGCCGGCCGCCGTTGAGCACCTCGATCTGCCGGGCGAAGTCGGCGTAGTGCTGGGTGGTGGCCCAGATCATGTAGAACAGCACCTTGGGGTCGACCGGGGCGAGCTTTCCCTCGGCGATCCAGCGGCGGACAATGGCGCCGCGGCGGGCGACCCAGTCGGCCAGCGTGGTCTCCAGATGGTCGGTGATGGCGGGGGCGCCGCGCATGATCTCGCTGGCGAAGATGCGCGAGCCGAGCGGCATGGCGCGCGACAGCTCCATCTTGGCGGCGATGTAGCGGGTGAGCGCGTCCTTCGGGTCGTCGCTGTCGTCGAGGGACGACGCGGCGGCTAGCCAGCGGTCGAGCACGCGGGCCATCACGGCGCGGTAGAGGTCGTCCTTGCTGGGGAAATAATAGTGCACGTTGGCCTTGGGCAGGCCGGCGCGTTCGGCGATCGCGCCCGTGGTCGCGCCCTTGAAACCGAGTTCGGCGAAGACCGCCTCAGCGGCCTCCAGAATCAGCCTCTCGTTTTCTTCGCGCCCGCCCCTGCGCGCCCCTGTGCGCGCTTTCTCCCGAGCCGCCTGAGCGGTCACCATCAGCCTCCGAAAAAGTCCCGCTTCTCGCGGCGGGCCATTGTTGACCAAACGGTCAGGGCCATAATAGCCTCGACTCGGCGGGCGCGGGAGACAAAAATCAGCGCCGTTCCCGCGGCTTCCGGCGAGGCTCGCAGCCCGCCGCGTGGGTAGGGGAATTCGGGGATGAGCGGGACGGCGGCCGAGCTCGGCAACGTGCGCATCGACGGCGCGCGCCTGTGGGACAGCCTGATGGAGATGGCGAAGATCGGCGCCACCCCCAAGGGCGGCTGCAAGCGCCTGACGCTGACGGATCTCGACAAGCAGGGCCGCGAGCTGTTCACCCGCTGGGCGGCGGAAGCCGGCTGCACCGTCTCGGTGGACCGCATGGGCAACATGTTCGCCCGCCGGCCGGGCGTCGACGACAGCCTGCCGCCGGTCGTGCTCGGCAGCCACCTCGACACGCAGCCCACGGGCGGCAAGTTCGACGGGGTGCTGGGCGTTCTCGGCGCCCTTGAGGTGGTGCGCACGCTCAAGGACCTCAACATCCGCACCAGGCATCCGGTCGAGATCGCCAACTGGACCAACGAGGAGGGCTCGCGCTATGCGCCCGCCATGGTGTCCTCCGGGGTGTTCGCCGGGGTCTACACGGAAGAGTTCGCCTATTCGCGCGTGGACTCCGAAGGCAAGACGCTGGGCGACGAGCTGAAACGCATCGGCTTCCAGGGCGATCGACCCGTGGGCGGGCGGCCGTTCCACGCCTTCTTCGAGCTGCATATCGAGCAGGGCCCGATCCTGGAGGACGAGAACGTCGACATCGGCGTGGTCACCCACGGGCAGGGCCAGCGCTGGTACGAGATCACGCTGACCGGGTTCGAGAGCCATGCCGGGTCCACGCCCATGCCGGCCCGCAAGGACGCGCTGCTGGGCGCGGCGCGCGTGGTGGAGCTGGTGAACCGGATCGGGCTCGCCAACGCCCCGAACGCGGTGGCGACGGTGGGCATGCTCAACCCCTACCCGAACTCGCGCAACGTCATCCCCGGGCAGGTCTGGATGACGGTGGACTTCCGGCACCCGGACGACGGCGTGCTCGCCGGCATGGACAAGGCGCTCCGGGAGGGCGTCGCGGAGATCTGCGCCGGGATCGGGCTCACGCAAGAGACGCAGCAGATCTTCTACTACCCGCCGGTCGCGTTCGAGGAGAGCTGCGTGGCCGCGGTCCGGGAAGCCGCGACGAAGCTCGGCTATTCGCACCGGAACATCGTCTCCGGCGCCGGGCACGACGCCTGCTACATCGCCCGGGTCGCGCCGACGGCCATGATCTTCACGCCCTGCGTGGACGGGATCAGCCACAACGAGACGGAGGACATCAAGCCCGAGTGGGCGACCGCCGGCGCGAACGTGCTGCTGCAGGCCGCCCTGGCCAAGGCGGAGATCGTCGCGTGACCCGCTAGGGCGCGCGGCTTCGGAAGCATCCCGGGGGCCGCGATCGACCGCGCCCCCGCCTGGAGGGGATCATGTCGACGCTCATCAAGAACGGAACCGTGGTCAACGCCGACCGCACCTGGAAGGCGGACGTGCTGATCGAGGGCGAGCACATCAAGGCGGTGGGCGAGGGCCTCTCGGGCGACACGACAGTGGACGCCGAAGGCTGCTTCGTGTTCCCCGGCGGCATCGACCCGCACACGCACCTCGCGATGCCGTTCATGGGCACGACCACGGCGGATGACTGGGAAAGCGGCACGCGCGCCGCGTTGTCGGGCGGCACCACCATGGTGGTGGACTTCTGCATCCCGGGACACGGCCAGCCGCTGATGGACGCCTGGGCGGAGTGGGACAAGAAGTCGGAGACGGCCTACGCCGACTACGCCTACCACATGTGCGTCACCTATTGGAACGACCAGGTCCGGGAGGACATGGGCAAGGTGGTCGGGAAGGGCGTCACCACCTTCAAGCACTTCATGGCCTACAAGGGCGCGCTGATGGTGAACGACGAGGAGATGTTCGCCTCGTTCCAGCGCTGCGCCGAGCTGGGCGCCATGCCGCTCGTCCACGCCGAGAACGGCGACCTCGTGGCGGCGCTCCAGCAGAAGTTCATGCGGGAGGGCGTCACCGGGCCGGAGGGCCACGCCTATTCGCGCCCGCCGAGCGTGGAGGGCGAGGCCGCCAACCGGGCCATCATGATCGCGGACGCGGCCGGTTGCCCGGTCTACATCGTCCATGTGTCCTCCATCGAGGCCCACGAGGCCGTGGCCCGCGCCCGGGCCAATGGGCAGCGCGTCTATGGCGAGCCGCTGATCCAGCACCTGACGCTGGACGAGAGCGAGTACTTCAACCCCGACTGGGACCACGCCGCCCGCCGCGTGATGTCGCCGCCGTTCCGCAACAAGAAGCACCAGGACGACCTGTGGAACGGCCTGCGCGCCGGCTCCCTGCAGGTGGTGGCCACCGACCACTGCGCCTTCACCACCGAGCAGAAGCGCTTCGGCATGGGCGATTTCACCAAGATCCCCAACGGCACGGGCGGGCTGGAGGATCGCCTCTCCGTGCTGTGGACCGCCGGCGTGGAGACGGGTCGCCTCACCATGAACGAGTTCGTGGCGGCGACCTCCACCAATATCGCCAAGATCCTCAACCTCTACCCGCGCAAGGGCGCGATCATGCCGGGGGCCGAAGCCGACGTGGTGGTGTGGGACCCCAAGGCGGGCAAGACGATCTCGGCCAAGACCCAGCAGTCGGCCATCGACTACAACGTGTTCGAGGGGACGAAGGTCAGCGCCACGCCGCGCTACACGTTCTCGCGCGGCGAATGCGTGTGGCAGGAGGGCAAGCTCACCGGCCAGCGCGGCCGCGGCCGCTTCGTGCCGCGCGCGCCCTTCCCGGCCGACGCGGTGGCGCTGCGCACCTTCAAGGCGATGACCGCCGACAAGGCCGTGGCGCGGTGAGCGCGACGCTTCCAGGCATCATTCTCGGCCGTCATCCCCGGCCGGAGCCGCGCAGCGGCGGAGGGGAAGGGGATCTAGGGGTGGCGCGCGTGGCCCCTGGACCCGCTTCCCGACCTGCTGCGCAGGTCGCCGGAGATGACGGAGAGCGGGCTGCATCACGATGAACAGCGCCATGGCGACGGACAGGGTCGAAGCAGCACGGCAGGCGCCCGCCACCACTCCGCCCGTGATCGCCGCGCGGGACCTGTCCCTGACCTACGAGGCGACGGACGGGCCCGTCCAGGCCCTGTCCGGCATCGACCTCGACATCCAGCGCGGGGAATTCGTTTCGCTGATCGGGCCGTCCGGCTGCGGCAAGACCACCCTCCTGCGCGTGATCGCCGACCTGGAGACGGCCAGCGCCGGGTCGATCACGGTGAACGGCGTCAGCCCGCAGGAGGCGCGGCTGAACCGGTCCTATGGCTACGTGTTCCAGGCCCCGGCGCTCTACCCGTGGCGGTCCATCGCCGGCAATGTGGGGCTGCCGCTGGAGATCATGGGCTATCCCAAGGCCGAGCGGCGCGAGCGGGTGGAGAAGAACCTCGCGCTGGTGAACCTGACGGGCTTCGAGCGCAAGTTTCCGTGGCAGCTCTCCGGCGGCATGCAGCAGCGTGCGTCGATCGCGCGCGCCCTGTCCTTCGACCCGGACCTGCTGCTCATGGACGAGCCTTTCGGGGCGCTGGACGAGATCGTCCGCGACAAGCTGAACGAGCAACTGCTGCGGCTCTGGGACCTGACGCGCAAGACCGTCGTGTTCGTCACGCACTCCATTCCGGAAGCCGTTTTCCTCTCGACCCGCATCGTGGTGATGTCGCCGCGTCCGGGGCGGATCCACGAGACCATTCCCTGCGACTTCCCGCGCGACCGGACGCTCGACATCCGCGAAACGCCCGAGTTCCTGGAGATCGCCAACCGCGTCCGGCACGGGCTGCGGGAGGGGCATTCCTATGAATGAGGCGAGCGCCCCCGCTCTCGGCGTGCTTGCAGTTCGCGTTCTCCCGGCCGTCATCCCCGGCCGGAGCCGCGCAGCGGCGGAGGGGAAAGGGATCCAGGGGCGGCACGCGCCGGGCTTTGCCGGTCCGCGTCATGAGCCTGGCGCCCAGTCTCCTGGATCCCCTTCCCGACCTGCTCAGCAGGTCGCCGGGGATGACGGAGAGCAAGAGGCCGCCATCCGACTTCCCCGATATCTTTTCCCGCGGGGAGAAGGGGGCCGCCATGGCTGACGCGGCGACCCTTCCCGCGATGCGCGCCCGGCGTGGCGGGGCGAGCCGCTTCTTCGCAGCGCTTTGGCGAGGCGCCGTCGGTCCCATCGTGGTGGTCTGCGCGGCGATCGTGGCGCTCTGGTATCTCGGCGCGGTTCTGATGAACGCCGACCTGCAGCGCTCGGCGTTCGAGAACGCCGGGCGGAAGAGCTGGACCACGGCCGAGCTCGTTGCCGGCACGCTGTCGCAGGAGCGTCCGAAGCTGCCCGCGCCGCATCAAGTGGCGCAGGAGCTGTGGAAGACGGTGGTGGACACCCCGGCGACGTCCAAGCGCAGCCTCGTCTACCATGGCGGCGTCACGCTTTCGGCGACGCTGCTCGGGTTCCTGTTCGGGGCCGGGCTCGGGGTCGGCCTCGCGGTGCTGATCGTGCACGTGAAGAGCCTCGAGCGCTCGCTCATGCCATGGATCATCTCGTCCCAGACGATCCCCATCATCGCGCTGGCCCCGATGATCGTGATCATCCTGAACCAGCTCGACATCACCGGCATCGTCCCTAAAGCGGCGATCGCGGCCTACCTGTCGTTCTTTCCCGTGACGGTCGGCATGGTGAAGGGCCTGCGCTCGCCGGACCCGCTGCAACTCGACCTCATGCGCACGTACTCGGCCTCACAGGCCCAGACCTTCTGGTCGCTGCGGCTGCCGGCCTGCGTGCCGTTCCTGTTCGCCAGCCTCAGGGTCGGGGTGGCGGCGGCGCTCGTCGGGACCGTGGTGGCGGAACTGACGCAGTCCGCCGACGGAGGCTTCGGGGCGCGGCTGCTGGCCGGGTCCTACTACGGCCAGACCATCCAGATCTGGGCGGCCATCTTCGCCGCCGCGGCCTGCGCGTGCGCCCTGATCGCCGCGGTCGCGCTGGCGGACCGGATCGTGGCGCGGCGCATGGGGTATGCGCGATGAAGCGGCTGGACTGGCTCGCCATCCTCACCGCCCTCGCCTGCGCGCTGGCGCTGGCGGGGCCGCTCGCGACCGTCGGCGATGCGCCCGGCTGGGGCCGCCCCTACCTGGCGGCGTTGTTCGCCTCCGCCGCGCTGTGCGCCGCCGGCGCCGGCGACTCGGCGCGATGGCGCCTGGGCTCGACCATGCTGGCCCTCATGGCGGCGGCCGGCGGGGCCGCGCTCGTGGCCCTGCTGGGCGCCGGCCTGCAGGGCGCCGCCGCATGGGGCTACGCCGCCGCGCTCGCGGCGGTGTGGCTGGCCGCCTGGCACACGGTGTCCTGGCTGACATCCCTGCGGCTGAAGCCAGGCTGGCCGGCCAGGCTGGCCAACCTCGCCGCGCCGCTGATCTTCGGGCTCACGCTGCTGTTCCTGTGGGAATGCGGGGTCCGGGGCTTCGGCTCCTCCATGATGAAGGCGATCCTGCCGGCGCCCTCGGCCATCGCGGCGCGTTTCGCATCGTCGCTGCCCACGCTGGGGGCGGATTTCGTGCAGACCTTCAAGGGCGTGGCGGCGGGCTACCTGATCGGTTGCGGAGCCGGGATCCTGTGCGCGATCCTGATCGACCGCGTGCCCTTCCTGCAACGTGGCCTGCTGCCGCTGGGCAACCTCGTTTCGGCGCTGCCCATCGTGGGCGTCGCGCCCATCATGGTGATGTGGTTCGGCTTCGACTGGCAGTCCAAGGCCGCGATCGTTGTGATCATGACCTTCTTTCCGCAACTCGTGAACACGGTGGCGGGCCTCGCCTCCGCGGGCGCGATGGAGCGGGACCTGATGAAGACCTATGCGGCGAGCTACGGCCAGACGCTCATGAACCTGCGCCTGCCGGCGGCCCTGCCCTTCATCTTCAACGGGCTGAAGATCAACTCCACCCTGGCCCTGATCGGGGCCATCGTGGCCGAGTTCTTCGGCACGCCCATCGTGGGCATGGGCTTCCGCATCAACACCGAGGTGGGGCGCATGAACATCGACATGGTGTGGGCCACCATCGTGGTCGCGGCGCTGGCCGGATCGCTCTTCTACGGATTGCTGGCGCTCCTCGAGCGCCGGGCCACCTTCTGGCACGCGAGCTACCGCCAGCGCGCCTGAGTTCACCGTCGTTGTGGAGGGAAACACGATGAAGAGGATGTTGCTCGCGGGCCTGGCGCTCGGCGCGCTCGCCGCCGCCACCGCCGCGCAGGCCGCCGACAAGGTGACCCTGCAGCTGAAGTGGGTCACGCAGGCTCAGTTCGGCGGCTACTACGTCGCCAAGGACAAGGGCTTCTACAAGGAGGCCGGCCTCGACGTGACCATCAAGCCGGGCGGCCCGGACATCGCGCCCCCGCAGGTGATCGCCGGCGGCGGCGCCGACGTGATCGTGGACTGGATGCCCTCGGCGCTGGCCTCGCGCGAGAAGGGCGTGCCGCTGGTCAACATCGCGCAGCCGTTCAAGAAGTCCGGCATGATGCTGACCTGCCGGGCCGAGACGGGCATCAAGAAGCCCGAGGACCTGAAGGGCCGCACGCTCGGCGTCTGGTTCTACGGCAACGAATACCCATTCCTGTCCTGGATGGCGAAGCTGAAGATCCCGACCGACGGCTCCGCCCAGGGCGTGAAGGTGTTGAAGCAGGGCTTCAACGTCGACCCGCTCCTGCAGAAGCAGGCCGACTGCATCTCGACCATGACGTACAACGAGTACTGGCAGGTCATCGACGCTGGCATCAAGCCGGAGAACCTCGTCGTTTTCAAATACGAGGACCAGGGCGTCGCCACCACGGAGGACGGCCTCTATGTGCTGGAGGACAAGCTCAAGGACCCCGCCTTCGTGGACAAGATGGCCCGCTTCGTGAAGGCCTCCATGAAGGGCTGGGAATGGGCGCGCGAGCACCCGAAGGACGCGGCGCAGATCGTGCTCGACAACGACGCCACGGGCGCCCAGACCGAGAAGCACCAGACCCGCATGATGGAGGAGATCAACAAGCTCACTGTCGGGTCTGACGGCTCGCTGGACGAAGCCGACTACAAGCGCACGGTGGCGACGCTGCTTTCCGGCGGCTCGGACCCGGTGATCTCCAAGGAGCCCCAGGGCGCCTTCAGCCACGTCGTGACGGACAAGGCGAAGACGCTGAAGTAAGACCAAGCCGAAGCAGTCGCCGTCATCCCCGGCCGGAGCCGCGCAGCGGCGGAGGGGAAGGGGATCCAGGGGCGTGGAGCCGCAAGGCTGGTAAACCGGGCAAACGCGGTGTGCGCTGCCCTGGATCCCCTTCCCGGCCTGCTCCGCAGGCCGCCGGGGATGACGGCCGCGAATCTCCAATACCGCCCTCCCCCGCCGGGGAGGGCTTCGCTTTGAAAGGCCCGCATGTCCCCCCTCAGCTTTATGCTCCCCCTCGCGGCCCTGCTGGCGGCCACCGCCCTTCCCCTCCAGGCGGCGATCAATGCGCAGCTGGCGCGAGGCGTGGGCAGCCCCATTCTGGCGGCGGCCATCTCGTTCGCGGCGGGCTCGGTGGTGCTGGCCCTGGTGGCCGCCGTTTTCGTGCGAGGGCTTCCGTCGGTCGGCGAGATGATGAAGACGCCGCTGTGGCTGTTCGTCACCGGCGGCGCCCTGGGGACGCTCTACGTCACCGGCAACGTGATCCTCGCCCCCAAGCTCGGGGCGGCCACCCTGTTCTCGTTCGCCATCGCGGGCCAGCTGCTGGCGGCGCTGGTCCTGGACAAGTTCGGGCTGCTCGGACTCGCGGTGCGCGAACTGTCGCTCGGGCGCGTGGCGGGGGCCGTGCTCGTGCTGGTGGGCGCCCTCATGGTGCGCCTGCTCTGATCAGGGGCGGTTGTGGCCCCACCAGAAGGTTGTCGGCATGACGGCCGCGCCGGGCGGAGGCTGGTTCGGCCGCGGCTCCGGCCCGGCCAGGATCAGCGCCCAGTACTGCACCGGGCCGCGAGGACCGGGGCCGGTCGCCCGGGCGAAGCCGATGCGGGTTGCGGCGCTCATCAGCAGGTTCTTGCGGTGGCCGGAGGACTTCTTCCAGTCCTCCAGGGCCTCGGTGGGCGAATGCTGGCCCATGGCGACGTTCTCGGACGCCGCATAGGCGCGGATGCCCGCAAGCTTCAGCCGGCTGGGGAAGCTGCCCGCGATCTCGTGCGACATCTGGCCCGCGGCCGCCATGCCGCCCGCCTGATGGGCGGCGGCCTTGTCCAGGGCCGGGTCGGCGGTGACGGCCCCGAGCCCCTCGCCCTTGCGGAAGGCCGAGATGGCCGCCGCCATGGCGGCGGCTTCGGAGCGGGGCGCGGCCGCCTTCTTGGCGGCGGCCGCGGAATGGGCAGGGTTGAGCGCGAGAACGGCGAGGCCGGCGCAGGCGGCCAGGAGGGTCGTGCGGATCATGCGGTCGTCCGGGGCTTTGTCGCTGGGCTTGTGCCGGGCAACCTCGGCCAAATGAAGACACGGCTCGGGACAGGCGGCATTTTGAGGTCGCTTTTCGCCGGAGGCAACCTCCGTTAGGAATGCTGCAATCCCGAGTCGTCAATTTGACGGTTCGCAACTTCGAATTCGTACTTCAAAACGTCTGCGCTCTTCTCCTCTTCGTTAACCTTGTCCATCGACGAGCAAGCGGCGGGGCTCGTCATGGTAAAGAAAATCTTGTACTGATTCCTGCAAAGCTAATCTTCAGGGTCGCGCGCGCGGCCCAAATCAGAAGAGGCGCCGGGGCGGCGCTCCCAGGGGGCTTGCGATGTCGAGCGCTGAGATCACCATCAACGGCAAGGCCGTGCGGACGGAGATCGGGACGACGATCCTGGACGCGGCGCTCGCGGCCCGCATCGCCCTCCCACATGACTGCTGCACCGGGCAGTGCGATTCCTGCCGCGTGACCGTGGGCGCGGGCGTGGACGACCAGGGCACGCGTGACGGAGACACGGTGCTGGGCTGCCAGGCCACCGTGACCGGCAAGGCCGTCATCACGTTCGAGGAGGTCCCGGCGGTCGGGACCCGCATCGCGACGGTGGAGTCCATCCGGCCCCTGTCGCCCGACATCAGCGAGATGGTCGTGCGGATGAACAGTCCGCTGCGCTACCTGCCCGGCCAATATGTGAAGCTCGGCTTCAAGGGCCTGCCCGAGCGCGACTACAGCCCGACCTTCGGCCTCGCCGGCGAGGCTGACGAGACGCTGCTTTATTTCCACATCCGGCGCTACCCGCAGGGCCGGTTCTCGTCCGCGGTGGGACAGGCCATCCGCGAGGGCGCCCGGCTGAAGGTCCGCGGGCCCTTCGGGCACGCCTGGCTGCGCCAGGGGACCGGTCCGCTGGTGCTGGTGTCCAGCGGCACGGGCTTCGCGCCGATCTGGTCCATCGCGGTCGCGGCCCGGCTGGGCCAGCCCGACCGGCCGATCACCGTGATCGCCGGCGCGCGCAACCCGTCGGACCTCTACATGCGCCAGGCCTTCGCGTGGCTGTCGGCCCGCGGGGTGCGCGACCTTACGCTCACCACCAGCGGCGGCCCGGCCTTCGCCGATATGCGCAAGGGCCGGCCGACGGACGCGCTGCCGACGCTGACGCGGGAGCACACCGTGTATGTGGCGGGCGCGCCCGCCATGACGGCGGCCGTGAAGCACATCGCGGAGGCCGCCGGAGCGCAGTGCTACGCGGATCCGTTCGTCATGAACGAGGACCCCCTGTCGCTGCGCACCCGCATCGGCCGGTTCTTCCAGATGTCGGGCTTCGGCGCCAAGAGCGTCGCGCCGGCCGCGTAGGCGGGCCACGCCGAGGGGTCCTCCGGCGCCGCGCTCAGGCGGCGGCGACCTCGGCCAGGAAGGATTTCACGGCGGCGTCCAGGCGCCGGGCCTCGTCGGCCATGCGGGCCGCCATGGCGACGACGTCGACCGTGGCGATGCGCGCGCTTTCGACGGTGCCGCCCAGGTTTTCGACGCTGACGCACAGCGCGCCCGCGCCCTCGAAGGCGGAGGAGACGCTGTCGGCGATCTGCTCGGTCGCCTCCGACTGGTTCTGCACCACCTGGCGGATCACTGTGGTCTCGGTCAGCACGTCCGAGAAGGACTGGGCGATCGTGTCGATCGAGCGGACCGCGTCGTTCGTGGCTTCCTGGATGGCGGCGACCTTGCCGGCGATGACGTCGGTGGCCTTGCCGGTCTCGCCGGCGAGGGCCTTCACCTCGTTGGCCACCACGGCGAAGCCGCGGCCCGCCTCGCCGGCGCGCGCCGCCTCGATGGTTGCGTTGAGGGCGAGCAGGTTCGTCTGGGCGGCGATGCCCTCGATCATGCGCACGACGGCGCCGATCTGGTTGGCCGCCTCCAGGAGGCCGCCGACCTTGCGGGTGGCCGCCATGGCGGTGTCGTTGCCCCGCACGATGACGTCCGCGGTGGCGCTCACCTTGTCGGAAACGCTGCGGATGGCCTCGCTCAGCTGGCCCGTGGCCGAGTCCACCACCATCACGGAGGAGGTGGTCTGCTTGGAGGCGCGGACGGTGGAGCCCGCCTCGTCCTTGGCGTGGCGCGAGATCTCGTCCAGGCCCTGGGCGCTCTCGTTCATGGCGTCCACGCATTCCTGGACGCTCTTCAGGACCGACTGCATCGCGTTGTCGAAGCGGTGGATCGCGGCGTCCAGGGCCGCGCTGCGGCGGCGGACCTCCTCGGCGCCCGCCACGTCGGAGCGCAGCTTGTCGCGTTCCTCCATGGAGCGCTGCAGCAGCAGCACCGCCCGGGCGATCGCGCCGATCTCGTCGCGGCGCTCGACGCCGCTCACCTTGGCGCGCCAGTCCCCCTGGGCGACCGCCGTGACCGCCTGGGTGATGCGGCCGATGGCCTGACTCATGCGCTGGGAGACGAACAGCGCCAGGCCGCCGACCAGGGACAACGCCAGGGCGCCGGCGATGATCAGCCACTCCATCACGTCGCGGGCGTGGGCCTCGCCAATGCGCACGGTTTCGTCGCGCAAGGCGTAGACCTCCTTGCGGGGCACCAGGGCGCAGACGCGCATATCTTCGACCAGATCGACGCAGTTGGCGACGAAGCGATGGTTTTCCGATTCAAGCAGCGCCGCCGCCCCCGGGAGTCGGCGAAGGCGGAGGCCGTCGGCCGGCAAGCCGGAGGTGGGCAAGCCCGAGGCCGACACCACCTCGCCCCCGACCTGGACGATCACCCCCGATCCGGTGATGGTGGCGAAATCCTGGAGGACCTTCTCCTCCGGGCGCAGCTGGCGCAGGCCCACCAGCACGGCCGCAAGGTCGCCGAAGTCGTCGAAGACCGGCTCCGCGAACACCATGGCGAGCAGCGGCCGCGGCCCGAGGTCCAGCTGGGACGCGGTGGTGGAATCGATCCAGACGAAAGCCTTGTGCTCGCGAGGAGAAGCCCGGTCGTTGCCGTCCAGCAGCGGCAGGACCGCCTTCATGAAGGGGCTGCGGCGAAGGGCTTCGTCCATTTGAAGGAGGTCGGCCCGCTTGGACGAGGAGCCGACGACCCTCGACTTGGGGTCGAGCACGACGATGAGGTCGAGGTTGGCGGCGCGGACGGCCGCGTCCAGCGGTTCGCTCATCGCGACCACATTGCGGGACTGGATCCCGCGCACGATATCGGCGCGCTGAGCCACCACGCCCAGCCGCCGGGCCACGTCGTTCTGCAGCGTGTCGATGCGGGCGCGGGCGAGGCCGGCCTGGCTGCCCAGTTGCTCCGTCATCTTGGCGACGGAGAGCCGCTCGAGCTCGCGCGATTGGTCCTGCAGCCCGCTTTCGACGCGCATGACCGTTCCGCCCACGATCGCGACCAGCGCGACGCTGGTCGCCGCCAGGGTGACGGTGATCAGTCGCGCGCTGAGGGAGCGGAAAACGGCCATGGACGGTTCACTGGGCGATCGGCACGCCGCCGAGCCCGCTGATGATGGCGCTGGCCTTGTCGCCGCCCGTGTAGGCGATGAAGGCCTTGGCGTCGGCCGTCACGGTGCTGGCCTTGTGGATGAGACCCATCACGACCGCGCTGGGGTAGCCAGGATCGGTCGGCGCCTTGCCGTCGATCTTGACGACCGCCACCGTGTCCTTGAGCGCGGAGGAGTAGGGGCCGAAGCCGACGGAGCCCTCGACGGCGCGGACCGTCTCGACGGCTTCCTGGGTGGTCAGGGCCGTCTTGGACTTGCCGGTGAGCACGAGATCCTTCCAGCCAGGCATGGAAGCCCGCAGCACGGCGAGCGTGCTGTCGCCGTCCTCGCGACGCACAACCTTGATGCGCAGGTCGGCGCCGCCGACGTCTTTCCAGTTGGTGACCTCGCCCGAATAGATGTCCGCGATCTGCTTGCTGGTGAGCTCGGAGACCTTGGCGTCCGCATGGACGAAGAAAGCCGAGGGGATGCGCACCACGGGGGTGAACACGAGGCCCTGCGCCTTCTCGGTGTCGGAAAGCGGACGGGCGATGCGGCCGATCACCTCGCGGTCGCCCGCGACGGCGACGACCGCGCCACCCGAACCGATGCTCGGGGGCACGGCGACAGGGATCTCGGGGTTGTCCGCCGTGAAGGCGGCTCCGACGGCCCGCAACATTTCGATTCCGTCGCCGGTGCCAGGCACATTCAGGGGACCGGCGGCCGATGCGTTCGAGAATCCGAGCGCAGCGCCGAGGGCGACCAGCGGAAACAGGGGGGTTTTCATAGGGTCTGCCTCAACAAAAGCTTGAGACAGATCTAGCCCTGCCGCTCATTAATATTCGGCAAAAGCAGGCGGCAGACGCCCGCGATCGCAACCTATGGTTGTGAATTCGTGTGTGGGGGGATGATCGGCTCAGACACGACCCAATAGGACGCCGCCTCGACCGCGACGAAGCCCAGCAGGGCTCCGACCAGGAGCCCGGCCAGAGTCACGCCTGCGACGAGCGCCGTGGGCCTGAGATGGCGGGGCCGAGGGGAGGACGGCAGGATGGCGGCGGACATGGGGGGCGCTCCAGGCGACCTTGAATGCGGACAACGCCACATTGCCCCCGGGAGGCCGGTTTTCGAGGTGCCGGAACGCACACCGGGCGCAGCGGGGCTTCAGGAGCGGGCTTCGCCGAACCGCGCCGCCTGCGCCTTCTGGCGCCGGCCCCTGGCCCACAGTCGCCACCCGAGCAGGGCGGCCAGCATCGCCGCATAGGCGACCGGCCACGTGATATCCCGTTTGACCAACCACCAATAGTGGAGCACGCCCAGAGCGGCGATCGCGTAGACGAGACGGTGGAGCCTGGCCCAGGCTGGCCCGCCGAGCCGACGGACCCAGCCCTTGGTCGAGGTGACAGCCAGCGGGGTCATCAACAGGAGCGCCGAGAAGCCGACGGTGACGAAGGGCCGCTTCCAGATGTCCTTCCCGATGGCCGCCGGGTCGAACAGCATGTCGAAGCCCACATAGGCCAGCAAATGCACGACGCCGTAGAAGAAGGCGAACAGCCCCAGCATGCGACGGAACTTGATCGGCCAGTTCCAGCCGCTGAGGCGCCGCAGGGGCGTGACCGCCAGGGTGATGAGCAGAAACTGGAGACACCAGTCGCCGGTGACGTGCTCGATCGTCTCCGCCGGGTTGGCGCCGAGGAGGTCAGGATTCCAGAAGACCCCGTAGACCAGGCGCGCCAGCGGAGCGAGACCGGCTGCGAGAACCAGGGGCTTGGCCCAGCGGGTCCAGCCCGGAGGGGGCGCGCCTCGGCGCGGCGCGCCAGGCTTTCGCACGCGGGCCGGGGCCGGCAAATCAGCGAGCGCCATCAGAAGTTCTTCTTCAGGTCCATGCCGGCGTAGAGCGAGGCGACCTGGTCGGCATAGCCGTTGAAGAGCTCCGTCTGGCGGCTGGCGAACAGCGAGGGCAGCAGGCGCTCGCGCTTCTGGCTCCAACGCGGATGATCCACGTTCGGATTCACGTTGGAATAAAAGCCGTACTCGTTGGCGGCCGCCTTGTTCCAGGCCGTGCTGGGCTCATTCTCGACGAACTCGATCTTGACGATCGATTTCACGCTCTTGAAGCCGTACTTCCACGGCACGACCAGGCGCACGGGCGCGCCGTTCTGGTTCGGCAGGGTTTCGCCGTAGACGCCCAGCGTGAGCAGCGTCAGAGGGTGCATGGCTTCATCGATGCGCAGGCCCTCGGTGTAGGGCCAGTCCAGAACCGGGATGCGCAGGCCCGGCATGGTCTCCGGCTGCATGGCGGTGGTGAACTTCACGTATTTCGCCTTGCTGGTCGGACCGGCGAGGCGGGCGAGCTGGTTGAACTCGAAGCCAACCCAGGGCACCACCATCGACCAGGCCTCGACACAGCGGAAGCGATAGAGCCGCTCCTGCAGCGGCATCTTCAGCAGGGCCTCGATGTCGATGGTCTGCGGCTTCTCCACCTCGCCGGCGATCTCGATCGTCCACGGGCGGGTCTTCATGGCGTCCGCGGAAGCGGCCGGATCGTATTTGCCGGTGCCGAATTCGTAAAAATTGTTGTAGCCGGTGACGATCTTCTTGGCGGTGGGCTCCGCGTCGACGCTAAAAGCGGCGTTGCGGGGGGCGTTCAGAGAGGCGGGGGTGGACGCGGCGGCAGGCGCAGCGGCGCTCGCAGCGCCTCCCCCCAGGGCGAGCGCCCCCAGACCTGCGGCGCCCTGAAGCAGGCGGCGACGATCGAGGAACACCTCGCGCGGCGTGATCTCCGAAGGAGGGATGGACGGGGGACGGAAGGACATCGTGAGTCTCCGGGCAGGCCAGGCGATTGTTGGCCCAGCCTCATGCGCAGATCGCGCAGGATCGCCCCAAATCAAGCGCCCTGCGGCGATCACGGCAACTCACGATCCCGCGTGAGCGGGTTCAGCACGCGGCGAGAAACGCCTCCACGTCCGCCCGGCGCGGAAGCGGCGCGACGGCGCCGTAGCCCAGCGTCGACAAAGCGGCGGCCGCGTTGGCGTAGTCCGCGGACGCGAAGGGATCGCCGGACCGCAGCCATTGGGCCAGAAATGCTCCGTCGAAGGCGTCGCCAGCCCCCGTGGCGTCCACGGCCGCGACCTTGTGGGCCGGAATGACACGGGTCTCGCCCGGGGTCGCCACCATGGCGCCGTCCACGCCCATGGTGAGCGCCACGATCCTGCAGCCGAGGGACAGGTAGAAGCGGCAGATCTCCTCCGGTGAGTGCAGCCCGGTGAGCTGCCGCGCGTCGTCCAGGCCCGGGCGCGCGATGTCGCTCATGGCGACGGCCGCATGCACGATGGCGCGAGCGCGCTCCAGCGGCCACAATCGCAGGCGCAGGTTGGTGTCGTAGCAAACCGCCGTGCCCGCCTCGCGGGCCACCTTGAGCGCGTGAAAGACCGCGTCGCAGGCTGAATCCGAGATAGCCTGGCTGATGGCCGAGACATGGAGAACGCGGGCGGCCGCCACCTGGGCGGCCGGCACTTCGCCGGGGCTCACGAGGCTCGCCGCCGAGCCAGCGCGCAGATAGCTGAAATGGTGCCCCTCGCCATCGTGGCTGATGAAGTAGATGCCGGTGTGAGCTCCCGGACGTCGGATGACCGTAGAGGCGTCGACGCCTTCGCGTTCCCAGAGCCCCAGGATCTGCCGACCGAACGGGTCGTCGCCGAGCGCCGTGAAATAGGCGGCCTTGGCGCCGTTGCGGGCCGCCGAGACGGCGGCGTTGGATGTGTCGCCGCCGTAGCCGGGCAGGAACAGCGTCTCGCCCCCGCGCTCAACCTGGCTGAACTCCAGCATGGGCTCGCCCATCGCCAGAACGTCGAGGCTCTTCATTTCCGGTCCGCTAAATCGTTTGAAACAACCTCCATATTGCCCCCATTGGTTGATCGGCGCAACAAGAGGCATGGTCTTGCCTTGGCTGCGAAATCTGCCAAATGTGGCCGGGGGATGGCGTTGCGCGCGAGCCGGAAACGCGCTTTGCTAAGCGCCACGCTGTCGCTGACGGCCGGGGTCCTTGACCCCGATAAAACACATGAGGGGAAGTTGATGTCACGCCACGCATCCGCCAAAGGCCTGATCGGCCTGGGGATCGCCGCCCTGTTGATGGGCTCGACGGCCGTTTCGGCCAAGACGCTCGTCTATTGCTCGGAAGGCAGCCCCGAGAACTTCACCCCGGCCCTCAACACCACCGGCACCAGCTTCGACGCGGCGCGGCCCGTGTTCAACCAACTGGTGGAGTTCGAGCGCGGCACCACCAACGTGGTCCCGGGCCTGGCCGAGAAGTGGGAGATCTCCGACGACGGCAAGGTCATCACCTTCCACCTCCGCAAGGGCGTGAAGTTCCATTCCACCAAGGACTTCAAGCCGACCCGCGACTTCAATGCGGACGACGTGCTGTTCTCGTTCAACCGGCAGTGGAAGGAGGACCATCCGTTCCACAAGGTGTCCGGCGGGAAGTACGACTACTTCAACGACATGGACATGCCGAAGCTGCTCAAGAGCATCGAGAAGAAGGACGACTATACGGTCGTCATGACGCTCAATGAGCCGAGCGCGCCCATGATGGCCAACCTGGCCATGGACTTCGCCTCGATCCACTCGGCCGAGTACGGCGACTTCCTGCTGAAGCAGGGCAAGCCCGAGCTCATGGACCAGATCCCGGTCGGCACCGGTCCGTTCACCTTCGTGAACTACCAGAAGGACGCGGTGATCCGCTTCAAGGCCAACAAGGACTACTTCGGCAAGGAGAAGGCGCTGGTCGACGACCTCGTGTTCGCCATCACGCCGGACCCGACGGCCCGCCTGGCGAAGCTGCGCAAGGGCGAGTGCCACCATATGGGCTACCCGCGCCCGGCCGACCTGCAGGAGATCAAGAAGGACGCGTCGCTGCAGCTGATGCAGCAGCCGGGCCTCAACATCGCCTACTGGTCGTTCAACACGCAGAAGCCGCCCTTCGACAAGAAGGAAGTGCGCCAGGCCATGAACATGGCCGTCGACAAGGCGGCGATCATCCGCGACGTCTACCTGGGCTCGGGCCAGCCGGCCAAGAACCTGATCCCGCCGACGATCTGGTCCTACAACGACAACGTGAAGGACTATCCGTTCGACCAGGCCAAGGCCAAGGAGCTGCTCGACAAGGCCGGCGTGAAGACGCCGCTCGACATCGACCTCTGGTACATGCCGGTGCAGCGCCCCTACAACCCGAACGGCAAGCGCATCGCCGAGATGATGCAGGCGGACCTCGCCAAGATCGGCATCAACGCCAAGCTCGTGACCTACGAGTGGGGCGAGTACCGCAAGCGCATGCAGCAGGGCGAGCACATCACCGGCCAGCTCGGCTGGACCGGCGACAACGGCGACCCGGACAACTTCTTCTTCCTGCGCGGCTGCGCGGCGGCCCGCCCGGGCGGCCAGAACCTGTCCAAGTGGTGCAACAAGGAGTTCGACGACCGCCTGAAGAAGGCGGCCGCCTCGGCCGACCAGAAGGAGCGCACCAAGCTGTACGAGGAGATGCAGGTCATCCAGAAGGAAGACGCTCCGGACATGACCATCGCGCACTCCATCGTGTTCGAGCCGATGCGCAAGGAAGTGGTCGGCTACAAGATGAGCCCCTTCAACCGCCACGAGTTCTATGGGGTCGACCTGAAGTGACGGACCTGGAGGGCTCGCCCCCTCCGGCGTGAACGACGCAGGACCGGCGGATGCGCGCAAGCGCTCCGCCGGTCCGGTCCTTGAGGCATGGGCTTCCGGACGCGCCGCCCTCGCCGCGCTTCCGACCCGGCGAACGGCGCCTTCCATGCATGCTAGACAGCGGCCGCCGCGGGCGGCGCTGGCGATCCCGCGTAGGATTCGATGATCAAGTTTCTCCTGAAGCGTGCGGCGCTGACGCTGCCCACCTTCTTCGCCCTGATGTTCGTGACCTTCGTGGCCATCCGCATGGTGCCGGGCGACCCGGTCGAGGTGCGGACCGGCGAACGGGGCATTTCGCCCGAACGCTTGGCCCAGTTCCGTCATGAGCTCGGGCTCGACCAGCCGATCTGGAAGCAGTTCCTCGACTATGTGTGGCAGCTGCTGCACGGGGACTTCGGCACGTCGATCGTCACCAACGAGAAGGTGCTGACCGAGTTCTTCTCCCTGTTCCCGGCGACGCTGGAGCTGTCGCTCTCGGCCATGCTGTTCGCCGTGGTCCTGGGCGTCCCAGCCGGCGTCACCGCCGCCGTGAAGCGCGGTAGCTGGTTCGACCACACGCTCATGGGCGCGGCCGTGACCGGCTTCTCCATGCCGATCTTCTGGTGGGGCCTGCTGCTGATCATGCTGGTGTCGGAGCGCTGGGGGCTGACCCCGGTGTCCGGCCGCATCGACCTGATCAACTACTACTTCGAGCCGGTCACCGGCTTCATGCTGATCGACGCGCTGAGGTCGGACCAGCCGGGCGCGTTCTGGTCGGCGCTGCACCACCTCATCCTGCCCACCATCGTGCTGGGCACGGTGCCGCTCGCCGTGATCGCCCGCATGACGCGCTCCTCCATGCTGGAGGTGCTGAGCGAGGACTACGTCCGGACCGCGCGGGCCAAGGGCCTGTCGCCCTTCCGGGTGATCGGCTTCCATGCCCTGCGCAACGCGCTGATCCCGGTGGTCACCATCGTGGGCCTGCAGGTCGGCACGCTGCTCGCCGGCGCGGTGCTGACTGAGACGATCTTCTCCTGGCCAGGGGTCGGGAAGTGGCTGATCGAGGCAATCGGCCGGCGCGACTACCCCGCCCTGCAGGGCGGCATTCTGCTCATCTCGTCGATGGTGATCGTCGTGAACCTCATCATCGACGTCCTGTACGGCGCCATCAACCCGAGGATCCGCCATGGCCGTTGACGCGCTCGCCGCCCAGCCGGCGCAGCCGGCCCCGCCCGGCCCGCTGCGGGCCTTCTGGGCCTCCTTCTCCGAGAACAAGGGCGCGGTCGGCGGCCTCGTCGTGCTGGTCGTCATCGCCCTGCTGGCGATCTTCGCCCACGTCGTGTCGCCCTATTCGCCCTACGAGCAGTTCCGGGACTTCACCAAGCTGCCGCCGGCCTGGGAAGACGGCGGCAACTGGCAGTTCGTCCTGGGCACCGACGCGCTCGGGCGCGACACGCTGACCCGGCTCATCTACGGCGCACGCATCTCGCTGTTCATCGGCATCGCGGTGATGGCGACGTCCGTGGTGGTAGGCGTGCTGATGGGCCTCACGGCCGCCTTCCTGGGCGGCGTCGTGGACACCGTGATCATGCGGATCATGGACCTGATCCTGTCCGTGCCCGGACTGGTGCTCGCCATCCTGGTGGTGGCGGTGCTTGGCCCGAGCCTCACCAACACCATCGTGGCGGTCGCGATCGTGTACCTGCCTAGCTATGTGCGCCTGGTCCGCGCCTCGGCGCTCGGCGAGCTCGGCAAGGACTATGTCACCGCGTCGCGGGTGGCGGGCGTGGGCACGCTGCGGCTGATGTTCGTCACCATCCTGCCGAACTGCCTGGCGCCGCTGATCGTGCAGGCTGCGCTCGGCGTGTCCAACGCCATCCTGGAGGCCGCCGCGCTCGGCTTCCTGGGGTTGGGCGCGCAGCCGCCCACGCCCGAATGGGGCGCCATGCTGGCGGACAGCCGGGAGTTCATCCGCTCCAACCCGTGGATCGTGACCCTGCCGGGCCTCGCCATCCTGGTCACCGTCGTGGCCATCAACCTGATGGGCGACGGCCTGCGCGACGCGCTCGATCCCAAGCTGAAGAGGAGCTGAACCGATGAGCCTCCTCGAAATCCGCAACCTCTCTGTGTCGTTCGCGACTCGCTCCGGGCAGTTCAAGGCCGTGGACGGGGTGGACCTCACCGTGGACCAGAACGACGTCGTCTCCATCGTGGGCGAGTCGGGCTCCGGCAAGTCCGTGGCGATGCTGGCCGTCATGGGCCTGCTGCCATGGACCGCCACCGTGACCGCGGACGCCATGCGCTTCGACGGCCGCGACCTGCTGACGATCTCGGACAGGGACCGCCGCAAGATCATCGGCCGCGACATCGCGATGATCTTCCAGGAGCCGATGACGTCGCTGAACCCGTGCTTCACGGTGGGCTTCCAGTTGGGCGAAACGCTGAAGACGCATCTCAAGCTGGACCGGGCGGCGCGCAAGAAGCGCGCGATCGAGCTCCTGGAGGAGGTTGGCATCACCGACCCCGCGCGGCGGCTCTCGGCCTTCCCGCACCAGCTCTCGGGCGGCATGAGCCAGCGCGTCATGATCGCCATGGCGATCGCCTGCCGGCCGAAGCTGCTGATCGCGGACGAGCCCACCACGGCGCTGGACGTCACCATCCAGGCGCAGATCCTCGACCTGCTGCTGCGGCTCCGGAAGGAGACCGGGATGGGCCTGGTGCTCATCACGCACGACATGGGGGTGGTGGCCGAGACCGCCCACCGCGTGGTGGTGCAGTACGCCGGCCAGCAGGTGGAGAAGCAGGAGACGGCCGGGTTGTTCTCGGACCCGCATCACCCCTACACGGCGGCGCTGCTCGCCGCCCTGCCGGAACGGGCGACCGGGCGCATCCTGCCGAGCATCCCGGGCGTGGTGCCGGGCCAGTTCGACCGGCCCGTCGGGTGCCTGTTCTCGCCGCGCTGCGCCTTCGCGACGGACCTGTGCCGCCGGGTCCCGCCGCCGCCGGCGCCGCCCGAGCTGGGTTCCGCCCTGTGCCACTACGCCCTGGTGAAGGGTCAGCCCACCAACCGGGAGCAGGCCGCGTGACCGTCGTCCTCGAAGGCCGCAACCTCTCGCGCGACTACAGCGCGAAGCGCGGCATGTTCTCGCCCCTCGCCACCGTGAAGGCGCTGAAGGGCGTCTCGTTCGACCTCGAAGCCGGCAAGACGCTGGCGGTGGTGGGCGAGTCCGGCTCGGGCAAGTCCACCCTGGCGCGCCTCGTCACCATGATCGAGGAGCCCACGGAGGGCACGCTCAAGATCAACGGCGTGGACCTCGTGCACGCCTCCAGGGCGGACCGCCGCCGGCTGCGCAGCGAGGTGCAGATCGTCTTCCAGAACCCGTATGGTTCGCTCAATCCGCGCCAGACCATCGGGGCTGCCCTGGAGGAGCCTCTGATCGTCAACACGAGCCTGTCCGCCGCCGAGCGCAAGAAGGCGGCGCGGGACATGATGGCGCGCGTCGGCCTCAGGCCGGAATATGTGGAGCGTTACCCGCACATGTTCTCCGGCGGCCAGCGCCAGCGCATCGCCATCGCGCGGGCCCTGATGCTGCGGCCGAAGATCCTGGTGCTGGACGAGCCGGTTTCGGCGCTGGACGTGTCGATCCGCGCCCAGGTGCTGAACCTGCTCGCAGAACTGCAGCAGGAATTCCAGCTCGCCTACCTGTTCATCTCGCACGACCTGTCGGTCGTCCGGCACATCGCCGACGAGATCATGGTGATCTATCTGGGCCACGCTGTGGAGGTCGGCACGCGGGACGCCATCTTCTCCGCGCCGCAGCATCCCTACACGCGGGCGCTGCTGTCCGCGACGCCGGTGGCGGATCCCGGGGCCAAGAAGGAGCGGATCGTGCTGCAGGGGGAGTTGCCCTCCCCCTTCAATCCGCCGAGCGGCTGCCCCTTCAACCCGCGCTGCCCGCTCGCCTTCGAGCCCTGCCCCAAGCAGATGCCCGGGCTCGACTTCAAGCACGGCCGCCGCGTCGCCTGCTGGGCCGTGCCGGACGAGCCGTAACGCTTCGCCGTCCTAGCGAAGAGGCAACTCAGGCGCAACGGCTGGATGACAGAGGAAGGGAACAGGCGACCGCGCCTGTCCGTCATTGCGAGCGCAGCGAAGCAATCCAGAGGCGGCCGGGCGCACAGGTTGGCGTCCCGCGGCCGCTGGATTGCTTCGTCGCTGCGCTCCTCGCAAAGACGGGTGGAGGGCCGCGCGCCTTGTCCTGGATCCCCTTCGCGCGCCTGCAGGGCGCCGGGGATGACGGCGTGCAGGTGTCGGGCGGAGTCCATACACGGCGCCCGGCCCGCTGGAGCCCTTCGGTTCGCTAGCAAGGACCGGTGAGAAGCTTACGCCTGCTTGTCGACCGAGGCGTCCGCGCCATTGGCGCCGGGCTTGGGGCCGCCGCGGGCGACGCCGACCAGGGCGGGGCGCAGGACGCGCTCGCCGATGACGAATCCGGGCTGAACCACCTCGAAGACCGAGCCATGCGGCACGGCGGGGTTCTGGACCTCGAACATGGCCTGATGGAAGTTCGGGTCGAACTTCTCGCCCTTAGGGTCGATCCTGCGGATGCCGTGGCGCTCGAGCGTCTTCAGAAGGTCGCGCTCGGTGAGCTCCACGCCCTCCTTGAGGGCCTTGAGGGCCTGGTCGGCGGCCTCGGCGGCCTCGGCCGGCAGGCTCTCCAGGGCGCGGCGTAGGTTGTCCGCCACCGTGAGCATGTCCTTGGCGAAGTTCGTGGTGGCGTAGGCGCGCGCGTCCGCCACTTCCTTCTCGGTGCGACGGCGCAGGTTCTCCATTTCGGCCAGCGTGCGCAGCACCTTGTCCTTGAGGGACGCATTCTCGGCGTTGAGCGCCTCGATCACCGAATGGATGTCGCGCTCGGGCTCGCCGCCCTGCTGGGCGCCAGCGCCGGCCGAGGCCTCGGGGCCGTCCGCGGCCGTGTCGACAGCGTTCTCGGTCTGCGGGTCAGGTTGGGTCATGGCGTCGCTTTATACACGGAGATGTCTGGAAGATGGCCCGGATATCAGCCTCGCGACGCGGAAAATCAAGGGCGCCTGTGGGGGTGAACGCCTGCGAGCGGTCCTTACATGCCTGCCGCGAAGCTGCGGGGGGCCGCGCTGATCACGCTGGACGAGCCCGCTCCGACCTGCAGCACGGCCAAGCCGCGCTGGTTGGTCCCGTCCTGGCGGAAGCGGAACAGCCCGTCCGTGCCGACCACCCCCTCCGGGTTGGTGAAGGTCGCCTCGGCGAAGGCCTGGGCGCCGTATTTGCTCGAAAGCGCATTCACGAGGAAGACCGCGTCGAAAGCCAAAGTGGCGATTCGGGTCGGGTCGGCGCCGAAGCGGGCGCGGTAGCGTGCGGCGAAGTTGTTGAAGCCGGCCTTGTCGGGCGCGGCGTACCAGCCGCCCTGCAGCACCCTGGAGCCGAACACGCGCGGTTCGTCCCACAGCCCTGTGCCGAGCAGTTGCAGCTTCGCGTCGCCGAGGCCGGCCGCGGCGAGCGCGGGGGCGACCAGGGCCAGGCCGTCGCCACTGTCCGGCAGGAGCAGGGCGTCCGCCTGATCGCCGAGGGCGGCGATGCGCCTGGCGGCGACCTCGACGGAGGGCTTGTCCTGGTTGTAGCGCTCCAGCGCGGCGACCCTCACGCCATAGCGGGCCGCAGCCTCCTGGAAGGCGGCGGTGACGACCGTTCCGTAGGCCGTATTCGGGATCATGGCGGCGATCGAGCGCTTCCCGCGCGAGGCGGCATAGCCGACGATGCGGTCCACTTCGGATTCCGGCATGAAGCTGAGCAGGTAAACGCCCCTGGCCGCCACGGCGGCGTCCGTGGAGAAGGCGATCACCGGCTTGCCGGCCTGGCCCGCAACCTGCCCGGCGGCCTGCACGGATGGGGCGAAGAGAGGGCCGACGATGACTTCGGCGCCCTCCGCCAGCGCCTGCTGGGCCGCCTCGCGGCCTCCGTCGGCGGCGCCCCGGTCGTCCTTGACCAGCAGGGCGACCTTAGAGTTCGGGAACTCGGCGACAGCCATTTCAGCCGCGTTCCGGAGACTTGCGGCGGCGACGCCGGTCTGCCCGGCGGCCGACAAGGGCAGCAGCAAGGCGACGCGCAGCTTGCCGGGCTCGGGCTCCGCCTGGGCCTTGTCGGCCGAAGCGGCCGGCTCGGGCGAGGCGCCCAGCCCGAGGTCGGGCATCGTTCCATTGCATCCGGCGGCGCAAAGCGCGAGGGCGCCCGCGCCCATCCCGCGGAGAAGCGCCCTGCGCGACGCGTCCGTTCCCATCCCTGGCACGACCTGCCCTCTCCCCTGGCGCGCCCGCCCCCGGGCTCGTCCGGATCCGCCAGGCGCAAGCCTGGCCAGCCGTGATTGCTGACTCCTGTGTACCGGCCCGGCCCGCTTTTGCGAAGCCGGCGCGGGCGTGCGATGGTCGATCGGACGGGAATCGAGGCAATGACGCAACACAGCCATCACGGGACCGGGGCCGAGCGCCTGTCGGGCTTCACGGCCTTCGGCATGCGGGCGGAAGCGACGCCCATCGCGCCCGGCCTGCATGTGGTTGCGACTCCCATCGGCAACCTGGGAGACGTGTCGTTCCGCGCGCTGGGCACGCTCGCGGCGGCGGCCGCCGTGCTGGCGGAGGACACCCGGGTCACCAAGACCCTGCTGGCGCACTATGGCATCACCACGCCGCTGATCCCCTACCACGAGCACAACGCCGAGGAGATGCGGCCGCGCATCCTGGCCCGCCTGAAGGAGGGCGAGGCGCTGGCGCTCGTGTCCGACGCGGGCACCCCGCTGGTGTCGGATCCCGGCTTCAAGCTGGTGCAGGCGGCGCTCGCGGAGGGCCTGCCGGTCACCGGCGTGCCCGGCCCCTCGGCCGTCCTGGCCGCCCTGGTGGTCGCCGGCCTGCCCACAGACCGCTTCTTCTTCGAGGGATTCCTGCCGCCCAAGAGCGCAGCCCGGCGCGAGCGGCTGGAGGCCCTGCGGGCCGTACCCGGCACGCTGGTGTTCTTCGAGTCGCCCCGGCGCGTGGCCGAGATGCTGGCCGACGCGCGCGACGTGCTGGGCGAGCGCCCGGCCGCGGTGGCGCGCGAGCTCACCAAGTATTACGAGAACGTCCGCCGTGGCTCCCTGACCGAGCTCGCCGAGCGCTACGCCGGCGAGGACGCGCCCAAGGGGGAGATCGTGGTGCTGATCGGCCCGCCCGGGCAGGCGGCCGAGGCGAGCGCGGCCGAGAGCGAGGAAGCGATCGACGCGAAGCTGCGCGCGCACCTCGGCAAGCTCTCGGTGAAGGACGCCGTAGCCATCGTCGCCCAGGAGACGGGCATGCCCCGCAAGCGCGTCTACGCCCGCGCCGTCGCGCTGGTGAAGGAATAGCCGTGGCCAGCCGCCGCGCTCCGTCCGACCGTCGGGCGGCGCTGCGGCGGGGGATGCACGCGGAGATTGTCGCGGCCGCGTTCCTGCTCGCGAAAGGCTACAGGATCCTGGCCTGGCGCTACGCCGGGGACGGGGGCGAGATCGACCTCGTCTGCCGGCGCGGCGCCGTGATCGCCTTCGTGGAGGTGAAGCAGCGGGCAGACCTGGACGCGGCCGGGTGGGCGATCGGCCCTGTCAAGCAGCAGCGCTTCCAGCGGGCGGCGCGGCGATGGATCGCCCGCAACCCGTGGGCCTCGGCCATGACGCTGCGCTGCGACGCCGTGCTGCTCGCGCCCTGGCGGTGGCCGCGGCACATCCCGGACGCGTTCACCCTCTGGATGTGAGCTTGCGCGCATGCAAGCTCCCTGCGGGTTGCGCCGCACAGGGAAGCGGGACAAGGTGCCGGCCCGGCCGGTTCGGCCGCCCGCGTCCAGGAGATCCCCATGCCGTTGACCGTCGCTGTCCAGATGGACCCCATCGAGCGCATCAACACCGCTGGGGACTCCACCTTCGCGCTGATGCTCGAGGCGCAGGCGCGCGGACACCGGCTGTTCTACTACACCCCCGACAAGCTCTCGATGCGCGACGGCGTCGTGACCGCGCCCATGCAGCCGGTTGAAGTGCGGGACGTGAAGGGCGACCACTTCACGCTGGGCGAAATGGAGCGGCGCAACGTGGCCGACATGGACGTGCTGCTGCTGCGGCAGGACCCGCCCTTCGACCTCGCCTACATCACCACCACGCACCTCCTGGAGCGGGTGCATCCCAGGACGCTGGTGGTGAACAACCCCATTCACGTGCGCAACGCGCCGGAGAAGATCTTCGTCACCGAGTTTCCGCAGCTCATGCCGCCGACGCTGATCACGCGCGACATGGACGCCATCAACGCCTTCCGGGAGGAGCACGGCGACATCGTGATGAAGCCGCTCTACGGCAACGGCGGCGCGGCGGTGTTCAAGGTGGGCCGGAAGGACCCGAACTTCGGCTCCCTGTTCGACCTGTTCTCCGTCACCTTCCGGGAGCCCTGGGTGGTGCAGCGCTTCCTGCCCCAGGTGAGCGAGGGCGACAAGCGCATCATCCTGGTGGACGGCGTGGCGCTCGGGGCGGTGAATCGCGTGCCCGCGGAGAACGACATCCGCTCCAACATGGTGCGCGGCGGGGCGGCCGAGACCACCATGCTGTCCGACCGCGAGCGGGAGATCTGCGACACGATCGGCCCGCGCCTGCGCGAGATGGGGCTTATGTTCGTCGGAATCGACGTGATCGCTGGCAACCTTACCGAAATCAACGTCACGTCGCCCACCGGCATCCGGGCCATCAAGCGCCTGGGCGGGCCGGACCTCGCGGTCTCCATCTGGGAGACGATCGAGGACAAGGTTGGACGGGCCTAAGCGCTCAGCCGTCCTGGCGAGGAGCGCAGCGACGAAGCAATCCAGGACGCGGCGCTGAACCGCCGGATTGCTTCGCCTCGCTATGATGGGGCTGTCGCCCGGGTTTGCGGGCCGCTCAGCCCCGGTTCACCTGCACGCTGAGCTGCGGCTTGTTGTTGATGGTCTGGAAGACCACGCAGTAGCGCTCCGTCAGCTTGAGCAGGGAGTCGATCTTCTCCTGCGGGGCGTCCGTGTCGAGGTCGAAGGCCAGGCGGATCTCGCGGAAGCCGACGGGGGCCTCGCGGTCTACGCCGAGTGTGCCGCGGAAGTCGAGGTCGCCCTCGGCGCGGACCACGCCCTTGCGGAGCGGGATCTCCAGGGCGGTGGCGACGGCCTTCAGGGTCACGCCCGCGCAGGCGACCAGCGCCTCCAGCAGCATGTCGCCGGAGCAGAGCTCCGCGCCGGAGCCGCCGGTGGCGGGATGAAGGCCGGCGACGGCCAGCGCGCGGCCGGTCTCGACCTTGCAGGCGATCTTGGCCTCGTCGATCTCGCCGGAGGCCTTGAGGGTGATCACGGCCGCGTCCGGCGCCTCCTTGTACTTGGCCTTGATGGGGGCCTGCATGGCGCGCAGCGCGCCCGCGTCGATCGCCTCGGACATTCTGTTCTCCCTGGGGTTGCTCACCACCACAGCTCGGCGCCGCCGGCGGTGGGGTTCGGGTGTTCTTCGGTCGGCCGAAGCGACCGGTCGAGCGCATTCAACACGCGGCGCTTGGCCTTGTCGAACCCGGGCGCGAGCTTGTCGCGCGGGCGCGCGGCCCGCACCGAGATGGTCTCGAACACGCGGCCGGGGCGCGGGCGCATGACCACGACGCGATCCGCCAGCGCGACCGCTTCCTCGACGTCGTGAGTGACGATCACCACCGTGGGGCGGCTCGCCTCCCACAGGGCCAGCAGGTGGTCGTGCAGGCTGGCGCGGGTGAAGGCGTCGAGCGCCGAGAAGGGCTCGTCCAGCAGCAGCACCTTGGGGCGGGCGACCAGGGCGCGGGCGATCGACACGCGCTGCTGCTGGCCGCCGGACAGCTCCCGCGGCCAGCGCCGGGCGTGCTCGGCGAGGCCAACCTTGTCGAGAGCCTGGACCACGCGGTCCCGCCGCTCGGCGCGGGGCAGGTCCTGGATGCCGAAGGCGACGTTGTCGGCCACCGTCAGCCAGGGCAGCAGGCGGGGCTCCTGGAAGACGATGCCGACCGCCGGGTGCGGGCCCAGGATGGGCTCGCCATCCACGGTGATCGCGCCTTCAGAGGCGGCGTCGAGGCCGGCGACGAGGCGCAGCAGCGTGGTCTTGCCGCAGCCGGAGCCGCCGACGACGGCGAGGATCTCGCCTTCCTCCACGGCGAGGTTCACCGACTGGAGCGCGCGGGCGCCATCCGCATAGGTCTTGGTGAGGCGATCGACCACGAACATCAGAGCCGTCCCCGCCGGGTGTCCTGCCAGGCCGTGAGCGGCGTCCCGATGGCGACCAGCACGCCGTCGCAGAGCTTGCCGAGCAGCGCGAAGGCGATGATGGCCGCCAGGATCTGGTCCGGCCGGCCCATCTGCTGGCCGTCGAGCAGCAGGTAGCCGAGGCCCTCGGAGGCGCCCATCAGCTCGGCGGCGACCACGAACATGAAGCCGAGGCCGAGGCCCGAGCGCAGGGCCAGGATCCAGGCCGGCAGCACGGCCGGCAGCAACACGCGGCGCACCATGGCGAAGCCGGACAGGCGGAAGACGCGGCCCACCTCCAGGAGCTTGCGGTCGATGCCCTCGATGGCGCCGGCCACGCCCAGATAGACGGGGAAGAACACGCCGACCGCGATCAGGATGATCTTCGAGGTCTCGAAGATGCCGAACCAGAGCAGGAACAGCGGCACCCAGGCGATGGAAGGGACCGAGCGCAGGGCCTGCAGGGTCGGGTCGAAGAACCAGCGGAAGCGCTCGGAGGCGCCGGCGAGCGCGCCCACGGCCGTTCCGAACAGGGCCCCAAAGGCGAAGCCGGCCAGGACGCGGCCGAGCGTGGCGCCCACATGGGTCCAGAGATCGCCGGTGCGGGCGAGGCTCCAGAACGCCTCGAAGATCCTGGAAGGCGGCGGCATGAGCCGGCCCTGGGCGAGGCCGAGCCGCACAGCGGCTTCCCAGCCCAGCGCCAGCGCGACAGGCAAAACCAGGCCGAGCACGACCGGGCGGGCGCGAACGGCCGAACGCGGCGCCGTCGGAGACAGCGCCGCGTCGGCAGCCTCGGCCGCGAGGGAGGACGGCCGTGGCTTGGTGATGGTGGAGGCGTCCAAGGCGGTCTCCGCTGAAACTCCGCGGACGCTTACTGGGTCTGCGCCTTGCCGGCGAGGAATTTCGGCTCGATCAGCGCGTTCACGGTCGCCTTCACGTCGACCGACGGCTCGATCACGCCGGCCTGCTGCAGGGCGAGCCCGGCCTTGAGGATCGTCTCAGCCTGGGGCTGGCCGATCGGCCCATGGGTGAGCTCGGTGCGCTCGAGTTGCTTGGCGATGACCGGCTCGGGGAGCTTCGTGGCGGCGACGAGCGTGGCGGTCAGCTCCTTCGGGTTGGCGAGCGACCACTCGCGGGCCTTCTCGTAGACCTTCAGGACGCGGGAGACGAGCTCCGGGTTCTCCTTGGCGAACTCCTCGCGGACGTTCAGGATCCCCCAGGTGTTGGCGGCCGGGTTGCGGTAGAAGAGCTTCGCGCCGCCCTCCACCTCGGCCGCGGCCATCAGCGGGTCGAGGCCCGCCCAGGCGTCCACGTCGCCGCGCTCCAGGGCGGTCCGGCCGTCCGGATGCTGCAGCAGGACGAGCTTCACGTCCTTCTCCGTCAGCTTGGCGTCGGCCAGCGCGCGCACCAGGAAGATGTGCGGGTCGGTGCCGCGCGTGACGGCGACGCGCTTGCCCTTGAGGTCCTGCACGGTCTTGATGGCGTCGTTCTTGGTCACGAGCGCGGTCCACTCGGGACGCGAGTAGACGTACACGGACTTGATCGGGTTGCCGTTGATCTTGGCGACCAGCGCGGCGGAGCCTGCCGTCGAACCGAAGTCGACCGAGCCGGCGTTCAGGAACTCGAGCGCCTTGTTGGAGCCGAGCGACTGGACCCAGCGGATGCTGATCCCGTCCTTCTTGAACTCCTCCTCGAGGAGGCCCTTGTCCTTGAGGACGAGGCTGACCGGGTTGTAGGTCGCCCAGTCGATGCGGATCTCTTTGACCTCCGCGCGGGCGCTCGTGGCGCCGGCGGCCAGGCACAGGGACGCGGCGAGCGCGAGGGTGTGGCGGCGGTTGATGGTGAACATGGGCTCCTCCTTCTCACTCACGGCTGCAGGGGATGCGGTCGTGGGTGGAGGGGCTCCGCCCGCGGCGCTTTAGCTGCATTTGTCCGGCTCATCCGCCGTTCCCGGCGGGTCCGTCGCGCCCAGCAAGCTGCTCGCTCAAATCGGCGCGCGTTCCTTCTTTAGGGTCGATCGTTCGATATGTCAAACGGTATGTAGATTTTCGCATTTTACAAAAATTCGCGTCTTTATGGCGTTTTCGGCTCTGGCGTCGAACGGCGTTCGGGCGTTTGACGAAAGGGCGCAAAGGGCGGAAAAGCGGCACGGGTTCCGGCTCGCCCACGCCGGATCGCCATTCGACTCCAGCCTAAACAGGCGAAGCCCATGGTCGCTCCGCGCAACAATTCCGCCCACCCGTCGCCGGTGTTCGACCGGGCGGAGCTGAAAGAGGCGCTTGATCGCGCCTTGGCCGAGGCCGGCCCGGAGGCCGTCGCCCGCCGCGCCGCCGTGGTCGCGGTGCTCCGGACGACGCTGGAAGCGGGACGCGAGAGAGCCCGGGCTCTGCTGGACGCCGAGCGCAACGGCCGCGCCTGCGCCCGCCGGCTGTCCGACCTGATGGATGGCCTCGTTTCGGCCCTGCACGACATCGCCGTGCGGGTGCTGCACCCGGTCCAGAACCCGTCCACCTCCGAGCGGCTCGCCGTGGTGGCCGTGGGCGGCTACGGGCGCGGCACGCTGGCGCCGGGGTCGGACGTCGATCTGCTGTTCCTGCTGCCCTACAAGACCACGCCCTGGTCCGAGAGCGTGGTGGAGAGCATGCTCTACGCGCTTTGGGACCTGAAGCTGAAGGTCGGCCATTCCACCCGCAGCATGGACGAGTGCATCCGCGAGGCGAGTGGGGACTATACAATCCGCACGGCGCTGCTCGAGGCCCGGCTGATCCAGGGCGACGCCGCGCTGTTCGCCGAATTCGAGCAGCGCTTCGACCGCGAGGTGGTGCAAGGCACGGCGCCCCAGTTCGTCACCGAGAAGCTCGCCGAGCGCGAGCGGCGGGTGAACCGGGCGGGCCAGTCCCGCTACCTGGTCGAGCCGAACGTGAAGGACGGCAAGGGAGGCCTGCGCGACCTCAACACGCTGTTCTGGATCGCCAAGTACGTCTACCGCGTGAAGCGGACGGCCGACCTGGTGGAAGCCGGGCTCTTCACCCAGGAGGAGGCGGACCTGTTCCGCCGCTGCGACGAGTTCCTGTGGCGGGTGCGCTGCCAGATGCACTACGTCACGGGCCGGGCGGAAGAGCGGCTGACCTTCGACCTGCAGCGCCAGATCGCCGAAAAGCTCGGCTATTCCACCCATGGCGGGCTCTCCGCCGTGGAGCGCTTCATGAAGCGCTACTTCCTCGTGGCGAAGGACGTCGGCGACCTCACCGCCATCGTGTGCGCGGCCCTGGAGGCCCGACACGCGAAGCCCAGGGCCATGCTCGACCGACTCGTCGGCCGCTTCCGCCGCAGCGGCCGGGCGATCTCGGAGAGCAAGGACTTCGTGATCGACAACGACCGGCTGAGCGTGGCCAGGCCGGACGTGTTCGAGCGCGATCCCGTCAACCTCGTCCGCCTGTTCTGGATCGCCGACAAGCTCAACCGGGCGATTCACCCCGACGCGGCCCGGCTGGTGACGCGCTCGCTGAAGCTGATCGACACGGACCTGCGCAAGAATCCGGAAGCGAACCGGCTCTTCCTCGAGGTGCTCACCTCCACCAACGCGCCCGAGGTGGTTCTGCGCCGTATGAACGAGGCCGGCGTGCTCGGCCGCTTCGTCCCGGAGTTCGGCCGGGTCGTGGCGATGATGCAGTTCAACATGTACCACCACTACACGGTGGACGAGCACCTGATCCGCTCCATCGGCATCCTCGCCGACATCGAGAACGGGCGGCTCAAGGACGAGTTGCCTGTCTCCAATGAGATCCTGCCCGCCATCCGCAACCGGACGGTGCTGGCCGTGGCGCTGTTCATCCACGACATCGCCAAGGGGCGGCCGGAGGATCATTCGGTCGCGGGCGCGCGGATCGCCCGCAAGCTGTGCCCCCGGATGGGGCTGACCGACGCGGAGACCGACACGGTGTCGTGGCTCATTGAATTCCACCTCACCATGTCGACGGTGGCGCAGAGCCGCGACCTGTCGGACCCGAAGACGATCGAGAGCTTCGCCGCCACCGTGCAGACCCTGGAGCGGTTGCGGATGCTGCTGGTGCTCACCGTTTGCGACATCATGGCGGTGGGGCCAGGCGTCTGGAACGGCTGGAAGGGGCAACTGCTGCGCACGCTCTATTGGGAGACCGAGATCGTGCTGGCCGGCGGCCATTCGCAGATCGAGCGGGCCCAGCGCGTCCGGCACGCCCAGGAGGAGTTGCGCAGGGCGCTGCCGACCTGGCCCGACAGCGAGATTGACGCCTATCTGGCGCGGCATTACCCGGCCTACTGGCTCAAGGTGGACCTCGAGCGGAAAGTGAAGCACGCCCTGTTCCTGCGCAGCGCCGACAAGGAGCTCCGGTCGCTGGCGACGGAGGTCGCCACGGACGCTTTCCGCGGGGTCACGGAACTGACGGTCACGGCCCAGGACCACCCCCGGTTGCTGGCCATCATCACCGGCGCCTGCGCGGCGGCGGGGGCCAACATCGTGGACGCCCAGATCTTCACCACGACGGACGGCATGGCGCTCGACACCATCTTCGTGTCGCGGGCCTTCGACATGGACGAGGACGAGCTGCGCCGCGGGGCGCGGGTGGCCCAGCACATCGAGAAGGCCCTGAAGGGCGAGATCAAGATCGCGGAGGCGGTCGCGGCGCGGCCGGAACGGGCGGCCTCCAAGGCGTTCACGGTGCCGCCGCAGGTGATGATCGACAATGCGCTGTCGAACCGGCACACGGTGATCGAGGTGGCGGGGCTCGACCGGCCCGGGCTCCTCTACGAGCTCACGACCGCGCTCGGTAAGCTCAACCTCAATATCGCCTCCGCGCATATCGCCACCTTCGGCGAGAAGGCCGTGGACGTCTTCTATGTGACGGACCTGACGGGCTCCAAGGTGGTGAACCCGGCCAAGCAGGGCTCCATCCGCCGCCACCTCATGGAGGTGCTCCATGGCCGCGAGAAGGAGCGGGAGCCGCGGCCGGCGAAGGCGGCCGTCGCGGCGCGGTAGGGCCGTTATCCGTCCTTGCGACCGCAGCGAAGAAATCCAGGGGCTGGGCTCAGCTCCTGGCGACTGTAGCGCCAGGAGCTGATCCCGGCGCGTTTTCCTGGCCGTCATCCCCGGGTCTGTCCCGGGGATCCACGTCCCGCCGGACGGCGTGGATGGCCGGGACAAGCCCGGCCATGACGGTGACAGCTATGCCGCCAGATCGGCCACGATGGCGTCCAGCACGGGGAAGCCCTCGCGGGTGACGCGCAGCTTGCCGTCAGGAGTGCGCTCGACCAGGCGCTCGCGGGCGAGGTCGTCGATCCGGCGCGGGTCGAGGGTGCGGCCGGCCAGGGCCTCGTAGCGGGCCTGGTCCACGCCCTCGACCAGGCGCAGGCCCATGAGGAGGAACTCGTCGCCCTGGGACTCGGGCGACAGTCGCTCCACTTCCGTCACGCCGTGGCCCTCGGCCTCGACCTTGGCGAGCCAGTTCTCCGGAACGAGTTCGGTGGAGAGCGCCAGGCGTCCCGTGGCGGTCGCGAGACGCGCATGGGCGCCCGGGCCGACGCCGGCGTATTCGCCGTAGCGCCAGTAGACCAGGTTGTGACGGCATTCCGCGCCCGGTCGGGCGTGGTTGGAGATCTCGTAGGCCGGCAGGCCATGGGCCTCGCAGACTTCGCGGGTGGTCTCGTAAAGCGCGCGCGCCGCATCGGCGTCAGGGACCACCAGCTTCCCGGCGTCGCGGAGACGCTCGAACATGGTGCCGGGCTCGATGGTGAGCTGGTAGAGCGACAGGTGCTCGGCGGCGTGGCCGATGGCCTCCTTGAGCTCGGCCGCCCAGGCGCCGGGCGTCTGGTCCGGGCGGGCGTAGATGAGGTCGAAAGAATAGCGGTCGAAAACGCTGGCGGCGACCTTCACGGCCGCCATGGCCTCCTCGGCCGAATGCAGGCGGCCCAGCGCGACCAGGTCGCGGTCGTTCATGGCCTGGACGCCGAGCGACACCCGGTTGACGCCGGCGGCGCGGTAGCCGCGCAGGCGGGCCGCCTCCACGCTGGTGGGGTTGGCTTCGAGCGTCACTTCTACGTCGGGCGCGACGGCCCAGTTGGCGGCGACGGCGTCCAGGATGGCGCCCACCGTGCCCGGCCGCATCAGCGAGGGCGTGCCGCCGCCGAGGAAGATGGTGGACACCGTGCGGCCGGGGGCGAGCTCGGCCTGGTGGGCGATCTCGCGCCGGAAGGCGGCGACATAGCGGGCCTCGTCCACGGGCGCGTGGCGCACGTGGCTGTTGAAGTCGCAATAGGGGCACTTCGACGCGCAGAAGGGCCAGTGGATGTAGACCCCGAAGCCGGCGTCGAAGGGAAGCTGGGCGGACATGGGCGTCATGTGCGGGTTCGCGGTCCCGAAGGCAAGCGGGAAGGCGCGCGAGCGCTTTCCGTGGACAGGCCGCGCGGGGCGTGCCAAGGACAGGCCATGACCACCCTGGTGAAGATCTGCGGACTGCGCACGCCCGAAACGGTCGAGGCGGCGCTGGCGGGCGGGGCCGACATGGTGGGCCTCGTGTTCTTCCCGCGCTCCCCGCGCAACGTGTCGATCGAAGAGGCCAAGCGGCTGCGCGCCGTCGTGGGCGACCGAGCGGCTGTCGTGGCGCTGGTGGTCGACGCCGATGACGCCCTGCTGGACGCCATCCGGGACGAGGTGCGGCCGGACCTGCTGCAGCTGCACGGGCGCGAGACGCCGGAGCGGGTGGCCGCCATCCGGGAGCGCACCGGCCTGCCCGTGATGAAGGCGCTGGGCGTCTCGGACGCGGCCGACCTTGCCAGGGCGGCAGCGTACGCCCCCGTCGCCGACCGGCTCCTGTTCGACGCCAAGCCGCCCCAGGGGGCTGTGCTTCCCGGGGGCAACGGGGTCGCGTTCGACTGGCGGCTGCTGGCGGGCCTTGACCTGCCGAAGCCCTTCATGCTGTCAGGAGGGCTGGACCCCGGGAACGTGGCCGAGGCCCTGGCGGTCACGCGCGCCCCCGGCGTCGACGTGTCGTCCGGGGTGGAACGCGCGCCCGGCGACAAGGACCCCGAGCGGATCGCGGCCTTCATCAAGGCGGCCCGCGGCGCGGCATGAAGACACCGGCGTCGGCCGAGCGAGGACGTTAGCGTGAGCGCACCCACCCTGAACTCGTTTCGAACGGGACCGGACGAGACCGGCCATTTCGGCATGTTCGGCGGCCGTTTCGTCGCCGAGACCCTGATGCCGCTGATCCTGTCGCTGGAGGAGGCCTACGAGGCCGCCAAGGTCGACCCCTCCTTCCTGAAGGACATGGCCGACTACCTCGCCCACTATGTCGGCCGGCCGAGCCCGCTCTACTTCGCCGAGCGGCTCACGGAGCACTGCGGCGGGGCCAAGATCTATTTCAAGCGCGACGAGCTGAACCACACCGGCGCGCACAAGGTGAACAACGTGCTGGGCCAGATCCTGCTGGCGCGGCGCATGGGCAAGACCCGGATCATCGCCGAGACTGGCGCGGGCCAGCATGGCGTCGCGACGGCCACGCTGTGCGCCCGCTTCGGCCTGCAGTGCGTGGTCTACATGGGCGCGGTGGACGTGGAGCGGCAGAAGCCCAACGTGTTCCGCATGAAGATGCTGGGCGCCGAGGTGATCCCGGTGCAGTCCGGGTCCAAGACGCTCAAGGACGCCATGAACGAGGCGCTGCGCGACTGGGTCACCAACGTCGAGAACACCTTCTACTGCATCGGCACGGTGGCGGGCCCGCATCCCTACCCGGCCATGGTGCGCGACTTCCAGTGCGTGATCGGCCGCGAGGCGCGCGAGCAGATGCTGGAGCGCGAGGGCCGGCTGCCGAATTCGCTCGTGGCCGCCATCGGGGGCGGCTCCAACGCGATCGGGCTGTTCTACCCGTTCCTGGACGACCCGGGCATCGAGATCTACGGCGTGGAGGCGGCCGGACATGGGCTGTCCTCCGGCCTGCACGCGGCGTCGCTGACCGGCGGGCGCCCGGGCGTGCTGCACGGCAACCGAACCTACCTGCTGATGAACGACGACGGGCAGATCCAGGACGCCCACTCCATCTCGGCGGGCCTCGACTATCCGGGCATCGGCCCGGAGCACGCGTGGCTGCACGACGTCGGGCGCGTCAACTACATCTCGGCCACGGACGAGGAGGCGCTGAACGCCTTCCAGCTGTGCTCGCGGCTCGAGGGCATCATCCCGGCGTTGGAGCCGTCGCACGCCATCGCCAAGGCGGTGGAGATCGCGCCCAAGAAGCCGAAGGACCACCTGATGGTGGTTAACCTTTGTGGCCGCGGCGACAAGGACATCTTCACGGTGGCGGAACACCTCGGAGGCATGGAGTGAGCACCCGTATCGACCGCCGCTTCGAGGCCGTGAAGCAGCAGGGGCGCGCCGCGCTCGTCACCTTCGTGATGGGCGGCGACCCGGACCCCGAGACCTCGCTCGCCATCGTCAAGGCCCTGCCGGCCGCCGGCGCCGACCTGATCGAGATCGGCATGCCGTTCACCGACCCGATGGCGGACGGCCCGGCCATCCAGGCCGCGGGCCTGCGGGCCCTGCAGGCCGGCCAGAACATGCGCAAGACGCTGGCGATGGTTCGGGCGTTTCGCGAAACGGACGCGGACACGCCGATCATCCTGATGGGCTACTACAATCCCATCTACGTGTACGGGGTGGACGCCTTCCTGCTCGACGCCAAGTCGGCCGGTGTGGACGGCCTGATCGTGGTGGACCTGCCGCCGGAGGAAGATTCCGAGCTCTGCGTCCCGGCGCTCACCGCCGGGCTGAACTTCATCCGCCTGGCGACACCCACCACGGACGAGAAGCGCCTGCCCAAGGTGCTCACCAACACCTCCGGCTTCGTGTACTACGTGTCGGTCACCGGCATCACCGGCTCGGCCATCGCCGACTACGGCAAGGTCGGGGCCGCGGTTGCGCGCATCAAGGGCCATACCCATCTGCCCGTGGCGGTCGGCTTCGGGGTGAAGAACGCCGACACGGCCGAGATCATCGCCCGCAGCGCCGACGGCGTGGTGGTGGGCACGGCCCTGGTGGAGGCGGTGCGCGCGTCGCTCGACGCCTCCGGCAAGGCCACGGCCGGCACGGCCGAGGCCGTCGCCGCCAAGGTGCGCGACATCGCTTCCGGCGTGCGCCGGGTGGCGAAGGCCGCGGCCTAAATCAAAGGAGACTCCATGGACACGAGCCCGATGAACTGGATCTCCAACGTGGTTCGGCCGAAGATCCGGTCGATCCTGCGGCGGGACACGCCCGAGAACCTGTGGATCAAGTGCCCGGATTCCGGGCAGCTCGTCTTCCACAAGGACGTCGAGGCGAACCAGTTCGTCATCCCGGGGTCCAACTACCACATGCGGATGTCCGCGGTGGCGCGGCTCAAGTCGATGTTCGACGAGGGCCGCTACGAGGACATCGCCCTCCCCGAGGTCCCGCTCGACCCGCTGAAGTTCCGCGACGAGAAGCGCTACGTCGACCGCCTCAAGGACGCCCGCACGAAGACGGGCGCGCAGGATGCGGTGAAGGTCGGCGTCGGCGAGGTCGAGGCCACGCCGCTGACCGTCGCTGTGCAGGACTTCGACTTCATGGGCGGCTCGCTCGGCATGGCGGCCGGCGAGGCGGTGATCAAGGGCATGGAGACCGCGGTGGAGCGGCGCACGCCCTTCGTGCTCTTCGCCGCCTCCGGCGGCGCGCGCATGCAGGAGGGCATGTTCTCCCTCATGCAGATGCCGCGTACGACAGTGGCCGTCCAGCGCCTGCGCATGGCGAAGCTGCCCTATATCGTGGTGCTGACCAATCCGACGACCGGCGGCGTCACCGCCTCCTACGCCATGCTGGGCGACATCCACATCGCCGAGCCTGGCGCCCTGATCGGCTTCGCGGGCCCGCGCGTGATCGAGCAGACCATCCGGGAGAAGCTCCCGGAGGGCTTCCAGCGGGCCGACTTCCTGCGCCAGCACGGCATGGTGGACATGGTGGTGCACCGGCACGACCTGAAAGCCACGATCGCGCGCCTGTGCCGGGTGCTCACCCGCGCCGAGCCCAAGGTGGTCTCGCAGGAGCCCGCGCACGAGGAGCCCCTGCCCGAGGCGGCGCAGTAAGCCTTCCCCGCCGTTGCGAGGAGCGCAGCGACGATGCAATCCAGAGGGCCCCGGGCCGCGCCCCGCCCTCACTGGATTGCTTCGCTTCGCTCGCAATGACGGCAGCCCCCGTTCGACGCCTTGCCCCTGGACCCACCCATCCCATCGCTAACGCCCCCTTAATCCGCCGCATTTAACGTGCTTGTGCTGCGAGGCGGGACCGTGAACGGCAGAACGCCCGGACGGTCCCCGGCGATGCGATGCAGGGGCGCCAGAAGGGATGACGGACCGGCGGGACCGATCCAGGGAGCGACGCGAGCCGGTGTTCGGGGACAAGACCCCCGCTCCGGCCAAGCTCGATCTCCGGCTCACCCGCGACGACCGGCCCGCCTATACGGACCGCGACGCGACGCCGCGCAGCAGGGGCGCCCGCCGCGATCCCACCTTCGACCCCACCATCGCGCCCGCCCTGGATCCGATCGCCGAAGGACGGCGCAAGCGGACCCCCGAGAGCAGCCGCGAGGCCGTGCGCGCGACGCCGCCGGCGGACGACGAGGACGCGGACACTCCGCGCGACAGCATGGCCCGATCCCCCCGCAAGGCCGGCTCCGCCGAGCGCCGCTCGGGCGACAAGCGCGAGCGCAGCGAGAAGCGGAGCTCGAAGCCGCGCCGGCGCCGCAGCCTGCTTGGCGGGCTGGTCTATTATTGCGTCGTGCTGGGCCTCTGGGCCGTGATGGGCGTCGGGGCGCTGGTCGCGTACCACGCCTCCAAGCTGCCGCCGATCGACAGCCTCGCCGTGCCCAAGCGGCCGCCGAACATCGCCATCCTGGCGTCGGACGGGTCGCTGCTGGCGAATCGCGGCGAGACCGGCGGACGCACGGTGACGCTGAAGGAATTGCCGCCCTACCTGCCGAACGCCTTCATCGCCATCGAGGACCACCGGTTCTACCACCACTGGGGCATCGACCCGGTGGGCATCACGCGCGCCCTGGTCCGCAACGTGACCCGCAGCGGCTCGTCCATGCAGGGCGGCTCCACGCTCACCCAGCAGCTCGCCAAGAACCTGTTCCTGACCCAGGAGCGCACCGCCTCGCGCAAGATCCAGGAGGCGATCCTCGCGCTCTGGCTGGAGCGCAACTACAGCAAGGACCAGATCCTCGAGCTGTACCTGAACCGCGTCTATTTCGGCTCCGGCGCGTACGGCGTCGAGGCGGCCGCGCAGAAGTATTTCGGCAAGAGCGCGCGAAGCGTGACGCTCAGCGAGGCGGCCGTGCTGGCGGGGCTCGTCCAGGCCCCGTCCCGGCTGGCGCCGAACCGCAACCCGGAGGCGGCGCAGGCGCGCGGGTCCATGGTGATCGCCGCCATGGCTCGCGAGGGCATGATCAGCGACCGCATGGCCAAGATCGCGCTCACCAATCCGGGCCAGCCCGTGAAGCCCGGCGGCGCGGGGTCCGTGAACTACGCCGCCGACTACGTCATGGACGTGCTGGACGACTATATCGGCACGATCGACAAGGACATCGTGGTGCGCACCACCATCGACGCCTCCATGCAGGAGGGCGCCGAGAAGGCCCTGGTCGACGAGCTGAACCAGAAGGGCGACAAGTTCGGCGTGACCCAGGGCGCCTTCGTGGCCCTGCAACCTGATGGCGCCATCAGGGCCCTGGTGGGCGGTCGCAACTACACCGACTCGCAGTTCAACCGCGCCACCGTGGCCCGGCGGCAGCCGGGCTCGGCCTTCAAGCCTTTCGTGTACCTGACCGCCATGGAGAAGGGGCTGACGCCCTCCACCGTGCGGGAAGACTCGCCGGTGAACATCCGCGGCTGGCAGCCGGAGAACTCCACGCGCGAGTACCGGGGGGCGATCACCCTGCGGCAGGCGCTGGCGCTCTCGATCAACACGGTGGCGGTGAAGCTCGGACTCGAGGTCGGGCCGAAGAACGTGGTGGCCACGGCCCATCGGATGGGCATCCAGTCCAAGCTGGATCCGAACGCCTCCATCGCGCTCGGCACCTCGGAGGTCACGCCCCTGGAGCTGGTCTCCGCCTATGCGCCCTTCGCGAACGGCGGCGTCGCGGTGCAGCCCTACGTGATCACGCAGGTGAAGGCGAGCGACGGCTCGGTGGTGTATCGCCGCACCGGCTCGGGCCTCGGCAAGGTCATGGAGCAGCAGACGGTCGGCATGATGAACGCCATGCTGCGCGAAACGCTGCTCACAGGCACGGCCCGCAAGGCCGACCTGCCGGGCTGGGAGGCGGGCGGCAAGACCGGCACCAGCCAGGACTACCGGGACGCCTGGTTCGTGGGCTACACGGGCTCGCTCGTGGCCGGCGTCTGGCTCGGCAACGACGACGGCTCGCCCACCAAGAAGGTGTCGGGCGGCAACCTGCCGGTCGAGGTCTGGAGCCGGTTCATGAAGGGGGCGCTGGCGTCCACGCCGCCCACGCCGCTGCCCGGCGGGGCGTACAAGCAGATGTGGCCGACCCCGGCCGAGCAGCTGCCCCCGTCCAGCGTGCCGATGGCTGATGCGGGCAATCCGATCCCGCCGGGTCAGACCTGGGGGGTCGCTCCGCCGGCTCCAGCTCCGAGCAGAAGCGCGCCAGCCCTCGCCCAAAGCGCGCCGGCGCCGCAAAGGCGCGTGGTGTCGGAGGATGGGGCGTTGCGGCCGCCCGGCATGGTGCCGAATCCGGGCGGCTCCTCTCGCGGGGGCTACCAGCCCCAGGAACGCAGCCTGTTGGATCGGCTGTTCGGCGGCTGAACGAGAGCGGCCGAACAATCGCCGAGCCGCTGCGCGGCGCTCAACGGCTCGCTTCAGGCGGCGTTCTTGATGACGGAACGGACAGCCGCGTCCGCGTACTCGCCAATGCGGCGGTTCAGGCCTTCAAGCTCCCTCAAGCCGACGCGCACGCCGCTCTGAAACTCGGCGAACTGGTCGAGAAGCGAATTCATGTGGAGGGAAGCGACGCCCACCTTCGCCCACTCGACCTTGCCCATCACGCGCGTGACCTCGAGGGCCGAGACCAATCGGCCCATGGCCAGGCATGAGCGGGCGAAGGCCGACTTGGCCCTGATCACCTGGGGCAGGCTGGCCTGCGCAAGTTCCGAGTATGAACGTTGCTGGTCTTCGAGAACGCGCATGTCCTCGGCGCGCGAGCCGGCGCCCCCGACTTCCTCCTCCTGCTCGAACACCGCGTTCATCTCGCGTTGCAGGGCGGCCGTTCCCGCCAGAAACAGGCTGTTGTTCACGCTCTCGCTCAGGGCGTTGGCGGCGACCACGAATCCCGTGAGGATCTCGTTCAGCTCCTTGGCGAGCATGTGGTAGTTGCTGGCCACGACTTCCGTCGCGGCGCCTGCGGACCCCGCTCTCGCGGCCTCCAGGCTGAAATTCATGGGCGCGTGCTTCAAATCCACCGACGACGTGTGGACCTCGTCGGCTCGGCGCAAGACCTGCGCGGTGAGCTCGGCGACCGACTGGAGGGTCTCGGTCAGCATGTCCATGGGGCGGTCCATGGCGTCCGCCCTGGCCTTGAGCTCACGGGCGAGAGCCGCTGCGGAAAATGCGCCATAGTCCTCGAAACCCAGGGATCTCACGGCTTCCAGCAGCTTGGCCGCGCTTTCGGACGGCGCGCAGCGGGTAGACTGCTCCATGGCGGCATGGGCCTCGTAGATGGCCTCCACCTCCGGCGAGAGGGCGCTGCTCGGCTTCAGCCGGACCGAGAGGTAGCCATTCCGGATGGGCGTCACCACCGCGAAGACCCAGTAGAAGCCGCCGCTTCGCGTCTTGTTGCGAACATAGGCCCCCACAGGCCGGCCCGCCTTGATGGTCTGCCACAGGATGTAGAAGACGGCGCGGGGCGTGCCCGGGTGGCGGACGAGCTTGTGAGGCCGCCCGATCAGCTCATCCCAGGCGTATTCGCTGACGCGCTGGAACACCGAGTTCCCCGACTGCATGAGGCCGGCCGGGTCGGTGCGGGAGAAGAACAGCTCGGAAACGTGAAATTCGGGTTCATTGGACGTCAGCGGCGCGGACGCATGAACCGGCAGCGAGGGAACGGTCATTGTCTGAGACCCCCAGCGGGCGACGTGATGAACCGCAAGCTCGGGGGTAGCAATGCAGGTCGTTGTTCCTCGACATATGTCTCAGAAGTTACCTTATTCCTTCATGGAACGCAGAAATCAGGACTATGAATCTAAAGCTGCAGACTTTTACGTTGTATATCGTTTTCGCAATTCGATATCTTATCTCTTGATATTTGCAAGGACGGTGGAAAATTCAGTCCTTTCCATGCCGGCGCTTGCGCCTGCGGATCGCCAGTTCGCTCAAGCCGAACGAGGCCCCGGCGAGCGCCAGCGGCACGAAGAAGTAGATGGCCCTGAACGCCAGGAGGCCTCCGATCAGGCTTGCGCCGGGCAGCAGGATGGACACGACGCTCTCGATGACGCCGAGACCGCCCGGAACGTGCGTGATCATGGTGGCTGTGTTGGCGATGACGTAGACGGACGCGACCGACAGGTAGCCGACGTCCGCCTGGGAGGCGAGGGCTTGGTGAAGGCAGGCGGCCACGAAAGCGAAGTTCACCGCGCCTACGACGATCTGGGCCAGGGCGAGCTTCGGGCCCGGCATCTCGAAGGTCCAGCTGCGGATGCGGAACGGCTTGCGCACCCGGTAGGCCAGCCAAAGGTAGCCGGCGGCCAGGGCCAGGCATCCGGCGCCCAGCGCGATCACCAGCGGCTCATCCAGGCCCGTGATGCGCGCGCCGAGATCCGGGCGCAGCAGCAAGGCGATCCCGCCGAGGGCGGCCAAGCCGAGCGCAACCGTCGCGCCGCAAAAGACAACCAGCTTGGCGACTTCGGCGACGCTCAGCCCCCACCGCGAATAGAACCGGTAGCGGATGGCCCCGCTGCTCACGCCGGCGAAGCCGATGCTGTGGCCGAGCCCCAGGCTGGTGAAGGACGCGAGCGCGGCCTTCGGGTAGGGCAACGGCTTGCCGACGTAGCGCAGGCCCATCCAGTCGAAGAGCGTCAGCGTGGCGTAGCTCGCCGCCGCGAAGGCCGCCGCGGCCCAGAGGCGCGCGTGCGGGACGGCCCGCACGGACTCCACGATCTGATCGAGGCTGTAGTGCCGCAGCGTGCGCCAGATCAGGAAGGCCGAGAGGAGGACGGCGCCGATCCCGACGAGGCGCGACCAGAAGCGCTTGCGGCTGCGCCGCGCCTGCCGGGCGGGGTCGTCCCGGCCGGGCCGGCGGTCGTCGACGGTGCGGGCCACCCTGCCGGGGGCCTCCGGGGCGATGGTCATGCGCTTTCCCGCCAGGGCGCTCTCCGTCCTGGCCGACGGGAGACGCGAACAGCTACAGAGCGGCGATCTTGGCCGCGTATTCCGCGCGGAGGGTTCGGAAGAACTCCGTCTGCATCGGCCACCACCAAATGTCGTCGATGACCTTTTGGTTCGGGTAGATCATCTCGAAAGACGCCTTGGCGGCCGGGGACAGGAACATTTCGGCGCCCGAGGCGCAGCTGTTGTAGCCCGTCGACTCGGAGAACTGGGCCCCGGTCTGGGGCTTCATCAGGTGGTCGATGAGCGCATAGGCCTGGTCCAGGTTTGCCGCTCCGGCGGGGATCGCCAGGGTGTCGGTCCAGCCGAGCCCGCCCTCGCGCGGCATTCCGTAGCGCCAATGCGCCCCCACGGCGCGATGGAGCAGCACGCCCGTGGTGTCCCAGGTCTGGCCGATGACGCAGCCGGCCTGGGTGAACCCGCGCGTGGCCTCCGCCGCGTCGTTCCATTGCGCGCCGATGTTGCCGCGGCGCTCGGCCATGAAGCGGAAGGAAGCTTCCATGACGCGGCGGCAATCGCCTTCGCTGCGGTACATGTCCATGCCGCGGTTGGAGCGCTCGCGCCCGGCCGCGTCCAGGTAGAGGGCCACGCCGGTGAGCACGGACTTGGGCCGGATCAGCGCCTTGCGGCCGAGCTTGGGGTCCCACAGCATGCCGTAGGACAGCTCGCCCGACTTCACCGGGAAGACGCGGCTGTCGTAGGTGACGCCCTCGGTGCCCCAGTCGAAGGGGATCAGGTAGCGGCGGCCGCGGTGCGCGGCCCCCAGCGTGACCGAAGTCCTGTAAATGGACGGAATGACCCGGTCGCCGCTGAACCGGCCTTCGTCGATGGGCTGGAGCAGGTTGAGGCGGTAATAGTTGGGCGCGGTGTCCACGGAGGGGAAGACGAGGTCGTAGCCCCGCCCACCGGCGGCCGTGAGCCGGGCCTCCAGCTCCTCGTTGGAGCCGTAGACGCTCAGCTCGACCTTGATGCCCGTGGCAGCCTCGAAGTCCGCCAGGATCGTGTTCTTGTCGAAGAAATCCTGCCAGGCGTAGACCTGAACCCGGCCCGAGGTGGAGAGGGCGTCAGAGGCCCGCAGGATCGCGGGAGCCGCGACGGCCCCCATGACGAGCCGCATGGCGAAGCGTCGGCTGACCGCTTTGTCCGGCGCACCCATCGCCCACGATCTCCAAGAAGGCCGAGCTATGCAGCGATTGGTGCTGCGCTGCAACCTCTGCGCGATCACAGGCCTGTGCGTGTGTGAGTGGGTTCACACTGGCGCACGGTCCGGGCGGCTCCAGAGCCAGACGCGCATGGGCTCCTCAACGTTCTTGAGCACGCGGGAGCCGGCGTCCTGCAGGGGCGCGTCCACGCGCCCTCGCACGAACTGGCGCACGATGTCCGTGAGCGCGATCGCGCCCGGCTCGGCGATCTCCTGAATGCGGACGGCGATGGTGACCGTCTCGCCGAAGCGGTCGGCGTGCTTGAACACCACCTCGCCGGCGGCGATGCCGATCCGGAAGCGAATGTCGCCTCCGGCCAGCCGGGCGCCGGGATCCCGGGCGACCGTCTCCTGGAAGGCGACAGACCACTCGACCGCGTCCACGGCGCTCTGGAACTCCACCAGCGCGCCGTCCCCGAGCAGCTTGAACAGCGTGCCCCGGCGCTGGGCGATGGTGGGCGTCATGATCTGCCCGAAGATGCGGTCGATGGCGGCCAGCGTCGCGGGCTCGTCCTCGTGCACGAAGCGGCCGTAGCCGACGAAGTCGAGCGACACGATGGCGGCCAGGCGGCGCCCGGTCTGGGCGCTGCGCGTCCATTTCTGGCGGCGAAGGACCGAGCGGATGCGGGCCAGCAGTTCGCGCAGCTCGCAAGGCTTGGAGACGTAGTCGTCGGCGCCCATCTCGAGGCCGATCACGCGGTCCACCGAGCTGGCCGTGGCGGTGAGCATGATGACGGGGGTGGGAAAGCTCTGCTTCACCCAGCGCAGGATCGACAGCCCGTCCTCCGTCGGCATGTTGAGGTCGAGCACGACCAGATCGGCCGGCTGGCTCACCAGGACCGAGCGCAGGGATGCGCCGCCGTCGCACAGGGTCACCTCGAAGCCCTGCATGCGCAGGTAATCGCCCACCATCTCCCGGGCGGGCGCCTCGTCGTCCACCACGACGATGTGCTGGGCCTGCGTCATGCGGGACGCGCCTCGTGAAGCGGCAGGCCCACCACGAAGGTGGAGCCGGTCGCGGGGCCGCCGCTCGTGGCCTCGATCCGCCCCTCGTGCAGGTCGACGATCTTTTTGGCGATCCACAGTCCCAGCCCGGTGGAGCCCTCCCCGGCGGTCGGCTTGGCGGACAGCCGCTGGAAGCGGCCGAACAGCCGGCCCACGTCCTCGCTGGAGAGGCCCGGGCCGTTGTCGCGGACGCGGATCACGGCCTCGTCCTGCTCGGCCTGGGCGGAGACGTGGATCCGCTCGCCGATGGGGGAGTATTTCACGGCGTTGCTCACGAGGTTGTCGACGGCCTCCTCGAGCCGGTCGGGGTCGAACCGGGCCGGAAGGGTCGGAGGAACGTCCACTTCGATAATCTGGGCCTTTCGCTCCGCCAGGGGCCGGTTCGCCTCCGCGACCCGGCGGACGAGCTCGGCCAGATCGTGCGTCTCGCGACGGATGCTGATGTCGAGCGCGTCCGTCATCGCGTCCGTGATGAGGCGGTCGACGAGCGTGGTGAGATAGCGGGCGGACTTGCGGATGTGCTCGACCTGGGCTTCGAGGCCCGAGCGCTGCAAGGGCTCCCGGCCGATGAGGTCGTTCAGGATCTCGGTGCGCCCCAGGATCACGCTCAGCGGGTTCTTGAGGTCGTGCGCCACGGTGCCAAGCAATTCGTTCTGGAACGCGTTGGCCCGGCGCAGCCGCGCCCATTGCGCCTGCAGCCGCTGGTTGGCGAAGGTCAGCTCCCGGGTGCGCTGCTTGACGCGCTCGTCGAGGCGCGCGTTGGCGTCCTGCAGCTGCTGGTAGAGCAGCACGTTATCGAAGGCGATGGAGAGGCGGCTGCAGAAGACCTCCACCAGCGCGCGGTTGGTGGGGGAAAGCTCCTGGTTCGCATCCAGCAGGACCACGACCTCGCGGCCGCTCGCCGTGCGGATGTAGATCAGGAAATGCCGGGGCAGGTATTCCGTCCGGCAGCTCGTGAAGGCCCGTTCCACGAGGCCGCGCACCTCCTCGTCGAGATCGTCGAGGCGACCCTGCTGGACATAGCGCTGATAGACGCCGGAGCCGGCCAGCACGGAAACGCCGCCGGCGTCGCCGCCCGAGTCGCGCAAGACCAGGATGCCGGCGCAGTCCACGTTGAGCAGCGATCCGATCTGGGTCAGCACGCCTTCGGCGAGCCGCTGCATGGACTTGAAATCGAACAGGGTGGAGGCGGCGTCGACGATGATCTCCAGGCCGCGGCGGGTCTCCTCCATGCGCTGGATCTGCTGGTAGCTGCGCAGCGCCGCGGTCAGCGAGGTGAAGAGCTTGTCGGAGGTCAGCTCGGTCTTCGCCTTGTAGTCATTGATGTCGTAGTCGAGGATCACGCGCTTTTCCGGCGCCTGGCCAGGCTGGCCCGTGCGCAGGATGATGCGGATCATCTCGTTGCCGAGGTCGCGGCGGATGAAGTCGACCAGCTCGAGCCCGGCCGTTTCGCTTTCCATCACCACATCCAGCAGCACGGCCGCGACGTCCGGATGCTGGCGGAGCAGGACGCGGCCTTCCGCGGCCGACATGGCGGAAAGGATCTCCAGCCCCATGCCGCCGAGTTCGTAGTCGGCCAGCGCGAACCGGGTGCCCTCGTGCACCGCCAGGTCGTCGTCGATGACGGCGACCTTCCACCTCTTGGCGTCCTGTCGAGGGGCGGCCGGCTCGGCCTCCTCCGCGAAGGTCAGCAGGTCGTCGGCCTCAGCCATGTCGTTCCCCCTTCGAAGCGCAACCGTCGTCCCCGCCCACCAACAGCCCTTCGCCGGCCGGCGCCATGCGCGGCAGCACAAGGCGGAAGGTCGTGCCCTCGCCCTCCACGGACGCAAGCGCGATGCGGCCGCCGAGCCGCTGGGTGACGACGTTGTACACGATGTGCAGTCCAAGCCCGGTTCCGCCCTGGCCGCGGCGGGTGGTGAAAAATGGGTCGAAGGCCTGCCGCAGGACCTCGCTGGGCATCCCGCGGCCGTCGTCCGAGAAGCGGATCTCGACGTGCTCGCGCCCCTGTGGGCGGCCGACGATGCGGATGGATCCGCCGGATGCGTTCGGAAAGGCGTGCGTGACGGCGTTGAGGAACAGGTTCGTGAGCACCTGTCCGTAGGCGCCCGCGTCCGCATCCATCACGATTCCCGCCGGGATATCGACGTCCAGGCTGAGGCGGCGCTGCTTCAGGCTCGGGCGCAAGCTCGCCAGGATGTCCTCCGTGGCGGCCCGCAGATCAAAGGTTCGACGGTCGGCGTGGCTCCGGTCCACGGCGACCTGCTTGAAGGACTGGATCAGATCTCCGGCGCGCTGGAGGTTGGCGACGAGCTGGCGCGCCGCGTCCCGGTTCAGGTCCACGAAGGAGGCGAGCTGCGACTTGCGCAGGCGTCCCCCCTCGACCTCGTCGTGGAAAGCGGCGCACCGCTCCGCCAGGGCGGACGCCACCGTGAGGCTGATGCCCACCGGGTTGTTGACCTCGTGCGCGACGCCGGCCACGAGGCCGCCCAGGGCGGCGAGTTTCTCGGCCTCGATCAGGCTCTCCTGCGTGGCGCGGAGGTCGGCCAGGGCTCGCTCGGCTCTTTCCTTGGAGGCGCGGAGCTCCTCCTCGGCGCGGTGCTTGGCGATGGCGTTGGCCCGGAACACCTCCACGGCGCGGGCCATGTCGCCGATCTCGTCGCGCGCATCCGCGCCCTCGGCCTTGTGGTCGAGCCGTCCGGACACGATCGCCCGCATGGCCTCGCCTATCCCCTCGAGCGGCCCGCTGACGCTGCGGGCGATCACGGCGCCCAGCACCACGACGATGCCGACCAGAGCCATCGTCAGGATGCCCACCCAGACGAAGACGGCGCGCAGAACCCGGTCGAGCCGGCCCTGGACCTGCATCTCGCGCTCGGAGGTCCGCTGCGAGATCGCCTCGGCGGCCTGGGCCATTTCGGCGCCGCTGCGGTCCACCGTGTCGCGCAACAGGCGGGCCTGGAGGTTGAGGCTGGCCGACAGCTTGTCGAGACCCTGGGCCAGCGTGTCGGCGCGTTCGCCCAGCTTCCGGAGCGCCTGCTTCTGGAGCTCCGTCTCGGCCAGGTCCAGCATGACCGGGACGGTCTTCTCGATGGTGGCGATGTTGCGGAAGGCCTCCTCGGCGGAGTCGTAGGACAGCGAGAAATAATAGGCGTTAGCCGCCACCAGGGTGGCCGAGAACGCCTCGCGCGACTTACCGAGCGCCGGCAGCACGAGGGAGCCCCGCCCTTCGGAGGCGCCCTGCAGGATGGCGTAGAGGCCCGACATCTCACGGGCGGACTTGAGAACGTCCTCCTCGTAGATGCGCGAGATCTGGACCCGCACGTCGCGGAGGGCGTCGAACCCGGCCAGGAGACGCTCGGTGATCTGGCTGAGGGCGCTCGCCTGCTGGGCGATGGTGGGGTCGCTCGACCCGTGCTCCGCCAGAAGGGCCATGAGCTTCGCGCGCCGGCTCTCGATCTCGTTCAGCACGTCGGGGTTGGGCTGGGTGAAATAGCGATGGATCAGGCTCTGGAGCCGGCCGGCTTCGCTTTCCACCGAGACCAGCAGCCGGTCGGACTGGCGCACCTGGAGCAGTTGCTCCCAGGTGGCGTTCAACACATTGGCGCCGTCCCAGATCACCACGGCCAGGAGCACCACGACGGCCGAGTTGATGCCGGCGATGGACAGGATGCGCCAGCGGATGGGGAGGCGGCGGACGAGGCGCTCGAGACCCTGCCGGAACGGCCGCGGACCGGGGGGCGCCAGCAAGCCGCCGTGTGGCTCGGCCGCGCGCCCGGGCGCCGTCATTGGACCTGCCGGATGCGCTCGACCAGGTCTTTCAGCTCCGGGTCGGCGAGCAACTTGTCCTGCAGCCCGCGGGTCGCCTGCTCGAAGCCGGCCCTGTCGATGTCCTCGATGATCATGTTCCCGGCCGCCTGCGCCTGCCGACGGGCGCGCTCCTCCCAGGCCGTCCAGAGATCACGCATGAACCGGCTGGATTCCTGGGCCGCCTGCCGGAACACGGCCTGATCCTCCGGGCCCAGGACGTCCCAGGCCCGCTTGGACATGACCAGGACTTCCGGGCCCATGGTGTGCTCGGTGAGCGTGTAGTACGGCGCGGCCGTGTAATGGTTAGTGGACACGTAGGAAGGCCAGTTGTTCTCCGCCCCGTCCACCAGATGCGTGCTGAGGGCCGGCATGACCTGTCCGTAGGACAGCGGCACAGGCACCGCCCCGAGCGCCTCGACCATGGCGATGGCCAGGTCCGACGGCTGCACCCGGATGCGCAGGCCCTTCAGGTCGGCCACCGTGCGGACCGGTCGGACGCTGTTGTAGATGGAGCGGGCGCCTGAATCGTAGAAGGCCAGGCCAATCAGGCCCATGGGCTCCAGGGAGGCCAGCAATTCCTGCCCGATCGGACCATCCAGCACCTTGCGAAGGTGATCGCCCGAGCGGAACAGGAAGGGCAGCACGAGCACGGACAGCTTGGGCGAGAGGTTCGCAAGCGGCGCCACGTTGACCCGGTTCAGGTCGATGGCGCCCGCGCGCGTCTGGACGATGGTGTCCTTCTCCTCGCCGAGCTGGCTGTCGGCGAACACCCGGATCGAGTGGCGGTCGCCTGTGCGCTCGGCCACGAGGCGGCTCATCTGGCGCAGGGCCTGAACCGTCGGGTAGGTCTCGACCTGGTTGTCGGCCGCCCTGAAATCGCGCCCAACAGACGGACCGGCTGTCGCCAACCCGATGGCGAGGCCGGTCGCCAGAGCGGCGACCCGAAACGCGCTGACCATGCCGAACCCCACCTGCGCGGCGCGACTTAACGATTTTGCAACCAACAATACGCATCGCGCGGGCATCCGCCAAGGCGATGCGTGCGCGCCTGCAACGGTTCGGGGCGGGGGCGCGTTGACGACCGCTCAATCCCCCGGAGGAAACCTCATGCGAGCATCGTTTGTGAGCACCGCGAAGGCCGCTGGTCTGGCCGCAGCCGCGTTCCTGGCCGTCCTGGCGACGACCGGCGGCGCGGAAGCGCGTCATTGGCGCGGCCACCACTATGGCTGGGGCCATCACCAGCACTGGCGCGGGCATCACTACGGCTGGCGGCGCCACCACTACGGCTGGCATCGCGGGCACCACTACGGGTGGCGGCACCACCGCCACTGGCGCTGAACGGCCCACAAGCGCCAGAGCCCCGGAGCCCCCGCTCCGGGGCTTTCGCTTGTCGCGCGCCCTCTAGGCGCCTCTCGCCTCCGCGAGCGCGCCCACAGCCGCAGAAGGGGTGGCCGAATGCTCGCCCCCTGGCTCCAGGGACGTCTGGGCGACCGCAACGGCGTCCGCCACCGTGGTGACGACGGCCGCGGGCGAGACGACCTCGCGGAGGCTCTCCAGGAGTTCGGCGTCGTCCTGCAGCCAATAGCCCACCACGATGGTCGCCTTGGGAGCTTTCCGCCGCAGGCGCCTCAGCGCGTAGCGGATGTGCACGGGCGTGGCGGTTTCGAAAGCCGACAGGCAGATGACCTCGACCCCCCGCACGTCCAGGCGAAACAGGTTGGAGATGCTGAGGGCCTCCGGCCCCAGCGCGCGGGCCGGCAGCCCGCGGCGACGCGCCAGCAGCCCGAACAGGGCGGCGCCGGACTCGTCCAGCGCGTTGCGAACTCCGAGCGCCAGCACCCGCGGGGGCGGCTCGTTCTCGGGCGCGGCCCAATTGTCCCCGACTTCCCCTTCGGTCTCGACGTCCTCCAGGTCCTCGAGGTCCTCGACCAGCTCGGCGACCGAGTCGCGCACGACCGCCATCCGCTCGGGTTCAAGCGCGCCGCGGATCACATCCTGCGCGCCGAGGCGGACGCCAGGCAGCGCGACGGTGTCGATGTAACCGGCCATGGTGCCCTCCTCGAGGAAGGACTCGGCCTGGTCCACCGCTTCCGTGGGATCGGCCGCCAGCATGCGCTGGTAGAACATTTCGGGGGCGGACAGGACGGGTTCATCGCCGAACATGACGTCGAAGACGGCGAGCTGTTCGACATGCTTGCCCAGGACCACGAGGCAGACCGTCAGAGGGGTGGCCAGCACGAGGCCGATCGGTCCCCAGAGCCAGGTCCAGAATGTCGCGGCCGCCACCACGGCCACGGGCGAGAGGCCAGTGCTCTGGCCGTAGACGAGCGGCTCGATGATGTGCCCCACGACGGGCTCCACCACCAGGAACAGGGCCGCGGTCCACAGCAGCATGTGCCAGCCCGGGTCCACGGCCGCCGCCAGCACCAGCGGGAGCAGGGCGGCGATGACGGAGCCGATATAGGGGATGAAGCGCAGGACGGCGGCCATCACGCCCCAGAGCACCGGAGTCGGGACGCCGATCAGGAACAGGCCGGTCCCGATCACCACGCCGAAGGACGCGTTCAGGGCGAGCTGGACCAGGAAAAAGCGGCTCAGCCGGTGGGCGGCGTCGTCCATGGCGGCCGTGGTGCGGTGGAGGTCCTGCGCGCCGGCGAGGCGGATCAGGCGGTTTCGCAAGTCCTCGCGCCGCATCAGGATGAAGATCACGAAGATGACGATGATGCCGGTGGTGGCCAGCGGATGCAGCAGCGGGCCGACGACGTCGGTCAGCGTCTTGAAGGCGCCCGACTGCGGGGCGCGCACCTCGACCGGGATGGGGGCGGTGTTCTCCGTCGGATTGCGGGAGAGCGCGGCCGGGCCGTTCTGCTCCGGCTTCTCCAGCTCCTTGCTCAGGTCCTGGAGCACGTCGGCGGCGCGCTCCAACGCCCCGTTGCCAGCCGCCATGCCGCGGATGCTCTTGATCTTGTCTCGGATGGTTCGCTCGTAGTGGGGCAGCTCGGTGGCGAGGCCGGTGACCTGGCCAGCCATGATGGCGCCGAGGCCGCCGGCGATCAGGAAGGTCGCCAGGACGACGCCCAGGACGGCGGCGGCCTTGGGGACGCGCCAGCGCTGGAGAAGACGCACGAGCGGAGCCAGCACGAAGCTGAGCAGCACGGCGAGCGCCAGCGGGATCAGGATCTCGCGCCCGAAATACAGTGCGCAGGTGACCACGACGGCCACGATGATGGCGACCATCAGGGACATCGAGCGCTGCAGGTCGATGACCGGCGGGGTGGGAGCGGCAGGCGCCATGATGTCTCCGAAAAGCGCGCCACGAATTCCGCGCCAAGCCGAACAGCGAAGCCCAGCCTACGGTTCCCGCCGACGACCGCGACCGCAGGAACGCCGCATTGCGGGCGGACGTTCAGCCCCTGGACATCACGGAGAGGAGGTCGCCATGCCGGACGATTGGACGCTCGAGACCGTGCAGGCCCTGAAGAAGATGGCCGAGCAGCGGGAGCCCGCCTCGGCCATCAGCATGAAGCTCGGCATGGACCTCACCGCAGTCCGCGCCAAGCTGCTGCAGCTCGGCTTCGCGCCGGCTCCGGACGTGCGGGACGGCGACGCCGGCGAGTCGGCCCAGGCGGCCCGTCCGGATGGCGAGCGGGAGCAGGAGCAGCGGCTCCACACGCTGTGAGGCTCCGGCGCCCCTCCGGATGGACGGCTAGGCAGGACGGGGATATTCGGCTCCCATAAGGACGGCGCGTCAGGCGCCGGGGGTCAGCCCGTGTCGATTGCGCTCTTCTCCGACATCCACGCGAACCGCGAGGCCTTCGAGGCCTGCCTGTCGGACGCGCGGCGCCGCGGCGCCTCGCGCTTCGTGCTGCTGGGCGACTATGTCGGCTACGGGGCCGATCCGGTTTGGGTGCTCGAGACCGTGGCGGACCTCGTGGCCAAGGGCGCGGTCGCCGTGCTGGGCAACCACGACGCGGCCGTGGGGACGCCGGACACGGCCATGAACCCCGTCGCAACTGCGGCGCTCGACTGGACGCGGCGCCAGCTCGGGACCGTGCACAAGACCTTCCTGAAGAACCTGCCGCTCAAGGTCGTGGAGGAGGGCCGGCTCTACGTCCACGCCAATGGCTGGGCGCCCGGCGACTGGGGCTACATCACCTCCGCCGTGGAGGCCGAGCGCAGCATGCGGGTGGCCCCGCAGCAATGGACCTTCTGCGGGCATACCCATGTGCCCGCCCTCTACCACATGTCCCCCCAGCGGCCGCCCGGCGCGTTCTCTCCCCCGCCGAACAAGCCGGTGCCGCTGGCGGCCTCGCGGCGCTGGCTCGCGGTGCTCGGCTCCGTCGGGCAGCCGCGGGACGGCAATCCGGCGGCCTGCTACGGGCTGCTGGAGCATTCGCCGCTCTGCCTCACCATGGTGCGGGTTCCCTACGACGCCGAAGCCGCCGCCCGGAAGGTGGCGGCGGCCGGACTGCCGGACAGCCTGGGACGCCGCCTTCTCACAGGACGCTGACCCATGCGCCGCGCCCGCCCCGAACAAGGCGACGTGATCGACGGCTTCCGGCTGGACGCCTGCATCCACCGCGGCGCCATGAGCGCGCTCTGGCGCGTCAGCCGGACCGAGGGGGAGTGCGACGACCCACCGCTGCTCATGAAGATCCCCACCCTGGCGGAAGGCGAGGACGTGTCCGCCATCGTGGGCTTCGAGACGGAGCAGATGATCCTGCCCCGGCTCACCGGGCCGCATGCGCCCCGCTTCGTGGCCGCCGGCGACTTCGCGCAGACGCCGCACCTCGTCATGGAGCTTGTCGAGGGCCGAAGCCTCCACGACATCGCCAAGGAAGGCCCGCTGCCGGCCGACCGCGTCGCCGCCATCGGGGCAAGCGTCGCGCGGGCGCTGCAGGATCTTCACCGGCAGCACGTCATTCACCTCGACCTGAAGCCCGCCAACATCCTCATCCGGCCGAACGGCGAGGCGGTGTTCATCGACTTCGGCCTCTCGCGCCATGACGAGTTGCCGGACCTCCTCGGCGAGGAGTCCGACGTGCCGATGGGGACCGCGCCGTACATTTCGCCCGAGCAGGTCATCGGGGTGCGCTGGGAGCCCAAGAGCGACCATTTCGCTCTCGGCGTCATCCTGTACGAGCTCGTCACGGGCAAATGGCCGTTCGGCAACCCGCAGCGGAAATCCGGAATGATGCGGCGAATCTGGCGCGACCCGGTCCCGCCGCGCGCGATCAACCCGGATTGCCCGCCATGGCTGCAGGAAGCCATCCTGCGCTGCCTGTGCGTCGACCCGGCCCGACGGTACGGCAGCGCGGCGCAGCTCGCCTTCGCGCTGGAGAATCCCGACCAGGCGACCCTGACCGAGCGGGCCACCCGGCTGAAGCAGGACGGGTTCTGGACGGTGCTGCGGCGGCGCCTCAAGGCGCCCACCCGCCCCTCCCCGGCCCAGATCCGGATCGCGGCGGAGCTCGACGCGGCGCCCATCGTGATGGTCGCCGTGGACCTGGCGAACGGCGTGAACGAGCTCGCCGAGCGGGTGCGGGTCCAGGCGGGCCGCGCCGTGGAGGCGGAGCCGGGCGCGCGCCTCGCCTGCGTCACGGTGATCAAGACGGCGCTGCTGTCGCTGGAGGAGGACGTCGACGACCAGGGCCGCACGGCCTATCTCCAGCGCCTGATCGAGTTGAAGGACTGGGCGCGGGCGCTGAACCTGCCTCAGGACACGATCAGCTTCCACGTGCTCGAGGCGCTCGACCCCGCGGCGGCGCTGATCGACTACGTCCGCAAGAACCAGGTCGACCACGTGGTCCTGGGAGCCCGCGGCAGCTCGGCGCTGCGCCGCTATCTCGGCAGCGTGTCGTCCCAGGTGGTGGCGGAGGCGCCCTGCACGGTGACCGTCGTGCGGCTGCCCGGGTGAGGAACCCTCGTGGCGAGCCCGGGGTTTCGGTGGGCGTCGCAGGAGGATCCGCCATGAGCGCATCGCCGGAAGCCCATCGCCTCCAGCCGAACGGGGCCATCCCCAACTCCAAGCTGCCGCTCCTGGTGTATCGGGAGGCCGTGGCGCCGGGCGGCGACGTGGCCCGGGCCTTCGAGCGCATCTTCGCCGCCAACGGCTGGACGAACAGCTGGCGCAACGGGGTCTATGACTACCACCACTTCCACAGCACCGCCCACGAGGTGCTGGGCGTCTCCCGGGGCGAAGCCAAGATCCAGTTCGGCGGCGAAGGCGGGCCCGTCGTCGCCGTGCAGGCCGGGGACGCCGTGGCGATCCCGGCCGGAGTGGCCCACTGCAACCGCGGCCAGTCGGACGATTTCGAGATCGTGGGCGCCTATGACCGCGGCCGGGACTGGGACGTCCGCAAAGGCGTTCCGGCTGAGTTCGAGGCGGTGAAGAAGGCCATCGCCGCCGTCCCGGCGCCGCGGGCCGATCCCCTCCATGGGGAAACCGGTGAGTTGCCGAGCCTCTGGGCCGGCGTCCCCGAGGCTCCTCCGGGCGTCGCCTAGCCGTGTCGGTCGACCTGGCGCTCCCGCCGGGGCTCGACAGGGCGCCGGCCAGGCTGGACGAGCTCTATGCCCGCATGGCCGAGATGGAGCCGCCGCGGCCCGGGCTGGGCCGCTTCGTGCCGGGGGAAGGGCCGGTCGGAGCGCCGATCCTGTTCGTGGGCGAGCAGCCGGGCGACCAGGAGGACATCCAGGGCCGTCCCTTCGTGGGACCGGCCGGCAAGCTCCTCGACCGGGCGCTGGGCGACGCCGGCGTGCCTCGGGACCGGGCCTATGTCACCAACGCGGTGAAGCGCTTCCACTTCACGCAGCGCGGCACGCGGCGCATTCACGGGAAGCCTACGGCCGGCGACATCCGGAAAGAGCGCTGGTGGCTGGACAAGGAAATCCAGCTGGTCGGACCACGCCTCGTTGTGGCGCTCGGCGCCACGGCCATTCAGGCGCTCGCCGGCAAGGCGCTGCCGGTGGGCCGGAACCGCGGCCCCATCCGCTGGCCGGGCGACCGGGACGGCTTCGTCACCGTGCACCCGTCCGGGCTCCTGCGCCTCCAGGACGACGACGAGCGCCACAGGGCCTACGAGGCCTTCGTGGGCGACCTCCAGCGCATCGGCGAGCTGGCGCAGGCTACCTAGAGCAACGCGGTCGAGAGCGCGCAGCTTCACGGGAGGGTCTACGGCCGCAGGCCGGCGGGGTGAGGTGCCTCGCGCCCGGCGAGGGCGCGTTCGAGCGACGCCTTTGAATTCGACGCACCATGCCCGGCCTCACCCCACCCCGCTGCGCGGCGCCCCTCCCCCTCAAGGGGAGGATGCGCGGCGGCGACACCTCCGCCCGTCATCGCGAGCGAAGCGAAGCGATCCAGGGCCGCCTCGCGCCTGCTCTGGATTGCTTCGTCGCTGCGCTCCTCGCAAAGACGGGGAGAGCGGGCGCGGGCCTAGCGCCCGGGCTTTTTCACCGCCTCGGGGGCGGGCGGGAATCGGGAGAGAAGGTCGGTGGCGGTCACGTCGCGGTGGTTGCGGGTGTACTGCTCGGAGGCGTCGCGCAGGGGCTGGAAGTCCCAGGGGAAGACGTGGCCCTTCGTGAGGGCCTTGAACACCAGAAGGCGCTGCTGCTGGCTCGAGATCACCTCGTCGCGAATGGCGTTCCGGTCGAAGCCCGACAGGGCGCGCTTCATCTCGTCGACGCGCGCCGCCTGCGCCGGATCGGCGGCCAGGTTCGCGTTCTCGTGCGGGTCGGACGCGAGGTCGAACAGCTGGTCCGGGTCGGTGTCGCAGACCACCAGCTTCCAGTCGCCCTGGCGGACCATGTACATGGGCGCGTGGACGCCCTCTGCGAGGTATTCGCCAATCACAATGCGCTCCGGATCATCGCGCCCTTCCATCAGCGGCGCGAGGCTGCCGCCGTCGACCGGCCGGGCCAGCGACGCCGAGCCTTTCGACCTGGCGATGTCCACCAGCGTCGGGAGGAGATCCGTAATCGACGCCGCCGCCTTCACCCGGCGGGGCGCGAAGCGCTTCGGCGCGTGCACGATCAGGGGCACGCGGGCGGAGTGCTCGCGGTAGCTCATCTTGTACCAGAGCCCGCGCTCGCCCAGGAAATCGCCATGGTCCGAGGTGACCAGCGTGACGGTGTCCTCCGCCAGCCCGCAGGTCTGCAGCGTGTCCATCAGACCCGCGATCAGGTCGTCCACATAGGTGATGTTGGCGTAGTAGCCATGGCGGGAGGAGCGGATATCCGCCTCCGTCACGTCATAGTCGTCCATGGCCGACATGTCATGAAGGCGCCGGCTGTGCGGATCCATGTCCGCGTAGGGGACCGTTGGCGTGGCGGGCATGTCGATGTCCGCGTCCCGGTACTGGTTCCAGTATTTCGCCCGCGCCGCGTAGGGATCATGCGGGTGGGTGAAGGACACCATCAGGCAGAAGGGCAGGGTGTCGCGGTAGCGGGCGAAGTCGAACAGCCGGCGCTTCGCCAGGAAGGCGACCTCGTCGTCATATTCGAGCTGGTTGGTGATCTCGGCGATCCCGGCCTGCTTCACCGAGGTCATGTTGTGATACCACCAGTCGATCCGCTCCTGCGGCTTCGTCCAGTCCGGCGTCCAGCCGAAGTCGGCCGGGTAGATGTCGGTGGTCAGGCGCTCCTCGAAGCCGTGAAGCTGGTCGGGACCGACGAAATGCATCTTGCCGGAGAGGCAGGTTCGGTAGCCCTCCAGCCGCAGGTAGTGCGCGAAGGTCGGAATGGAGGAGCGGAACTCGGCGGCGTTGTCGAAGGCGCCGGTGCGCGAGGGCAGCAGGCCCGACATCATGGCGGCGCGGGCCGGGGCGCAGAGCGGGCTGTTGGTGTAGGCGTTTTCGAACACCACGCCCTCGGCCGCGAGCCGGTCGAGAGCCGGCGTCTTCACCACCTTGTGGCCGTAGGCCGGCAGGAAGGGCGCGGACAGCTGGTCTGCCACGATCAGCAGGATGTTGGGCTTCTTGTCGGCCATTCCGGGGCTCCTCGTCGAATCGCGCCATCGTGGCAGGACCACGTCCGGGTGACTTTTCCCTGAACGACTGTCGGTTCTGCAAGCGGACGCTTGCATGACTCGGCCTTGCCGATCGGGCCTGGCAGGACGAAGTGTGGCGGCGAAGGCCGGCGCGGCCCCGACATTCCAAACCATTCCCCGCGTGGAGATTCCAATGACCAAGGTCCTGGTGCTGTATTACTCGTCCTACGGCCACATCGAGACGATGGCCAAGGCGGTCGCCGAGGGCGCCCGGGAGGCCGGCGCCGAGGTGGCGCTGAAGCGCATCCCCGAGACGATCCCGACCGAGGTGGCCAAGAGCTTCGGCTTCAAGACCGAGCACGACACCCCCGAGGCGACCGTCGCGGAACTCCCCGAGTACGACGCCATCATCTTCGGCTCGCCCACGCGCTTCGGCAACGTGGCCGGCCAGATGCGGACCTTCTTCGACCAGACCGGCGGGTTGTGGGCGCAGGGCAAGCTGATCGGCAAGGTGGGCTCGATCTTCACGTCGTCCGCCACCCAGCACGGCGGCCAGGAGTCGACGATCCTTAGCCTCATCCCGACCCTGCTGCACCACGGCATGGTGGTGGTCGGCCTGCCCTATTCCTTCGCGGGCCAGATGGGCCTCGAGGAGATCAAGGGCGGCTCGCCCTACGGCGCCTCGACCATCGCGGGCGGCGACGGCTCGCGCCAGCCTTCGGCCGTCGAGCTCGACGCAGCCCGCTTCCAGGGCAGGCACGTCGCGCAGATCGCCGGCAAGCTGCGGGGCTGATCCCCGTTACTTCGCCGAAGCGGCTCCCAGCCCCCCAAGCCGCTTCGACCAGACGGCCTCCGGCCCCCCTCCGGAGGCCGTTCTGCATTGAGGCGCCGCGCCTCCTCCGCTGCGGCGAGGGAAAGGTGCAATCAGCCGCGCAGGGCCTGGGCCATGTAGCCCTGGATCCTCGCCCAGGGCCGGCCCTCGGACGATGCAGTCCGGTACGAGGCGACGATCTCGCCAGCCAGCGGGGTCTTGGCGGCCACCCGGTCGAGCACGGCATCGGCCGCCTTGCGCGCAGCGGCGAGAACGTCGGCCGGGAAGGGCGTGGGCCTGGCGCCCATGGACACCAGCTTGACGATGGCCTCGGCGTTGGAGCGCTCGGCGTCGGCGAGGCCAGCCGCGTGCTCGGCCGCGCAGGCCGCCTCGACGATGGCCTGCAACTCGGGAGCCAGCTTCTCCCAGGCCTTGGTCGCCACGAGCGCCTCGGCGGCGCCGTTGGGCTTGTTGAAGCCCGGCATGTAGTAGACCGGCGCGACGCGGTGGAAGCCGAGGGGCAGGTCGTTGGCGGGAGACAGCAGTTCGACCGCGTCGATGACGCCGCGCTCCAGGGCGGGGTAGACGTCGCCGGGCGGGATCGACTGCGGCACGGCGCCCAGCTCGGCGTAGACGTCGCCGCCAAGGCCCTGGACGCGGATGCGCAGGCCCTTCAGGTCGGCGGCGGAGCCGAGCTCCTTGCGGAACCAGCCGCCCATGGACGGGCCTGTGTTGCCGGCCAGCAGGCCACGCACGCCGAAGGGCTCGTAGAGCCTGTCCCAAAGCGCCTGTCCGCCCCGCTCGGCGAGCCAGGCCTGGTGCTCGACGGCCGCCATGCCGAAGGGCGCGGTGGTGAACAGGGACGCGGCGGGGGCCTTGCCCTCCCAAAAGAACGAGGCCGTGTGGCCCATCTCCACCGTGCCGTTGGACACCGCGTCCAGCACCGCGAAGGCGGGGACGATCTCGCCCGCGGCGAAAAGGTCTATCTGGAGGCGGCCGCCGGACATGCGCGCCACGCGCCCGGCCAGGCGGGCGGCGGAGACGCCGGGGCCGGGCAGGTTCTTGGGCCAGGAGGTGGCCATGCGCCAGCGGATGGGGGCGTCGGCCCGGACGAGGGCCGGGGCGGCCAGCAGGCCCGCTCCGGCGGCGCCCAGCGCGAAACGACGGGTCGTCTTCATGGGCGCGCCGCTCGCGCTTCGCCGATGATGGAGGCGAGCTCCCGGGCGGCCGCTTCGGGATCCTCCGCCGCGCAGATGGCCGAGACCACCGCGACGCCCTCGACCCCGGTCGCGATCACGTCGCGGGCGTTCGCAAGGCCTATGCCGCCGATGGCGACCTTGGGCAGCGGATGCAGCGGCAGCAGCCGGGCCAGGCCGTCCACGCCGATCGGAGGGTCGTGGTCCGGCTTGGTGCCGGTGGCCCTGACGGGGCCCACGCCGAGGTAGTCCACCACGCCGGCGGGGACGGCGGCGAACTCTTCCGCCGTGCCGGCCGACAGGCCCAGGATCATGGCCGGGCCGATGCGGTCGCGCACGCGGCGCGGGTCGCCGTCGTCCTGGCCGATGTGGACGCCGTCGGCGCCCACCGCGCAGGCGATGTCGACCCGGTCGTTGACGACCAGCGGCACGCCGAGCGGGCGCAGGAGGGCGAGCAGGTCCTCCGCGTCGCGCGCGAAGGCGCGGTCGTCGGACATCTTGTCGCGCAGCTGGACCAGCGTGGCGCCGCCACGCACCGCCGCTTCCACGGTGGCGCGCAGGCCGCGCGGCCGGACGAGGGCCGGGTCGGTGACGAGATAGAGCGAGAGGTCGAAGGCGGGACGGGTCATGCGGTGATCCTTGCGCCGGCGGCGAGATCCTCGGGCGTGACGGCGGCGAGTTCGTCGAGGAGGCGGGCCTGGAACATGCCGGGCCCGGGCTCGCCCGCGGCGGCGCGCTCGCCGGCCAAACCGAAATAGGCCAGGGCGGACGCCGCGCCGGCGAGGGCGGGCGCGCCGGCCCCCAGGACGGCGGCGCACAGGGCGCCGGCGGCGCAGCCGGAGCCGGTGATGCGGCCCATGAGCGCGTGACCGTTGTGGACCTGGAGAACGCCGACGCCATCCGTCACGAGATCCACCCGGCCGGTGGCCGCCACGGCGCACCGCAGGCGCCGAGCGAGCGCCACCGCGGCGTCCTGGACGGCGCGGCTTTCGCCCTCCTCCGAGTCCACGCCCCGCCCCGCCGGGCGGCCGGTGGCGAGGGTGACGATCTCGGCGGCGTTGCCCTTCACGAGCGTCGGCCCAATCGCGAGGATCCGCGCCGCCGCCTCCTGCCGGAACGGCGAGGCGCCCACGCCGACCGGGTCGAACACCCACGGCGCGCCCGCCGCCCTGGCCGCCTCCGCGGCCGCCACCATGACCTCCACCCGGTCGCGGGTGAGCGTGCCGATGTTGACCAGCAGCGCGCCGGCCCGGGCCGCGATGACGGCCGCCTCCTCCGGCGCGTGCGCCATCACGGGGGAGGCCCCGGCGGCGAGCAGCGCGTTGGCGGTGACGTTGGCGACCACGTCGTTGGTGAGACAGTGCACGAGCGGGCGCTTCCAGCGCAGGGCGGCCAGCGCTTCGGACGCGGTCTCGGGCGAAACGGCGGTTGTGCTCACGTGCGTCTCTTCCCCCATGCGGAAGAGACGCCAGGCGCGCCTGGAAGCCTCTCCCTTCGCTGGCATGACCCAGATCAGGTTCGATGGGTATGATCTCAGCCGTCCTTGCGGACGGCACCCCACGGCGCGTCCAACTTAATCACGACCGGCCGGCCTCACAAGCGCCTGCGGCTGCGTGCGGCTCCGGGCAGGGCGGAACCGCGCGGGAGGTTGCGCGTTCGTCGCGCCGACGAAAAATCCAGGTCGCGTTTGCGTTCTTTTCATTCAGGCAAGCTGTCATATGGTGACTCCGCCCCCTCCTCCCGACGCGTGAGGCCCCCGCATGTCCGCCACGCAGGTCATCATCCACCTCTTCGGCGACATCGCACTGCTGCTGTGGGGCATCCACATGGTGCACAGCGGCGTCATGCGGGCCTTCGGCAGCGAGCTGCGCCGGGTGCTGGGCGCCGGCCTGAAATCCAGGCCCAGCGCCTTCGCGGCGGGCGTCGGGGTGACGGCCGTGCTGCAGAGCAGCACCGCGACGGCGCTCATGGCGACCTCGTTCGCCGCGGAAGGGGTCGTGTCGCTGGTCCCGGCGCTCGCGCTCATGCTGGGCGCGAATGTGGGCACCACCCTCATCGTCCAGGCTTTCTCGTTCGACATCGGGCTCGTGTACCCGGTGCTGATCCTCGCGGGCGTCACCGCCTTCCGGCGCGGCGGCCGCACGCTGACGCGCGACCTCGGCCGGGTCGGCATCGGGCTCGGCCTGATGCTGCTGTCGCTGCACCTGCTCACGGAGGCGATTTCTCCCATCGAGACCGCGCCGGCGGTGCGCGACCTGCTCGCGGCGCTGACCCGCGAGCCCGTGCTCAACCTCGCCATCGCGGCCATCATCACCTGGGCCGCCCATTCCAGCGTCGCCATCGTGCTGTTCGTGATGTCGCTCGCCGCCGCCGGCGTCCTGTCGCCCTCGGCGGCGCTCGCCATGGTGCTGGGCGCCAACCTGGGCAGCGCGCTCAACCCCGTTCTGGAGGGAACCGGCGGCGACCCCCTGCGCCTGCGCCTGCCGCTCGGAAACCTGGTGAACCGGGCCGTTGGCTGCGCCATCGCCCTGCCGCTGCTGCCCTGGATCGTGTCCTGGCTCGCCGTGCTGGACGCCTCGCCGGCGCGGATGGCGGCGCTGTTCCACATGGCTTTCAACATCGTGCTGGCGCTCGCCGCCATGCCGCTGCTGGGCCCCTTCGCGCGCCTGCTCACCAAGCTCTTGCCGCAGAAGATCCAGGCCAACGACCCGGGCACGCCGCAATATCTCGACGCCTCGGCCCTGGAGACGCCCAGCGTGGCGCTCTCCAACGCGGCGCGAGAGTCGCTGCGCATGGCCGACGTGGTGGAAGCCATGCTGCGCGGCTCGCAGGATCTGATCCACAGCGGCGACCGCAAGCGCGTCGCCGAGATCGGCCGGCTGGACGACATCGTCGACCGCCTCCATGGCGAGATCGAGCGCTACCTCACTGCGATCAGCCGCGAGGCCTCCAGCGACGCGGAGACGCGGCGGCTCGCCGACATCCTGGGCTTCACCATCAATCTCGAGCACATCGGCGACATCGTCGACAAGAACCTCAAGGAGCTCGGGGCCAAGTGCATCAAGAACCGGCTGAAGCTCTCGCCCGAGGGCCTGGCCGAGATCGACGGCATGCACCAGCGGCTCATCGACCACATGCAGCTCGCCATCGCGGTCTACATGAGCGGCGACATCAACGCCGCGCGCCGGCTCGTGGCCGAGAAGGAGCAGTTCCGCGAGCTGGAGCGCATCGCCACGGAGCGGCATTTCGAGCGCGTGCGCGACGGCGACACGGCGTCCATCGAGACGAGCGCCATCCAGCTCGACATCGTGCGGGACCTGAAGCGCATCGAGGCGCACATCGCCTCCGCAGCCTATCCGCTGCTGGAGCAGAGCGGCGTCCTGCGGCAGAGCCGGCTGAAGTAGCGGGCGCGGTGTCCCCCTCGCCCTTGCCAGGGGTGGGGGTGGGAGTCTCTCAGCCCCCGTTCCGTTCGGCGAATCCGCTACAGCTGCGCGACCCCCTCCCTCAATCCCTCCCAAGGGGGGCGGCGACGCCCAGACCTAGGCGATCAGCGCGCCCAGCCGCCGTCGGATCTCGCCCGGGGTCACGCCCTCGGCCCTTAGGCTGCGCAGGGCCGTGGAGCGGATCGACTTGGAGAGCTTGCGGCCGTCGGCGTCCAGCACCAGGCCGTGGTGATGGTAGACCGGCGTCGGCAGGCCGCGAAGGCGCTGCAGCAGGACGTGGATGTGGGTCGCCTCGCGCAGGTCGGCGCCGCGCACGACGTGGGTGACGCCCTGCAGGGCGTCGTCGTGGGTCACCGCCAGATGATAGCTGGCCGGCACGTCCTTGCGGCCGATCACGACGTCGCCCCAGCGGGCCGGGTCGGCCTCGACGTGGCGGCCGCCGTCCGAAGCCGGGTCCCACTCCGTCCAGCCCAGCGGCGCGTCTCCGGCCGCCTCCAGGGCCGCCGCCATGGCGAGCCGCGTCGCGTGCGGCTCCCCGGCGCGGATGCGGCCTTGGCGGTCAGCAAGCGAGAGGCCCGCGCAAGGGCAGACTCCCATCGGGGCGCCATCCGGATCTCGCGGCCAGCTGCGGCCCGGGGCTTCGGCCTCAGCCACCCGGGCCGCGATCTCGCCGCGGGTGCAGAAGCAGGGGTAGGTGAGCCCGCGCCGGCCGAGTTCCTGCAACGCCGCCGCATATTCGGCCATGTGCTCGGACTGCCTGCGCGCCGGCTCGTCGAAGCGCAGCCCCAGCCAGGCCAGGTCCTCGACGATTGCGGCTTCGAATTCGGGCCGGGAGCGGCCGATGTCGATATCCTCGATGCGCAGCAGCAGGCGACCGCCGAGCCGCTTGGCCAGGCTGGCGTTGAGCAGCGCCGAGGCGGCGTGCCCCAGGTGCAGGTAGCCGTTCGGGCTCGGGGCGAAGCGGAAAACGGGTTGCGGTTCGGCCAGCTCCGGCCTCCCATGCGGCGCATGTGCGTTCCCCCGTTCCTGCCCCTTCCCGCCCCCTCCGCGCAACCATGATCCGCACCGAAGAGGAGCTCTCCGCCGCGCTCGACGCGCTGGTCGCCCGCGATCCGGCGCTGGCTCCGCTGCGCGCCGCCGTGGGTCCCGTCGCGCCGCGGCGCCGGCCGCCCGGCTTCCCGGGCCTGTGCGCGATCATGATCGGCCAGCAGGTGTCCACGGCCAGCGCCGCCGCCATCTGGACGCGTTTCTCGTCCCGCTTCGACCCGCCGACGCCGGAGGCCATTCTGGCCGCCTCCGAGGAGGACCTGCGCGCCTGCGGCTTCTCGGCCCCCAAGATCCGGGCCGCCAAGGCCATCGCGGAGGCGATCGCCTCCGGGGCGCTGCCCCTGGACGCCCTCGGCGACATGCCCGCGGACGAGGCGCACGCGCTGCTCTGCGCAGTCAAGGGGATCGGCCCCTGGACGGCCGACGTGTACCTGCTGTTCTGCCTCGGCCATCCCGACGCTTTCCCGGCCGGCGACCTCGCCCTGCAGGAAGCCGCCCGCCTCGGCTTCGGCCTCGACGCCCGCCCTAGCCCCAAAGCCTTCACGACGCTGGCCGAGCGCTGGCGCCCCTGGCGGGGCGCGGCCGCCACCCTGCTCTGGGCCTACTACAAGGTCGCCCGAGGCCGCGACGTGATCCCGCCCGGCGACCAGGACCGCCTCGGCGTGGGGTGAAGGGCGCTGACCCAGCGTCCGCCGTCATCCCCGGCGCGCCATGGAGTCGGGAGGCTTTCTCCGTCATTGCGAGCGCAGCGAAGCAATCCAGAAGCCCAATCGCCAAGGTCCCGGCCGGCCGCAATGGATTGCTTCGTCGCTGCGCTCCTCGCAATGACGGAGGAAGACCCTGCGCCGACACTGTCATGGCCGGGCCAGTACCAGCCATGACGGCATCGTGCGGGGGAGATCGCCGGGACGAGCCCGGGGATGACGGTTGAGAGGGGCCGGCTCTATCCTGCAACACGGACATCTGAATCGGAGCCCCGCATGCCTGCAGCCCTCGACGGTCCCCGCCTGCCGCCCCTGTCGGGTGTGGCCCGGCAACTGGTCGTGTTTCTCCACGGCTACGGGGCGGATGGGCGGGACCTCATCGACATCGGCGAGGAATGGCGGGAATGGCTGCCGGACGCCGCCTTCGTGGCCCCGCATGCGCCGGCCCCCTGCGACGGCGCGCCGATGGGCCGGCAATGGTTTCCGCTCACGATGCGCGACCCTCACGAGCGCTGGACCGGGGTCGTGGGGGCGCGGCCGGCGCTGGACGCCTTCCTGGACGCCGAGCTCGCCCGCTGGGGCCTGGACGACAGCCGTCTCGCGCTGGTCGGGTTCAGCCAGGGAACCATGATGGCGCTGCATACTGGCCTGCGCCGCGCCACGGCGCCCGGCGCGATCGTGGGCTTTTCGGGGATGCTGGTCGGCCCGGAGCGCCTGGCCGAGGAGGCGACGGCTGCGCCTCCCGTTCTGCTCGTCCATGGCGACCAGGATCCGGTGATCCCCGTGCAGGCGATGTTCATGGCGGCGATCGGGCTCGCAAAGGCGCAGATGTCCTGCCAGTGGCATCTCTCTTTCGGTGTTGAGCACGGCATCGACGGCGAAGGCCTGCGGCACGCCGGGCAGTTCGTCGCGCAGGCCCTGCTCGGACGCACGCCCGGTTTCTGAAATCCCGCGCTTTGCCGCCGCTCCGGCGCCCGCTACCGTGACTGCGCAAAGAAACACAGGCGATCACACTCCACCGTCATCCCCGGCGGCGCGAAGCGCCGGGAAGGGGATCCAGGGAAACACGCGCGAACGTTGGTTGGGAACGCCGGCGCGATAGGTCGGGCGGCGCGAACCGAAGAAGGGCTCGCGCGCGCTGCCCTGGATCCCCTTCCCCTCCGCGGCTCCGCCGCTCCGGCCGGGGATGACGGCGGTGGAGGTCGCCGCGACAAGAACCCGAGGAAACGCCCCCATGACGCCCTTCACCTTCAACACGGCCAAATCGATCGTCTTCGGCTCGGGCTCCATCGCCCGACTCGGCGAGATCGCGGTCCAGCAGGCGGGGCGGCGCCTGGCCCTCGTGACCGACAAGGGCGTGATCGCCTCCGGGTTGGTCGAACCGGCCCTGGAGGCGCTGCGCGGCGCCGGATGCGAGGTCCAGGTTTTCGACGGCGTGGTGGCCGATCCCCCTGAGGCGGTGGTCCTGCAGGCGGTCGAGGAGGCCCGAGCTTTCGGAGCCGAGGGCGTGGTCGGGCTCGGCGGGGGCTCCTCCATGGACGTGGCCAAGCTGGTCGCCCTTCTGGCCGCAGGGCGCGAGGAACTCGGCGCCATCTACGGCGTCGGCTTCGCCAAGGGGCCGAGGCTGCCGCTGATCCTGGTCCCGACCACCTCGGGCACCGGCTCCGAGGTGACGCCGATCTCCATCGTGACCACGGGCGAGAACGAGAAAAAGGGCGTGGTGTCGCCCGTCATCCTGCCCGACGTGGCCCTGCTCGATCCCGACCTGACCTTGGGGCTACCGCCGCACGTGACGGCAGCCACCGGCATCGACGCCATGGTGCACGCCATCGAGGCCTACGCCTCCGCCTCGCCCAACAACAACCCGCTGTCGAAGATGCTGGCCCGGCAGGCCCTGCGCCTGCTCGGCGGCGCCCTGCTGAAGGTCGTCCGGGACGGCCGCGACAAGGCCGCGCGCGGGGACATGCTGCTGGGCGCCATGCTGGCCGGGCAGGCCTTCGCGAACTCGCCGGTGGCCGCGGTGCACGCCCTCGCCTACCCGATCGGCGGTCGCTACCACGTGCCGCACGGGCTCTCCAATGCCCTCGTGCTGCCGCACGTGATCCGCTTCAACGCTCCGGCGGCGGCCGGCCTCTACGCCGAGATCGCCCCGGACCTGTTTCCGGAGCTGGCGGAGATCGGGACCCAGGCGCGGGCGGACGCGTTCGCGGAAAAGCTCGGCGACCTGGCGCCCTCCTGCAAGCTGGAGAGCCGGTTGCGCGATGTCGGCATCCCGCAGGAAGCGCTGCCGACCCTGGCCGCCGACGCCATGAAGCAGACGCGCTTGCTCGTGAACAACCCGCGTCCGCTGACCGAGGCCGACGCCCTGGCGATCTACCGGCAGGCCTGGTGATGAGCGCGCGCGCCCCACGCCCCACCCGGGCGGACTTCCGGCTGTTCCGCCCCATCCAGACGCGCTGGTCGGACAACGACGCCTATGGGCACGTGAACAATGTCGTCTACTACGAGTGGTTCGACACGGCCGTGAACGCCTGGCTGGTGGAGAACGGCTTCCTGGACATCGTGAACGGCGACGTCATCAACCTCGTGGTGGAGACGAGCTGCAGCTACTTCGAGAGCATCTCGTATCCCGAACAGGTGGACATCGGCATCGCGGTCGAGCGGCTGGGGACGAGTTCCGTCACCTACACGCTTGGCGCGTTCCGGCGAGGCGAGGAGACAGCGGCCGCCCTTGGGCGCTTCACCCACGTCGCCGTGGTGCGCGCCACCCAGCGGCCCACGCCCATCGCGCCGCCGCTGCGGGCGGCGCTGGAAGGGCTGATGCGGCCTGGCTGAATGCGTCATCCCCGGCCGGAGCGGCGAAGCCGCGGAGGGGAAGGGGATCCAGGGTCGCCCTGCTTCAGCGTGGGGCGGCAACCGGAAAGCCCGCAGCGGGTGTTTCTCGGCGGCGCGAACCGGGCAAGCCCGGAGCGGGTGTTTCTCGGCGGCGCGAACCGGGCAAGCCCGGAGCGGGTGTTTCTCGGCGGCGCGAACCGGGCAAGCCCGGAGCGCGCGGTCCTGGATCCCCTTTCCGCGCCTTCGGCGCGCCGGGGATGACGGGTGATCAGCTGGCGGGCTTGCCGATCGCGGCGCGGAGGAGCTTGAGGGCGTCCTCGCTCGACCACTCGGCAGGGCCCGCGAGGCTCGCCAGTTCGCAGCCCCGGCGGTCGACGATGATCGAGGTCGGCATGCCGAAGGCCTTGCCGATGGCCTTCAGCTCCTGGAACACCTTGGCGCTCGGGTCCGCGTGGTAGGCGAGCCTGGAGATCTTGTTCTCGTCCAGCCACTGCTTCGGCTTGTCGAGGTTGCGGGTGTCGATGTTCACGGCCACGACCTGGAAGTCGTCGCCGCCCAGCTTCTCCTGCAAGGCGTCGAGGGCCGGCATCTCGTGGCGGCAGGGCGCGCACCAGGTGGCCCAGAGATTCAGCAGCACCGTCTTGCCGCGCAGGTCGGCCAGCGTCATCGGCTTGCCGTCGGCGTCGTTGAAGGCCAGCGTCGGCAGGAGCTTGGGCGTCTTGTTGACCTGCACGGCCGCAACCTCGCCCTTCGCCAGGGGCGCCATGGCCTCGGCGACCGACCGGGCGGGCGCGCAATCGGCGTCGCCGGCGTTGCCCCAGCCCCGGTTCGTCCCGTATAGGACCGCCAGCCCGAGCGCAGCCGCGACCGCGAGCGCTCCCACGACCGTGAAGCGTCGGCGGGGGCCCGGAGCCTGCGGCTTGGTCTCGGGCGCGTTCGGGGCCTGGTCCGTCATATCCGTCCTGCGTTGGGAATCGAGAGACACATGAGCAACACGATGTGGGGCGGCCGTTTCGCGAGCGGCCCGGACGCCATCATGGAGGAGATCAACGCCTCCATCGACTTTGACAAGGCCCTCTGGCGCCAGGACATCCGCGGCTCGCGCGCGCACGTCGCCATGCTGGCGCAGCAGGGCATCGTCACGGACGCGGACGCCAAGGCCATCACGGACGGTCTAGCCGCCGTTGAGGCCGAAATCGAGGCGGGGGATTTCACGTTCTCGCGGGCGCTCGAGGACATCCACATGAACGTGGAGTCGCGCCTGGCCGCCCTCGTGGGCCCGGCCGCGGGGCGCCTGCACACGGCGCGCTCGCGCAACGACCAGGTGGCCACGGACATGCGCCTGTGGGTGCGCGACACCGTGGACGCGCTCGACGCGCAGCTCGCGGACCTGCAGCGCGCGCTCGCCGAGAAGGCGCTCGCGCACGCGGGCGCGGTGATGCCCGGGTTCACGCACCTGCAGAGCGCGCAGCCGACCACGTTCGGGCACCACCTGCTCGCGTATGTGGAGATGCTCGGGCGCGACCGCGGGCGCTTCGCGGACGCGCGCGCGCGCATGAACGAGTGCCCGCTGGGCGCGGCCGCGCTGTGCGGGACCTCCTTCCCCATCGACCGCCACGCGACGGCGGCGGCGCTGGGGTTCGACCGGCCTACGGCGAACTCGCTCGACAGCGTGTCGGACCGCGACTTCGCGCTCGAGGCGCTGGCGGCGGCGTCGATCTGCGCCGTGCACCTGTCGCGCTTCGCGGAGGAGATCGTCCTGTGGACGACCCCGCAGTTCGGGCTGGTGAAGCTTTCCGACAAGTTCACCAGCGGCTCGTCCATCATGCCGCAGAAGCGCAACCCGGACGCGGCGGAGCTGGTGCGCGGCAAGGCGGGGCGCATCATCGGGGCCCTCAACGGCCTGCTGATCGTCATCAAGGGCCTGCCGCTGAGCTACGCCAAGGATATGCAGGAGGACAAGGAAGGCACCTTCGACGCCCTCCAGTCGCTGTCGCTCTGCATCGCCGCCATGGCCGGCATGGTGCGGGACATGGAGCCCGAGCTGAAGGCCATGAAGAAGGCCGCAGGCCTGGGCTACGCGACCGCCACGGACCTCGCCGACTGGCTGGTGCGGACGCTGAAGACGCCGTTCCGGCAGGCCCACCACGTCACCGGCCGCATCGTCGGCCTCGCGGCGGCCAAAAACGTCGGCCTGGAGAAGCTCAGCCTCGCCGAGATGCAGGCCGTCGAGCCGTCCATCACCCAGGACGTCTTCGAGGTGCTCGGCGTGGAGCGCTCCGTGCGCAGCCGCACCAGCTACGGCGGGACCGCTCCCACCGAGGTGAAGAAGCAGGCCAGGCGCTGGCTGGCGAAGCTCGACAAGGAAGCCAAGGCCGCCGACCGCGCCGGAGAGGCCGCGAAAAGCCGCTGACCTGTAGCCCGGGCGCCGCTTCCGCGCCGCCGGGCTTCCGCTATAGTGCCGCTGCTTTGGAGTTCCCGCCGGTGCCGTTTCCCGTTCTTTCGCCGTCCCGCGCCCTCGCCCTCGGGCTGAGCGCCGTTCTGCTGGTGTCTCTCGGCGCCTGCGGCCGCAAGGGCCCGCTCGAGCCGCCTCCCGGCGCAGTGGCTGCGAAACCGGACCCGCTGGCGCAGCCGGAGGACGATCCGAACGCGGCGCGCACCATCGCGCCATCGATCTCCCCGGTGGCGTCCGGCTCGCAAAAGGCCAAGGGCAAGCCGATCAAGGCCCCCAAGGAGCCTTTCATCCTGGATCCGATCCTCTAAGTGTTTGGGGGCCGCCCGGCCCCACGGGACACCCGTCATGCACCATTTCGATTACATCGGCGGCGTCATGCACGCCGAGGGCGTGGACCTGCGGCGCATCGCCGAAGAGGTCGGCACGCCTTTCTATTGCTACTCGACCGCCACGCTCGAGCGGCATTACCGCGTCTTCGCGGACGCCTTCGCGGATCGTCCCTCCCTTGTCTGCTACGCCATGAAGGCGAACCCGAACCAGGCCGTGCTGCGCACGCTGGCGCGGCTCGGCGCCGGCATGGACGTCGTCTCCGAAGGCGAGCTGCGCCGGGCGGTGGCGGCGGGCGTGCCCGGCTCGCGCATCACCTTCTCGGGCGTCGGCAAGACCGAGCGCGAGATGGCCTACGGCCTGGAGCAGGACATCCTGTGCTTCAACGTCGAGTCCGAGCCCGAACTCGCCGTCCTTTCGGCCGTCGCGACCCGGATGGGGAAGGTGGCCGCCATCGCGATCCGGGTGAACCCGGACGTGGACGCCAAGACCCACCACAAGATCTCCACCGGCAAGTCCGAGAACAAGTTCGGCATCCCGATCTCGCACGCGCGCGAGGTCTACGCCCGGGCCGCCAAGCTGCCCGGGATCAGGGTGACCGGCGTCGATATGCATATCGGCTCGCAGATCACCGACATGCAGCCGTTCGAGGACGCGTTCGCGCTGTTGTCAGACTTCGTGCGTGAGCTGCGCGCGGACGGCCACCCCATCGACCACGTCGATCTCGGCGGCGGGCTGGGCATCCCCTATCGCGAGAACAACGAGCCGCCGCCCCTGCCGGCCGACTATGCGGCGATCGTGAAGCGCCACACGCGCGACCTTGACTGCACGCTGGTGTTCGAGCCCGGCCGCCTGATCGTCGGCAACGCCGGGGTGCTGGTCACCAGCGTGATCTACGTGAAGCACGGCGACGGGAAGACCTTCGTGATCGCCGACGCGGCCATGAACGACCTGATCCGCCCGACGCTCTACGAGGCGCATCACGACATCAAGCCCGTGTCGCTCCCGGACGGGAATGCGCCACGCATCACCGCCGACGTGGTCGGCCCGGTGTGCGAGACGGGCGACTACCTCGCGCTGGACCGCGAGATGGCGGAGCCGAAGCCCGGCGACCTCCTCGCGGTCATGACCGCAGGGGCCTACGGGGCGGCGCAGTCGGGCACCTACAACTCGCGCCGGCTCATCCCGGAGGTGCTGGTCTCGGGCGACCGCTACGCCGTGATCCGCCCGCGGCAGACATACGAGGAACTGATCGGGCTCGACCGCGTCCCGGACTGGCTGGCGTAAGGAACGCTCCTGCTCGCGAGTCCACCAGGCCTCTGCCGTCATCCCCGGCCGGAGCCGCGCAGCGGCGGAGGGGAAGGGGATCCAGGGCCATGCGCGCCTTGCCCCCGATCCCCTTCGCGCGCCTTCGGCGCGCCGGGGATGACTGCGGGAGATGCAGCCGAGCGGGCCTAGGCGGCAGAGCCGCCCTAAGCAGGTTACGAGCATGGAGGCTGCCAGGGGCGACGGCGCCTGGCGCCCAGCGGCTCACGCCGCCCGGCGGCGGGCGGCGGCGGTGCGGTCGCTTCCGGTGCGGAAGCCGGCCACGAGTCTTTCGAGATCCTGGATTTGCGTGGTGAGCGAGGCGGCCGAGGCGGCGCTTTCCTCCGCGAGGGCGGCGTTTTGCTGGGTGGTGGCGTCGAGGGTGGAGATGGCCGAGCTGATCTCGTCGATGCCGGTCGCCTGCTCGGCGGTGGATGACGAGATCTCCGCGATCGTATCGAAGACGTCCTTGGACGCCTGCACGATCTGCTCGAGCGCATCCCCGGCCGACTTCACCAGCTTCACGCCCCCGACGACTTCCGCAGTTGACGTCGTGATCAGCCCCGTGATGTCCTTGGCGGCCTCGCTGGAGCGCTGCGCCAGGGTTCGGACTTCCGACGCCACGACCGCGAAGCCCTTGCCGGCTTCGCCCGCGCGCGCCGCTTCCACGGCCGCGTTCAGGGCCAGAAGGTTGGTCTGGAACGCGATGTCGTCGATCACCGAGGTGATGTCGGCGATGCGCCGCGACGATTCCTCGATCCGCGAGATGGCTTCCACGGCCTGGCTCACGACGACCCCGCCTTCCGAGGCGCTGTGCTTGGCGCGCTCGGCGAGGGCGGCCGCCTGGCGCGCCGACTGGGCGCTCGCCTTCACGGAGGCGGCCAGCTCTTCGGTGGTGGCGGCGTTCTCCTCCAGGCTCGCCGCCTGGTCCTCCGTGCGCCGGGCCAGGTCGTTGGAGCCGTACTGGATCTCGTTCGCCGCCGTGGCGACCTCCGAGGCCGTGCGCTGGATGGTGCGGATGGTGTCCGCCAGCCGCGCGATGGTGTCGTTGATGGCCTCCTGAAGGCGGCCGAACACCCCGTCGTAGCTGTTGGCCACCGGCCGGGTCAGGTCCCCGGCGGCCAGGGCCGTGAGGGACTCCGCGAAGTCCTTGGACGCGTTCTCGACCAGGTCCGCGAAGGCGTTGAGCCCCTGCGCGATCTCGCGCGCCGCGCTCTTCTTGCCATCCATGGAGACGCGGCGGCTGAAGTCGCCCTGGCCCGCGGCGCCCACGATGGCGGCGATCTCCCGTTCGGCGGCGAGTTCGGCGGTGATGTCCGTCCACACCAGGACGCTTCCGACGCGGTGGCCGGTGTCGTCCTGGACGTTGCTCATGTCGACGTCGATCACGTGGCCGCCGACCTCGTAGCGCACGCGGCGGCGGCGGCCGTCGTCGGACATGAGCTCGCGCTTCAGGTTGGCGTTGTCGTTGTAGTAGTCGATCTTCTCGCCATACATGCCCTTGACGGAGAAGTCCTCCTTGGCGGCCCTGAACTGGGGCTCGAGCTCCATGAAGAGCTGGATCAGGCCGTTGCTGAGGAAGATGATGCGATCCTCGCTGTCCGTGATCATCAGCATCATGCCGGAGCCGTTGATGCCGGCTGTCGTGAGAGCCTGCTCGCCGCTCATGCCCTGGAGCTTGCGCAAGGCGCGGGCGATCTCGCCGAATTCGTTGTTCAGCTGGGTCCCGGGCACCGCGGAAAGGTAGTCGCCGGCCTGAAAACGGCCAATGGCCGCCAGCACGCCGCCGAGCGGCCGCCGGATGGATGAGATCACCATCACGAGGGCCAGGGCGCCCAGGGCGAGCGCGAAGCCCACGATGGCCATCTTCTGCAGCCGGTCGGCCTCGAACCCGGCGATTCGGGCCTGCAGCAGACGAACCAACTCGCCTTCCGCCTTGGCCCAGAGGCCCCGGACGGCGCCTTGGACCTGGACCAGCGCCTGGTCGCTTTCGGCGGCGGCGGCGGGCTGGCCCGCTTCAGCCTTCGCCAGCAGGCGAGCGATGGCGGAGTCGGCGTCCTTCCAGGCTCCCTCAGCGGCGGCGTTGACGTCCTTGAGGGCGGCGCGGACCAAACCGTCCGGGTTGCCGTCCATCGCGGCCGCGATCGACCCGCCAGTCGCCGCCTGTGCGGCCTGGTAGCGCGTCGAGGCGGCCACAAGGGCGCGCAGTGCGCCGCCGCTGGGAGCGCCGGCGGACGCATAAGGCTTCAGGGCTTCGCGAAGAGCGTACAGGGAGGCCATCAATTCGGGCATGCGCACCGTGACGGCGTCCATCAGGTAATAGGAGTCCAGGTCCGGATCGAGCGTCAGGTTGGAGCCGTCAGCCACCTTGGAAATCGCGGCCCGCCCGGCTTCCGCCAACGCCGAGGGCGTGGCGCGCCGCGTCGCCACGGCGACGAAGTCATTGACGGCCTCGCGGCTCTTGAACAACTCGTCCCGATCAGCCGGCCGGCGGCTCAACTCCAGCACGCGGGCGCCAGAGGCCGCCTCCATGTCGGCGAGAACGGGCCACAGCGCCTCGATGTAGCGGGCCCCTTCCACCTCGCGGCTGGCGAAGGCGATATCCTTGCCGACCTGGTCGAGGTAGAGCTTCGTCATGAGACCGAAGGGTCCCGCCAGGATCATGATGATCAGCATGATCTTGTGTCCGACGGTCACCTTCCGTCCGCGGATCAGCCTCAACGCATCCATGGTGGTCGCCCCCGAGCCTGGCCTAGGCCTATCAGCTCGGAATACCAACAAATGCGAGTTAAAAAATATCAAACCCGCTCAAGTAGTACTTGCCTAAAGTTTCAGCAACAAAGCAATTTCTTGCCCGTCTTAGCGCCAGGGAAGCAATTCCCGCCAGCGGGCAGGCAACTGCAAGATGGCGGTCGTGAACGGGCCAACGCCGCCCGGTCCGACCGGCGGAGCCTGGCTGGAAGACGGAACGGCCGCGTCCAGGATGCCGAGCACGCCATCCGCCTCGAAGGTGAGCTCCGCAGAAAATTTCCGGGCGAGCGCCTGCATGGCCCGGTTCTGGGCCAGGCAGTTCATGTAGAGCCGGCGAAGCTTCAGGCCACGGGCCTCGGCCAGCAGCCGCGCGAACAAGGCCGTGCCGATGCCGCGGCCCAGGAAGTCTCCTTCCGTGCTGAAGGCCGCCTCGGCCTCATGGCGGCCCAGCGGCCGCAGTTCGGCTGCGGCGCGCAGACAGCCGCCCTGGACATAGCCCAGCAGGACGGCGCCATTGGAAAACGCCTGTCCGGCGTAGCGCTCCAGAAAGGCGTCGCTGACGCCCATGGCGAACCGGTTGCGCCGGACCTGGTCGTCCAACCGCAGCAGGTGGTCTCGAAAGAGGGTGACGTCTTTGGGCGTTAGGGGCCGGATCGCGCCGGCGGGGGCATGCGCTTGTCCCATAGGCCTCAAGGTCCTGTTGATGGAGGGCAGGGCCTCGAGCGTTCGCTCCCGAATCGCATTGATTATGTTGCAATGCAGCAAAGCCGGCAACCGTTCCGCCAGCCGGACCGCTTCGGTCCGCACGCGGCGAAGACCAAAGGCGGCGTTGCGGCAGGCCCCTTCAGGCGTTAAGTCCATGCCGCCCGCCTCCGGAGTCCCCTCCCCGTGTCTGTCGCCATCGCCGAACGCTATCGCGCGCTCGTCGCCTCGGGCGCGATCGAAGCCGATTCCGCCCAAAAGGCGGTCGTGGCGAGGCTCGATCGGCTCGCGGCGGCGCTCGCCGACCGTCCCCTGGCGCGCAAGAGCCGCGCCCTGGGGTGGCTGTTCAGCAAGAGCGCGACAACCGAACCGCTGCGTGGGCTCTATGTCTGGGGCTCTGTCGGCCGCGGCAAGACCATGCTGATGGACATGTTCCTGGAAGCCGCGCCCGTGGCGGACAAGCGGCGCGCCCATTTCCTGTCCTTCATGGCCGACGTGCACGAGCGCATCCATGCGTTTCGGCAGAAGGTGAAGCGCGGCGAAGTGAAGGACACCGACCCGATCCCGCCGGTGGCGGCCTCCATCGCGGCGGAATCGACGCTGTTGTGCTTCGACGAGTTCACGGTGACGGACATCGCCGACGCCATGATCCTGGGCCGCCTGTTCACGGCGCTCTTCGCCGAGGGCGTGACCGTGGTGGCCACCTCCAACGTGGAGCCGGACCGGCTCTACGAAGGCGGCCTGAACCGCGCGCTTTTCCTCCCGTTCATCGCGCTCCTGAAGGAGCGCATGGAAGTGGTGCGACTGGACGCGCGGACCGACTACCGGCTGGAAAAGCTGGCCGGGGCCGCTGTGTGGCACGTCCCGGCGGACGCGGAGGGCCGGCGACGCCTCGACGAGGCCTTCCACCGCCTGATCGGAGGCGCGCACGCGGCGCCGCTCACCCTGACGGTGAGGGGCCACCCCCTGGAGGTGCCCGCCGCGGCCCACGGGGTGGCGCGTTTCTCCTTCCCGGATCTCTGCTCCAAGCCGCTTGGCGGATCGGACTTCCTGGCGGTGGCGGAGCGCTTCCACACGGTGCTGATCGACGGCATCCCGGTGATGGGGATCGAGCGCCGCAACGAGGCCAAGCGCTTCATCATGCTGATCGACGCGCTCTACGACACGTCGGTGAAGCTGGTCGCCACCGCGGACGCCGAGGCGCAGGACCTCTACACGGCCACCGAGGGCCGGGAGGCGTTCGAGTTCGACCGCACGGTGTCGCGGCTGATCGAGATGCGCTCGGAGGACTACCTGGCGCTGCCGCACGGGCGGCGCGACCGGGCCGTCACGGGCAACACGACGGGCCTGGTCGAGACCTGATCCCGGGGCCGCCGCTCACGCAGCCCACGACGCCAGCATGGCGACCACCACGAGGGCCATCACGGCCGTGGCGGCCCAGCCGCCGACCCGCAGGGCGGGGCCGGCCACGGCCGGGCCCATCGCCTTGCGGCTCGACGCGATGCGCATCATCACGGCCATGACAGGCGCCGCCACCACGCCGTTGATCACGGCGGACCAGAACAGCATCTTGATCGGGTCGAGGGGCGACAGGCCGATCACGGCGCCAATAAGCGTCGAGCCAGCGATAATCGCGTAGAAGCCACGCGCCTCCAGCGGCTTCAACTCCAGGGAGGAGCGCCAGTCGAAGGCTTCCGCCACCGCATAGGCCGCCGAGCCGGCCAGCACCGGGACCGCGAGCAGGCCGGTGCCGAGGATCCCCAGGGCGAACAGCAGGAAGGTGAGATCCCCGGCGAGCGGACGCAGCGCCTCCGCGGCCTGGGCGGAGGTGTCGATCTGCGTCACGCCCTCGGCGTGCAGGGTGGCCGCCGTGGTGACGATGATGCAGGCCGCAATGACGTTGGAGAAGCCCATGCCGACGGCGGTGTCGATCCCGATGCGCCGCAGAACCGGCTTCGTGCTGGCGTGGTAGTCGCGCAGCGCCCGGGTGGCGCGCGCGAGCTTCATGTCCTCCACCTCTTCGGCGGCCTGCCAGAAGAACACGTAGGGGCTGATGGTGGTGCCGAACACGGCCACCACGGTCACGATGGCGTCGCGGTCGAGCGCGTAGTGCGGCCACAGCGCGCCCCAGGCCACCTGCGCCCACGGGACCCGGATGGTGAGCACCGTTCCGACGTAGAAGAACAGCACCATGGTGAGCCCCTTCAGGAAGGGGGCGTAGCGGCGGTAGGGCGCGAGCACCTCCAGGGCCACGCAGGCGGCGCCGAGGAGCAGCGCGTAGAGGGCTCCCTTGCCTCCGATCACGAGCGCGAGGGCCGAGCCCATGGCGGCGAGGTCGGCGGCGATGTTGATGGTGTTGGCGGCCAGCATCAGGATCACGATCCAGGCCATCGCCCAGGCGGGGAAGACGCCCCGCATGTTGGCGACCACGCCCTTGCCGGTGGCGCGGCCTATGCGGGCGCTCACCACCTGGATGGCGACCATGAACGGATAGGTGATGATCACGGTCCAGAGCAGGCCGTAGCCGAACTGGGCGCCGGCCTGGGAATAGGTGGCGACGCCGGAGGGGTCATCGTCCGCCGCGCCGGCAACGAGTCCGGGGCCGAGCAGGCGCAGGATGGCGTGGCGGGGGTGGGGCTTGCGCGCCTTGGCGTGGACGGACACGAGGAGATCCGGAGTTTCGGCGAAGCCTAGCAGCGGCGCCAGTCGCGCGCTATGGGTGGACCACGCCACCCGGAGCCGCCCGTGCCTGCGCCAGCCGCCCTCGACAGCACCGACGCCCGCATCCTGGCGATCGCGGCCGAGCACGTGCGCCGCTACGGCTTCGCCAAGACCACCGTGACGGCCGTCGCCCGCGAGGCGGGCATGACGCACGCCAATGTCTATCGCTACTTTCCGTCCAAGGAAGCGCTGGCGGACTCGATCACGGCCGCGTGGCTGCGGCCCATCGAGCAGCTACTGGCGGAGGTCGTGGACGCGCCGGACCCCGCCGACGACAAGCTGGAGCGCATGATCCTGGCGCTCGCGGGCGCACACAGGGACAAGCTGGAGCAGGACCCGCAGCTGTTCGACCTCTACGTGGAGGCGTTCGAGGCCATGCGCGGCGTGGCGCGCAAGCATCGGGCCCGCATCCGCACCCTGCTCGACCGGGTGATCGAGGAGGGAGCCGCGTCCGGTCTCTTCCACCTGCGCCGGCAGGAGCGGGCCGCCGTGTTCCTGTTCGACATGGTGTTCCGGTTCATCCATCCGGTGCCCGTGCGGATGGACCGGGACATCCCGAGAAGGGTCTGGGACGAACGCCTTGCCGTGGCCGTGCGGGTCGTTCTGCGCGGAATGACCGCCGGCCTTGTTTGATCGATATCAGGCCACAACCACGTCTTAACGCGCCAAAAAATCCGTTACAAATTACAAATTCTGTCATTTGTAACGGCGCTGGATTCGACGCGACGCGGGGAACCAGCCATCGCGCGGTCATCACGCAAGCGCCTGCGGCAGCTTGGCTATTTCCTGCCGGACAGCACTGTCCAGGCGCGTCCGCAGCCCGATTTCTGAGCCTTTCTGTTGACTTGATGCCGCCACGCGATGGGTCTATGGCGGTCGCGTTCCCGGGCGACCCTGCGGCCGCCTGCGGCCCAACCCTGTTCAAGGAACCACCCATGGCGCGCAAGAAGATCGCTTTGATCGGCTCTGGGCAGATCGGCGGCACCCTCGCCCATCTCGCCGGCCTCAAGGAACTCGGAGACGTCGTTCTCTTCGACATCGCGGAGGGCGTTCCCCAGGGCAAGGGCCTGGACATCGCCGAGTCGTCCCCGGTTGACGGCTTCGACGCCAAGTATTCGGGCGCCAACTCCTACGAGGCGATCGCCGGGGCCGACGTGGTGATCGTCACCGCCGGCGTGCCGCGCAAGCCCGGCATGAGCCGCGACGACCTGCTCGGCATCAACCTCAAGGTGATGGAGCAGGTGGGCGCCGGCCTCAAGCAGTACGCCCCCAACGCCTTCGTGATCTGCATCACCAATCCGCTCGACGCCATGGTCTGGGCGCTGCAGAAGGCCTCGGGCCTACCGAAGAACAAGGTCGTCGGCATGGCCGGCGTGCTCGACTCGGCCCGCTTCCGCTACTTCCTGGCCGAGGAGCTCGGCGTGTCCGTGAAGGACGTGCACGCCATGACGCTCGGCGGCCACGGCGACGACATGGTCCCGCTGATCCGCTACTCCACGGTCGGCGGCGTGCCGCTGCCCGACCTCGTGAAGATGGGCTGGCTCTCCCAGGAGAAGCTCGACGCCATCGTGAAGCGCACCCGCGGCGGCGGCGGCGAGATCGTGGCCCTGCTGAAGACCGGCTCGGCCTTCTACGCCCCGGCCGCCTCGGCCATCGCCATGGCGGAGAGCTACCTGCGCGACCAGAAGCGCGTGCTGCCCTGCGCCGCCTACCTGAACGGCGAGTACGGCGTCTCCGACATGTATGTCGGCGTGCCGGTGCTCATCGGCGAGAACGGAGTGGAGAAGGTGGTCGAGATCGCCTTCGACGCGACGGAGAAGGAGATGTTCGCCAAGTCGGTCGCGGCCGTGAAGGGCCTGGTCGACGCCTGCAAGCAGATCAACCCGGCGTTCGCCTGATCGCCTGACCATTCGCCCGGGCCGCCCCGACGGCCCGGGCTCGTCCGCATCGACCCTTCGGAACGCGCGAGCCGGCCAGGCCCGGGAGGGGCGCGGAAGGGGCGACACCCATCAGCGAGGTCCCATGAACATCCATGAATACCAGGCCAAGGCGGTCCTGAAGGAGTTCGGCGTGCCCGTCTCCAATGGACGGCCCGTGTTCAAGGTCGAGGAGGCCGAACAGGCCGCCAAGGAGCTCGGGGGCCCGCTCTGGGTCGTCAAGTCGCAGATCCACGCCGGCGGCCGCGGCAAGGGCAAGTTCAAGGAAGCCTCGGCCGGCGAGAAGGGCGGCGTTCGCCTCGCCAAGTCGGTCGACGAGGTGAAGCAGTACGTCCGCGAGATGCTGGGCGCCACGCTGGTCACCATCCAGACGGGCCCGGCCGGCAAGCAGGTCAACCGCCTCTACATCGAGGATGGGTCCGACATCGACAAGGAGTTCTACCTGTCGATGCTCGTGGACCGCGAGACCTCGCGCATCGCCTTCGTGGTCTCCACCGAGGGCGGCATGAACATCGAGGACGTGGCGCACGACACCCCCGAGAAGATCGTGACCTTCTCGGTCGATCCCGCCACCGGGATCATGGGCCACCACGGCCGCCGCGTCGCCAAGGCCCTCGGCCTCAAGGGCGACCAGGCCAAGCAGGCCGAGAGCCTCGTCTCCAAGCTCTATGCGGCCTTCGTGGCCAAGGACATGGAGATGCTCGAGATCAACCCGCTGATCCTCGGCAAGGACGGCCAGCTGAAGGCGCTCGACGCCAAGGTGTCGTTCGACGGCAACGCGCTTTACCGGCATCCGGACATCGCCGAGCTGCGCGACGAGACCGAGGAGGACGCCAAGGAGATTGAGGCGTCCAAGTACGACCTCAACTACATCACGCTCGACGGCACGATCGGCTGCATGGTGAACGGCGCCGGCCTCGCCATGGCGACGATGGACATCATCAAGCTCTACGGCGAGAGCCCGGCCAACTTCCTCGATGTCGGCGGCGGCGCCACGAAGGAGAAGGTCACGGCGGCCTTCAAGATCATCACGGCCGACCCGAACGTGAAGGGCATCCTGATCAACATCTTCGGCGGCATCATGCGCTGCGACGTCATCGCCGAGGGCGTGATCGCGGCCGTGAAGGACGTCGGCCTCAAGGTTCCGCTGGTGGTGCGCCTGGAGGGCACCAACGTGGACCTGGGCAAGAAGATCATCGCCGAGTCCGGCCTGAACGTCATTCCGGCCGATGACCTCGACGACGCCGCCCAGAAGATCGTGAAGGCCGTGAGGGGCTGATGCCCTTCGTCAACCTGAAGATCACGAAGACGAACCTGAACCGGGAAACCAAGGCGCAGATCGTGAAGGAGTTCAGCGAAACTCTCGTTCGCGTTCTGGGTAAGAAGCCCGAGACGATCCACATCGTGTTCGACGTCGTCGAGGACGAGAACTGGGGTCACGCGGGCAAGCTTGTCGCCGAGACCCGGCAAATTGCGAGGGACTGATGTCCGTCCTCATTGACGCCAACACGAAGGTCATCTGCCAGGGCTTCACCGGCAAGAACGGCACCTTCCATTCCGAGCAGGCCATCGCGTATGGCACCAAGATGGTCGGCGGCACCTCGCCCGGGAAGGGCGGGACCACCCATCTCGGCCTGCCGGTGTTCGACACCGTCGCCGAGGCGCGCGAGAAGACGGGCGCGGACGCGTCCGTGATCTACGTGCCGCCGCCCGGCGCCGCCGACGCGATCTGCGAGGCGATCTCGGCCGAGATCCCGCTGATCGTCTGCATCACCGAGGGCATCCCGGTGCTCGACATGGTGAAGGTGAAGCGCGCCCTGCAGGGCTCGAAGTCGCGCCTGGTCGGCCCGAACTGCCCGGGCGTGATGACGGCCGGCGAGTGCAAGATCGGCATCATGCCGGGCAACATCTTCTCCAAGGGCAATGTCGGCATCGTGTCGCGGTCAGGAACCCTGACCTACGAGGCGGTGTTCCAGACCACCCGCGAGGGCCTCGGCCAGACCACGGCCGTGGGCATCGGCGGCGACCCCGTCAAGGGCACCGAGTTCATCGAGGTGCTGGAGATGTTCCTGGCCGACCCGAAGACCGAGTCGATCATCATGATCGGCGAGATCGGCGGCTCGGCCGAGGAGGACGCGGCGCAGTTCCTGGCCGACGAGGCGAAGCGCGGGCGCAAGAAGCCGACGGTCGGCTTCATCGCCGGCCGCACGGCGCCTCCCGGCCGCCGCATGGGCCACGCCGGCGCGATCATCTCGGGCGGCAAGGGCGGCGCCGAGGACAAGATCGCCGCCATGGAAGCCGCGGGCATCCGCGTCTCCCCGTCGCCGGCCCGCCTCGGCAAGACCCTCGTGGAAGTGCTGAAGGGCTGAGCTGACCCCTTCTCCCCGGCACGGGGAGAAGAGCCTGCCCTCGGGCTTGACCCGAGGGTGGCGCGAAGCGCCGGATGAGGGGCTCTCCCCTCACCCCAGCCCTCTCCCCGTTCCGGGGAGAGGGGGCAGATTGCGGCCCTTTTTCTCCGGACGGACCGGGGAGAGGGCGACAGGCGGCCCCCCGCCAAAGAAATCGACGGCGCCACGGCGGCGCGGGAGAGACACATGGCACGTCAGGACCAGAACGACGCCCTCCTCCAGACCTCGTTCCTGTATGGCGGCAACGCCGCCTACATCGAGGATCTGTATGCGCGCTACGAGAAGGACCCCAACTCGGTGGACGCCGAGTGGCAGGCCTTCTTCAGCGCGCTGAAGGACGACAAGGCGGCCGTCGAGAAGAGCGCGCGGGGCGCCTCCTGGGCGAAGCCGAACTGGCCGATCCACGCCAACGGCGAGCTGGTTTCCGCCCTCGACGGCAACTGGGGCCAGGTCGAGAAGGCGCTCGGCGACAAGATCAAGGCCAAGGCCGAGAGGGCCGCGACCGCCAAGGGCGTCGAGGTCTCCCACGCCGACGTCATGCAGGCGACGCGCGACTCCGTTCGCGCCCTGATGATGATCCGCGCCTACCGCATGCGCGGGCACCTGCATGCCGAGCTCGACCCGCTCAACATCGCGGTCCGCACGGACCACGAGGAGCTCGATCCCTCCTCCTACGGCTTCACCGAGGCTGACTGGGACCGCAAGATCTTCATCGATCACGTGCTGGGCCTGGAGTTCGCCACGATCCGCGAGATGCTCGCGATCCTGAAGCGGACCTACTGCTCCACCATCGGCTACGAGTTCATGCATATCTCCAATCCGGCCGAGAAGGCCTGGATCCAGGAGCGCATCGAGGGGCCGCACAAGGAGATCGCCTTCACCCGCGAGGGCAAGCGCGCCATCCTCAATAAGCTCGTCGAGGCCGAAGGCTTCGAGAAGTTCATCGACGTCAAATACACCGGCACCAAGCGCTTCGGTCTGGACGGCGGCGAGGCCCTGATCCCGGCGCTCGAGCAGATCATCAAGCGCGGCGGCAACCTCGGCGTGAAGGAGATCGTGTTTGGCATGGCCCACCGCGGCCGCCTGAACGTGCTCACCCAGGTGCTGGGCAAGCCGCACCGCGCCCTGTTCCACGAGTTCAAGGGCGGCTCCTACGCGCCTGACGACGTCGAGGGCTCGGGCGACGTGAAGTACCACCTGGGCGCGTCCTCGGACCGCACCTTCGACGGCAACAACGTCCACCTGTCGCTGACCGCGAACCCGTCGCACCTCGAGATCGTCGACCCCGTGGTGCTCGGCAAGGTGCGCGCCAAGCAGGACCAGCTGAACGACATCGTCGAGCGCGCCAAGGTGATGCCGCTGCTGATCCACGGCGACGCGGCCTTCGCGGGCCAGGGCGTCGTGGCGGAGTGCCTTGGCCTCTCGGGCCTGAAGGGCCACCGCACCGGCGGCTCGGTGCACGTCATCATCAACAACCAGATCGGATTCACGACCTATCCGCGCTACTCGCGGTCCTCGCCCTATCCGTCCGACGTGGCGAAGATGATCGAGGCGCCGATCTTCCACGTGAACGGCGACGACCCCGAGGCGGTGGTGTTCGCCGCCAAGGTGGCGACCGAGTTCCGGCAGCAGTTCCACAAGCCTGTCGTCATCGACATGTTCTGCTACCGCCGCTTCGGCCACAACGAGGGCGACGAGCCGGCCTTCACCCAGCCGCTGATGTACAAGAACATCCGCTCGCGGAAGTCGACGCTGGAGATCTACGCCGAGAAGCTGACCGCCGAGGGCGTGGTCACCGACGGCGAGGTCGAGAAGATGCGCGCCGACTGGCGCGCCCGGCTCGAGGCCGAGTTCGAGGCGGGCCAGGCCTACAAGCCCAACAAGGCCGACTGGCTCGACGGCCGCTGGGCCGGCCTGAAGGCCGTGAAGGAAGAGGACGAGGATCCCCGCCGTGGCCAGACCGGCGTGGCGCTGGACACCCTGAAGATGATCGGCGAGCGGATCACCACCGCGCCGGAGGGCTTCCACGTCCACCGGACGATCCAGCGCTTCCTCGACAACCGCCGCAAGGCGATCGAGACGGGCGAGGGCATCGACTGGGCGACGGGCGAGGCGCTGGCCTTCGGGTCGCTGATGCTGGAAGGCCACCCGGTCCGCCTCAGCGGCCAGGACTGCGAGCGCGGCACCTTCTCGCAGCGCCACTCGGTGCTGATCGACCAGGAAGACGAGAGCCGCTTCACGCCGCTGAACCACATCCAGGACGGGCAGTCCCGCTACGAGGTCATCAACTCGATGCTCTCGGAGGAGGCGGTGCTCGGCTTCGAGTACGGCTACTCGCTGTCCGAGCCAAACGCCCTGACCCTGTGGGAGGCCCAGTTCGGCGACTTCGCCAACGGCGCCCAGGTGGTGTTCGACCAGTTCATCTCGTCCGGCGAGCGCAAGTGGCTGCGCATGTCGGGCCTCGTGTGCCTGCTGCCGCACGGCTATGAGGGCCAGGGTCCGGAGCACTCCTCCGCCCGCCTCGAGCGCTTCCTGCAGATGTGCGCCGAGGACAACATGCAGGTCGCCAACTGCACGACGCCGGCGAACTACTTCCACATCCTGCGCCGGCAGCTGAAGCGCGACTTCCGCAAGCCGCTGATCCTGATGACGCCGAAGTCGCTGCTGCGCCACAAGCGCGCCGTGTCGCGGCTCGACGAGATGGGCCCGGGCTCCACCTTCCACCGCCTGCTGTGGGACGACGCCCAGTTCCTCAAGGGCGAGAAGATCAAGCTCGCCAAGGACAACAAGATCCGCCGCGTCGTGCTGTGCTCGGGCAAGGTCTATTACGACCTCTACGAGGAGCGCGAGAAGCGGGGCATCGACGACGTGTACCTGCTGCGCGTCGAGCAGCTCTACCCCTTCCCCATCAAGGCGCTGGCCACCGAACTCGCCCGCTTCAAGAACGCGGACGTGGTGTGGTGCCAGGAGGAGCCCAAGAACATGGGTTCCTGGACCTTCGTGGAGCCCTACCTGCGCTGGGTGCTCGCCCGCGCCGGAATGAAGGTGAAGGAGCCGCGCTACGCCGGCCGCCCGGCCTCCGCGGCGACGGCCACGGGCCTGATGTCCAAGCACCTCGACCAGCTCCGCGCCTTCCTGGAGGAGGTCTACGCGGGCTGACCGCGCAGACCCTCTTTCCCGCTGCCGTCCCACCTTTCGACTTCTTCAGGGCCGTTCCGCCCGCATCCCAGACGAGACCATGGCGACTGACATCCGCGTTCCGACTCTCGGCGAGTCGGTCACTGAAGCCACCATCGGCAAGTGGTTCAAGAAGCCGGGCGAGGCCGTGAAGGCCGACGAGCCCCTCGTCGAGCTCGAGACCGACAAGGTCACCCTCGAGGTGAACGCGCCTGCCGGCGGCGTGCTCGCCGAGATCTCCGCCAAGGAAGGCGAGACGGTGGGCGTGGGCGCCCTGCTGGGCTCCATCTCGGCGGACGGCGCCGGCGCCGGCGCGACCCCGGTCGCCGCCAAGGCGGCCGAGCAGCCGAAGCCGCAGGACACGCCGAAGGCCGCCCCGGCCACCGCCGCCGCGCCCGCCAAGGTGCTGCCGGCCGGCACGCCCCAGGCCCCGTCCGTGACCCGCCTCGCCGCCGAGAGCGGCGTGGAGCCCTCGTCCGTGGCCGGCACCGGCAAGGACGGCCGCGTCACCAAGGGCGACATGCTGGCCGCCATCTCGACGGGCGCCTCCGCTCCCGCGCCGGCCGCCCCGGTCCAGGTCCGCGCTCCCTCAGCGCCGGACGACGCCTCGCGCGAAGAGCGCGTGCGCATGACCAAGCTGCGCCAGACGATCGCGCGGCGCCTGAAGGACGCCCAGAACACCGCGGCCATGCTGACGACCTTCAACGAGGTCGACATGACCGAGGTGATGGCGCTGCGCGCCCGCTACAAGGACGTGTTCGAGAAGAAGCACGGCAACAAGCTCGGCTTCATGGGCTTCTTCGTGAAGGCCTGCGTGCAGGCGCTCAAGGAGCTGCCGGCCGTCAACGCCGAGATCGACGGCACGGACCTCGTCTACAAGAACTACTACCACGTCGGCATCGCGGTCGGCACGGACAAGGGCCTCGTGGTCCCGGTGGTGCGCGACGCCGACCAGCTCTCCATCTCGGGCATCGAGAAGACCATCGCCGACTTCGGCCGCCGCGCCCGCGACGGCCAGCTGAAGATCGAGGAGATGCAGGGCGGCACCTTCACGATCACGAACGGCGGCATCTACGGCTCGCTGATGTCGACGCCGATCCTGAACGCGCCGCAGTCGGGCATCCTGGGCATGCACAAGATCCAGGAGCGCCCAATGGTGGTCGGCGGCAAGATCGAGATCCGCCCGATGATGTACCTGGCGCTCTCCTACGACCACCGCATCGTCGACGGCAAGGAGGCCGTGACCTTCCTGGTGCGCGTCAAGGAGGCCCTGGAGGACCCGGCGCGCCTCGTGCTGGATCTCTGAGCGTCGCCGTCGTCATGCCCGGGCTCGTCCCGGGCATCCTTCTTCTGAACCCGGCCGCGTGGATGGCCGGGGCAAGCCCGGCCATGACGGGCACGGAGCATTCGCATGTCCTACGACCTCATCGTCATCGGCACCGGCCCCGGCGGCTACGTGTGCGCCATCCGGGCGGCCCAGCTGGGGCTGAAGACCGCCGTGGTGGAGAAGCGCAAGACCCACGGGGGCACCTGCCTGAACGTGGGCTGCATCCCGTCCAAGGCGCTGCTGCACGCGTCCGAGGTGTTCGAGGAGGCCGGGCACGACTTCCCGGCGCTGGGCGTGATGGTCGGCAAGCCTGAGCTCGACCTGCCGGCGATGATGAAGCACAAGGACGACACGGTGGCGGCCAACGTCAACGGCGTCGGCTTCCTGCTCAAAAAGAACAAGGTCGACGCCTTCCACGGCGCCGGGACCATCGTGGCCCCCGGCCAGGTGAAGGTGACGGCCGAGGACGGCTCGACCCAGACGCTGGAGACCAAGGCCATCGTGATCGCCACCGGCTCGGACGTCGCGCCGCTGCCGGGCGTGGCCATCGACGAGAAGGTGGTGGTCTCCTCGACCGGGGCGATCGCGCTGGACAAGGTCCCGGGCAAGCTGCTGGTGGTTGGGGCGGGCGTCATCGGCCTCGAACTCGGCTCCGTGTGGCGGCGCCTGGGGGCGGAGGTGACCGTCGTCGAGTTCCTCGACCGCATCCTGCCCGGCATGGACAACGAGGTCGCCAAGCAGTTCCAGCGCCTGCTGGAGAAGCAGGGCATCAAGTTCATCCTCGGCAACAAGGTCAGCAAGGTCGAGACGGCCGGCGCCGGCGCCACGGTTTCGGTGGAGCCCGCCCAGGGCGGCGAGGCGCAGACGCTTGACGCGGACGTGGTGCTGGTCGCCATCGGCCGCCGCCCCTACACGGAGGGCCTCGGGCTGGAGCAGGTCGGCGTGGCGCTGGAGCGCGGCCGCGTGGTGATCGACGAGCACTTCCAGACCAACGTGCCGGGCATCTTCGCCATCGGCGACGTGGTGCGCGGCCCGATGCTGGCCCACAAGGCCGAGGACGAGGGCGTCGCGGTGGCCGAGATCCTGGCCGGCAAGGCCGGGCACGTGAACTACAACGTCATCCCGGGCGTGGTGTACACGCAGCCGGAGGTCGCCTCCGTCGGCCAGACCGAGGAGGAGGTGAAGGCCTCGGGCGTCGCCTACGCGATCGGCAAGTTCCCCTTCACGGCCAACGGCCGCGCCCGCGCCATGCGGCATTCGGACGGCTTCGTGAAGGTGATCGCCGACGCCAACACCGACCGGGTGCTGGGCGTCCACATCGTCGGCTACGGCGCCGGCGAGATGATCCACGAGGCGGCCGTGCTGATGGAGTTCGGCGGGTCTTCAGAGGACCTGGCGCGGACCTGCCACGCGCACCCCACCATGAGCGAGGCCGTGAAGGAAGCCGCCATGGCGGTGGAGAAGCGGGCGATCCATATTTGATCGCTTTCGCGCGTCCCTGAATGCAGAAGCCCCGGCGCAGAGCATGCGCCGGGGCTTTTCGTTTCCGTCATTGCGAGCGGAGCGAAGCAATCCAGCGGCCCGGCGCGTGGCTTTGGATTGCTTCGTCGCTGCGCTCCTCGCAATGACGGGGAAGATTACGGCTCAGAACAAATGCACGGCCATCGGGGCGAAGGCTGCGATGGCCATGAAGGCGACGCCGAGGACGCCGAGGCCGGCGGCGAGCCAGACCAGGCCGCCGATGCCGGTGATGATCGACGACGAGGCGATCACGATGGCGAGCTGGAGGGCCGCGGAGGAGACCTCGTAATGGTCGTGCTTGCGGCCCTGGTAGTCGCGCTTGTCCTCGGCGGACTTGGCGCGGGCGGCGAGCTCCTTGCGGCCTTCCCCGGTGTCGGGCTCGCTCTCCCAGCGCGCCACCGTCTGCTTCCAGGACTCCAGGCGCTTTTCCGCGGCGGCCTTCTGGGCCGGATCGGTCATGGCCTGGAGATTCAGGTCGAGCTGCTCGCCCGCGGTCCGCACCACGGTGCCGCGGATCGTCTTGGCCTGGAAGAAGGCCCAGAGATTGGAGGCCTCCACGTTGTAGGCCAGCGAGTTGGTCTGCGCCTCGTTGCCGCCCTGCTCCGAGAAGGCCAGGAACAACGCCAGGACGCCGATGAGCAGCGCCACCTTCTTGTTGCCGCCCTCGACGGCGCCCGCTTCGTGCGACATGGGTACTCAGCCTCCCTCCAAGGACGGCCGCGGATTTGAGGGATGATTCGCGTCGCGCGCAAGGGCGCGCCGCTATCCTGCCCGCGGGTGGGCGGCGTTGTAGGCGGCCAGCAGGCGGGACGTGTCCACCTCCGTATAGATTTGCGTGGTGGACAGGGAGGCGTGGCCGAGCAGGTCCTGGATGGCGCGCAGGTCGCCGCCGCGGGCCAGGAGGTGGGTGGCGAAGGAGTGGCGCAGGGCGTGCGGGGTGGCCGTCTCCGGGAGGCCGAGCGCGCCGCGCAGGCGCTCCATGGCGAGCTGGATGATGCGCGGGTTGAGCGGGCCGCCCTTCTGCCCGCGAAACAGCGGCTCGCTCGGGGGCAGCGTGTAGGGGCACAGGGCGACGTACTCGGCGACAGCCGCCGACACGGCCGGGATCACCGGGACCATGCGGGTCTTGCCGCCCTTGCCGGTGACGGTGATCACGTCCTGGCCGCCCACAGGCGCCTCGCTGCGCTTGAGGCCGAGCGCCTCCGAGATGCGCAGCCCGCATCCGTAGAGCAGGGCCAGCACGGCCGCGTCACGCACGAGAACCCAGGTCTCGCGCTCCTCCCCGGCCCGGAGGTCGGGGTCGGCGAGGCGCCGCGCGTTGGGGGCGGAGAGCGGCTTGGGCAGGCTCTTCCCCAGCTTGGGGCCGCGGATGGCCGACAGCGCCGAGGCGTCCACCAGGCCCTCCCGCTCGAGGAAGCGCAGGGCTGACCGGACGGACGCCAGCGCGCGCATCAGCGAACGGCTGCCGATCCCTTCCGCGCGCCGCCCCGCCATAAAGGCGCGGATGTCGGCCGGGCGCAGACGCTTGACGTCAGCCAGCGCCGCCGGCGCGCCGGCGCGCTCGCCCAGGAAGCCGACGAACTGGCTGATGTCGCGGCCATAGGCCTCCAGCGTCTTGGGCGAGAGCCGGCGCTCGGAGGCGAGATGCCGCGCCCAGCTGGCGAGCGCGGCCTGGAGATCGGGGGCGGCGTACATGACGCCAGAGTCTGCGAGGCGTTGGTGAAGGGACCGTGAAGGTCCAAGGCTGGCGCCGCCCCGGCGGAAAGTCGGCCTTTTCGCACTGCAACAATCGGCGTAACGTCAGCCTGCTCACGTTCCAGGTCATTCCCCCATGCTCCCCGACATCCGTGACTTCGACCACCTTCGGGCGGCGTTCCGCTGGGACATCCCGGCCCGCTACAACATGGGCGTGGACGTCTGCGACAAGTGGGCGGCCCTGGACCCGGACCGGCCCGCCATCCTGGACGTGTCGCCCGGGGGCGCAGTGACGACCGTGACCTTCGGGGCCATGCGGGACGCCTCCAACCGGCTCGCAAATCTGCTGACGCGGCATGGCGTCCGGCGCGGGGACCGGATCGGCATCCTGCTGCCGCAGTCGAGCGAGGTCGCGGTGGCGCATGTGGCGGCCTACAAGATGGGCGCGATCGCGCTGCCGCTGGCCATGCTGTTTGGCGCCGACGCGCTCGCCTACCGGCTCCAGGACGCCGGCGTGACGGCGCTGGTCACCAACGCGGCCGGGATCGCCCGGGTGGCGGCGCTGCGGGGGAACCTGCCGGAGCTGCGGCTGCTGATCTGCGTAGACGGGCCGGATGGCGAGGCGCTGGGCTTTCACGAGGCGATCGCCCGCGAGAGCGCCCAATTCGCCCCGCTCGACACGACGCCGGACGACCCGGCGCTGATGATCTACACCTCGGGCACCACCGGTCCGCCCAAGGGCGCCCTGCACGGCCACCGCGTGCTGCTGGGCCACCTGCCCTGCTTCCAGCTGGTGCACGAGTTCTTCCCGCAGCCGGGAGACCTCCTGTGGACGCCGGCCGACTGGGCCTGGGCCGGGGGGCTGCTCAACGGGCTGCTGCCTTCGCTTCACTTCGGCGTGCCCGCCGTGGCGCGCAAGTTCGAGAAGTTCGACGCCGAGGAGGCGTTCGCCCTGATGGCGGACCTCCAGGTGAAGAACATCTTCGTGCCGCCGACGGCGCTGCGGATGCTGCGCTCCGTCGAGACCCCGCGCGCCCGCTTCCCGGGCCTGGCGCTGCGCACGATCGCGTCGGCCGGCGAAGCCCTGGGCGCGGAGACGCTCGCGTGGGGGCGCGAGGCGCTCGGGATGACCATCAACGAGGCCTATGGGCAGACCGAGTGCAACCTGGTGCTGGGCTCCTGCGCGGCGCTGGGCGTGGTGAAGCCGGGCTCCATCGGCAAGCCCATTCCCGGGCACGAGGTGGCGATCATCCGGCCCGACGGCACGGTCTGCGATCCCGGAGAACTGGGGCAGATCGCCGTGCGGCGTCCCGATCCGGTGATGTTCCTGGGCTACTGGAACCGCCCCGAGGCGACCCGAGACAAGTTCATCGGCGACTGGATNCGCCCCGAGGCGACCCGAGACAAGTTCATCGGCGACTGGATGACCACCGGCGACCAGGGCGAGATGGACGCGGACGGCTACGTGCGCTTCGTGGGCCGGGACGACGACGTGATCACGTCGGCTGGCTACCGCATCGGCCCGGCGGAGATCGAGGACTGCCTGCTGCGCCACCCGGCCGTCGCCAACGCCGCCGCGGTGGGCAAGCCCGACCCGCTGCGCACCGAGATCGTGAAGGCCTTCGTGGTGCTGAAGCGGGGCGTGGGGGAAAGCCGAGACCTGGCCGCCGATATCCAGCGCTTCGTCAAGGAGCGGCTGTCCGCCCACGAATATCCGCGCGAAATCGCCTTCGTGCCTGACCTGCCGCTCACGACCACCGGCAAGGTGATCCGTCGCGAGCTGCGCCTGCGCGCCTAGGGGCGCAGGCGCTTCCAGGCGGCCTTGGCGACCGCGCGCAGCGCGCGCCGGATGCGCTCGGCGGCGAGCAGGGCCGTGTGGCCTGCCCGGAGCGGGAGCCACCAGTCGGCGATTTGGAGGCGGCCCGGCCACAGCCGGTCGATCATAGGGTGGCCTGAGACCGCGCAGCTGTCCGTAAGGCGCAGGGCTGGGTTGGACAGCTGCCGCTCCGTCAGGACCTGCGTCAGCAGCACGCCGGGCGAGTAGACGGAGAAGGCCTCGTCGTAGGTCGTCTTCCAGTAGAGCGCCCGTGCGTCGCCGCCCAGCACGATTCCGACTGTGATCGCGGCGCCGTCGAGGGTGAGCAGGTCGATCCGGCATTCGCCGCGCCGGGCGAAGCCCATCGTGACCGCCTGCAGGAACTTGAGGCGTGCCGGGTCGCTGGCGAAGGCCGTGCCGCGCCGGCCTTTCCAGCCGCGCGCCTCAAGGGCGGCGAAGGACGCGCAGGCTTGCTCGACCTCCATGGGCGTGACGGCGGATCTGGAGAGCAGGTCTCCCCGTTCGGCGAGGCGCCTGCGGAGGCGCGCGAGCTCCTTGCCGCGCTTGGCGCTGACGGCCGGGGCGGCGCCCGCTTCGGCCGACTCTCGGAACAAGGCGGCGCGTTCGTGGGCTCCGAGGCGAATGGCGCTCCGGCCCGTTGCGGCCTCGATCTGGGCGCCAGCCTGGGAGTCTTCGTCCATCCAGGGCAGCAGCACGGCCTGGGCGAGCGGGAATGCGCGGCGGAGCCACGCGACAATCGCGGCGAGGTCCTCCGCCCCGTAAACGGGGTCCAGCAGCGGCGTCCCGAGCACGGCCTGATCGTGGGCCCAGCCGCGCAGCACGGTGGCCAGCCGGCCGAGCCGCGGCCGGCGCAGGACCAGGAGCGCGGTCATGCGCTCGCCACGCCAGGCGGCGACGAAAAGCGGGGGTGCGACGCCGGGCAAGGCGGCCGCGGGAAGGGCAAAGTCGGGCTCCCAGAACGGGTTGCGATCCGGCGACCGCGCCCCGAGTTCTCTCCAGGCTTCGCGACAGGCCTCGGCGCCGTCGGCCCCGAACGGCTCCACGCGCGCCGGCGCGTCAGTGGCCGGCGCCATCAGGGTCCGAGGGGGAGCGGGCGCGTTCATCGCCCCCATGGTGGGACACGAGCGTTAAATCGGCGTTCCCCGGCTGCGCCCGCCCGTGCTAGGCAGCCGGCATGACGGATCCCGACGCCAAGCCCGCCCTCGCGCTCGACTTGCGGGGCCTCAAGTGCCCCATGCCGGCGCTGCGGACGCGCAAGGCCCTGGCCGGGCTCGCGCCGGGGACTGCGCTGCAGGTCCGCGCCACCGACCCGATGGCGGCCATCGACATTCCCCATCTGGTGCGCGAGCTGGGCGACGAACTCCTGGCGAGCGCCCGCGAGGAGGATGCGCTCGTGTTCCTGATCCGGAAGGCCTGAGGAGCTCAGCCCCGCCGCAGCGAGAGCGGGTTGTCCATCAGCGCCGCACGGTCCGGCGTGTCGATGGCGGGCGTGCCCGTGAAGGCGTCCCACATCCGCCTGACGAAGCTTTCGTCGAGATCGCGGGTGATGAACACGAGGCGCGTGCGGCGGTCGGCGTCAGGCCAGCGCGGCAGAGCGACCGGCGGGTGCAGCACGTGCTGGACGCCATGGAGGACAATGGGGCGGTCCGGCTGCTCGGCCACGTTCACGATGCCCTTCATGCGCAGCAGCTTGGCCCCGTGCGCCGACGGCAGCAAGGTCATGAACATGTCCAGCGCCGCCATCGGGACCGGCCGGTCGGTGGTCAGGCAAAAGGCGCGCACGCGGGAGTCGTGGCGGTTGACGTCGTGGGAGTCCTGGTCGCGCTCGTCGTGAGCGTGGTCGTGCGCATGGCCGTCGCCCTCCGCGTCGCGGTAGGCCTCCTCGCGGAGCCAGGCCGCGACATCCGGGATCTTCCCGCTGGTCTCGAAGGGGCCCGCCCCCATGAGGGCGTCCGCCGTGGCTTCGCCGGCGGCGGCCTCCAGCAGGGGAGCGGCGGGGTTCAGTCGCCGAAGCCGGGCGCGGAGGCGGCCGTATTCGGGACGGGTCGCGTCCGTCAGCAGGTCCGACTTGGTGAGCGCGATCCGGTCCGCGACCGCGACCTGCTTCACCGCCTCGGAATGCTCGTCCAGCGTGGCGTAGCCGTTCAGGGCGTCCACGACGGTCACGACCCCGTCGATGGCGTAGCGCGTGACCAGATAGGGGTGCGACAGCGCGGCCTGCAGGATCGGGGCGGGGTCGGCCAGGCCGGTGGTCTCGACCAGCACGCGGCGGAACGGGCTCACGGTCCCGGCGTCGCGCTTGGCGACGAGATCTTCCAGGGCCGCCACCAGGTCGCCGCGCACGGTGCAGCACAGGCAGCCCGAGGACAGCAGCACCATGTCCCCGTCCACCGCCTCGATGAAGAGGTGGTCGAGACCGATCTCGCCAAATTCGTTGACGATCACGACCGTGTCGGCCAGCGCCGGATCGGAGAGGAGCCGGTTGAGCAAGGTCGTCTTCCCGGCCCCCAGGAAGCCGGTGAGGATCGTGAGAGGGATGGGGCCGTCCATGGCCGCTTGCTCCGTCATGCCCGCGCCGGAACCCGCGCGCGCCCGTTCTGAAGAGCCACGTTGGCCATGATGGCCCCGATGACAAGGGCTCCGCCGGCATATTGGATCGGCGCGAGCCGCTCGCCGAGGACGAGGGCCGAGGTCAGGGCCGCCACGACGGGCTCCAGGCAGAACGCCAGGCCGCCCGCGACGGCGCCGACGCGGCCGAGCGAGACCACCTGCAGGACGAAGCCGAGCACGAAGCCCCCAATCGTGAGCGTCACCGCCCAGGGCGCCGCCAGCAGGATGGCGGGTCCGTGCACCCCGCCGGTAGCCGCCGCCGCCGCAAGCGCGGCGGGGAGGCAGACGACGTGGACCCAGAACACCTTCGGGGCCGTCGTGAGGGAGGCGCATCGCGCAGCCGCGAAGAACTGCGCCACTCCAGACAGGCTCGCCCCGAAGGCGAGCAGGAGCCCGCGCGGATCGAGGCTGGCGGAGGCGGGGCCGAGCACCAGCACGATGCCCACGAAGGCGACCGCCGCAACGGCCAGGAGGGGCGCCGACAACGGCCTTCGCTCCACCAGGGGGCTCATCAGCACGATCAACACCGGGTAGGTGTAAAACACCACCGCGGCGACCGTGACCGGGATGAACGCCACGGAGGACAGGTAGCAGATGCCCACGCCGGCGCTGGACAGGCCGAGCACGAACAGCGGCGCACGTTTCCCGGCGGGAACCCGCAGGCTCTGGCGCAACGCGACCGCGAGGACGACCGCGAGCGCCAGCATCACGAGCACCCGATAGAACACCATCAGGGGCCCGTGCACCCCTTCGCCGGCGGCGATGCGCGCAAAGGTGATGTTGAAGCCGTAGGCCGCCGCGCCGCCGAGCGCGAGCAGGAACCCGCCCGGGGCGGAAACGGGAGCCGTCATGCGGCGGAGCGCCTTTCAGAGCCAGCGATGCGAAAGCACGTGCCGGACGGGAGAAAGCACGAGGGCGCTGAAAAGAAAAGCGGCCGCGCTTCGGTCCCGGAAAGGGACAAGCGCGACCGCTCGACAGGCTTGAGGGTCGACGTGATCACTCGGTGCTGGCGGGCTTCTTTCGTCGTGCCGGCGGCGCCTCGGCCGCCACCTTCTCCTTGTGCCCGGGCTTGGCCTTCGGCTCCGCCTTGGCCTTCACGGGCGTCTTGGCCTTGCTCTTCACCGGGATCTCCACGTGGACCCGGCCGTGCTTGCCGGCCGTGACCTTGCCTTCCAGCGCCTTGGCGGGCTCCGCCTCGCTGTTCAGGTCCACCGCCTTGGAGGCCACCGCCGGACGGCGCGGCACGGCGCCGTGCTTCGGCCCCGCCTTGGCCTTCACGCCGTGCGCGATCGCGCCGGCCTTCAGGGGCTTCACGTCCGCAGGCTTCACCTTGATGCCGGGCGCGGCTTCGGACGAGCCTTCCGCATAGGCGGCGGCGGTCTTGGGCGCGCCCTTCTCGACGGGCTTCTTGGCGACCATCACGGGCGTGAAGGAGGCGTTTGCGGCGACGGGGGCGGAGGCGGACCGCTCGTTCCGCCCGACATAGACCGGGACCACCTCGAGCGGGGCGCGAGGACCGAGGGTTCTCGGCCCAGCCGCCATGCCGCTCGGCTGCGACACGGCCGCAAGCGCCACCGGGGCCGAGCGGCCCTCCTCGTTGCCGGGCGGGGCCGACGCCTGGGTCTGCGGCTCGGCTTCCTCCTCGGACGCCGGGGCGCCCTTGCGGTGGACGCAGATGTCTTCTCGCATATTCGGCGGCGCGGCGACGGAAGACGCCGGCATGCTCTGCAGCGTGCCGCCGCCACCCCCGAACAGACCGGAGCCGAAGCCGCCGTTGAAGCCCTTGTCGAGGAACTGGGCCGCCTTCAGGGTGCGGTCGGTGCCGGACGAGGCGCCGAGCACCACCGCGATCAGCCGCTGGCCGTTGCGGTTGGCGACGGCGACCAGGTTGAAGCCTGACGGGCAGATGAAGCCCGTCTTCATGCCCTCGATGCCCTGGTAGCGCCCGATCAGGCCGTTGGTGTTCTTCATCACCCGGTTGCCGAGCTTCACCGAGCCGATGTGAAAAAAGCCCGCGTATTCGGGGAACTCCAGCAGCAGCGCCCGGGTCAGTATCGCGAGGTCGCGCGCGGAGGTCTGCTGCCCTTCGGCGAAGAGCCCGTTCGGGTTGACGAAGTGGCTCTCGTGCAGGCCCAGGCTGGCGGCCTCCTGGTTCATCATGGCGGCGAAATTGTCGACGGTGCCGCCCACGCCCTCCGCGATGACGACCGCCATGTCGTTGGCGGACTTCACCAACATGATCTTCATGGCGTTCTCGAGCGTGATCTCCATGCCCGGCTTGAGGCCCACCTTGGAGGGCGGCACGGACGTGGCGTTCTTGGAGATCGGGATCGGCGTATCGAACGAGATCTTGCCTTCCTTGACCTTCTTCAGCGTGACGTAGGTGGTCATCAGCTTCGTCACCGAGGCCGGGTACCACGGCATGGTGGCGTCCTCGGAGAACAGCACCCGACCCGTGGCCAGATCGGCCACCACGTAGGGCATGGCCGCCTGGGCGGCGGCCCCGGTCATCAGCAGCCCGGCGGCCCCAGCCACCAGGGCGCGGGCGCGCAGCCGAGAGACGGCGAAAAACAGGGAAACGCGGCGGACCACTCGTGTCATCAGATCGTTCCGGTTCTCGCCCGAGCGGGCGGGCCTAGGACAAACGTCAAAATGCAGCCGGCGATAATAGGACGTCGGCCGGAAATCGCTCTGGCGATCACGGCGCCCCGGAAGGCGGCCTGACGCTGACAATGATTCCTACCCCGCGCCCCGTGATTTGCCTAGCGCAGCCACAGGTGGTACCGGCCGATCATGGCCGGGTTCGGGCGGGCTCGGCTTTCGGACGAAAGGCGCTTCCCCCATGGCCTATCTGTGGATCGTCACGACGCTGGTCGCGGCGGTGGCGCAAACCGCGCGCAACGCCATGCAGCGGAGCCTGACCGAGACGCTGGGCACGGTCGGCGCCTCGCAGGTGCGGTTTCTGTATGGCTTCCCATTCGCGCTTGTCTTCCTCGCACTGGTGCTCGCTATTGGCGGCGGCGCATCGCCCGCGCCAACAGGCCGCTTCCTCCTTTGGGTGCTCGGCGGCGCCGTGGCCCAGATCCTCGCCACCGTGCTGATGCTGGCCGCCATGCGGGAACGCTCCTTCGCGGTGGCGACCGCCTACATCAAGACCGAGCCCGTCCAGGTGGCGGTGTTCGGCATCCTGGTTCTCGGGGATCCCATGAGCCTGGGCGCGGCTGTCGCGATCGTCGTGGCCACGGCCGGCGTCGTGCTGATGGCCGTGAAGCCGGGGAGCAGCTTCACGGCGGCCGGGACGCGCCCGGCCATCATGGGAATCGTGTCGGGCGCGTTCTTCGCCTTGTCGGCGATCGGCTTCCGCGGCGCGATCCTGGAGCTTGGCCAAGGGTCGTTCGTGCTGCGCTCGACCTATACGCTGGCCTGGTCGCTGGGCGTGCAGACCACGCTCCTTCTCCTGTGGCTCGGGGCCTTCAACCGGCGCGCGCTGGTCAAGATCGTCCGGGCCTGGCGTCCCTCCCTGCTCGCGGGGTTCGCGGGCGCGTTCGCGTCGCAGTTCTGGTTCCTGGGCTTCTCGCTCACGTCGGCCGCCAACGTGCGGACGCTGGCCCTGGTCGAGGTGCTGTTCGCGCAGGCGGTCTCCAAGCGGCTGTTCGATCAATCCACCAGCCCCCGCGAGATCGTCGGGATGACGCTGATCGTCGGCGGCGTCATCCTGCTGCTGTGGACCCACGGGGCCTGACCGCCATGCTCAGCGACGGCTGGCGTTGGACTGTTGCTGCCCAGTCGGGGCGTCGGCCTTCTGGCCGCCCGTGCCGTCCGTTTCCTCAACCTCGCGCACGCGGGCGGGATCCGTGGCCCTCTTGCTGACCGGCTCGCGGGTCTCGCTCCCGGGCGGGGGCGCCCCGGCCACGGACGCGCCCGCCATGTAGGAGGGCGGATCGCTGGCCGGGAAGGACATCTCCGACCCGGCGTCGACCAGTTCCTCGCGCCGCTCGCGCTGGTCATAGGCCTCGCAATAGCGCCTGTAGATCGCGTCGCTGTCCTGCGCGCTCACGCGATCCCCCTGCTGGCAGAGCAGCGTGACGAGGTCGTCCCGGTTGCGCTTGGGCAAGGCCGCCTGGGCGTCGCCCTGGCCGTGCCGCGCCGCCTCCTCGAGCAAAGTCGCCGTGTTCGCGGACATGGTTCTCCTCCTCCGTCTCTCGCGCCGACAACGCCGGCCGCAAGCGGGCCGTTCCGCCATGCCTTGGGCTGCGCCGTGGGCGCGCGCCCGCGCGTTCGCGCACGCGAGCCTTGCGAGCGCGCGCCTTGCGAAGGGCGCGCGCCGGGGCCATTGTCTGCGCGGAAACGCGAGGGAGCACCGCCAAGATGACCGCCTGTATCGTGGGCTGGGCCCATACCCCGTTCGGCAAGCAGGACGCCGAGAGCGTCGAGAGCCTGATCGTGCGGGTCACCAACGAGGCCCTGGAGCACGCCGGGGTGGAGGCGGGCGACGTCGACGAGATCGTGCTCGGCCACTACAACGCGGGCTTCTCGCAGCAGGACTTCACGGCCTCGCTGGTGCTGCAGGCGGACGACGCCCTGCGCTTCAAGCCGACGACCCGTGTCGAGAACGCCTGCGCGACCGGCTCGGCCGCGGTCCACACGGCGATGAAGAGCATCGAGGCCAAGCAGGCGCGCGTCGTCCTCGTCGTGGGCGTCGAGCAGATGACCAGGACGCCCCCGGCGGACATTGGCCGCTACCTCCTCAAGGCTTCCTACCTGCCGGAGGACGGCGACACCCCGGCGGGCTTCGCCGGCGTATTCGGCCAGATCGCCGCGGCCTACTTCCAGCGGCACGGCGACCAATCCGACGCCCTGGCGATGATCGCCGCCAAGAACCACAAGAACGGGGTCTCCAATCCCTACGCGCAGATGCGCAAGGACCTGGGCGTCGAGTTCTGCCGGCAGGAGAGCGAGAAGAACCCCTACGTGGCCGGCCCGCTGAAGCGGACCGACTGCTCGCTGGTGTCCGACGGCGCCGCCGCGGTCGTGCTGGCCGACGTCGAGACGGCGCTGAAGATGAACCGGGCCATCGCGTTCCGGGCCGCCTCCCACGTGCAGGATTTCCTGCCCATGTCGAAGCGCGACATCCTGAAGTTCGACGGCTGCGCCGAGGCCTGGCGCCGGGCGCTCGCCCAGGCGGGCGTCACGCTCGACCACCTCTCCTTCGTCGAGACGCACGACTGCTTCACGATCGCGGAGCTGCTGGAATACGAGGCGATGGGCCTCGCCCCCGAGGGCCGCGGCGCTGTCGCCATCAAGGAGGGGTGGACCCAGAAGGACGGCCGCCTGCCGGTGAACCCCTCCGGGGGGCTCAAGGCGAAGGGTCACCCCATCGGCGCCACCGGCGTCTCCATGCACGCGCTGACGGCCATGCAACTCGCCGGCGAGGCGGGGGACATGCAGATTCCCGCGGCCACGCTCGGCGGCATCTTCAACATGGGAGGAGCGGCCGTGGCCAACTACGTGAGCATCCTGGAGCGGCTTCGCTAGGCCACTCTCACGCTACCCGCTCGCAAGCGCCGGGGGAGGGCTACTCCCCCGGCGCTTTCGCGTTCACGGCCAGGGCATGAACCCGGCCGGCCAGTTCCTCCGCCAGGATGGCGTTGACCATCCGGTGGCGCTCCACGCGGCTCTTGCCGATGAAGGCGGGGGACACCACTTTGACGGAGAAGTGAGTTTCGCCGCCCTCGCGCCACCCGCCGTGGCCGATGTGTCGGTCCGACTCGTCGATGACCTCGAGTTCGGTCGGCGCCAGCGCCTCCCTGAGTTTGACGGCCATCACATCCCTGACGCTCATCGCTCAGCCTTTCGAAACGCGTTCGCGCGTTGTTTTGTGGCCGCCGCGCCGCGGCCCTCGGCGATCCGGGCCGCGCTGTCGCACCCGGCTTGCCCCGATCGTCCGACACCTCATAATGACGCCGCCATGAATCTCAACTCGCCCATCTTCGACAAGATTCGCAGCCGTCCCCGCCGCGCCGAAGCGGCGCAGCCGAAGGCCGCGGGCTCGAATGGCCCGCGGTGCGACCATCCGGGATGCCAGGCCCTGGGCGAGCACCGCGCCCCCAAGGGCCGGCTGCACGAGGGCGAGTACTTCCGGTTCTGCATGGAGCACGTCCGCGAGTACAACGCCTCCTACAACTACTTCGCGGGCATGTCCGACGAGGCGGTCGCCAAGTACCAGAAGGAGGCCCTCGTCGGGCATCGCCCGACCTGGTCCATGGGGGTCAAGAACGGCGGCGCCCAACAGGCCAGCCCCGCCGGCGAAGCCGAATTCCACTACGAGGATCCGCTCGGCGTGTTCCGAGCCGCCGGGTTCGCGGGCCGGGCCCAGGCGGAGGCTCCCCGCCGGCCCGGCGTGGGTCCGCTGGCGCGCAAAGCCTATGACACCCTGGGCCTGGACGAGACGGCGGAGCCCGCCGCCGTGAAGGCCCGCTACAAGGAGCTTGTGAAGCAGGTCCATCCTGACGCGAACGGCGGGGACCGGTCGCTGGAGGACCGGTTGCGCGAGATCATCAACGCCTACAACACCCTCAAGGCGGCCGGCCGCGCCTGACCCGGGTCGAGACCGGAATGGCCGCTCCGCGCGGCGCGCATGAGCGCGCATCGAGGGTTGGGCTTGCGCGAATTGCCTCTGGGCGCGCCAGCCTCTAAACAAGTTTCTGGTCCGGGCTGACCGCCGGGACCGCGGGGCTCGCGCCCCGTGTTTCGTCTGTGAGGATCCATGTCTGCCACGACTGCATTGGCGCCGGGGCTGCCGGACACGACGGTGTCCGTGCGTAAGCTGTTCGGCCTCGACCTCGATATGGAGGTGCCCGCCTACTCCGAGCCGGACGCCCATGTTCCCGACCTCGACCCGGACTACCTGTTCGACCGGGACACCACGCTGGCCATCCTGGCAGGCTTCGCACGCAACCGCCGCGTGATGGTCACGGGTTACCACGGCACCGGCAAGTCGACCCACATCGAGCAGGTGGCCGCCCGCCTCAACTGGCCCTGCATCCGCATCAACCTGGACAGCCACGTCTCCCGCCTCGACCTCGTGGGCAAGGACGCCATCGTCCTGCGCGAAGGCAAGCAGGTGACGGAGTTCCAGGACGGCATCCTGCCCTGGGCGCTGCAGAACAACATCGCGCTGGTGTTCGACGAATACGACGCCGGCCGCCCCGACGTGATGTTCGTGATCCAGCGCGTGCTGGAGGTCTCGGGCAAGCTGACGCTGCTCGACCAGAAGCGCGTCATCAGGCCCCATCCGGCGTTCCGCCTGTTCGCGACCGCCAACACGGTCGGGCTCGGCGACACCTCGGGCCTGTATCACGGCACGCAGCAGATCAACCAAGGCCAGATGGACCGCTGGTCCATCGTCACCACGCTCAACTACCTGCCCCACGACAAGGAAGTCGACATCGTGCTGGCCAAGGCCAAGCACTACACGGGCAAGGAAGGGCGCGACATCGTCAACAAGATGGTGCGCGTGGCGGACCTCACCCGCAACGCCTTCATCAACGGCGACCTGTCCACCGTGATGAGCCCGCGCACGGTGATCACCTGGGCCGAGAACGCCGACATCTTCAAGGACCTCGGCTTTGCGTTCCGGATCACCTTCCTGAACAAGTGCGACGAGCTGGAGCGCCCGCTGGTCGCCGAGTTCTACCAGCGCTGCTTTGGGCAGGACCTGCCCGAGAGCGCCGTCAACGTGGCGCTGAGCTAAACCGACCGCCGGATCCGCATGAGCTCGTCGAACCGCAAGCCCGCCCAGCCGAAGGAAGCCCCCGCCGAGCCTTTCAAGCGCTCGGTGGCCGGCTGCCTGCGGGCCATCGCCAAGACGCCGGAGCTGGAGGTGACCTTCGCGTCCGACCGACCGGCGCTCACAGGCGAGCGCGCGCGGCTGGCTGAGCCCCCTCGCAAGATGAGCGCCGCGGACGCCGCGATCGTTCGCGGCCAGGCGGACTCGATGGCCCTCAGGCTGGCCTGCCATGACGCGGTCGTCCACCGGCGGCTCGCGCCGGAAGGCCAGCAGGCCCGCGCGGTGTTCGACGCGGTGGAGCAGTCGCGCGTGGAGTCGATCGGCTCCAACCGGATGGCTGGCGTCGCCTCAAACATCACCGCGATGCTGGAGGACCGCTACCACCGGGGCGCCTATCACGAGGTCACCGACCGGGCCGACGCCCCGCTCGAAGACGCGGTCGCCATGATCGTGCGCGAGCGGCTCACCGGGTTGAAGCCGCCGCCCGCCGCGCAGAAGATCGTCGACCTGTGGCGACCCTGGGTTGAGGAGAAGGCGGGCAAGGACCTCGACAAGCTCGCCTCCAACCTGGAGGACCAGCGCCACTTCGCCCGCTCCGTGCGCGAGATGCTGGCGAGCCTGGACATGGCCGAGGACTCCAGCCTCGACCCGGAGGACTCGGAGGAAGACGAGGAATCCAACGAGCAGAGCCAGGACAAAGAGCAGCAGGAAGGCGAGTCCGAGGAGCAGTCCGCCGCCGAGCGCGCCGAGATGGAGCGCTCCGAAGAGGCGACCGAGGAGATGGAGGAGGGCCAGTCGGAGACGTCCGAAGGCCCGACGGGCGAGATGCCCGACGACATGGACGAAGCGGAAGGCGAAGAGCCGTCCGAGGCCTGGCGGCCGCCGGTCTCCAACACCCGCGAGTCACGCGGTCCGGACTACAAGGCCTTCACCACCAAGTTCGACGAGATGATCGAGGCCGAGGAGCTCTGCGACCCGGAGGAGCTCGCCCGCCTGCGCAGCTACCTCGACAAGCAGCTCAGCCACTTGCAGGGCGTGGTGGCGCGCCTGGCCCACAGGCTGCAGCGCCGCCTCATGGCGCAGCAGAACCGGGCCTGGGAGTTCGACCTCGAGGAAGGCGCGCTCGATCCGGCGCGACTGCCCCGTATCATCATCGATCCGTTCCAGCCGCTTTCGTTCAAGCGCGAGAAGGACACCAACTTCCGCGACACCGTCGTCACCCTGCTGATCGACAATTCCGGCTCCATGCGGGGCCGCCCCATCACGGTGGCGGCCACCTGCGCTGACATCCTGGCCCGCACGCTGGAGCGCTGCGGGGTCAAGACCGAGATCCTCGGCTTCACGACCCGAGCCTGGAAGGGCGGCCAGTCCCGCGAGCAGTGGCTCCAGGCGGGCAAGCCGGCCAACCCGGGCCGACTGAACGACCTGCGCCACATCATCTACAAGGGCGCGGACGCGCCGTGGCGGCGCGCGCGCAAGAACCTTGGCCTGATGATGCGCGAGGGCCTGCTCAAGGAGAACATCGACGGCGAGGCGCTGGACTGGGCGCACAAGCGCCTGCTGGCCCGGCCGGAGCAGCGTAAGATCCTCATGATGATCTCGGACGGCGCGCCCGTCGACGACTCCACCCTGTCGGTGAACCCGGGGAACTACCTGGAGCGCCACCTGCGCTGGATCATCGAGGAGATCGAGACCCGCTCGCCGGTCGAGCTGATCGCCATCGGCATCGGCCATGACGTGACCCGCTACTACCGCCGCGCCGTCACCATCGTGGACGCGGAGGAACTCGGCGGCGCCATGACCGAGAAGCTGGCGGAGCTCTTCGACGAGAACGCCACGCCCCCGAAGCAGGTCGCCTCGCCCCGGCGCGCGGCCGGCGCCCGCGGATGAAGCTGAGCCGTCGTGCTTTCGGCCGCGGCCTGCTGGCCGCCGCCGCCCTGGGATCCGGGCCGGCGCTGGCCGGATCAGGGCCGCCCAGCGGCCCCCTGGCTCCCAACGGAGTGACCGTCAAGGCCCGACCTGTCGATCAGTTCGACATCATGGACCGGGAGCTCCGGCGGTTCGGCGGCCTGGAGTTCATTGGCGGCCTCGACCTGGACAGCGACAGCCCGCATTTCGGCGGCTGGTCCGGCCTGTCGGTTTCAGCCGACGGCCAGCGCCTGCTGGCCCTGAGCGATGTCGGCGGATGGCTCTCCGCCAGGATCGCCTACACGGAACAGACCCCGACGGGGCTGACCGACGCGGTGATCGCCCCCGTGCTGGGCGCCGACGGCGTTCCGCTCTGGCGCACGCCCAGCTGGGACTGCGAGAGCCTCTGCGTGCACGAGGGCGTGGCCTACATCGGCATCGAGCGGGTTCACGAGGTCCGCCGCTTCGAGATCGGGCGGGACGGACTCGCCGCCCGGGGCCAGATCGTGCCTGCGCCGCCCGCCGTGAAGACGCTGCCGGAAAATCGCAGTCTCGAGGCGATCGGCGTCGCGACGGGCGGCGCGATCGCAGGCTCGCTGGTGGTCATCGCCGAGCGGGCGGTGCGGGGCGCGGAGGCGCCGACCAAGGGCTGGATCCTCACCGGTCCTCAACGCGGCGAGTTCGCGGTCGCGCGCCACGACGACTTCGACATCACGGACCTCGCCTTCCTGCCCGGCGGCGACATGCTCCTGCTGGAGCGGCGCTTCAACTGGATCGACGGCGTCGGCATGCGCATCCGCCGCGTAGCGCGGGACGAGCTTCGGCCGGGAGCCGTCCTGGACGGGCCGGCCCTGATCCAGGCCGACATGCGCCAGCACATCGACAACATGGAAGGGCTCGCCGTGCACGCCGCGCCCGACGGCGGCCTCGTGCTGACCCTGATCTCCGACGACAATTTCTCGTTTCTGCAGCGCACGACGCTGCTGCAGTTCCGGCTCGTCTGAAGCGATCAGTCGATCCGCCTGTCCTCGGGATCGGGCAGGAACTCGCCCGTAAAAACGTCAGCCACCTGGGGCTTCTGCCTGAAGCCGAAGGCCAATCCGATCTGCTCGATGGCTCGTGCGAACCGGGCCGGATCGACGCCGCCCCAGCCATTCTCCCTGACCCAGGGCGTGACATGGACCGTCTGGACGGCGCGCAAAAGGCGCTCGTTCTCGACCTCGCGCCGGAGTTGCTCGTTTCGGCGCAGGGCGGCGTCAACGGCGGCCGCCGGATCCGCCACGGCGTCCCGCATGCCGCGGGACAGCGCGCGCAGGAAGGCCCGCAGCGCATCAGGATTCTCGCGCGCGAAGGCGCCTGTCGCCAGCACGGCGTCGCCGTAGAGCTGCAGCCCGGCGTCCCGCATGGCCAGCACGACGAGGTCGTCCGCAGGCACGCCGCGGCTCCTCAGGACGACGGGCGTGGACACCGCCGAGCCGAACACCGCATCCAGCTCGCCCGAGGCCAACATGGGCTCCCGCACGGCCAGTCCCACGCTCTCGATGCGCGCCGCTGCGGCCTCCAGTTTGGCCAAGGCGCGATAGACGGGCCACTGGGCCGCCGCACCATCCGCCGAGGAAGCCCCGATCACCTTTCCGGCCAGGCTCGAGGGGTCCTCCGAGAGGCCCCGGCTCTTTCGCCCAATCACGGCGAAGGGCGGCGCGTCCTGAAGCATGAACACGGCCTTGAGATCCACGGCCGGGTTCTCGTCCCTCATCCTGATCAGGGTATTGATGTCGCCAACCCCGAGGTGGTGATCCCCGGCGGCGAGGCGCGCGACCGCGTCGCGGGACCCTGTCCCAGGTTCGAGCGACACGTCCAGGTTCTCGGCGCGGAAGTAACCCCGCTCCTGCGCGAGCAGGAAGGGCGCGCCGAGGACGTCGATCCGCCCATCCAGCAGCACGCGCACGGCGGTCTGGGCGCCCGCCGGAGCGGCCGAGACCAGCGCGAGCAGGACCGCTCCAAGCGTGACCGCGCGGGCGAGGGCATGAACCACCATACGACAGTCTCCGTGGCGGCAGGCGTGGCCTGGCGCGGCGGCGTGTCAGCAACGATCTCGCTTGCTGTTATGCCCGCGCGCCGAACGGCGCGCCAGCGGGGCGAGGGTCTCCGGGGCCGCCTTGCCGCCAAGGGGCCTTGAACGGGCGCGGGCGCCACACCACCTCACCTGCGGCGACCGGGCCCCTCTGGCGAGAGTCCGACCCTCTCGTGATGTCGGCGCCACCGTTGAACCGTCAACAGTGGGCCCGACATGCTGGACATCCTGACTCTTCCCCTGCTCGCCAAGCCGCTCTGGATGTGGGCGGCGTTCGCCGGCCTCGTCATCGCGCTGCTGGCCTTCGACCTCGGCGTCCTGCACACGAAATCCAAGGAGATCTCGGTTCGCGAGAGCCTCCTGCTTTCCGCGTTCTACATCGCCATGGGCGTCGCCTTCGGCGGCTGGGTGTGGTGGCAGATCTCGCCCCAGGCCGGCCTCGAATACCTGACCGGCTATGTCATCGAGAAAAGCCTCTCGATGGACAACATCTTCGTCATGGCGATGATCTTCGGCTATTTCGGCATTCCGCGCGCCTATCAGCACCGGGTGCTGTTCTGGGGCATTCTGGCGGTCATCATCCTGCGCGGGCTCATGATCGGCCTGGGCGCCGCACTGGTGCAGCAGTTCTCCTGGGTGCTGTACATCTTCGCCGCCTTCCTGGTGGGCACCGGCGTCAAGATGCTCTGGGCGGCCGACAAGGCCTATGACGTGGAGTCCAATCCGCTGCTGCGCTTCATGCGCCGGCGCTTCCGGGTGACGGACGGCTTGCGTGGCGAGCGCTTCCTCGTGCGCGAGCACGATCCGGCGTCGGGCAAGCGCGTCCTGAGCCTCACGCCGCTCTTTCTCGTCCTGGTGCTGGTCAACGTTGCGGACGTGATCTTCGCGGTCGACTCCGTGCCGGCGATCTTCGCGATCACCACGGATCCCTACATCGTGTTCACGTCAAACATCTTCGCGATCCTGGGCCTGCGCGCGCTCTACTTCGCGCTCGCCGCCATGATCGACCGCTTCGCCTACCTCAAATACGCGCTGGCGACGGTGCTGATCTTCATCGGCTCGAAGATCGTGGTCGCGGACATGCTCGGCGTCGCCAAGATCCCGCCCTCCATCTCGCTGGGCGTGACCTTCGCGATCCTCGGCGCCGGCATCGGCTGGTCCCTGTGGAAGACCCGGGCCGGCCAGCCCGCCCGGGCGGACGAGCTGGCGGCCTAAGCGCGCGCCCTCAGCCCGCTTCGGGGCGCGGGGCGGTGGACACGACCCACACGCCGGCCAGGATGATCCCTGCGCCGGCGATGTCGCGGAGATTGACGGTTTCGTCCAGGAAGAGCACCGCCATCAGGGTGGCCCAGACGGGCAGAAGATAGCCGATCATGGCCGCCTTGGTGGGCCCAGCGCTACGGATCAGGGTCATGAAGATCGTGATTGGCACGGCCGTGGCGACCAGGCCAAGGGCCAGAAGAGAGGGCCAGTGCGCCGCCATCTGGGCGCCGGCCTGTTGGCGGGCGAAAGCAAGCGCCAGGGTGGTCGCGGCGAGAGCCGAGATCGTCTGCTGGCCGAGGGCCATGCGGGCGGGCTCCACGTGGCGGACCGTCTTGGCGTAGACGTTGCCGACCGCGTAGCTCAGCGAAACGCCCACCATGGCGGCCACTCCGAGCGCGCCGCCATCGACGTCGAGGAAGGCCTTCGGGCCGATGAGCACGCCCATTCCCACGAAACCGATAATGACACCGAGGACGCGCCGCGGTGTCAGCCGCTCGTCCACGAAGCAGAAATGGGCGAGCACGGCCACCATCAGGGGGCCGGAGGCCTGGATCATGGAGCTCAGGCCCGCCGGGATCTGGGCCAGCGCGTAAGCGGTCAGCACGTTCGGCAGCCATCCGTTGAGCGTGCCCAGCAGGACCCATGGGGCAGCCTCATCGCGCCGCGGCAGCGGGCTCTGTCCCCTCAGCAGGAACCAGGCGGCCAGCGCGAGCGCGGCGATGGCGGCCCGGCTCGCGGCCGTCACGAAAGGATGGGTGGTCCCGACCAGCTTCATGAACAGGAAGCCGGACGACCACAGGAGCGAGCAGGCCAGAAGCCGCCCGATCACGGTCGCGCTGGAGGGCGCCGACGGTTCCACCTCAGCCGCCGAGCAGGTCGACGAGCGGCGGGATCAACGGCTCGTCCGCCGGCGGCATCGCGTAGTCCCGCAGCTTGTTCGGCCGGACCCACTTGAGCGCCTGGTGCTCCTTCTGGATCACCTGGCCTTCCCACCGCTTGCAGATCCACAGCGGCATAAGCAGCTGGAACGTCTCGTAGGTGTGGCTGGCGAAGGTCAGCGGCGCGAGGCACGCCTCCTTGACGGTGATGCCGAGCTCCTCGTGGAGCTCGCGGATCAGCGTCTCCTCGGGCCGCTCGCCAGGCTCGACCTTGCCGCCGGGGAACTCCCACAGGCCGGCCAGCTGCTTTCCCTCCGGGCGCTGGGCGATCAGCACGCGCCGGTCGGCGTCGACGAGGGCGCAGGCGGCGACAAGGACGAGCTTCACGGGACTCTCCGAGAAAAACGGGCCGCCGCTTATAGAACGGGCCCCGCCGGTCCGCAGCTTCTTTGTCCATCCTTCGCTACTTGCCGGACAGCACGACGTCGGCTGTTTCCTCCTCTCCCTTGACGGTGACCTCGTCGTAGACGGCCCCGCCATGGGGCAGGATCTCGTCCTTCGGCGTCCAAGTGAGGGAGGAGGAGACGAAATAGCGGCCCGGCTTGACGTTCTCGAAACGGAAAGAACCGTCCTTGTGGGCCTTCAGCTTGCGCATCAGTTCGGAGAAGCGCGGGTCCGGCGGCGGGGCGTTGTTGCCCCACACGGCGCTGTTGTAGCGACCTTCGCCGAACAAGCGCTTGAAGCGCTCCTCGGCGTAGGGCGTGGCCGGGATCAGGTAGACCCACTCGCCGCCCGCTGTGACAAAGCTCCCCGATGGCTTCCGCAAAAAGGCGCTGCCCTTGATCGTGGCCATTCCGGGCTCCAGCTGCGCCTTGGCCTTGGCGGCCATCGCGTCGTCGAAGGCGGTGTCCAGAGGTTGGTAGGTGACGCAGGCGGAAAGGCCCGCGCATACGGTCGCCGAAAGGGCGAGCCGCGCAAACAACGCAACCATGAAAAAGGCTCCGTCACGAGAAACGGCCGGAGCCTAGCATCGTCACCAGACGGGAAAACCGACCGCGGCGCGCGCAACCTGTTGCCCGCACGCGCTGGTCAGCTCCGGTAATCGCCGTTGATCTCGACGTATTCCTTCGTGAGATCGCAGGTCCACACCTTGGCCTTGCCGTTGCCGAGGCCGATGTCGACGCGGATGTCGATGTCCTGCCCCTTCATGTACTCGGACACGGTGGCCTCGTCGTAGTCGCCATCGCGAGCGCCGTTGACGGCGACGCGGTGCGGGCCAAACCAGATGGCGAGGCGGTCGCGGTCGGCCGGCTCGCCGGCCTTGCCGACGGCCATCACCACGCGGCCCCAGTTGGCGTCTGCGCCGGCCACCGCCGTCTTCACCAGGGGCGAGTCGGCGATGGACTTGGCGATGCGCTTGGCGGAGGTCGCGCTCACCGCCCCCTCGACCGTCACGCCGATGAAGTGGCGGGCGCCCTCGCCGTCCTTCACCACCTGATGGGCGAGGTCGAGCAGCACGGTGTCGAGCGCCTTGCGGAAGCCGGCGAGGCGGCGGTCCGAGGCCTCCGTGACGCGGGGGCAGCCGCGCGCCTCGGCCGCGCCCGTGGCGAACAGCATCAGGGTGTCGGACGTGGAGGTGTCGCTGTCCACCGTGATGGCGTTGAACGAGGTCTTCACCGACCGCGACAGCATCGCCTGCAGCGCCTCGGCTGCGATCGGCGCGTCCGTGAAGATGAAGGACAGCATGGTGGCCATGTCGGGCGCGATCATGCCGGCGCCCTTGGCGATGCCGTTGATCGTGACCTCCACGCCCCCAATGGTCGCCTTGGCGGTGGCGCCCTTGGGGTAGGTGTCGGTGGTCATGATGGCCTTGGCGGGCTCGATCCACGGCCCCTCGGCGGCGCGGGCGGCGCACTCGTCCAGCACGCCGCCGAACTTGGTGGCGTCGAGCGGCTCGCCGATCACGCCCGTGGAGGCCAGGAAGATCTCGCTCGGCTTGCAGCCCAGCGCCTTGGCGGCGATGTCGGCCGTGAGCTTCACGGCCTCGGCGCCGGTCTTGCCCGTGAAGGCGTTGGCGTTGCCGGAGTTCACCACGAGGCCCCGCGCCACGCCGCCCGGCAGCGCCTTGCGGCACCAGTCCACCGGGGCGGAGGGGCACTTGGAGCGCGTGTAGACGCCCGCCGCCGCCGTGCCCTCGGCCAGCTTCAGCAGCAGCACGTCCGTGCGGCCCTTGTATCGGATGCCGGCCGCCGCCGTCGCGAAGGTGACGCCCGCGATGGGCGGCAGGTCGGGAAACCGTTCGGGAGCGAGCGGGGAAACGGCGGTCGCCATGGCGATCCTCGGCAGTCGGTCAGGAGAGTGGAAGGAGCCGCGCGGACGCACGGCCGGCAGGGGCAAGAAAAAGCCGGGGGAGAAAGCCCCCGGCTCCGAAATTCGAAACGGTCAGTTCTTCTTCGGCTCCGCCGGCTTGGCGGCGTCGGCCGGCTTGGCCGGATCAGCGGGGGCCGGGGCCGCGGGCTTGTCGAGCCGCTCGACCTTGCCCTTGGAGCGCAGCGCCATGACGATGTCCGTCTGCGCCTTGCGGGTCAGGTACTGCTGGATCTGGTCCTTGACCTCGTCATAGGGCGGGACCGCCTTGGTGCGCTTCTCCTCGACCTTGATGACGTGCCAGCCGAACTGGCTCTTCACCGGGTCGGACACCTGTCCGGGCTCTAGCTTGAACGCCGCTTCGGCGAACTCGGGCACCATGCGGTCCTTGGTGAACCAGCCCAGGTCGCCTCCCTCCTTGCCCGAACCCGGGTCCTTGGAGAGTTCCTCGGCCACCTTGGCGAAGTCGTCGCCCTTCTTCAGGCGCGCCTCGACGGCCTTGGCCTGGTCCTCGGTCTCCACCAGGATGTGGCGAGCGTGAACCTCCGGCTCGGGCTTCAGGTCCTTCACGGTGTCGTTATAGAGGGCCTTCATCTTGTCTTCGGTGACGGCCTTCTTGGCTTCCTGGCCGAGATACTCGTCCAGCATCAGCTTGTCGCGCTGGTAGGCGGCGCGGGCGGCGAACTCGGGCGAAGAGTCCACCTTGGCCTGCGCGGCGGCGCGGGCGCCGAGCTTCAGGTCGGCGAGATAGCCGACGAGGTAATCGCGCTTGGCCGGCTCCGGCATCTGCGGCATGCTGCCGCCCAGGTCCTCTGCCGCGAGATCGAGGTCCTTCTCGGTGATCTTCAGGCCGTCCACGGTGGCGACGACCTTGTCCTTGTCGCCGGAGGCGGCGGTCTGCGCCGAGGCGGCGCCCCAGCCGAGCCCAAGCGCCACGGCCGCCGTGGCGAGGATCAGGGCGGGGCGACCAAGTGTCTTCGTGTCGATCATGAGCGTTTGGATCCGGTTCGGCGCGCGCGAGCGCAAGGTCAAAGCGCGTTCGAGGCGCATGAGTGGAGCAAGGCGGCCCGCCTTGCAAGACGTGTTTGGCGTGTACAGTCGCGCCCCTTTGAAAAACGGGGATCGCGGCGCCATGTAGGCGAAGGCGCGACCGTTGGCGGGCGTCGCGCGTTTCCCTTGGCGCAGGGCCGATTACGGCCGTGCGTCCCGACCCGGATGGCGCTATAAGCCCCTCCGACAATTTCCTCCTCGGCGCCTGGCCCCGGGCCAGCCGCGCCGCCTTTCGACGTGAGAAGGGTTCTCGATGTTCGGCGCACTTGCCAAAAAGGTGTTCGGTTCGGCCAACGACCGCCGGCTCAAGACGTATCGGCCGAAGATCGCCGCCATCAACGCCCTCGAGCTCGAAGTCGCCGCCCTCACCGACGAGCAGCTGCGCGCCCGCACGGACGAGTTCAAGAGCCAGCTCGCCGAGGGCAAGACGCTCGACGACATCCTCCCGGCGGCCTTCGCGACGGTGCGCGAGGCGGCCAAGCGCGTGCTCGGCCAGCGCCACTTCGACGTGCAGCTCATCGGCGGCATGGTGCTTCACGAAGGCTCGATCGCCGAGATGAAGACCGGCGAAGGCAAGACGCTCGTCGCCACGCTGCCGACCTACCTGAACGCGCTCGCCGGCAAGGGCGTGCATGTGGTCACGGTGAACGACTACCTCGCCCGCCGCGACGCCGAGTGGATGGGCCAGGTCTACCGCTTCCTGGGCCTCTCGGTCGGCATCATCGTGCATGGCCTGGACGATGTGCAGCGCGCCGAGGCCTACGCGTGCGACATCACCTACGGCACGAACAACGAGTTCGGCTTCGACTACCTGCGCGACAACATGAAATACGAGCTGAACCAGATGGTTCAGCGCGGGCACCACTTCGCCATCGTGGACGAGGTGGACTCGATCCTGGTGGACGAGGCGCGCACGCCGCTCATCATTTCCGGTCCGCTGGACGACCGTTCCGACCTCTACAACGCCATCGACAAGCTTCTGCCGCGGCTCGTGCCGGGCGACTACGAGGTGGACGAAAAGCAACGCGCCGTGTCCCTGACCGAGCAGGGCAACGAGCATATCGAGCAGTTGCTGGAAGAGTCGGGCCTCCTCAAGGAGGGCTCGCTCTACGACGCCGCCAACGCGACGCTGGTGCATCACGTCAACCAGGCGCTGCGCGCACATACGCTGTTCCAGCGCGACAAGGACTACATCGTGCGCAACGGCGAGGTCGTCATTATCGACGAGTTCACCGGCCGCATGATGCCGGGCCGTCGCTATTCGGAAGGCCTGCACCAGGCCCTGGAGGCCAAGGAGCACGTCCAGGTCCAGCCCGAGAACCAGACGCTCGCCTCCATCACGTTCCAGAACTATTTCCGCCTGTACAAGAAGCTCGCCGGCATGACCGGCACGGCGGCCACCGAGGCGGACGAGTTCCTCGACATCTACAAGCTCGAGGTGGTCGAGATCCCGACCAATATCGGCGTCAACCGCATTGACGAGGACGACGAGGTCTACCGCACCCAGGCCGAGAAGCTGAAGGCCATCGTGCGCGAGATCGAAGCGGCCGCCGACAAGGGCCAGCCCATCCTGGTCGGCACGACGTCGATCGAGAAGTCCGAGCAGCTGGCCGAGTTCATGCAGCAGCAGGGCTACACGCTGATCGACTTCACCAGCCCGAACGCGCTCGATCCGCTCTACAAGGCGGCGCGGGACGGCAAGCCGTCCAAGACCTTCGCGGTGCTGAACGCCCGCTTCCACGAGCAGGAGGCCTTCATCGTCGCCCAGGCGGGCGTGCCGGGCGCGGTGACGATCGCCACCAACATGGCCGGCCGCGGCACGGACATCCAGCTCGGCGGCAACGCCGACATGCGCATCCGCCACGAGCTCGTGCAGATGCCGGAGGGCTCCGAGCGGGACGAGAAGATCGCCGCCATCAAGGCCGAAGTGGCCGAGCTCAAGCAGAAGGCGCTCTCTGCCGGCGGCCTCTACGTGGTCGGCACGGAGCGCCACGAGAGCCGGCGCATCGACAACCAGCTGCGCGGCCGCTCTGGCCGCCAGGGCGACCCGGGCCGGTCCAAGTTCTACCTGTCGCTCCAGGACGACCTGATGCGCATCTTCGGGTCCGAGCGCATGGACGGCATGCTGCAGAAGCTCGGGCTCAAGGAGGATGAGGCGATCATCCATCCGTGGATCAACAAGGCCATCGAGAAGGCGCAGCAGAAGGTCGAAGCCCGCAACTTCGACATGCGCAAGAACATCCTGAAGTACGACGACGTGATGAACGACCAGCGCAAGGTGGTGTTCGAGCAGCGTCGCGAGTTCATGGCGGAAGAGAGCGTCCGGGCCACCATCGACGACATGCGCCACGGCGTGGTGGACGACCTGGTGGCCAAGCACATCCCGGAGGGCGCCTATCCCGAGCAGTGGGACATCGCCGGCCTGGACGATGACGTGCAGCGCCTGCTCAACCTCGACGTGCCGGTCGCGGACTGGGCCAAGGAAGAAGGCATCGCCGACGAGGAGATGCGCGAGCGCCTCAAGGCGGCGGCCGACGAGGCCTATGCGGAGCGGGTCGAGAAGAACACCCAGGAGGTGATGACCTATGTGGAGAAGCAGGTGCTTCTCCAGATGCTCGACCACCTCTGGCGCGAGCACCTGGTCACCCTCGACCACCTGCGGCAGGTGATCGGCTGGCGCTCCATGGCCCAGCGCGATCCGCTCAACGAGTACAAGCAGGAGGCCTTCGAGCTCTTCGACGGCCTGATCACCCACCTGCGCGAGCAGGTGACGGCGCAGTTGATGCGCATCGAGGTGATGTTCCAGCAGCCCGAGGCGGCGCAGGAGCTGCCGCCCATGCAGGCCACGCACATCAACCCGCTCACGGGCGAGAACGAAATGGCCCCCATGGACGCCACGACCCGCGCGGCGGCCCAGCTCGGCATCAGCGCCGACGCGGTCGTGCCGCCCGAGCAGCGCGACCCGAACGATCCCTCCACGTGGGGGCGCGTGGGCCGCAACGAGGCCTGCCCCTGCGGCTCGGGCAAGAAGTACAAGCACTGCCACGGGCAGTTCGTCTGACGCCGCGACTTGCGTCGCGCTGGCCGGGCCTGACCCGAGCAACCAAAAGGGCCGCGCGAGCGGCCCTTTTTTCTTGCCTGCTCGCAGGCGTGACGTCGTTCACACCCCTCCTGCGTCTTTGGACATCTACTGGCGAAGCGCACCCAGGAGAGTAGTATCGAGGCGCCATGGCCAGAAACATCGTGATCTGCTCCGACGGCACTGGAAACGAGATCAGCGAGAACATCTCGAACGTTCTCAAGCTTTACCGCGTCACTCGGAAGACCGACCGCACCGAACCCCGGCAGCTGGTCTTCTATGATCCGGGCGTCGGAACACTGGCCCGGCCCGACCCGTGGAACACCCTGAAGCAGAACACCGCGATGGTGATGGGGCTCGCCTTCGGCTACGGGCTCGATGACAACGTGCTGGCCGCATGCGAATTCCTGATCGACAACTGGGAGCGTGGCGACCAGATCTACCTTTTCGGGTTCAGCCGCGGCGCCTATACGGTCCGCGTCCTGGCCGCCCTGATCCACACGGTCGGCCTGCTGTCGCGGGAGCAGAAGCACCTGAGCGGGGCAGCCCTCACCACCTACAAGCAGACGAGCGCGGCGGCGCAGCGCGCCACCCAGGACCTGGTCGCCGCATCCGGCGCCGCCGACGCTCTCGCGCCGGACGACCGGGCCTCGCAATTCGCTCGGATCACATCGACGCGCTGGCCGACGATCCGGTTCATGGGGGTGTGGGACACCGTCGCAAGCATCATCACGCCGCGGCCGGACCGGTTCTTTCTGTTCAGCCTCGAGGAGCTGCTGTTCACCCGCAGCAACCCGAGCGTCGCCGCTTTCAGACAAGCCATTTCGATCGACGAACGGCGCCGCATGTTCCGGCTGCACCCCTGGGAGCCAGGGCAGATGTTTCGCGCCAACCGCTTTGTCGCGACCGCATATGACAAGCCCCAGGACTCCGACCAGGTCTGGTTCGCGGGGGTGCATGCCGATGTCGGAGGCGGCTATCCGGAAGCAGAGAGCGGCCTGTCGAAGTATCCCCTGCTCTGGATGATCAGGGAGGCCGAAAAGCACGGCCTCAGCGTGAACCCGCAGACGGTCAACCACCTCGTCCTGGGCAAACGACGCAAGGGCAGCCCCTACACGTATGTGGAGCCGAGCCCCTTGGGGGAGTTCCATCAGTCCCTCCGGGGCGCATGGGTTCCTCTCGAGTACGCGCCGAAGAACGACCGCTACAAGGAATGGAAGGCCAGGCCGTCTTTCCTCGGCTACTACATCCCGGACGGAGAGCCCCGCTTCATCCCTCCGGGATCACGCATTCACTGGTCTGCGGTCGAGAGACTCCGGCGCGACCCGGGCTACAGGCCCGTGAATTTTCCGCCAGACGGCTCATTCGTGGAGGTCGGCAGGGAGCAGGCCATCGAAAGCCAGATGGGCGCGGAGGCCAGCGCGCCCGATCTCGACCAGCATTGAGTTACGAGGAGCGGTCGCTCGCCGATCATCCTTCCCCGGCCGCTCGCGTGCGCGCCTTCCGGTTGCGCGTTGTTTGCTCGGCGTCGGCCGCGAAGCCGGCGCGCTCCGTTTCCTCGCGCTTGTGACGCAAGTGTCGCCCCAGGAGGTACGCCAAGGCGCGGCTGTCGCGCCGGACAAGGGCGTTGAGGATGGCCTCGTGCTCAAGCACCGCGAGCGCCCAGTGCTCGGGCGACATGGGCGCAACGAAGCGGGCGCGCCGGATGCGGGCCGTCACCGATTGATAGAGGCCGGCAAGAACGGCGTTGTCCGCCGCCGCGACGATCAACTCGTGGATGGTCCGGTTGCACCGGTAGTAGGCGGCGAGGTCGCCCGCCTTGTGATGCTCCACCATCGCATGGTGCGCCGCCGCGATCTCCGCAAGCTGGGCCTCCGTGATGCGCTCGCAGGCGAGTTCGCCGGCCTTGGCCTCGAGCCCCTCCACCACTTCGAACAGATCCGCGACGTCCTTTCGCGTGAGCTTCGCCGCGCGCGCGCCCTTGTGGGGCAACAGCACGATGGTGCCCTCGGACGCGAGCACCTTGAGGGCTTCTCGGAGCGGCGTGCGCGAGATGCCGAAGCGGGCGCACAGCTCCCGCTCGTCGATCCGGGCGCCCGGAGGGATCTGCCCCTCGACCAGCATGTTGCGCAGGTTCGCGACGAGTTCTTCGTGCAGCATGATCACTCCGAGAGCCGCGACGCGCTGAATGCAAAAGAAGCCAACAGGGACAACTCCGGGTAGATTTTGGCTTGCGCTGGTGGAAGATTGCATTCAACCTTAGCGCATATCGCCGCGCAAGACGGCGGCATGGAGGAAGCGCGCTCGACGGTCGCGGAGACGGCCGGAGAAGCCCTAAGCCGAGGACGCCTGATGACGGACAGCGCACGCGCAGCTGGGGCCGACACCCAAGAATTGCTTTACGAGGTCCGCGATGGCATCGCCCGCGTGACCTTCAACCGCCCCGAGGCGCGCAACGCCTTCACGTTCGCCATGTACGAGAAGCTCGCCTGGGTCTGCGAGCAGGTGGACGCCGATCGTTCGATCCGCGCCATGATCGTGACAGGCGCAGGCGACAAGGCCTTCGCGGCCGGCACCGACATCTCGCAGTTCCGGGCCTTCTCGACCCCGGAGGACGCGCTGGCGTACGAAGCCCGGATCGACAGGGTGCTGGGAGCGCTCGAACGGTGCCGCGTACCCGTAATCGCAGCCATCGTGGGCGCCTGCACCGGGGGCGGGGCGGGAATCGCGTCACGCTGCGACATCCGGATCGGCGCCGCCAACGCGCGGTTCGGCTTCCCGATCGCGCGGACGCTCGGCAACTGCCTGTCCATCGCGAACCTGTCGCGCCTCGCCCAGCTCATCGGCCCGGCCCGGGTGAAGGACATCGTCTTCACGGCACGCCTGGTCGAAGCGCAGGAGGCCTTGCAGATCGGGCTCATTTCCGAAGTGCACGACACGCCGGAAGCTGTCCGCCAGCGCGCGGAAGAGCTCGCGACGCTGATGGCGGGCCACGCGCCGCTCACCATGCAGGCCACCAAGGAGGGCCTGCGGCGGATCGCCGAGCACAACGCCCCGGCTGAAGGCAAGGACCTGATCCTGATGTGCTACATGAGCCAGGACTTCCGCGAGGGCATGGACGCGTTTCTGAACAAGCGCCCACCCCGCTTCAGGGGCGAATGAGGCGTCGAGCGCCCCGCCCGAAAACCAGCCCCTCCATTCAGAAGAAGAGACCAGCATGGGTCCCCTCAGCGGACTGAAAGTCCTCGATCTCACGCATGTCATGGCCGGCCCGACCTGCACGCTGATGCTGGCCGACATGGGCGCGGACGTCATCAAGATCGAAAAGAACCCCGACGGCGACGACACCCGCCGCTCCGTGCCCCCGAAGATCGGCGACGAAGCCGCCGCCTTCATGATGATGAACCGCAACAAGCGCGGCCTCGTCCTCGACCTGAAGACGCCCGGAGGCAAGGAGGTGCTGCGGCGCCTGGTGAAGACCGCGGACGTGCTGGTCGAGAACTTCGCGCCGGGGGCCATGGCGCGCCTGGGCCTGTCCTACGAGGACCTGAAGGCCGAGAACCCGGGGCTTATCTATTGCTCCCTGTCGGGCTTCGGGCGGACCGGCCCCTACAAGGACCGGCGGGGCTTCGATCTCGTCGCCCAGGCCATGAGCGGCATCATGAGCTTCACCGGCGAGGCGGGCGGCCCCCCGGCCAAGTGCGGGCCGCCGCTCTCCGACATCACGGCCGGCATTCTCGCGGCCATGGGCATCCTCGCCGCTTATGCGCACCGCCTGAAGACCGGCGAGGGCCAGTGGGTCGAGACCTCGCTGTTCGAAGCCGCGCTGGTGCAGACCTACTGGCAATCGGCCATTGCGCTCGCGACGGGGGTCGCTCCCAAGGCGATGGGATCCGGCCACCCGCTCAACGCGCCCTACCAGGCCTTCCGGGGCAGCGACCGCTGGTTTGTGGTCGGCGGCGCCAACCAGCGCAACTGGATGCGCATGCTCGAGGCCATCGGCGCGCTCCCCTTGGCGGATGATCCCCGGTTCCGCACCAACCCAGACCGCATGAAGAACCTCCCCGAGCTCGAAGCCGAGCTGAGCAAGGTCTTCGAAGCGAAGCCGGCGGACCACTGGCTCTCCCTGCTCGACGCCGCCGGCGTGCCCTGTGGGCCGGTGCTCGACACCCTGCAGGCGCTCTCAGACCCGCAGACCATCGCTCGCAAGATGCTTGTCGAGGTGGAACACTCCACACTGGGGCCGGTGAAGACGTTGGGCCTGCCGGTGAAGTTCTCGAATACGCCCGGCGGCGTTCGCAAGGGAGCCCCGGTCTTCGGCGAAGACACGCGGGATATTCTCGCCGAAGCCGGATACGGCGCCGAAGAAATCGCGTCGCTCGAAAGCGAGGGCGCCGTGGTGGCGGCGAACCTGCCGCAACGAGCCTCGACCGGCCTCTAGAGGCCTTCCGGGGCGCGAAGCTCACCAACCCAAACAAAAAAGAAACTTGGGACGGAAACGCTGGAGGAGAATGCCGATGTCGACGTCACTGGTGCGAGCCACGCTGCTCGCTGGGGCCGCCCTGATCGGAACGGGCTGGGTCCAGGCCTATGCCTGGGAGCCCACGAAGCCGATCGAGTTCATCGCCACCGCCGGACCCGGCGGCGGAACGGACAACCTGGCCCGGGTGGTCCAAAGCGCCATCACGAAGAACAAGCTGCTCGACCAGCCCATCGTGGTTTCGAACAAAGGCGGGGGCAGCGGCGCCGAAGGGTATGTGTATGGCAAGTCCCAGTCCGGCGACCCCTACAAGGTGATCTTCGGGACTTCGAACGCCTGGACCCAGCCGCTCGTCTCCAAGGTCTCGTTCAAGCATACGGACCTCACGCCCATCGCTGCGGTAGCCTCGGATGAATTCCTGCTCTGGGTGAAGCAGGACGCGCCGTTCAAGACCGCCAAGGACTATGTGGAGGCGGCCAAGTCCGGCGACTTCAAGATGGCCGGCGCCCAGTCCAAGGACACGGACGAGACCTTGACCCGCATGATCGAGAAGGCGGCGGGGATCAAGCTCACCTATGTGCCCTTCAAGAGCGGCAGCGAGGCGGCCGTGCAACTCGCCGGCGGGCATGTGACGTCCCACGTCAACAACCCCTCCGAGAGCATCGGCCAATGGCGCGGCGGGACCCAGCGCCCGCTGTGCGTGTTCAATTCGAAGCGCCTGCCCGAAGGACCGAAGATCACGGCGACAGAGAGCTGGCACGACATCCCGACCTGCGTGGAGAGCGGGCTCAACGTGCCGCTCTACAACCAGCCCCGCACGATCTGGCTGCCCGGCGGCGTGACGCCTGAACAGGTCGCCTATTACGTCGACCTGCTCAAGAAGGTGCAGCAGACTCCCGAGTGGAAGGAATACATCGAGCGGAGCTCGCAAACGAGCGAGTTCGTGACGGGCGACGCGTTCAAGGCCTTCATGAACGAGGACTTCGAGCGCAACAAGAAGGTCGCCGCCGAGCAGGGCTGGCTCGTCAGCAACTGACCCGAACGGGGCGGCGACGCGGTCGCCGCCCTCCGCGGAGGCCACACGATGTTGACCCGGCGTCATTTCGAGATTCTGACCAGCGGCATCACCCTCGCCTTTGGCCTGGCGATCGTGGTTTCGAGCTACGACGTTGGAAGCGGCTGGACCCAGGGCGAAGTCCAGTCCGGGACCTTCCCGATGCTGGCCGGAGCGCTGGTGCTGGCGGGCAGCCTGTACAACCTCGCCCAGGCCTGGATCGGGCCGAATCCGATCCTGGCCAGCCGCGGGGAGTTGCGCCGGGCCGCGGGCCTTTTCCTCCCCGCGCTGGCCTTCGTGGCGCTGATCCCCTTCATCGGGATCTATGTCGCCGGGGTCGCCTACCTGCTCTGGTCGCTGCGCGTCCAGCACGGCATGGGCTGGGCCAAGGCCTGGCTGATCGCGATCGTCGCGATGGTCTCCCTCTACTTCGTGTTCGAACAGACCTTCCAGGTCCTCCTGCCGCATGGCTGGCTCGGCGCCGCCATCGGCTTCTGAGCTCGGCGTCGCCGCCCATCCCAGGACATCGCCCGTGGAAAACATCTCCGAACTGATGCACGGCTTCGAGGTCGCGCTCACGGTGCAGCACATCGGACTGATGCTGGTCGGCGTGCTGCTCGGCATCCTGGTCGGCGTGCTGCCGGGCCTGGGAGCGCCAAACGGCGTGTCGCTGCTGCTGCCGCTGACCTTCGGCATGCAGCCGGTGTCCGCCATCATCCTCCTGTCGAGCATGTACTGGGGGGCGCTCTTCGGCGGATCCGTCACCTCCATCCTGTTCAACATCCCGGGCGAACCGTCGTCCGTGGCGACCACCTTCGACGGCTACCCGATGGCCCGGGACGGACATCCCACCAAGGCGCTCGCGACAGCCTTCGGCTCCGCGGCCTTCGGGGCGCTGGTCGGAGTCGTCCTGATCACGCTGCTCGCCAGCTGGGTCGCCAAGGCGGCGCTGCAGTTCGGCCCGGCGGAATACTTCGCGGTGTATTTCCTGGCCTTCGCCAGCTTCATCGGCATGGGCGGAAGCCCGCCCGCCAAGACGCTGGTGTCGCTGTCCATTGGCTTCGCCCTGGCGGCGGTGGGCATGGACACCGTGTCCGGAAGCGTGCGCCTGACGATGGGCGTGGACGAACTGGTGAAGGGCGTCAGCTTCGTCGTCGCCGTGATGGGCCTCTTCGGCATCGGCGAACTCTTGCTCGCCGTGGAGGACGAGTCCGCATCCATCAAGGGCGTCGCTTCCAAGGTCGAGTGGCGCGAAGTGTTTCGCACCCTGGCGGGCCTGCCGCGCCACGGCTGGGCGCTGCTGCGCAGCGCGGCCATCGGATGCTGGATGGGGATCACCCCCGGAGGGCCGACCGCAGCCTCCTTCATGAGCTACGGCGTGGCCAAGCGCTTCTCCCCACGCCGGGCGAATTTCGGGCGCGGCGAGCAGGAGGGAATCGTGGCTCCGGAGACGGCCGATCACGCGGCGGGTACGAGCGCGCTGCTGCCGATGCTGGCCCTCGGCATTCCCGGGTCAGCCACCGCGGCCGTGATGATGGGCGGCCTGATGATCTGGGGCCTGAACCCCGGCCCCATGCTGTTCATCGAGCAGAAGGACTTCGTGTGGGGCCTGATCGCGAGCATGTATCTCGGCAATGTCGTCGCGCTCGCGCTGGTGCTGCTGACAGTGCCGATCTTCGCCGCGATGATGCGCATCCCCTTCTACATCATCACCCCGCTGATCCTGATCGTCATCACGGTGGGAGCGTATTCAGTTTCCAACTCCTACCTGGACGTGGTGCTGATGATGGGCTTCGGCGTGCTCGGCTACCTGTTCAAGAAGCTGCACTACCCGCTCGCGCCCCTCGTGCTCGCCATGGTGATCGGGGACAAGGCCGAGGACGCTTTCCGGCAGTCGATGCTGATCTCGAAGGGCTCGCTGGGCGTCTTCTTCAGCAACGGCCTGGTGACGACGCTCATGGGGATCGGATTCGTCTTCCTGGCGCTGCCAATCCTCGGGCAGATCCGCGCCCGTCGGACGGAAACGCGGCCGGCCCTTTGATGCCGGACCCGAGGATGCTCCAGGTGGGCGCGGCATGGCCGGCGTGATCCTCTCCATCATCCTGCCGGTGCTCCTGACGGTGCTCGTCGGTTTCTGCTGGGCGCGCTCTGGGCGCAAGCTCCAGAGCCCGGATCTCACGGCCCTGATCGGCGACGTCGCTACACCGTGCCTGGTCATCAGCACGTTCCAGAAGACGCACGTCTCGCCCGCTGACTTCTCCGCCATGGCGACCGCCGCGGCGTCCTGCATCGTCCTGTTCGCGACCGCCGGGGCCATCGTCCTCAAAATCGCGCGGCTGCCGCTCCGGACCTTTCTGCCTTCCATCGCCTTTCCGAACGCGGGAAATCTTGGCCTCCCGGTCGCGCTCTACGCTTTCGGCGACACGGGCCTCGGCTACGCGATCGTGTTCTTCTCCATTTCCTCCGTGGCGAACTACACCTTCGGGCAGGCCATTGCGGCCGGGGCCGCGAACTGGGGCGGGCTCGCCAGACTCCCGATCATGTACGCGACGGCGATCGGGGTCGGCCTGTCTCTGTTATCGGTAGAGCTGCCGCGCTGGCTCGGCGCGACCCTCAATCTGCTCGGCAGCCTGACGGTCCCGCTGATGCTGCTGCTGCTGGGCGCCTCGATCAGCGGCCTCGGAGTCGCTTCGGCTCGCCGGGCTGCGTTTATCGCATCCGTCCGCATCGGGGTCGGGGCCGCCGTGGGATTCGGGGTGGCGGCGGCCTTCGGGCTGACGGGCCCCATGCGGGCCGTGCTGGTTCTTCAGGCGGCGAACCCGGTGGCCGTCTACAACTATCTCTTCGCGCTGCGCTGGAACAACCAGCCGGAGGAGGTCGCCGGCGTCGTGGTCGTGTCCACGCTCGCCGCGGTGGCGACCATTCCGCTGTTGCTCATGGTCCTGATCTGAAGGCGACCGACACGATCGGCTTGCAAGCTACGGTTCGAGCTCGGAATCCCAGTACAGGTAGTCCATCCAGCTCTCGTGCAGGTAGTTCGGCGGGAAGAGCCGGCCGTTCTGGTGGAGGTCGTTCACGGAGGGCGCGAAGGGGGCCTGCATGGGGATCATGCCCACCTGGCGGGGCAGTCTGTCGCCCTTCCGCAGATTGCACGGGGAGCAAGCGGCGACCACGTTTTCCCAGGTCGTCTGGCCGCCCTTGGAGCGGGGGATGACGTGATCGAAGGTGAGGTCTTCACGGGAGCCGCAATACTGGCACGTGAAGCGGTCGCGCAGAAAGACGTTGAAGCGGGTAAAGGCTGGATGCCGAGACGGCTTGACGTAGGTCTTGAGGCAAACGACCGAAGGAAGCTGGATTTCGAAGTTCGGACTTCGGACCGTCTTGTCGTAGCGCGATACGATGTTCACCCGGTCCAGGAACACCGCCTTGATCGCATCCTGCCAACACCAGAGCGACAAGGGGTAGTAGCTCAGCGGTCTGTAGTCCGCATTGAGCACCAGCGCCGGACAGGCCTCCGGCGACACCGGTTGATGCACGTGGGGCTGGTGAACGTGAACCGTCACCGCAACCGCCTCCTGCTTCCCGAAGCGGATGCGACTCCGCTCCAGAGAACAGTCTATGCTTGTCGTGACGTTCTTGTGAAGTCGCTGCGGCGCACGCGTGGCGTCCGGTCGCGCCGTCGCTCTCAGGCGCGGACGTCGACGCGGGTTCCGGTTCCCGGCGCAGGAGCGGCCTCCACGGCCTGGGCGGCGGTATCCAGCATCGACACGAGCTCCTGCTCGGCCTTGTTTTGCTGCTTCATGACCGCAATCGTCGCCCGCTGCTGGATCGCGTCCTGCTGCAAGGTGATGATGCTGGACAGCGGGTCGACGGGGCTGAGGGTCGTCATGTCGAAAACCCTACGCCGCAGGCGTTAGGCTTCGCTTAAGAGAATCGTTCGCCTTCAACGCATGGCCGGAGTCCGGCGCCGCACTCAGCGGGTCGGCATCGGCTTCTCGCCGCGGTAGTCGTAGAAGCCGCGGCGGGTCTTGCGGCCCAGCCAGCCGGCCTCGACGTATTTCACGAGCAGCGGGCAGGGACGATACTTCGAGTCGGCCAGACCCTCATGGAGCACCTGCATCACGGACAGGCAGGTGTCGAGGCCGATGAAGTCGGCCAGCTGCAGCGGGCCCATCGGATGGTTGGCGCCGAGCCGCATGGCCGTATCGATCGCGTCGACCGAGCCCACGCCCTCGTAGAGTGTGTAGATCGCCTCGTTGATCATCGGCAGCAGGATACGGTTGACGATGAAGGCCGGGAAATCCTCCGCGACCGTCACGGTCTTGCCCAGGCGATCGATGAAGGCCTTGGCGGCTTCGAAGGTCGGATCCTCCGTCGCAATGCCGCGGATCAACTCCACGAGCTGCATGCGGGGCACCGGATTCATGAAATGAATGCCGATGAAGCGCTCGGGGCGGTCCGTCACGGACGCCAGCCGGGTGATCGAGATCGAGGACGTGTTCGACGCCACCATGGCGTCCGGCTTCAGCGAGGGGCAGAGCTGGGTGAAGATCTTGCGCTTCACCTCCTCGTTCTCGGTCGCAGCCTCGATGACGATATCGCAGGAGGCGAAATCGGCGTAGCTGGGGGCCGGCTGGACCCGCTGCAGCGCCTTGCGGCGGTCCGCCTCGTCCATCGAGCCTTTTTGCACCAGCTTGGAGAGGTTCCCCTCGATGGCGGCCACGCCTGCCTGGATGCGGTCCTCGCTCAGGTCGTTCAGCATGACGTCGATGCCGGCCTGCGCGCAGACCTGGGCGATGCCGTTGCCCATTTGGCCGGCGCCGATGATGCCCACCTTGCGAATTTCGAGCGACATGACTGCTGTGCGGCCGTGGCCGTCCTCTATCCTGCGAAACCCGCCCTCGCGGCCGGGCCCCATCCTAGACCAACCCGCTCCAGGATGGAGGCGGACAATGGTCTATGACGGACGCACGCCGCAAGCGAAAAGCCTGGGGCGCGCGGTCCCTTTTTCAACCGATTACTTGGCCAGGGCCTTGTCCAGCTCCGGCAGGACCTGGAACAGGTCTCCAACCAGTCCGTAGTCGGCCACCTGGAAGATCGGGGCCTCCTCGTCCTTGTTGATGGCGACGATGACCTTCGAGTCCTTCATGCCGGCGAGGTGCTGGATGGCGCCGGAGATGCCCACGGCGATGTAGAGGTCCGGAGCCACCACCTTGCCGGTCTGGCCGACCTGCCAGTCGTTCGGGGCGTAGCCGGCGTCCACGGCGGCGCGCGAGGCGCCCATGGCGGCGCCGAGCTTGTCGGCGATGGGCTCGATGTAGGTCTTGAAGTTCTCGGCGTTCTGCATGGCGCGGCCGCCCGAGATGATGATCTTGGCGGAGGTCAGCTCCGGGCGGTCCGACTTCGACAGGCTCTCGCCCTTGAAGGTCGACACGCCGGGATCGGACGCCGCGGAAACCGCCTCGACGGAGGCCGAGCCGCCCTGGCCGGCGGCCTGGAACGAGGCCGTGCGCACCGTCAGCACCTTCTTGGCGTCGGTCGCCTGAACGGTCTGGATGGCGTTGCCGGCGTAGATCGGACGCTCGAAGGTGTCGGCCGACACGACCTTGGTCACGTCGGACACCTGCATGACGTCGAGCAGCGCGGCGACGCGCGGCATCACGTTCTTGGCCGCCGAGGTCGAGGACCCCACGATGGCGTCGTAGGAGCCGGCGAGGCTCACGACCAGCGCCGCCAGCGGCTCGGCCATGGCGTTGGCGTAGGCCGGCGCGTCGGCGAGCAGCACCTTCTCGACGCCCTCGAGCTTGGCTGCGGCGTCCGCCGCAGCCTGGGCGCCGGAGCCGGCGACGAGGACATGGACCGGGCCGCCCAGGGCCTTGGCTGCTGTCAGCGCCTTGGCGGTGACGTCCTTGAGGGTGGCGTTGTCGTGGTCGGCGAGGAGCAGGGTCGGCATCAGATCACACCCGCTTCGTTCTTGAGCTTGGCGACGAGTTCTTCGACGGAGGCGACCTTCACGCCCGCCTTGCGGCCCGGCGGTTCGGCGGTGTTGAGCACCTTCAGCCGCGGCGCGACGTCGACGCCGAAATCGGCGGCGGACTTCTCGTCGATCGGCTTCTTCTTGGCCTTCATGATGTTGGGCAACGAGGCGTAGCGCGGCTCGTTGAGGCGAAGGTCCGTGGTCACGATCGCCGGCAGCTTCAGATCGACCGTCTGCAGACCGCCATCAATCTCGCGGGTGACGGTGACCGTCTCGGCTCCGAGGTCGACCTTGGAGGCGAAGGTGCCCTGGGCCCAGCCCAGAAGGGCGGCGAGCATCTGTCCGGTCTGGTTGCAGTCGTCGTCGATGGCCTGCTTGCCCAGGATCACGAGGCCGGGCTGCTCGGCCTCGACCACACCCTTCAGGATCTTGGCGACGGCGAGCGGCTCGGTGGTCCCATCCACCTTCACCAGGACGCCGCGGTCGGCGCCCATGGCGAGGCCCGTGCGGATCGTCTCGGCCGCCTGGGCCGGACCGATCGAAACCACGACCACTTCGGTCGCCTTGCCGGCTTCCTTGAGACGCAGAGCCTCCTCGACCGCGATTTCGTCGAAGGGGTTCATCGACATCTTCACGTTGGCGAGTTCAACGCCCGACCCGTCCGCCTTGACGCGGATCTTGACGTTGTAGTCGACCACCCGCTTCACGGGCACGAGGATCTTCATCGTCTCTCCTCCGGGGAGCGCAAGGCGCATCCCGTCCATCCAGAAAAATCGCGGCCGATCATGGCGATCCCGTCCGCAGCGGCTTGCGCAGGCGCGACCATCAGCCCGGCAGGGCCGACCGTGATCAGGCGGGGACCGTAATGGCGGCCCGAAAGCTCGTCAACGCGACGAGCGGCCCATCCGGACCCGTTCCTTCGCAGTAGTCATGTGCTCCAGGGACCGGCCGAGGGGCCCTCACGGGACGAGTCATTCGCCCTTGCGGGCCTGCGCCGCAGCGCCTGGATGAGGACCAGGCCCGCGCAGAAGCCGCCCACGTGGGCCCACCACGCCGTGGACGACTCTTCCCCGGTGAACGCATGGAAGACCTGCACCACGATCCAGAGACCGAGCATCCACGCGGCCGGGATTCGCATGGGAATCAGGTTGAGCATGAGCCCCCAGATCTGCGCGCGGGGATGCAAAACGAGGTAGGCCGCGATCACCCCCGCGACCGCGCCGGAGGCGCCGATCAGGGGCTGTTCGCTGGCCGGGTTCATGAAGGCATGCAGCAGCGCCCCGCTGGCTCCGCAGGCCAGGTAGAACCCCACGAAGGCGCCGTGCCCCATCGAGTCCTCGACGTTGTCGCCGAAGACCTGCAGGAACAGCATGTTGCCCGCGAGGTGCAGGAAGCCCCCGTGCAGGAATATGGTGGTGAGCAGGGTGAGGGGCGGCGGGATCGCATCCAGGCCCGGCGGCAGAACCGCATGACCCCAGAGCACGGCAGGGATGACGCCGCCCTCCAGCGCCGCCATGTCCACCCCACCCGGAATCAGGCCGATCCAGGTCGCCAGCCAGACCAGGGTGGTCACGGCCAGGATCAGGCGCGTGACATGCGCCGCCTTGAGACGCCGGAGCGGGACCTGGTCGCGCAGCGGAAGGAACATGGGCTAACGGTTCTTGCCGGGCACCCAGAGCACGTCGCCGGCGCCCTTGTCGTTCACGAACCTCGACGCCACGAACAGGAAGTCCGACAGCCGGTTGACGTAGCGCAGCGCCGGCCCGCCGACGATCTCGCCGGGCGTCTGGGAAAGGTGCACGATCAGGCGCTCGGCGCGCCGGCAGATCGTGCGCGCGAGATGCAGGGCCGCCGCGGCCGGCGAACCTCCCGGCAGCACGAAGGTGCGCAGCGGCGCGAGTTCCGCGTTCAGCTGATCGATCTCGCCCTCGATTCGCACGACCTGCGCATCGATGATGCGCAGCGGCTCATAGCCGAGCGGTTTCCCTGTGTCGGGAGCGCAGAGGTCGGCGCCGAGGTCGAAGAGATCGTTCTGGATGCGCCCCAGCATCTCGTCCACGAGTGGGTGGGCGCCCCCAGTGTGGAGCCGCGCAAGGCCGATGGCCGCGTTGGTCTCGTCCACCGTGCCGTACGCCTCGACGCGCAGGCTGTATTTGGGCACGCGCTCGCCGGTGCCTAGCCCGGTCGTGCCATCGTCGCCGGTGCGCGTGTAGATCTTGTTGAGCCGAACCATCACCGGACCTCCTCAGCGGGTCGCCTGTCCGGTGCTTTATAGTCTCTCAGAAGCTGTAGCCCAGCCGCATTCCGACGTTGGTGAGGCCGCGGTTGTCGCTGCAGATGCCCGCGTTGGACATGTGCTCCACCGTTCCCATGAGGCTGATAGCCTCCGTCAGCCTGAAGCCCAGGGACGCGGACTCCCGAAAGCTCGCATGGCAGCCCATGGCGGAGCGCCCTACGGGCGTGACCGGTCCCGCCGTTCCGTTGTTCAGAGCGCCGCCGAGCGTGCCTTCGAAAAAGACCCGGCTGGTGAAGTCAAACGTCCAGGACAAGCCCGCGTAGGCGACGCTCGTGTCTCCCTGGGTGTTGATCGTGGCGCCGATGTGCGGACGCGGAACGAAGGCGTTGGCCAGTGGCGTCGACAGCGTGAATGGCTTGGCGAACAGCACCTCGGCGTTCACGTCTACGCTGCCGCTCTCCGGGCTCCAGGGGTCGTGCGCGAAGCCGCCAAGCCGGAACTCGGAGATGAATGGCGCAGGTTGCGCGACCGGGACAGGCGCCGGCCCGAAAAGGTCCGCCGCGCGGGCCCCTGCCCCGGACAGCACGGCGAACGCAAGGACGAGCGGACAAAACTGGCGCATGTGGCCTCCCCTGCAATCAGCAGGAGCATTCGCGTGGTTAATGAAGGGTGAACATCGGAGGAACGCGACACCGATTTGACGGATCTTCGGCGCGAGTCGCGCCCTTCGCAACAACAATGAAGCAACAGTCCCAGGGAAACTTCAACCCCTCGCCCAGATGGCGAGAAGAACCAAAACAATGGTCAAGAATTGGAGGCCAACCCGCCAACGCATCAGGTTCTGGGACCGATTAGGGCTTCCCCCACGGAACATGTTGACGAACCCCATGAGCAGGACGAGCACGACGCCGCCCATCGCGATCGGAACGGCGTTGTTGAAAAGTGCGGCCAAGGAAGCCTCCTGAGGCGATGAAACGCTTTGGCGAGGGCTCCTGCTCTAGACCGCCCTGCGCCCTGCGCCAAGCGCGACGACTTGCCGCCAAGCCTGTCAGTTCACCGGGAGCAGCCGCTGCAGGTAATCGAGTTCCTCCTGGGGCCGGTTCGGGTCGCCGAGGCGGCGTCGCAGTTCGTCCATGACCTCGCGGGCCCGCTGCTCGAGGGTGCCGCCCTTGCCGCCGCGGCGGAACTTGGAGCGATCCCCCGCCTCGGTGGTCGGCGTCGGCCGCCCGAGCGGGTCATCGTTCGGCTCGGAGGCCTGGGACCTGCGGTTTCCAGGCTGGCCGGGACCGTTGGGATCGCCTTCCGCCTGCTGGTTCCCATCGCCCTGCTGCATCTGCTGCGCAAGGCCCTGCGCTCCGCGCCTGAGGCCTTCCAGGGCGCGCCCCTGCTGCTCGACAGCCTGGCTGTCCTCGCCACGGCCCAGGGCGCCTTCGGCCTCTCGCATGGCGTCCTCAGCGTCCGAGAGCCCCTGCTCGCCGCTCATGCCGTTCTCGCGCATCTGGCGCTGCAGTTCGCGCAGACGCTCCCGCAAGGCCTGCTGGCGCTGCCCCAGGCCCTGCATGCCCTGCTGATCTCCCTCCCCTTGGCCCATCTGGTCGCCTTCGGGGCCATCGCCAGGCTCGCCCTGCTGCTGGCCTTGCTGGCCCTGCTGGCCGCGTTGTCCGCGTTGGCCTCTCTGGGATTGCTGCTGCCCCTGCTGGCGCTGCTGTCCGTCGCGGCCCATCTGGCGCTGGCGCTGGCCTTCGCGGAAGGTCTTGTCCCGCAACTCCTGCTGGTCGCGGGTCATCTTGTCGAGTTCGTCGAGGGCCTGCTCCATCTGCTGCTGACCCTGGTCCATCTGGCGTTGGCCGGGCCGGGCCGTCTTGAGGTTGTTCAGGATGTTCTTGAGCTGCTCCAGCATGCGCTGGGCGCTCTCTGTGTCGCCCTTGCGCGCCATCTCCTCCATGCGGTCGAGCATGTTCTTGAGATCGCGCGGCGTCAGTATGCGGGTGTTCGGGTCCATCCGGCTCTGCTGCTGGTTGGGATCCCGGTTCTTGAGCATCTGCTCGGCGTACTCGCGGAGATAGCGGTCCAACGCCTGCCGCAAGTCCTGCGTGAGGCGCTTGAGCTTATCTTCCGTGGCGCCGCGGTCGAGCGCGTTTTTCAGGTTCTCCTGGGCCTGCCGCAAGGCCTTCTCGGCGTCGCTCAGGTCGCCGTCCTCGATCTGCAGCGCCATCTCCCACAGCAGATCGGCGACCGCGATCATCTCGCCGTCGGTCTTGGACATCCGGAGCCGATTCGAGGCCGTGCGCAGCCCCAGGTAGATCGACGCGTCCGGCGTGAAGATCTCCGGAGCGATCAGCAGGTCAAGCAGGGACTCCTGGACGCGCTTGCGGCTGCCCGGATCCATGATCAGGTCGCGGCGCTGCTCCACCAGCGCCTTGGCGAGGGGCTTGGTGAAGGGCCGTTGCGGCAACGTGACCTGGATGGTCGCGCTGTGGCCCTCCTGGCCGATCTCATCCTTGGCGACCAGGGTCATCTCGACCCTGGCGCCCGCCCAGGGGTGGTCGGACAGGTCGATCGTGGATCGGACCTCGCCTTCGCGGTTGTCGCCGCCGGGGAGGCCGAGCGCCGCCTGGGGCGCCGGCGCCAGCGGCGGGCGCTTGGGCTCGACAGGCTGGCCGTTGCGGACAAGGCGTCCGAAGCGGGCCTCCGCCGAGACCACGCCGTAGTCGTCCTTGACCTCGTAGGAGACCGAGAGTCCGCCGCGCTCCGCGGGGACCGGTTCGCCGATCAGCGTGATCGCGGGCGGCGTGTCCGGGATGGCCGTCACCGCGATAGACGCGAGTGTGGCCGACCCGCGCTTCACGGTGAGCGTCCCGTCCTTGGTGACCGTCCAGCGGCTCTCGAGACCGGCTGTCTTCGCCTCACCGCCCTTGGCCCCCGCTTTGGTTCCGGGCTGCGGCTTGGATGCGGGCTGGGGCTTCCCGGCGGAGGCGTCAGCCGTCTCCTTGGGAGGCGTGACGCCGCCCGAGGGCGTCACGGTCACGCCGCTGGCGTCCGAGGCGCGGACCACGAGCGTCGATCCGGCGGGGGCCCGCACCTTGGGGGTCGCGGCCGAGCCGTCGGCCGTCTTGAGGTCCAGCAGAACGGGCGGGACCTGGGTGTAGCCGGGCGGGTCGATCCAGCCGTCGAGTCGGAAAGCTGCAGCGTGGGCGGACGCGCCCGACCAGTCGAAGGCCGCCATGAGCCGCGCCTCGCGCTCGGGGCCGGCGTAGAAATAGGCCCCGATCAGCGCCAGGGCCGCGCCGAAGCGGATCGCCCAGGGATCGCGCTCCGCGAGCCGTGGCGACGGAGCGCCGACGCGGATGCGCGAGGCGGAGTCGAGGATGCGCGCGCGGTGCGCCTCCCAGAGCGCGCGCGTGCCCGGATCGGCCGTGTTGATGGCGAGTTCGTCGGTGAGCGCCGTGGCCGGCCGGTGGGCGAGATCCGAATCTCGATCCAGCCGGGCGAGCGCTTCACGCCAGCTGGGCCTCGGAGCGCGGACAGCGCCGGCGAGCGCGCCAAGAAGGGCGAGCGCCGCGACCGTGACGCCCAGCATGCGAGCCCAGGGCGGGGCCACGAGCCAGAGACCCAGCCAGGACACGGCCAGGAAGACGACCGCGACCGTGAGCGCGACGGCCAGCCAGGGCCAGCTCCGCTCCCAGGCCAGCGTCAGGGCCGCCCGCCGGGCAAGCCCGCCAATCCGGTCCGCGACGAGGCGGGCGCGGTCGGCGTTTGAGGCGGGCGCGTGGCCCGGCGCGTCTTCGCTCATCGCGGCTCCGTTGACCCCAGGGCGGTAACGTAGCACGGGGCGGAAAAGTCGCCAGCCCTCGTGCCCGCGACCGCGGCGCGCACGCGCTTCGTGCGCTCACGATCGCGCGCGGCGCTTCAGATCACCCGGATGTCGTCGCCGGTTTGGAGTTCGCCAGGGGCGATCACCTCAGCGTAGACGCCGCAATCCATGTGGTCGAAGGCGCTCATGAGCGTCTGCGGGATGTTAAGGTCGCGTGCCGCAGTGGCCGGGTCGACGTTCGTGGCCGCGCAGCGCTGGATGCGCTTCACGACCTTGAGGCGCGCGCCGGTGGTGGTCTCCAGTTCGGAGCCGACCAGGTCGAGTTCAGACCATGCCGGCCAGCCGGTCACCAGCAGGTTGCCCCGGAAGCGCACAGGGTCGACCGGCTTGCCGAGCCGGTCCTCCAGGTCCTGGACGCTGGCCAGGTTGATGATGGAAACCACGCGCCTGGCCACATCCGAGAAGCTGAAGCCAGGCGCCTCCAGGACCTTCGGAGCCCCACGCAGCTCGCCCGGCATAAAGGCGGCGAAGAAGGCCTCGATCTCCTCCCTCCCCTGCGCGGTCGAGAGATCGCCGGCTGCGACCTGCCGGCCGCCCTCCCAGATCGTCAGGGTCGCGCTCTTCGGGTCGAAGCGCGTGTCCAACCGCGCCAGGCTCTCGTTGCGCATCAGCATGATGAAGCGGATCTTCTGCAGGTGCGCCGGGTTGGCTGGGTCGAACCCCGAGGGGCCGTTCTCGATCGCGTAGCGCCGGTCGTGCGGCAGCGGATCGCCGACCGTGAGCGCCACGCGTTCCAGCTTCTCCGGCGAGAGGCCCTTGACGGGATAGCGGTAGATGGCGGCCAGATTGGCGCGATCGTGAGTTCGGGAGCCAAGGTTCGGTTGGCCGCTCATGGGACCCCTAGCGTTGTCGAAATGCCACACCTATCTATCCGGCGGACGCTCGCCTCGGCTGGGGGATCGTCCGATCGGAGCGCCTGACCGCGCCTTAGGGGCGGAATTGAAAGCGCGGCCGTAGGAGGACCACATGGATTTCGAAAAGTACACCGATCGCGCAAAGGGCTTCGTTCAGTCCGCACAGACTCTTGCGATGCGCGAGGGCCATCCTCAGCTCGCGCCCGAGCATCTGCTCAAGGTCCTGCTCGACGACAACGAGGGCCTGGCCGCCGGCCTCGTGACGCGCGCCGGCGGGGACGCCAAGGCCGCCCTCCAGGGCGTGGAGCAGGCTCTCGCCAAGATGCCCAAGGTCTCGGGCGCGGCGTCGCAGCCGCAGCCGACCCGCGACCTTGTCCGCCTGTTCGACACGGCCGAGAAGATCGCCCAGAAGGCTGGCGACAGCTACGTCACGGTTGAGCGCCTCCTGCTCGCGATCGCCACCGAAAAGGACATGGACGCGGGGCGCATCCTGTCCCGCGCCGGCGTCACGGCCCAGAACCTCAACGCCGCGATCAACGAGCTGCGCAAGGGCCGCACCGCCGACAACGCCTCGGCGGAGAACGCCTATGACGCGCTGAAGAAATACGCCCGCGACCTCACGCAGGCCGCCCGGGACGGCAAGCTCGACCCGGTGATCGGCCGCGACGAGGAGATCCGCCGCACCATCCAGGTGCTGTCCCGCCGCACCAAGAACAACCCCGTGCTCATCGGCGAGCCGGGCGTCGGCAAGACCGCCATCGCGGAAGGCCTGGCGCTGCGCATCGTCAACGGAGACGTGCCTGAGAGCCTGAAGGACAAGCAGCTGCTCGCCCTCGACATGGGCGCGCTGATCGCCGGCGCGAAGTACCGGGGCGAGTTCGAGGAGCGCCTGAAGGCCGTGCTGAACGAGGTGACCGCGGCCGAGGGCGGCGTGATCCTGTTCATCGACGAGATGCACACGCTCGTGGGCGCCGGCAAGGCCGACGGGGCCATGGACGCGTCCAACCTGCTCAAGCCCGCGCTCGCCCGCGGCGAGTTGCACTGCGTCGGCGCGACCACGCTGGACGAGTACCGCAAGCACGTCGAGAAGGACGCCGCGCTGGCCCGCCGCTTCCAGCCCGTGTTCGTCAGCGAGCCCACCGTGGAAGACACGGTGTCCATCCTGCGCGGCCTGAAGGAGAAGTACGAGCTTCACCACGGCGTGCGCATCACGGACGGCGCGATCGTGGCGGCCGCCACCCTGTCGAACCGCTACATCACGGACCGCTTCCTGCCCGACAAGGCCATCGACCTCGTGGACGAGGCGGCGTCGCGCCTGCGCATGCAGGTGGACTCCAAGCCCGAGGAGCTGGACGAGCTCGACCGCCGCATCGTGCAGCTGCGCATCGAGCAGGAGGCGCTCAAGAAGGAGAACGACCCGGGCTCCCGGGACCGGCTCGTCCGCCTCGAAACCGAGCTCGCCGGGCTGGAGGAAAAGTCCTCCTCCCTGACAGCGCGATGGAAAGCCGAGAAGGAGAAGCTCGGCAGCGCCCAGAAGCTCAAGGAGCAGCTGGAGCAGGCCCGGACCGAGCTCGCCAACGCGCAGCGGCGCGGCGAATACCAGCGCGCCGGCGAGCTGGCCTATGGCGTGATCCCGGACCTCGAGAAGAAGCTGAAGGACGTGGAGGACAGCGAGAACGCCGCGCTCGTGGCCGAGGCCGTCACGGCCAACGACGTCGCGCAGGTCGTGTCGCGCTGGACCGGGGTCCCCGTGGACAAGATGCTCGAGGGCGAGAAGGACAAGCTGCTCAAGATGGAGGAGCAGCTGGCCAAGCGGGTCGTGGGCCAGGCGGAGGCTGTCGCCGCCGTGGCCACCGCCGTCCGGCGCGCGCGGGCCGGGCTGCAGGATCCGAACCGGCCGATCGGATCGTTCATGTTCCTGGGGCCCACGGGCGTCGGCAAGACGGAGCTCACCAAGGCGCTCGCCTCGTTCCTGTTCGACGACGAGACCGCGATGGTCCGGATCGACATGTCCGAGTACATGGAGAAGCACTCGGTCGCCCGCCTGATCGGCGCGCCTCCCGGCTACGTCGGCTACGAGGAAGGCGGCGCCCTCACGGAAGCCGTCCGCCGTAGGCCCTACCAGGTGGTGCTCTTCGACGAGATCGAGAAGGCGCATCCGGACGTGTTCAACGTCCTGCTGCAGGTGCTCGATGACGGACGTCTCACCGACGGCCAGGGCCGCACGGTCGACTTCCGCAACACGCTGATCATCATGACCTCCAACCTGGGCGCGGAGTTCCTGGTGAACCAGCCGGAGGGCGAGGACACGGACGCCGTCCGCAGCGAGGTGATGTCGGTGGTTCGGTCGCACTTCCGGCCGGAGTTCCTCAACCGGGTGGACGAGATCATCCTGTTCCATCGGCTGCAGCGGGCCCAGATGGGCGCGATCGTGGACATCCAGATGAAGCGGCTGCAGAAGCTGCTGGACGAGCGCAAGCTCGTGCTGGAGCTCGACCCCACCGCCCGCGACTGGCTCGCCGACAAGGGCTATGACGCCGCCTATGGGGCCCGTCCGCTGAAGCGCGTCATCCAGAAGAACGTGCAGGACCCGCTCGCCGAGCTGATCCTGTCCGGCACGGTGAAGGACGGCGAGCACGTGCCGGTGACGGCGGGCCCGGAAGGCCTTCGGATCGGGGACGTCGTGGTCGCCCCCGAGGCGCCGCCAAAGGGCGCGTTGCTGAACTGATCCTGTTCACCGAAGGGGGCCCGGCCATCGCGCCGGGCCTTTTTCGTCAGTGGCTCGTCAACCCGAACCGCCGGGGCTTGGCCGATGGCCAGAGGCTTCGCTCGGGGATTCGGCGCAGATTCGCTCGAGCAGCGGCTCCAGCGACGCCCGGTAGTCCTCGAGGTGAATGCCGACGCTCGCGCCAGGCCTGGCGATGCCGAACGCCTTGGCTCGCACCGCCGCAAACGGATCCTCATACGCGCAGCGCCCACGGTCGCAAATGGCCTCCAGCCGCTGCGAGTAGGCCTGCACCGCGTCGGTATTGACCACGCCGGCTTCCATGTCCTGCACGGGCGGTATCGCGGTCACGACGACCGTGTCCGCCCTTGCCCGAAGCGCGTCGATGATCCGGCTTACGTCCCGCTCGAATCGATCCACCGCCGCGGGGTCCAGCGGGCGTTTCTTGCTCAGCAGGTTGTTGGTTCCGATCGTCAGGACGGCGGCGTGCCCCCGGGCGCTCTCCAGTTTCTCCGCCACTTCGGCGTAGACATCCGTCGTGGCGCCGCTCACGCCAGCGTTCACCACCTCGCGTCCGCAAGGCAGCGCCGGCGGCTGGAACAGCTCCGCATTGGAGTCGCCTGCCCATAGCACATAGCCCGCAGAAGCCTGCTGGAGGTGGGCATTGATGACAGGGAGCCGGCTGGCGGCATAGCGGCGCGCGTTCAGGGCCTGGGTTTCCGTCTTGACGTGATCGGCCCTGCCGAAGTGGAAGACGCCGGCGGCCATGACTGCTACAAGGGCGGCGCTTATCAGAACGCGCGTTCGTGCCATCGACGGTCATCCAATTCGATTTTGATAATTGTTAATTCTTAAGCTTGTGTGCGGTGACTCACAAGCGGGGTGGATAACGAACGAACGAGACGAAGGTCCAAGGCAGCGAAGCTGGCATGCACGTTTCCGATCCGCCTGAGTCGCGACCACCCCGTCTCCCCGTCATCGACGTGGCGCGCGGGGTGGCCCTCCTGGCCATGTTCGTCTTTCACTTCACGTGGGACCTGGGCTTCTTCGGATTCATCAGCTTGCAGGCCGGACAGGATCCGGGCTGGCGCTGGTTCGCCCGCTGCATCGCAGGCTCGTTCCTGATCCTGGTCGGCGTTAGCCTGGTGCTCGCGTCGCGCGGCGGGATGAACTGGCGCGCCTACTGGCGAAGGCTCACGCTCGTCGGCGGAGCCGCCCTGGCGATTACAGCAGCGACCTGGTTCGCCACGCCAGACGAGTTCATCTTCTTCGGAATCCTGCACTGCATCGCCCTTGCGAGCGTCCTGGCCCTGGCCTTCCTGCGCGCGCCAGCATGGCTGACAGCCCTCTTGGCGGCTGCGATCGTTGTCCTTCCGGCCGTCATACGCTTCCCCGCCCTGAACAGCCCCTCCCTGCTCTGGCTCGGCCTCGGCGACGTCGTGCCCCGCACCAATGATTACGAGCCGCTGTTCCCCTGGTTCGGGCTCGTGCTGGCGGGCGTGGCCCTGGCCCGCGCTGGCCTCGCCATTGGCTGGGAGAAGCCGCTCGCCAGGGTGCAACTGGTTGGGTCGACCGCGCGCACGCTGGCCTGGGGCGGTCGCCACAGCCTCGTGTTGTACCTCCTCCACCAGCCGATTTTTTTCGGAGGACTGGCCCTCCTCGCCAGCGTGACCAATCCGGCGTCACGATCTGTGGAGACCGGCTTCCACGCCAAATGCCTGGCGTCATGCCAGCAATCGGGCGCCGCGACCAACGTGTGCACAGCGGCTTGCGGCTGCGTGGAAGCGAAGATCCGGACGGCGCAACGGGCGAATTCCCGCATTTCGGAGCAGGAAATCAGCCGGCGCATGCCGAATTTCGTCGCTGCTTGCCAGCGGGAGCGCGAACCCGCCCCGCCTAAGCCGTAGGCGACGCGCGCGAGCTTCACGTCGGGCGTTCAATTCCGCACGAAGTTCCGCCTCCGTTCGGAACCGTTCACCGCCAAGGAACCAATTCAGCAAAGGCTGCGTTTGCCGCGGGTACAATCTTCAGTCGCGGAGCGTGGTCATGAGCGAAGCCAAGGTCACGACGGATCACGACGAGATCCGCAAATGGGCCGAGGAGCGCGGAGGCCGCCCCTCACGGGTGAAGGATTCGGGCGGCAAGGGCGGCCCAGGCATCCTGCGCCTGGACTTCGGCGACAAGGACGAGTCCCTCGAGGAAATCTCCTGGGACGAGTTCTTCAAGGCGTTCGACGAGAACGACCTCGCCTTCCTGCACCAGGACGAGGCGGGCGGCGGCGGCCACAAGGTCAGCCGCTTCAACAAGTTCATCCATCGCAACAACGACAAGAACTGAGGTCCCGTCCGTGTCGGAGTGCATCCTGATCACCGGCGGCGCCGGATTCATCGGCCGCCACGTCGCCCGCGCCTGCGTCGAGCGGGGCTATCGAGTCCGCGTCCTCGACAGCCTCATCGACCAGGTTCACGGCGGTCGGCAGCCGGATCACCTCGACCGTGAGATCGAGATGGTGGTCGGCGACGTCCGTGACGAATCCGCAGTCGGGCGCGCCCTGCTGGGCGCCGACAGCGTGATCCACCTCGCCGCAGAGGTCGGTGTCGGCCAAAGCATGTACGCGGTGGACCGTTATGTCGGCGTCAATGACTTCGGCACAGCCGTCCTGTTCCAGAAGCTGATCGACCGCCAGGTGCGCCGTGTCGTGGTGGCTTCGTCCATGAGCATCTACGGCGAGGGGCTCTACAGTGACGCGGATGGCCGGATGGTCGAGGACGCCGAGCGCAAGCCGCGGACATCCGAGGTCCAGGGGTGGGATCCGCTTGACGCCCAAGGCCGGGCGCTGACGCCCCTGCCCACGCCCGAATGGAAGCGGCCGTCGCTCGCGTCCGTGTACGCCCTGACCAAGTACGTCCAGGAGCGCCTGACCCTCACTGTCGCTCCGGCCTACGGCATGGAGGGCGTGGCGCTCAGGCTGTTCAACGTCTACGGCCCAGGCCAGGCGCTTTCGAACCCCTACACCGGCGTGCTGGCGATCTTCGCCTCCCGCATCCTGAACGGGCAGCGGCCCATGGTGTTCGAGGATGGGCGCCAGCGTCGCGATTTCGTCCATGTCAGCGACGTCGCCAAGGCCTTCATGCTGGCGCTGGAAAAGCCCGAGGCGGTCGGGCAGGTCTACAATGTGGGCAGCGGGCACGACCGCTCGATCCTGGAGATCGGCGACGAGTTGGCCAAGGCCATGAACCGGCCGGAGTTGACGCCCGAGACGGTTGGCAAGGCCCGCATCGGCGACATCCGCCACTGCTTCTGCGACATCTCGAAGGCGCGCGACGAACTCGGCTTCGTGGCGAGCAAGGACTTCGGCGAGGGCTTGGCCGAACTGTCCGAATGGGTCGCCCAGCAGACCGCGGACGATCGCGTGGCGCAGGCGCGCGAGGAACTCGAGAAGCGGGGCCTGGTCGCATGAGCGGCGATCCGGACATCGGATCGGGCGGCCCCGTCCTCATCACGGGGGGCGCCGGCTTCATCGGCTCCAATCTTGCCGACCGCCTCGCTTCGGCGGGACGCGACGTCATCGTGTACGACGCCCTGTCCCGCCCGGGGGTCGAGCGCAACCTCGCCTGGCTTCAGGAGCGGCACGGCGCCCGCATCCACGCGATCCGGGCGGACATTCGCGACCGCGACGCCCTTGCCGCCGCGGCCCGGGAGGCGGAGGCCTGTTTTCACTTCGCGGCGCAGGTCGCGGTGACGACGAGCCTGGTCGATCCCCGGGAGGATTTCAGGGTCAACCTGGAAGGCACCCTCAACGTTCTTGAGGCTTTGCGGGAGCAGGGGCGCCGCGTCCCAGTGGTCTTCGCGTCCACGAATAAAGTCTATGGCGACCTCGCCGACGTGGCTCTGGCGATCGAGGACGAGGCCTACCGCCCAGTTGACCCCGACTTGCGCCAGCGCGGCGTCTCCGAGGCGCGTCCGCTCGACTTCCACACGCCTTACGGCTGCTCGAAGGGCGCGGCGGACCAATACGTGCTGGACTACGCCCGAAGCTACGGCCTGCCCACCGCCGTGCTGCGCATGAGCTGCATCTACGGCCAGCGCCAGATGGGGACGGAGGACCAGGGCTGGGTGGCCCACTTCCTGATCCGGGCGCTCGATGGGGAGCCGATCAGCATCTATGGGGATGGCCGGCAGGTGCGCGACATCCTTGATGTTTCGGACGCCGTGGACGCCTACGTGGCGTGCTGGAAGCGCAGCGAGGCGGTGGCGGGGCAGGCCTTCAACCTGGGCGGCGGCCCGCAGAACGCCGTCAGCCTCCGGCAGCTGATCGCCCATATCGAGCAGGCGATCGGCCGCAAGGTCGAGACGCGCTACGCCGATTGGCGGGCAGGCGATCAGCGCTACTACGTCTCCGACCCGAGCCGGGCCCGCCAGGCGCTCGGCCTGGGCGAGCCCACGCCGTGGCGCGCCGGGGTCGGGCGGCTTGCACGCTGGCTCGAAGGCGAACGCGCAGGCCGCACGGCGCCGCGGAACGCCAACGCCCCTCTGGAGGCGGCGTCGTGAACCCGCAACGGATTCTCGTCACCGCCGACGCGGTCGGCGGCGTGTGGACCTATGCGCTGGACCTCGCCCGCGGGCTGGCCGAGCGCGGGGTCAGCGTCGTACTCGCCGTGCTCGGACCGCCGCCCGATCCGGTCCAGCGTGAAGCAGCCACCGCGATCGGCGGCCTTGAACTCGTCGAAACGGGTCTGCCGCTCGACTGGACGGCGGACAGCGACTCCGAACTGGCCGCGACCGCCGTTCGGCTCGCTGCGCTTGCGGAAGGGCATGGCGTAGACACCGTCCATTGCCACGCTCCCGCCTTGGCGGCCGACGCGGCCTTCGGACGGCCCGTCGTGGTCGTGAACCACTCCTGCCTCGCGACCTGGCATCGCGCCATGCGTGGGGACAAGCCGCTGCCGGACGACTTCGCCTGGAGGGTGGCCCGCACTGCGCGCGGCCTCTCCCAGGCGGACGCCGTTCTGGCGCCGACGGCGGCCTTCGCGCAGGCCACCGCCGAGGCCTATGGCCTCCAAGGGGTCCCTCGCGCCGTCCACAACGGCCGGGCGGCGGCCGTTGTTCCGCAAGACGACGACCGGCTCGACGCGGGCGTGTTCACCGCAGGGCGGCTCTGGGACGAAGCCAAAGGCGCCTCCGTGATCGACGCCGCGGCGGGGCGCATGACGAATCCCCTGCGGGCCGCCGGCCCGTTGATCGGGCCCAACGGCGCCCGCGCCATGTTGAGCGACGCGGTGGCGCTGGGCAGCCTGTCGGCGGCCGAGATGGCGCACGCGCTGGCGCGGCGGCCGGTGTTCTGCTCGGCCGCTTTCTACGAACCCTTCGGCCTCTCCGTTCTGGAGGCGGCCCAGGCCGGCTGCTCCTTGGTGCTGTCGGACATCCCGACCTTTCGCGAGTTGTGGGACGGGGCCGCCGTGTTCACGCCAGCGGGTGATCCTGCGGCGCTCGCCGCCGCCCTGAACGCCCTCGTCCCCGACGAGGAGCGACGCCGCGCGCTGGGCGCCGCCGCCCGCGAGCGCGCCGGGACCTACACGGCAGACCGCATGGCGCAGGCCGTGCTCGCCGTCCACCGCGAGGTCGCTGCCGTGCGGACCCGCCGGGAGCGCGCCGCATGAAGGTCGTCTACTTCACCCATTCGCTCGCCTCCTGCTGGAACCATGGCAACGCGCATTTCCTGCGCGGCGTCCTCCGCGAGTTGGTCCATGCGGGCCACCAGGTCGCAGTGTACGAGCCGGCCGGATCCTGGAGCCTGGAGAACCTGCTCAAGGACGCCGGCGAGGCGGGGCTCGCCGCATATCGGGACGCGTACCCGGAGCTCTCGTCAACGACCTACGCGCCGAACGCGGATCTGGAGGGCTTGGTCGACGGCGCGGATCTCGTCGTCGTTCACGAGTGGAACGAGCCGTGGCTCGTAGCGGAAGCCGGGCGCATTCGCCGAAGCGGCGGCCGCTTCCGGCTGTTGTTCCATGACACGCACCACCGGGCGGTCAGCGACCCCAACGCGATCCGGGCCTTCGACCTCGACGGCTACGACGGGGTGCTCGCCTTTGGCGAAACCCTCGCCGAAGTCTACCGCAGCTGGGGCTGGGGCCAGCATGTCTTCGTGTGGCACGAGGCCGCCGACGTGCGCCTGTTCCACCCGCCGGCGGTCGAGACCCAGCGGGAAGGGCTCGTCTGGATCGGCAACTGGGGCGACGGCGAGCGCACGGAGGAACTGGAGCGATTCCTGTTCCGCCCGGCGCAGGAGTCGGGCCTGCCGCTCGACATTCACGGCGTGCGCTATCCCGAGGAGGCCCTGGCCACCCTCGCCCGCTATGACGTGCGCTATCGCGGATGGCTGCCCAACGCGGCGGCTCCAGCCGTGTTCGCCCGCCACCTCGCCACGGTGCATGTGCCCCGCCGCTTCTACGTGGACATGCTGCCCGGCATCCCGACCATCCGGGTCTTCGAGGCCCTGGCCTGCGGCATCCCGCTGGTCTCGGCCCCTTGGTCGGACAGCGAGCACCTGTTCACGCCAGGGAAGGACTTCCTCGTCGCCCGCGACGGCGCGGAGATGACCCGCTGCCTCCGGGCGCTGGCGGCCGACGCCGCCCTGCGGCAGGCGTTCGCCGAACGCGGGCTGTCGACCATCCTGGCCCGGCACACATGCGCGCACCGCATGCACGAATTGCTTGGCTTCGCCGCCCGCCTTGGCGCGGACGTCGCTCCTTCCACCGCTTCAGTCCGGCTGGAGACCGCTTCATGAAAATCGCCTTCTACGGCTCCAGCCTCCTGTCGTCCTACTGGAACGGAGCCGCCACCTACTACCGCGGCATGCTGTTCGACCTGGCGCGGCGCGGGCACAAGATCACCTTCTACGAGCCAGACGCCTATGACCGGCAGAAGCATCGTGACATCGAGCCGCCGGAATGGGCGGAGGTGAAGGTCTACGACGCCACGGAGGACGCCCTGCGCGGAGTGCTGGCGGAGGCCGCCGCCGCGGACGTGGTCGTGAAGGCAAGCGGCGTAGGGGTCTTCGACGACGAACTGCTGGAAGGCGTGATCGCCCACTCGCGCCCTGACGCCATCCGCATCTTCTGGGACGTGGACGCGCCCGCCACGCTGGCGGAGATGCGCGGATACGAGAAGCATCCGCTGCGTAAGGCGCTCGAGTCCCTGGACCTCGTGTTCACCTATGGGGGCGGCCCGCCCGTGGTGGCCGCATACGAAGGCTTCGGGGCGCGGCGCTGCGTGCCGATCTACAACGCCCTCGATCCCGCGACGCACCATCCGGTGGAGCCGAGCCCACGTTTCGCCAGCGATCTCAGTTTCCTGGGCAACCGCCTGCCGGACCGCGAGAAGCGCGTCGAGAGCTTCTTCCTGGAGCCAGCGTCGCGCATGCCGGGAAAGTCCTTCATGCTCGGCGGCGCTGGTTGGGAAGACAAGCCGATGTCGGCCAACGTCAACCGGATCGGCCACGTCTACACGCGCGACCACAACGCCTTCAATTGCACCCCCATGGCGGTGCTCAACATCGCCCGCGACAGCATGGCCGAGATCGGCTTCTCGCCGGCCACGCGCGTGTTCGAGGCGGCCGGCGCCGGCGCCTGCCTCATCACCGACGCCTGGGAGGGCATCGAGCTCTTCCTGAAGCCGAACGAGGAGGTTTTGGTGGCCCGCGACGGCCAGGACGTGGCGGAGCACATGAAGGCGCTCACCCGCGAGCGCGCCTCGGTCATCGGAGAGGCGGCCCTGCGCCGCGTTCTGGCCGAGCACACCTATGAGCGTCGCGGCGAGCAGGTCGACGCCATTCTGGCGGAGGAGGCCGGCCGCATCCGCGAGCGGAGCGCCGCATGAAGCTGGTCGTCCTGGGTCTGAGCCTGTCCTCCAGCTGGGGCAACGGCCATGCCACCACCTACCGCGCTCTGCTCCGGGCGTTCGCCGGACGGGGTCACGACGTGCTTTTCCTGGAGCGGGACGTGCCCTGGTATGCGAACCACCGCGATTTGCCGAACCCGGATTTCTGCCGCTTCGCGCTGTATCGCGACCTGGCCGCGCTGGGCGAGTGGTCGGACGAGATCGCGGCGGCCGACGCGGTCATGGTCGGCTCCTATGTGCCGGACGGCGTGGCGGTCGGGCGCTTCGTCCAGGACACCGCGCGCGGCGTGCGGGCCTTCTACGACATCGACACGCCGGTGACGCTGGCCCGGCTGGAGCGGGGAGACCGCGAATATCTGGCTCCGGAACTGATCCCCGGCTACGACCTGTACCTCTCCTTCACGGGCGGACCGACGCTTCGCACCCTGGAGCGCCGCTGGGGGTCCCCGGCCGCCCGGGCGCTGTACTGCTCGGTCGACATGGACGCCTATCGGCCCTCGGAAGTCGAGAAGCGCTGGGACCTGTCCTATCTGGGGACCTACAGCCCGGACCGGCAGCCGACGCTCGAGCGCCTGCTGCTCGAACCAGCCCGCCGCGCGTCGCACCTGCGGTTCGTGGTGGCGGGGCCGCAATATCCGGCCGACATCGACTGGCCTGCCAACGTCGAGCGCATGGACCACGTGCCGCCGAGCGAGCACCCGGCCTTCTACGCGGCCAGCCGCTTCACCCTGAACGTGACCCGCGCCGACATGGTCCGAGCCGGTTTCAGCCCGAGCGTGAGGCTGTTCGAGGCAGCCGCATGCGCGACTCCGATCATCTCGGATGTTTGGCCAGGTCTCGACCAGCTCTTCGAGCCGGATAGCGAGATCCTGCTCGCGGACACGGCCGAAGACGTCCTTGCCGCCCTGACCGAATGGCCCGAAACCCGGCGCCGCGCGGTGGCCGACCGCGCCCTGGAAAGGGTGCGGCGCTCGCACAGCGCGCGTCGCCGCGCAGAGGAACTGGAGAGCCACCTGCTGGACGCCATGACGGCCGCATCGCCGCCGGGACGAGAACTCGCCGTCGCACAGGCCTGAGCGGGCCCCCATTGCGGGTCCGAGAACGGCGTCCTCCCCTTGGCGCCGAGCGCTCCCGGCTGATCCCATCAATGGACCAAGCTTGAGCCAACAAATCCCGGATTTTCCAGCAGAATCTTTGAACCATCTACAATCCTACCGCGTTGGCTGACGAATGAGCGAAAGGTTCTGACCATGAAGAACGGTAAGCGTCATCTGGTCGTCGTCGCCGGAGGAGCGGGTTTTGTTGGATCGCACCTGTGCGACGCCCTCCTCGCCGACGGCGCGCATGTGATCTGCATCGACAATCTGCTGACTGGCCGGAAGCAAAACGTTCGCCATCTCGAGCGTGAACCGCGTTTCGATCTCATCGAGACCGACATCATCGACCCGATCCCGCAGCGCATCTCGCGCTCCGGAAAAGGCAAGATCGACTTCGTCTACAATCTCGCCTGCGCGGCCTCGCCGCCCCATTACCAGGCGGATCCCGAGCACACGATGATGACCAGCGTGCTCGGCAGCCGCAACCTGCTGCGCCTCAGCGAGCGCACCGGCGCCCGGTTCCTGCTGGCTTCCACCAGCGAGGTGTACGGCGACCCGGAAGCCCATCCCCAGCGCGAGACCTACTGGGGCAACGTGAACTCCATCGGACCCCGGGCCTGCTATGACGAGGGCAAGCGCGCCGCCGAGGCGCTGACCTTCGACTTCGCCCGGGCAGGCCGCGCGGACGTCCGCGTCGCCCGCATTTTCAACACCTACGGGCCCCGCATGGCGGCCGACGACGGCCGCGTCGTCTCGAACGTGGTGACCCAGGCCGTCTCCGGCCGGGACATCACGGTTTATGGTGACGGCTCGCAGACGCGCTCCTTCTGCTACGTGGACGACCTCGTCAGAGGCTTGATGGCCCTGATGCGCCATGACGGCCCGCTGCCTGGCCCGGTGAACCTCGGCAATCCCAATGAGATGACCGTGAGCGAGCTCGTCGAGCTTGTCCTGGAAATGACGGGCTCCGCCTCCGCGGTGGTGCGCCGGCCGCTGCCGGTCGACGACCCGCGCCGCCGCCGGCCGGACATCACCCGCGCCAAGGAGCTCCTCGGCTGGGCTCCGAGCACGGACCTGCGCACAGGCCTCAAGGCGACGATCGCGTGGTTTGCGGCCGAACACGAGCGCAGCAAGGCGCGCTCGGGGGTCCGGCCGGCCTTCGCGATGACCGAAGCCGCCCGGGTCTGACCTGGACGGCTCCTGCCCGCCGCGGCGGGCGCTGACAAAAGGAGAAGCGTGATGAGCCGCAACACATTGCGCGTCGGCATCGTGGGCGTCGGCAATTGCGCGTCGTCCTTCGTGCAGGGCCTGACCTACTACCGCGACGCCAACTCCAACGAGCCCGTGCCGGGCCTCATGAACGTTGAGCTCGGGGGATACCACGTCGGCGATATCGAGGTGGCGTCCGCCTTCGACATCAACGCCGCGAAAGTCGGCAAGGACGTGAGCGAGGCCATCTTCGCATCCCCCAACAACACGGAGCGCTTCGCCCGCCCCGATCCGACCGGCGTGCGCGTGAGCCGCGGCCCGACCTTCGACGGCGTCGGCAAGTACATGCGAGACGAGATCCCGGAATCGGACGCGCCCGTGGACGATGTCGTGGATATCCTGAGGCGATCGAAGACCGACGTGCTCGTCTCCTACCTGCCTGTCGGATCGCAGCAGGCCACCGAGTTCTACGCCGAGCAGGCGCTGAAGGCCGGCTGCGCCTTCGTGAACTGCATCCCGGTGTTCATCGCGTCCAACCCGGCCTGGGCCAAGCGCTTCGAAGAGCGCGGGCTGCCGATCGTAGGCGACGACATCAAGAGCCAGGTCGGGGCGACCATCGTTCACCGCGTGCTGACGAACCTCTTCAAGGAGCGTGGCGTACGCCTCGACCGCACCTACCAGCTCAATTTCGGCGGCAACGCCGACTTCCAGAACATGCTGGAGCGCGAGCGGCTGGAATCGAAGAAGATCTCCAAGACCCAGGCCGTCACCAGCCAGCTGGACGTGCCGCTGTCGCCCGAGAACGTCCATGTGGGCCCGAGCGACCACGTACCGTGGCTAACGGACCGCAAGTGGTGCTACATCCGCATGGAGGGCACGACTTTCGGAGGCGTGCCGCTCAACTGCGAGCTGAAGCTCGAGGTATGGGACTCCCCCAACTCGGCCGGCATCGTCATCGACGCCGTGCGCTGCGCCAAGCTGGCGCTGGATCGCGGCGTAGGAGGCCCGCTGACCGGGCCGTCCAGCTACTTCATGAAGTCGCCGCCGATCCAGTTCACCGACAACGAGGCGCGCGACCGCACGATCCGGTTCGTGGCCGGCGAGGCCTGAGCGGGGGCGCGGCGGTGACCACGACCCTCTTCCTCGTTCGCCACGGCGCGCACGACCAGGTGAGCCGGGCGCTGAGCGCCCGGACGCCGGGGGTGCATCTTTCCAATGAAGGCAGGCGGCAGGCGGAGTGGGCGGCGGAACGGCTCGCGCGCGAAAACGTGGCTGCGGTCCATGCGAGCCCGATGGAGCGGGCGCAGGAGACGGCCCAGCCCATCGCTCGCCGGCTTGGAGTGCCGGTGACCTCCGACGAGAGCCTGAACGAGTTCGACGCGGGCCGATGGGCCGGCCGCAGCTTCGACGACCTGGCGTCAGACCCGGCGTGGACCCATTGGAACCAGAACCGCAGCCTGGCCCGAGCGCCCGACGGCGAAAACGCGATCGAGGTGCAGGCCCGGGTGGTGCGCTGCGCCCTGGACCTCGTCGCGAAACATCCTGGCGCGGGGGTGGTCCTCGTCGCTCATGCGGAGCCTCTGCGCTCGCTCGTGCTTTATGGGCTGGGCCTTGGCCCCGACGCCTGGAGCCGGATCGAGATCGCGCCCGGCTCGGTGACCACGCTGCTGATCGGCGACTGGGGCTGCCGCCTCCATCGGCTCAATGAAGAGGCCCCCGCATGAAGATCGTGATCTTCGGCCTGACAGTCTCGTCGTCCTGGGGCAACGGCCACGCCACGCTCTGGCGAGGGCTGATCCGCGCCCTGGCGGCGGAGGGGCATCGGGTCATCTTCTTCGAGCACGACACCCCCTATTACGCCGACAACCGCGACCTCACCAGCCTGCCGAACGGCGAGCTCGTGCTCTACGCGGCGTGGCCGGAGGTCGCCGGCCGGGCCCGCCGGGAGCTGGCGGACGCGGACGTGGCCATGGTGACGAGCTTCTGCCCGCATGGAGTGGAAGCCACGGCGATCATTCTCGACGCACCACGCCCAATGGCGGTGTTCTACGACCTCGATACGCCAGTGACGCTCAGCCTCATCGAGGGCGGGGCCGACGTGAAGGCGATCGGCCCACGCGGGTTGCGAGACTTCGACCTCGTGCTCAGCTACACCGGTGGCGAGGCGCTGGACGGGCTCCAGGCGCGCCTGGGCGCGCGCCGGGTCGCGCCGCTCTACGGGCACGTCGACCCTGACGTACACCACCCCGAACCTCCGCTGGCGCGCTTCGAATCCGACCTCTCCTACCTGGGCACCTACGCGGAGGATCGGCAGGCGGCGCTGGAAGCGCTGTTCATCGAACCCGCACGGCGGCGTCCTGGGCAGCGATTCCTTCTCGCCGGAGCGCAGTATCCGCAGGATTTTCCCTGGACGGACAACATCTTCTTCGTCCGCCACCTGCCCCCGGCGGAGCATCCCGCCTTCTACGCCTCGTCACGGCTCACCCTGAATGTCACCCGCCGGGCCATGGCGGAGATGGGGTGGTGCCCTTCCGGACGCCTGTTCGAGGCGGCCGCTTGCGGAGGCGCAATCCTGTCCGACTGGTGGGAGGGGCTGGGCGACTTCTTCGAGCCGGGCCGCGAGATCCTGATCGCGCGCTCCACCGAGGACGCGCTCGCCGCCCTCGACCGCTCGCCGGAAGACATCGCCGCCGTGAGCCGCCGCGCTCGCGAGCGGGTGCTCGCGGAACACACATCGGCTCAGCGCGCCCATGACCTTCTGGATGCGCTCGAGGCCGCCCGATCTACCCCCCGTCAACCCGTGGCCGCCCAGGCCTGAAAGGAGGCGACCATGTGGGGCATCGTACCCGCCGCAGGCCGCGGCAGCCGCATCCAGCCGCTGGCCTTCTCGAAAGAGTTGCTGCCGGTCGGAAGCCGCCTCGACGGGGACACCGAGCGGCCCTGCGCGGTCAGCGAGTATCTCGTCGAGCGCATGCTGCGCGGCGGCGCCGACAAGATCTGCTTCGTGATCTCGCCCGGCAAGTCGGACATCATGGAGTATTACGGCGGCGGCTATGGCCCCGCCACGATCGCGTATGTGGTTCAGCCCCGGCCCAGCGGCTTGTGCGACGCCATCTTCCGGGCCACCCCCCTGGTGCCGCCCGACGAACCCGTGATCGTCGGCCTGCCGGACACCGTCTGGTTCCCGGCGGACGCCCTGGCCGAGCTGCCGGACGACAAGCTTTCGTTTCTGCTGTTCCCGGTGGACCGGCCCGAGTTCTTCGACGCGGTCGCGATGGATCGCGACGGTTCGGTCCGGGAGATCCAGGTGAAGAGCCAGCAGGCGACCTCCCGATGGATCTGGGGCGCTTTCAAGATGCCGGGCCGGATCCTGGCCGAGCTGCGCGACCTCTGGCAGGCCCGCAACGGACGCGACGAGTATATCGGCACGCTGGTCAACGCCTGGCTGGCCGAAGGCGGCTCGGCCGTCGGGGTGAAGGCGGGCGAGCGCTATGTCGACGTCGGCACGCTCAACGGCTACCGCACGGCCATCGGCCTGCTCGGCGAGACGGTCCAGGCCGACGCCCGGCCGCTCGCCGGCGTGCGGGTCGAACTTGGACGGCCCGACGGACGCCCCTTCGAGGCCACGGAATCCCCATCCTCTGACAGGAGCCTGCGCCCATGAGCGTCTCCCTTTCCCGCTCCGCGGCTCCGCGCATGAGCCCCGAGGAGATCCGCAGCCGCGCGGCCGCGCTCGGCCCGTGGTTCCACAATCTCGACCTGCATGGGGTGAAAACGGCGCCCGAGCACTTCCTGGGCGACTACCCCAACATCAAGTGGAAGAGCTTCGAGGCGGCGATCCCGAAGGACCTTACGGGCAAGACCGTGCTGGACATCGGCTGCAACGCGGGCTTCTACTCGATGGAGATGAAGCGCCGCGGCGCCGCCCACGTGCTGGGCGTCGATTTCGACGAGGACTACCTGCGTCAGGCGCGCTTCGCCGCCGAGGTGCTGGGCTTCGAGGACATCGAGTTCCGGCAGCTCTCCGTCTACGACGTCGCCGCCCTCGGCGAAAAGTTCGACGTCGTGATCTTCATGGGCGTTCTCTACCACCTGCGCCACCCGCTGCTGGCGCTGGACCTCATCCGCGAGCACGTCTGCCGCGATCTCATGCTGTTCCAATCCATGCAGCGCGGGAGCGAGACCGCAGAGCCGGTCGAGCCCGACTACCCGTTCACCGAGACCGCGATCTTCGACCAGCCGACCTGGCCGAAGATGCACTTCATCGAGCATCGCTATTCGCAGGATCCCACCAACTGGTGGGCCCCGAACGCGGCCTGCGTGGAGGCGATGCTCCGCAGCTCCGGTTTCACGATCGTCGAGCACCCTGAGCAGGAAGTCTATCTGTGCCGGGTCGCCGACAAGAACCCCGACGCCGCGCCGGTCTACCCGGCCCGCCCGCCCCGGGCGAACGGCGTCCACGCGAAGTAAAGGGAGGCAGGCGTGATCGAAGCCGCGATGATCTGGAACGAGCCGAACAACAAGTCCCATTGGGATCCCAACATCGATCCCGAATGGACGCTGTTCGCCGAGATGGCGGTCGCGGCCGGCCAGGCGATCAAGGCGGAGAACCCCGACGTTCCGCGCGTGCTCGGCGGGATGTCGCCGATCGACCCGGGCTGGGTCCGCAACATGGCGGGGAAGGGTGTGCTCGACAACGTCGACGTGGTCGCCGTGCACGGCTTCCCGCTCGACTGGAACCTGTGGCAAATCGACGAGTGGCCCTCCAAGATCGACGAGATCCGCGCGGTGACGGAGCTGCCCGTCTGGGTGTCCGAGGTGGGAGTCTCGACCTTCGGCGCCGAGGAGGTGCAGGCCTGGGGCCTGAAGCGCACGGCCGAACTGCTCATCGGCAAGGCTCCGCGCATCCACTGGTATAGCCTGTTCGACCTGCCCAGCGCCTGGCCGGCGACGACGCGCCACCGCGAGGCTGAAGGCTCCTCCTATTACCGCCACTTCTACATGGGCCTCATCCGCGAGGACGGCACGCCGAAGCCGGCCCTCGAGGTCTTCGGCGACTACGCGCCCGAAATGGGCCTGTGCCAGTGGTTCCATTACGAGGACCACCGGCTCGAGGACGCGGTCGCCTGGATGAAGCGCCTGGGCGTGACCTACCTACGCACCGGCCTGTCCTGGGCGGACTACTACCGCCCGAACGCGCTCGACTGGTTCGACCGCCAGATGGAGGCGCTGCAGGACTTCAACGTCACGGTGACCTTCTGCTTCACGCCGGAGCACAAGGGGATCGAGCCGCACCACACCAGCCCGCCCCAGCGCAAGGAGGAGTTCGCGGAGTTCTGCGCGGCGATGATCCGGCGATACGCGCCACGCTCCTCGTCCGCCCCGAAGCCCCTCGCCAAGGCCATGGCCGGATGAGCGACATTCCGACAGGCTCCTCGCCGGGGTTGCATACGCTGGCCCGGCTCGCCGAAGCGGCGCGACCGGAGGTGGACGCGTCCCGCGTCGTGGCGGTGTTCGCTCATCCGGACGATGAGACGATCGCAGCTGGCGCCCAACTCCATCGCCTCAAGGGGCTGCGCCTGGTCGTGGTGACCGACGGCGCGCCGCGGGACCTCCGCGACGCGCAGGCGCACGGCTTCGAGGACGCCACCTCTTATGCGGCGGCCCGCCGCGAGGAACTGGCGGCGGCGCTGGCGGCCGGAGGCGCGGGCGACCTTCGGGTCGAGTTCCTCAACATCCCGGACCAGGGCGTGGCCCATGCCCTGGCGAATGTCTCGCGCCGCCTCGTGGCGGCTCTCGGCGACGCCGAAGTGGTGCTGACCCACGTCTACGAGGGGGGCCATCCAGACCACGACGGCGTGGCCTTCGCGGTCCATGCGGCGGTGGCCGCCCTCGCCACCCAGGGGCGGGCGATCGAGGTGATCGAGGCGCCGCTGTATCGCCTGGGACGGGATGACGCCTTCGATCCGCAGGACTTCGATCCGATCCCGGGCGCGGTCGCCGTGCAGCTGGTGCTCGATCCCGAAGAGGCCGCCCGCAAGGAGCGCATGATCGCGGCCCACGCCACGCAGCGGGACACGCTGGCGCAGTTCCCCGTGAAGGCGGAGCGCTTCCGCAAGGCTCCCCACTACGACTTCACCGAACCGGCGAACCATGGTCGTCTCTGGTACGAGCGCTTCGACTGGGGCCTGACCGGCGACCAATGGCGAGCCAAGGCGCGGGAAGCCCTGAAAGAGCTTGGATTGGACAAGCCGCCCACCCCCGACGCGACGAGTTCGCCGGGATGAGCAGACGCGTCCCGACGTCGATGCGCACAACGGGCGAAACCATCCGGGAGAGTGGATCGGGCTGCGCCGCTGGATTGGCCCGTCGCTTCGTTCCTCGCGACGGCGGCCACCCTTTTCCTGGAGCTTTCTCGAGGCCTCTTGCGCAGCCTGCCCAGTTTGACAGGGGTGGAAGAGGCTGAGGCATGGCTCGCACTGTTCTCAGCGTAGCCTATCCTTTCGCACCAGTGGGGCCGGATGCATCCGGCGGGGCGGAGCAGATCCTTTCTGCGGTGGAGCAGGCCGTCGTGGCCTCCGGCCGACGCTCGATCGTGATCGCGCAGGCCGGATCGCACGTGGCTGGGGAGCTTGTTCCCGCGCCTCGACTTGACGGAGCGCTGACCGTGGAGAGCCGCGCCGCGGCGCGGCGGCTCGTCCGCGAAGCCATCATGGCCGTGCTGCGCCGGAACCGGGTGGACGCCGTGCATTTCCACGGCGTGGACTTCTTCGAATACCTGCCGGACTGCGACGACGTCCCGATGCTCGCGACCCTTCACCTCCCGGCGAACTGGTATCCGCCAGCCGTCTTCGGCCCGGGCCGGCCCTCTCTCTGGCTCAACCCGGTGTCGGCCACGCAGGCGGCGACGTGCCCCGCCGCCTCGAACCTGCTGGAACCCATCGACAACGGCGTTCCGGTCGAAAGACTGCAGGCCGCTCGCCACTCCAAGCGGGCGTTCGCCCTGATGATCGCCCGCATCTGCCCGGAAAAGGGGGTCCACCTCGGCATAGAAGCTGCGAAAGCCGCGGATTGCGACCTGCTCATCGCCGGCGAGCTTTATCCATACCCCGAGCACGAAGCCTATTTCCGCGAGGAGGTCGCGCCGCGGCTCGACCGCCGCCGCCGCTTCATCGGCCCGGTCGGGTTCGCGCGGAAGCGACGACTTCTGACGGCCGCCCGCGCGCTGCTCGCGCCCGCGTTGGCGGACGAGACCAGTTCGCTGGTCGCCCGGGAAGCCATCGCGTGCGGAACGCCCGTGGTCGCGTTCCGGCGCGGCGCCCTGCCCGAGACGGTCCGGGACGGCGTGACCGGCGTGCTCGTGGACGATGTCCAGGGCATGGCTGCGGCCCTCCGGCAGCTCGGTCGGATCGATCCCGAGCGTTGCCGGGCCGAAGCCCGGGAGCGCTTCTCGCTGGAGCGCATGACCGCCCAATACCTCGCCCTTTACGACCGGCTTGCGGCCGGGGTGCTGCACGAGGGCGCGGCATGAGCGAACTGCAGGTCGAAACAATCCGGGACAAGGCCGCCCTAGCGGGCCTGGCTCCGGCATGGCGGGACTTGTGGGCCAGGGCTGGAGCCACGCCCTTCCAGGCGCCTGAATGGCTGCTGCCCTGGTGGGACGTGTTCCATCCCGGAGCCCTTGCTGCGTTCGCAGTCTGGAATGGCCCCGCGCTAGTCGGGCTCGGGCCGCTCTATGTGGAAGACGGCCCCCACGGCCGCAGGCTGCTGCCGGTCGGGATCTCGCTCAGCGATCATGTGGACGTGCTGCTGGACCCGTCCTGCGCTCAGGCTGCGGCCGGGGCGATGGCCGAAGCTGTGGCTCGCCTCGGCCTGCCGCTGCAGTTCGTCGACCTCGCGCCAGGGACATCAGGCTGGCGCCTGCCCCTTCCGGCGGGCTGGTTCGAGCAGCGCGGAGAAGGCGAGCCCTGTCCGGTGCTGGCGCTGTCGCCCGGCCCAGAGGACGGCGGAGGATTGCCGGTCTGCATACCGGCCGCGCGACGACGCAAGGTGCGCATGGCTCGTCACCGGGCGGAGCGGCGGGGCGAAGTGCATGTCGAGCGATGCGGGCCCGAGCAGAGCCATACTTTCCTGTGCCTGCTCTCGCGGCTTCACGGCGCGCGGTGGCGAGACCGGGGAGAAGCAGGCGTGCTGGATGATGATCGGGTGCAGCAGTTCCATCGGGCGGCGGCCTCCGGCCTGCTTGGCGCCGGTCTGGCCGAGGCGCTCGTGCTGAGGATCGGGGGCGTCGTGGCGGGCTGCTATTACGGGCTCAAGGACGCCTCCCGGTCCTATGCGTATATCGGCGGGTTCGATCCCGAATTCGCTCGGGAAAGCCCCGGGGCCATCCTGCTCGGGCAGGCGATCGGCGACGCCGCGCGCCGGGGCTCGGTGGAGTTTTCCTTCCTGCGCGGGGCCGAAGCCTACAAGTACGAGTGGGGCGCGCAGGATCGGCACAACGGCTGGCGGCTGCTTGCGCCCTCCGGCCATGGCTGAGCGGTCGCCGCTCCAAGCCGCCCTCGAGCGCGCGGCGGCGCCGGGCTGCCCGCCTCATCTCGGCCTCATGCACCTGCTCATGGCGGCTTCCAGCGAAGCGGAGGCCCGAGCGGCCCTGAACCGCGCCTGCGTGGACGACGCCTCCTCCACGTTGAGAGAAGTCGCGGAATGCTGGGCTGGTCGCCCGGACGCCTGGGCCACTGTGCGCGGGGTGCTCGCAAAGGCTCAGCATGACGCAGCTCCGGCGTCGCCTGAGGATTCGATCCGACAGTGGTCGGGGATCTTCGACGCGCTCGCGCGGGAGAAGCCGGAAGCCGGCGTCGCGCTCTACGCCCTTGGCGACCCTGGACTGCTGGACAGAGCCAGCCGGGAGATCGTGGATGCGTTGCAGGACTGGGCGTGCGCCGGGCCAGGCTCGTCCGTGCTCGACCTCGGCTGTGGGATCGGCCGTCTCAGCCGGGTGCTCGCAGAAGGCGGCGCCGAGGTGACGGGAGCGGATGTTTCGGCCGGCATGGTGGAGGAGGCGCGCAGGAGATGCGCCGACCTGGACCGCGTCACGTTCCTGCAAACATCGGGGCACGATCTCGCGGGTCTCGTCGACGGGCGCTTCGATCTCGTCCTGGCCGTGGACGTGTTTCCGTATCTGGTGCAGGCGGGCGGGAACACGGCGGCACGGCACGTCGCAGAGGCCGCCCGGGTTCTGCGGATGGGCGGCCGACTTGTGATCGCCAATGTCAGCTATCGAGGCGACGACGCCCTGGACGCCGCGGATCTCGCGCGTTGGGCGACGGAGGCCGGCCTTCAGCAGGAGGTCCCGCCGTCCAGGCCGTTCCGGCTGTGGGACGGCCTCGTCTTCCGCTATCGCAAGCCCTGACGGCCTCAGGCGGCCAGAGGCTTGCCCGAGACCAGGCTCTGAAACAGCGCCAGCCCGTCCGTCCCGCCCACCAGCGGGTCGATCAGGTTCTCGGGATGCGGCATCATGCCGAGCACGTTGAAGCCCGACGAATAGATGCCGGCGATGTCGTTGAAGGAGCCGTTCGGGTTGGTGCGGCTGCCGATCTGGCCGTCGGCGTCGCAATACCGGAAGGCGACGCGGCCCTCGGCCTCGAGCTGGTGAACCGTCTCCTCGTCGGCGATGTAGTTGCCTTCGCCGTGCGCGATGGCGACCTCGATCACCTGACCGGTCGTATAGCGGTTGGTGAAGGGCGTGTCGGCCCGCTCCACCCGCAGGTGCTGCATCTTGCAGACGAACTTGAGCTGCGAATTGCGCATCAGCACGCCGGGCAGCAGGCCGGACTCGACCAGGATCTGGAAGCCGTTGCAGACGCCCAGCACCAGTCCGCCGCGCGCCGCATGGGCCCGCACCGCGTCCATGATGTTGGCGCGGCCGGCGATGGCGCCGCAGCGCAGGTAGTCGCCGTAGCTGAAGCCACCCGGGAGGACAACCAGGTCGGTCCCGGCCGGCAGTTCGGTATCGGCGTGCCACACCTTGACGGGTTCATGGCCCGTGCCGGCGCGGATGGCGCGAATGATGTCCCCGTCGCGGTTGGAGCCGGGGAAGACGACGACGGCGGACTTCATCGGTTCACCCCGTGATCTCGACGCGGTAATTCTCGATGACCGTGTTGGCCAGCAGCTTCTCGCAGGCAGCCTGCAGAGTCGCCTCGGCCGCGGCCTTGTCCGCGCCCGCGAGTTCGATGTCGAACACCTTGCCCTGCCGGACGCTGTCCACGCCGTCGATGCCGAGCGACTTCAGCGCGCCCTCGATGGCCTTGCCCTGGGGGTCCAGGACGCCGGTCTTCAGGGTGACGGTCACGCGGGCTTTCATGCGTCGCAATCCTTCATGAGCAGGGCCGGCGACGGCCTCACGCCGTCCGCTATGCCGATAGAGGCTCGCGCCCGGGATCGCAAGTCCGGGCTTGCCCGGGGCGGAGCCTTCCCTGCCTTAGGAGGTCGGCGCGGTCCGGTAATAAGCGTCGACCTTGGCCCCGTACTCGTCGTCGACGAACGGGTCCTCATCGGCGCCGTAGCGCGGCGCGCTTTCGAGCCGCGTCCTGTCCACGTCGACCACGTAGCCGCCGAGTTGGCGGTCGTAGCGCAGCGCCCGCCAGGGCAGGGGGTGATAGCTCTCGCCCACGCCCAGGAAGCCGCCGAAGGACAACACCACATAGGCGACCTGGCCCGACACCTTGTCGACCATGAAGTTGTGCACCGTGCCGATCTCGTCGCCGGCGCCGTCGTAGACGGTCGTCCCTTCGACCTTGTTGGAGGCGATGAGCTTGCGGGTCTCGTCGATGGCGACGCCCTCGCCGCCTGAGGGGTCAAGCTCGAGCGAGCCCGGCTTTCGGATGGCGCGTTCCTGGGGAAGGTCGGTCGGCATGGGGATTCTCCGTTCTGTTCCGGCAGACAACGGAGGCACAGCCGCTTGGGTTCAGGTCGCGCCGTTTACTGGAGAATGGCGGAGAAGGCGCGCGACAGGTCGGACGCGTTGAACGGCTTTTCGACCACCAGCGTGGAGTGGAATTCCTCGTCCAGTCCCTTCGCGCCATAGCCTGTGGCGAAGAAGAAGGGCACGCTGCGCTCCTTGAGGACCCGCGCGATGGGGAAAGAGAGCTCGCCGTCGAGGTTCACGTCGAGCACGGCTGCGTCCAGGTCGAGGCTGCGCGCATAGGAAAGCCCCTCGGCCAGGCGATTGGCCACCCCGGCGACGACGAGGCCCATGTCTGCGACCATGTCTTCCAGCATCATGGCGACAAGCATCTCGTCTTCGACGATCAGCACCCGCGATCCCTGCACGACAGGACCTCCCGCTCTCCGCGGAGTTCTACGAGGTTAGTCCGTAGATGGTAAGTCTATATTCGTGCAATGATGTGGGGGAAGATCGCCCGTAAGGAGGGCCTGCTCTGAATTTCCGAGATAGAGCCTCGTGCAATGCGGCTTTACGCCGCGGTGTCCCCCACGACGCCGCCGAGGAACAATTGGCCGACCCGCGGGTCGGCGAGGAGCTTGGAAGCGGCGTCCTGCATTCGGGTCCGCCCCAGCTCGAGCACCAGACCGTCATCGGAAATTTCCAGGGCGGATCGGGCGTTCTGCTCGATCATCAGCACCGACACCCCCTTTGACCGCAGGTCCTTCAGGATGTCGAAGACCTCCTGGACCATCATGGGGGACAAGCCGATGGACGGCTCGTCTATCAGCATCAGCTGAGGGTCGAGCAACAGCGAACGGGCGATCTCCAGCAGCTTCTGCTCGCCGCCCGAGAGGGTCGAGGCCTGGCGATCCGCCTTCTTGCGGAGCATGGGGAAGCGATCCATCAGGGCCTCGACGCGCCCTGGGACGTCCACCTCCTTGCCGGCCGCGACGCCGCCGAGCTCGAGGTTGTGACGCACGCTCAGCTCCGGGAAGATGTTGCGCCCCTGCGGCACGTAGCACAGGCCGAGGGACAGGAGGCGTTTCGGCGTGGCGTTGGTGATGTCCCCATCCTTGAACCGGATCGATCCACTCCGGGCCTTGAGCATTCCGAAGATCGTCTTGAACACGGTGGACTTGCCCGCCCCGTTGGGGCCGATCACGGTCGTGATGGTGCCTGGGCGTACGTCGAACGTCGTCCCGTTCAGGATCGTCATCTCCCCATAGCCGGCGATGACGTCCTTCACGCGGAGCATGGGCTCGTTCATGGCTCGCTCCTCAATGCCCCAGATAGGCTTCGATGACGGCGGGGTTGGCGCGGACCTCGGTCGGCGTGCCTTCCGCGATCTTCCGCCCCTCGGCCAGGACCACCACGCGCGTGCACAGGCGCATGACGAAGTCCATGTTGTGTTCGATCACCACGAAGGTGGCGCCCTGCTCGGCGTTGATGGCGCGCAGCCGCTCCTCAAGGTGTCCCAGCATGGTGAGGTTCACGCCGCCAGCCGGCTCGTCGAGCAGCACCATCCGGGGCCCGGCCATGAAGGCCATGGCGGCGTCCAGCAGCTTTTGCTGGCCGTAGCTCAGGCCGCCGGCCTTCTCGTCAGCCAGATGCTGCAGGCGGAAAAAGGCGATCATCCTGTCCGCGTCGGGAGCAAGCCCGACGTCGCGCAGGCCGAAGAGGCGGGACAGCATCGTGCCCCTGTGCTCCTGGCCAGCCAGGATGAGGTTCTCGCGCACGGACAGTTGCGGGAACACCTGCAGCAACTGGAACGTCCGGCTCACGCCCCGCCGGTTCATCTCGGACGGGCGCAGGCCGGTGACGTCCTCGCCGTCCAGCACGACCCTGCCGTCGGTGGGCTGGAGTTGGCCGAGGATGCAGTTGAACAGGGTCGACTTCCCGCACCCGTTCGGACCGATGATCCCGAGGATCTCGCCTTCGCGCACGTCGAAGCTCACGCCGTTCACGGCCGTGATGCCCCCGAACGTCTTCTTGACGTCCCGGACCTCCAGAATGGTCTTGGCCATCAGGGCTTCTCCGGGTTGAGTCCGGGTGCGTCCAAGGCGGCTGCCGCCGCCGCGCGGGCTGCGCTGGCCCTGCGCGTGCGCCGGTTGGCCATGATCCGGTCGGCGACGCCCAGCAGGCCGGTCGGCGTATAGACGAGAAGAGCCATGACGAACGCGGCGTAGATCACCAGGTACCAGCCTTGGGCGAAGCGTAGCCACTCGGGCAGCAGCACCGCGATGGCGGCGCCCAGGAACGGACCAAAGAAGAACCCCGAACCGCCCACGATCACCATCATGAGAATGTTCAGCGACAGCGCGAGCGTGAACGGCGTGGGATCGACGAATTCCACCAGCGGCGCATAGAGCGCGCCCGCGAATCCGCCCATGGCGGACCCTATGGCGAAGGCCATCAGGGTGTACCGGCGCGTGTCGACTCCCAGCGAAAGCGCCCGGATCGGGTTCTCGCGCAGGGCCACGAAGGCGCGTCCCCAGGGGGAGCGCACGATCCAGGCCATGACGGCCGTGGCCAAGGCCAGCATGGCGAGGCAGAAATAATAGAAGGCGAGCGGGGTGCGGGTGGACAGGCCGAACACGGTCGGCCGCTGGAAGCCCATGATCCCGTAGATGCCCTTGGTCAGCCACTCCTCATTGCGGAAAATGAGGTAGACCAGGGTCGAGAAGGCCAGCGTCACGAAGGCGAGGTAATGGTGCTGGACGCGCAGCGCCGGATAGCCCAGCGCCCAGCCAATCGCAAAGCTGAGCGCGACGGCTACGAGCAGGGGGACGATGAAGGGCATGCCGTGGGTCATCAGGATCGCCACGGCGTAGGCGCCGATCCCGACGAAAGCGCCCTGGGCGAGCGAGACCTGTCCGGCGTAGCCCAGTGTGAGGTTCAGCCCCATGGCGGCGATCGCCATCACCGCCCACAGGCTCATGATGTAGACGCCATATCTGTTCAGCCCGATCGGCACGGCGATCAGCAGGCCGAGCCCGAGAAGCAGCAGGCCTGCGCGCAGGAGAGCGGGTTTTGCGCCCATCACACGGTGCGCTCCTCGGCGCGGCCAAACAGGCCCTGCGGCCTGAACAGGATGACTGCGATCAGCAGGAAGAGCGGCACCGCTCCGCGATATTGCGTGGAAACGTAAGCGGCCGCGAAATTGTCCACGACGCCCAGCAGCAACCCGCCTGCGATCGCGCCACGGATCTGGTTGAAGCCACCCACGATGGCGGCGATGAAGGCCGAGAGCCCGAGGGTCTCGCCGGCCGAGAACTTGGCGAGATAGACCGGGCTGACCAGGAACGAGGCGAGCGCCACGAGAGCGGCGTTGATCAGAAACGTGTACAGGATCATCCGCTCGACCGGGATGCCGAGCAGCTTGGCGACGGACGGGTTCTGCGCGGTCGCCTGCATTTGCCGGCCCGTGGACGTCCGCATCAGGAAGGCCTGGAGAAGGTAGACCGCCGCCAGGGCGAACACGAAGATGGAGATGCTCTGGATGGAGATCTGCGCGCCCAGCACCGACACATTGCCGGATGGGAAGAGCGAGGGGAAAGGCGACGCCTCGGCGCTGTAGCTTTCCTTCACGCCTTCCTTGAGGAAGATCGACAGCGCCATCGTGCAGATCGCGAGCGGCAGCACGCCATGCCTGAGCATCGGATCCACGATGATCAGCTTGAACATGGCTCCAAGCACCAGCAGCGAGGCGCCGAGCCCGATGAGCAGGGCGAGCCACAAGGGGGCCTTCAGGTTCAAGGCGGCCAGCACGAAGAAAGCTGGCAGCATCACGAACTCGCCCTGGGCGAAGTTGATGGTTTGCGACGTCTGCCAGAGCAGGGTGAAGCCGATGGCCACCAGCGCGTAGATCGCGCCGGTGGCGAGGCCCGCCAGCAGGAGATTGACGATGTTGGACATGCTCGTGTCCCTTGGGCGGATCCGCTGCGGCGCTTGGCGACGTCTCGGCTCAGGGGCCGGGTGAACGAGCGGACCCGGACGAGCCGGGTCCGCCAGGCGTCAAGGGTTCAGCTTCGGCAGAACCGTCTTGATGACCTGCTTGCCGTTCACGACCTCGCCCATGAAGCTCTCGCGGTCCAGGTCGCCGTTCTTGTCGATGGTGAGGTCCAGAAGGATGCCGGGCTCGGCCGACGTCTTGATGGTAAGCCCGTGCAGCGCATCCGGCAGGCCCTTCGGGTCAAGCTTGCCCATCTTCTCCGTGGCGGCCTTGATCATATAGACGCCGAGATAGCCTTTGATGCCGTTGTGGTCCGGAATGTAGTTGTACTTGGCCTGGAACTTCTTGCCGTATTCCTGGAGCGCGGGGATCGGCGCGTCGACGGTCAAGCCGACATGGCCGCGGGCGCCGTTGGCCGCTTCGCCGGCGAGTTCGATCACCTTCTGGCCCAGCAGCGTGGTCTCGCCCACGAGCGGCACATTGACGTTCTGGCGGCGGAGCTCCTTGAGGGCGCGGGCGCTCTCTTCCTCGTTAAGGTAGACGAAGACGGCGTCCGGATTGGCGTTCTTCACCTTGACCACATCGGCCGCGAAATCGGCCTGGCCGGCTTCCGTGGACAGGTCGGCCACGATCTTCACGCCCCGGGCCTGGAGCTCCTTGGAGACCATGTCCCGGCCGCCCTTGCCGAAATCATTGTTGACCCAGAGCAGGGCGACGTTCTTCGCCTTGAGGTCCTCGGCCATGTACTTGGCGATCTTTGGCATGGACGACTGCTGGCCGAAGCTGGTCCGGAACAGCGTGGGGATTCCCATCTGTGTCAGCTCGGCGGCTTCGCCGCCCATGACCTGCGCGATGCCCGCCTGCGCCACCAAAGGCGCCGTGACCTTCACGGAGCCGGAGTAGCCCGGCCCGAGCAGGGCGTAGGGATTCTCGTCGAGAGCCTTCTGGACCAGAGCCCGCGCGACGCCAGGGTTGCTCTGGGTGTCCATGTGGGTGATTTCGATCTTGTGGCCGAGGATGCCGCCCTTGGCGTTGATCTCGGCGACCGCGAGGTCGGCCCCGTTCTTGAAGTTGGTGCCGACGGTGGCGCCGGAGCCAGAAAGCTCGGCCACGTCGATCAGCTTGATCGTCTGCGCATAGGCCGGGACCGCCAGCGCAGCCGAGATCACCAGGGCGCCTGCAAGGGACTTCATCGTCTTTCCTCCCGAAGGCGCTCGAGCGCCCCGCTTATTAAGTTGGCCCAATTGGGCTTCGAAGGCGACGAGGCGGCTGAAGGAGACACGCATTGTCGCAACCCACGTCACTTAGCAAAATTCTCCCGCTTGTGAAGCAGTCCGGCAAGCCAGAGCAGCTCGGAAGCCCAGTTCTCCCGGCTGCGTTGGGCGATTCTCCCTCCACCAGCATGACAGTGGAGGGTGGGTTGTCTCGGCAAGCGCCCCATGAGGCAGAATTCGGCCGGCAAATGCGCGCCCGTCGTCCGGCGGCTCTCTGGCTCTCGTGCTCTCCCGCGCGGCCTCTCTGAAACGGGTCTGCAGGCGTCGGGGAATATGCGCCCACTTTCTCGACCGCGCGGCGCGCTTACGGGCGTCTCAATCGCCAGGGTTAGCGAAGACACGCGAACCCGTCAGTGAGCGGTCCGGATGTGCGTCTCGTCGTCCGGCAGAGTCGTCAGGCTCAGTTCGGCGGCGCCAATTGCGCCAGGCCTGCTGCGAGCTCGTCCTTCCGGAACGGCTTCGTGAGCCTCGGCAGGTCGGGATCGATGCCTTCGCGCTCGGCGTAGCCGGACACGAGGAGCACCGACACGTTCGGTCGCGCCGACTGGACGACGCGGGCGAGATCAGTGCCGTTCATGCCCGGCATGAGGTGATCGGTGACGAGGAGGTCGAATTGTTCGCCGCGCTCGAGGAGTCGCAGGGCCTCTTCCGCAGAGGCCGCCTCGATCACCGCGTAGCCCAGGTCCATCAGCATCTCGGTCGTGCTCATGCGCACGAGGTCTTCGTCGTCGACGAGCAGCGCCGTCCCGACCCTGTCGGGGGCCGGGGTCGTTTCGGGCAGGCGCTCTTCCGCGTCCGGGTGCGCCGCGCTTTGGGGAAGCCAGAGCTCGACATTGGTCCCGAACGCGGGACGGCTCTGGATCGTGAGGGCGCCGCCAAGCTGAGAAGCAAGCCCATGAACCATGGAGAGCCCGAGGCCAGTACCCTTGCCGATTCCTTTGGTTGAGAAGAACGGCTCGACCGCGCGGGCCAGCGTCGCCTCGTCCATGCCCGAGCCGGTATCCGCCACGGACAGGCAGATATAGGCGCCGGTGCGAAGCTTCGAGCGATGGCCGGGTCCCACACGCTCAGCCGTCGCCGAGATTCGGAGCGTTCCACCCTCGGGCATGGCGTCCCGTGCGTTCACGCTCAGGTTCAGGAGCGCCATCTCGATCTGGTTGGGGTCGGCCAGGGCGGCCGGCAAGTCCTCGGGCGCTTCCACGACCACCCTGATCTGGGGCCCGGTCATGCTTGCGACGAGGTCGCCCATTCCTTTCACCAGCTTGGCCACATCGACGGGGACAGCCTGGAGCGGCTGCCGACGGGCGAAGGCGAGCAATCTCTGGACGAGAGTCTTCGCGCGGTCGGCCGACTGGGCCGCGCCCGCGATCAGGCGCTGCTCCCGCTCGCCTCCCAAGCCCTTGCGCTGCAGCATGTCGAGGGCGCCGACAATCGGCGTGAGCAGGTTGTTGAAGTCGTGGGCGACGCCACCCGTGAGCTGGCCCATCGCCTCCATCTTCTGGCTCTGGCGCAAGGCCTCTTCGGCGATGACCTGACGCGTCACGTTGCGGCCCGAACCGACCAGCCGCACGATCCTGCCCTCGGGATCGCGCATTGGAACGATCGAGGTGTCCCAGTGCTGCGGGTCGCCGGAAAGGTCGAATACCTCGCGGTACTGGTGGATTTCCCCTGTCTCGACGACGCGGCGGTAGGTGGCCAGCACTCTCCGGGCGACGTCGGGGGGCAGGATGTCTTCAACACGCCTGCCGCGCACCTTATCAAGCCTGAGGCCCAGGCCCGCTTCGTGCGCGGGGTTGAGTTCTTCCACCACGAAGCTTCCGTCCGCCCCAACGCCGATGACGAACAGCGCCTCCGGCGTATTTTCGAAATAGGCGCGGTAGAGCGCGTCCGCCTCGCGACGCGCTGCTTCCGCAGCCTCGAGTTCGGCCTGGCGCTCCCTTTCCACGGTGACGTCGCGAGTCACGGAGTAGAGCTTGCCGCTTTCGGGCACGGCCACCCACGACAGCCACCGCCAGCCCCCGTCCACCGTGCGATACCGGTTCTCGAAATGCAGGACAGGGTCGCCCCTTTCCAGCCGCTCGAAGGCCGCGGCGCTCGCGCCAATATCGTCCGGATGGACGAAATCCGTATAGCGTCTGCCCTGGATCTCCTCCGTCGCCCAGCCGAGCGCCCCGGTCCAGGCAGGATTGACCGCATCGAACGTCGCGGAGCCCATGTCGATAACCGACAGGAGATCGAGGCTGTGCCGCCAGATGAGCCCGCGCTCGCGCGTGCGCTCAACGACCTCGCGTTCGAGGTCTGCGTTGAGCGCCAGCAAAGCCTGTTCCGCGAGCTTGCGGTCGTGGATATCGACCGAGGCGCCGAACCAGCGCGCGACGCCGCCGGTCGCCGGATCTCGGTGGGGTTCGGCGCGGACGAGGAACCAGCGGTAGTCGCCCGCCCTCGAACGCATCCGGTGCTCGACCAGGAAGGTCGTCTCCGTCCGCCGGGCCTGGTCGAATGCGGCCAGCGTCGCGGCCCCATCGTCCGGGTGCACGTGGCTGGCGACCAGCTCGCCGGCAGTTCCCGGGACGAAGGACGCGCCCGTGTAGTCCGACCATTGCTTGTTGAAGAACTCGGCCCGCCCCTCCGCGTCCGTGATCCACACGATCTGCGGCACCGCGTCCGCCATGAGCCGGAACCGCGCCTCGCTTTCGCGCAGCCTCGCCTCCGCCCGCGCGCGCTCGACGGCCGCCCAGGTGCGAGCGGCGACTTCCTCGATGAGCGAAACCTCATCCGCCGTCCAGACGTGCGGTTCGCGTCGATTGACATAGAGCGAGGCCTGAAGGCGCCCCTCGCGCACCAGAGGGACAGACACGAAGGCGCGCGTCTCGATCGCCGCCCATGTCGCCTGGACCTGGGCCGGGTCCGCCTGCACGTCAGCAACGGCTTCCGTGGAGCCGCCGAACTGCCGCGCGATGCTCGCGGGTCCAAATGCGTCGAGGCGGAAGGCGCCGAGAAGCGGCTCGACGCCCTCCGCATAGCAGGTGGCGCAGACGATGGTTTCGCCGTCGGCCTGGACCTCGCTGTAGCCCACGCGCGAGGCGCCGAGATGGCGGCCGAGCGCTTCGACGGCGGCGTCCATGGCGGCGCGCGGCTGCGTCCCGTCGCGCAGCCTTTCCTCGAGCTCCAGCAGAAACGCGCGCCGCCTGTCCCCCAGCACCTGCCCCGTGGTCTCGGTGCAGGCGCAGAACATGCCGGCGACCCGGCCGCTTTCGTCGCGGACCGGGGAATAGGAGAAGGTGAACCAGGTCTGCTCGTCGAAGCCCTTCCGGTTCATCAGCAGGGGGAGGTTCTCGCGGTAGCTCCCCTCGCCGGCGATGGCGGCGTCGATCAGCGGCGAGATGTCAGGCCAGATCTCGGACCAGATGTCGTAGAAGCGCCGGCCCAGCGCCGCGGGGTGCTTGGCGCCAAGGATCTCGGCGTAGGGGTCGTTGTAGAGGAACCCCAGTTCCGGCCCCCAGGCGACGAACATCGGAAACTTGGAGCCGAGGAGCAGCCCGACAACGGAGCGCAACGATTGCGGCCAGGCCTTGGGCGGCCCGAGGGGGGAGCCCGACCAGTCATGGGCCCGCATGAGGGCGCCCATCCGCCCGCCTCCGGCGAGAAATGCAGGCGTGCCCGACGCGCCGGCTTCAATCGTCATCGAGCCGTCTCCTCGCATCGCTCGGGCTTGCATGCCCCCATGCTTCGCGTTCTTGCACGCTCCTCGTGCTCGGAATGGCTCCAGCGCGGTACGCTGTCCCGCATCGCCAAGGCAGTTTGTTTCCGGCGCGAGGCGCCGTGCTGCGGGTCATGCCGTTGCTCATCCTGCTTCGGCAAGTTTTCGCACGGCCAGATGGTTCTGTCCCGTCCGAACTCTAACTCGCCCGAGAATCGCGACAGTCTCCCCTAGTTATGAGCGAGAAGACAGGACGTCTTGGGCTGCGGAATCCGCGCGGTCTGATGAGAAAACCGCAGGCCTCCAAGGGGGGTCCCAACTGTGGGCTGCGACCGTATGCGCGCCGGCGGCGCCTGGCCCCCTAATGGAAAACGCTCCCCGGCCGTCGGCAGGAGAGCGTGCTAGATTTGGTTGCGGGGGCAGGATTTGAA
>NZ_PVZS01000011.1 GCF_003004785.1 Alsobacter soli
CTGCACGCGCGCAAGGGCGAGCTCCGGCGCGCGTCCAAGGCGGTCGAGCACGCGTGGACGCACGCGGGCGGGCACCCGGACCTGGCGGCCGCATACCTGGACGTGCGCCCGGGCGATTCCGCGCGCGACCGCCTGGCCCGCGCCGAGCGCCTGCACGCGCTGCGCCCGCACGATCCCGAGGGCAGGCTCGCGGTCGCGGGCGCGGCCCTGGGCGCGCACGACTACGCGCGCGCGCGCAAGGCGCTCGCGCCCCTGCTCGAGGGCCGCCCGGGCACGCGCGTGTGCCTGCTCATGGCCGACCTCGAGGAGGCGGACGGGTCCGCGGGCGGCGTGCGCGAGTGGCTCGCCCGCGCCTCGCGCGCCCCGCGCGACCCCGCCTGGATCGCCGACGGCGTCATCGCGGACCGCTGGGCGCCGGTGTCGCCGGTGACGGGACGCCTGGACGCCTTTACGTGGGGAACGCCCGTCGAGCAGATCGAGGCGCCCGCCGAGCCGCCCGCGCGGTCCGCGACGACCGCCCTGCCGTCCTCGGAAGACGTGATGGCGGACGTGGACGAGGCGCCTGCGCCCGTCCTCGAAGCCCCCAGGGAGCAGCTTGTGCAGGAGCCCTCCGCCCCGGCCGCGCCGGTCGCCCCCGCTCCGGAACCAGCGCCGGCCGGCTCCGAGGGGAAGGGGACCGAATCATCCGCCGCCCCGGTGCCTGGGCCGAAAGGCGACGAGCAAGCCGCTCCTGCGCAGGCCGCCCCCACGGCTCCGAAGCCTGAACCCGCCATAGCGGAGGCCTCCGCGGTTCCAGTCGCCGCCCCCGCCCCTCTGGCGGTCCCCGCCGAGGCGCCGGGTCCGGAGCCCAAGGGGCCGGCGTCCGCCCCCGCTCCGACCGTGACGCCCGCCCCGGCTCCCCAGCCCCATGCGCCGTCGCCCGCCGCCGCCGTATCGCCGATGCGGGCCACCGGCGAGGCGCGCCTCCGCAAGCCGGCGCCGGCCGAAGTGGTCTTCCCGCTCGCCTCCGCCCCTGACGACCCGGGCCCGGATCTCGAGGACCGGCCCCAGCGAAGCGGCGTCCTGTTCCTGCAATGAGCCGCCAGGCGCCCTTCCTGGGCCAGCTCGAAGCCACGGAGTAGGCCTGACCCGAGGCATTCCGCCAGGTCCCGTCTTTATGCGCCAATCGCACGGGGCGGCCTTGCCAAGCCGCCCCGATCCGTCTAAGACGCTCGCGCGTCGCCGCAATAGCTCAGCTGGTAGAGCACCTCATTCGTAATGAGGGGGTCGGGGGTTCGAATCCCTCTTGCGGCACCATCGACTCAGCCCTGAAATTTCGCTTGATGTCGGCCGCGTGCGCGGGGCGCCCCTGATCGCCCGCTCGCGCGTGGGCCGGGGCCTTGATCAGCCGACAGTGCTCCCACCGCTCGCCTCATCGAGCGGAACGGCGAGGCCGACCTTGACCCGGTCCATGGCCACGAAGGTGCGGAAGCGCTTCACGTTGGGGTTGTTGAAGAAGAGACGGCGCGTCAGGCTTTCGTAAGCCGCCATGCTCGGAACGACGACGACCAGCACGAAGTCGGCCTCGCCGGTCACGTAATAGCACTGCTGCACCTCGGGGGCCGCCGCGAAGTCCCGCTTGGCGGCGTCGAGCAGGTCTGCGGTCTCGCTGATCACCTCGACCTCGACGAATATCGTGATCGACTGGCCGACGAGCGCAGGATCGATCACGGCGACATGCGCCTGGATCACGCCGGCCTCTTCCATGCGCCGGATCCGGCGCTGCACCGCTGGCGCCGAGAGGTGCACGGCCTCCCCGATCACCCGTTGCGGCGTGGTCGTGTCCCGCTGCAGGATCGCCAGGATGCCGAGGTCGAAGGAGTCGAGGGTGATCGTGGGTGGACGTCTCGCCACGGCGGTCTCGCACGAAAGAAACTTGCATCCGGAAGCGCCGATAAGAGCGCCTTTCTCGTGAGCGCTGCAATATCGTCTCGCGGCGTCGAACGAAGAGGCCCTCGCATGCTCCTGGCGAATGCGCATCCTGACTACCGAAAGCCGCTCGACCCGGCGGACGCCGACATGCTCGGCCTCGCGGGCGCGGCCGAGGCCGGACGGTTCCTGGCCCACCGCGACGACCACGCGCCCACGCCCCTGCACCGTCTTCCAGGCCTCGCCGCCGCGCTGGACGTCGGTGCGATCTGCGTCAAGGACGAGGGCTTCCGCCTAGGCCTGGGAAGCTTCAAGGCCCTGGGCGGAGCCTATGCGGTCGTCCGGCTTGTGCTCGAGGAAGCCGGGCGGCGCCTGGGGCGGCCGGTGGACTACGCAGAGCTTGGCTCGCCCGAAATCCGGTCCATCGCCGCAGGCATGACGTTCGCCTGCGCCACGGACGGCAACCACGGCCGCTCTGTCGCACAGGGCGCGAGGCTGGTCGGGGCGCGGGCCGCGATCTTCGTGCATGGGGGCGTCAGCCAGGAGCGCGTGGGCGCCATCGCCCGCTTCGGAGCCGAGATGGTCCGGGTCGACGGGACCTATGACGATTCCGTCGCCGAGGCCGCGCGGGTCGCCGCGGAGAAGGGCTGGACGATTGTCTCCGACACGTCCTGGCCGGGTTACGAGCGGATTCCCGGGCTCGTCATGCAGGGCTACACGGCCATGCTGCGGGAGGCCCTGGGGGCGGTGGCCGAGGTCCCGACGCACGTCTTCGTGCAGGCTGGCGTGGGTGGCGTTGCGGCGGCCGTGGCCGGGCATCTGGCCGCGCTGTTTGGAGATCGACGCCCCAGCGTCGTCGTGGTCGAGCCCGCACGGGCCGCCTGCATCTACGCGACCGCGCAGGCGGGACGCCCCGTGAAGGTGGCGCACGGAGAGCCAACCGTCATGGCGATGCTCGAATGCTACGAGCCGTCCCTGATCGCCTGGCGCGTGCTGTCGCGGGCTGCGGAGGCCTTCATGACCGTCGAGGAGGAGGACGCGGTGGCCATCATGAACCGCCTCGCCCGGCCTGGCGCGGGCGATCCTGCCATCGTGGCGGGCGAGAGTGGCGGCGTTGGCCTCGCCGGTCTCGTGCGGGCCGCGGCCGATCCAGGCGCGCGGTCGGCGCTCCGGCTGGACAGCGCTTCCCGGGTGCTGGTCTTCAACACGGAGGGCGCCACCGATCCGCAACTCTACGCGAAGCTGGTCGGACTCTCGCCCCAGGAGGTCCTCGCAAAACCCGCAGGATCTCAGCCAGGAGTGTTCGCATGAGCGTCGGCGTCGTCAATGCGGCCCGTCTTCTTGGCCGGCTTCGCACGCTTGGCGACGTCGGCCGGGACGGGCAAGGCCGTCTCGTTCGGCTCGCCGGATCCGACGCCGACAAGGCGGGGCGCGACCTGCTGGCGGCCTGGATGCGCGAGGCCGGCCTGGAGGTGGCTGTCGACCGCATCGGCAACATGTTCGGCGTCTGGCGCGCCGGCGTCGACCCGAAGGCGCCGCCCGTGATGATGGGCTCACACATCGACACGGTGATCGACGCCGGCATCTATGATGGCTGCACCGGCGTGCTGGGCGGCCTGGAGGTGATCCAGGCCCTGAAGGAGGGCGGTTTCGCTCCGCGCCGCCCGCTGGCGGTCGCGGCGTTCACGAACGAGGAAGGTGTCCGCTACGCCCCCGACATGATGGGGTCGCTTGTGACGGCGGGCGGGCTGTCGGTCGAGGACGCTCTCGCCTCCGTCGGCACGGATGGCGCGATCCTCGGAGCGGAACTGGAGCGGATCGGCTACGCCGGCGCCGAGGAACCAGGCTTCCTGAAGCCCCATGCCTATCTCGAGCTGCATGTCGAGCAGGGGCCGGTGCTGGAGCGCGAGGGGTTCTCGATCGGGGCGGTCGCCACCCTGCAAGGCATTTCGTGGCAGCGGGTCACCATCGTGGGCGAAGCGAACCACGCCGGCACGACCCCGATGAGCCTGCGCCGGGACGCCGGGGTCGCCGCAGCCCGCGTGGTGACCTTCCTGAGCGACCGGGCGCGGGCCTCGAACACGCCGACGGTCGCCACCATCGGATGCATGCGCTTCGAGCCTGACGCCATCAACGTCATTCCCTCCCGCGCCACCTTCACGGTGGACCTGCGCGATCCCGATGAGGCGCGTCTGCAGGAGGAAGAGGCTGCGCTGGCCGGCTATCTCGACAAGCTGCAGGATTCCGAAGGCGTGGCGATCTCGGTCGAGCGCCTGGCGCGTTTCCAGCCGGTGACATTCGATTACCGCCTCGTCGCCATGATCGAAACCGCAGCCCGGACGCGCGGCCTCGCGTGCCGGCGAATGACGTCGGGCGCCGGACACGACGCGCAGATGATCGCCCGTGTCGCCCCGGCCGCCATGATCTTCGTGCCCAGCCTCGGCGGGATCAGTCACAATCCTCGCGAGAACACGCCTGACGCCGACATCATCGCAGGGGCGTCCATCCTGCTGGACGTCGTCACAAGCCTTGCCTCGGAGTGACGGCTGGTTGATGTCATGAATCAGCCGGTCAGTTCATCACACGCGGGCCCGAGGCAGGCATTTCTCTAAGCCTCACAAGCAGATCCCAGGGAGACCACCGATGTCAGCGAAGGATCAACCTGTCAGCCGCTTCCCGGTCCCGGACCTCGCCGACATGCCGGCCGACATTCGCCGGCGTATCGAGGCCGTACAGGAGAAGTCGGGGTTCATCCCGAACGTGTTTCTGGTGCTTGCCCATCGTCCGGACGAGTTCCGCGCATTCTTCGCCTATCACGACGCCCTGATGGACAAGCCCGGCAACCTGACCAAGGCCGAGCGCGAGATGATCGTGGTGGCGACGTCGAACGCGAACCAGTGCCAGTATTGCGTCGTCGCGCACGGCGCCATCCTGCGCATTCGCGCCAAGGACCCGCTGATCGCCGACCAGGTCGCGGTGAACTACCGCAAGGCCGACATCACGGACCGGCAGAAGGCCATGCTCGACTTCGCCATGAAGGTGAGCCAGTCGGCGCATCGGGTCGGAGATGCGGATCTCGCGACTCTCCAGGCGCACGGCTTCGACGAAGAAGACGCCTGGGACATCGCCGCCATTGCGGCCTTCTTCGGCATGTCGAACCGGCTCGCCAATGTGACGAGCATGCGCCCCAACCGCGAGTTCTACGCCATGGGGCGCGGCTGAGAGCCGGGCCGGCTGCTCCCCGCCGACCTCCCGACCACCCGGCGGAGATGCGGTCGCGTGGACAGGCGCGAGCGGCTGTCGCGCGGGCGTCCAGGATCGGTCTTCGGGTTCGTCACAGCACGAGGCTGACCAGCATCGCGGCGGCGGCCGCGCCCATCAGGGCCGTCGCGATCCAGCCTGCCGCCAGCAGCTTGCCGCCGATCGCGAACTTGCCCATGGCCCTGGGGCTTCGGGCCACCACCATCATGACCGCCATCACCGGCACGGCCACGACGCCGTTGACCACCGCGCTCCAGAACAGCGCCTTGATGGGATCCAGCGGGCTGAAGTCCATGGCCATCCCGACGAGGGTGGAGAAGGCGACGGTCGCATAGAACGACCGCGCCTCGAACCACTGCATGGCGAGCCCGGTCTTCCACCTCATAGCCTCTCCGAGCGCATAGGCGGCCGATCCGGCCAGCACCGGGATCGCGAGGATTCCGGTGCCCACGATGCCGAGCGCGAAGAGCGTCGACGCGTACGGCCCGGCGATGGGGCGCAGCGCTTCCGCGGCCTGGGCTGAGCTCTCGATGTTGGTCACGCCGCTGGCGCCCAGGGTTGCGGCGGTCGTGATCATGATCGCCAGGGCGACGAGGTTGGAGAACGCCATGCCCACCACGGTGTCGGTCTCGATCCGGCGAAAGGCGGCGCGGGCCTGGTGGGGGGCGCGTGTGAGGCGCTGACGGCGCGGGATCTCGCGCACGTCCTCGGCCTCCTGCGCCGCCTGCCAGAAGAACAGGTAGGGGCTGATCGTGGTGCCCAGCACCGCCACGATGAGGGTGACGTAGTCCTTGCTCCACTGGAATTGCGGAACGACGAGCCGCTTGCCCGCCTCCGCCCAGTCCACATGGACCATCAACAGCGTCACCACATAGGCGAACAGCGCGGCGCTCAGCCATTTCAGGATCGCCACGTAGCGTGTGTACTGCATGAAGACCTGCAGCAGGACCGAAAGCAGGCCGAACCCGAGCAGATAGACCCAGGCAGGGCCGCCTGCGACCTGGCGCACGGCGTCCGCCATGGCGCCGAGATCCGCCCCGATGTTGATCGTGTTGGCGATCACCACGGCGAACACGATGCCGCGCAGGAGCCAGGCCGGATAATGGTCGCGCAGGTTCCGGGCGAGCCCGCGCCCGGTGGTTCGGCCGATGCGGGCGCTGATCATCTGAACCGACACCATGAGCGGCAGCGTCAGCAGCATGACCCAGTTCAGGCCGTACCCGAATTGCGCTCCAGCTTGAGAATAGGTCGCGATGCCGCTTGGATCGTCGTCGGAGGCGCCCGTGATCAGCCCCGGTCCGAGAACATCCAGGAGCCGTGGCTTGGATGAGCCAACGACAGGGCTGCGGACTTCGGGGTCTGCCATGTCTGTATTCGCAGTATCGGCCGCGGGCATTTGAATCTCTCCGTGCGGATACTTCAACGCAGCCGTTGGATGAACGTTGCCTTCACGGCGCAAACGCATCGGCGCGCCTGTGTCCGGCGCGGATATTTCGGAATTGTAATAAAGCGCTGCGCCACAGGCCTGCAGATCTGGACGTGGCAGAGGGAAGCGCCTGCAACCCTGGCGCAGGTTCCTCGTTGCCGGTGGTGGAGCGGGAACCTGCATGGACAAGGCCGTTCACCAGCAGCAGGCGGTCCGGGACGCGAGCAGCGGCCTTCTGCTCGCGCATGGCCCTGTGCTGGCGCGCCCGAACCGCCTTCGCGTGTGCCTGTTCACGGACAGCCGGGACCCTTCCGGGGTCGGTGAACACATGCTGACCCTCGCCGCGTCGCTCCGGGGATCATGCCAGGTCAGCGTCGTGGCGCGCCGCACGCCGGGCGGCCGGCGCATCCTCAAGAGGGCGAGCGAACTGGGCTGTCGCGTTTTCGCGCTCGAATGGTGGGATCGGCCAGGCGCGTGGTGGAGCCTCGTGCGTTTTCTGAAAGAGGAGAGCGTCGAGGTCTTCCACACCCATGCCGGCGCCGGCTGGGAGGGGCTGCCCGCGCCCTATGCCTCGAGGGAGGCCGGCACGCCCGTCACGCTCCGAACCGAGCACCTCCCCTACATCCTCGCCGAGCCGCGGCATCGCCTCTGGCACGCCGAACTCCTGCCTCACCTGCACGGCCTGGTGTGCGTCTCCGAGGACTCGCGCGAAAGCTATGTGCGGGAGGGGGTCCCCCCGGGCCTTGTCCACGTCATCCCGAACGGGGTGGCTCCCGCCAGCCCCGTCCGGACCCGCACCGACATGCGGAAGCGCTTGGGCCTCCCCGGCGACGCGCCGGTGATCCTCACCGTGGCTCGCCTTGCGCCACAGAAGGGCCACGCGGTCCTGCTGCAGGCCGCCCAAGAGATCCTGGCCGGCAGGCCGGACGCCCGGTTCCTCTGGGCCGGCTCGGGCCCGCTCGCGGGCGAGCTGCGGGACCGCATCGCCGAGGCCGGGCTTTGCGACGCCGTCCGCCTCCTCGGCCACCGCCGGGACATTCCGGACCTCATGGCGGCCGCCGACCTTTTCGTGCTGCCCTCCCTGTTCGAAGGACACCCCCTGGTGGCGCTCGAGGCCATGCAGGCCGGCTTGCCGGTCGTGGCGACCGACGCGCAGGGCACGCGCGAAGCCGTGCAGGACGGCGTCACGGGCCTGCTCGCGCCCCCTTCGGACCCCTCAGGCCTCGCCCGGGCGGTGGCCGCCGCCTTGGCGGATCCATCCGCCGCCGCTGCCCGCGCGCGGGCCGCTCGAACGGTCTGGGCGGAGCGCTTCAGCGCAGCGCGGATGGCGGCCGACCACCTCGCCCTCTACCGCGCCGCGATCGCCTCGGCCCGACCCCAGGAAAGCCAATCACAGGAGTGACGATGGCCCGGATGCGCATCGGATTCATTGGGGCGGGCGGCATCGCCCGCCGGCACATGGCCAACCTGCAGGGCTTTGACGACGTCGCTATCGCGGCAGTCGCCGATCCTGTGCCCGAAAGGGCGGCCGAGGCGGCGGCGCGGACCGGCGCCCGGCCCTACGCCGATCACCGGGCCATGCTTGAGGCGGAGCAGATCGACGCTTGCTACGTGTGCCTCCCGCCTTTCGCTCATGGCGCGCCGGAACGCGACCTGGTTGAGCGCGGCGTCCCCTTCTTCGTCGAGAAACCGCTCGCGGCCGCCGAGGAGCAGGCCGAAGCCATCGGGGCGCTGGTCGCAAGGAGCGGGCTGGTGACCGCAGTCGGGTATCACTGGCGCTACCTGGACACCACGGAAGAGGCTATGGAGCTCCTCGCGCGCAAGCCGGCCCGGCTTGTCACGGGATACTGGCTGGACTCCACCCCGCCGCCAGCATGGTGGTCCAGGCAGGACCAGTCCGGCGGGCAGATGGTGGAGCAGACCACCCACATCTTCGACCTGGCCCGGCTGCTGGTCGGGCCGGTGGACGAGGTGGCCGCCATGGCGGGCCGGACGGGGCGGGACGCCTACCCGGACTGCGACGTCGACGAGGCGTCCACCGCGGCCCTGCGCTTCGCGTCCGGGGCCGTGGGCTCGATCTCGTCCACCTGCCTGCTCGGCTGGCCGCACAGGATCGGGCTGAACCTGTTCTGCGACGGCATGGCCATCGAGCTCACCGAGTTCGACCTGATGGTCGATGTCGGCGCAGGCCGCCCGGTCCGGTCCGCCCAGGGCGACCCTTTCGTACGCGAGGACCGCGACTTTGTTGACGCGGTCGCCGGACGGGCGAACCGCATCCGAGCGCCCTATCTGGACGCGCTCGAAACCCACCGGCTCGCCATCGCGGCGGCCCGATCGGCGCGCGACCGCCGCCCCATCCAGCCCCGCCGGGGCCCGCCTGTCGACGGGGCACGCTGATGGCGGGCCTGACTGTTCGCTCCCTGGGCGTGAAGGAGCCCGGGCTCGCAGGGTTCTTCTCCTACGAGGAGGGCCCCTTGCCCGACGGCCATTTCAGGGTGGAGACGATGTTCAGCGGCCTGTCAGCCGGGACCGAACTCACCTTCCTGAAAGGCACCAATCCCTACCTGCGGGCGCGCTGGGACGAGCCCTATGGCGTCTTCGTCGCGGATGAGCCGTCCGCGTCCTATCCCGTGCCCTTCCTCGGCTACATGGAGGTCGGGCGCGTGGTCGAGAGCCGCGCCCAGGCGCCCCGGGAAGGCGAGGTCGTCGCCATGGCCTATGGCCACAAGACGGCCCATACGGCCGACGCTCTGGAGTCCTTCTACGCGCCGCTCCCGCCCGACCTTGACCCCCTCCTTGGCGTCTTCGTCGCCCAGATGGGGCCGATCTGCGCAAACGGACTCCTGCACGCGGCGGCGGACGCCGTGGGGCCGGACGTCCGCAGCCTCGGCGACGGCGTCGCCGGTCGGCGCGTCCTCGTCATGGGAGGCGGCGTCGTCGGCATGTTGACCGCGCTCTTCGCCCGCCGTTTCGGCGCGGGCGCGGTGATCGTCGTGGACCCGTCCTGGCGCCGACGAGCCAGGGCCGAGGCGCTCGGGTTCGAGACCTTGGACGAGGAGCAGGCCTGGGTTCACGTGAAGGACCGCTGGCGCAATGGGGCGAGCGACCGTGGCGCCGACGTGGTGTTTCAGTGCCGGGCGTCCGGGGCGGCCCTGCACCAGAGCCTGAAGGCGTTACGGCCCCAGGGCGCGGTCATCGACCTCGCCTTTTACCAGGAGGGCGCGGAAGCCCTGCGGCTCGGCGAAGAGTTCCACCACAATGGCCTCGCCATCCGCTGCGCCCAGATCGGCCGCGTCCCGCGCGGCTGCTCCTTCGCGTGGAGCCGGCAGCGTCTGGCCGGGGAGACCCTGGGGTTGCTGGCGCAGGACGGCGCCGCCATTCGACAGCGCCTCGTGTCTCACGTCGTCCCGTTCGAGGAGGGCCCCGACTTTCTGGGCGCCCTCGTCCGCGATCGCCCGGACTTCATGCAGGTGGTGTTCGCCTTCGCGCCGCCGGGAGAGGCCTGACCCGTGGGCGGCGATGGGCCCGTGCGAATCCTGTTCGTGTTCGCCTGGCTTGTGGTGGGCGGCGAAGAGACCGAGGTCCGGCTGCTCGCCAGGCATCTGGACCCGAACAGGTTCAACCTGGACGTAGTGGCCTGCTTCCGCCGGGACGGCATGCCGGAGCAGACAATCCACCAGCTGCGGGCGCTGGGCGTCGACGTGGACGAAACGCCCTATGCGCTCTCGTTCGAGGAGACGGTGGACTATCTCGCGCGCAAGATGCTGGACTACGACGTGGTCGTGGCCTGCCAGGCGGTTCCGGACGTCTACCCGGCTCTACGCAAGATGGAGCGCCCTCCACCCTTGATCGAGCACGGCGGATTGGTCTCAGAGGCCCTCGCCGGACCAAAGGACCTGACGGCGCGCTATGTCGGCGTCTGCGCGGCCATCCGCGACGCGGCTGCCTCCCGAATGCAGGGGCGCGCCCACCACGCCCTCGAAATCCCCAGCATGGTCGACCTCGGGGAGTTCCCGGAAGGGCAGCGCGACTTCGTGCGGGCGGAACTGGGGCTGTCTGGATCGGACATCCTCGTCGGGTGGGTCGGGCGCCTCGACCGCAAGAAGCGCGTCGAGGACTTCATTCACGCGGCCGCATCGGTGGCCGGGCGCCACGCCGACACCCGGTTCCTCGTGGTCGGCGGGCCGGACGCCTTCATGCCCGAATTTGCGGCGGAGCTGCGGGACCTCACGGCATCGCTGGGTCTGATGAACAGGCTGTCGTTCCTGGGCGACCGCCCTGACGTGCCGCGTCTCCTGACAGGCTTCGACATCTTCGTCTGGCTATCCGAAGGCGAAGGCATGCCGCACGTCATCGCCGAGGCCGGCGCAGCACGGCTCGCGGTGGTGGCGACACGCGACAACGGCGTGGTGGAACAGATCGACGAGGAAAAAACCGGGCTCTTTGTTCCGCACCGGGATCCCGCCGCCGCGGCGGCGGCGGTCAGCAGGCTCGTCGTCGGGCCGGACCTTCGGCGGCGGCTCGGCGATGGTCTGCGCAGGACCGTGGAGAACGCGTTTTCGGCAGCGGCGGTCGTGCAGCGTTGGGAGGCGTTGTTTCGCGAACTCGCCGGCCGAGCGAAGAGCGCCAACGTCCCGAGTGAACCGGGGAGGCTCTCCGGGAGTGTCACCGCACGAGTTGGAGACGCGGCCGGGCGGAGCGACTCCTGAAGCGGACCTCGACGGTGTCCCCATCCACGGCCCGCGTGTCTGGAAACGTCAGGTACCCCAACTCATGAGCAAGCTGCTGGGCCTGCTCCAGGGCGTCTGATGCAAGACGCATGACGATCTCGGGTGCGGAGGTCGCGAGAGCGGCCGCAAGAAGCCCTATTTCGACGCCTTCGACGAATTCCTGCGACCGTCCCGGAAATCGGACCGAAAGCCCTTCGACAACCTCGATACGCCGCATCCCGCGCCTCCTGATCTGGGCGCAGACTGGGCCGTGATGGTTAACGAATTCTCGCACGGACCTGGCCACGGCGGGAACATCGCACCCGCCTTGGAATTGGGCTTCCTCCAAGGAACGGATCGCATGGGCATTGAACAGGGCACGCCGCCTTCGGGGGAGGCGCCGAAAGAGGTGCTCCCGGTGGCCGAGGAATCTCTTTCCGTCAGGAAGGAGACGGTCACGACGGAGCGCGTCAGGATAAGCACGCGAACCCACGAGAGGACCGAACTCGCCGAGATGGACTTGGCGAGCGAGGAACTCGATGTCGTTCGTGTGCCGATCGGACGCGAGGTGAGCCAAGCGCCAGGCGTGCGCACCGAGGGAGAGGTCACCATCATTCCTGTTCTCGAGGAGGTGGTGGTGCTCGAGAAGCGCCTCGTGCTGCGCGAAGAACTTCATGTCCGCCGCAATCGCCATGTCGAGACGTTCCGGAGGCCGATCGCGCTCCGAACCCAGGAAGCTGTCGTGGAGCGCGTGCCAGTGAACGAAGAAAGGAAATCGGACGATGTCTGACGCATATCAAGCCTCGACGGCCGGCCAGATGAGCGGAACGGGCGCTCGCAACGTGACAGCCATGTTCAAGAGCAGGGCCGAGGCGGAGAGGGCGGTCCAGGCCCTGACCGAGGAGGGCTTCGCCCGAGAGGACATCCGCATGGTCGAGGGCAACCAGTCGGCTTCCGGCTACAACGAGGAATACAGCGGCTCGGGCGAAGGCTTCTGGGCTTCGCTGCGCGACCTGTTTTTCCCCGAGGAAGACCGCCACGTCTATGCGGAAGGATTGCGGCGCGGCGGCTATCTCGTCTCGGTCCGCACGACGCCCGACACCTATGAGCGCGCCGCCGACATCCTCGATGACGAAGGCACGCTCGATCTGGACCAGCGCGAAGCCGCCTGGCGCTCGCAGGGCTGGTCCGGCTACGCGGGCTCGGACTACGCGGGAACGGCGTCCACGGGGACATCCGCGCCGGTGAGCGCATCCTCCATGGGGGCGGCAGGATCCTATGGCGGCCCCACGAGTGGATCCGCCACTGACAGGATGGCCTCCACGGGCCAGTCCGGTCGGGCTGAAGAGGTCATTCCCATCGCCGAGGAGCAATTGCGCGTTGGCAAGCGAATCCGCGAAGGCGGCCGCGTCCGGGTCAGGAGCTACGTGGTCGAGGAGCCTGTCTCGGAGCAGGTGACCCTGCGCGAGGAGCGGGTCTCGGTGGAACGGCGGCCGGTCGACCGCGAACTGGCAGGCGACATCGACCCGTTCAAGGAGCGGACCGTGGAGCTCGACGAAAAGGCGGAGCAGGCGGTCGTGGCGAAGGAGGCCCGCGTTCGCGAGGAGCTGGTCGTCCGTAAGGACGTCGAGAACCGAAAAGAGACCATCAACGACACCGTCCGCCGCACGGAGGTGGACGTGCAGGACGAACGCGCCAACAAGCTCGGGACCGGCACGACCGGCGAGCCGCCCAGGCGCTGAGTTCAAGGCGGCCGGGCCATGGCGACGCAGTTGGGAGCGGCCGCGCCGCCATCCCGCGCGCAGGTACCGGCCGCTCGCAGGCCGCCCAGTTCGGCCCCTCTCCACGCCGGCGACCGGTGCCACCGCGCTCCACCAGGGGCGGCAGGCGTTCCTGCCCCTGGTCGTCGCCATCCTATGCCGCCCCTACCCGCCGGGCCTTGAGGCCTCGCCCCTCAGGCAGGGGCCGCCCCCGATCTGTCGAAACGTCGCGCCGCGTGAAAGTTGGCCGCAGGCGTTCGGTCCGTCACGCCCTCGATCCTGTGCCGGGCGCCGCCATGGGGCGCGGGGCGGCAGCCGGGGGCTTGTGCTCAGGGGGCGAAATCGGCTTACTCGGTGGGCGTGATGCGTCCGATTTGCGGACCGACGGCTCCGCCGTCCACGCGACTGTTTAAAAGGCCGGGTTGTCCGGCGATGGCTTCGCAGACGCGAGGCCCGTTTTGGCGAGGTCCGCCGCAAGCGCTTTCGGTTCGGTCGAAGGCTGCTCGACGGCGGATCCGGGAAAAGGGATTGGAAATGAGCCAGCTCGAGCGCCTTGAGCACATCATGTCCCTGTGCGCGAGCGCACGCAGGCTCGCCAGGGTGGAGACGGAGCCCCTGGTGGCGCGCCTTCTCGACATGATCCTGCTGGAGGTCGGCGAGAGCCTGTCGCGAACCCCCGGGCACCGCGTCCGTGTTTTTCGGCCCCGGGTCGTCGCGCCGCCGGACGCTGAGCAAGAGGCCTGATCAGCTGGCCGCCACGGCGGGGGCAGTCGAGCCGCCGCCGTCCATGAACTGGGCCCGCGCAAGGGCTGCGAAGCGACCGCCCTGGGAGACGAGCGCCTCGAAGGTGCCGGCCTCCACGATCCGCCCCTGGTCGAACACCAGGATGCGGTTGGCGGACCTGATCGTGGCCAGGCGGTGCGCGATCACGAAGGTCGTGCGCCCGGCCATCACCTCCTCCAGCGCCTTCTGGAGCTTCGCTTCCGTGCCGGCGTCCAGCGCCGAGGTCGCCTCGTCCAGGATCAGTATGGGCGGGTCCTTCAGCAGCGCCCGCGCGATGGAGATGCGCTGGCGCTCGCCGCCGGACAGCGAGCGGCCGCGCTCGCCCACCATGGTGTCCACGCCGGCCGGCAGGCGCTGGATGAACTCGGCCGCCTGGGCCCGCTCGAGCGCGATGCGGATGTCCTCGTCCGTCGCGTCGGGCCGGCCCACGCGCAGGTTCTCGTCGATCTCGCGCGCGAACAGCATGGGCTCCTGGAACACCACGCCGATGTTGCGCCGGAGCGAGGTCAGCGAGATGTCCCGGATGTCGTGGCCGTCGATCATGATGCGGCCTGACTGCGGGTCGAAAGCCCGATGGAGCAGGCCAAGCGTGGTGGACTTGCCGGACCCGGTGGCGCCGACGAGCGCGATGGTTTCGCCCGGCTGGACGCTGAAGCTCACGTCCGTGACGGCCGACCGCTTGCCGTCATACGAGAAGCTGACGTCCTGGAACTCCACATGGCCTTTCACGCGGCCCACATCGGGAGCGCCCGGCGCGTCGCGCACGGCCGGCGTGGTGTCGCAAACGTCGAAGAACTCCTTCAGCTTGGGAACCTGCAGGAACAGCGTGTTGATGAAGGTGACGACCTGCTCCATGCGGGCGATCAGCATGGTGGCGAGGCTCATGAAGGCGACGATCTGGCCGACGGTGGCCAGCCCCTTGAGGTTCAGGTAGGTGCCCAGCAGGAAGATGCCCAGGATGGTGAGCGTCGCCGAGGCGCGGGTCGCCACCGCGGCCAGCGCCCACCAGGAGAGCACGGGGATCTGGGCCTTGAGCAGTTGCTCGGTGAGCTCCCGCATGGCGCGGGTCTCGTGCTCGATCCGGGTGAAGCTCTGGATCACCGGCACGTTGCCCAGCGCGTCCGACGCGTGCTCCGCGAGGGAGGAATTGTAGCGCTCCACCGACCCCTGCATGGTCTCGGTCTTGCGCAGCACGCTGGTGGTCAGGATGGTGAACACCGCCATGAGGATCAGCAGGAGGCCGCCGAGCCGCCAGTTGATGAACAGGCTGAGCGGCAGGAGCACGACAAGCGTCACGAACGAGGCGAAGTGCTCGCGGAAGAACGACAGCAGGAGGCCCTGCATGCCGCCGGCGCCGTCGAGCATCACCTTCAGGACGCGCCCGGAATGCGTGGCCGTATGAAACGACAGCGGCAGCGTCAGCACGTGCTCGAAGAAGTTCGCCATGATGGCGAGGCGCCGCCGGTGGGCGATGCGGTCGGCATGGAGGGCCACGAGCACGCCACCCGCGATGGTCGCGAGCCCGAACAGCACCCAGATGACGATCACCGGGGCCAGCTCGCTCCAGCTCGGCGGCGTGCCGGTCGCCTGCGCGTGCGACAGGAGGTCGATGATGCGCCCGAAGAGCAGCGGCTCGGCGAACTGGGCGACCGCCAGGCCCACATTGGCCAGCGCCAGAAGGAGCCCCAGCCGCGCCTCTGGCCCGAGTTGCTGCAAGACCCGCATGTAAAGGCGGAAGGTCGTCATGTGATCCCCTTTATTTGCGGCGGCTTTACCCTACTGCCTCGTTCCCGCCAATCGACATAATGCCGAAGATCAAGTCTCGTTCACTTAACCGTTCCTTCAGCCGCTAAAACCTAAGGTAGCCATCCCAGGCGCAGAAGCGCCGGGTTCGTCCAGAACGCCCGGGATTGATCATCATGGATTTAGCGACCGGAGTCGGGCTCGCCATCGGCATGGGCGTGGTGACGACGCTCATCGTCCTGGGGGGCGGTTTCGGCCAGTATTACGACATGCACGCCGTGATCGTGATCGGCGGCGGCTGCACGGCGGCCACCATCATTCGTTTTCCGTTTTCCGCCATGGCCCACGGCCTGCCCATGGGGGCCAAGTTCGCCTTCTCCATGCGCAAGATGCACCCGCGCGACCTGATCGAGGAGATCGCCAAGATCGCCGACGTGGTGCGCAAGAGCGGCCCCATGGCGCTGGAGAGCGTCCAGGTCGACGACGCCTTCCTGGCCCAGGGCATCCGCTTCCTGGCGGACGGCTACGACCGCGACTTTATCCGGGACACCATGGAGCGCGACCGCGACAACTTTCTCCAGCGCCTTGACGAGGGGCAGAAGATCTACCGCCACATTGGCGACGCCGCGCCCGCCTGGGGCATGATCGGCACGCTGGTCGGCATGGTGCAGATGTTCGCCAACATGGAGGATCCCTCCAAGCTCGGGCCCTTCATGGCGGTGTCGCTGTTGGCGACGCTTTACGGCGCGCTCGTCGGCAACCTGTTCTGCCTGCCGCTGGCGGACAAGCTCCACCTCAAGCTGGAGGAGGAGGACATCTCCCGGACGCTGATCATCGACGGCATCCTGCAGATCCGCGACGCCAAGAGCCCGACCATCGTGAAGGAGATGTTGCTCGCCTACCTCTCCGAGCATGATCGCCACGCCATGGCCGAGGCGGCCTGAACTCCAGCGGGATAGCATCGCGTGGCGCGCAAGAAGGGGGCGGCCCACGGCGGAGGACACGGCTGGTTCGTGACCTTCGCGGATCTCATGGGCTTGCTCATGAGCTTCTTCGTGATGCTCACGGCCATGTCCACCCAGGACCAGAAAAAGATGCAGGCCGTCGCCGGCTCCATGCGCGACGCCTTCGGCGTGCAGCGCGAGTCGCGCTTCGCCGGCGTGATCGAGTCGGACGGCATCCCGACCCGCCCCAACCTCAAGAACATCAAGCAGGCGCCGCCCGAGCAGGGCTCCGACTTCACGGCCCCCAGCCAGTTCGACCGGCCCGACGACGGCATCGCGGTGACGTCCTTCGACCGCGCCTTCGCGCTCGCAGCCGCCTCCCTGCGGCAAGCGCTGCAGGACATGCCTGAGATCACGGAGGTCTCGAAGAACATCATCATCGAGGAGACCAAGGACGGCCTGAACGTCTCCATCGTGGATCAGGACGGCCGGGCCATGTTCCCGGACGGCTCGCGCGAGCCCTATGAGCGCACCCGCAAGGTCATCGAGGCGATCGCCCCGGCCGTGCGCAAGCTGCCGAACCGCGTCGCCATCACGGGCCACACCTCCGCCTCGCGGCCGGGGTCGCGCCCGGGTTGGACCGCCTGGGACCTCTCCGTCGGACGGGCCGCCAGCGTCCGCGAGATCCTGGCCGGCGCCGGCCTGCCGGAGAACCGCTTCGCCTCCGTGACCGGGAAGGCCGACACGGAGCCGATGTTCCCCGACAATCCCTACCTGCCCGCGAACCGGCGCGTGACCATCACGCTCATGCGCGAGGCCCCGCCCCTGCCGGCCGGGAGATTCTGAGCGGAGACGGTCGCCTTAGCGGCCGCTCTCCACGATCATGTCCCAGTAGACGCGGTATTTCGCGCCGGGCCTGTCCACCGCCGCGATGCCGAAGCGCCGCCCGTTGGGGGCCAGCAGGACCCTGTTGTGCGGCGGCGAATCCCGCCACCCCGAGAACGCCTCCGCCAGGGTGCGGTAGCCGGCGGACACGCGCTCGGCGCGGCCCGAGCCCAGCGACGCCTTCTGCGCCGCGATGGCGGGCGTCTCGCCCCAGGTGGACGTGTCCGTGGCGGCGACGCTGCCCGCGCGCTGCCGCGCCTGGGCCACGAGGCCTGGATCGAGCTCCAGCGCCGCGAGCCCATTCTTCGCCCGGTAGGCGTTGATCATCTCCAGCGCCGCCTGCTCGTCGAGCGAGGCCCCCTGGTCCAGCCGCTGGTAGAAGCTCGGCACGGCCTCTGACGGCGCCTTCTGGGGCGTATTGCAGCCGGCGAGGGCGGCGCCGCACAGGGCGAGCGCCGCCAGAATACGGGTGTTCATCAGCTCTGGGACTCCTCGGCGGGGCGCTCTTCCGGCTGCGCCCCCGAGCCGTTGTCGTTCTTCTTCGAGCGGCGGCCCGGCGCAAAGGCGTGGCGCAGCGCCTCCATCTCCCCGCGCAGGTCCGAGATGCCCTCGATCTCGAATTTGGGAGTGACGGGCGGCGTGCCGATTCCGAGGTCCCGCAGCCGCCGGAACACCACGAAGTTGAGGTCGCTGGAGACCCGGGAGACCATGTCGACATCCCCCACGAAGCAGATCAGGTCGAAGCTGAGCTCGTCGCCCTTAATGGTCTTGAACAGCACGCGCGGCGGCGGATCCTCGAGCACGTCCGGGTTCTCGGCGGCCGCCGTACGCAGCATGGTCGCGATCTGGTCCGCATCGGCGAAGCGGGGAACCGGCACGGTGATCAGCACCCGGCCGGTGCGGTCCGAGTGCACCCAGTTCTTCACCACTCCCGACACCAGGTTGGAGTTCGGCACGATCAGGGTGCCGCGGTCGAAGGTCTCGATCTGGGTGGCGCGCACATTGATGCGCCGGACATGGCCCTGCTCGCCGCCGACCACGACCCAGTCGCCCACACGGATGCCGCGCTCGGCCAGCAGGATCAGGCCGGACACGAAGTTGTTGACGATGGACTGCAGGCCGAAACCGATACCGACCGACAGGGCGCCGGCCACGATGGTCAGCTTGTCGAGGCTGAGGCCGAGATAGCTGACCGACACCGCCGAGGTGAGCACCACCCCGAGATAGCCGAACCCCATGGTGATGGAGTTCTTCAGGCCGGCATCCAGTGTCGTGTGCGGCAGGTATTTGGTCTGCAGCCAGCGCTGCACAGCGCGCGTCGAGAAGATGCCGACCGCGAAGAAGACCACGGCCAGCAACACGGTCGAGAGCGAAACGGTCACGCCCCCGATGGTGATGCCGAAGAACAGCGCCCGAACGCTGGAGAAGATGTCGCCGGACTCGACGCCCCACGGCGCAAGCAGCAGCAGCAACGCCAGGCCGATCAGCGCCACCTTGCCGGCGCCCGCCGACAAGATGCCGATCTGCTCGAGGGAGCCCTGGGACAGGCCGACCGTCGATCGCACGAAGCGCGACGTGCGCCCCCGGTCCGAAAAGGCCCCCGTCACGAACTCATCGAGCAGCGTCATGCTGAGCATGAGCACGGCGAGCACGATTCCCGCCCAGGCCACCTGCTCGGCCAGGAACCAGGAGAACGACACATAGCCCAGCACAGCGGCGCCGACCACGATCGCCACAAGGATCCAGCCCAGGATCCGCAACGGCCCGGTGAGGTCCGGCTCGGTCGAGACGTGCGGCCCAAACGCGGCCTCGTCGCACGGATCCACGGTCCGGATGAGCTGCAGCGCCCGGGCCACCACCGCCGCGATCGCGATGGCGAAGATCCCTCGGGTCGCCACGGAGAGGCGCAGGCCGGCCGCGATGCTTTGGTAGTGCGTCTCGAGCACGCGGCTCGCCACCAGCAGCACGGCCACGAGCGTGGCCAGTCGCTTGAGCCAGTCCGCCCGTTCGTCGGAGACGTCATACAGCCGCCAGTTCATGCGGCCTGGGGCGAGCAGGCCATCCGCCAGCCCCTGCACGAAACTGATGAACGCGACGCCCGCCACCAGCGAACCGAACACCGGCTCCAGCCTTGTCGGCAGCAACTCCAGGGCGCGGACGATCTGGAACAGCAGAAAGGCGGCCAGCACCGGAGCCGTGGCGCTCACCAGCGTGATGGTGGCCGCCGCCACCGCCTTCTGGAACCGGTTCGGCTGCCCCGCGAGGCGGTCCCGCTTTACAAAGGCGAGGGCGAACCGCCGGATGGGAAGGATCAGCGCCAGGGCGAGCGCAAGCGCCCCCGCAAAGGCGGCGGCGCCGGCCGGCGACAATCGCTGCCGCGCCCTCTCGATCGCGTCGGCGGCCACCACCGTCGTAGCCTTGAGGTCGGTCGGCGCGGTGGCCGCCACGTTCAGCCACAGTGACGGCGACAGGATGCTCTCCGAGCCCTGGAACAGGCGCTTAGCGAAGAGGTCGCGCCGGCGGTCCACCACCTCCTGGTTGATCTGGTCGACCTGCACCAGGAGGCTCTTGGCGAGCCTGACGGTCTCGTCCACGTCGCCGAGCTGCGCCGTGCGGTCCTCGCGCTCCCGGGCCACGTCGGGGCTCTCGGGGGCGGCCTTTTCGTCGGGCTTGGGGCCAAGCTCCTTCAGCCGCGACCGGATGGCGTCCGCCTTGGGGGTCAGCTCGGCGATGACCTGGCGGATCTGGTCGGCCAGAGGGTCGAGCGCCGGCCGGACCTGCTGCAGCGCCTGGTCGGTTTCGCGGCGCGACACCCCGGCCTCGAGCTGGTCCAGTTGCAGCCGGATGCTGTCCAGGCGGGATCGCTGTGCCGCTGTGCCGCTGGGGGCCGCGTTCTGCTGGGGAGCCGCAGCGGGCGCCGGCTGGGCCGGCTGGGCCGCCGGGGCGGGCGTCTCCGCCGCGAAGAGCCACTGGGCCCGGCCGCTGGCCGGGATCCAGCACAGGCCGGCCGCCAGAGCCGCGACAAGCGCGAGGCGGACGGCGAGAGGCCTTGCGGCCCATGAGCGTCGACGCATGCGATCCTTCCGGTCGGGCGGCTCCCTCAGCGGAGCCTTGATTCGACGGCCCGACAGGATGGAGAAAGATGCGTCTGAAGCAAGGCGGTGAGCGGCTTAGGCCTTTTTCGCCTTGTAGCGCTCGATGCCTTCGAGGATCAGCTTGCGGGCTTCCTCAGCATCGCCCCAGCGGATCACCTTGACCCACTTGGTCGTCTCGAGATCCTTGTAGTGCTCGAAGAAGTGCTTGATCTGGTCGAGCGTGATCTGCGGCAGGTCGGTGTAGTTGGCGATCTTCTCGTAGCGGCGCGTCAGCTTGGTCGAGGGCACCGCCAGGATCTTCTCGTCCCCGCCGGCCTCGTCCTCCATGAACAACACGCCGACCGGGCGCACGCTCATCACGGCGCCGGGCACGATCGCGCGCGTGTTGGCGACGATCACGTCGCACGGGTCGCCGTCGTCCGACAGCGTGTGCGGGATGAAGCCGTAGTTCCCCGGGTAGCGCATGGAGGTATAGAGGAAGCGGTCGACGACCAGCGCGCCGGACGCCTTGTCCATCTCGTATTTGATCGGCTCGCCGCCGATCGGCACCTCGATGATGACATTGACGTCGTGGGGCGGATTGGCGCCAAGCGGCACCGCGTCGATACGCATCGTGTTTCTCCAGTAACCGGGGCGGGCGAACCCGCAAGCGTCGGCAAAGGTCCGCGTTGTCTAGACGTGGCCCATCCCGCCCGCAAGGACGACTTTCCGGGAAGAGTTCGGCTTCAACTCCAGCCGAAAGCGAAGCGCTGGCGGATTTCGCCGCCGAAGCGCTCTTCCATCTCGCGCACCTTGATGCCTCCAAGATGGCGATAGAACCCGATCGCCCGGTCGTTGTCGGCGAGCGACCATACGATGAGCCCGCCCATGCGGTGGCTGATCAGGTCCCGCCGGGCGGCGTCGAACAGGCGCCGGCCGAAGCCCAGCCCCTGGAATTCAGGGGCGAGGTAAAGCTCGAAGATCTCCCCGCCATAGGGCGAGGCGGCCAGGCGGTTGCGCCCATAGCTGGCGTAACCCCGCACCTCGTCATCGAACTCCAGCACCGCGATGCGGCCGCCTCGGTCGATCACCCGCCGCCACCAGCTCGGTCCCCGGCGCTGCACCATGCGCTCGAGCTCGCGCCCGGGAATGATGCCCCAATAGGCCTCGCGCCAAGCCGCATCATGCACGGCCGCGACGCCTGCGGCGTCTGCGGTCCTGGCGAGGCGGATGGAGATGGCGGCTTGGGTCACAAGGAAAAGAATAGGCCTCAGGGGTCCCGGTCGTAAAGGGTCGCGTAGGCGAACGCGCGGGATTGCCGCGCCGGGCGCCGGCTGCTATGGCGCAACCCATCGCCGCGCCGGAGCCCCTGCCGCCTTGCTCAAATCGATGAAGCCCGAAGACCGCTACGCACGCCGGATGGCGCGCATTGCGCGGTGGGACCGGCCCATCGGGGGAGCCTGGGACCGCATCAGGGCCTGGACGAACATGCTGGCCAACGACCACGGCGTGTTCCGGCTGATGTACCTGAACCGCCATCGCGTCACCCCCGATTTCTGGCGGGCGGCCCAGCCCGCGCCCCCTGACATCCGGGCCGCGGCGCGCGCCGGCGTGCGTACGATCGTGAACCTTCGCGGGGGCCGCGAGCACGGCTCCTGGCCTCTCGAGAAGGAGGCTTGCGACCAGGCGGGCATCGCGCTGGTCGATTACGTCGTGCGCTCGCGCGGCGCCCCGGACCGCGAAGCCGTGCTGGGCGCGAAGCCCTTCTTCGAGTCCCTGCACTATCCGGTCCTCGTCCATTGCAAGTCGGGGGCGGACCGCGCCGGGTTCATGTCGGCGCTCTACCTCCTGGTCCATGAGGGCCGCCCGCTGGACGAAGCGATGGACCAGCTCGCTTTGCGCTATGGCCATTTCCGCTTCGCGAAGACAGGGATTCTCGACGCCTTCTTCGAGCGCTACCGCGACGAGGGGCTCGCCCAAGGGCTTCCGTTCCTGGAATGGGTGGAGAAGGTCTACGATCCGGACGCCCTGGAGCGCGATTTTCGTCCGGGCTTCTTGTCCGACGTCGTGGTCGACAGGTTGCTCAAGCGCGAGTAGCTGGCTCTGGGCTGTCGTTCTTGACCGTTTTCAAGCATCATCATGGCTGATTCGACTGCGATGAAGGCCACGGATGAGCCTGCGGCTCGTTTGCGCGACCCCCCTGTCCCCGAAGGCCTTTCTTCAGGAGAGCCTCTTGGGCCGGTGTCTGACGTCCACTTTCAGGGACGTGTCGCTGACGCTGCATCTTTTCCCGCACAACACGGAGCCTCTCGCCCGCTGCTACAACAGCGTGATCTTCCAGGCCGGGGGCGGTCCCGACGACACCCTCGTCTTCCTCCACGACGACCTGTGCATCCTCGACCTGTTCTGGACCGAGACGCTGGACGCCGGCCTGAGGCGGTTCGACCTCGTGGGCCTTGCGGGAAACACGCGCCGGCTTCCCCGCCAGCCGGCCTGGGCCTTCGTCGACACCTCCTGGGCCTGGGATGAGGATCACCTCAGCGGGGCGGTCGCCCACGGAGCGCAATTGCCGCTCAGGTTGAAGCGCTACGGCGCTCCCCTTCAGGAGTGCAAGCTCCTGGACGGCGTCCTGCTGGCCGCCCGCCGGTCCGTGTTCCTCGACCACGGCCTCCGCTTCGATGAGCGGTTCGCGTTCCACTTCTACGACATGGACCTGTGCCGGGAGTTCGAGGCGAAGGGGCTTCGGATGGGAACCGTGCCCCTGAGCGCCGCCCATGGCAGCGCCGGCCGCTTCGGCGCTCCTGAATGGCGCGCGGCCTATCGCGCCTACCTGGAGAAATGGGGAGAGCCGATGGCCGACGCTCAGGCCTGGGCCAGCCCGAACTCCGCGATTTCGCCCGTGTCGCCGGCCTGAAGCCGATGCAGGCGCGCGTAGATGCCGCCTCGGGCGATCAGTTGCTCATGAGTGCCGCTTTCGGCCACGCGCCCGCGGTCGAGCACCACGATCAGGTCGGCCGACCGGATGGTGGACAGACGGTGAGCGATCACCAGGGACGTGCGCCCTCGCGTCAGCACCGCGATGGCGTCCTGGACGGCGCGCTCCGACTCGGCGTCCAGCGCGCTCGTCGCCTCGTCGAGCACCAGGATGGGCGCGTTCTTGAGAAGCGCCCGCGCCAGGGCCACGCGCTGCCGTTCGCCCCCCGAAAGCCGCGAGCCCCGGTCGCCCACCGCGGTGGCGTAGCCCTCGGGCAGCCGCATGATGAAGTCATGGGCCGCGGCGGCCCGCGCCGCCGCCTCGATCTCGTCCTGGCTGGCGCCGGGGCGGCCGAACGCGATATTTGCGCGCACGGTGTCATCGAACAGCACCGCTTCCTGGGTGACCACCGCGACCTTCGAGCGCAGGCTGGCCAGGGACACGTCGCGCACGTCCATCCCGTCGATCTTCACTGCGCCGGCCGTGGCCTCGAACAGCCGCGGCACGAGCGACACTAGGGTCGATTTTCCTGAGCCCGAGCGCCCCACCAGCGCGGTCATCTTGCCCGCCGGGACGACCAGGTCGATGTCGTGCAGTGCAATCTCCTCGCCGGCGTACCGGAAGGAGACGCCCTCGAAGGCGATCTCGCCGCCCCTGACGCTCAGTTCGCCCGCGCCGGGGCGGTCCACGATGGTGGGGCGCTCGTCCATCAGGGCGAAAACCCGCGACAGGGACGCCATGGCCTCCTGCAGGATCGCGTTCAGGTTGCCGAAGGTGCGCATGGACTGCGCCGCCAGCAGCAGGGCGGTGATGAATCCGGTGAAGTCGCCGATCGTGGTCTGGCCCTTGATGATGCGCCAGCCGATGAACACGAGCACGCCGGCCACCGCGAAGCCGCCGCCGATCTCCAGGATCGGATCGAGGCGCGAGCGCTGGTTGGCGGACTTCATCTTCAGCCGGCGGATCTGCTCGAAAAACGCCCCGGCGCGCTCCTTGAGGTAGCCTTCCAGCCCGTACGTCTTGGCGGTCCGGATGCTCGAGAGGCTCTCCGACACCATGCTGGCCATCAGGGCCGTCTGCTCCTGGGTGGACAGGGCCGTGCGGCGCAGCTTCTTGCCGATCCGCCCGATGGCGGGCGCCAGGATCGGCAGCACCACCAGGGCGATCAGGGTGACCTGCCAGTCGATCCAGAACATTACGCCGATCACCGCGATGGCGGTGGCGACGTCGCGCAGGAACACGGTCGAGAGCCGCGTCAGCGCCTCGCGGATGAAGGCGAAGTCGGTGGTGAAGCGCTGGGTGAGCGCCGCCGGCGCCTCGCGGCCGAGCTGGGCCACGTCAGAATCGATCAGGCTGGCGTAGAGCGCCGTCTGCATGTCCGCTTCGATGCGGGTCACCACCCGGTTGGTCAGGATCGACTGGGCCAGCATGGCGAAGCCCTTCACGGCCGTCACCAGGATCACCACGAAGGGCACCATCTGGACGAAGCGCTTGTTCTGCTGGTCGAACGCGTCGAAGGCGTGCTTGATGACCACCGGATAGAGGCTGCTCGCCCCCGCCAGGATGATCACCGACATGAGGATCAGGGCCAGCGTACGCCAGTGCGGGCGCATCCAGTCGCGCCACAGCCGGCGCATGTAGGGGAGCGTGTCGTGGCTGACGATGGAGCGTGCCGGCTTCGGAGCCATCAGGACCTTGGTCGAATGATCAAACGAAAACCGCCGCATCCCGTGCGGCGGTCACGCGGGGCGGCGCCCCTGCTTTAATGCATTTCGCGACGGAGCGCGAACGCGCCGTCAGGCGCGACCTCAGCGGCCGAAGATGCCCTTGAACAGCTTGGCCATGCTGTTGCGCTTCTTCTTGCGCTCCAGCTCCTCGGCGTCCTTCACCCACGCCACCTGCACCACCCGGCGCTCGCCCGCGAAGGGCGGGTGCCCGTGCCACGAGTTGTCGGCGCGCAGGAAGGCGAACATGGTCCCCATGGTGGGCGGCACCTCGAGCACCATGTCGTCGAAGCTGTCCGGCCCGCGCAGCACGCGAAGGCGACCGGCGCCGCCGTCGTCCCAGGCGTCGTTCATGTAGACCAGCAGGGTCATCACCTTGCTGGGCCCATCCGTGTGGATCCGGCCGTCCTTGGCCTGGGAGATCTTCCGGATCGTGGTCAGGCGCGGATAGGGGCTGAGATCGATGCCGAACTTCTCGGACAGCAGCGCGGTGAGCTCCGGCCCCTCCAGCTCGTCGATGAGCTGCTTGAAGGCGCCCTTCACCTCGACGTCATCCACCGTCAGGAAGCCCGGCTTGGTGATGTTCGGGAATTCCTCGCGCAGCTGCGCGACCTTGCCGTGGTTCAGAACGTCCGACGCGAGGAAGAAACTGTACGGCTCGCGAGAAACGGGCGCGGCCCGAACCGCGTCCTTGTTGATGATGGCCGCATCCGCCATGGCGATCCCCCAATGGGCGTTGGTTCACCGGCAGGTTGTACCTGTTACTACTTATGCGTGCAAATTTCGCTGTGCCAATCTGGGGCGCCATCCCCCGTTTTTCATGGCGCGCGGCACCGGATCCAGAGCGCATGCGGATGCTGGTCGGGGTGCTCGAGCACGTCCGTGCAGCGCCGCCCGTCGATCACGCGCTCGCTCTCCTGGCCCACCTTGCGCGGCGTCACGGCCCCGGTCACCTCCGCCGGATCCTTGCGGATCGGCGGCGGCACGGGAGCGGTCGTGGCGGCCGGAGGCGTCGCCGCCTGCTGGGCCCGCTCTTCGCTCATGGCCCCCACCGGGACCAGAAGGGCCGCCATGACGGCGGCGCCGGCAAGTATCCGCATTCCGTGCTCCTTTCCGCCGACAACGCAGCGCAGGCGCGACGGTTCGCCTGAAGGCTAGGCCGCCTTGCCGGCGAGCAGCTGCGTGATCTGGGTCACCGGATGCTTGGTGAGGTCCTTGTCCACCTCGGCGATGACGCATTGGGCCAGCGCCGGCGAGAGCCCGGCCCGGATATCGGCGAGCGTACGCGGCGGGGCGACGACGATCAGCTTCTGCAGCGCGCCCTCGGCCTTCAGCCGCTCCAGCGCCGCCACCACCTCGCGCGCGAAGGCGTGTTCGGCGAGGTCGTGCCAGTCGGTGGACTCGTAGGAGGAGCGCCCGCCCTGGCCATGGCTGGAGAACGTCCGCCCGGGTTCGTCGACGCCCTGCGCCACGGTCGGGGGGTTCTCGTGCTTCAGCACGTTGACGGTGGCCAGCTTCACCTGGTCGGGCGTGCCCTCGTTGCGCAGGAACAGGGCCTTGCGGCCGTCGCCGACGAGCAGCCACGCCTGATGGGGGATGTAGAGGGGAGTCATGGGGCGCTCCTTGTGTCTCGCCGCGCACGCGATCCCGCATGCGAGCGATCTGTGCGACCCCAGCCTGCCCTCTTCACAACCTCCGGTCGTTGATGCGTGTCAGCTTGAGCTTCAGTTGCCGCCGTCGAGCAGCCGCCGCGCGATGACCTGGGCCTGGATCTCGGCCGCGCCCTCGAAGATGTTGAGGATGCGGGCGTCGCACAGCACGCGCGAGATCTCGTATTCCAGCGCGAAGCCGTTGCCGCCGTGGATCTGCAGGGCGTTGTCCGCCGCAGCCCACGCCACGCGGGCTCCCAGCAGCTTGGCCATGCCGGCCTCGAGGTCGCATCGCTTGCCGGCGTCCTTGGCGCGGCCGGCGAAATAGGTCAGCTGCCGGGCGATGTTCACCTCGACGGCCATCATCGCCAGCTTGTCCGCCACGCGGGGGAACGCGATCAGCGGCTTCCCGAACTGGATGCGCTCCTCCGCGTAGCGCAGCCCGATGTCGAGCGCGGACTGGGCGACGCCCACGGCGCGCGCCGCGGTCTGGATGCGGGCCGACTCGAAGGTCTGCATCAGCTGCTTGAAGCCCTGGCCCTCGGCCCCGCCCAGCAGGTTCGCGGCCGGGACCTCGAAGCCGTCGAAGGCCAATTCGTACTCCTTCATGCCGCGGTAGCCGAGCACCTCGATCTCGCCGCCGGTCATGCCCTTCGCGGGGAACGGATCCTCGTCCGTGCCGCGCGGCTTCTCGCCGAGCAGGATGGACAGGCCCTTGTAGCCGGGCTCGTCCGGGTTGGTGCGCACCAGCATGGTCATCACGTCGGCGCGCACCGGATGCGTGATCCAGGTCTTGTTGCCCGTGACCTTGTACACGTCGCCCTCGCGCACGGCCCGGGTCTTGAGCGACGCCAGGTCGGACCCCGTGTTCGGCTCGGTGAACACGGCCGTGGGCAACACCTCGCCGGAGGCGATGAGCGGCAGCCACTTGGCCTTCTGCTCCTCCGTGCCGCCGCCGATGATCAGCTCGGCCGCAATTTCGGATCGCGTCCCCAGCGAGCCCACCCCGATATAGGCGCGCGACAGCTCCTCCGAGACGACGCACATGGAGACCTTGGACAGGCCGAGGCCGCCATATTCCTCGGGCAACGTGAGGCCGAACACGCCGAGTTCCGCCAGCTTGGCGATGACGTCCATCGGGATGTAGTCGTTCTTCAGGTGCCACTGGTGGGCGCAGGGCAGCACCTCGCTCTCGGCGAACTTGCGCATCTCGGCCCGGATGGCCTCGAGCGTCTCGTCCAGGCCGGCGTCGCCCATGGTGGGCGCGCCCTGCGCCTCGCGGATGCGCTGCACCAGCCTGGCCCGATGCGGGGCCGTGTTGCCTTCGGCGATCAGCGTCTCCACCGCCCCCGTGCGCCAGGCCGCGATCTGCGCCGCCGAGAGGCCGAGCGCCGGCAATCGCACGATCTCGCCCTGGCTCATCGGGATTCCGCCGAAGGCCTGGGCGCAATATTCGCCGACGCCGATGGCGACGAGCAGCTCCTCCGTCTCGCCGTAGCGCCCCTCGGCCTGAAGCAGCCGGCCATAGGCCGCAAGCTCGCGGATGGCCTCCCCGTAGGTGGCGAGCCATGCCAGGCCGTGCGCGGCGTGCTGCTCCTGCTCCATCAGCGCGTTGGACACGCGCCCGTCCTGGGTGACCCGGGCCCGGACCGCGGCCACGGCCTCGCCCGTGAGGGCGCCGATGGCCGACCCGGCCTCTTCGGCGAGCGCGAGCCAGTCACGGTCGGCGGTGGAGGTCGCGGCGGCAAGGGTCATCGGGGGCTCCTGTCGTCTCGAAGAGCGGCTGATTTCGCAACGCAACATGGCCCGGCCCGAAAGGCCCGGCAATGCCCCTTTCGAAGGGCGACGAAACGCTCAGCCCTTGCGGGTCGCCAGCGCCACTCCGGCGCTGGTGACCGCCATCCCGAGGACCTGCAGGCCGGTCAGCTGCTCGCCGAACAGCCAGTACGCCTCCAGCGCAACCGTGGGCGGCACAAGGTAGATCAGCGCCGCGGCCCGGGAGACGGCGCCATTGCGGATCAGCATCAGCAGCAGCCCGATGGCGCCAAGCGAGAGGGCGACCACCGACCACGCCATGGTGAGCGCGACCGTGAGATTCCATTCCACCCGCATGGGCTCGAGCAGCACGGCCGCCGGCGCCGTGACAATCAGCGCGCCCAGGTACTGCAGCGCAGTGATCGTCCTCAGGTCGCCCGCAGCGACGAACCGCTTCTGGTAGAAGGACCCGAAGGTCACGCCCAGCATGCCGAACAGGTTGACCGCGATTGGCCCCGCAACGGCCGATAGCTCGCCCGGCGCCACGCCCGCGAGCTTGGGCTCCAGCACCAGCGCGATTCCGGCGAAGCCGAGCAGGATGCCGAGCCATTGCCGGCCCGAGATGCGTTCGCCCACGAGCGTGGGCGCCAGGAAAGCCGTCAGGATCGGCTGCACGGCGGCGATCAGGCCGGAGACGCCCGTCGGCAGTCCATGCGCAATGGCCCACCACACGCCGCCCAGGTAGATCCCGTGCAGCATCACGCCGGACGCCATGGCGTGGCCGCTGTCCCGCCATGTGCCCGGCCACCGCGCCCGTGACGCCAACGCGATGGCCGTGACCAGCGCCCCGGCGAGAGCGAAGCGGATGGCCAGGAAGGTCAGCGGATCGGCATAGGGCGCGCCATACCGGGCCGAAACCCAGCCGGTGGACCAGATCAGCACGAAGATGATGGGCGCGGCGCGCAGAAGCGTGGGGGACACTGGAGGCTCCGGCGCGGAGAGTGGGGGGAAGGCCGGGAACGCGTGATATCAAAGGGCGTTGTTGCGGTCGAGGTTCAGCCGGCCCATATCCGGAATGGGGTTCGCCGCAGGCGCCGAGCAGGAGATGGTTTTCGCCCCATGCGGCAACTGCCTCGCATCATCTACGACGCCTATTGGCGCTTCGTCGCGGACGACGGATGGGCGATCGCCTCCCATATCGCCCTGTCCGGGCTCATGTCGCTGTTCCCGTTCCTGATCTTCGTGACGTCGCTGGCCGGCTTCTTCGGCTCCAAGCAACTCGCCAGCGAGGTCGTCCAGCTGCTTCTCGAGGCGTGGCCGTCCCGCGTGGCGGATCCCATCGCCAACGAGATCCACAACGTGCTGAACAACGCCCGCGGCGACATCCTCACTGTGGGCGTGTTCCTCGCGGTCTACTTCTCTTCCAACGGGGTCGAGAGCCTGCGCATCGGCCTCAACCGGGCCTATGGGCTGAAGGAGCACCGCCCCTGGTGGCTGCTGCGGCTCGAGTCCATCGGGTATGTGCTCGTAGGCGCGGCGGCCCTGCTGGCCCTCGCTTTCCTGGTCGTGCTTTTTCCGGTGATGTGGCAGACGGCGGTGCTCTATGTCCCGCAGCTGCAGCCCTATTCCGGCGTCGTCACGGTGGCCCGGTTCGGCGTCGCCACCCTCGTGATCGTCACCGCCCTGCTCTTGCTGCACCTATGGCTGCCCTGCGGCCGCCGCCGCTTCCGCGAAATCGTGCCGGGCGTGGCCCTGACCGTCGCGCTGTCGCTGGCCTGCGGCCACGCCTTCGGCGTTTACCTCGCGAAGGCCGCCCAGAATTACGTGTCCACCTATGCGGGCCTGGCGTCCGTAATGGTGGCGCTGGTTTTCCTCTACACCATCGCGTCCATCTTCGTGTACGGCGGCGAGTTCAACGCCGAGCTCGCCCGCGCCCGCCAGCGCTGGGCCGCCCAGGAGCGACGCCTCAGCCTCATCGAGCGCGGCCGGGTGTTCCTCCGGCGCCGGGCTTAACGACCCCGAAAAGGACCCGAGGGACTCAGCCGTCATTGCGAGCCGAAGCCGAAGCAATCCAGGAGATTGGGCGCACTTCCCTCGCCGATTGAGGTCATCCCCCGGCTTGTCCCGGGGATCCACGCGGGTGGCCAGGCGGGGAAGGCCGGGACGAGCCCGGCCATGACGAAATTTCACTCCGTACGAGGGCCGAAAGCGAAGCGACGACTGGGCGCCGTCGCCGGCTGCTTGGTCCTTGCGCTCCTCGCAAGGACACACCATCGCCTTAGCCCGGCTGGTTCTCCAGCACTTCCTCGAAGGTGCGCAGGCCGGCGCGCTGGGCGTTCACCAGCACGGCCATGTTGCCGGGCGCGTGCTGGTTCTTCCACATCTTGGTGTGCGCCACCGGGATCTTCTCCCAGGGGAACACCTCGCTCATGCAGGGGTCGATGCGCCGGTCCAGCACGAACTGGTTGGCCGCCGCCGCCTGCTTGAGGTGGGCGAAGTGCGAGCCCTGGATGCGCTTCTGCCGCATCCACACGAAGCGCGCGTCGAAGGTGAGGTTGAAGCCCGTGGTGCCGGCGCAGAACACCACCATGCCGCCGCGCTTCACCACGAAGGTCGAGACCGGGAAGGTCTGCTCGCCCGGGTGCTCGAAGACGATGTCGACGTCCTTCTTGCCCGTGATGTCCCAGATCGCCTTCCCGAACTTCCGGGCCTCGCCCATGAAGGCGTGGAACTCCGGCGAGTTCACCTTCGGCAGCTGCCCCCAGCAGTTGAAGTCCTTGCGGTTGATGACGCCCTTGGCGCCGAGCCCCAGCACGTAGTCGCGCTTCGACTCGTCCGAGATGATGCCGATCGCGTTCGCGCCGGAGGCGGCTGCGAGCTGCACGCCGAACACGCCGAGGCCGCCGGACGCGCCCCAGATCAGCACGTTGTCGCCCGGCCGCACGGTGTGCGGCGCGTGGCCGAACAGCATGCGGTAGGCGGTGGCGAGGGTGAGCGTGTAGCAGGCGCTCTCCTCCCAGGAGAGGTGCCGCGGCCGCTGCATCAGTTGGCGGGACTGCACCCGGCAGAACTGGGCGAAGGAGCCGTCCGGCGTCTCGTAGCCCCAGATGCGCTGTGACGGCGAGAACATCGGGTCGCCGCCATTGCATTCCTCGTCGTCGCCGTCGTCCTGGTTGCAGTGGACGATGACCTCGTCGCCCACCTTCCAGCGCTTCACCTTGCGCCCCACGGCCCACACGATGCCGGACGCGTCGGATCCCGCCACGTGCACCGGCTGCTTGTGCCCGTCGAAAGGGGAGATCGGCTGGCCGAGCGCCGCCCAGACGCCGTTGTAGTTCACGCCCGCCGCCATCACGAGGACGAGCACCTCGTCGTCGCCAATGGTCCAGGTCGGGATGGCCTCGAGCTGCATGGCCTCCTCAGGGGGGCCGTGGCGCTCCTTGCGGATGGCCCAGGCCCACATCTTGGCGGGCACGTGGCCGAGCGGCGGGATCTCGCCGATGTCGTAGAGATCCTTGAGCACGCCGCGGCTCGTGTCGGCGGAAGCGGTCGTCGGCTGCATGGTCACGGCGGATCCTCCCAGGGGACAGGGCCGGGATGATATCGCCGATGCTGCAGTGCGCCATAGTGCGAACGGTTAATGGAGGAACGGACGAGTTTAACGTTCCGTTCGGAGCGGTGTGGCATGCTCGGGGATCTTCGCATCTCTCGGGCGCCGCCCATGCTTCGCACTCTAGGCTTCGTCAACGTGCCGGCTGAAGTCGCCGCCTGGTTCGTTTTCTTTGTCGCGCTCGGCAGCCTGCTGGCGGCTTGGGTCGTCGACAACATCATGGACGACCTCGGTTTCGGTGTGATCGGCAACGCCGTCCTGCTGTTCCTGGGCGCCCTCGGGGGCCTTTGGGCCTGGAACCTGTACGAGGGCACGGTCCGCGCGACCGACCCCGTGACGCTCACCCTGATTTGCGTGGGATCGGGGTTCTTCGCCGTGTTCGCCATGGCGATCCTGCGCCGCATGGCCCACGGCTAGCGCCCGCCTCCGACCTTTATCCGGGTGGCGGGCCCGCGAGCCTTGCCGCATCTTGCCGCGATGCAGCATGATGGCGAGAGCCAACCGGAGACCGCTCGCATGACCCTCGACCGCGGCCGCCCCGAACGCGACAAGCCCTGGATTTTCCGCACCTATGCGGGCCACTCCACGGCGGCGGAGTCCAACAAGCTCTATCGCGGCAACCTGGCCAAGGGGCAGACAGGCCTGTCGGTGGCTTTCGACCTCCCCACCCAGACGGGCTACGACCCCGACCACGTGCTGGCGCGCGGCGAGGTGGGCAAGGTGGGCGTGTCCATCGCGCATCTGGGCGACATGCGGACCCTGTTCGACCAGATTCCCGTCGCCGAGATGAACACCTCGATGACGATCAACGCCACGGCCGCGTGGCTGCTGTCGCTCTATATCGCCGTCGCGGACGAGCAGGGCGCGCCCCGCAAGGCCCTGCAGGGGACCACCCAGAACGACATCATCAAGGAATACCTGTCGCGCGGCACCTACGTGTTCCCGCCCGCTCCCTCCATGCGCATGGTGAAGGATGTCGTCCTGTTCACCACGGCCCAGATGCCGAAGTGGAATCCCACGAACGTTTGCAGCTACCACCTGCAGGAGGCCGGGGCGACCCCCACCCAGGAGCTCGCCTACGCGCTGGCGACGGCGGTCGCGGTGCTCGACACCGTGAAGGCGGCGGGAGTGGACGAGAAGACCTTCTCGGAGGTCGTCGGCCGCATCTCCTTCTTCGTCAACGCCGGCATGCGCTTCGTCACGGAGCTGTGCAAGATGCGGGCGTTCGCCGAGCTCTGGGACGAGATCGCCCGCGAGCGCTACGGAGTCGCCGACGAGCGCCAGCGCCGCTTCCGCTACGGCGTCCAGGTGAATTCGCTGGGTCTCACCGAACAGCAGCCCGAAAACAACGTCTACCGCATCCTCATCGAGATGCTGGCCGTGGTGCTGTCCAGGAACGCCCGGGCCCGCGCCGTGCAGTTGCCCGCCTGGAACGAGGCGCTGGGCCTGCCCCGCCCCTGGGACCAGCAGTGGTCGCTGCGCATGCAGCAGGTCATGGCCTACGAGACCGACCTGCTGGAATACGGCGACATCTTCGACGGCTCGGCCGAGATCACCCGCAAGGTGGAGGAGCTGAAGCAGTCGGCCCGCGAGGAACTCGCCGCCATCGACCATATGGGCGGCGCCATCGCGGCCGTGGAGAGCGGCTACCTGAAGCGCATGCTGGTGGAATCCAACGCCCGCCGCATCGCCGGCATCGAGGCCGGCGACCAGGTGGTGGTGGGCGTGAACCGCTGGCGCGAGACGGAGCCCTCCCCGCTCACCGCCGGCGAAGGCGCGGTCCTCACCGTGCCGGAGCAGGTGGAGATCGAGGCGATCGCCCGCATCCGCTCCTGGCGCGACAGCCGCGACCGAAAGGCCGCCGAAGCCGCGCTGGAGGATCTGCGCGCCGCCGCCCGGGAGGGCCGGAACGTCATGGAGCCCTCGATCGCCTGCGCCAAGGCCGGCGTCACCACCGGCGAATGGGGCGAGGCGCTGCGCGAGATCTTCGGCCAGTACCGCGCCCCGACGGGCGTCACGCCCGAGACCCGCACGGCGGAGACCGAGCGGGAGGTGAAGCTGATGGTCGCCGACCTCGCCGCCCAGCTCGGCGAGACGCCGCGCCTCGTGGTCGGCAAGCCCGGCCTGGACGGCCACTCCAATGGCGCGGAGCAGGTCGCCCTGCGCGGCCGGGACGTCGGGTTCGAAGTGACCTACGAGGGCATTCGCCAGACCCCGGCCGAGATCGTCGCCAAGGCCCAGGAGACGGGCGCGCACGTCATCGGGCTCTCGATCCTCTCGGGCTCGCACGTCCCGCTGGTGCGCGACGTCATGGCGCGGCTGCGCGCCCAAGGGTTGGGCCACATCCCCGTCGTGGTTGGCGGCATCGTGCCGCCCGAGGACGAGCTGGTGCTGAAGAACATCGGGGTGACCGCCGTCTACACCCCGAAAAACTACGTCATCGACGACATCATGAAGGATATCGTCCGCATCGTCGCGAAGGCGCCCAGGACCGCTCCCGAGGACGACGCCCCGGCGCCGCGCAGGGCCGGGCGGCGCTGAGCCGCCCATGCCCGGCGGCCGCGCTCAGCCTCGCGCCGCGATCGCATCCGCGATGGCGACCACGCGCCGGCCCATCTCGGCGTGGAGGCGCTCCACCATCTTGCCCTCGAGCTGCAGCGCGCCCTTGTCGCTGTTCTCCGGCAGGTCGAAGGCCGCGATGATGGTGCGAGACCACTCCACCTCGGCGGCGGTCGGGGCGAACACGGCGTTGGCCGTGGCGAGCTGGCTGGGGTGGATCAGCGTCTTTCCGTCGAAGCCCAGGTCCCGCCCCTGCTCGCATTCGGCCCGGAAGCCGGCCTCGTCCGAGATGCTGTTGAATACGCCGTCCAGGATGTCGAGCCCGTAGGCCCGGGCCGCCGTGACGCTGGTCGAGAGCCAGTGCACGAAGGGCAGGCGGTCGGCCGTGAAGCGCGCCCGCGTCTCCTTCGCGAGGTCGTTGGTGCCCATGACGAAGCACGCCAGCCGGTTAGCCGGATCGGCGGCCGCCGAAGCGATGGCCCCAATGTTGAGGATGGCGAGCGGCGTCTCCACCATGGCCCAGAGCCGCGTGCGCGCCGGCGCGCCGGCCGCCGCCAACAGGGAGGCCACCCGCACGATCTGGGCCGGCGACGACACCTTAGGAACCAGGATCGCGTCCGGCCCGGCGGCCGCAAGAGCCCGCAGGTCCGCCTCGCCCCAGGGCGTGTCGAGCCCGTTGATGCGGCCCACCACCTCGCGGGAACCGAAGCCGTCCGCCCGGATGGCGGCCGCGACCTGCTCGCGGGCCGTCGCCTTGGCGTCCGGCGCGACTGCATCCTCCAGGTCCAGAATCACGCCGTCCGTATCGAGCGTCTTCGCCTTCTCCAATGCCCGGGCGTTGGAGCCCGGCATGTAGAGGACGCTGCGGCGCGGGCGGAGAGCGGTCTGCGGCATGGCTTCACCTGGGTTCGGGGCCGGCTGTCGGCCGATGTCGCGGCGCAGCATAGACGGGGGGTCCGGGCCGCGCCATCGTGACAAAGGTGGATTCGGGGGCAGGCATGGGGCGTTGGATGGCGGGCGTCGACGGCTGCAGGGCCGGCTGGATCGTGGCGGCTCAGGGGCCGGGACAGGCGCCCCAGATCGCCGTTCACGCCGACTTCGGTGACGTGGTGGCAGCCTTGCCACCGGACTCGGTCTTGGCCGTGGACATGCCCATCGGCTTGCCGGAGCGCATCGGCCCGGGCGGGCGCGGACCCGAGGCGCTGCTTCGGCCGTTGCTGGGCGAGCGGCAGTCCTCCGTCTTCTCCGTGCCGTCCCGCGCCGCCGTGAGCGCCCCAGACTACAGCGTGGCTTGCGCGGCCGCGCTCGCCACCTCGGAGCCGCCCCGCAAGGTCTCGAAGCAGTGCTTCTTCCTGTTTCCCAAGATCCTGGAGATCGACGCCCTGCTCCGGGCCGACCCGGCGCTAAGCGGCCGGATCTTCGAAAGCCATCCCGAGGGGGCTTTCATGCGCCTCAACGGGGGCGCCCTGAGCGAGCCCAAGAAGGTGAAGTCGCAGCCTCACGGGCCGGGGCTCGACCAGCGCCGCGCGCTGCTGGAACGGGCTGGCCTGCAGCCCGATCTCGTGTGGGGAACGCCTCCGCGCGGGGCCGGGCCCGACGACCTCCTGGACGCCTGCGCCTGCCTGGTCACCGCGATGCGCATCGCCCGCGGCGAAGCGACGAGCCTGCCCAACCCGCCGGGCCGGGACGCCTTCGGCATCCCGGTCGCGATCTGGATCTAAGCAGCCCCCGAGTCGTCCTTGCGAGGAGCGAAGCGACGAAGCAATCCAGGAGGACCAAGCCGTCCTGGATTGCCTCGCTGCGCTCGCAATGACGGAGACGCCTCAGGCGGCCTTCGGCGTCAGCAGCTTCCGGTTGATAATGGCCTCGGCGATCTGCACCGCGTTCAGGGCCGCGCCCTTGCGCAGGTTGTCCGAGACGCACCAGAAGGCGAGGCCGTTCTCAACCGTGGAGTCCTCGCGGATGCGCGAGATGTAGGTGGCGTCCTCGCCGGCGGCCTCGTGCGGGGTGATGTAGCCGCCGTCCTCGCGCTTGTCGATCACCAGCACGCCGGGCGCCGAGCGCAGGATGTCGCGCGCCTCGTCGGCCGTGATCGGATTGGCGAACTCCACGTTGACGGCTTCCGAGTGGGAGATGAACACCGGCACGCGCACGCAGGTGGCGGTCAGCTTGATCTTGGGGTCGAGGATCTTCTTGGTCTCGACCGTCATCTTCCACTCTTCCTTCGTGAACCCGTCTTCCATGAACACGTCGATGTGCGGGATCAGGTTGAAGGCGATGCGCTTGGTGAACTTCTTGGTCACGACCTCCTGGAGGGAGTAGAGCGCCTTGGTCTGGCGGTCGAGCTCGTCCATGCCCTCCTTGCCGGCGCCGGAGACCGACTGGTAGGTCGACACCACCACGCGGGTGATGGTGGCCTTGTCGTGCAGGGGCTTGAGGGCCACCACGAGCTGCGCGGTGGAGCAGTTCGGGTTGGCTATGATGTTCAGCTTGTCGCGGCGCGCCATGTACTCGGGCAGGACGTGCGCGTTCACCTCCGGCACCACCAGCGGAACGCGGTCGTCGTAGCGCCAGCAGGACGAGTTATCGATCACCAGGCAGCCCTGGGCGCCGATGCGGGGCGACCACTCCTTGGACACGCCCGAGCCCGCCGACATCAGGCAGATGTCGGTGTTAGCGAAGTCGTGGTGCTCCAGGTTCTGCACCTTCAGCACGCGGTCGCCGAACGAGACCTCCGTGCCGACGCTGCGCGACGAAGCGAGGGCGATCACCTCGGAGACCGGGAACGCCCGCTCGTCCAGGATGGACAGCATCTCGCGGCCCACATTGCCGGTGGCGCCCACGACCGCCACGCGAAAACCTTCGGCGCTCTTCGAAACCATGGTGTTGATCCTGTCTGTTTTGGATCTCCCCCGGAGTGCGGCCGCAGATCCTGCGGCTCCTCTTCCCCCGCCGGGGGAGTCTCCGGAGCGAGGAATACGTCAGCGCGCCGCGCCGCCTTTGGCGGTCGGCGTTTTCGTCGTCGTTTTGGACAGGACGAAGCGCATGGCGAGACGCAGTTCCGGAGACGCAGTTCGGGTCGAACGCGCCCATAGGGCGCAGCAGAAACACAAGCGCGGGCGCAAAGTCAATTGGTCCTTTCGCAAGAACGTTGTGGGCCGCGCCCTCCGTTAACGCTGTCGCTCAACCCGGCGTTGACTCTCTCCCGTGAAAGCCCCCGTGCGGTAACCGACGACTCAATGAATCCCGGAAAATTCGACGCAACCGCCGCGAATGGCGGCCTGGAAAGGGTGCGTCATGTCCCAGGCCACGATGGATTTCGATCGCCGCCCCGAACGGACGGCGCTTCGGCCGGATTCCTACGCCGGCACGCTGCGCCGGGCGGCCTGGGACCTCGTGGCCGCGATTGGACCGGGGCGGGTTCTGACCCTGGCCACCGTGGCGGCCCTGCTCGGAGCCGTGATCGCCGGGGAGCCCCATTGGCCGCGGCTCGCCCCGCCGGAACCCGAAAGCACGGCCGCGCTGCCCAGGCCTGAGGCGCTGACGTGGGCGCCGGTCGCGCGCCCCCTTGCCATGTTCGCCATCGACACCCCCCTCTTTCCCCGCGAGCCGCGGCTTTTGGAGGCGCGTCGCCACGCCGGCGGCGGCGGACGCGAGGAGATCCAGACATTCGGGGCGCCGGAAACAGGGCAGGGCTTCGCGCGCCTCGTCGCCTATCGCCCAGGTTCCGAGGCCGGCCCGGCCGGGTCGCTGTTCCTGGAGACAGCCCGGCGCGCCGCCGACGCCGGTTTCGCCGTGAACCGCAGCGCCGTGCCCGTCGAGATGGGCACCAAGTTCGGCGCCGCCGAAACGGCCGATGTGGTGCTCAGCCGCGGAGCCAATCGCCACGCGTGCATCGCCTGGCGGATCCTGGCCGACGATGCGGGCCTGCGCCTCTCGGGGTGGATGTGCGGCGTCGAAGGCCGGCCCGCCGACCGCCTTACGCTCGCCTGTGCGCTCGACCGGCTCGACCTGATCGCCGCGGCAGACGACAAAGCGGTACGCGCCTACTTCGCAAGAGCCGAGCGCAACCGGCTCCCTCAGTGTACAATGCGTGGAGCGCCCGGCGCGCGCCGGGCCGGCTGGCTCGACCTGGAGGCCGGGCCGGAATTGCGGCTTCGCTCACATTCGTGATGCGAAGCCGGGACCCGATCCCCCGTTGCGGCGTTGTCGCAAGAGCGCTGAACCATCAAGCCGTTAGGTGAGGATCCCATGTTTCGCCACGCCGTCATCCTGGGCCTGGTCGCCGCCACGGGCGCCTTGGCCGTCACCGCCGCCGAAGCCCAGACCCGCCGCCGCACCAACGAGATCACGGTCACCGGCCGCTCGTACCTGAACGCCGGCACCATGGTGAAGCCGGGCACGGGCTATCAACTGAACTACGTCTATATCGGCCAGGGCCTCTCGACCCCGGTCTATTCCAACATCAACAGCCGGTTCGGCGGCGAGACGCTGCCAAGCCGCTGGGACCTGCCGAACTGCTGCGGCGTCACCGTGGGCTTCGGACGCTACTGAGAACTGAGCGATCGCGGGCGCGACCAAGCGGCGCGCGGGATTCCGATCCCGCGCGCGCTCCGCTAGCATGCCGCGCATGTCGCGCCGAATCGCCCTCCCTCTGTCCGCCGGCCTGCTCTTTGCGGGCGTCGCTCCCGTATCCGCCCAAGCCGAGTTCCAGGCCTGCCTGAGCGGCCTGCGCTCCACCATCACCGCCCAGGGCGTTTCCGCCTCCACCTTCGACCAAGCCACGCGCGGGCTGCAGCCCGACATGAAGGTGATCGACTCCCTCAACGACCAGCCCGAGTTCAAGACGCCGATCTGGGACTATCTGTCGGCGCTCGTGGACGACGAGCGCATCGCCGACGGGCGCGCCATGCTCCGCCAATGGAGTCAGGCCCTCTCCGTCGCGGAGAGCCGTTACGGCGTCGACCGCCACGTCATCGTGGCCGTCTGGGGCGTGGAGTCGGACTTCGGCCGCGCCATCGGCAAGCGCCCGCTCGTGCAGTCCCTCGCGACCCTCTCCTGCTACGGCCGCCGCCAGGGCTATTTTCGAGGCGAACTCGCCGCCACCATGAAGATCCTGGACCGCGGCGACGTGGCGGCTGATCACCTGACCGGCTCCTGGGCCGGCGCCTTCGGCCACACCCAGTTCATGCCATCGACCTTCCTGCGGCTCGCCGTCGATCTCGACGGCGACGGCCGGCGCGACGTGGTGGATTCGATCCCCGACGCGCTGGGCTCCACCGCCAACTTCCTCCACAAGGCCGGCTGGACCCAGGGCATGACCTGGGGCTTTGAGGTCAAGCTTCCGCCCGGCTTCAACACAGCCCTGGCGGGCCGGACGAAGAAGCGGCCGATGGCGGCCTGGGAGCATCTCGGTGTGCGCCGCGCCGACGGCCGCGCCATGCCGGGCGGCTCCGCGGGCCTGATCCTGCCGGCTGGCCCGAACGGCCCCGCCTTCCTGGTGACCCGGAACTTCGACGCCATCTACGGCTACAACGCCGCCGAGAGCTATGCGCTCGCCATCGCGCACCTGTCGGATCGCCTCAAGGGCGCCGGTCCCTTCGTGACGCCCTGGCCCACGAACGACCGCGGCCTCTCCCGCGCCGAGCGGCGGGAGCTGCAGGCGCTGCTCACCCGCAAGGGCTACGACGTCGGCCAGCCTGACGGCGCGATCGGGAACAAGACCCGCGAAGCCATCGCCGACTTCCAGGTCCGCAACGGGATGCAAAGGAACGGCCGCGCCTCCGGCTCCGTTCTGGACGCCCTTCGGGCGGGCCGTTAAGCCGGTCAGAGCTTCACGAGCAAGTAGCCCATCTGCTGCAGGGCCACGACCTCGGCCACGCCGGCCGGCACGATATCGTTCGGCTGGGCATTGTAGAGCTCGCTGAGCGGGTAGTGCTTGCCCACCATGGTGTTCCGGCAGATCACGAAACGCACGCCCGATCCGCGCAGACGGTCCACCATGTCCCGGATCTTGGCGTTGCTGGTGGCGTCATGGAGCAGGCTCGCGCCGTCGCCCTGCAGCACGGCGACCATCTCGAGCTTGTCCCGACCCACCGCATTGACGTGGTTGAGCATGGAGTGCAGCCGGGCGGCGTGGTCGCGGCCGAACCAGCCCCCGCCCTGGGTGACGTGGTAGACCACTTTCTGGCTGGCGTAGGGCTCGTGCTGCGCCTCCGGCACGTCGAAGGGCTCTCCGCCTCCCAGCCTCACGTCCGCCACGGCTGACGCGATGGCGAGCGCCCCGGCGGCGGCGGCGCACTGGATCAGGGTCTTGCGGTTCATAGGGCGCTGTCTCCCGGGTGAGCGTCCGGAGAGACTAACCCCAGGAGTCTTGACATTTGATATTCACCCCGACTGAGCCGGTCTCTGCTTTCGCTTGCCAAGCCTGACCGCCGCTCCTAAACAGCCCAGCGACTTTTCACCCTTGCAGCGGGGCGCACCATGAGCAGCCACAATCTCCTCCTTCTGCCGGGCGACGGCATCGGCCCCGAGGTCATGGCCGAGGTCCAGAAGCTCCTGAAGTGGCTGAGCTCCCAGGGCGTCGCGAAGTTCGAGACCGAGACCGACCTCGTCGGCGGCGCGGCCTACGACGCCCACAAGGTGTCCATCACCGACGCCGCCATGGACCGCGCCATGAAGGCCGACGCGGTGCTGTTTGGCGCCGTCGGCGGGCCGAAGTGGGACAACGTCCCCTACGAGGCGCGCCCGGAGGCGGGCCTGCTGCGCCTGCGCAAGGACCTCGCGCTCTTCGCCAACCTGCGCCCGGCGATCTGCTATCCCGCCCTGGCGGACGCCTCGTCCCTGAAGCGCGAGCTGGTCGAGGGCCTCGACATCGTCATCGTGCGCGAGCTGACCGGCGGCGTCTATTTCGGCGAGCCCAAGGAGATCGTGACCCTTGAGAACGGCGAGAAGCGCGCCGTGGACACCCAGGTCTACACGACCCACGAGATCGAGCGCATCGCCCGCGTCGCCTTCGAGCTCGCCCGCAAGCGCCGCAACAAGGTGACGTCGTCCGAGAAGCGCAACGTCATGAAGTCCGGCGTGCTGTGGAACCAGGTGGTCACCGCCGTCCACAAGGCCGAGTACCCGGACGTGCAGCTCGAGCACAACCTGGCCGACTCGCTCGCCATGCAGCTGGTGCGCCAGCCCAAGCAGTATGACGTCATCGTCACCGACAACCTGTTCGGCGACATCCTGTCCGACATCGCCGCCATGCTGACCGGCTCGCTCGGCATGCTGCCCTCCGCCTCCCTGGGCGCCGAGGATCCCGCCACCGGCAAGCGCAAGGCGCTCTACGAGCCCGTTCACGGCTCCGCCCCGGACATCGCCGGCAAGGGCATGGCCAACCCCATCGCCATGATCGGCTCCATGGCCATGTCGCTGCGATACTCCTTCGGCCTGCTCGAGGCCGCCGACATGGTCGAAAAGGCCATCGCCAACGTGCTCGACTCCGGGCTGCGCACCGGCGACATCGCCGCCAAGGGCCAGAACACCGTCTCCACAGGCGAGATGGGCGACGCCATCCTCACGGAGATGCAGCGCATCGCCGGCTGAGCACGACCAAAGCCGACCTGCGAAACCTCTGCGACTGCGCTGTCCATAGACAAAGGTCAACGCAGCGGGTTTCATCACCCTGAGCAGCCGCTGCAGCGCGGCGCTCGGGGGAGAAGCGCCCATGTGCCGGATGTTCGCCAGCCTGCCGGAAGAACACTACGCGTACCAGACCCGCTCGGTCCGCCTCGGCGGGCACGCCACGTCGATCCGCCTGGAGGCGGCCTTCTGGAACATCCTGGAGGAGATCGCGGCGCGCCAGGAGGTCAGCTTGGGCAAGTTCCTGACCAAGCTCCACGACGAGGTGCTCGCGTTCCGGGGCGAGCCCCACAACTTCACCTCGCTGCTGCGCTGCGCCTGCCTCACCTATGTGGCTGACGTGCGCGGCGAAGCCGGCGCCGAGGCCGAACTGCGCCGCCAGGCGGCGCGCGATTTCATGGACCCGTTCACCGGCCCCGCCGCCGTCGCCGCCGAATAGTGGCGACGTAGTATCACGCTACTACCCGCGGGACGAAACAGGGCCATAGCCTTCTCCCATTGCCGCCCGCCCCCGGAGCGGCCAGAGGGGAGAACGCCTTTGCCCAGACAGGCCCCGGCCGCCCGGCGCGGCCCGACCTGCCACATCGTCTTGGCTTCCGCGCTGATCCTGTTTGCGGCGCCGCTCGCCCGCAGCCCTGCCGTCGCGCAGGAGGCCGACCTGGAAGCGGCCAAGAAGCAATTCCTGACCAGCTGCGGCGTGTGCCACACCGTCGAGCCCGGCGCGCCACCGCGCCAGGGCCCGAACCTTCACGGCGTCTACGGACGCAAGGCCGCGAGCCTGCCCGAGTTCACGTATTCCGACGCGCTCAAGGGCGTCGACTGGACCTGGGACGACGCCACCCTCGACCCCTGGATTGAGAACGCGCAGTCCGTGCGTCCCGGAACCGTGATGAACTACCGTCAGGCGGACCCCGCCAAGCGCAAGCTCATCATCGCCTACCTGAAGAGCCTTTCGGCGAAACCCTGAGGAGACCATGGCCAAGGCCCTCCATTCCATGATCCGCGTCCTCGACGAGGCGCGATCCGTCTCGTTCTACCGCACGGCCTTCGGCCTCGAGGTCGCCGACCGCTTCCCCTTCGACGGCTTCACGCTGGTGTACCTGCGCAGCCCCGAGGCCGACTTCGAGCTGGAGCTCACGATCAACCACGATCGCAAGGAGCCCTACGCGCTGGGCGATGGCTACGGCCACATCGCCTTCGCGGTGGACGACCTCGACGCCGAGCACGCTCGCTTCACCCGCGAGGGGCTCTCGCCCAACCCGGTCAAGGAGTTCTTCCGCGACGACGCCCTGCTGGCCCGCTTCTTCTTCGTCCAGGACCCGGACGGCTACAAGATCGAGGTCCTCCAGAAGCACGGCCGCTACCGCTGACCTGAACCGAACGCGACCGGGACAACCCGGCGATCCATGGAGGAAACGATCATGCAAGAGCAGCACACGCGCGACCCCGGCGCGCCGGCGGATCCCGGCCGGCGCGCTTTCCTGGCCTCCGGCGCCGCCATTGCGGTCACCGGCTCGGCCCTGATCCATGCCGGCGAGGCCTGGGGCATGGAGGTGAAGAACCTCAAGCCCGAGACCATGCAGACGCTGATCCGCATGGCCCGCGACATCTACCCGCACGATCGCCTGTCGGACCGCTACTACGCCGTCGCCGTGAAGGGCTACGACGAGAAGGCCGGGTCTGATCCCGCCACCAAGAAGATGATCGAGGACGGCGTCGCCGCCCTGAACGCCGCCGCCAAGAAAAAATACGGCGTTCCCTATGCCCAGGTCGGCTGGGAAGCCCAGCGAGTCGCGCTGCTCAAGGAGCAGCAGAAGACGAAGTTCTTCCAGACCGTCCGGAGCAACCTCGTTGTGGGTCTTTACAACCAGAAAGAGGTCTGGCCGCTCTTCGGCTACGAGGGCGAGAGCGCCAGCAAGGGCTGCTACATCAACCGGGGCTTCAACGACATCGCGTGGCTCTGAGGGAGGGCGGAGACATGGCCAAGTTCGACCTGAACGATGACAGCGTGGTCGTGGTCGTCGGCTCCGGCGCCGGCGGCGGAACGCTTGCGACCGAGCTCGCCCTGAAGGGCGTCAAGGTGGTGTGCCTGGAAGCCGGCAAGCGCCACGAGATCGAGGATTTCGTCAACGACGAGTGGGCCTCCTTCGCCCAGCTCGCCTGGGCGGATATGCGCACCACCTCCGGGTCTTGGCGCGTGTCCAGGGACTTCCCCAACCTCCCGGCCTGGATCGTCAAGGCGGTGGGCGGCTCCACGGTTCATTGGGCCGGGGCCTCTCTGCGGTTCCAGGAGCACGAGTTCAAGACGCGCACCGTCTATGGCGATGTGAAGGGCGCCAACCTGCTCGACTGGCCGATCACGCTCGCGGAGCTCGAGCCCTGGTACGCCAAAGCGGAGGATCGCATGGGCGTCACCCGCACGAACGGCATCGCGGGCCTGCCCGGCAACAACAACTTCAAGGTGCTGGAGGCCGGCGCGACCAAGGTCGGCTGCAAGGAGGTCCACACCGGCCGGATGGCCATCAACTCGGCCCCGCGCGACGGCCGCGGCTCCTGCCAGCAGATCGGCTTCTGCTTCCAGGGCTGCAAGTCCGGCGCGAAGTGGTCGACGCTGTACGCCGAGATCCCGAAAGGCGAGGCCACCGGCAAGCTCGAGGTCCGGCCCGAGAGCTACGTGGTGCGCATCGAGCATGACGCGACCGGCAAGGTCACTGGCGTCGTGTACCACGACGCCAGCGGCCAGATGCAGCGCCAGAAGGCCCGCATCGTGGCCGTGGCCGGCAACTCCATCGAGAGCCCGCGCCTCCTGCTGAACTCCGAAAGCAGCAAGTATCCGGACGGCCTGGCCAACTCTTCAGGTCAAGTCGGCCGCAATTACATGCGGCACATGACCGGATCGGTCTACGGCGTCTTCGAAAAGCCCGTTCGCATGTGGCGCGGCACCACCATGGCGGGCATCGTCCGCGACGAGGCGGGGCACGATCCCAAGCGCGGCTTCGTGGGCGGCTACGAGCTGGAGACGTTGTCGCTGGGGCTGCCCTTCATGGCCGCCTTCCTGGACCCCGGCTCGTGGGGCCGCGAGTTCACCACGGCGCTCGACAGTTACGAGAACATGGCGGGGATGTGGATCGTCGGCGAGGACATGCCACAGGGGAAGAACCGCATCACCTTGGACAAGAACGCCAAGGACAAGTACGGGCTTCCGGTGGCGAACGTGTATTTCGACGACCACCCCAACGACGCGGCGATGCGCAGCCACGCCTACGCCAAGGGCACGGCCATCTATGACGCGGTGGGCGCGACCCGCACGTTCCCGACGACGCCTTACCCCTCCACGCACAATCTCGGCACGAACCGCATGTCCGAGAAGCCGCGCGACGGGGTCGTGAACAAATACGGCCAGGCCCACGACGTGAAGAACCTCTTCGTGTCCGACGGCTCGCAGTTCACCACCGGGGGCGCCGAGAACCCGACCCTCACCATCGTGGCCCTCGCGCTCCGGCAGGCCGACTACATCGCCGACCAGATGTCCAAAAACATCGTGTGAGGCGTCGTCCTCCGCCCTGAGCCGCGAGGGCGGGCAGTCGGCTCCCTGTCCGTCCTTGCGAGGAGCGAAGCGACGAAGCAATCCAGGAGCCCTCGGCACAGTTCTTTCAGCCGCAGCACAAACAAAAAGGGCGCTCCCGAAGGAGCGCCCTTTTCATGCCGGCCGGTTTCCGGATCCCTTACAGCCAGGGCTGCGACTGGGTCTTGGCCTTCTCGTAGGTGTCGATGCTGGAAGCCTTCTCCATGGTCAGGCCGATGTCGTCCAGGCCGTTCAGCAGGCAGTGCTTGCGGAACGGGTCGATGTCGAACTTCACCACGCCGCCGTCGGGACCGCGGATCTCCTGAGACTCGAGATCCACCGTCAGGGTCGCGTTGGCGCCGCGCTTGGCGTCGTCGAACAGCTTGTCCAGGTCTTCCTGGCTGACCTTGATCGGCAAAATGCCGTTCTTGAAGCAGTTGTTGTAGAAGATATCCGCGAAGCTCGTGGAGATCACGCAGCGGATTCCGAAGTCGAGCAGGGCCCAGGGCGCGTGCTCGCGTGACGAGCCGCAGCCGAAATTGTCGCCCGCGACCAGGATCTGCGCCTTGCGGTAGGCCGGTTGGTTCAGCACGAAGTCGGGGTTCTCCGACCCGTCCTCCTTGAACCGCATCTCCGCGAAGAGCCCCGCGCCGAGCCCGGTGCGCTTGATGGTCTTCAGGTACTGCTTCGGGATGATCATGTCCGTGTCGACGTTCATGATCTCCAGCGGGGCGGCGACGCCGGTGAGCGTGGTGAAGGGCTGCATGGGTGTCTATCTCTCGCGAGCGGCTGCCAATCTTGCAGGCGTTCTAGACCAAACGGAGCCTGAGGGGAAACCGGATTCTCCGACCCGCCGGCGCCTACTCGGCCGCGGCCTCGATCCCGTACATGTCGTCGTCGCTGAGCCCGAAATGATGCCCGATCTCGTGCACGAGCACGTGGGTGACGAGATGTCCCAGGGTCTCCTCGTGGGCCGCCCAGTAATCGAGGATGGGACGCCGGTAGAGCCAGACCATGTTGGGGAACTGCCCGGTTTGGGGCGTCGCGCCCGCCTGGGCGAGGCCCGTGCCGCGGAACAGCCCGAGCAGGTCGAACTCCGTCTCGCACTGCATCTCGTCGAGCGTCTCGTCGTCGGGGAAGTCCTCGACCTTGATGACGACGCCCTCGCAGAGCGCACGGAACTCCGCCGGAAGGCGCCCGAAGGCCTTCTCGGCCAAAGTCTCGAAGTCGTCCAGGCTCGGGGCCGGAAGGCTGGCCCAGTCGGGCGCCGGCGCGGAAGTCATGGAAATCTCCGGATGAACTGTCCTAGCGGGTGAAATAGCCGCTGAGGTCCGCCAACAGGTAGAGCACGAACAGCAGGGCCAGAACACGCGCGATGCGCTTGCCCCAGACCTCGATACGATCGTCCTGGGGCGCGTCGCCGGCGCTGAAATGTCGGGCTGCGCGCGCCATGGCCGAGCCGAGCACGGGCCCGCTCTCCGCTTCCGCCCGCGCCAGGATCTCCCGTGACTCGCGTTTGCGCTCCTCGTCGTCCGGCGTGCTCGCCATGCCCTGTCCCGTCTCCCGGCGCCACCAATCGCGCTCCATCGGCGTTCATCTTCTTGAACGCTGGCTGAACGCCGCGTTGCAGGTGCGTTCAGCCGAGGGTTGTCACCCTACGTTCATGCCGAGGGGCACGGCGTATATGGAAGGAAATCGTACCATGCTTTCACCCCGCACACTCGCCCTCCAGGTCGCCGCGGCCGGCGCCCTCCTTGTCGGCGGACTCGCCGGCGCCCAGGCGGCTCCCCTCCCGCCAGTGGCCGCCGTCGCCCCGGTCCAGTCCGAAGGCCTGACCACCACCGTGCAGTGGTATGGGCACGGCTACTACGGCCCGCGCCGACATTACTGGGGCCCCCGTCGTTACTGGGGCCCGGGCCCCTACTGGGGTGGCCCGCGCTGCCGCGTCGTGCGCCGCTGGGACCCCTATTGGGGCGGCTGGCGCGTCGTCCGCCGCTGCTGGTGAGCGCGGCCAAGGCCTGAAACAGAAGCCCGGGCGCGAGCCCGGGCTTTTCCTTTTGGATCGCCGTGATCGAGCGCGATCGGCTCAGCGCCACTCGCGGATGTCGACGAAGCGGCCGGCGATGGCCGCGGCCGCCGCCATCACCGGCGACACGAGGTGCGTGCGGCCGCGGAAGCCCTGGCGTCCCTCGAAGTTGCGGTTCGACGTGGAGGCGCAGCGCTCGCCCGGCGACAGCTTGTCGGCGTTCATGGCCAGGCACATGGAGCACCCCGGCTCGCGCCAGTCGAAGCCGGCGGCCTTGAAAATCTTGTCCAGACCCTCTTCCTCGGCCTGCAGCTTCACAAGTCCCGACCCCGGCACGATCATCGCGTTGACGTTGGCGTTGACCGTCTTGCCCTCGACCACCTTGGCCACGGCCCGCAGGTCCTCGATGCGGCCGTTCGTGCAGGAGCCGATGAACACGCGGTCGACGGCGATGTCCTGGATGCGCTCGCCGCCCTTCAGGCCCATGTACTCCAGCGCGCGGGCGATCGCCGCCTTCTTCTGCTCCGTGGGGGCATCCTCGGGCCGCGGCACCGTGCCGGTGATGGAGGCGACGTCCTCGGGGCTGGTGCCCCAGGTCACGATCGGGGGCAGGCTGGCCGCGTCGAGGCGGATCTCCCGGTCGAAGTGCGCGCCGTCGTCGGTCGCCAGCGTGCGCCAGTAGTCGACGGCCATGTCCCAGGCCATGCCCTTGGGCGCCTTGGGCTTGTCCTTCAGGTACGCGAAAGTCTTCTCGTCCGGGGCGATCAGGCCCGCGCGGGCGCCCCCCTCGATGGTCATGTTGCAGACCGTCATGCGGCCTTCCATGGAGAGCGACCGGATCGCCTCCCCGGCGAACTCGATGACGCTGCCCGTGCCGCCGGCCGTGCCGATCTCGCCAATGATGGCCAGGATGATGTCCTTGGCGGTGACGCCGGGCGGCAGCTGGCCGTCCACCGTCACGCGCATGTTCTTGGCCTTCTTCTGGATCAGCGTCTGCGTGGCGAGCACGTGCTCCACCTCGCTGGTGCCGATGCCGTGGGCCAGGGCCCCGAAGGCGCCGTGCGTGGAGGTGTGGCTGTCGCCGCACACAATGGTCGTACCCGGCAGGGTGAAGCCCTGCTCCGGCCCGATGATGTGCACGATGCCCTGCCGCTGGTCGAGCTCGTCGTAGTACTCGATGCCGAAGTCGCGGGCGTTCTCGGCGAGCGTCTGCACCTGGGTGCGCGACTCGGGGTCATCGATGCCCTGGGAGCGGTCCGTGGTCGGGACGTTGTGGTCCACGACGGCCAGCGTCTTCTCAGGAGCCCGCACCTTGCGGCCCGACACGCGCAAGCCCTCGAAGGCCTGCGGGCTGGTCACTTCATGCACGAGGTGGCGGTCGATGTAGAGAAGGCAGGTGCCGTCCGGCTGCTGATCGACGACGTGGTCGTCCCAGATCTTGTCGTACAGGGTGCGCGGGGCCATGGCTCTGCCTCTGTGCAGGGGAACGGAATGCTGGGCTTCCTTTACCGAAGCGCGGCCGCGAAGGGAAGGGCGCGAACGGCCGCGCCCCCCGCGGACCGGCTCACCCAATCTTAAGCCCGGCATGGTGTTTTCTCCGGGTCAGAGGCCGCTGCGAGGCGGACCTCGGCGTTGTGCAGGCCCAGGCGTGACCCGATTCCTGATCTCGATCTCCAACTCGGCCGTTAGCGCGATCCTGATGGTGGCGCTGAGCTGGATGCTGCCGCCCTCAGCCTTCGGCGAGCTCACCTACGCCCGCGGCGTCGTGCTGTTCGGCGCCACGTCACTGTTCGACTGGCTGTCGCTCAGCATCATCCGCTACTGGGTGGGGGAGACGGAAGGCCGGGAGAACCGACGCGTCACCCTGGAGGCCTCCATGGCTGGCGCGGTGATGCTGGTGCCGCCTCTTTCGTTCCTAGCCTACGCTCTGGCCCCCGCCCAGGTCAGCGGGCCGATGCTGCTGGCGATCGCCGTGCACGTAGCCGCGCTCGGCTATGTCGAGAGCCGGGTCGCCATCGCGCGCTCGACCTGCGACGACCGCGACCTGGGCATGCTGATCCTGCCGCGCGCCGCAGCGACGCTGCTGTTCGCCCTGGGGGCCGTCTGGGCCGGCGCCGGCGCGGTCGGGGTTGTGGGCGCCCTGGCGGCCGCCCAATGCGCGGGCGTGGCGTACCTCGTTCTGGCGCGCAGGCCGTTTCATCTCAGGGCAGGCTTTCCCGAGCCGGCCCAGGCGGCGCGCTTCCTGCGATTTGGCGGGGCGAGCGTGCTGGCCGACGCGGCGCTCTCCGGAGGCGCCCTCGCCCTCGCCACCCTGGCGATCGGGACTCACGGCGCCTCGGTATACGGCGCCTACGCCCTCGCCAACGAACTGCTGACCCGCACGGTGGGGGCAGCGGGCTTCGCCCTGGAGCTGGCCCTCCTGCCCCTGGCGCTCACCGCGCTGGTAGAGCAGGGCCGAGAAGCCGGCAGAACCACCCTCTCCACCAACATCGGCTTCAGCATTGCAGTTCTCGCGCCGATGCTTCTGGGCTTCTACCTGGTTGCGCCCGCATTCGCGCGGCTCGCCTTGAGCCCGGACCAGCGGGACATGTTCGTGCAGCTGTCCGGCTGGGTGGCCTTGCAATGCGTCTTCACGGCTGGGCGGCAGTTCATCCTGAACCAGCCGCTCTTCGCCGCGGAGCGAACGGCGCCTGCCCTGTGGTGTGTGTTGGCGGGTGTGGTGGCGTCGGTCGCCGCCGGCGTGGTCCTGGTTCCAACGCATGGCGCGCTGGGGATCGCCTGGGCCCAGACCTCCGGCGCGGGGCTCACCTTCGCGCTGCAGGCCCTGGTGGTCTGGCGCGTCTTTCCGGCGGGCCCGCCCTGGCGGAGCCTCGCCCGCATCGGAGCCGCCTGCGCCACGATGGCCCTCGTCCTCTGGCCGTTGCGCCAGGAGCTGCACGGCGTGACGGGCCTCGCCGCCATGGTGGCGCTCGGGGCGGCCGCTTATGGTGTCGCCCTGTGGGCGCTCGATTTCCAGGGGCTCCGCAAACAGAAAGGCCTGCGGGCGCTGAAGCTGCGCACGCAGGCCTGAATTCTCGGGCGGCCGCCTGAGCGGCGCGGCCTTACTCGGCGGCCGGAGCCGCCTTGTCCGCCTTCGGGGCGTCCTTGCGCTCGGCGATGCGGGCCGACTTGCCGCGGCGGTCGCGCAGGTAATACAGCTTGGCGCGGCGCACCTTGCCGGTGCGGACGACCTTGATGGACTCGATCAGCGGCGAATAGACTGGGAAGACGCGCTCGACGCCCTCGCCGTAGCTGATCTTGCGAACCGTGAAGCTCTCGTTGAGGCCGCCGCCGTTGCGGGCGATGCAGACGCCCTCGTAGGCCTGCACGCGGGTGCGCTCGCCTTCGACGACCTTCACGTTCACCTGGACGGTGTCGCCGGGACGGAAGTCCGGGATGCCGCGGGCGGAAGCGAGGCGCTCGGCCTGCTCCTTCTCGAGCTGCTGAATGATGTCCATGTCACATCTCCGTTTCGCCCTGTCGGGCGAGCGTTTCGGAACGCTGTTGTCAGTTGGGACGCGGGTCCATACACGAGCCGCGACGGTTTGTCGAGCGGCCTACTTCAGCAGGTCGGGCCGCCGCGCGCGCGTGAGCGCCTCCGCCTGCTCGCGCCGCCAGCGGGCGATGCGCCCGTGGTCGCCCGAGAGCAGCACGTCCGGGATCGCGCGGCCCTCCCAGTCTCGCGGGCGGGTGTAGTGCGGATATTCCAGCAGCCCGCCCTCGAAACTCTCGTCCTCGCCGGAAACCTCCTTGCCCATGACGCCCGGGAGGAGCCGCACACAGGCGTCGATGGTCACAAGGGCGGCCAGTTCTCCCCCGCTGAGGATGTAGTCGCCGATGGAGACCTCCTCGAGCCGCCGCCCTTCGATGACGCGCTCGTCCACGCCCTCGAAGCGCCCGCACACGATCACCGCGCCCGGGCCCGCCGCGAGCTCCCGCACACGGGCCTGCGTCAGGGGCCGCCCACGCGGGCTCATCAACAACCGCGGACGCGCGTCATCGGCAGGGGACACGGCGTCGGTCGCCGCAGCGAGCACGTCCGCGCGGATGACCATGCCGGCCCCGCCCCCGGCGGGCGTGTCGTCCACAGCGCGGTGCCGGCCGAGGCCGTGATTGCGGATGTCGTAGGCGTCCAGCGACCAGGCCCCGCGCTTGAGCGCGTCGCCGGCGAGCGACAGGCCGAGCGGGCCCGGAAACATCTCCGGGAAGAGCGTCAGGACCGTGGCGGACCAGGCCATCTCAAAGCCCGGCCAGGGTAGCCGGATCCACGTTGCCGCCGCACAACAGCACGCCTACGCGCTCGCCGGGGCGTGGCTGGTAGGCGCCCGACAGCAGGGCCCCGAAGGCGGCGGCGCCGCCCGGCTCGGAGACGATCCGGTAATCTGTCCAGAGTCGCTTCTGCGCCTCGCGGATCGCCGCGTCAGTCACCAGGGCCACGTGGTCGATCGCCTCGCGCGCCACCGCAAACGGCAGGGCGCCGACGCGGCGGGCGCCCAGCGAATCGGCCGCGACCGACTCCACCGGAACATCGACCGGCTCGCCGGCCTCCAGCGCAGCGTGGAGGCAACGCGAGCCCTCCGGCTCAACCGCCACGACCTTCACGCGCCCGGCCAAATAGGCCGCCATGCCGGCGGCGAGGCCGCCGCCGCCGACCGCGACCAGAACCGTGTCCAGCGCCCCCATGCCGAGGAGCTCCTGGTCGCGTTCCCATTCGAGCGCCACCGTGCCCTGGCCCTCCAGGGTGCCCACAGCGTCGTAGGGATGCACCTTCAGCGCGCCGCTCTCCGCCACGTACCGGTCGCAGGCGTCCTGGGCGTCGGCGTAGCGGGCTCCGCCCACGACCACGTCGGCGCCTTGCGCCCGGATGGCCGCGATCTTCACCGGAGAGGAGATCTCCGGAACGAAGATGCGGGCCTTATGGCCCAGCCGCCTCGCCGCGAGCGCCGTTGCGATTCCGTGGTTGCCCCCGGAGGCCGCGGCGACCCCGACGGGCGGCACGGCGCTGCCGAGCAACGTGTTGAAGGCGCCGCGGGTCTTGAAGGAGCCGGCGTCTTGCAGCAGTTCGAGCTTGAACGTCACGATGGCCACGCCGACAGGGTCGGCGGGCATCAGCGGCGTGCGGCGCACATGCGGGGCGATGCGCTCATAGGCGGCCGCGATGGCGGCGGGGGAAACCGGGAGCGCCATCGTCAGCCGCAATGCATGAGCGAGAAGCGGCCCTCCGGCCCGGGCCCGACGGGCTCGAAGGCCTTGCTCGCGGGATTGCGCACCAGCAGGCGACCGGTGGTCACGCCGAAATAGGCTCCATGCAGCGCGAGCCGCTTGCGTTCCACCAGGGTGCGGATGCACGGAAAGGTGAGCAGGTTGGCGATGCTGTTCTCCACCGACGCCATCCCGAGCTTCTCGAGGTAGCCTTCGTCAGACGGCGAGCCCGGCCCAGCGGCCCCGTAGGCCGGCGCGATCAGCTTGATCCAGCGGCCGATGAAATCGCCTGGCGACAGCGGCCGCGTGTAGGGATCCGCCTCGTTCTCCGCGAAGGCGCGCACGCCGCCGCAGAGCGCGTGGCCCATCACCACGATGTGCTCGACCCGAAGGCCCATGACGGCGAACTCGAGCGCCGCCGAGGTGCCATGGTTATGCTCGTCTCCCGGCTCGTAGGGCGGCACGAGGTTCGCCACATTGCGCACCACGAAGATCTCGCCGGGTCGCGCATCGAAGATCACTTCCGGAGAGACGCGGGAGTCGCAGCACCCGATGAGCAGGACCCGCGGTTTCTGGCCGCTAGCAGCCAGCTCCTCGAAGCGCTCCCGCTCGCGTGGCAGGCGGTTCTCGCAGAAGGCTCGGTACCCCTCGAGCAGCTGTTGGGGGAATTCAGGATCGGCGGCTTGGACGACGTCTTCTTCGCTCATACGGCCTCCTCGGGGGGTTCTTCCTCGCCCGATGTCTCCACCGGCGGAACGGCGACCAGCCGCCCGGCGGCAAGGTCCACGGTCGGGATCACGGCCTTGGTGAAGGGAAGCATGATTGGCCGCCCGCCGGAAGCGGGCTGAACCTCGAGGATGTCCCCGGCGCCGAAATCGAGCACCGCAAGAACGGTTCCGATCGGTTCTCCGTTCTCGGCCTCGACGGCCAGGCCGACAAGGTCGGCCTGGTAGAACTCGTCGTCCTCCTCGACGGGAGGCAACTGGTCACGCGTGGCGTAAAGACGAGTGTTGGTCAGCGCCGCCGCCTTGTCGCGGTCGGACACGCCCTCGAGCCGCACGACGAGCATGTCGTCCTTGACGAGCCGCGCGGACAGAATGGTGAACTGGCGTTGCCCCGGCTCGTCGCTCAGGACGCCGTAATCCGCGATGGCGAGCGGCTCTTCCGTAAAGGATTTCAACCGCATCTCGCCCCGAACCCCGTGAGGGGCTCCGAGCACGCCCATGAGGATGAGATCGCGGGTCAAACAGGCGCTCCGTGAGTAACCCGCTTCCGGCGGATGCAGGTGTGCGAGCACATGCAAGGCCGGATGAGGGGCCGTCAAGAGCGAACCCTCACCCCAGCCCTCTCCCCGTGTGGGGGAGAGGATCAAATGGGCAGGCCAGCCTTACTCGGCGGCTTCGCCAGCGGCAGCGGCGGCCGCAGCGGCGCGCTCCTGCGCCTTCTTCTTCGGCTTGGCCTTCTCGGGGTTGTTGCGGGCGTCACGCTTCATGAGGCCGGCCGCGTCGAAGAAACGGGCCACGCGATCGGTCGGCTGCGCGCCTTTGACCAGCCAAGCCTTGGCCTTGTCGGCGTCGAACTGCACGCGGTCGGCGGCGTCCTTCGGCTTCATCGGGTCGAAGGTGCCAAGCTTCTCGATGAAGCGGCCGTCGCGCGGATAGCGGCTGTCCGCCACGACGATCGAGTAGTGGGGACGCTTCTTGGCGCCGCCGCGGGCGAGTCGGATCTTCAGAGACATGGTGTGGTCCTCAGTTTTCCCGTCGATCTTGGATTGGAAAGGGAGCGCAGGCCGCCGACGGGATGCGGGCGGCCGCGCGCCGAACTCACTTCTTCTTGCCCCCGAACGGGTTGAAGCCGCCGAGGCCCGGCAGCTTCGGGCCGCCCAGGCCGGGGAGGCCCGGCTTGCCGAGCCCGGGCAGGCCGGGCCCCTTCGGGCCGCCGGTCAGGCCCGGGGGAGGCGTCGCCGGCAACCCGCCGCCCATTCCGGGCGGCAGGCTGCCCGGCGGCAGCTTGTCCTTGAGCTGCTCCAGCATCTCGGGCGTGACCTGCGGCATGCCGCCTCCGCCGAGCCCGAACATGTTGGCCAGCCCGGCCATGGGCCCGCGCTTTCCGCCCTGGCCCATCATTTTCATCATGTCGGCCATCTGCCGGTGCTGCTTGAGGAGGCGGTTCACCTCCTCGACCTTCGTGCCGGAGCCCGCCGCGATGCGCTTCTTGCGGGACGCCTTCAGCACGTCCGGGTTCCGGCGCTCGGCCGCGGTCATCGAGTTGATGATCGCGATCTGGTGGCCGATCACCTTGCCGTCCAGGTTGGCGCTGGCGATCTGGTCCTTCATTTTGGCGATGCCCGGGATCATGCCGAGCAGGCCGCCCATGCCGCCGAGCTTTTCCACCTGCCCGAGCTGCTCGCGCATGTCGTCCAGGTCGAACTTGCCCTTGCGCATCTTGTCGGCGATGCGAAGCGCCTTCTCCTGGTCGATGGTCTGCGCCGCCTTCTCGACGAGCGACACGATGTCGCCCATGCCCAGAATGCGGTTGGCGATGCGCGCCGGGTGGAACTCGTCCAGCGCGTCCATCTTCTCGCCGACGCCGACGAGCTTGATGGGCTTGCCGGTGACGGCCCGCATGGAGAGTGCTGCGCCGCCGCGGCCATCGCCGTCGACGCGGGTGAGCACGATGCCGGTGACGCCCACGCGGCTGTCGAAGGCGCGCGCGGTGTTGACCGCGTCCTGGCCGGTCAGCGCGTCGGCGACGAGCAGCACCTCATGCGGATGGGTGATAGCCTTGACTTCGGCGACTTCGGCCATCAGGGCCTCGTCCACCGTGGTGCGGCCGGCGGTGTCGAGCATCACCACGTCGAAACCGCCAAGGCGGCCCGCGTCCAGGGCCCGCCGGGCGATCTGCACGGCGCTCTGGCCGGCCACGATGGGCAGAGTCTCGACGCCGACCTGCTGGCCGAGGACCGCGAGCTGCTCCATGGCGGCCGGGCGGCGCGTGTCGAGGGACGCCAGCAGCACCTTCTTGCGGTCGCGCTCGGTCAACCGCTTGGCGATCTTGGCCGTGGAGGTTGTCTTGCCCGAACCCTGCAGTCCGACCATCAGGATCGGCACCGGCGGGACGGCGTCCAGATTGATCGGATCCGCCTCGGAGCCCAGCGTCTCCACCAGCGTGTCGTGGACGATCTTCACGACCATCTGGCCGGGGGTCACCGACTTGATCACCTCGGCGCCGACCGCGCGGGCGCGGACCTTGTCGGTGAACGAGCGCACGACTTCGAGCGCCACGTCGGCTTCGATCAGGGCGCGCCGGACCTCACGCAAGGCGGCGTTGACGTCCTCTTCCGTCAACGCGCCGCGGCGCGTCAGCTTGTCCAGAATGCCTGAGAGCTTGTCGGAAAGCCCTTCGAACATCGTCACCCGCCTGTTTGCCTGATCCGCCCCGGGCGGCATCAAGCCTAGGAATGCGGCGACCCTGCGTCCAAAGCCAAACGCGCCCGAGGGCGCATCGCGCTGTCGGGCGTGGACCTCCGGGCTCCAGGCCCGGGCGGCGGCTCAAGACGAAGATCGTCGTTGATAGGCGGCCAAATAAGCGAAACGGCCAGATGAGTCAATGAAACCGGGCTGGCGGCCCTTTACCTAGCCCGGGGCCGGGATCGCCGGCGCGTTCGCGCCGAGCTCCTTCAGGCCTTCGGCCAGAAGCCGGTCGGAGGCCTCCTCGATCCGCTGCTGCAGTTCGGACGCGAAAGCGTCACGCGGCATGGCGGGCGGCAGCGGCGGCAGGATTTCGACCAGCACCGTGCCCTGCCGGTGCTTGAGGCTGCGCCGCGGCCAGAACAGGCCGGAGTTCAGCGCCACCGGCAGGCAGGGAACGCCCAGTTTCTCGTACATGTGCACCACGCCGTGCCGGTAGGCCGGCGGGGCCCCCGCCGCGCGCCGCGTCCCCTCGGGGAAGATCAGCAGTTGCCGGCCTGCGCCGCGCCGGATTTCCGACCGCGCACGCTCGTTGAGCTGGCGCAGCACCCCGGAGCCGCCCCGGCGGTCGACCGGCAGCATGCGCGCCTTCATGGCGTACCACCCGAACAGCGGAATCCAGGTCAGCTCCTGCTTGAGGATGAAGCAGGGGTCGTCGAAGAGCCCGATCAGCGCGAAGGTTTCCCAGATCGACTGGTGCTTGGAGGCGACCAGCAGCGGCCCGGGCGGGATGTTCTCACGCCCGCGCACCTCGAGGCCGATGCCCCCGATCACCCGGCAGATCCAGACGAAGTAGTGACCCCACCCGCGCACATAGGCCATCAGGGCGCTTCGCGGCAGAACGAAACTCGGCAGCGCCAGCAGCATGTAGAGCACGAGGCTGACATAGAGCACGGCGTTGAGGGCGAGGGAGCGAGGCGTCATGGCGGGTCCGGGCGGCGCTGAAGCAGCCCTGCTTAGAGCGTTTCACGCGCCAAAGAAACGGCTCACCGCAACGCCGACACCGTGCGGGGACCGCCAGACGCGGTGGTGGCCCGCTCCGGATCCGGCGCGCCGACACCGATCCGGGTCACGGCGGCCACGAACTTCACATATTCGAGCGCCAGCAGCTTCATGGTGCCCGGCTCCCGCCACCAGCCGTCGAGATCCAGGCGGTCGGCCACCACCGGATGGGGCAGGAACTCGCCCTCCGGCATGGCGTGCCCCAGCTCGGCCAGGGTCCGGGGCATGTGATAGGTGGACGTGACCACCAGCAGCCGCCTGAACCCGTGCCGGCGCGCCCAGTTGCGCGTCTGCACAGCGTTGCCGACCGTGTTCAGGGCCTGGTAGTCGAGGTCCACGCAGCAGTCGAACACGGAGCGGAGATCCGGCCGCTGCCGCGCGATCTCCTCCTTGGTGGTCTTTCCGTTGACGCCGGTGATGAGAAGCCGGTCGCCCTTGCCGCGCGCCAGGAGGTCGACCGCATCGGAAATCCGCTCCGAGCCGCCGGTCAGGGCCACGATTCCTTCCACGCGGTTCACCGGGATGGGCTCGCTGCGGGCGAGGCTCTGGACGAAGAGCATGAAGCCGCCCACGAGGGCGCAGCCCGCCAGCAGGCAGGCCGTGATCGTCAGGTTGCGCGCGAGCCTCAGCATGGCGTTGGCCATCCCGGCGAGGGCGCTGCGACTGGACCTGTGCTCTCCAGCAAATCGACCTCTTCAAGCGACGCCGCTAGCGTCATGGAGTTCCATAGCCGAGGAACGGCGCAAGCGCACGCCGGTTGTCCCGCGCTCATGCGAGCTCCTGCAGCGTTCGCCGGACCGTGAGCCCCGACACGATCGCCGTGACCCCGGCGACCAGAAGCGCAATCGCCACGACGGCGGCGAAGCCCCTCCAGCCTATCGAAAAACGGCCGAAGAGGGCCTCCAGTTGCGTTCCTTCCGGCGTCGCCGCCCAGGCGGCGGCCAGCCAGCCAGCAAGGAGGAAGAACACAAGCGCCGCCCCGCCCCCGATGGCGCCGCCGCGCAGCCCGAGCCGCAGGAAATGGCGCTGGAATTCGGAGGCGATGTAGGCGTCGCTGGCGCCCACGAAGTGCAGCACCTCCACGATGCCGCGATTGCCGTCCATCGCCCCCCGGGTGGCGAAGGCCACCGCCAGGGCGGTGGCGGTGAGGACGAGCCCGAGGATCCCGATGCCCAGCAGCACGAAGGTGTTGGCCATCGTGGAGAGCCGCTCCATCCACATCCGGTGGTCGTCGAGGCTCGCGCCTTTGACCTGGCTGGCGAGTGTCTGCCGCAGGGCGGCGAAGTCCACTTCGGCCCCCGGGGAGATCTTCAGCACCACCAGGCGCGGCACCGGCAGTTCCTCGAAGTTCAGCCCCGCGCCCAGCCAGGGCTCGAGCAGCCGCTCCGATTCCTCCTTGGTGTAGACGCGCACGTCTGCGACTCCCGGGGCTGCGCGCGCAGCCGCGGCGGCCTTGGCGACCTCGTCGTCGATCGCCCGGCCTGGGCTAGGCCTCACCTGGATGGTGACTTCGCGCGACACCTGGCTGCGCCAGTCCGCAGAGGCGTCCGCAAGCAGTTGAGCCGCTCCGGCCGTCAGGGCGGCCAGGAACGTCATGATCGCGATGACGGTGACCAGCGCCCGCCCGGCGATGGAGGCCGCGGGGACAAGCGCCTGGTTCCGGCCGAGCGGACGTTCGGCCTGCGGCTCGGCCGCGGGTTCCGGCTCCGCCCAGTCGTGGCGCTCCGCCGACGTCCTGTTCCAGTCTGTCATGCCGACGTTAGTCATAGATGTGCAGCCTGCCGTCGCCCAGCACCAGCCGCCGGGCCTGGTCGAACTGGTCCATGAGGGCGAGGTCGTGGGTGGCGATCACGATCGCGGTCCCGGTCTTGTTGAGCTCCACGAAGAGCCGCAGCAGGCGCCGCGCCAGCGACGGGTCGACGTTGCCGGTGGGCTCGTCTGCGAGCAGAAGGTCCGGCCGGACGATCAGCGCGCGCGCGATCGCGGCGCGCTGCTTCTCGCCGCCCGACAGCACCGGGGGGAGGACGTGCATGCGTTCGCCGAGCCCGACCCAGCGCAGGAGCTCGACCACCTCGGCCCTGTAGCTCGCCTCCTCGCGCCCCTGCACCCGCAGCGGCAAGGCCACGTTTTCGTAGGTCGTCAGGTGGTCCAGGAGCCGGAAGTCCTGGAACACGACTCCCATGCGGCGGCGCAGCCCCGTGAGCGTGGTCTTGTCCAGCGTGTTCACGTCCTGGCCGAAGAGATGGATCAGCCCGCGCGTGGGCCGCAGCGCCAGCAGGATGAGCCGCAGGAGCGTGGTCTTCCCCGCGCCAGAGGGCCCGGTCAGGAACTGGAACGACTGCGGCTCGATGCTGAAGGTGATGTCCCGCAGCACCTCGGAGCCCATGCCGTAGCGCAAGCCGACGTTCTCGAAGCGGACCACGCGTGCCGACGTCCTCTGTGGATGATGACCTGTGGGCGGGATGCTGGCCCAGTTCTCTTTACCCTTCATTAAGGCTGCAGAACGACCAATGAACGGCAAGGCAGGGGATGGTCCCCCGCGCCACTGTGCCTGATTCGTGATGCAGATCGTCTGCCCGTCTTGCGGAAGCGCCTATTCCCTGACCCCCGAGCAACTCGGGGCGGGACGGATGTTGCGCTGCGCCAAGTGCCGCGAGGTCTGGCACGCGGCGCCGGCCGAGGCAGGCGCTATGGCTGCAGATATCCAGGACGCGGCCGAGATCCCGCCCTCCAGCCGCGAGCAGGCCCACGAAGCGGCGTTGTCGGCTTCCGTGGAGGCTCCCCTGAGCGCCCCTGCGCCGAAGCGCGGGCGGGCGTCGCGCGCGGCCAAGCCTGCAAGCCGCGCTCGGGCGAAAAGGGTCCGGCTCACGCCCGTCCACGCCGCAGCGGCGCTGCTGGTCGCAGCCGTGGCGAGCGGCGTGGGGTTCAGGACCTCCATCGTGCGCCTCCTTCCCCAAACGGCGCGGCTCTATGCCGCGATCGGGATGCCGGTGAACTTGCGCGGACTCGAGTTCGCGGGACTCCGCTCCGAACTGCTGATCGACAAGGACCAGGCCGTCCTCCTGGTCGAGGGCGAAATCATGGGCGTGGCGCCCACCGCCGAGGTGCCAAAGGTCACGGTCAGCTTGCGCGGCCCTGAAGGGCGTGAAATCTATGCGTGGACCTCGGAAGCGGCGCGCACCACCTTGGCGAAGGGCGAAAGCACGACCTTCAAGGCCAGGCTGGCGTCCCCTCCCGCGGACGGCCGCGAGGTGGTGGTGCGCTTCGCTGAAGCCGAGACGCGAACATCGGCGCATTGACCGGGGCCGCCGGGCCGCGTAGGGCCCTGGATCCCGGCTGAACAGGATTGAGACCATGTTCGAGAAGCGGCGCGTCCGCGTGTTGTTCGACGAGGCGGCCATCGCCGCCCGCAACGAGGAGATCGCACGCGAAGTCGCCGCGCGCGAGCCGAAGGACCTCCTGGTCGTCGCCGTTCTCAAGGGCAGCTTCATCTTCGCCGCCGATCTGGTGCGCGCGTTCCACCGCGTGGGCCTGACGCCCCAGGTGGAGTTCATGCACCTGTCGAGCTACCGCGCCGGGACGGTGTCCTCCGGCCAGGTCTCGATCCTGCGAGACGTCGAGAGCGAGGTTCGCGACCGTGACGTGATCCTGGTCGACGACATCCTCGAGTCCGGCCGCACCCTGGCCTTCGCCAAGGACCTGCTCGCCGCCCGCGGCGCCCGCGTGATGACCTGCTGCCTGCTGGAGAAGCCTGGCAAGCGCGCAGTCAGCATCGAGCCGGACTTCGTCGGCTTCCGGTGCCCGGACATGTTCGTGGTCGGCTACGGCATGGACGTCGCCCACTCCTTCCGCGAACTGCCTTTCATCGGCGTCGTCGAGAAGGACGACGCGGCGGCCTGAACCAACGACAAAGACGAAGAGCACGAGGAAGGACAGATGGCCCGCATTCTCATCGCCGATGACGAGGAGCCCTTGCGCGGCTTCGTCGCCCGCGGACTGCAACTCGATGGGCATTCGGTTGATGCGGCCTGCGACGGGGCCGAGGCCCTGGACATGCTGACCGCCGACGGGGCCGACTATGACCTCCTTCTCACCGACATCCGCATGCCCATGATGGACGGCATCGCCCTGGCCCTGGCGGCCGCAAAGGCGCGTCCCGAAATGCCCATCCTGCTGATGACCGGCTATGCGGACCAGCGCGAACGCGCGCGCGACCTTGAAGCCCTGATCAAGGACGTGTTGGCCAAACCCTTCTCGCTTGCGGACCTCCGGGGCGTGGTGCGGAACACGCTGGCCTGCCTCAATTGAGGCGAACGATCGACAGGTTCAGCACGGTTGCGAAGGCGACCCAGGCCGCGTAGGGCAGCAGGACCCATCCCGCGACAGGGTCGATCCGGCGGAACAGCGCGATGGTCGCCAGGATGGCGATCTCCAGGGCGATGACCACGACAAGCCCAAGTGGCGGGTTGTGCATGCCGAAGAAGGCGACGGACCAGAAGGCGTTCAACGCCAGTTGCACCACGAAGATGGCGATCGCCGCGCCTCGTCCGGGCGCGGCCGCGTCGATCCGCAGCACTCTCCAGAACGCAAATGCCATGCCCAGGTAAAGAAGGCCCCAGACGGGCCCGAAGACCCAGTTCGGCGGATTGAAAGAGGGCTTCGCCAGCCCCGCATACCACGTCGGGATGTTCGGCATGGTGGCGACGTTGCCGATGATGGCCGCCAGCGCGACAGCGCCGACCGCAAGCAGGGCCGCCCAAAGCGGATTCAGCGGCGCACGCGCCCGGATGTCTGTCGTCATGTCGATCTCCCGCTTCGGATGTCGCGCGAGCATTGCGAAAATCAAGGGCCCGTCTGCGCGCAGGGGCGGGTTGCAGGCGAGCGCCCGCTCTGGTTGATTTCGCGCTCCCCGAGGGAGCCTCCATGTCGAGCAGCAAGACTCCGCGCTGGTCCAAGCGCACCCTGACCGCGCAGGCGCTCGGTCACGTCGAGCCCACCACCCACGCCGTGGTGTCGCCCATTCACGTGGCCACCACCTACATCCGCGATCCGGACAACCAGTACACCACCGGTTATGTCTACGGACGCCCGGACAACGCCACCGTGCGCGAGGCGGAAGCCGTGATCGCCATGTGGGAGGAGGCCGAGGCCGCTCTGGTCTTCTCCTCCGGCATGTCCGCTGCGACGGCCGTTTTCCTCGCGCTCGCGCCAGGCGACCACGTGGTGGCCCCTACCGTGATGTACTGGGCGCTACGCAATTGGCTCCTCACCGAGGCGAAGCACTGGGGTCTTGTCGTCGATTTCGTGGACACGAGCGACGTGGACGCAATGCGCAAGGCGGTCCAGCCCGGGCGCACCAAGCTCGTCTGGCTGGAGACTCCCTCCAATCCGCTTTGGTCGATCAGCGACATCCAGGCGATAGCGGGCATCGCGCATGGCGCCGGGGCGAAGCTTGGCGTCGACTCCACAGTGGCCACGCCTGTTTTCACCCGTCCGCTCGCCCTGGGCGCCGACATCGTCATGCATGCGGCTACGAAATCCTTGAACGGCCATTCGGACGTGATCGCCGGCGCCCTGGCGACCGGCAAGCAGGACGCGTTCTGGAATCGCATCGTCGCGAACCGTCGCAACCTGGGCGCCATCCTCGGCCCCTTCGAGGCCTTCCTTCTGATCCGGGGCATGCGCACCCTCGACCTGAGGGCCCGGGCGGCAGCCGCCAACGCCGCCGAGCTGGCCCAGCGCTTCTCCAATCACGCCCACGTGGCCGCCGTTCTTTATCCGGGCCTGAAAACCCACCCGGGCCACGACATCGCCGCCCGCCAGATGCAGGGCGGCTTCGGGGCGATGCTGTCGATCCGTGTCCGGGGCGGCGAGGCCACCGCCGTCGCGACAGCCGCGGGCGTGACCCTGTGGAAGCGCGCCACCTCCTTGGGCGGGGTCGAGAGCCTGATTGAGCACCGCGCGTCCATCGAGGGCGCTGGCTCGCCCTGCCCGCCTGACCTGCTGCGGCTGTCGGCCGGCATCGAGGACGTGGAGGATCTCTACGCCGATCTCGACCAGGCCCTGCGCCGGGCCCACGGCGGCTGACGAGCGCAGGGCGCCTCGCCGCTACTCGGCGGCGAGGCGCGTCACCGGCGCGACCGCTTCGGGGAGCGGGTGGCTGGCCTCGAAGGCCGTGATGTAGCCGCGCGTGATCGGCACGGTGTCCACGCGCTTCGACATCTGGATCTGGAACACGACGTGCCCGCCGTGACGGAACGTCGCCTCGCTGCCGGCCAGGTAGAACTCCCACATCCGGCAGAAGCGCTCGTCATAGAGGGCGCGAATCTCGTCACGGTTGGCGTTGAAGCGCTCGCGCCAGCGGCGCAGCGTCTCGGCGTAGTGCAGCCGCAGCACCTCGACATCTGCCACGTAGAGGCCTGCCCGCTGGATGCTCGGGATGATCTCCTGGAGAGCCGGCGCATAACCGCCCGGGAAGATGTACTTCTGGATGAAGGCGTTCGTTGCGCCCGGCCCGTCATCACGACCAATGGTGTGCACCATGGCGACGCCATCATCGGTCAGCATCGAGGCGATCTTCTTGAAATACGTGTCGTAGTGGTTGAGCCCGACATGCTCGAACATCCCGACCGAGACGACCCGGTCGTACCGTGACTGCTCCGCCCGATAATCCCGAAGCGCGAATCTCACCCGGTCGGCGACCCCGGCCTGCTGGGCGCGCTCGTTTGAGACTCGGAACTGCTCCTGCGACAAGGTGAGGCCCGTGACCTCCACGTCCGCCAGCGAGGCGAGGTAAAGACCGAGGCCACCCCAGCCTGAACCGATGTCGAGGACTTTCTGACCGGGCCCGAGCAGCAGCTTGGCCGCGATGTGCCGCTTTTTCTGCCCCTGGGCCACCTCCAGGCTGTCATCCGCTTTAAGGAAGTAGGCGCACGAATACTGCCGGTCGGAATCCAGGAACAACTGATAGAGCCGGTCCGAGAGGTCGTAGTGGTGCGCCACGTTCCTCCGTGATCGCGTCGCCGGATTGAACTGGGCGATGCGGCGCGCCAGCACGCGCAATCGGTCGTTGAACTTGGCGAGGGGTCCGCCGGGGATGCCCCATTGCGCGTTGCTCAGAATCAGGTCGAGCAGATCGTAGATCGAACCGTCCTCGACGGTGATGCGCCCATTCATGAACTCCTCGCCCAGCGCGAGGGCGGGATGGACCAGAAGCCGCCTGAGCGCCACGGGTTCGTGGATGCGCATCGTCACCACGGGCGGGCCCGAGCCAAAGATTTCGATACGGCCGTTGGGGAGCATGACGCGCAGGACGCCGGAGTGGATCAGCCGCCGCCCGACAAGACGCAACAAACGCATGAGAGGCCCCGTTCGCAAACCGGAATGCCCACTGGCCCGAGACGAAACCCAGGCGGGAGAAAACGCTGTCGGGGCCGATTTGGTTGCATCTCGTTTGAGATGTTGAAAAGGGCGCTGTCACTCGTAGGATGACGTGTAGTTAGTTCATTGACGACGACCTATAACATTCTACGTATTTAGTTTAAGCCGTAAGTCTGATAACCACCCGGCGTAAGAGTCGCGCCCCGATGACTAATCCATTCGCAATCCTTGTCGGCATTGCAACGCCTGAGCTAGGTGGCTCATGAAGGTGTTGACGGATTCTGACCTGCGTGAGGCCGCGCTGGCCCATTGTAACGAGCAGACTCGGATCGCTGGCGAGCTGACCGGGCGGGAGACATCACCGTGCATGCAACCATGCGAAGCGTGCATTGGCGCGATGCGCACCGCATTGCGCGGTCTCGCAGAAAAGCTCCAACTTGTCGTACCTGACGAATCATCTACGTCGATGCACTGAAACCAAGACATGATCGGAGCCTTAAAACATCAGACTACGATCTTGTCGCGAGAGATTGCATGTGACCGGGTCTCAAGCTGGTCCCTCGCAAATCGTAGATGACGAGTTTAGCTTTGGCGTTTCGCAATGTGCCAGAGGACGGCGGCGCGGCTTTCTGGATTTCGGTTGACCATCTGCATTTTGAGGTCTAATTTTGCGAGGTCACATATGTATTGTGACCCTTTGTCGAAATTCAATACGGTTTCCCGTGGCGACAGCTGTCATCGAATTGATCAAAGGCGCCCCACTTTTCGAAGGGCTGGGCGAAGAAGCGCTCATGAGCCTGACTCAGGGCTCGTTCGTTCAGCGTTATCCCTCCAATGTCGCCCTCTTCGATGAAGGCGAGACGTCGCCCTTCGTGTACGTGCTGCTGGAAGGGCAGATCGAGCGCTTCTCCACCCATCGCGGGCGGGAGTCGGGGCTCGGGTTCATCTATCCCTCTGCAGCTTTCATTCTGTCCTGCGCCATCACGCAGACGCCCAACACGTTTTCCGCGCGGACGCTCTCCAACTCGCGATTCGTGCTGGTCCCGGCCCAGAACGTTCGAACGCTGTTCGGCGCCAATCTCCAGTTCGCTCGCAATGTGGCGCGCGATATCGCCGACTGCGAACAGGAGGTCATGGCCGAGCTCAAGAACCAGAAGCTGCGCACGATGGCCGAGCGGCTGGCCAACTGGATCCTGCTGAACGTGCCTGGCGACGCCCAGGGCCAATGGACCAGGCTGCCGATGAGCAAGCAGGCTTTGGCCCTCTACCTCGGCACCACGCCTGAAAATCTGTGGAGGAGCTTCGTGGCTCTCGAGCCGCACGGGGTCGGCGTGCGTCGGCGCGAGGTGCTCGTGTCCGACTTCGGAAAGCTCATCGAGTTCGCCGGACCCAACCCGCTGATCGACCGCCGTCCGCGGCAGGCCCTGGCGGGTCCAGAGCTCGCCGCCACCGACTGAGTGGCGGCCGGACTCCGTCCAAGCTGCCCGCAACGGCCGCAAGCAAACAAAAAAGCCGCCCAGACGGGCGGCTTTTTTCTGTTCCCTTGGGTGAAGGGAAATTGGAGCGGGCGAAGGGATTCGAACCCTCGACCCCAACCTTGGCAAGGTTGTGCTCTACCCCTGAGCTACACCCGCTTTCGCCGAAGCGTTTCCGCCGCCGGCGGGCGGTATATGCAACAACTCGGCGGGCGATGCAACACGCCTTCTCATCTTTTTTCGCGGGCTCGTCCGGGAGGCCCATGCGCCTTGCGGCGGACGGACGCCGTTCGTAGAACCGCGCTGACGCAGAGGCCTGGGAATTCAAAGAGGATCCGATGCCCGCCACGCCCGAAAGCCTGTTCGCCGCCCTCGCCAAACTGGGCGTCGCTGTGGAGACGGTGGAGCACCCCGCAGTTTTCACCGTAGAGGAATCCAAGCGCCTGCGCGGCGAACTGCCTGGCGCGCACGTGAAAAACCTCTTCGTAAAGGACAAGAAGGGCCGGCTCTTCCTGATCTCCGCCCTGGAGGACACGGTCATTGACCTCAAGAAGGTCCACGAGTTGATCGGCGGCTCCGGCCGCGTCTCGTTCGGCTCTGCGGATCTCCTGATGGACGTGCTGGGCGTGACGCCCGGTTCGGTGACGCCTCTGGCCGCGATCAACGACACGCAGGGGCGCGCCACCGTGGTCCTGGACGCGCGCCTCATGGAGCATGAGCGCATCAACGTGCATCCGCTGGTGAACACCATGACCACGGGCCTGAGTCACGAGGGACTCCTCCGCTTCCTCCAGTCGACCGGGCATGAGCCCCTGGTTGTGGAGATCGGGACCGCGCGGCAGGAGGAACCTGCCTGATTCGTGGCCGGCGGCCCGGCGTTGCCGTTTCGCGCGCGCGGGCCCATGTTACGCCCAGACGAACGCCGGTCGGACCGGCCAGGAGAGACAAGATGGCCTTCGAAGCCGCGAGCGCCGCGCCTGCCGGCGCAGACACACTCATTGCGGACACCACGACCCAGGGCTTCCGCCAGGATGTGCTCGCGGAATCCATGAACCGCCCGGTGCTGGTGGACTTCTGGGCGCCCTGGTGCGGGCCGTGCAAGCAGCTCACGCCCGTGATCGAGAAGGCCGTCAAGGCCGCCGGCGGCAAGGTGAAGCTCGTCAAGATGAACATCGACGAGCACCCGCAGATCCCCGGCCAGCTGGGCATCCAGTCCATTCCCGCCGTGATCGCCTTTCAGCGCGGGCAGCCAGTGGACGGCTTCATGGGCGCGTTGCCTGAAAGCCAGGTGAAGCAGTTCATCGAGCGGCTGGTCGGACCGCTTGGACCTGGCGCGACCGAGGAGCTGATCAAGGAGGCCGAAGCGCTGCTCTCCGTCGGCGACCCCGCCGGCGCGGCTGAGTTGTTCGGCGCGGTCCTCGCCCAGGAGCCCGACAATCTGGCCGCCATCGGAGCCCTCGCCAAGGTGCATGTCGATCTCGGCGACCTCGAGGGCGCAAAGCGCATCCTGGAGACGACGCCCGCCGGCAAGGAGAGCCACCCGGCTGTCGCCGGCGCCCGCGCGGCTCTGGACCTGGCCGAACAGGCCGGCTCGTTGGGCGACCTCGCCGATCTGCAGCGTCGGGTGGAGGCCGATCCGGCCGACCATCAGGCTCGATTCGACCTCGCCGTCGCGCTGGGCGCCAAGGGGGACCGGGACGCGGCCACAGACCATCTGATCGAGATCGTCAAGCGGGACCGGACCTGGAACGAGGACGGGGCCCGCAAGCAGTTGTTGCAGTACTTCGAGGCCTGGGGCCCCATGGATCCCGCCTCCATCGCCGGACGCCGGAAACTCTCCGCCGTGCTGTTCCGGTAGGCATGCGTCGGGAGGGCGCCATGGCCATGAACCCGACCTATCGCGGCCCCGGCGACCTGCCGGCCGTGATACCGGTCTTCCCCCTGCCGGGCGCCCTTCTCCTGCCCCGCGGCGAGATGCCGTTGAACCTGTTCGAACCGCGCTACCTCGCCATGCTGGATGATGCGCTCAAAGGGCCCCGCATCGTCGGAATGGTCCAGCCTGAGGTCGAGTCCGAGGTGATGCCCCGCAACCCCAGTCTCTACGCGGTGGGGTGCGCCGGCCGGATCACGCAGTTCTCCGAGACGGGCGACGGCCGATACCTGATCACGCTGACAGGGGTCGCCCGCTTTCGAATCGTGGAGGAGCTGCTGGTCACGACGCCCTACCGGCAGTGCCGCGTCGACTTTTCGGCTTACCCGAGCGACTACGAGGCGCGCGCCGGCGAGGCCGAGGTGGATCGGGAGGCGGTGATTCGCACCCTGCGGGCCTTCGTGGACGCCAACGACCTGTCCATCGACTGGAAGGGCATCAAGGAGGCCTCCAATGAGGCCCTCGTGAACGCGCTTTCGATGATGAGCCCCTTCGACCCTCGCGAAAAACAGGCGCTCCTGGAAGCGCCCGACCTCAAGACCCGGGCGGAGATCCTGGTCGCCATCACCGAAATGGATCTGGCGCGGGGCCAGGACGGATCGGAGTCGCCCCTGCAATGACCGACGAACCGTCGACGGAAAGGCTCCCGCAGGGGGCCTCGCGCATCGATCCGAAGCTGCTGGAGATCCTCGTCTGCCCGCTCACGCGCGGACCGCTCGACTATGATTCGGCCCGCCAGGAGCTGGTCAGCCGCTCGGCCAAGCTGGCTTATCCCATTCGGGACGGCATCCCGATCATGCTCCCGGAGGAAGCGCGCAGGCTGGAGGACTGAGCCTCAGAGCGATTCGCCCCGCAGCAGGCGCGGCGCGGCAGGCGCGACGGCCGCGGCCTGGCGGATGAAGAACCGCTTCAGGCCGGGCATGCGGTCCACCAGACCGAGCCCGACATCCCGGACCAGCCGCACGGGCGCCACGTCGTTCGAGAACAGACGATTGAGGCCTTCCATGACGAGGCCCATCGCCACCGTATCGAACCGGCGAGCCCGCTCGTACTCCTTCAGGACCTCGTGAGAGCCAGGATCGAGCCCCAGGGCGGCCTGGCCGACGACCGCTTCGGCGAGAGCAGCCACGTCGCGCAGGCCCAGATTGAGGCCTTGCCCCGCGATCGGATGGACCACGTGCGCGGCGTCAGCCACGAGGGCCAGGCGGTCGCCCACGAAGCGGCGGGCCACCATGAACTGCAGCCGCCAGGCCACGGGCGGGGTCTCGAGCGTGAGCTTGCCGTGACGCAGTCCAAACCGCCGCTCAATCTCCGCCAGCAGGTCCTCTTTGTCGAGGCCCAGCAGGGCCGGCACGTTGTCCGAACGCTCCGTCCAGACGATGGAGGAACGACGTCCCCTCAGCGGCAGGATCGCGAAGGGGCCCGAAGGCAGGAAGTGCTCCTCGGCCCGGCCCTCATGATCCCGCTCGTGCGCGATTGTGGCCACGATCCCCGACTGCCGGTAGGGCCACGACACGGTCCCGATGCCAGCCTGCTCGCGCAAGGGCGAACCCGCCCCATCACAGGCGGCCACGAGCGACGCCGCAAGGGTTCCGCCGCCAGACAGGCGCGCCACCGCGCGCTCCGGCCGCGTATCCACGCCCAACACGCGCTCCGCCCGGAGGACCACCCCCGCTTCCCGGGCGCGATGAAGAAGCGCCTCGATCAGCGCCCCATGTTCCACCATATGGGCGAAAGGCTCGTCCGGGCCCACGTCTCCGCTGAAATCGAGAAACACGGGACGGACCGGATCCGATGTCCGGCTGTCCGTGATGATCATCGAGCGAATTGGCTCGGCCTCGGCGGCGATCGCCTCCCAGGCGCCAAGCGTCTCCAGCATGCGCCGGGGTCCCGCAGCCAGCGCGAAGGCCCGGTCGTCCCGCCGCGGAGGGGAACTCAGGGCGGGATCGCAGACCGTTACGGCCAGTTGCCCGCGCAGGGCGCTCTTGAGCGCCAGCGCAAGGGTGAGGCCGGCGGCCCCGCCCCCCGCCACGAGCACATCGGTTCTGGGTGACGGCTCGGCGCTCGCATGCGGCATGGCGACCTCTAAGGCCCGGTGACGGCCCGCTTCATACTCCCGGGCGCCTGGCCCCGCAACGCGCCCCGCTGTCGCCGTCACTGGCGGATCAGCCGCGACCAGTGGCATAAGGAGCCGAACAGTCGCGAGCGCCCCATGCCGAACGCCGTCGCCGATCTCCTCGCCACGCTGGATCTCGAGCCCCTGGAGGTGAACCTGTTCCGCGGCGTGAGCCCGCAGATCGGATGGCAGCGCGTGTTTGGCGGCCAGGTGATCGCCCAGGCGCTGATGGCGGCGTGCCGCACGGTCGAAGGCCGCCGGCCTCATTCCCTCCATGGCTACTTCGTGCTGCCCGGCGATCCGAAAACGCCGATCATCTACGAGGTAGAGCGCATCCGCGATGGCGGCAGCTTCAGCACCCGCCGCGTCAAGGCGATTCAGCACGGGCACGCCATCTTCACCCTGTCGGCCTCGTTCCAGATCGAGGAGGGTGGCTTCGACCACCAGATGGGCATGCCGGACGTGCCCGCGCCCGAGGCTCTGCCCGATGAGGCCGAGATGCGCCGGCAGATCCTGCCGCTCATGCCGGAGCCGGCGCGCCGTTACTTCGAGCGGGAAAGGCCGATCGAGCTGCGGCCGGTGGACATCCAGCGCTACATCTCGCGGGATCCGCGTGAACCCCGGTTCAGCGTGTGGGTGCGCGCCTCGTCCGCGCTGCCCGATGATCCCGTGGTCCATGCCTGCGTGCTGGCCTACGCCTCGGATATCACGCTGCTGGACTCGGCGCTGGTCGCCCACGGCCGCAGCGTATTCGACAGCGACATCCAGGCCGCCAGCCTCGATCACGCCCTGTGGTTCCATCGCCCGTTCAGGGCCGACGACTGGCTGCTTTACGCCCAGGACAGCCCGTCGAGCAGTGGCGCGCGCGGCTTCTCTCGCGGTTCTCTGTTCACGCCGGATGGCCGGCTCGTCGCGTCGGTCGCCCAGGAAGGCCTGATCCGCCCCAGGGCCAAGTAACTTCGGCAATTAAGCCTGAGGGTGCTGCCCATTTAATCGTCTGCTCAATCTGTAGGCGCCCGATTGATGCGCCTCAAGGGCCGGGAGGGCGCATTCCCTTTGGGCGCCCTCGTTTTGGCCGCGAATCGCCCCGCTCTGGCTTTTCGTCGGCGGTCCTGCCCCATCTGGCACGACCCTTGAAAGACCCCCGTCGGCTCGAACCGCGCATCCCGACCATGCGCTGGTGGCGTAACGGGGAACCGACATCCATGAAAATCGTGATGGCCATCATCAAGCCGTTCAAGCTCGAGGAGGTGCGCGACGCGCTGACCGCCATCGGGGTGCACGGCCTGACAGTCACCGAAGTGAAGGGCTATGGCCGCCAGAAGGGCCATACCGAGATCTATCGCGGCGCGGAATACGCCGTGAGCTTCCTGCCCAAGCTGAAGATCGAGGTCGCTGTCTCCTCGGATCTCGTGGGCAAGGTCATCGACGCCATCTCTTCCGCCGCGAAGACCGGCCAGATCGGCGACGGCAAGATCTTCGTCTCCCCCATCGAGCAGGCGGTCCGCATTCGCACGGGCGAACGCGACGCTGACGCTCTCTGAGTCGCTTCCTGACAGGAGTTCTTACCAATGAAGTTGTCTGCCACAGTCAGGGCGAGCGTGTTTGGGGCGTCGCTCGCCATGCTGACGAGCGTCTCCGCTTACGCGGCCGATGCGCCGGTCCCGAACAAGGGCGATACGGCCTGGATGCTCGTCTCCACCGCCCTGGTCCTGATGATGTCGATTCCGGGTCTGGCCCTGTTCTACGGCGGCCTCGTCCGCACCAAGAACATGCTGGCCGTCCTGACCCAGGTCTTCGCGATCGTGTCCATCGTGGCGCTGCTGTGGGTCTTCTACGGCTACTCGCTCGCCTTCACGAACGGCGGCGGCCTGAATGATTTCGTGGGCGGCTTTTCCAAGGCCTTCCTGAAGGGTGTCGACGTCAACGCCGTCGCGGCCACCTTCTCCAATGGCGTGGTCATCCCCGAACTGGTCTACATGGCCTTCCAGATGACCTTCGCGTGCATCACGCCCGCGCTGATCGTCGGCGCCTTCGCCGAGCGCATCAAGTTCTCGGCGTTGATCACCTTCGTGGTCCTGTGGGTCACCTTCATCTACTTCCCGATCGCCCACATGGTCTGGTACTGGGCGGGGCCGGACGCGATCGCCGACGCCGCCAAGGCTGTCGCCGCCGCGGGATCCGACGCCGCCGCCAAGGCCGCCGCGGAAGCCAAGCTTGCGGAAGTCCAGGCGGATGCCGGAATGCTCTACAAGTGGGGCGCGCTGGATTTCGCCGGCGGCACCGTGGTGCACATCAATGCCGGCATCGCAGGCCTGGTGGGCTGCATCCTGATCGGCAAGCGCGTCGGCTACGGCAAGGAGCTGATGGCCCCGCACTCGCTGACCATGACGATGATCGGCGCCTCCCTCCTGTGGATCGGCTGGTTCGGCTTCAACGCCGGCTCCAACCTCGAGGCCAACGGCACGACCGCCCTGGCCTTCGTGAACACCTTCGTCGCCACTGCCGCGGCGGCCGTCGCCTGGCTGTTCGTGGAATGGGCCGCCAAGGGCAAGCCTTCGCTTCTCGGCATGGTGTCGGGCGCGGTCGCCGGCCTCGTGGCCATCACCCCGGCCTCCGGCTTCGCCGGCCCGATGGGCTCCATCGTGCTCGGCCTCGCCGCCGGCGCCGTGTGCTTCTTCTTCGTCTCGACGGTCAAGAACGCCCTCGGCTACGACGACTCCCTGGACGTCTTCGGCGTTCACTGCATCGGCGGCATCCTGGGCGCGGTGGCGACCGGCATCCTGGTGTCTCCCGACCTGGGCGGCACGGGTCTCGTCGACTACGCCGCCAAGCCCGGCGAGGCGTCCCCCGGCGACTATGTGATGGCCACGCAGGTCATCACCCAGCTCAAGGCGGTCGGCCTGACCCTGCTCTGGTCCGGCGTCGGCTCGGCGATCCTCTACAAGATCGTGGACGTGATCTTCGGCCTGCGCGTCACGCAGGAAAAGGAGCGCGAGGGTCTGGACATCGCTGAGCACGGCGAGCGCGCCTACAACTACTGAGCTGCGCCGGAGGGGGCGCTCTGCCCCTCCTTTCTCCCTGAACTGGGCGGCGGGCCATCCTGCCGCCCTTTTTCATGCGCCCGATGGAGCCGCTCGCGATCGGGCCGCGGACGACCCCGATGGTTAAGCAGCCTTTAACCGCGCTCTTCCTAGGGTGAGGAACCCGACCTGCGCGCATGCGCGGGTCTCTCCCTTTTGGACGCGGATCCGGCGAATGCGGACGACACGAGCGAGCAGTTCGGGCTTGGACCAGCTCTCGGAAGCCCTGCGCGACTTCCTGTGGCGCCGCGCCGCGGAGCTGACTGGCCTGCTGTTGCTGGCGGCGGCCGGCGCATGCGGGCTGGCGCTGGTCACCTGGTCCGTGCAGGACCCCAGCCTGAACCACGCCATCAATGGGCCTGTGCGCAACCTGTTGGGCCGACCCGGCGCGATCGCCGCCGACGTGCTGATGCAGATCTTCGGCCTGGCCTCGATCGCCCTGCTCGCCCCCCCGGCGCTGGCCGCCGTGCGCCTGCTCTCCGGTCGGCGCCTCTTCCGTGGTCGCCTGCGCGTCATGCTGTGGCTCGGCGGCTCGATCGCCGCGGCGGGCCTGGCCAGCTCTCTGCCCGCCACCGCGCGCTGGCCGCTTCCCACCGGGCTTGGCGGCGTGCTGGGCGACTCCGTTCTGCACATCATTCACACTCTTCCGGGCGTGAGCCACGGCGTCGGCAAACTAATCGTCACGCTTGCGCTCGGAATTGGTTCGATCCTCACGCTGTCCGCCGCCTCCGGCCTGGGCTTCGACCAGGAACTGTCCGACGATCCGGAGCCGCGGGAGACCCGCTCGTCCAAGTCCGAGGACCCGGACGAGGACGACCGCGGCAGCGAGCCCGGCCTCGCGATCGTGTCGGTGGGAGCGGTCATCCACGGCCTGCTCAGCATCAAGGGAGCCGCCGCGCGCGCCTGGCGCCGCCATGCCGCCGGCCCGGGCTTCATGGAGCGCGTCCGCGCCGCCATGCCGCCGAGCGAACCCGACGAATACGACGACCTGCCCCCGCCTCCCGGTCGCCGCGTGGAGCCTGGATTCGCCCGAGCCGCGGCGGGTGAGCCCGCCGCTCCCACCCGTGCACCCGCGCCCGAAGGCCGCCTCCGGCCGGCGCCCCAGCCTGCCCCTGTTCGCGATTTCGACGAGGACGAAGAGGACGAGGACGACATCCCGCCTGCCCCGAAAGCGAGTCCCTCTCCCGAGGGTGCATCGGCTCCGCGGGTCGTCGCCCCGGCCCCGGCGCCCCGGCCCGGCAAGCGTCTCGACAAGGAAGCGCAATCCTCGTTCCTCGACGACGGCGAAAGCTACCAGCTGCCGCCGCTGGCCCTGCTCTCCGAACCCAAGAAGGCGGCCTCGCCAGGGATCTCCGCGGACGCGCTGGAGCAGAATGCGCGCCTGCTGGAAGGCGTGCTGGAGGACTTCGGCGTCCGGGGCGAAATCATCAAGGTCCACCCGGGCCCGGTCGTGACCCTTTACGAGCTCGAGCCCGCGCCCGGCATCAAGTCGTCGCGCGTCATCGGCCTCGCCGACGACATTGCGCGCTCCATGAGCGCGGTCTCCGCCCGCGTGGCCGTCGTGCCCGGCCGCAACGCCATCGGCATCGAGCTGCCCAACCAGAAGCGCGAGACCGTGTTCCTGCGCGAGTTGCTGGCGTCGGAGGACTTCGAGAAGACCAAGTTCAAGCTGGCGCTCTGCCTGGGCAAGACCATCGGGGGCGAGCCCGTGATCGCGGAGCTGGCCCGCATGCCCCACCTGCTCGTGGCCGGCACCACCGGCTCCGGCAAGTCGGTCGCCATCAACACCATGATCCTGTCCCTGCTCTACCGGCTGCAGCCCGAGCAGTGCCGCCTGATCATGGTGGACCCCAAGATGCTCGAACTGTCCGTCTACGACGGCATCCCGCACCTCCTTACTCCGGTGGTCACCGACCCCAAGAAGGCCGTGGTGGCCCTCAAGTGGGCGGTCCGCGAGATGGAGGAGCGCTACAAGAAGATGTCCAAGCTCGGCGTCCGCAACATCGACGGGTTCAACGCCCGCGTTTCGGAAGCCAAGCAGAAGAGCGAAGTGATCACTCGCACGGTGCAGACCGGCTTCGACCGCGAAACCGGGGAAGCGGTGTACGAGGACGAGATCATGGATCTCGAGCCCCTGCCCTACATCGTCGTGATCGTGGACGAGATGGCCGACCTCATGATGGTGGCCGGCAAGGAGATCGAGGGCACCATCCAGCGCCTCGCCCAGATGGCCCGCGCCGCCGGCATCCACGTGGTGCTCGCAACCCAGCGCCCGTCGGTGGACGTCATCACCGGCACCATCAAGGCCAACTTCCCGACCCGCATCTCCTTCCAGGTCACGTCGAAGATCGACAGCCGCACCATCCTGGGCGAGATGGGCGCCGAGCAGTTGCTGGGCCAGGGCGACATGCTCTACATGGCCGGCGGCGGCCGCATCAGCCGCGTCCACGGCCCCTTCGTCTCCGACGACGAGGTCGAGAAAGTTGTGGCCCACCTGAAGTCCCAGGGCCGGCCGCAATACCTCGACGCCGTCACCCAGGACGAGGAGGAAGGCGCCGCGGGCGACGGCGACGAGGACAGCGCCGTGTTCGACAAGGGCGACTTCGGCGCACCTGGCGGCGACCTGTACGACCAGGCGGTCGCGGTGGTCCTGCGCGACAAGAAGGCGTCTACCTCCTACATCCAGCGCCGGCTCCAGATCGGCTACAACAGGGCCGCTTCCTTGATGGAACGCATGGAGAAGGAAGGCATTGTTGGTCCGGCGAATCATGCGGGCAAGCGCGAGATCCTTCTCGAGCAGCCGGCGGGCCGCGGAGGCGACGCTCCGTTCGACGAGGACTGAGACGCCCGGCGCGCGCCAGGTGTCAGGCCGTGAAACGGCCATAACGGCGGTTTAAGCGGACGGCATCATGCGTCACGGATCCACTCGCGTCCTCATCGGCCTGGCAGGCTTCCTGTTCGGCGCCTGCGCAGCCCACTCCCAGGCGACCACGGATGAGCAGCCCGCGGCTCCGGCCGCCCCCGCAGCCGTCGCGAAGTCAACCCCCAAGCCAGCCGCTCCGCGGCGGATACCCCTGCCGGTTCCGCGTCCGGCCTCGGTCGCCAGCGCCGGCGATGGCGGCTTGGGCATCGACCCGCCCCAGGCAGCCCCTTCCTCTCCGGCCCAAGCCGCGCCGGCCGCGAAGGCTCCTGCCGAGATGACCCCGCAGGCCATCGTCGAGCGGGCCAACGCCACCCTGAACGCCATGACGTCGATGAGCGCCCAGTTCGTGCAGGTGGGCCAGAATGGTCGGCGCCTGGAGGGCGACCTTTACGTGCAGAAGCCCGGCCGCATGCGCTTCGAATACCGCGCCGCGCCTCTGGAGATTGTGGCGGACGGGACTTCGGTCGCCATTCGCGACCGCAAGCTGAACACGCAGGATGTCTATTCGATCGGTCAGACGCCCTTGAAGTTTCTCCTGAAGGAACGCGTCGACCTCGCCCGTGACACGAAGCTCGTCAGCGCGGAGAACGAGGGCGACCTCGTTAGCGTGACTCTGGAGGACCGCTCCACATTCGGCGGCACGTCTCGCGTGACCTTGTTCTTTGACCCGAAGACATTCGCCCTCAAGCAGTGGCTGGTGGTGGACCCGCAGGGCTACGAGACGAACGTCAGCCTCCGCAACGTCCAGCTCCAGGCGAAGCTCGACCAGAACCTCTTCAACATCAACTTCACCCGCGTCCTGCAATGACCGGACCACGCCTGTGACGCCGGACCGGCTTGCAGGCCCGCGCATGACCGGCTAGGCCTCGGGTAGCCCCCGAGGATGCTGCCTTGCGCCTGAACGTCGCCACCTGGAACATCAACTCCGTCCGCCTGCGCTCCGGTCTCGTCACCCAGTTCCTGCTGGACCACCAGCCGGACGTGCTGTGCCTGCAGGAGACCAAGTGCCCGGATGATCGCTTCCCGCTCGGCGACTTCCGGAAACTTGGCTACAACCACATCGCCATTCACGGCCAGAAGGGCTACCACGGCGTGGCCGTGATCTCCCGCCTGCCCTTCGAGGAGCGCGGTTCGAAGGCGTTCTGCGGCAAGAACGACGCCCGTCACATCAGCGTGGAGCTCAAGGACGCCGGCGCGGCTTCCGGGGTGACGATCCACAACTTCTATGTCCCGGCCGGCGGCGACATCCCTGATCCCGAGGTGAACGAGAAGTTCGCCCACAAGCTCGGCTTCCTGGACGAGATGCAGGACTGGTGCAGGATGGACCGGCCAGCCGCCGGCCGCGCCATCGTGGTTGGGGACCTGAACGTAGCGCCGCTCGAGAACGACGTCTGGAGCCACAAGCAGATGAAGGACGTGGTCTCCCACACGCCGGTCGAATGCGACAAGCTGCTGGGAGTGCTCGACTGCGGCGACTGGGTGGACGCCATCCGGACCCTCACGCCCGAGCCCGAGCGCGTCTACACCTGGTGGAGCTATCGCGCGAAGGACTGGGAGGCGGCCAACCGCGGCCGCCGCCTGGATCACGTCTGGGTTTCCAAGGAGCTCAGGGGATCGCTGGCCGGCAGCGCCATCCTGCGCGAGGCGAGGAACTGGGAACGCCCGTCGGACCACGTCCCCGTCCTGGTTCACCTCGACGTCTGATCAGGCGCCTCGGCCCTTGCGCAAGCGCTCTTCGGCCAGGTCCACGGCCGCGAGCCGGTAGCCGATCGCCGAAAGCTTGCCCGCAGTGGCGCGCGCCTCCTCCGCAATGGCGTCCCGCATGGCGGCCGCCGACTCTGGAAATTCCTGCATCACCCGCCGGAACATGTCCCGGGTGATTCGAAGCACGGTCGTGGTCTCGGCCGCGAGGGCGGTCGCCGGACGCTCCGTATCCACGATCATCGCGAGTTCGCCGATCAGTGCGCCCGGGCCGACCACCAGCGGCTTGGCTCCTGCGCCGGCATCCATCGAAACGGCCCCGCCTGTCACCACGAAGCCGCCATCCGAGGCGTCTCCTCGACGAAACAGGACGTCTCCGGCCTTGTACGTGCGCGCCTCGGCCGCGAAGGCGAGCAACTGCAGGGCGGCCGGCTCCAGATCACGGAGCAGAGGCGCCTGCTGCAGGATGGCGATGTCGCTTTTCAGGGCCACGCGGCGGACGCCCTCGATTTAGGGAAGCAGCTTGTAGCCGCCGGCCTCGGTGACGAGGATCTGCGCGTTGGAGGGATCGCGCTCGATCTTTTGCCGCAGGCGGTAGATGTGGGTTTCCAGGGTGTGCGTGGTCACGTTTGAATTGTAGCCCCAGACCTCGGTGAGCAGCACATCACGCGTCACGACCTTCTCGCCCGCCCGGTACAGGAATCGCAGGATCGCCGTTTCCTTCTCGGTCAGCTTCAGCTTCGAGCCGTTCTGGGAAACCAGCAGCTTCGCGCTCGGCCGGAACGTGTACGGGCCGATGGTGAAGACAGCGTCCTCGCTGGCCTCGTGCTGGCGCAGGTGGGCGCGGATGCGGGCTAGCAGAACGGAAAAGCGAAATGGCTTGGACACATAGTCGTTGGCGCCGGATTCGAGGCCCAGCACCGTGTCTGATTCGGAATCGTGCCCCGTCAACATGATGATCGGGGACCGGAACCCGTTCCGGCGCATGAGCTTCACCGCCTCTCGCCCGTCCATGTCGGGCAGGCCGACATCCATCAGGGCCAGGTCGACCCGGTCGTCCTTGACCATGGCGAGGGCCTTGGCGGCGGTGTCCACCGTGCGGGGCTCGAATTCCTCGTGAAGCGACAGCTGCTCGGCGAGAGCGGCGGCGAGTTCGACGTCGTCGTCGACCACCAGGATGCTGCGGACGTTCGACATGGCGTTCCGCTGGTTCGGCGCTGCCCAGGGCAGCGCGGGTTGGCGCCGGACGCGCAAAGATGGTTCAAGTAGCGCAGCCGCGGGCTGCGCCGCAACCCGCCCTTCGCCTGCGCCATTCCGCGCGATCGCCGCATCCGGAGTTCACAGTGGCACGAAGCGCCCCGTTTCGCCAAATCAGGGTGATCAGACGCCCGGGCGACCCTCGGCGGGGTCTCCTCCTGGCAGGAGGTTACGCTTTTCCTTGCGCCCTCGGCCGGGGAGGGGTTTCGGCCGACAAGCGCGAGGGCGACGGAGCCTCCCCCCGCGCCACGCTGCGACCGCTGAGAGCATTCTACCGCGCCGACGCCGGCCTGCGCCCCCGGTCCGGCCTTAGGCTGGATCCCATTCGCCAGGGCGACGGCTGGTGCGACGCTCCTGGGGACCGGAACTACAACAGGCCGGTGCGCCTTCCCTACCCGGCCAGCTGCGAATCCATGACGCGACCGGATGGCCTCTACGACATCGTCGTTGATCTGGATTGGAACCGCAGGCCGGCGATCGGCGGCCGGGGAAGCGCGATCTTCATGCATGTCGCCAGGCCCGGATTCGCCCCCACCGAAGGCTGCGTGGCCCTGCGCCGTGCGGATCTCCTCCGCATCCTGCCCCGGCTCTCCGCCGAAACCCGCATTGTCATCACCTGATCGAGAACGCCTGTGAGTGGAAAACGCCCCTGTCTGCTGTTCGACCTTGACGGCACGCTCGTCCACACCGACCCGGTTCACCTGAAGGCGTTCAACCGCATGCTCGCGCCCTTCGGCCGACAGGTGGACCTCGCGTACTACGTCGAGCACATCATGGGCCGGCAGAACGCCGCCATTATGCGCGACGTGTTTCCGGACCTGCCCGAGTCGGAGCACCGTCGCCTTGCGGACGAAAAGGAAGCCAACTTCCGGGCCATGGCGGATGAATTGGAGCCCCTGCCCGGCCTTCTCGAACTGCTTGCCCGCGCCGCCGACCAGGACGTCGAGACCTGCGTGGTGACCAACGCGCCACGCGCCAACGCCAGCATGATGCTCCAGGCGCTTGGCCTGGAAGGGCGGTTCGACGTGCTCGTGATCGGCGATGAGATCGAGCACGCGAAGCCGCACCCGCTCCCGTATCTCACAGGCCTCGCGCGCCTGGACGGCGATGCCGCCCGCTCGCTCGCTTTCGAGGACTCGCGCTCAGGCATCAGGGCCGCGGGAGCAGCCGGGTTGCCGGTGATCGGGATGGCGACATCCCTGGACCGAGCCGCGCTGCTGGCGGCAGGCGCGGTGTTGGCTGCGGCCGACTACACTGACGGCGCGGCCCGGTCCCTGATATCCGAAAGGACCGGACTGCGCTTCTAGCCTTCGTCCCGCTCAGCCCCGGTGGCCGAAGATCGCGCTGCCCACCCGCACGTGAGTGGCCCCGACCTGGATGGCTTCCTCGAAATCGGCGCTCATGCCCATGGACAGGATCTTCAGTCCATTCCGCTCCGCGATGACCCGCAGCAGCGCGAAATGAGGGGACGGCGGCTGGTCGGCCGGCGGGATGCACATCAGGCCCTCGATGGCGAGGCCCCACTGCTCACGACACGCCTTCAGGAAGGCGTCAACCTCGCCCGGCGCCACGCCCGCTTTCTGCGGCTCCTCGCCGGTGTTGACCTGGACCAGGAGCCGGGGCGCCCGCCCCTGCCGGGCGATCTCCTTGCCGAGTTCGCTGGCGAGGCTCTCTCGGTCCACGGTTTCGATCACGTCGAACAGTTGGACGGCGTCCTTGGCCTTGTTCGACTGCAGCGGTCCGATCAGGTGCAACTCCACATCCGGGAAGCGCTCTCTCAGCCCCGGCCACTTCGCCTTGGCCTCCTGCACGCGGTTTTCGCCAAAGACCCGTTGGCCTGCCTCGAGCACCGGGACGATGTCGTGCGCCTCGAACGTTTTGGAGACCGCCACCAGGGTGACGTCCTCGGGCTTGCGGCCCGCCTCACCGGCGGCCCGCGCAATGGTCCGCCGGACTTCAACCAGGCGCTCCGCCGCGCCCTCTTGCGTGCTCATGTTGGTTCTGCCCGCTCCGCTTTCGTCCGGCGCGCTGCGCCGTTGACCCCAAGGCCCATTCGTGTCCTAGTCCCGCGCACGCGCGCGGCGCAAGCGGCGCGAGCGATGAGCTTTTGTCGCCCCTCTCCGGGCAGGCCAAGACGAGGCCCTTGATACACCGATGACGTCCGAGCGTTACAACGCCCGCGAGGCGGAGCCCAAGTGGCAGCGCATCTGGGAAGAGCGTGAGCTGTTCCGCACCCGCAACGACGACCCGCGACCCAAGTACTACGTCCTCGAGATGTTCCCCTACCCGTCGGGGCGCATCCACATGGGCCACGTGCGCAACTACGCCATGGGCGACGTGGTGGCCCGCTACAAGCGAGCCCGGGGTTTCAACGTGCTGCACCCCATGGGATGGGACGCGTTCGGCATGCCGGCGGAGAACGCCGCCATGGCCAACAAGGTGCATCCGGCGACCTGGACCTACGCCAACATCGCCACCATGCGTGGGCAGCTGAAATCCATGGGCCTGTCCCTGGACTGGCATCGGGAGATCGCGACCTGCGACCCGGCCTACTACAAGCACCAGCAGCGCATGTTCTTGGACTTTCTCCAGGCCGGTCTCGTCGACCGCAAGACCGCCAAAGTGAACTGGGACCCGGTGGACCATACGGTGCTTGCCAACGAGCAGGTCATCGATGGTCGCGGCTGGCGTTCCGGCGCGCTGGTCGAGCAGCGCGAGCTGACGCAGTGGTTCTTCAAGATCACCGCCTTCGCCCAGGAACTGAACGACGCGCTGGACACGCTGGATCGCTGGCCTGAAAAGGTCCGCCTCATGCAGCGAAACTGGATCGGCCGCTCGGAAGGCCTGATGGTCCGTTTCGCGCTCGATCCGAACACCGCGCCGAATGGCGAGAGCGAAGTCGAGATCTATACGACGAGGCCGGACACGCTGTTCGGCGCCAAGTTCCTGGCCCTGGCGCCCGACCACCCGCTTGCGCGCGCCGCGGCGGAGCGCAACCCGGAGCTCGGCGCCTTTATCGAGGAATGCAAGCGCACCGGCACCGCCCAGGAGCTGATCGACAAGGCCGAAAAGAAGGGCTTCGATACGGGCATCCGTGCGCGGCACCCCTTCGACCCGTCGTGGGAACTCCCGGTCTACGTCGCGAACTTCATTCTCATGGAATACGGCACGGGCGCGATCTTCGGGTGCCCGGCCCACGACCAGCGCGACCTGGACTTCGTGAACAAGTATGGCCTGGGCAATACCCCGGTCGTTTGCCCGCCCGATGTCTCCCCCGAGAGCTTCGTCGTCACGGACGTCGCCTATGACGGCGACGGCCGCATGATCAACTCGCGCTTTCTTGACGGTATGACCATCCTGGAGGCCAAGGAGGAGGTCGCCCGTCGTCTCGAATCCGAATCGATGGCGAACCGCCCTGTCGCGACCCGGAAAGTGAACTTCCGCCTGCGCGACTGGGGCATATCGCGCCAGCGCTACTGGGGCTGTCCAATCCCGGTCATTCACTGTGAGGCATGCGGCGTCGTGCCGGTCCCTCACAAGGACCTGCCGGTGAAGCTTCCGGAGGACGTCAGCTTCGACGTGCCCGGCAACCCGCTGGATCGCCATCCGACCTGGAAGCACGTCGACTGCCCGCAATGCGGCCGCGAGGCCCGGCGGGAGACCGACACCATGGACACCTTCGTGGATTCGTCCTGGTACTACTCGCGCTTCACGGACCCGTGGCTCGAGAACGAGCCGACCGACCGGGCCGTCGCGGACAGCTGGCTGCCCGTGGACCAGTACATCGGCGGCATCGAGCACGCGATCCTACACCTGCTCTACTCGCGCTTCTTCACGCGCGCCATGAAGGCCACCGGGCACGTTGGCCTCGATGAGCCGTTCGAGGGCCTCTTCACCCAGGGCATGGTCGTCCACGAGACCTACAAGGGTCCGGATGGCTCATGGGTGTCGCCCGCCGAGATCAAGATCGAGGCGGACGGGGCGGCCCGCAAGGCGACCCTGCTCTCCACCGGAGAGCCCGTCGAGATCGGCGGCATCGAGAAGATGTCCAAGTCCAAGCGCAACACCGTGGACCCGGACGACATCATCGGGACTTTCGGCGCCGACACGGCTCGCTGGTTCATGCTCTCCGATTCCCCGCCCGAGCGCGACGTGATCTGGACAGAAGAGGGCGTCCAGGGCGCCTCGCGCTTCGTCCAGCGGCTGTGGCGCCTCACGGCCGAAATCGCGCGCGTCGCAGCGCCCATTGGCGCGGCTCGGCCCGCGAACTTCTCGACCGAGGCGCTCGCGATCCGCAAGGCCGCTCACCGCGCGCTGATCCGGACCGAGGAGGACGTCGAGCGCCTGCGGTTCAACCGCTGCGTCGCCCATGCCTACGAGCTCGCGAACGCCCTCTCCGCGGCGATCGGTGCGATTTCCTCCGAGGAGCGGCCCGACGATCTGGCGTTCGCCTTCCGGGAAGCCGGCGAGTTCCTCATCCAGATCATCGCCCCCATGATGCCCCACCTGGCTGAGGAGTGCTGGCAGGCGTTGGGTCATCAACGCCTGGTCGCCGACCAGCCCTGGCCTGCGGCGGATCGCGCGCTGGTCGTCGAGGACGAGATCACGCTGCCTGTCCAGATCAACGGCAAGAAGCGGGCGGACATCACCGTGGCGCGCACCGCCTCCGCGCCCGAGGTCGAGGCCGCGGTGCTTCAGCTCGAGGCCGTGCAGCGGGCCCTGGAGGGCCGGGCGGTTCGAAAGGTCGTGGTTGTTCCCCAGAGGATCGTCAATGTCGTCGTCTGAATCGTTCAGCCGCGCCGCTCGCGCCGCCATGCTGCTGGGGGCTCTTGCGCTGCCGCTGGGGGGCTGCCTCCGGCCCATGTACGGCGAAGCCAAGCTCGGCGGCGGCTCCGTTGAGGCCGGGCTGAAGGGCATTGTCATCGACGAAGTGCAGGACCGCCTGGGCCACTATCTGGTCGAGGAGCTCCGCTTCGAGCTGAACGGCTCCGGGCAGCAGGCGCCCCCGCGCTACCGGCTGTCGATGACCGCCACCGAGAACGTTCAGGCGACCATCGTCAACACGACGACGGGACGCGCGACCGCCGCGACGATCCTGGCGACCGTGAATTTCACCCTGACCGAGATCGCGTCCAAGCGCGAGGTCTTCAAAGGCACGGCTTTCGCTTCGGCGTCTTATGACCGCTCGCCGGACCGTTTCGCTGCGCTTAGAGCCGCTCGCGACGCGGAGATCCGGATCGCGAAGACGCTCGCCGAGCAGCTACGGACCCGAATCGGCGCAAAGCTGGCCACGGGGACCTGAGATGGCGACGCGCAAGGCCCACGAGGTGGACGCCTTCCTGCGCCGCCCCGATCCAGCCTTCGCGCTCTTCCTGGTTTACGGACCTAATGCCGGGCTCGTGAATGAGCGCGCCCGACATCTGGCTCGCGGGTATGTGGAGGACCCGGAAGACGCATTCCAACTCGTCAAGCTCGAGGGCGACGAGATCGCCTCCGATCCTGCGCGACTGGCCGATGAGGCTGGCACGATCGGACTCTTCGGAGGCCGCCGGTCCATCTGGGTGCGGGCCGGCTCCAAGAACCTGACGCCTTTGGTCCAGCCCCTGGTTGCTGCGCCTCCGACCGACGCACGAGTGGTCCTTGAGGCGGGGGATCTCGCCGCTCGCAATCCGCTGCGGGCGCTCGTGGAGGGCGCGAAGACAGGCGTCGCGCTTCCCTGCTACGCCGACGAAGCGCGCGACATCCCAGCCCTCGTGGACGGAATCCTTCAGGAATTCGGACTGTCTGCCGACCGTGAGTCGAAGGAATTGCTGCGCCAGATCCTTGCCCCCGACCGGCTCCTGATCCGGCGGGAGATGGAGAAGCTGGCGGCCTACGCCCAGGGCGCCCGGCAAATCACGGCTGGCGACGTGGAGGCCGTCATGGCGGACGCCGCCGCCTCCGTGCTGGACGCCGTGCTCGACGCGCTCTTCCTCGGGGACATGGACGCCCTGGACCCAGGACTTGGCCGCCTGTTTCAGGAGGGCGAGGACGCTGGCGTCCTCGTGGGAGCCGCCCTGCGCCACGCGATGACTTTGCACAAGGCGCGGGTGAGCCTGGATCTCGGCGGCGATATGGACCGCGTGACCGACGCGGCCCGGGTCTTCTTCAAGCGGAAATCCGCTTTCCAGCGCCAGCTCACGAAATGGAGCCGCCCGGGGCTCGAAAGCGCCATCGCCACGCTTCGGGAGGCTCAGGCCCAGGCTCGTCGCATGGGCGCCCTGTCGGAGTCGCTCGCCTCAAGGGCCTTCATCACGGTGGCGATGCGGGCCAGCCGGAGCTAGCTCAGTCCCTCAGGCGACGGCACAGCGTGTCCAGCTGGTCCAAAGTCTTGTACCGGATCTTGACCTCGCCCCCCCGGCTGCCGTGCTGGATGGTCACCACCATGCCGAGCACGTCTTCAAGCGCCTTCTCCAGCGCCCGGGTATCCGGGTCCTTCTCCGGCCTCTGTCGCCTGGGAGCAGCCCCAGCATCGGCCTGGGCCTCCTGGGACATCTTCTCGACGTCGCGGACGTTCAGCCCCTTCTCGACGATGCGCTTGGCCGCGGCTTCCGGATCCGGCATCGTGAGCAGGGCCCGGGCGTGCCCGGCCGTCAGCTGGCCCTCGGAGACCATGGCTTTCACCGGCTCAGGCAGCTTGAGAAGGCGCATGGTGTTCGCCACATGGCTGCGGCTCTTGCCGATGATCTTCGCCAGGTCCTGTTGCGAGTAGTTGAACTCGGTCGCCAGTTGCTCGTAACCGAGCGCCTCTTCCAGCGCGTTGAGGTCCGCCCGTTGGACGTTTTCGACAATGGCGAGTTCAAGCGCTTCGCGATCAGTGGCTTCGATCAGGATGATCGGCGCCTCATGGAGACCTGCCCGCTGGGCAGCCCGCCAGCGGCGCTCGCCCGCGATGATCTCGTAGACATCCGCCATTCCGGGGAGCGTGCGGACGAGGATCGGCTGGATGATCCCCTTCTCGCGAATGGAGGCTGCAAGGTCCTCCAAGTCACTTTCCTCGAAGGTCTTGCGAGGATTGCGCGGGTTCGGCCGCAGGAATTCGATGGGAACGCGGCGTTGCCCTTTGGCGCGATCGACCGCCGCGACCTCGTCCCCCACGTCTCCAATGAGCGCGGCGAGCCCTCGGCCGAGCCGGGACCGTGCTTCTTCAGCCATGTTTCTCTCCTGTGGGCGCGCCGACCTAGGCTGCGTGCAACGCGCGCTCGCGCTGGATGACCTCCGAGGCGAGCTTTAGATAGGCTTGCGACCCCGTGCATTTGAGGTCGTAGAGCAGCACTGGCTTCCCGTAGGACGGGGCCTCTGAAACGCGAACATTTCGGGGGATGACGGTGTCGTACACCTTGTCGCCCATGAACTCGCGCACGTCCTGGACCACTTGGGTCGAGAGATTGTTTCGGGGATCAAACATCGTGAGCACGATGCCGTGGATGCTCAAGGAGGGGTTCAGGGCAGCGCGGACCTGCTCAACGGTCTTGAGCAGCTGGCTAAGACCTTCGAGGGCGAAGAACTCGCACTGAAGCGGGACAAGCACCGCTCCAGCGGCGACCATGGCGTTGATCGTGAGCAGGTTCAACGAAGGGGGGCAGTCGACAAGGATATAGGTAAAGCACTCCTCGCCAGCCGCGAGTTGGGTCGCATGAAGGGCGGAGATGGCGTTCCTCAACCGATGGGCTCGATCCCGTTCGCTCGCGATCTCGAGCTCCACCCCGAGAAGGTCCAGAGTCGACGGCGCAACGGACAGGCGCGGAACGGCTGTCTCCTGGACCGCCTCGTGCAGCATCGATTCTCCGATAAGCACGTTGTAGGTCGACCGCCTGCGGCTCTTGCGGTCAATACCCAAGCCCGTCGACGCGTTGCCCTGAGGATCCAGATCGACGATCAGAACGCGCTCTCCTATTGCGGCCAGCGCAGTGCCGAGATTAATGGCTGTCGTCGTTTTTCCGACCCCGCCTTTCTGGTTAGCCAGGGCCAGCACGCGAGGCCGGTCACCGGAACGACTGAGACGTATGGAGTCGGTCATGTCCGCACCTTCTCAAAAGGCTATGTGGCGCGGCGAACGTCTGAAATCAGCAGGATTCGGGCCTTCGAATCGGTACAGCTCGCCTTCACCGAGGCCTGGAATGTCCAATATTTAGAGGCGTCGGTCAATTCGCGCTCTACATCTTGGCCCTTGGGGAAGACCCCTACCACGGGTCCTGTCAACAGCTCATTTGTGAGATCCAGCAGACCACTAAGCGGAGCCAGCGCTCGAGCCGTGACGCCCTCCACCTGCCCGATAAGGGTGGGGAGTACGTCTTCAATGCGATCATTATGGACCCGAACCGGAAGCGACAGACGGCGAGAAACATCCCTGAGGAAAGCGCATTTCCGACTGTTGCTCTCCACCAGATGAATCAATGCGCCCTGCTGCTCACGAAGGAGGATTGCGAGCACGAGGCCAGGAAATCCGGCGCCCGAACCGATGTCAACCAGGCGTGCGGCCGTCCCGAGAAGCGGAAGTAGCTGAGCGCTATCCTCCACGTGTCGACTCCAGACATTGTCGAGGGTCTTCGGCCCAACCAGATTCTTGACCTTCTGCCAGATCACGAGTTGATCAACATAGACCTGAAGCGCCTCTTCCGTTTCACGTGAAACACGCAGTCGATCCAAAACCTCGCGCACAACACCCGTCATAACGCCTCCGAATCGATATGACAGCGGCGAACATGGGCCGCGACAATCGCTAGAGCGGCAGGGGTCATTCCCTCGAGTCGGGCCGCTTGGCCGAGGCTTTCTGGACGAACCTGGCTTAGGCGGTTCTGAAGCTCCGCTGAGAGTCCCGGCAATCCTGAGAAGCGGAGGGATGGCGGAATGACCGCGGACTCATCTCGCCTGAATGCTTCAATGTCCTTGCGCTGTCGGTCGAGGTAGACGGCGTACATGGCATCGACCGTCAGCTTCTCCCGAACACTCAACGGCGCTCTCCCGAGGTCCGGCCAAATCTTCTCGAGATCGGACCACGAAATCGTCGGATAGGATAGAAGATCGAAAGCGCTCCTGGTCGCGCCATCCTGGTTGAGCCGCAAGCCCAGCCGCGCGCCAGCCGCGGATGTCAGAGTCAGCACATCAAGTTGATGGCGCCAACGAGCCAGGAGTTCTGCCTTCTGGCGATAGGCCGTCGAGCGCTCTGTCCCGACCACCCCAACCGTCGAGCCCCACTCAGTCAGCCGCTCGTCCGCATTGTCGGCCCTGAGGGACAGGCGATACTCGGCCCGCGACGTAAACATGCGGTACGGTTCAGTAACGCCCCTGGTCACCAGGTCGTCAATCATTACGCCGAGGTAGCAGCGCGTCCGGTCAATGCAGACAGGCTCTCTGCCACCGGCCCGGAGCGCAGCGCAAATCCCTGCGAAAACGCCCTGAGCCGCAGCCTCTTCATAGCCGGTTGTCCCATTGATCTGACCGGCGAGGAACAGACCCCGGCAGGCGGAAACCTCAAGCGTCGCTCGAAGCTGCCGCGGATCGACGTAGTCGTACTCAATCGCATATCCCGGCCGCAGCATCACTGCATGCTCCAGACCCGGAATGCTGGCGATCACTGCCTTTTGGACGTCCCGCGGCAGCGACGTTGAAATGCCATTCGGATAGACCGTGTCGTCGTCCAGCCCCTCCGGCTCCAGAAAGATCTGGTGTTTTGTTCTGTCGGCGAATCGAACGACTTTGTCTTCGATGGAGGGGCAGTATCGAGGCCCCCGCCCTTGGATCGCCCCTGAGAAGAGGGGTGACCTGGCAAGGTTCTCACGAATGATCGCGTGGGTGCGTTCAGTGGTTGAGGTGACCCCGCAAGCGACCTGTTGGACCTCGATACGGTCCGTCATGGTCGAGAACGGCTCAGGCGGATCATCTCCCGCCTGACTGTCCAAATCCTTCCAAGCAATCGTGCGACCGTCCAGACGAGCTGGGGTCCCCGTCTTGAGACGTCCCATGGAGAGGCCTAGCGCGGCTATGGAATGCGCCAGCGCCACTGCTGGCGCTTCGCCGACCCGGCCCGCCGACCAACGCTCGTCACCCAGGTGGATGAGGCCGTTCAGGAATGTGCCCGTCGTGATCACGACGGCGGGAGCGCAAAGCCTTCGCCCGTCGCCCAAATTCAAGCCTTGCACTTCTCCCTTGGCGGTGACCAGACCGGCCGCTTCACCTTCGATGACCGATAGACCGGCAGTCTCAAGGAGGAGATCCTGCACAGCTTTCTTGTACAGCTTGCGATCCGCTTGCGCTCGCGGACCTCGTACGGCGGGCCCCTTCCTACGGTTCAGAACGCGAAACTGGATTCCACCACGATCGGCGGCGCGCGCCATGATGCCATCGAGAGCGTCGATTTCTCGGACCAGGTGCCCCTTTCCCAGGCCTCCGATTGCCGGGTTGCAGGACATCTCTCCGACAGTCGCGAACCGGTGGGTGACCAAGGCGGTGCGAGCGCCCATGCGCGCCGCGGCCGCCGCTGCTTCAACCCCGGCGTGCCCGCCGCCGACAACGATGACATCAAAGATGGTGTTCATGGGCGTTCTACATAAGGGTGCCGGATGCCGGACGCCACCGCGCATACCAGGCCGGCATGTTCCACGTGAATCACTTGCCGATGCAGAAGCTTGCAAAGAGCCGATCCAGTACGTCCTCAGGTCCGACGAAGCCTAGCAACTCGTCCAGAGCGCGCAGGGCAAGCCGGATATCTTCTGCAACGAATTCGAGTGGCCCACCGACCCGCAGGGTCGCGAGCGCCTGATCGAGGTGGGGTCGTGCACTCTCGAGCGCGACGCGATGGCGCGCCCGGGTCAGCAGAGCCCCTTCCGGATTCGCAAGGCGCCGCACCTGCTCGGACAAGTTGGCGCGCAACTCATCCATTCCCCGACCGGTCAGGACTGAGATGCAAAGCCCGGATCCTGCCGAAAGTGTCGTGACCGAATCGCTCTTGCTGCGCAGCGGGATCACGACCGCCGAACCCGTCGGGACGTTTGGCTCTGATCCGTCCGGGTCCAGCCACAGCACAATGTCAGTGCTCTGGGCCCTCTGGCGAGCGCGCTCGACCCCAATGCGCTCAACGGGATCAGCAGTATCGCGCAAACCCGCTGTATCAACGAGGCGCACGGGTATGCCGTCGAGCTCGATGTCCACCTCGACGAAATCCCTGGTCGTTCCAGGGATTTCCGTGACGATGGCGGCGTCCCGTCCGGCCCACCAATTGAGCAGCGTCGACTTCCCCGCATTGGGAGGGCCCGCCACGACCACGGTCACCCCATCCCGGATGCGCTCGGCGCCGTGGAAGCCGAGCTGGACCTTGATGTCCGCGTGAACACGGGCAAGGGGCGCCTCGGCCTGATTGGCGCTACCCGACACGTCAGCCTCATCGGAGAAGTCGAGATCGGCTTCGATCAGGGCCAAAGCTTCGGTTAGCGCGTCTTTCCATGATCCGACCCGCTCCGAAAGCGCGCCGTCGAATTGCCGAAGAGCCTGCAGCCGCTGCTGTTCCGTTTCCGAATCGATCAGGTCCGCAATGGCTTCCGCCTGCGTCAGGTCGAGCTTTCCATTGAGCAGGGCGCGGCGTGTGAACTCGCCGGGGCGCGCGGGCCTCAGACCGGGAAGTTGTCCCAAGGTGCGAAGCAGGCCGGCGACGACCGCCTGACCACCATGGATCTGGAACTCAGCTACGTCCTCGCCGGTGAAGCTGGCCGGGGCTTCGAAAAACAGGACCAGGCCCCGATCGATCAACTGGCCAGCTTGGTCGTTTAAGGGGCGCAGCGCAGCCACTCGCGCCCGTGGCTGCAGGCCGGCGACGGTCCGGACGACGGCGGCCGCTTCCGGCCCGGAGACCCGAATCACGGCAAGAGCGGCGCGCCCGGCGCCGCTCGACAGAGCGAAGATCGTATCGTCGCTGAAGGCATGGCGCGCCGAAGCCGTCATGCGGGGCCTCCCGGGACGAGGTGCAGCGTTTGTCCGAAACCGCCGCGACCGCCTCGATCAGGTGTTCATGGAATCGAAGAAGTCGGCGTTCGTCTTGGTCTGGCGCAGCTTGTCGAGGAGGAACTCGATCGCGTCCACCGTGCCCATCGGGTTGAGGATGCGGCGCAGCACATACATCTTCTTGAGCACGTCAGGCGGGACCAGCAGCTCTTCCTTGCGGGTGCCCGAGCGGGTGATGTCCAGGGCCGGGAACACGCGCTTGTCCGAGACCTTGCGGTCCAGAATGATCTCGGAGTTACCGGTGCCCTTGAACTCCTCGAAGATCACTTCGTCCATGCGGCTGCCCGTGTCGATGAGCGCGGTCGCGATGATGGTCAGCGAGCCGCCTTCCTCGATGTTGCGCGCCGCGCCGAAAAAGCGCTTCGGCCTCTGCAGAGCGTTGGCGTCCACGCCGCCGGTCAGCACCTTGCCGGAGGACGGCACGACCGTGTTGTAGGCGCGGCCCAGGCGGGTGATCGAGTCCAGCAGGATCACCACGTCGCGTCCGTGCTCCACCAGGCGCTTCGCCTTCTCGATGACCATCTCTGCCACCTGGACGTGCCGGGAGGCGGGCTCGTCGAAAGTCGAGGACACCACCTCGCCGCGCACCGAGCGCTGCATATCCGTGACTTCCTCCGGCCGCTCGTCGATCAGCAGCACGATGAGGTAGCACTCGGGATGGTTGGTGGTGATCGACTGGGCCACGTTCTGCAGCAGCACCGTCTTGCCGGTGCGCGGCGGCGCGACAATCAGGCCGCGCTGTCCCTTGCCGATAGGCGACACGATGTCGATAATCCGCGGCGAGTAATCCTTGCGGGTCGGATCCTCGATTTCGAGCTTCAGCCGCTGGTTGGGATAAAGCGGCGTGAGGTTGTCGAAGTTGACCTTGTGACGGGCCTTCTCCGGATCCTCGAAATTGATCGTGTTGACCTTGAGCAGCGCGAAGTAGCGCTCGCCCTCCTTTGGGCTGCGGATCTGCCCTTCGACGGTGTCACCGGTGCGCAAGCCGAAGCGACGGATCTGGGACGGAGAGACGTAGATGTCGTCCGGCCCCGCAAGATAGTTCGAGTCAGGCGATCGCAGGAACCCGAACCCGTCGGGCAGGACCTCCACCACGCCCTCGCCGATGATCTCGACCTCGTTGGACGCGAGCTGCTTCAGGATGGCGAACATCAGCTCCTGCTTGCGCATGGTGCCGGCGTTCTCGACCTGCAGTTCCTCTGCGAAGGCGAGCATCTCCGTCGGGGACTTCGCCTTGAGGTCCTGAAGCTTGATTTCCCGCATGGGTATGTCCTGGGAGTCGCGGCCCGCGTCAGCGGGCGTCGGCGAGCGGTGGGTTGAGGAAAACGTGGGACCGAATGGGTCGGTTCCTGCGGTGGCGTCGGCCGATACATCGGCGGTGCCGATGCGGAGCGCGAACCAAACCACTCAAGGGAGGCGGATTGACGGATACTCGCTTTTCCGGCGGGACACAAGCCCCGCCGGAGTCGCCGCACGTCTATCAGAAGGGCTTCACGATCACCAGGATCACGATCCCGATCATCAGCACCGTCGGGATCTCGTTGATCACCCGGTAGTATTTGGCGGAGCGCTGGTTCCGGTCGGCGGCGAAGTCCTTGACGTAGCGGGCCAGCATCCCGTGGACGCCGGACATGATCAGCACCAGGGCGAACTTGCCGTGGAACCAGCCGGCGCGCCACCAGCCGCCCTGCCACACCAGCCAGAGGCCGGCGAGCCAGGCCACGATCATGGCCGGGTTGATGATCGCCTTCAGGAGCCGCCGCTCCATGATTTTGAAGGTCTCGGACTTGTCGGAGCCCTTCACCGCGTCCGCGTGGTAGACGAACAGGCGCGGCAGATAGAGCATGCCGGCCATCCAGGCGATGATGGACACGACATGCAGCGCCTTCACCCATTCGTACGTCACGCAGTCTCTCCCCGCACCAGCTTCACCAACTTGCCGACATTCTCGACCGGCGTCTCGGGCACGATTCCATGCCCCAGGTTGAAGATATGCGGGCCGCTGGAAAATGCGGCGAGCACGTCCCTAACCCCTTCCTCCAGCGCCTGGCCGCCCGCCACGACCGTCAAGGGATCAAGATTGCCCTGCACCGGCTTGAGCGCCTGGACGTTCTCCGCCGCCCACGCGCCGTTGACCGCCCAGTCCAGCGCGACGGCGTCCGCGCCCGTCCGTTCGGCCGTCAGCCGGTGGCCTGCTCCCGCCGCGCGGGTGAACACGATGATGCGCGCGTGCGGAACCTGGGCCCTCACGCCGTCCACGATGCGGCGGATCGGCTGAAGGGACCAGCGCTCGAAGCCGGACGCGGTGAGCGCCCCCGCGAAGCTCTCGAAGATCTGCACGGCATCTACGCCGGCCTGGAACTGCCGCACCAGGTAGCGGATCGACGCCTCGACCAGCCGGTCAATCAGGGCGACCAGGAAATCCGGGTCCCGATAGGCGAGCAGACGGGAGGGCGCCAGCTCGGGTGTCCCCTTGCCGGCGATCATGTAGCTCGCGACGGTCCAGGGAGCCCCGCAGAAGCCCAGGAACGTGGTCTCCGGGCCAAGGCCGGCCCTGACCCGCTCGATGGCCTCGAACACGGGCGAAAGGCGTTCCAGGTCGATCTCGTCGGCCAGGCGAGAGAGACCGCCGTCCAGCGTGATCGGATGCAGACGAGGCCCTTCGCCCTCCGCGAAGGTCACTTCCTGCCCGAGGGCGTCCGGCACCACCAGGATGTCGGAGAAGAGAATCGCCGCGTCGAACCCGAAGCGACGGATCGGCTGGAGAGTGGCTTCGGCGGCCTTAACGGGTGAGTAACAGAATTCCATGAAGGATGCGGTCGTGGCCCGCAGCTCCCGGTATTCCGGCAGATAGCGTCCCGCCTGCCGCATGATCCAGATCGGCGGCTTGGGGAGCCGTTCACCGGCCAGCACCCGGAGGAGCGGTTTGCCGCCCGGGAGAGAGGATGAGCTCACTTCCAAATATCCTTTCTAAGACTCTTATTTTTGTCCTTTCTCTTAGACTGCCCGCCTGCGGAACGCCACGCTCTCCACAGGTCGGACACAGGTTGCCGGCGTCATCGCCAAGCACGGCTGCCCGCCGTCGTGAGGAGCGCGAACCGGGCAGGTTGTTAACGATTCATTAAGGGCCGCTTGGCTTGGGGGTCGATGGCGCTGCGCTTGCACCGGCCGTTAACGAATCCTTCATCCACCTGTGTGGGCATCTCGAGCCGGATTCAGGCCCCGCCGTCTTCGGCTGTTGATCGTTCTCCGTGCTCTTGCCAGATTGCCCCCAGCGGCCGGTTGGGCCATGAGATTTGTCCACACCGTCCACAATGGCCCACAGGGGTGTGGATGAGGCCGGCGGAAGGATCGCCCTCTTGGGACGCAGCTATTTCCACCTCCACCTGGTGTCCGACGCGACGGGCGAGACGCTGATCGCGGTCAGCCGGGCCGCGGCGGCCCAGTATCAGGGCATCTCGGCCATCGAGCACGTTTATCCGCTGGTGAGAACGTCGACCCAGCTGGAGCGGGTGCTGGGCGAGCTCGAGGCCGCGCCCGGGATGGTGCTCTACACGCTTGTGGAGCCTGAGCTGGCCGGCCGCCTCGAGGAAGCCTGCCGGGAATTCGGGTGCCCCTGCCTGTCCGTCCTGGACCCGGTGCTGAGCATGTTCCAGTCCTACCTCGGCACGGTCTCGACCCATCGCCCCGGGGCCCAGCATGTCCTTAACGGCGACTACTTCAAGCGCATCGACGCGCTGAACTACACCATGATGCATGACGACGGCGCCTTGCCGGAGGATCTGGAAACCGCCGACATCATCCTCATTGGCGTCAGTCGCACGTCGAAGACGCCCACGAGCATCTATCTGGCGAACCGCGGCATCAAGACCGCGAACATCCCTCTGGTGCCCGGGATTTCGCTGCCGCCGGGGCTGGAGCACGTCAAGCATCCTCTGGTGGTCGGACTCGTCGCGAGCCCCGAGCGCATCGTCCAGATCCGGCAGAACCGGTTGCTGACCCTGAACGCCTCGGACCAGACTCCCTACGTGGACAAGACGGCCGTGACGGAGGAGGTCGCGCTGTCGCGCAAGCTCTGCGCGCGGCACAATTGGCCCATCATCGACGTGACCCGACGGTCCATCGAAGAGACCGCCGCAGCGATCATGGACCACCTCAAGCGCCACCGCCTGCAATTCATCGTGGAGTGACATGAGCGGCGCCCTTCTTTGGACGGCCGACGAGCCGCTCGTTCTGGCGTCCCGCAGCGCCGCCCGTATCGCCATCCTCTCGGCGGCCGGCATCCCCCTGGAAGCCCTGGCGGCCGATATCGACGAGCGAGCGGCTGAACAATTGGCCCGCGACCAGGGCGCTGACCCCGCTGGGGTGGCCTTGAGCCTGGCTCGCGCCAAGGCTGCTGCGGTGTCGGGGCTTCGTCCCGGGCGTCTCGTGCTGGGCGCCGACCAGACGCTGGCCTGCGACGGGGCGGCTTTCCACAAGCCGGCTGACAGGGCCGAAGCCGAGGAACAGCTGCGAATGCTGTCCGGGAAACGCCACGCTCTGCGTTCTGCCGCCGCGGTGGTGAAAGATGGCAAGGTGCTGTTCGAAACGGCGTCGACGGCATGGCTTACTGTGCGCGCATTGTCGGAAGGCATGATCGCGCGCTATCTGGACGCCGCTGGAGACGCGCCACTCGCCAGCGTCGGCGCTTATCAACTCGAAGGCCTCGGCATTCATCTGTTCGAGGCCATCGAGGGCGATCACTTCACGATCCTGGGACTGCCGCTCATGCCGTTGCTCGCCTTTTTCCGCCAGCTTGGGGTCGTCCCGCAGTGACCCGTCCCGAGCCTCGCGCCTGCATCGTTGGGTGGCCCGCCAAGCACTCCCGCTCCCCCTTGATCCACGGCTACTGGCTCAAGACCTTGGGATTGCCCGGATCCTATGGGGTCGAGGAGGTCGCGCCGGGCGATATGGTGGGATTTCTCCGAACCCTGCAGGCGCGGGGGTATGTCGGCTGCAACGTCACGGTGCCGCACAAGGAGACCGCCTATCGGACCGTCGAGGTCCTGACGGACCGCGCCCGGGCCTTGCAGGCCGTCAACACGGTCTGGATCGAAAGGGGAGTCCTGCACGGAGACAACACCGATATCGTGGGCTTCCTGGCCAGCCTTGATGCCGGCGCCCCTGGCTGGGACCGCAAGGCGGCGCACGCGGTCGTGCTCGGCGCCGGCGGGGCGTCTCGCGCCATCGTCGCCGGCCTGCTGGACCGGGGCGTCGAGTTGGTCACTGTCGTCAACCGGACCCGCGATCGGGCTGAGGCGCTGGCCGAATCCTTCGGGCGCCGAGTTCAGGCCGTTGGTTGGGAGTCCGTCGGCCAGCTTCTGCCGCCGGCGGACCTCCTCGTAAACACGACCTCGCTCGGGATGAAGGGCCAGCCGCCGCTCGACATAGACCTGGATGGCCTGAAGGAGAGCGCGGTCGTTACGGACATCGTCTACGTCCCGCTGGAGACGGCTCTGCTGGCCCAGGCACGGTCCAGGGGACACCAGGTGGTGGACGGATTGGGCATGCTGCTGCACCAGGCTGCCGCTGGATTCGAGCACTGGTTCGGGCGCCGCCCGGAGGTGACCCCGGAGCTGCGGCAGGTGATCGTAGACGATCTGGCGCGAGCCCCGGGATGACCTTCATCCTCGGCCTGACTGGCTCGATCGGCATGGGGAAATCGGCCACGGCCGGCTTCTTTCGGGAGGCGGGCGTTCCCGTGTACGACGCCGATGCGTCCGTCCACGAACTGTATCGGGGAGAGGGAGCGCCGTTGATCGAGGCGGCGTTCCCGGGCGTCGTGCATGAGGGCGTGGTCGATCGGCAGGAACTGGGTCGCCGTGTGCTGGACGACCGGGCCGCGCTGAAACGTCTTGAGGACATCGTTCATCCTCTGGTGCGCCAGGCCGAAACCCGATTTCTCAAAGATGCAGCGGGAGCAAGCGCTCCGCTCGCCGTGCTCGACATCCCGCTGCTGTTCGAGACCGGCGGCGAGAGGCGCTGCGACGCCGTTCTTGTGGTCAGCGCGCCTGCGGCTGTGCAAAAGCAGAGGGTTCTCGCCCGGCCGGGCATGACCGAGGAGCGGTTCGCCGCCATTCTGGCCAAGCAGATGCCTGATTCGGACAAGCGCGCCCGGGCCCATTGGGTCGTCGACACGAGCCGCGGATTCGAGGAAGCGCGCCGCGGCGTGCTGGGTGTGATTCGGGCCTGCTCAGGCCGCCCCGGACGGGTGGCTGCGATGCGGTTGAGCCAATCCAGCTAGGACCCCGAATGAGCGCGCGCGAGATCGTCTTCGATACTGAGACTACCGGGCTCAGCCCTCTCGGCGGCGACCGCGTCGTCGAGATCGGCTGCGTGGAGTTGCTCAACCATGTGCCGACCGGGAACACGTTCCACGTCTACATCAATCCCGAGCGGGACATGCCGGCCGAGGCCTTCGCCGTGCATGGCCTTTCCAGCGAATTCCTGTCGGACAAACCGATTTTCGCCGCCGTGGCGGAGGACTTCGTCGCCTTTATCGGCGACGCCAAGATGGTGGCGCACAACGCGTCCTTCGACGTCAGCTTCCTGAACGCGGAGCTCGGCCGCCTGGGGCACGGGCCCATCGTGGCGGAGCGCGTGGTCGACACGCTGGCCATGGCGAAGCGGAAATTCCCCTTCGCGCCGGCGACCCTGGACGCCTTGTGCTCTCGCTTCGGGGTCGATACGTCCCGCCGCGTCAAGCACGGCGCCTTGCTCGACGCTGAACTCCTGGCCGAGGTCTACATCGAGCTTCTAGGCGGCCGGCAGGCCGACCTGGGTCTGGTGGCGGCCGGCGTCAAGACGGCGGTTGAACGGGCCACGATCAGCGTTCGGCAACTGGTGCGCCCCGAGCCTCTCCCGTCCCGCCTCACGGCGGCGGAGCTTGCCGCGCATGAAGGGTTTATCGCGACCCTGAAAGGCGAGATCGTGTGGAGGCAGTACCTGCCTGAGCCGGAGGCCGCCAAGGAAGCGTCCTGAGCGCGGCCGCTCGGGCCCAGCCAACAAAAAAGCCGGCGCGAAGCCGGCTTTTTCACGAGCGAAGCCGCTGGCGTCAGGCGTTCGCGGGCTGGCCTTGCCCGACCTCGGCGATGCGCTGGCGGAACAGCGCCGCGAAATCGATCGGGTCGATGAACAGGGGCGGGAAGCCGCCGTTGCGCACCGCGTCCGCCACGATCTGGCGGGCGAACGGGAACAGCAGGCGCGGGCACTCGATCATCACGACCGGATGAACGTTCTCCTGCGGAATGTTCTGCACCCGGAAGATGCCGGCGTAGAGAAGCTCGAAGCTGAACAGCAGGTTTGGAGCTTCGCCGGCCTTACCCTCGAGCGTCAGCTCGACCTCGAAATCCGTCTCGGCGATCTGCTTGGCGTTGACGTTCACCGAGATTGAGATCTGCGGCGGGTTCTCCTGGGGGGCCAGCGAACGGGGAGCGTTGGGGTTCTCGAACGAGAAATCCTTGATGTACTGGGCCAGCGCGTTGAGCGCGGGCGCGAGATCCTGCTCGGGAGCGCCGGCGGCGCCGTTTCCGTTGGCCATGGGAAGTCTCCTGCTGGCGCCCTCTCCGGGAGGGCGACGTTGTCCAAGCTGCGGCCGGCTGACGACGGCTCTTCGGGTCGCGGGCTAACACGGAATGGGCGCCCCCACAAGGCGGCGTGGGTGGAAGTCGGGCGCGGGAGAGTCCATATAGGGAGGCAGGGTTTTCGGCGCAGGGCCGAGGCGGCGCGAGACGTTTGGACGATGCAAGATTCCTTTGACCTCACGACCATCATTTTCCTGGCCTTGGCGGTCTTCGTGATCTGGCGTCTCCGCTCGGTCCTGGGAACGCGCACTGGCGCGGAGCGGCCGCCCATGGTGCGCCGACCCCAGCCGCAGGCGCCGGCGCCTGCCAACGACTCCAATGTCGTGCGCCTCGATCGGGCCGCCGACCAGCCCCAGCCTGCGACGGGCCAGCCGGATCCGGACCGATGGAAGGGTTTCGCCGAGGAGGGCACCCCCCTGGCGGCCTCCTTCGACGCGATCGCCGCCGCCGATGGCGGGTTTGATCCTCGCCAGTTCCGGGAAGGCGCCAAGGGCGCCTACGAGATGATCGTCACCGCCTTCGCCCAGGGCGATCGGAGGGCACTCAAGGACCTGCTGTCGAAGGACGTTTATGAGGGGTTCGTCAACGCCATCGCCGAGCGCGAAAAGCGCGGGGAGAAGGTGGAGACCACCTTCGTGTCCATCGACAAGGCGGAACTGGCTGACGCCCAACTGCGCGGCAAGAGCGCCCAGATCACCGTGCGCTTCCTGTCCAAGCTCATCACCGCCACCCGCGATCGCGCCGGAACCGTGATCGACGGCGACTCGGCGAAGGTCGTCGACGTGACGGATGTCTGGACGTTCGCCCGCGAGACCGGCTCTCGCGATCCCAACTGGAAGTTGGTCGCCACCGAAGCAGGTCACTGAGCCGCCCATGCCCCGCCTCGTTCAAGCCCTCGCTTTGGGCCTCGTCGGGGCGGCTGTGCTTGGGACCACGAGTCGTTCAGCTGAGTCTTCCGCCATGCCCGCCGCACCCCCCGCCATCCTTCCGGGCCCCGGCGGATCCAGCCTCGAGCCTTTGGGCTTCGACGAGATCCCCGGATGGGCCGCGGATGACCACGCCGCGGCCTACTCCACCTTTCTCCGAACGTGCCGGGGCGTCGCGGAACGCGGAGCGGTTCTTCGACCGGGTACGCCAGCGCCGGGCGCGCTGGTCGCGGTCTGCCGCCAGGCCTTGGCGGAAGGGGAAAAGGGCTCGTCAGCGGCCCGCGCGTTTTTCGAAAACCGGTTCACGGCCTACCGGGTTCGACCTGCTTCGGGAGAGGGCTTCCTGACGGGCTACTACGAGCCTGAAATGGAAGGCTCGCTGGTCCCGACGCAAGCCTTTGCGGTCCCCGTTCTGGCCAAGCCCGACGACTTGGTCTCCTTCCCCCAGGGCGGCGTCCCCGGCCTGGACCCTGCCCTCGCCGCCGCCCGCAAGGCCGGGGACGTCCTCGAGCCCTATCCCGATCGCGCCGCGATCTGGAACGGCGCCTTGTCCGGACGTGGGCTGGAGCTCCTGTATGTACGCGACGAGGTCGAACTCTTCCTGGCGCAGGTCCAGGGCTCGGCCCGGGTCCGCCTGTCGGACGGCTCCATTCGCCGACTCGTCTATGCGGGTCGGAACGGCCGGCCCTACACCTCCATCGGCAAGGTGATCGTGTCCGAAGGACACATGACCCTCGATGAAATGTCCCTGGAGAAGCTGAAAGCCTGGCTCCGCGCCAACCCGGCGGACGCGCGTCGGATCATGCGCCTCAACCAGTCCTATGTCTTCTTCGCCTTCGGGGAGGGGATGGATCCCGGCGCGGGTCCCATCGGCGCCGCCTCCGTCCCGCTCACACCGTTGCGGTCGATTGCGGTGGACCGGACTCTGTGGAGCTACGGCCTTCCCTTCTGGATCGACGCCGACCTCACCTCCGCGACAGGCAAGCCCTTCGCCCAGCTCATGATCGCCCAGGATACCGGCTCCGCCATCCTCGGGGCCGCGCGGGCCGACATCTTCTTCGGCTCCGGAGCTGCTGCGGGAACGCAGGCCGGCCTCGTGCGCCATGCGGGTCGCTTCGTGGTCCTCCTCCCACGGGAAGGAGCGCCATGAACCACCGCCGTCGCCGCTCCCTCACGAGTGACGAGGTGGCGCTCTGGGCCCATGTCACCCGCCATGTGAACCCGATGCCCGGTCAGGCCCGGGTGGAGCCGCCCCCCGCGCCAGAGCCGCCGGTTGCGGCCCCAACGCCTGGCTCCGCCCAGCCGCGCCAGCCTGAAAAACCGGCCCCGAAATCCCCCGCGCCAGCGTTGACCCCGCTTGCGCCGTTGGAGCGGCGACTCCGCCAACGCCTGTCCCGGGGCAGCCACCCGATCGACGCCGTCATCGATCTGCATGGCATGCGGCAGGCGGAGGCGCATGACGCATTGCGCGGTTTTCTGTACCGGGCCCAGGGTCAGGGGCACACGGTTGTGCTGGTCGTCACCGGCAAGGGTGGGGGCGCCGTGGACCGAGGAGGCCTGTTCGAGGAACGCGGCGTTCTCCGCCGCATCGTGCCCCACTGGCTTCGGCTACCCGATCTCCGCACCGTGGTCGTGGGATTCGAGGAGGCCGCGCAGCATCATGGCGGGACCGGGGCGCTCTACATCCGCATCCGCCGCCAGCGAGGCGGGACGCTATGACCCCCTTCGGCGCGCGCCTGCGGGAACTGAGGGCCGCGCGAGGCGTCGCCCTCAAGGACATGGCCGCCGCGCTCGGCGTCACGCCAACCTATCTGTCTGCGTTAGAGCATGGCCGCCGCGGCCGCCCCAACTGGGGCTTCGTCCAGCGCGTGATCCAGTATTTCAACATTATCTGGGATGACGCCGAGGAGCTGCTGCGGCTCGCCGACCTGTCGCATCCCCGCATCATCGTCGACACGGCCGGGCTTTCGCCAACCGCGACCCGCCTTGCGAATCGGCTGGCCCGCACGATCACCACGCTCGACGAAGCCGAGCTCGCCGCCATCGACGCGGTGCTGGACGGCGCCCAACGGCGCGCCCGCGGCTGACGACGCCTTGACCCTGGGCTGCCGGTGGGCGAAACGGGCGGCACGCAACTGAAAGGGCCGCCCTCCATGTCCTCTCCGCTCTACGACGTCCTCGGCCTCGGCAACGCCATCGTGGACGTCCTGGCCCGAACCGACGACGACTTTCTCGTGGCCAACAACCTCAACAAGGGCTCGATGCGGCTCATCGAGGAGGACGAGGCGGAGCGGTTGTTCAACGCCATGGGGCCCGCCACCGTGATCTCCGGCGGCTCGGTCGCGAACTCCATCGTGGGCGTCGCGTCCTTCGGTGGGCGGGGCGCCTATATCGGCAAGGTGAAGGCTGACGAGGTGGGCCGGCACTTCACGCACGACATCCGTGCCATCGGCGTGCATTTCCCGACCGCGCCGGCGACGGACGGACCGGCGACGGCCCGCAGCTTCATCCTGGTGACGCCGGACGGCGAGCGCACCATGAACACCTATCTGGGCGCTTGCCAGAACCTTCGGCCGGAGGACGTCGATGCCGAGGTCGTGGCTGCGTCCAGCATCGTCTATCTGGAAGGCTATCTCTGGGATCGTGACCACGCCAAGCAGGCCTTCCGGCACGCGGCGCAACTCGCCCACGCCGCCGGACGGCGCGTCGCCCTGACGCTCTCCGACAGTTTCTGTGTTGACCGCTACCGGGACGAATTTCTGGACCTGATGCGCACCGGCGCGCTCGACATTGTCTTCGCCAACGAGAGCGAGCTCAAGAGCCTCTACCAGACGGCCGACTTCGCGACCGCCGTCGCGGCGCTGCGCGACGAGAACCTGCTCGGAGTCGTGACCCGCTCGGAAGAGGGATGCCTTGTTGTGACGCGCGAGGAAACCCAGGCGGTGGACGCTTTCCCGATCGACAACCTGGTCGACACCACCGGGGCAGGGGACCTGTTCGCGGCCGGCTTCCTGTTCGGGGTCGCCCGAGACATGGATGCGGTCACATGCGCCCGCCTGGGTGGACTCGCCGCCGCGGAGGTGATCCAGCATGTCGGTGCGCGGCCTGAGGTGCGGCTGCTGGATCTGGCCCGGGACAATGGGCTGATCTGAGGATGCTTGCGATTCACGTGAAACAGCGCGAGCCCTTGGCGGCGCATCTTGGATTCACGTGAAACAGGGATGAGGGGCCGGGCTACGAGGAGTCGCGCCCTGCCCTGAGCGGTTAAAGCTTCCGCAGCGCCACCCGCTCGATCCGGTGGCTTGCGCCCTTGGTGAGGATAAGGCTGGCCCGGGGCCGCGTGGGAAGCACGTTTTCGCGCAAATTCGGCAGGTTCGTGCGATGCCAAATGGCCTTGGCCACGGCCTCGGCCTCTGCGTCCGTCAGGTCCGCATATTTCTGGAAGTAGGAGCGCGGGTCGCGGAACGCCGTCTGCCTCAAGGTCATGAAGCGGGACACGTACCACTTTTCGAGCAGGTCTTCTTCGGCGTCCAGGTAGACCGAGAAATCGAAGAAGTCGGACACGAACGGGACCGTCTTCCCGTCCCGCGACAGCCTGCTGGGCTGCAGAACGTTCAGCCCCTCGACGATGAGGATGTCCGGGCGGTCGACGGTGACGAAATCGTCCGGCATCACGTCATAGGTGAGGTGGGAATAGATCGGCGCCCGCACCTGGCGCTCCCCGGCCTTCACCTGGGAGAGGAAGCGGGTCAGCGCGAGCCCGTCATAGCTTTCCGGAAAGCCCTTCTTCTCCATCAGGCCTTCGCGCTGGAGCACCGCGTTCGGATAGAGGAATCCATCCGTGGTGACCAGGTCCACCTTGGGCGTGTTCGGCCAGCGCGACAGCAACGCGCGCAGCACGCGGGCGGTGGTCGACTTGCCGGCCGAAACGGATCCGGCGATGCCGATCACGTAGGGCACCTTCCCGTCCTCCGCGAGCAGGAAGCGCTGAGTCGCCTTGAACAGCCCCTGGGTGGCTGCGACGTAGAGTGACAGCAGGCGCGACAGCGGCAGGTAGATGGCCACGACCTCCTCGAGGGAGATCGGGTCATGCAGAGATTGCAGCTTGATCAGGTCCTCGACGCCGAGCGTCAGCGGCGTGTCCGCGCGCAACGCCGCCCACTCGTCCCGCGTGAACACGCGGTACGGCGAGAGCTCGTCCTGCCTGGGGGTGACGCGCTCGTTCATGCGCGCTCCTTGAATGGGGCGAGGGGAGGGCGCTGCTCACCCTTTCGGGCGCGACGCCTTTTCCTGGAGCCCGGTTTGCGCGGTCCGGCGCGCGAGTTCGTCGAGGACATCCTGCAACGACAAGCCACGCGCGCGAAGCACGACTAACAGATGATAGAGAACGTCCGCGCTTTCCATCTTCAACGCTTGGACGTCCCCCTCGACAGCGGCGATCACGGCCTCGACGGCCTCCTCGCCCAGTTTCTTGGCGGCGTGCGCCGGTCCCTTGGCCAGGAGCTTGGCCGTGTAGGATTCCTCGGGTGACGCCTTGGCGCGCTCCGCCAGGTAGGCCTCGAGTTGCTCGAGCGAGAACGCCATCAATCCATCCTCACCGGCAGCCCGGCGGCCGCGAGCCGCTCCTTGGCTTGCCTCACCGTGTATTCCCCGAAGTGGAAGATCGACGCCGCCAGCACCGCGCTGGCGTGCCCGTCCCGAACCCCCTCCACCAGGTGGTCGAGATTGCCGACGCCGCCGGATGCGATGACCGGGACCGGCACGGCGTCCGCCACGGCGCGGGTGAGGGCGATGTCATAGCCCGTCTTCACCCCGTCCCGGTCCATGCTGGTCAGCAGGATCTCGCCCGCGCCCAGCTCGCAGACCTGCTCCGCGAAGGCGATCGCGTCGATGCCTGTCGGCGAGCGCCCGCCATGGGTGAAGATCTCCCAGCGGTCCTCTTCGTCAGGCCCGGACACCTTCTTGGCGTCAATCGCGACCACGATGCACTGCACGCCGAACTTCTCGGCGGCGCGCCGGACGAATTGGGGGTCCTTCACCGCGGCCGTGTTGATCGACACCTTGTCGGCGCCCGCAAGCAGCAGGGCGCGGATGTCCTCCACGGTGCGAACGCCGCCGCCCACGGTCAGCGGCATGAAGCACGCCTCGGCCGTGCGCGTGACCACGTCGATGAGCGTGCCCCGCCGCTCGTGGCTCGCCGTGATGTCGAGGAAGCAGAGCTCGTCGGCGCCGGCCGCGTCATACGCGATCGCGCTTTCGACGGGATCGCCGGCGTCCCGGAGGCCGACAAAGTTGACGCCCTTGACGACGCGTCCGTCCTTCACGTCCAGGCAGGGGATGACCCGAACCTTAAGCATCGCGGCGCTCCGCCCTGGCCGATGCGATGAGCCTCAAGGCCTCGGCCGCGTCGAGCCGACCGTCATAAAGGGCCCGGCCCGAGATGGCCCCCTCCAGCACGGCGCAATCGGGCTGCAGCAGCCGCTTCACGTCCTCGATGGACGCAAGGCCGCCGGAGGCGATCACCGGAATGCCGACCGCGCGCGCCAGGCCGAGCGTGGCCTCGATGTTGAGCCCGGTCAGGATGCCGTCGCGCGCGATGTCCGTGTAGATGATCGCCGCCACCCCGGCGTCCTCGAACGAGCGCCCAAGATCCTCGGCCGACATCTCCGAAAGCCGGGCCCAGCCTTCCACCGCCACGCGGCCGTCGCGCGCGTCGATGCCCACGGCGATCTGTCCCGGAAAGCGCCGGGCGGCCTCACGCACGAAGGCGGGATCCTTCACGGCGGCCGTGCCGATGATGATGCGCTTGACGCCGCGCCCGAGCCAACCCTCGACCGTGCGCATGTCGCGGATGCCGCCGCCAAGTTGCACCGGCAGCTTGACCCGCGACAGGATTCCCTCGACCGCCTGCGCGTTCACGGGGCGACCCGCGAAGGCGCCGTCGAGATCGACCAGGTGCAGCCACTCGAAACCCTGCGCTTCGAATTCCGCGGCCTGCGAGGCGGGGTCCTCGTTGAAGATCGTCGCCATCGCCATGTCGCCCTGCACCAGCCGGACGCAACGGCCTTCCTTCAGGTCGATCGCGGGGAACAGGATCACGGGCGCCACCTCAGGAAGTTTGAAATCAGGGCCAACCCGAGCTTCTGGCTCTTTTCGGGATGGAACTGCGTGCCGGCCATGTTGTCGCGGCCCACCATCGCGGTGACCGGGCCGCCGTACTCGGTCTCGGCGATCACCGAGGACGGGTCGGCGGCCGCCAGATGGTACGAATGCACGAAATAGGCGTGCCAGCCCTCAGGCCCGGTCGGGACGCCGTCGAGCAGCGGATGGTCCCGCTTCACGGTCAGTGTATTCCAACCCATGTGCGGAATCTTCAGCGAGGGGTCGGACGGCTGGAGCAGCGTGACGTCTCCCGGGATCCAGCCCAGGCCCTCGGTGGTCACGTACTCCAGCCCACGGCTCGCCATGAGCTGCATGCCGACGCAGATGCCCAGGAACGGCTTGCCGCGGCGCCGCACCGCCTCTTCAAGCGCCTCCACCATGCCCGGCACGGCGTCCAGGCCGGCGCGGCAATCCGCGAAGGCCCCCACGCCAGGTAGCACAATGCGCTCGGCGCTCAGCACCGCCTCAGGGTCGGACGTCAGGGCCACGGGCGTGCTTAGGCCGGCTTCGCGCGCCGCCCGTTCGAAAGCCTTCTGGGCCGAATGGAGGTTACCCGAACCGTAATCGATGATGACGACGCTCATCGGGCCGCTCCGGGGTCGGGGAAGAGCCCCAGCACTTGCGGCTGAGGGCGGGGGTCATGGGTCGGCCGCGTCGCGCTCGGGCGGGATGGCGCGGGAGCCAGGGGCGCCCGTTCGAGCCAGCGGTCGAAGAACCTGCGCTCGGCCTCGTCCCGCGACGAACCCGTGACCACGTCGACGATCGTATACCCGCGCCGGGCGAGCCCCCAGGCCTTGAGGTCCGACGCCGAGATGGCGACGAACAGCCCGATCAGGATGTCCAGCACGGCCAGGATCTGGTCGCTGATGCCCGCAGCCCGACCGGTCAGGACGACGCCGACCGTCAGAACCACGAAGGCCAGCAGCGCCCACCACAGGCGGTTGAACAACAGCCAAAGCAGCGGGAAGAACAGGGCGAGCCAATGGAAGCCGTCCTTCACCAGGACGGCTCGGTCCAGCCCGGCGGTCGATCCCGGGGTCGCCTCAGCCGGCAAGTGCACCGAATAGGTCGTCATCGCGACGCTCCCGTTAGCCCTTCGGTCAGAGCGCGCCCTTGGTGGAGGGAACGCGCTCGCCTTCGCGCGGATCGAGGGCGCAGGCCTCGCGCAGGGCGCGAGCCAGGCCCTTGAACAGGCTTTCGGCGATGTGGTGGCTGTTCTCGCCGTAGAGCGTTTCAGCGTGCAGCGTGATCCCGGCGTTGGTCGCGAAGGCCTGGAACCACTCGCGCACCAGCTCGGTGTCGAATTCGCCGATCTTGTCGCGCGTGAACTCCGCCCGGAACACCAGGAACGGCCGCCCGGAGATGTCGATCGACACCCGGCTCAGCGTCTCGTCCATCGGCAGGTGCGCGCAGGCGTACCGACGGATTCCGCGCTTGTCCCCGAGCGCCTTGGCGAAGGCCTGCCCCAGCGCGATGCCCACGTCCTCGACCGTGTGGTGTTGGTCCACGTGGAGGTCGCCCTTGGCGGACACCGTCACGTCGAACAGGGCGTGGCGCGTCAGCAGCTCGAGCATGTGGTCGAAGAAGCCGACGCCCGTTTCGATGCGGGCTTCGCCGGTTCCGTCGATGCTCAGGCTCACCGAGAGGTCCGTCTCGGCCGTCTTGCGCGCCACGTTGGCCGAACGCATGAGGGCGGTCTCCTGCGGGCTGCGAAAAAGGGTTGTGGATAAGCCCGCCGCGCCCCGCTTCTAGCAACTCGCGTGCCTCAACGCCACCTCGGCCGCATCAATCTTGAGCAGCACGGTGAAGGCGACCCTTCGACGCGCAGGTTGGCGCCGCCGGAGGTGAAAGCCTAAATGAGGTGCAGTCAGCATCAAGGAACACCTATGGCCGAGCACGACGACAGGCGCTGGCGCGCCACCACCATCCTCATGGTCCGCCGCGGCGGCAAGGTCGTGATCGGCGGCGACGGCCAGGTCAGCCTGGGCCAGACCATCATGAAATCCAACGCCCGCAAGGTTCGCCGGCTTGGGAAGGGCGACGTCATCGTGGGCTTCGCCGGCGCCACCGCCGACGCCTTCGCGCTGTTCGAGCGCCTCGAATCCAAGCTGGAGCAGTATCCCGGCCAGCTCATGCGCGCCTGCGTCGAGCTGACCAAGGACTGGCGGACGGACCGCGCTCTGCGCCGGCTCGAGGCCATGATGCTGGTCGCCGACAGGCAGGTCGGCCTCGTTCTCTCCGGCGCGGGCGACGTGCTCGAGCCGCCGGACGGCGTCATGGCGATTGGCTCGGGCGGCAACTACGCCCTGTCCGCCGCCCGCGCGCTGGTGGAGAACACCGACCTCGACGCCGAGTCGATCGTCCGCAAGAGCCTCGGCATCGCCGCCGAAATCTGCGTCTACACCAACGGCAATCTCACCATCGAGACCCTGGACGCGGCCTGAGGCGGCGTCCCATCCAGGAAGGCCCGCGAGCCGCCATGACCACCTTCTCGCCCCGCCAAACCGTCTCCGAACTCGATCGCTTCATCGTCGGCCAGCGCGACGCCAAGCGCGCCGTCGCCATCGCGCTGCGCAACCGCTGGCGCCGCCAGCAGCTCGAAGGGCCCATGCGCGAGGAGGTCCTGCCGAAGAACATCCTGATGATCGGCCCGACGGGCTGCGGCAAGACCGAGATCGCCCGCCGCTTGGCCAAGCTCGCGAACGCGCCGTTCCTCAAGGTCGAGGCCACCAAGTTCACCGAGGTGGGCTATGTCGGTCGCGACGTCGAGCAGATCGTCCGCGACCTTGTCGAGATCGGCATCGGGCTCGTGCGCGAGGCCAGGCGCAAGGACGTGCGCGCGCGCGCGCACAAGGCCGCGGAGGAGCGCGTGCTCGACGCGCTCGTAGGCCCGGGCTCGAGCCAGAACACGCGCGAGAGCTTCCGCCGCAAGCTGCGCGAGGGCGAGATGGACGAGAAGGAGATCGAGATCGAGCTGGCGCAGGGCCAGGCGGGCTTGCCCATGTTCGAGCTGCCGAACATGCCGGGCGCCTCGGTCGGCGCCATCTCGCTCGGGGATATTTTCGGCAAGATGGGCGGGCGCACCAAGACGCGCCGCACCACCGTGCGCGAGGCCTACGAGCCGCTGATCAACGAGGAAAGCGACAAGCTGTTGGATCAGGACCAGATCGTCGGCGAGGCCATCAAGCAGGTCGAGGAGAACGGCATCGTCTTCCTGGACGAGATCGACAAGATCTGCGCCCGCGAGACCCGCGGCGGCGCGGATGTCTCCCGCGAAGGCGTGCAGCGCGACCTGCTGCCCCTGATCGAAGGCACCACGGTGGCCACGAAGCACGGCCCGGTGAAGACCGACCACATCCTGTTCGTCGCCTCGGGCGCATTCCACGTCTCCAAGCCGTCCGACCTCCTGCCTGAGCTGCAGGGCCGCCTTCCGATCCGGGTGGAGCTCAGCTCCCTCAACGAGGACGACTTCCGCCGCATCCTCACCGACACGGAGGCGAGCCTTGTGAAGCAGTACGTGGCCTTGATGGCGACGGAGGGAGTCACGCTTCAGTTCGCCGACTCGGCCATTTCCGCCATCGCCCGGGTGGCCGTCGAGGTGAACGGCTCCGTGGAGAACATCGGCGCTCGCCGCCTCCAGACCGTGATGGAGCGCATCCTGGACGACATCTCGTTCAACGCGCCCGACCGCTCCGGCGAGACTGTCGTGATCGACGCCGACTACGTCGAGAAGGCCGTCGGGGACCTCGCCAAGAACGCGGACCTCAGCCGGTTCATTCTCTAGGCCCGCCGCTTGCGCGCCCGGGGCGAACCTGATTCGGTCCGCCCCATGGCGCAGTCCTCAGATCCACCTCCCAGCCTGGCCCGCGACACGGCGCTTGTCGGCGCCGCGGCGGCGCTGTCCCGGGTTCTCGGCTTCGCCCGGGACGTGATGATCGCGGCCCTGATCGGGGCGGGCCCGGCCGCCGACGCCTTGCTGGCGGCTCTGCGCATCCCGAACCTTGTCCGGCGGGTGGTCGGGGAGGGGGCCGTGAACGGAGCCTTCGTGCCCGTCTACCGCAGGATGGCCGCGGAGTCGGGCGACGCGGCCGCCCGCAGGTTCGCCGGGGAAGCCCTGGCGGCGGTCGGCTTGGCAGGCCTCGCTTTGACCGCCCTGGGGGAAATCGCCGCGCCCTGGCTCACCCTCGCGCTTGCCGGCGGTTTCGCGCACGACGGAGAACGGCTCGCGCTCGCCGCCAGCCTCACGCGCCTGTCGCTGCCGCTCGCGGTTTTCGCCACGATGGCGGCCCTGTGCGCGGCCATGCTGGCCGGGCAGGGGCGCCTGCGATGGGCCGCCCTCGCCCCTGTGGTGGTCAACGCCGTGCTGGTGGCCGTGCTGGCCTTCCTGGCCGGTGTCGGCGAGGACGAGGCGAGGCTCGCGTGGATCGTGGCCGTGGCGGTCTCCGGCGCCGGCCTGCTCCAACTCCTGTTGGTCGGCGCCGCGCTGTTGCGCCGGAGCGAACGCCCCTCTCTGACCTGGCCGCGCCTCTCACCCGGATTGCGCGCCTTTGGCGGTCTCGCGCTGCCCGGTCTCGCCACGGCCGCCTCGGCGCAGCTTTCCATCCTCGCGGCGCTCAACCTGGCCTCGGCTGAGCCGTCCGCCTTGGCGCAGCTGCATTACGCCGACCGGCTCTTCCAGTTGCCGCTCGGCTTCGTGGCGGCGGGAGCGGGCGTCGTCCTGCTCAACGAGGTGGTCCGGCTGCTGCGCGCCGGCCATACCGGGCAGGTAGCGCCATTGCTGGACAAGGCCCTCCTGGCCGCGCTCCTGCTTGCCCTACCGGCGGCCGCCGGACTCGCGGTCCTGGCGGATCCGATCGCCAGCATCCTCTTCGAACGCGGAGCTTTTTCGCCGAACGACACGGCCGCGGTCGCGGCGGTCATCCGCGGCCTCGCGCCGGGACTACCGGCCGCCGCGCTGGCGCGCGTGCTCGCCCAACCCTTCATGGCGCAGGAAAGGAGCCGGCCGCCGCTGCTGGGCGCCGTAGCCGGGTTCGTGGTGACGGTTTCGGCCGGCTTGGTGCTCCGCGATGGCCACGGAGTCGCAGGGCTCGGGGCCGCTGTCTCCCTCGGGGCCTGGGCGGACGCTGGCGTGCTGGCTCTGGCGCTCGGGGCCGCAGGGCTCTGGCGCCCAGCGCCCAGGCTGCTTGTCCGGCTCGCCCTAGCCGCGCTCAGCGCGGCCCTCATGGCGCTCGCCGTCCGGGAGGCCCAGGGCGTCCTCGCCGCCGCCCTCGCGACCGAGGCCCGATTGCCGGTCAGGGTCGCAGCCCTGGGGGCCCTCTGCGGGGGCGGCGCTGCCGCCTATGCAGCCGCGCTGCTCGCCTGCGGGGCCGGCCGCTGGCGCGGGCCGGCCGCCACCTGAATGCTGCTTTATCTTGCGCGCCTTGGATGAAGCCGCCATAAGCGCGCCGACTTGGGAGATTTCGCAATGGCGGCCTTCAAACCCCTCGTGTTCTCGGGCGTCCAGCCGACGGGCAACCTGCACCTGGGCAACTACCTCGGCGCGATCACGAAGTTCGTGGCCCTGCAGGATAGCCACGAGTGCATCTACTGCGTGGTGGACATGCACGCCATCACGGTGCCGCAAGACCCGCAGGCGCTCACGGCCCAGATCCGCGAGGTCACGGCGGCCTTCCTGGCGGCCGGAATCGATCCCCGGAAGCACATCGTGTTCAACCAGAGCCAGGTGCACGAGCACGCTGAACTCGCCTGGGTGTTCAACTGCGTGGCCCGCATCGGCTGGCTGAACCGCATGACGCAGTTCAAGGAGAAGGCCGGCAAGGACCGCGAGAACGCGTCTGTCGGCCTCTACGCCTACCCGACCCTGATGGCCGCCGACATCCTGGTCTACCGCGCCACCCACGTGCCGGTCGGAGAGGACCAGAAGCAGCACCTCGAACTGGCCCGCGACATCGCCCAGAAGTTCAACAACGATTACGCCGAGTCGATCGCCAGCAATGGATTCGGGGAGGGCTTCTTCCCCTTGCCGGAGCCCCTGATCCAGGGCCCCGCCACCCGGGTCATGAGCCTGCGGGATGGCTCCAAGAAGATGTCGAAGTCCGACCCGTCGGACTACTCGCGCATCAACCTGTCCGACGACGCGGACGCGGTCGCCCAGAAGGTCCGCAAGGCGAAGACCGATCCCGAGCCGCTGCCCTCGGAGGAAGCCGGGCTGGAGAAGCGGCCCGAGGCCCAGAACCTTGTCGGCATCTTCGCCGCGCTTGCGGATCGCTCCCGGGCCGACGTGCTGCGTGAGTTCGGCGGGGCGCAGTTCTCGTCCTTCAAGGCGGCCCTGGTGGACCTCGCCGTGACCAAGCTCGGCCCCATCGGGTCCGAGATGAAGCGGCTGGCCGCGGACCCCGGCTACATTGATTCCGTGCTGGCCGACGGCGCCGAGCGCGCGAGCGCCATCGCCCGGCCGAACATGGACGCCGTGAAGGACATCCTGGGCTTCGTGCGACGCCGGGGCTGAGCTTCGGCGCTTGCTCGACGCCAGGCATGCTGCCAGCATGCGGCGTCGAGCGCACGAGCACGGCAGGCCCATGACGGTGAAGCCGAGACGGTCCTATGAGGCGGGTCACCGCCCGAAGTTCCTCGTCATCGTCGATGAGACCGAGGAGTGTGACCGGGCCGTGTATTTCGCGGCCCGCCGCGCCGGTCGGGTCGGCGCCGAACTCGCTCTCCTGGCGGTCATCAGCCCGCCGGAATTCCAGCACTGGCTGGGCGTGGGCACCGTCATGGAGGCGGAAGCCGGCGAGGAAGCGCAGCGACGCCTGGACGTCGCCTCGGCATGCGCGCGGGATCTCACTGGCGCCGATCCTCAATTGGTCATCCGCACTGGCGCGAAGGCCGAGCAGGTCCTGGCCGTGATCGAGGAGGACGAGGACATCGCGCTCCTGGTGCTCGCAGCCGGCTCGGGCCCGGACGGACCGGGGCCGCTCGTCGCCGGTCTCGCCGGCAAGGGCGCCGCCTCTTTTCCGGTGCCGATCGCGATCGTGCCCGGCGGCCTGAGCGACCGGGACATCGACGCGCTCGCCTGACCTCCGCATTGAATCGGAGCCCCTCGCGGGCCACATACTGTGATAAGGAGGCCTGGGGCGCGCATCCCAGCGCCTTCCCGCCATTCGCCGCCGGCCTTGAACCGCGCGCGAGGAGAGACCGATGTTCATCCAGACCGAAGCCACGCCCAATCCCGCCACCCTGAAATTCCTGCCCGGCCGCGGCGTGATGCCGGACGGCACCCTCGACATTCGTGATTCCCGCGCTGCCGAGCGCTCGCCTCTGGCGCGCCGGCTGTTCGCCATTCCGGGCGTCACGGGCGTGTTCTACGGCTCGGACTTCGTTACGGTGACCAAGAGCGAAGGCGACTGGGCCCACCTGAAGCCCGCTATTCTCGGCGCCATCATGGAGCACTTCCTGTCCGGCGAGCCCCTGTTCGAGGGCGAGGCCGAGCCGGCCGGTGAAGGCGCCGATGGCGAGTTCTTCGACCCCAAGGACGCCGCCACGGTCGAGACCATCAAGGAGCTGCTCGAGACCCGCGTCCGCCCGGCCGTGGCCGGCGACGGCGGCGACATCACCTTCAAGGGCTTCCGTGAGGGCGTCGTGTATCTCACCATGAAGGGCTCCTGCTCAGGGTGCCCTTCGTCCACCGCCACCCTGAAGCACGGCATCCAGAACCTGTTGCGCCACTTCCTTCCGGACGTGCGCGAGGTGGAAGCCGTCTGAACTCGGCTTGCAATTCGGCAAGCGCATTTTTGCGCACAGAGGGGCTGCCCCCGCGGGGGTGGCCCTTATGTCTTTCGGCATAACCCCGCCCCCGAGGGGCGTACTCCAGGGATTGCCGAACATGCTCGACACCAACAAGGCGCCGCTGTCCGATGCGGCGCTGCGCCAGCTGTTTCTCGATGCGCGGACCTACAACGCGTTTCTGTCCACCCCCGTGCCCGACGACCTCCTCCGGCGCCTTGCGGATCTGGTGAAGTTGGGCCCGACGGCCGCGAACGCCTCTCCGGCCCGCATCGTCTTCGTGAAGTCGCCCGAGGCGAAGCAGAAGCTTGCACCCGCGCTGTCCGAGGGCAACCGCGACAAGACTCTCGCCGCGCCCGTGACCGCCATCATCGGCTACGACCTCGAATTCTACGACAAGCTGCCCAAGCTGTTTCCGCACAATCTGACGGCCCGCAGCTGGTTCGAGGGCAAGCCGGCCGCGATCGAAGAGACTGGTTTCCGCAACTCCTCGCTGCAGGGGGCCTACCTTATCCTCGCGGCCCGCGCCCTGGGCCTCGATTGCGGTCCCATGTCGGGCTTCGACAAGGCCGCCGTGGACGCCGCCTTCTTTCCGGACGGGAAGGTGAAATCGAACTTCATCTGCAACCTGGGCTATGGGGATCCGGCCGGCCTGTTTCCGCGCAATCCGCGGCTCGATTTCGACGAGTTCTGCGCGATCGCCTGAGCCCGGGCTTTCCCCCGGGCCGGATTTCTGCCACGAGACGGTCCTTCGGGTTCAGACTGCTTCGTGGAGACGCCGGTGCGCATCCTCGCCATCGATACCGCGCTGGAAGCCTGCTCGGTCTGCGTGACGGAGGCCGGGGCGGAGGCGCCCCTGGCCATCGAGTCCCAGGCCATGCAGCGCGGGCACGCGGAAGCGTTGATGCCCATGCTGGAGCGGGTTATGGCCCAGGTCGAGGGCGGCTTCGCCTCTCTGGATCGCGTGGCGGTGACCGTCGGTCCCGGCAGCTTCACGGGTCTGCGCGTCGGCATCTCGGCCGCTCGCGCGATTGCGCTGGGCGCCGGCGTCCCGGCCGTCGGGGTCACCACCCTGTCGGCCTACGCCGCCCCGCTGGTCGCGACCGGCGTGAAGGCGCTCGTCGCCGTGGCGATCGACGCCCGGCACGCTCACGTCTACGTCCAGGTGGTCGCGCCCGGTGGCCGCACGCTCATGTCGCCGCGCGTGACGCCCGTGAAGGATGCGGCCCGCCAGATCGGGGCCGGGCCCTTGCTGGTCGTGGGCTCGGGGGCGGCCATGCTGTGCGAAGAGGCCAAGGCGATCGGCCTGGAAGCCGCCGTGGTCGACGGTGGCCCCGCCCCCGACATCACCTGGGTGGCGCGGCTGGGGATCGCGGCCAATCCCGATCAGGCCTTGCCCAAGCCCTTCTACCTGCGCGCGCCTGACGCCAAGCCGCAGGACCACATGCGCCTGCCGCGCCGCTGAGCCATGGCCTGGCCCTTCTCTCCGGCCTCCCCCCCGGCAGTGCGGCCCCTGCGGACCGCGGATGCGCCTGCCGTCGCGGCGCTCCACCGCGAGGGCTTTCACACGGGCTGGTCCGTGGCCGAGTGCGAAGCCATGCTGGTGGATCCCGCCATTCTCGGCCAAGCGATCGGCGCCGGAACGGCCGTGGACGGCTTCGTCCTTTCGAGGATGGCGGCCGACGAGGCGGAAATCCTCACCATCGCGGTCGCGCGCAAGCGCCGGGGCGGCGGCTGGGGGCGCAAGCTCCTCCAGGCGCATCTGGGCGCGCTGTCTGGCCGCGGCGTGCGCCAATTGTTTTTGGAAGTGGATGAAGGCAACGCCCCGGCCCGCGCCCTTTATGCGCGCGTCGGCTTCGAGCAGGTCGGGCGACGTCAGGGCTACTACCGCAAGCCTGACGGCTCGGTGGCCGCCGCCCTGGTTCTCAGGCGCGCCCTGGACTGAAAGCCTCCACCGGTGGACGCGGCTGGGCGCTTTTCCTATAAGGACGGCCAAGTTGCAAACGAGCCGGACCGCTCCGTGAGCCCGAATCGCCCTCGCGTGAACCTGATCGAGCAGCGCTGCGTCGCCGCGGGCCTGCGCATGACCGGCCAGCGCCGGACCATCGCCCGGGTGATCGCCGAGGCCGAGGACCACCCGGATGTGGAGGAACTCCACCGCCGGGCCCACGACATCGACCGGGGCATCTCGATCTCCACGGTGTACCGCACGGTCAAGCTGCTCGAGGACTCCGGCATCATCGCCCGCCTGGACCTGAAGGACGGCCGCGCGCGCTACGAGCGCAAGCCGGACGAGCACCACGACCACCTGGTCAACCTGCGCACCGGGGAGGTCGTCGAGTTTCGGTCGGAGGAAATCGAGCGGCTCCAGGCGGAGATCGCCCGCCGCCTGGGTTACCGGCTCGTGGATCATCGCCTGGAGCTCTACGCCGTCCCGCTGGACGACGAGCGCAAGGCCTGAATGGCCGCCATGTCCCGCCTCCGCATCGCCGCGGTCCTGGCGGTCCTGGTTCCCATCACGCTGGTGCTGATGGTGGTGCAATGGTCGGCCCTGAAGGCGGGCTCGCCCATCGCTCACCGGCTGCCCCGGCGCTTCCACCAGTTTGTCTGCGCCCTGTTCCGCATCCGAATCGAAGTCGCGGGCGCGCCGGCGGAAGGTCGTCCGCTCCTGGTGCTGGCGAACCACACCAGCTGGCTCGACATCACGGTGATCTCGACCCTGCTGCCGTTGTCCTTTGTGGCGAAGCGCGAGGTGGGATCCTGGCCGGTGTTCGGGACCTTCGCCCGCCTGCAACGCTCCATTTTCATCGATCGCCAGCGTCGGAAAGGAGCCGCCGAGGCCAACCGGGAGATCGCCGAGCGCCTGGCCGGCGGCGACGCCATCGTGCTCTTCGCCGAGGGCACCACCAGTGACGGCAACCGCGTCCTGCCCTTCAAGACCGCCGTGGTCGGCGCGGCCCGCGACGCCATCGCGGAAGCCGGCCACACGGGCCACGTCCTCGTGCAGCCGCTGACGATCGCCTATCCGCGTCGGGGCGGCCTGCCTGTCGGGCGCCCGGACCGCCCGGCCCTGGCCTGGTATGGCGACATGGAGCTGATCCCCCATCTCGCGCCGGTGATTGCGGGTCAACCGATCGACGCAGTAGCGGTCTGGGGCGAGCCGATCGCCTTCGATGCAGGCTCGGACCGCAAAACAGTGACCCGAACGGCGGAGAACGCGATCCGCCGCGCCTACGCGGGCCTGATCACCGGCCGCGAGCCGGCGTGAGGTTCATTCCGCGGGCGGGATTGGGCCGCCTTCGTATTCGATGGCGCAGAATGGACCGCCCTGGAAATAAAGGTCGGCAGGCTCGTGCTGCTGGCCGGCTTCCGCCGCCATGGCGGCGTCGGTGTAGTCTTCCGCCCGGTCCTGCGGCTTGTAGCCGAGGCGATAGGCGGCCGAGTTGTCGTACCAGCAGGCGGCGTTGTTGGAGACGCCGTAGACCACGTTGCAGTGAATGTCCGGGTGCTCCAGGCCGATCGTGACCAATTGGGCGAGGTCGCGGCCGCTCACCCAGATCGCCAGCGCCCGGGCGCTGCCGGGCGTCGCGGCGGCGTTGCCGATGCGCAGCAGCAGGCTCTTCACCCCATACTTGTCCGCGTAAAGCTGGGCTACCGCCTCGCCCCAGCACTTGCTCAGGCCATAGCGACTGTCCGGCTTCACCGGCACGGTCTCGTTGATCCTTTGCGAGCGCGGGTAGAACCCCACCGCGTGGTTGCTCGAGCCGAAGATCACCCGCTTCGCCCCGCAGCGCCGCGCGGCCTCGTAGACGTTCCAGGTCCCGACGACGTTGGCCTGCAGGATGATCCCGAACGGCGCCTCGTTGGGCTCGGCCGCCAGATGGATGACCGCGTCCATCCCCCGCGTCGCGTTCTCGACGGCGGCAATATCGGCGATGTCGCCCACGACCGACTCCTCGTTGGGCCCGATCGGCTCCGCGGCGACCATGTCGAAGATCCGCACGAGCTCGAACCGCCCGGCCAGTTCCCGGCGCAGCGTACGCCCGACATGTCCGGCTCCGCCGGTGATCAGGATCTTCATGGGGCGTTCCTTCCTGCCTGGTTCAGCGGTGTAGTTCCGTTCTGAAATATCAGATCGAAGCGCCGCCGCAAGCTGGCTCATCCTCGTCATAGGACGGCTCGATGCCGGCCAGACCCGCGCGAACGCGCCTGTTCACTCGCGCTTCCGCGTGATACGGACGCCGCTTTCCCGACGACAGAGCTCCATGATCAGGAACGCCAGCGGCTGGGCCGCGCTGCATTCGCGCGACTTCCGGTATTTCTTCACCGCCCGGTTCCTTTCCGGTCTCGCCATGCAGATCCAGAACGTGGGCCTGGGCTGGCTGGTCTACGACCGTACCCACAGCGCGCTCGCGCTGGGCCTCGTCGGCCTGGCCGCATTCCTGCCCGCCCTCGCCCTCGCGCTGGTGACCGGCCACGTGGCGGACCGCTTCGACCGGCGCAGGATCATCTCGCTGTGCTGGGCGCTGGTCGCGCTTGCGTCCCTCGGTCTCCTTTTGGTCGCCCTGACGCCCGCCAGCCCGGTGTGGCCCATCTATGCGCTTGCGGTGCTGGTCGGCTCAGCCCGCTCCTTCGCCAACCCGGCGACGCAGGCCCTCTTGCCGAACCTGGTGGCGCGTGAGGACTTCGCCAGCGCCGTGGCGCTGAACGCGTCGGCCTGGCAGACGTCGTCCATCGCCGGCCCGGCCGTCGGCGGCGTCCTCTACGCCTTCGGCGCCCCGGTGGTTTTTGCCGCTGCGCTGGCGTCATTTCTCCTGTCAGCACTCCTCGTCGCCCTGATCAGACGCGGCGGCCATGCCGGCTCGCGCGTCAAAACCACCCTGGAAAGCCTGCTGGCCGGCATCGTCTTCATCCGCGCCCGCCCCGTGATCCTGGGCGCGATCTCGCTCGACCTCTTCGCCGTCTTGCTGGGCGGCGCGACGGCGCTCCTGCCCATTTACGCCCGCGACGTGCTGATGGTGGGCCCCGTCGGCCTGGGCGCCCTGCGCAGCGCGCCCGCCGTTGGGGCGGTCGCCATGTCGGTGTGGCTGGCGGCCCATCCGCTGCAGAAGCGCGCCGGCAGGACGATGTTCCAGGCCGTCGGCCTGTTCGGCCTCGCCACGGTGATCTTCGGCCTGTCCACGAACCTGGTGCTCTCGCTGGGCAGCCTCGTCGTGCTGGGCGCCTGCGACATGGTGAGCGTCTATGTCCGCCAGACGCTTGTGCAGGCCGAGACGCCGGACTCCATGCGCGGCCGCGTCGCCGCCGTGAACAGCGTCTTCATCGGCGCCTCAAACGAACTCGGCGAATTCGAATCCGGGGCGCTCGCAGCCCTGATCGGAGCCGTGCCGGCGGTCGTCGTGGGCGGCCTCGGCACCATGCTGGTCGCCGCGCTCTGGGCCAGGCTGTTCCCGCCGCTGCTGCATCGCGACCGCCTGGTCTCCGACAAGCCGGCCTGACGACCCGGGAACAAACACCCAGCCGAAGCATTGTCTGCCCGCGTGGGGCGGCCGCGTTTTTGCTGTTTCCGCTGCCTTGCCGTGAGCCGAAGCAGAACAGCGTCAGGCGAACGGACCCGCGCGATTCCCTCCCGCCAGTCGACACGACTCGCGTCGCTGTCTAGTGTCCGGCCATGGGCAGGGCAGGGCGCGCGCAGCCGACCTTTTACGAATTCTTCGCCGGCGGCGGCATGGCCCGCGCTGGGCTGGGCGCCGGCTGGCGCTGCCTGTTCGCCAACGACTTCGACGCCAGGAAGGCGGCGAGCTACCGCGCCAACTGGGGCGACGCGGAGATGCGCTGCGGCGACATCCACGCCCTGTCGCCGGCGGATCTGCCCGACCACGCCGACCTCGCCTGGGCGTCCTTCCCGTGTCAGGACCTCTCGCTGGCGGGCGGCGGCGCCGGCTTGGCCGGAGCCCGCTCCGGCGCGTTCTGGGGCTTTCACGCCCTGATCGACGGACTCCGGGGCGAGCACCGGCCGCCTCGGCTTCTCGTTCTCGAAAACGTCGGAGGCGCTCTCACATCCAAGGGCGGCCGTGACTTCGAGGCGCTTTGCGCCGCTCTGGCCCGCCTGGGCTACGTCTTCGGCGCCCTGATGCTCGACGCGGAGCGGTTCCTGCCCCAGTCCCGTCCGCGCGTGTTCTTTGTGGCGGCCCGGGAAGAGCTTCCGTCTGCTCCGCTTGCGACGCCCGGCCCAGGCCTCTGGACCACGGAGTCCCTGCGCAGCGCGCAGGCCATGCTCCCGGCGCCTCTGGCCGCGCGATGGCGGTGGTGGCGCCTGCCCGAGGCGCCGGCGCGCAGGGTCGTACTGCGCGACCTCATCCAGGATTCGCCGAACGATGTCGCCTGGCACACGCCCGAGGAGACCGCCTACCTCCTCTCGCTGATGGCTCCGCCCCACCGCGCCAAGCTGGAGGCGGCAAAGGCCAGCGGCCGCCGCGAGGTGGGCGCGCTCTATCGCCGGACCCGCCGGACGCCGGACGGCGGCAAGGCCCAGCGGGCGGAAGTCCGCTTTGACGGGGTCGCCGGTTGCCTGCGCACCGCCTCCGGCGGCTCCAGCCGGCAGACGATCGTGGTGGTGGAAGGCGAGCGCATCCGCACCCGGCTCCTGTCCGCCCGCGAGGCCGCCCGCCTCATGGGCCTGCCGGACAGCTACGTGCTCCCCACCCGCTACAACGACGCCTACCACCTCGCCGGCGATGGGCTCGCCGTTCCGGTGGTGGCGCACCTGCGCGAGCACCTGCTGGAGCCGCTGCTGGATCTCGCCGCCCCCCTCGACGTGGCGGCGGAGTGACCAAGCCGACCGAGACGCCTTCGCCCGAGCGCTCCGCCGTGATGCGCGCCGTCCGCGGGCGGGACACCACGCCGGAGTTGCTCGTCCGCCGTCTCCTGCGCTCGGTCGCGCCGGGCTACCGCCTGCATCGCAAGGACATCCCAGGCCGGCCGGACGTGGCCTATATCGGGCGCCGCAAGGCCATCTTCGTCCACGGCTGCTTCTGGCACGGCCACGACTGCGCCCGCGGAGCGCGCATGCCGAAAGCCAACCGGCCCTATTGGGAAGCCAAGATCGCCCGCAACCGCGCCCGCGACGCCGCCAACCTCGCGGCTCTGGCGGAGCGCGGCTGGAAGGCGCTGGTCGTGTGGGAATGCGAAACGAAGGACGAGGCGGCGCTGAGCGAGCGCCTGCTGAGGTTCTTGGCGGAGGCGGAGCGGGTCTAAGGCGAGCCGCTTACGGAACCCCGTCTTTGCGAGGAGCGCAGCGACGAAGCAATCCAGAAACGCGAATGACCGACTGGATTGCTTCGCCTTTGGCTCGCAATGACGGCTGAGGCGCTGCGATACAAAAACCCGAACGAGCCCTCAGCTGTCCATCTTCAGCGCGGCGATGAACGCTTCCTGCGGGATCTCCACGCGGCCGAACTGGCGCATGCGCTTCTTGCCTTCTTTCTGCTTGTCGAGGAGCTTGCGCTTGCGGGAGACGTCGCCGCCGTAGCACTTGGCGGTCACATCCTTGCGCAGGGCCGAGATGGTCTCGCGCGCGATGATCTTGCCCCCGATGGCGGCCTGGATCGGGATCTGGAACAGGTGCTGCGGGATCAGCTCCTTGAGCTTCTCGCACATGGCCCGGCCGCGCATCTCGGCGCGGGTGCGGTGGACCAGCATGGAGAGCGCGTCCACCGGCTCGGCGTTGACCAGGATCGACATCTTCACGAGGTCGCCGGCCCGGTAGTCCGTGATGGTGTAGTCGAACGAGGCGTAGCCCTTAGAGATCGACTTCAGACGGTCGTAGAAGTCGAACACCACCTCGTTGAGGGGCAGGTCGTACACCACCATGGCGCGCTTGCCGACGTAGTTCAGGTCGATCTGCGCGCCGCGCCGGTCCTGGCAGAGCTTCAGAATGCCGCCCAGGTACTCGTCCGGAGTGAGGATCGTGGCCCGGATCCAGGGCTCGTGGATCTCCTCGATCTTCATCACGTCCGGCATGTCGGCCGGGTTGTGAAGCTCGATCTCCTCGCCCGTTTTCATGTGAATCCGGTACACGACCGACGGCGCGGTCGCGATCAGGTCGAGGTTGAACTCGCGCTCCAGGCGCTCCTGGATGATCTCCAGGTGCAACAGGCCCAGGAAGCCGCAGCGGAAGCCGAAGCCGAGCGCCGCCGAGCTCTCCATCTCGTAGGAGAAGCTGGCGTCGTTGAGGCGCAGCTTGCCCATGGCGGCCCGCAGGTCCTCGAAGTCGGCCGCGTCCACCGGGAACAGGCCGCAGAACACCACCGGCTGCGCCGGCTTGAAGCCCGGCAGCGCCGCCGGGGTCTGCCGGCGCGTCTCCGTGATGGTGTCGCCCACTCGGGTGTCGGCCACCTGCTTGATCTGCGCCGTGATGTAGCCGACCTCGCCCGGACCCAGCTTCTCGACGTCGGTCATCTTCGGCCGGAACACGCCGATGCGGTCCACCTCGTAGCGGGCGCCCGTGCCCATCATGGTGATGTCGGCGCCCTTCTTGAGCGTCCCGTCGATGATGCGCACCAGCACCACCACGCCCAAGTAGGCGTCGTACCAGCTGTCCACCAGCAGCGCCTTGAGCGGCGCCGTCTCGTCGCCCTTGGGCGGCGGCAGCTTCTGAACGATGGCCTCCAGCACCAGGTCGATGCCGAGCCCGGTCTTGGCCGAGATCGGCACGGCGTCCGACGCGTCGAGGCCGATCACCTCCTCGATCTGCGCCTTGATGCGGTCGGGCTCGGCCGCAGGCAGGTCGATCTTGTTGAGGACCGGCACGATCTCGTGGTTGGCGTCCAGCGCGTGGTAGACGTTGGCGAGCGTCTGCGCCTCCACGCCCTGGGAGGCGTCCACCACCAGGAGTGAGCCCTCGCAGGCCGCCAGCGAGCGGCTGACCTCGTACGCGAAGTCCACGTGCCCGGGCGTGTCCATGAGGTTGAGAACGTAGGTCTGCCCGTCCTTGGCCTTGTATTCCAGCCTGACGGTCTGCGCCTTGATGGTGATCCCGCGCTCGCGCTCGATCTCCATGCTGTCGAGCACCTGGTCGACCATCTCGCGCTCGGAGAGGCCGCCCGTGGCCTGGATCAGCCGGTCGGCAAGGGTCGACTTGCCGTGGTCGATATGGGCCACGATGGAGAAGTTGCGGATGTTGGAGATCGGGTGCTCGCTCATGCGGGCTCAGATACCAGCCGGCTGTGGCTTTTCCAAGCGATGTGCGCCTCGGAGCCGATTGATTCGGCTGGCCCAAGCGGCGATTCTCGCCGGGAGATCGCCCCGGAGTTCCGCATGTCCCTGACGACCCGCGTCCTCGACCCCGCCGCCGCCCGAGACGCCATGCCGGCGCTCGTCGACATCCTCGTGAGCTGCGTCGCTGGCGGGGCCTCGGTCGGGTTCATGAATCCGTTCGCCCCGGAAGAGGCCCGGGCTTGGTGGCGAGGCGTGATCGACGACCTCGAGGCCGACCGGCTCGCCCTCGTGGCGGCGGAGCGCGATGGCCGAATCTTCGGCACGGCCCAGCTCCACCCCTGCGCCAAGCCCAACCAGCCGCACCGGGGCGACGTCGCGAAGGTTCTGGTGCATGCGTCCGCCCGCCGGCAGGGGATTGGGGAAGCCCTCATGGCCGAGATCGACGCCGAGGCGCGCCGTCGCGGGTTGTCGCTGCTCACTCTCGACACCGTCACGGGCTCGCCGGCGTCCCACATGTATCAGAAGGCGGGATGGATTCGGGTCGGTGACATCCCGGATTACGCCTTGTGGCCGGATGGCGGATTTTGCTCCACGACGATTTTCTACAAGCGCCTGTAAGGGGGAGCCATGCAGGTCACCATCCGCGAAGTCCAAGAGGCGGACCTGCCTGAGGTCCTCGACATCTATAACGACGCCGTTCTCAACACGACGGCCGTCTGGAGCAATCACACGGCAGATATCGAGAGCCGTCGCGCCCTGCTGAAGGACAGGAAGGCGAAGGGCTACCCCTTCCTGGTCGCGGCCCTGGACCACACCGTGCTGGGCTTCGCGAGCTTCGGTGACTTTCGTCCCTGGGATGGCTACGCCCACACGGTCGAGCACTCGGTCTATGTGCATCGCCATCACCACGGAAAGGGTGTCGGCAAGGCGCTCATGCCGCCCCTCATCGAGGCCGCCCGCGGTCTCGGCAAGCACGTGATGGTGGCCGGGATCGACGCTGCCAACACCTCGTCCATTCACTTCCACAAGGGCTTCGGGTTCGCCGAGATGGGGCGTCTCAAGGAGGTGGGCTGGAAGTTCGATCGCTGGCTCGACCTCGTCTTCATGCAGAAGATGCTGGACTGACCGGCGCATCCGGCTCTGGCCTTCTGATGTGAGCCCCGCCAGCATGCCCTATCGGCGACTTCCGCCGCCTGCCTTGCGGATGTCTTCGCCGTGACCCTCACCGTCTTCGCCGCGGCCCTGCTCAGCGCGTTCCTGCACGCGTTCTGGAACGCGCTCGCCCGCAGCCGCCCTGAGCCCGGCTACGCCCTTGCGACGGTCGTCATCACGGCCGGCGTGGTCATGGCGCCGGGCGTTGTCTGGCTCGGCCTGCCGCCTCCCCGCGCCCTCGCATGGCTGGCCGTGGGCGCCGCCTGCAATCTGGTCACCATGCGGGCCATGATGGCGACCTTCCGGCGGACGCCTTTCGCCCTGGCCTACCCGCTTGTGCGCGGCGTGGCGCCGTTGGGCGTCACCCTGATTGGCTGGCTCGCCTTTGGCGATCGGGTGTCGCCGCTGGCTTTCGTCGGGATCGTGGCGATCTCGCTGGGGGTCCTGCTGCTGGCCGAATCCGCCCGCCGGGGCGAGCGTTTCGATCGCCTGGGCTTCGCCCTCGCCATCCTGGCCGGCTGCACCAACGCCCTGTTCGTGGTGTCCGACGCCCAGGGTGTCCGGGCGGCCGGCGACCCTATCCAATATGGCTGCGCCGTGTCGGTCGCCAATGCGGTGACCATGGCGATCCTGCTGACGCTCGAGGGCCCTGGCCTCCGTCGCGCCTACAAGCGCGGCGTCGGCTTCAGCGTCCTCGCCTGCCTGATGTCGAACGCGTCCTACCTGCTGGTGCTCTACGGCTTCACCCACGGTCCGGTGGGGGCCGTGGCGGCGCTGCGCGAGCTCTCCATCTTCTTCGGCGTGCTGCTCGCCGCGGTGGGGCTGAAGGAGCCCGTCGGCTGGCTGCGCTGGACCGCCGCCATGGTGGCGCTCGGCGGCGTGGTGGTGATCAGGTTGGGGTAGCTTAGCGCCCCTCCAAGAGCCGGCTCACCACGCGCGCCGTGTAGTCCACCATCGGCACGATCCGCGCATAGTTGAGCCGTGTCGGCCCGATCACCCCCACGACGCCCACGATCTTGTGCGAAGCGTCCCGGAACGGCGCGGCGATCAGCGACGAGCCGGAAAGAGAGAACAGCTTGTTCTCCGAGCCGATGAAGATGCGCACGCCCTCGCCGTCCTCGGCCCGGGCCAGGAGGTCGATGACGTCCTTCTTGGTCTCGAGGTCCTCGAACAGCAGGCGGATGCGTTCCAGGTCCTCCATGGCGCGAAGGTCTTCCAGCAGGTTGGCCTGCCCGCGCACGATCAGCTGCCGGTCGTCGCCGCGCCCGCCCCAGCTGGCGAGGCCGCTTTCCACCAGCCGGGCGGTTAGGGAGTCGAGCTCCGCCTCGGCGCGGGCGCGCTCGCTTTCCACCTCGGCCACGAGTTCGCCGAGCGTCCGGTCGCGGATGCGGGCGGAAAGGTAGTTGGAAGCCTCCACGAGGGCGGTGGCCGGCAGCCCGGGCGGCAGGTCGACGATGCGGTTCTCCACCGTGCCGTCCTCGGAGACCAGCACCACGAGCGCCCGCCCGGCGTCGAGCCGCACGAACTCCAGATGTTTCAGCCGCGCCGCGCTTTTGGTGGTCGCCACCACGCCGGCGCCGCGCGACAGACCAGAGAGCAGGGAAGAGGCTTCCGCCAGCATGGCGTCCGTGTTCTTCTGCTGCCCGGACGCGCGGACCTCGGCCTCGATGCGCGAGCGGTCCTCCGAGGTCACGTCGCCCACCTGCAGCAACGCGTCCACGAAGAAACGCAGGCCCGCCTCCGTGGGCAGGCGCCCGGCGCTGGTATGGGGCGAGAACAGCAGCCCCGCCACCTCCAGGTCCGACATCACATTGCGGATGGAGGCCGGCGACAGGGACATCGGCAGGATGCGCGACAGGTTGCGCGAGCCCACGGGCTCGCCCGTGGCGAGGTAGCTCTCCACGATGCGCCGGAAGATCTCGCGCGAGCGCTCGTTCAGCTCCATGAGCGCTCGACTGGTCGGTTGCGGCACGAATCCTCGCATGCTGTCAGGCTGCCGGTGGCGTCATTCGCACAGGCGGATTGCTGCTTCTATTTTTGGGCGTTCGGACCGCCGCGATCAAGGCTGTGCGACACTGGCGCCGCCGCCCCGGACGGCTCTTCCTTGCCCTCGCCTGCGCCCGGGCCTAGAACGCCCCCAATCTCGATCCAACACAGGATGCATCACATGCGACCCTCCCGCCGCGCGCCCGACGAGCTGCGCAAAGTGAGCCTGGAACGCGGCGTCGCCCGCTACGCCGAGGGCTCCTGCCTGGTGAAGTTCGGCGAGACGCATGTGCTCTGCACGGCTTCGCTCGAAGAGCGCGCCCCGCCGTGGCTGCGCAATTCCGGCAAGGGCTGGGTCACTGCCGAATATTCCATGCTGCCCCGAGCCACGCACGAGCGCACGCGGCGGGAGGTGACCTCCGGCAAGCCGTCCGGCCGCACCCAGGAGATCCAGCGCCTCATCGGCCGCTCCCTCCGCTCGGTGGTGGACCTCACATCCATTGGCGAGAAGCAGATCGTCATCGACTGCGACGTCCTGCAGGCCGATGGCGGCACCCGCACGGCCGCGATTACGGGCGGCTGGGTCGCCCTGCACGACTGCATCCAGTGGATGCGCTCCCGCTCCATGCTGACCGGGAACCCCCTCAAGGATCACGTCGCCGCCGTGTCCTGCGGCATTGCGGGCGGCCAGCCGGTGCTGGACCTGGACTACGCCGAGGATAACGGCGCCGAGACCGACGCCAACTTTGTGATCACCGGCTCCGGCGGCCTCGTCGAGATCCAGGGCACTGCCGAGGGCAAGCCCTTCTCGGAGGAGGAGTTCCTGTCCCTGCTCCGCCTCGCCAAGGGGGGCGTGGCCCAGCTGGTGGAGCTGCAGAAGCTCGCCGTGATGTGAGGAGGCCCCCATGGCCCGCAAGCTGACCGGCACGGTGGTGATCGCCACCCACAACAAGGGCAAGCTCCGAGAGATGCAGGAGCTTCTCGCGCCCCGCGGCCTCACGGCCGTGTCGGCCGGTGAACTGAACCTGCCCGAGCCCGAGGAGACCGGAGCCACCTTCGCCGAGAACGCCCGCATCAAGGCCGAGTCCGCCGCGAAGTCGGCGAACCTCCCGGCCATTGCGGACGACAGCGGCATCTGCGTGGAGGCGCTGGACGGAGCTCCCGGTATCTACTCGGCCCGCTGGGGCGGGCCCGAGAAGGACTTCGGCGCAGCCATGCAGAAGGTCGAGGCGGGTTTGCGCGAGCGCGACGCCTTCGAGCCGGATCAGCGCCATGCGTGGTTCATCTCGGCGCTCTGCATCGCTTGGCCGGACGGCCACGTCGAGGAGTTCGAGGGCAGGGTGGACGGGGCGCTGGTATGGCCCCCCCGCGGCACGGCCGGGTTCGGCTACGACCCCATGTTCCTGCCGGATGGGCACGAGCGCACCTTCGGCGAGATGACCAGCGAGGAGAAGCACGGGCTGCCCCCGCGTGGCCTGGGCCTCTCGCACCGAGCCCGGGCCTTCATCATGCTGGAGCAGGCCTGCCTGGCCTGACAGCGAACTATCCTTTGTTCGACACTCGTGGCCGGGATCTTTCCCGGCCATTTTGTTTTCTCCGCCCTGCCGCTCGGCGCCGGAAACATTCGGCGACCGAGAACGCCAGCTCCACCCCAAGCTGCGCCTTGATGCTGCCTCAAACACCCGACTAAATTTCAAGCACCCGTTTGAACCGAGGCCGCGCCGATGATCGATTCGAAGTCCCTGCTTCTCGCCAGCGCCGCGTTCCTCCGCAAGGTGGCCGGCCAGGTCGCGACCTCCATCACGGCGGCGCTGTGCGTCGCGGCGGTCACGAATGCGATGATGAAGAAGGCCGACCCGGTCCCGACCGTTCAGCCTGTGCTGGTGTTGGGCGCCCCGAGCGCTTCGGTGGCGGCGGCCAACGCCGCCCCGCAGCCTCAGCTCCAGCCTGCCTCCTTCACGATCACCGGCGTCCTCCAGGGCCCCTCGGATCTGGCCCATGCCTTCCCGATGGAAGGCGATCCGGGATTCCAGGCCTCCTTGTCGCGGCCGTTCGTCGCCATGGCGGGTGAGGCCTGGGCTGAGCCCAAGCTGGAATATACCGTGATGGCCGCCGATGAGCCTGCTCCCGCCCACCGCAAGGCCCGGCCGCAGTCCGCACCGAAGGCGCCGAAGCTGGCCGCCCCTGTCGAGGTCGCGACCCTTCCGGTGGCGGCCCCGGTTGGCGACCCGGTCGCCCAAGGCGGGCCGGTCGCGCAGGAGACCCACGGACTGTTCGGCTTCAAGACTCCGAAGATCCTGTCCACCGTCGACGAAGCCGTCTCGGGCGTCACATCGGCAGCCGCGAATCTCACGCGCTTCGCCAAATTCCAGTAGGATTGATGACTCGCGCGTCGGAATTCACGCGCCGGCGTCTGCTCGACGCCGGGCTCTCGCAGTTCGCCCGTCATGGCTTCGACGGCGCCTCCGTGCGCGCCATCGCAGACCAGGCCGAGGCCAACCAGGCGGCCATCAAATACCACTTCGGCGCAAAGGAAGGCCTGTACCGGGCCGTCTTGGAGGCGGCGCTCGAACGGCTGGAGCGGCTGAACGAGCTGGATGAGGAGGCCCTCGCCCGGCTCACGCCGGCCGAGGCGCTGGAGGCCTTTCTGAGGCAAAGCCTCTCCGCCATCGCGAAAGCCTCCGAGATCAGGGAGCCCCTTCAGGTCCTGAACTGGGAGATCATGAACCGCACGGCGACCTTCACCGAGGTGCTCGCCGAGCGTCGCCTCCCGACGTTCGAAGCCGCCGCACGCATTGTCGCGGGCTTCCAGCCCCACCTGCCTGTCGAGGAGGCGAGGCTGACGACGGTCTGGCTCGTGAACCAGCCTTTCATCTTCGTGCGCAACGCCGAGAGCCTGCGCAGGCCGCCGGTCAACGTGGCCCTGGACGAAGCCGGGGTGCATCGCCTGGGCGCGCTGCTGACCCGTCTCGTGCGCGGCGCGCTCGAAACCAGCCGGTAGGCCCCGTCGGCGCTCAAAACAAAACCCGCGCGGATCGCTCCGCGCGGGTTTTGTGTCTGGAGGGGTCGGGCCGAAGCCCGACCGCCAGGGGACGATTACTCGCCCTTGTTGGCGCGCTTGAGGGCGGCGCCGAGGATGTCGCCGAGCGAGGCGCCGGCGTCAGCCGAGCCGTACTGGGCGATGGCTTCCTTCTCCTCGGCCATCTCGAGCGCCTTGATCGAGACCTGCACCTTGCGCGACTTGCGGTCGAACATGGTGACGCGGGCGTCGAGCTTCTCGCCGGGGGCGAAGCGCTCGGGGCGCTGGTCCTGACGCTCGCGGGCGAGCTCGTTGCGCTTGATGAACGTGGACAGGTCCGTGCCGGCGATCTTGACCTCCAGGCCCGAGTCCTTGACCTCGAGAACCTCGCAGGTCACGACCGCGCCCTTCTTCAGGTCGCCCGAAGCCGCCGCGTCGGCGAAGGGATCGCCGCCCAGCTGCTTGATGCCGAGGGAGATGCGCTCCTTCTCGACGTCCACGTCGAGCACCACCGCCTTGACGATGTCGCCCTTCTTGAACTCCTCGATGACCTGCTCGCCAGGACGGTTCCAGTCCAGGTCCGACAGGTGCACCATGCCGTCGACGTCGCCATCGAGACCGATGAACAGGCCGAATTCGGTCTTGTTCTTGACCTCGCCCTCGACCACCGCGCCGGCCGGGTACTTCTCGGAGAAGGCTTCCCACGGGTTCTGCAGGGTCTGCTTGAGACCCAGCGAGATGCGCCGCTTGACGGGATCAACCTCGAGGATCTGCACCTCGACCTCCTGGGAGGTGGAGACGATCTTCCCGGGGTGCACGTTCTTCTTCGTCCAAGACATCTCGGAGACGTGGATGAGGCCCTCGATCCCCGGCTCCAGCTCCACGAAGGCGCCGTAGTCGGTGATGTTGGTGACGCGGCCGGTGAACTTGGCGTTGACCGGGTACTTGGCCTCGATGCCCTCCCACGGATCAGCAAGCAGCTGCTTGATGCCGAGCGAGATGCGGTGCGTCTCGTGGTTGATCTTGATGATCTTGACCTTGAGCTGCTGGCCGATGGTGACCACCTCGGACGGATGGTTCACGCGGCGCCACGCCATGTCGGTGACATGGAGCAGGCCGTCGATGCCGCCGAGGTCGACGAAGGCGCCGTACTCGGTGATGTTCTTGACCACGCCGTCGACCACCTGGCCTTCCTCGAGGTTCGCGACGAGCTCGGAGCGAGCCTCCGCGCGGGTCTCTTCGAGGACGGTGCGGCGCGACACGACGATGTTGCCGCGGCGGCGATCCATCTTGAGGATCTGGAACGGCTGCGGCACGCCCATGAGCGGGGTGACGTCGCGGATCGGACGGATATCGACCTGCGAGCGCGGCAGGAACGCCACGGCGCCGTCGAGGTCGACCGTGTAGCCGCCCTTGACCTGGTTAAAGATCACGCCCGTGACCTTCTCGTTCTTCTCGTAGGACGCCTCGAGCTTGACCCAGCTCTCCTCGCGGCGAGCCTTGTCGCGCGAGATCACGGCTTCGCCGAGCGCGTTCTCGATGCGGTCGAGGTAGACTTCGACCTCGTCGCCCACGTTCAGCGCGCCTTCGCGGCCAGGGCCGGTGAACTCGCGAAGGGCGACGCGGCCCTCGGTCTTCAGGCCGACGTCGATGACGGCCATGTCCTTCTCGATGGCGACGACCTTGCCCTTGACAACGGAACCCTCGAGGGCGTCGGCGGCGGAGAAGGACTCATCGAGCATCGCGGCGAAATCTTCGCGCGACGGGGATTTCAGGGCTGCGGACATTGGTTCTCCTGGGGGGCCTTGTGGCCCGGCGCCGGCGGTTTGCGTTGCGATGCGCTCCCTATCGCCGATGTCTTCGAAAAATCGAGGACCACCGCCAGAGGCGGGCCGGCGCGAACCGACGATCGGGAGCGTGGTTCTTTTCGGCCAGGGAGCCGGGGATCGAGCGCGGGGCGGCATGACAAGAAGGGCGCGTCGGACGCGCCCTCTTCATTGGAGCCGGTTGGGGACGCGCCGAGACAGTCTCTCGCGGCGTCAGGCCTGCTCCCGCCTCGCGGCCTCGACATGAGCGACGGCCGCCTGGAAGGCCTGCTCTATACCCAAATTGGTCGTGTCGAGCAAGCGCGCGTCATGCGCCGCAACGAGAGGCGCCGTCGTGCGGCCCGAATCGCGGGCGTCGCGCTTGCGGATGTCGGCCAGCACCTCCTCGTAGGGCGTCGTCTCGCCGCGGCCGGCGAGCTCGCGATGGCGCCGGCGGGCCCTCTCCTCGGCCGACGCCGTCACGAAGATCTTCACGGTGGCGTCCGGGCAGATCACGGTCCCGATGTCGCGGCCGTCCAGCACCGCGCCTTCCGGCCGGGATGCGAACTGCCGCTGCCACGCGACGAGCGCCGCCCGGACGGGCGGGATGGCGGCGACCACGGAGGCGGCCTCTCCCATCTCGCGTCCCCTCAGCCGGCTTTCATCGAGATGCCCGAGGTCGAGCGACTGGGCGGCCTTCACGGCCAGCGCCTCGTCGTCGAGCGGGCTGCCTTGGTCCAGCAGCGTGCGCGCCACCGCGCGATAGAGTAGCCCCGTGTCGAGGTGGGGCAGGCCGTAGTGGACGGCCAGCCGCTTGGCGAGGGTGCCTTTGCCGGACGCCGCAGGGCCGTCGATGGCGATGATCATGGCTCAGGCCGCCTTGAACACAGCCCCGAGGCCCGTCATCAGGCCTTCGAAGGCTGGGAAACTGGTGGCGATCATGGTCTTGTCGTCCACCGTCACCGGTCGCTGTGACGCAAGCCCCATCACCAGGAAGCTCATGGCGATGCGGTGGTCCAGGTGGGTCTTCACCGTCCCGCCCCCTCGGACCACGCCGGCTCCGCCCTGGACGATGAGGTCGTCGCCCTCGATCCGATGCTCGACGCCATTGGCCGCCAGACCATCCGCCACGGCCTGCAACCGGTCGCTTTCCTTCACCCGCAGCTCGTGCAGGCCCCGCATCCTGGTCTCGCCGGACGCGAAGGAGGCCGCCACGGCCAGCACGGGATACTCGTCGATCATGGAGGGAGCGCGCCCGGCGGGCACGTCCACCCCGCGCAGGGCGGAATGGCGCACCCGCAGGTCCGCCACCTCCTCGCCGCCCTCGACGCGGCGCCCGATCTCCTCGATGTCTGCGCCCATCTCGCGCAGGCTCGTCAGCAGCCCCGTGCGCAGCGGGTTCATCATGACGCCCTCGACCACAATGTCCGAGCCGGGCGTCACCAGCGCCGCCACGATCGGGAAGGCGGCCGAAGACGGATCGGCTGGCACTACCACGTGGGCCGGCTTCAGCTCAGGACGGCCTTCCAGGACGATGCGGCGGCCGTGCTCGCCTTCCGGCGTCACCGTGACCCTCGCCCCGAAATAAGCGAGCATCTTCTCCGTATGGTCGCGCGAAGCCTCGGTCTCGATGACGGTGGTGCGGCCCGGGGCGTTGAGGCCGGCGAGCAGGACGGCCGACTTGATCTGGGCCGAGGCCACCGGGGTCCGGTACTCGATCGGAACCGGGTCGATCGCGCCCTTCAGGGTGATGGGGCAGCGTCCGCCCTCGGCCTCGGACAGCACCTGCGCGCCCATCCTGGTGAGCGGATCGAGGATGCGCCGCATCGGCCGCTTGCGCAGCGAGGCGTCGCCGTCGAAGGTCGCCGTGATCCCGTGTCCGCCGACCACGCCCATCATGAGGCGGGAGCCGGTGCCCGCGTTGCCGAAATCAAGCACGCCCGCCGGCTCGCGCAGCCCGCCGACCCCGACGCCTTGAATGCGCCAGGCGCCCTCCCCAGTCCGCTCCATAGTGGCTCCGAGCGCCCGGCAGGCTTCGGCGGTGCGCAGCACGTCCTCGCCTTCGAGTAGGCCTTCCACGGTGGTCTCCCCCACCGCGAGCAGGCCGAAGATCATGGCGCGGTGCGAGATCGACTTGTCGCCCGGCACGCGCACCCTGCCGCGGAGAGGGGGCCCGCCCTGGGCCGAGAGCGGCTGCGCTTCGCCGTGATGCGAGGAGGACTTGGACACGGGCGTTCTCCGGGTGCAGACTTCGGGGGCGGGTGATCGGGCCGCGCGGCACCTAGCACAGGCCGCCCCCGGCGTCACCCGCCGGTCACCTTGTGAACTCTAAGGCGGCGCAAGGCGGCGCGACACGTTGACAGCCGCAATCGGCGCGACTAACCGAAGCCATTCCTTTCCTTCTCCCTGACAAGGCTGGTCTCCATGGCGAAACCGGAACTTGGCGCCAAGCGCCAATGCCAGAGCTGCGGCGCGAAATTCTACGACCTCAACAAGGACCCGATCATCTGCCCGAAGTGCGGCGCGACCTACACGGCGGCCGCCATGCCGGCGCCCGTGCGCGGCCGCGCGGCCGAGGTCGCGAACCGTGACGAGGACGAGGACACGGAGGAGGCTGGCGCCGGCCCCGAGCTGGTCTCCCTCGACGAAGTCGAAGCGGACGAGGCCTCGAAGGACCTGCCGACCGACGATGACGTCGAGATCGAGGACGATATCGCCGAGGACGACGACACTTTCCTCGAAGAGGAGGAGAGTGGCGACGATGACGTCTCCGATCTGATCGATAGTGAGATCGAAGACGACGAAGAGGCTTGATCCGGCCGGCGAGGGCGGCTATAGACCCCCTCGCCGACGCAAGACGGCGACGCGCCGGGGGGTCCCAAGCCCCCGGCTCTCGGTTAAAGTGGGGCCATAGCTCAGCTGGGAGAGCGCTTGAATGGCATTCAAGAGGTCGGCGGTTCGATCCCGCCTGGCTCCACCAACCGGAACTTTATTCTGATCGTCACAACAGGCTCGCTTCGGCGGGCCTTTTTGCTGTTTGGCTTGCCGCGCAGGCGCCCAGCGGTCGGCGACACCCGGCCGCTTCGCAGGAAATTGCATAAATCCTGTGCGTAATTTACCAAATGATCAATCTTTAGTTTAAATCTGTTGATCGCACCACCGCTGCGTGTCCGCTCTGCGGGAGGGCGCTGCGTCGCGCGGCAGCCATCTGATTGAACATGGGAGGTTTCATGCGACTGAGCGATTCGCGAATCACGCCCTGGGCGTTGCTGGGCGGAAGCGTGGCGTCCAGCGTGTGGCTGAGTTGGGCCGCGCTGGATCATTCGGGCCTCTTCGCGCCGGCCGTAGGCCTTGTGGGAGCCGCGCTGGCCGGCGCGGCGGCCACCCTCCGGGGGCGTGGCGCTGCGGTGGACGGCGCCAGCCGCGAGGGAGGAGGGCGACTCGTCGACACGGCGCCGCTCGAGACCCTCGAGCGGATCCACGCAGCCATGGACAGCTCGCCCACCAACGTCCTGCTGGCGGACCGGGACCACCGGATCGTCTACGCCAACGCATCCGTGCAGAAGCTCTTTCGCGAACACGTGGAGGACTTCCGCGCCACGCTGCCGCATTTCGATCCGGATCAGATCCTCGGTCGTTCCATGGGAGTGTTCCACCGCAATCCGGCGCACCAGGAGCAGATGGTCAGCGCCCTCTCCAAGCTGCACATCGCCCGGGTGAAGGTCGGGCGCAGGAGCTTCGACCTGGTGGTGTCCCCGGTGAAGGACGCGCGGGGCGAACGCCTCGGGGCCATGCTGGAATGGCGGGACGTCACCGCCGAAGTCGCCGCCCAGGACGAAGTGACGGCGCTTGCCGAGGCGGCCCAGCACGGCCGATTCGATCGCCGGCTCGAGCTCGCCGGAAAGTCCGGCTTCTTCCGCAGGATCGCGGAGAGCATGAACGGCTTCTGCGAGGCCGTTGACCAGTCCACGTCCGAGATCGCCGGCAGCCTGCGCGCCCTGGCCCAGGGCGATCTGACCCGGATGATCGATTCGGCGCACGAGGGCAGGCTCGGCGAGCTGCGCGACGCCTTCAACGAAACGGTGAGGCGGTTGTCAGAAACGGTCGCCTCCATCCAGGGAACGGCTGCGGACGTGCGCCAGGCGGCGCGCGAGATCGCCAGCGGGGCTGATGACCTGTCGTCCCGCACGGAGCAGCAGGCGTCCTCCCTGGAGGAGACCGCCGCCACCACCGAGCAGCTGGCCGCGTCCGTGAAGGCTTCGGCCCAATCGTCGCATATGGCCGTGTCCGCCGCCGAGGAGGCCCGCCGCGTGGCCGAGAACGGCGGTCAGGTGGTGTCGCAGGCGGTCTCCGCCATGGAGCGGATCGAGCAGGCCTCCAAGCGCATCTCCGACATCATCGGCGTGATCGAGGAGATCGCCTTCCAGACCAACCTTCTCGCGCTGAACGCCGCGGTCGAGGCCGCGCGGGCCGGCGAGGCCGGCAAGGGATTCGCCGTGGTGGCTTCGGAGGTGCGCACCCTCGCCCAGCGCTCCAGCGAGGCGGCGAAGGACATCACCACCCTGATCAACACCTCCGCCCAGGAGGTGGACCAGGGCGTCCATCTGGTCCGGTCGACGGGCGAAGCCTTGTCGGAGATCGTGAATGCGTCCCAGCGCGTCGCCGGCACCGTCACGGAGATTTCAAGCGCGACGGCCGAGCAGGCCAGCGGCATCGACGAGATGGCCCAGGCCATCTCGCATCTGGACGAAATGACCCAGCAGAACGCCGCTCTCGCCGAGCAGAGCGCCGCTTCCGCATCGACCCTGAACACTCAGTTGCAGCGGCTCAACGAGCTGGTGGCGCATTTCCGGACCAGCGACGCAAAGCGTGAGGAGCCCGGCCGATCCGGGTGGGGCGGGGGAGAGTGGGGGGCAGCCGAGCCAGTGAGGATGAGGGCTCGACGCTAGGCCGAAGGGGCGCCGCTCCGGTCGAGCGGCGCCCTTCGTCAGTTCCTCTGGGCGCAGACGGCGGACGGCCTCGGGCTGCGTCCTTTCGGCTGGACGCCGGCCGGGTCCACGGAAGCCTCGGCTTGCGCGCGGGCGTAGCGGAACACCGAGCGGGTCAGGAGGAGCCCCTGCGCCAGCCCTTCCGCCTGCTCCTCATACGCGAAGGCGCCCGTGTCCAAGGCCTTGATCTCGTTCAACGCCAGGGTCTCGAGCCGATCGAAGGCTTCCGTGTCCTGGTTGGCGTCCTGGTAGGCGTGGATCACCACCTGCATGGCGCGCATCAGGGCCGCAATGGTGATGGTGTCCACCGACAGGAGAACTTCATCGGTCATCGTCCGCATCCTTGTTTGCTGATCGAGGCGGCGGGGCTCTAGGGCCCTCATCGCGCCGCGACGGTGCCGGCTTGGCGCCGAACGTGAGCTCAGGGTGCGGGAGACACTCGTGCTTGAGAAGCAACTGCAGGTTGTAACGCAGCTTGCATATCGCGAATCCGCTGCGTTTCGCCTGAGTTGCACATCACGTGGTGAACACGCGATTAACATGAGTTCCAGTAGAGTTGATATTAATCATGCGACCTTGCGTCAGGCAATCTGGAGCGCTTCCATGTCGGCCCGCTCGGCGTTGCGCAGGGCCGCCCTTTCCCGGGCTGATTCGCGCCTCCTCATGACCTCGTAAGCCACTGCTCCCACTACGGTAACCAGGATGAGGATCAGCCCGAGGGCGTTGACGGCCGGCGTCAGGCCCGTCCGGACCTTCGAGGCGATGTAGATGGTGAGTGTTGTATCCGTGCCACGGGTGAAAAGAGTCGTGTTGTAGTTCTCGAACGACTGGAAGAACGCGAGCACGGCGCCGGACAGGATGGCAGGCTTGAGATGCGGCGCCAGGATTCGCCGGAACACCTGCCCATGGCTGGCGCCGAGGTCGAGCGCGGCCTCCTCCAGGCTGGTGTCGAAACGCTGCAGCCGCGCCAGCACCATCAGCATCACGTAGGCGGTGATGAAGCTGGACTGGCCGATCACGGCCAGATGGAGGCCGCCCTTCACGCCCAGCCGGTCCCAGAACACCAGCGTCGAGATGCCGATGATCACGCCGGGCGTGAGCAGCGGCGAGACCATCACGGCATAGAGCAGGCTTCGCGCCCGGGCGTGAACGCCATTGAGCACCACGGCCGCCGCCACCCCGAGCGGCACCGACACGAGGATCACGAAGAAGCCGATGATGAAGCTGTTCTCCAGCGCCACCCACATGCCGGCGTCGTTGTAGAGCGCCTCGAACCAGCGGGTTGTGGTTCCGAGCCAGGGCGTCACCGTCGGAAACCGGCTCGTGTTGAACGTCGCTGCCGCCATGATCACCAGCGGCAGGAACAGGTAGACCAGGAACACGCCCAGATAGATCTGGAGCAGCCGGTCCGAGGCGCGTGAAGCCTGCATCGGCGGCCCCTACTTGGCGATGTCGGTCAGCCCGACCCGGAACAGGCGCATCATCAGCAGGATGAACGCGACGCACAGGCCGAGCAGGATAAAGGCGTAGGCCGAGCCGAGCGGCCAGTTCTGCGCCTCGAAGAACCAGCTGTAGATGGTCTCCGTGAACCAGCGCGTGCCCGGGCTGCCCAGCAGCGCCGGCACGACATAGGAGGACGCCGCCAGCACGAACACCATGATGCAGCCCACGGCGATGCCGGGCTTGGCGTGGGGTATCACCACCCGCCAGTGGATGCGCCATGTCGGCGCGCCGAGGTCCCGAGCCGCCTCGATCTGGTTGCGGTCCAGCGTCTCCAGCGCGTTGTAGAGCGGGAACATCATGAAAAGGAGAAAGGCGTACGTCATGCCGATCAGCACGCCTGCGCTCCCGGACAGCCAGCGCACCGGCGCGTCGATGATCCCGAGCGCCTTGAGGACGATGTTCAGCGGCCCGCTATAGGCGAGCAGGATGTACCACGAGAAGGTGCGCAGGATCTCGTTGATCCAGAACGGGATCACCAGGATCAGCAGCAGGAAGGCCGTGCGCTCCGGCGTCGCCACCTTGGCCAGGTAGAAGGCCACCGGGTAGCACACGAGGAGGCAGATGAAGGTGACGAGCGACGCGCCCCACATGGTTCGCAGGAAGACCCGGAAGTCGTCCGGGAAGTCCCAGTGGAGCAGGTCCACGCCCCGGAACAGGGCGGCGTAGTTCTCCAGCGTGTAGTGGTCCTTCGGCCCGCCCATCTCCACCACGGTCAGGTTGGGATGGAACGAGTACTCGACCATCACGAAGTAGGGCAGGACCACCATGGCCAGCACCCACACCGCCACGCCGGCCAGCATGGTCAGCGTCATGCCGGTCCCGTAGCGACGGAAGAGCTCGCTCACGCGGCGGCCTCCGCCGAGGCGGGCAGGACTACGGCGCTCTCGGGCGGGAAGCCGAGGGACAGCTCGATGCCGGGCGACAGGCTCGGAAGGGCGCCGTCGTTGGAGGCCTGCACGATAAGCTCTCCACCCCCCGGGCCGGCCAGGAACAGGTTCGCGAAGCTGCCCTCGAAATCGACGTGGTGGATGCGCGCGCTGAGCTGGTTGGGGCAGGCCTGTCCCATCCGCATCCGCTCGGGCCGGACGAACAGCACGGCCGGATCGCCGGGGCGGACGCCCTCGCCGGCCTTGCCGGCCAGCGGACCCGCGGGCGTATCCACCCGCGCCACCCCGCCCTCGACGGACGCGACCGTGCCGGCGAACCGGTTGTTCTCGCCCACGAAGGTCGCCACGAAAGGCGTGCGCGGGGCGTCGTAGATGTCGCTGGGGGCGCCCACCTGCTCGATTCGCCCGCGCGACATCACCGCCACCCGGTCCGACATGGTCAGGGCCTCGCCCTGGTCATGGGTGATGTAGATGAAGGTCACGCCCGTGCGCCGCTGGATGGCGCGCAGCTCTGCCCGCATGTGCTGGCGCAACTTGAGGTCGAGCGCCGACAGCGGCTCGTCCAGCAGCATGACCTTGGGCTCCACGGCCAGCGCCCGCGCGATCGCCACGCGCTGCTTCATGCCGCCTGACAGCTCGCTGATGCGCTTGTCGGCGGCGTCCGGCATGGCGATGAGATCGAGCAGCTCCATCGCGCGTTTGCGCCGCTTCTCCTTGGAGACGCCCCGGACTTCGAGGCCGAAGGCGATGTTCTCCCACACGGTCATGAGCGGGAAGAGCGCCAGGTTCTGGAAGATCAGCGCGGTCGGGCGCTGGTTCGGGCCGATGCCGGCCATGTCCCGCCCGCCGATGCGCACCTGCCCCTCCGTGGGCTCGGTGAAGCCCGAAAGGATCCGCAGGATTGTGGTCTTGCCGCAGCCGGATGGGCCCAGGAAGGAGAAGAACTCGCCGGCTTTCACCGTGAGATTGATGTCGCGCACGGCCGTGAAGTCGCCGAAGCGCATGGTGACGTGGTCGAGTACGACGTCCTGGCTCATGGGCCTCCGGGGGCGGTCGGGCCGAAAAGGTGCGGCGGAGCGGTCGACCCGTCACCCGCCGTCATGCCCGGGCTTGTCCCGGGCGACGCTGAGGCCGCGCCGCCGATGGCCGGGGAAGCCCCGTCCACCGACGGCCTGAAGCGGCCTGGACCAGCTTACGCCGACATGAACTTCTTGGCGTACTCCGTCCGCTTGGTGATGAACCAGGACGGCTGCGCCGGCCACCACCAGAGCTTCTTCAGGGCGTCGCCCGGATAGGCGGTCTGGAAGAACTTCTTGGCGTTGGCGTCCGCCAGGTCGACAGCGCCCTTGGAGGTGGAGTTCGCCCCGTAGGCCGCCGCCCAGGCCGCGCCGCCTTCCGGCGAGTTGATCCAGGAGATCCACGCGTAAACCTGCTCCAGGTTCTTGGCGCCCTTCAGCAGCACGAAGTTCTGCAGCCAGCACACGGTGCCCTCCACCGGCGCGATGTAGCCGATGGGGAAGCCTTCCTTCATGAGCGCGGCGGCCGAGGTGTCCCAGCACATGCCGACCGTGCAGCCGTTGGTGCGGAAGGCGCCCTGCGCCTCGTTCTCGTTGGACCAGAACTGCGCCACGTTCTTCCGCTTGGCGAGCGCGAACTTCAGGATCTCGTCGTAGTTCGCGGTCATCTTGGCTTCGTCTTTGAAGCTGTCCTCGAACTTGTGCGGCAGCTTGCCCTGCGCGTCGAGCCCGCGCCCGATGGCGACGAGCCCGGAATGGCCGCGCAGCGTGAGCTTGCCCGCGTACTTGTCGTCCCACAGGTCCATCAGGCTCGCCTTGCCATAGACCATGGGGGCTTCCTTGGCATGGAAGGTGAGCGATTCGCTGCCCCACACCGAGCTCGCGCCATAGCGCTTGCCGTTCACCTTCAGCGCATCCGCGGCGCCGCCCTGCAGGAAGGCCGGGTCGACGCCGTCGATGTTCATGCGCTTCTCGTCCCAGGGCTGGACGAAGTCGTTGTCGGTCCAGCTCAGCAGGCGGTCGGAGGTCGGCTCGCAGATATCGAAGCTGCCATTCGTGGCGGCGCCCGTCTTGGCCTGGGCGACCATCTCGTCCTGGCTGCCATAGCCGGTGAAGTTGATCTTGATGCCGGTCTTTTTCTCGAACTGGGCGAAGACCCTCGGGAACTCGTCGTATCCGGCCCAGCCCAGGAAGTTCATGGCGCCGGACGAGGCTAGGGAGCCGCGGATGATGGCCGGGGAGGCGACCGTGAGGGCGGCTGCGGCCGCGCCCGTCTTGATCAGCCCGCGCCGGGAGACAAGCCCGGCTTCATTGTCACGCTTCGTCATGATTTCACCCTCCGAAACACGGCTTCGGCTGCGCCGCGGCCACCGCGTCCGCTTGAACGCGATTGTTCTTTATTGCCGACACTTTACGGACCCGTGACGCAAAGGGAAGCCGCCAAAAAGCGGCTCCCCCGTGCGTGTGGCCACGCGTCGGCGGACAGGATGCGTGCGATCATGGAACCCCTCCCACGGTCGTACGGACGGGCTCTCGCCCAAGCTGCAAGCCTAGGTTGGCCCGCCGCCCGAGCGGCGGAGCATTGCGACTGTTGTTTGTCACATTGCGACAGTTCGGCAAGCGCCTGCGTGGCTTGGGGAATGATCCGCTCCCTCGCGTCGCTTGACACCTCGCGGGTCCGGCCTCAACCTGACCAAATGGTCAGGATCGGCGCAGGGCCGCCTGCGCCGCGGCGAAGTGGGAGGGGAACCATGAGCGCCAACAGAACCGCAGCCGGATGGGCGTCCGGGCGGCTGAGCACGGCCGAGCTGGCAGCCAATTTCTCCGACCTGCATCCGCCGCTCGACAGGCACGAGGCCCATGTCGAGGCGGACCGCTGCTATTTCTGCTTCGATGCGCCCTGCCAGTCGGCCTGCCCGACCTCCATCGACGTCCCGCTCTTCATTCGCCAGATCCAGGCGGACGACCCGATCGGCTCCGCGGACACCATTCTGCGGGCCAACGTCTTCGGCGGCATGTGCGCACGCGTGTGCCCCACCGCGACCCTCTGCGAGGAGGCCTGCGTCCGCAACGCCGCCGAGGGCAAGCCCGTGAAGATCGGCCTGCTCCAGCGCTACGCAACGGACGTAGCCTTCGACCGGGGGCGCCAGCCCTTCACCCGGGCGCCCGCCACAGGCCGGCGAATCGCCGTGGTCGGCGCCGGCCCTGCCGGCCTCGCCTGCGCCCACAAGCTCGCCGAGCTCGGCCACGACGTGACGGTGTTCGAGGTCCGCCCCAAGCTCGGCGGCCTCAACGAATACGGCATCGCCTCCTACAAGGCGCCCGACGACTTCGCCCAGCGCGAGGTCGCCTTCGTGCTCTCCATCGGGGGGATCGCCGTGGAGGGCGACAAGCGGCTCGGCCAGGACTTCACGCTCGCCGACCTGCGGCGCAAGTTCGACGCCGTGTTCCTCGGCCTGGGCCTGGGCGGCGTCAACAGGCTCGGCCTCCCCGGGGACGACGCGCTGGAAGGCGTGATGGACGCGGTGGAGTGGATCGCCACCTTGCGCCAGACGGCGGACAAGTCGCAGCTCCCGGTAGGCCGCCGCGTCGTGGTGATCGGCGGCGGCATGACCGCCGTGGACGCCGCCGTGCAGGCCCGTCGCCTGGGCGCGGAGGAGGTCACGATCGCTTACCGACGCGGCCTGGAGGCCATGAAAGCCTCGCTCTACGAGCGACAGCTCGCGCAAACCAACGGCGTCCTGATCCGAACTTGGGCGATGCCGGTCGAACTCCTCGGCGACAACGGCCGCGTGACGGGGATCACGTTCGAGCGCACCGCCGAAGTGGACGGCAAGCTCCTCGGCGCCGGCGAGTGCTTCACGCTTGCGGCCGACATGGTGATGTGCGCCGTAGGGCAGGTCCTTGTCCCGTCCGATCTCGGCGGCGAAGAGCTTCCGGCGCTCAAGGGCGGGCGCATCGTCGTGGATGACGAGCGCCGCACCAGCCTCCCGGGCGTCTGGGCGGGCGGCGACTGCGTCGCGGGGGGCAAGGACCTCACGGTCGCCGCCGTGGAGGACGGCAAGCAGGCTGCGCTCTCGATCAACCGCGCCCTCATGGGCGTACTCGCTGCCGCCGCCGAGTAGGGGAGGGCGCCATGGCCGATCTCAGCACCACATTTCTCGGCATCAAGTCCCCGAACCCGTTCTGGCTGGCCTCCGCGCCGCCCACGGACCGCGAAGTCAACGTCACCCGCGCCTTCAGGGCGGGCTGGGGCGGCGTGGTGTGGAAGACGCTTGGCGCCGAGGGTCCGCCGATCGTCAACGTCAACGGCCCACGCTATGGCGCGATTCACGGCGCCGACCGGCGTCTCCTCGGCTTCAACAACATCGAGCTTATCACCGATCGGCCGCTGCAGCTGAACCTGCAGGAGATCAAGGCCGTGAAGAAGGCCTGGCCCGACCGCGCGGTGGTCGTCTCCCTGATGGTCCCCTGCGACGAGGAGAGCTGGAAGGCGATCCTCAAGGTCGTCGAGGAGACCGAGTGCGACGGCGTCGAGCTGAACTTCGGCTGCCCGCATGGAATGTCCGAGCGCGGCATGGGCTCCGCGGTGGGGCAGGTGCCCGAATACATTGAGATGGTGGCGCGCTGGTGCAAGCAGCACACCCGCATGCCCGTGATCGTGAAGCTCACGCCCAACATCACCGACATCCGCTACCCGGCTCGGGCGGCCAAACAGGGGGGCGCCGACGCGGTGTCGCTGATCAACACGGTGTCGTCCATCGTTTCGATCGACCTCGACCGCATGGCCCCGAACCCCACCATCGACGGCAAGGGGTCCCATGGCGGCTATTGCGGCCCGGCGGTTAAACCCATCGCCCTCAACATGGTGGCCGAGATCGCCCGCGATCCCGAGACCCGCGGACTGCCGATCTCCGGCATCGGCGGCGTCACCACCTGGCGCGACGCCGCCGAGTTCATCGCGCTCGGCTGCGGCACGGTCCAGGTCTGCACCGCCGCGATGACCTACGGCTTCAAGGTCGTGGAGGAGCTCAAGGCGGGCCTGTCCAACTGGATGGACGGCAAGGGATATCGCTCGATCGAGGACTTTCGCGGCCTCGCGGCGCCCAACGTCACGGACTGGCGCTACCTGAACCTGAACTACGTCACCAAGGCCGTCATCGACCAGGACCTCTGCATCCAATGCGGCCGCTGCCACATCGCCTGCGAGGACACCTCTCACCAGGCCATCGCCGCCACCGTGGACGGCCGCCGCATGTTCGTGGTCAAGGATGAGGAGTGCGTCGGCTGCAACCTCTGCATCGAGGTCTGCCCTGTCGAGGGCTGCATCACCATGCAGCCCCTCGCGGCCGGCGCAATCGACCCGCGCACGGGCCTTCGCGTCGAGCCCGGCTACGCCAACTGGACCACGCACCCCAACAACCCCATGGCGCAAGTCGCCGCCGAGTAAAAGTAGTCGTCCTTGCGAGGAGCGCAGCGACGAAGCAATCCAGGAGGAAGCAGCCCCTAAAGGCACCGCCCCCCGTCCACCTCAAGGGCGACGCCCGTCACGAGGCTCGCCTCGTCCGAGCACAGGTAGACGGCCGCCATGGCGATGTCCCGCGGCGTGGACAGCCGTCCCATGGGGATCACCGAGATGAACCGCTTGCGGTGCTCGTCCGTGTCCCCGCCCATGAAGGTGGGCAGCAGAGGCGTGTCGCCGGCCACCGGGTTGATGGCGTTCACCCGGATCCCGAGCGGCGCGAGTTCGACCGCCATGGCGCGCGTCGCGCCGATCGCCCAGGCCTTGGAGGCGTTGTACCAGGTCAGGTTGGGCCGGGGGCTCACGCCGCCCGTGGAGGCGATGTTCAGGAACACGCCCTTTTCGGCCGCCTTGAACACTGGCACCGCATAGCGCGCGGCGAGATAGATCCCCCGCATGTTGACCGCCGCGATGCGGTCAAACGCCTCTTCGTCGATGGTCTCCATGGGCGCGGGCAGGTGCGCCACGCCGGCGTTGTTCACCACGATGTCGAGCCGGCCATATTCGCGCTGGGCGGCGTCCACCATGGCTTCCACCTCGGCCGATTTCGAGACGTCCCCCGTGAACGGCCGCGCCTTGGCGCCGAGCGGCTCGGCGACGCGCTGGGCCGCCGCGCCGTCGCGGTCCACCACCATGACGGTTGCGCCTTCCTCCACGAAGGCCTGCACGATCCCGGCTCCGAAGCCGGAGCCGCCGCCCGTGACGATGGCCACCTTGTCCTGCAGTCTCATGGCTCCTCCCCTGTGGGGCGCGTCGCCGCGCCCTCGCTTTTGGGGAAAGCCTATCCCTGCGCCCGGCGCGCGTCACGCGCTCCGAGACTCAGCGATCCCCGCGATGACGTGGAAGAAGGATCCGGTGACGAGGCCGCGCCGGCTGCCCGAGGGAGCGGGCTCCGACCCATAAGCATCGCCCGCCAGCGCGAAGGGCGCATCGTCGCCGAGGTCGGTCACGCTGGCGTAGTGGAACTCGTGCCCCCGCAACCGAGCCCCGGCCGCCCCAAGCGGACCGTCCGCCAGCAGCGTGACCGCCCGGTAGCCGAGGTTCATCTTGCGCTTGGCGAAGCTGGTCCTCACGGACAGGAGCCCCGCCATGGGGTGCTCCACGCCAGCCGCGTCCGTGAGGGTCCGTCCGAGCGTCATGTAGCCCCCGCATTCCCCGTGCACCGGCTTCGCCTCTGCGAAGGCCCGCAGCCCGGACAGGAAGCGGCTCGCCGCCGCCAGGCGCCCGGCGTGCAGCTCCGGGTACCCGCCGGGCAGCCAGCATACGTCGCAATCCGCCGCAGGCGCCTCGTCAGCAAGCGGCGAGAACGGCGCGATCTCGGCGCCGGCCGCCCGCCAGTCCTGCAGCAGATGCGGGTACATAAAGGAGAAGGCTTCGTCCCGCGCCAGCGCGATCCGCTGTCCCGGCGGCCTAAGCGCAGCGCCAACCTGCCCGGCCGCCGCCAGCGGCGCGGCCGCGGCCTGGATGCCGTCGAGGTCGAGATGCGCCTCCACGAGATCGGCCATCCCATCCAGCAGCCGGTCGAGGCCGCTCGTCTCGCTGGCCTGCACCAGGCCGAGGTGCCGCTCCGGCAGGCTGACCTGCTCCGAGCGCGGCAGAGCCCCGAACACCGGGATCCCGAGCGCGGCGATCGCCTCCGCCACCAGCCGGATGTGGCGGGCGCTCCCCGCCTTGTTGATCACCACCCCCGCCAGCCGGATGCGCGGGTCGTAGGTGGCGCAGCCCTTCACGACCGCGGCGGCCGATTGCGAATGGCCGCTCACGTCCAGCACCAGCAGCACCGGCCACCCCAGCGCGGCGGCGACGTCCGCCGACGATCCCGAGCGCCCCGGCCCGGCCGGCACGCCGTCGAACAGCCCCATCAGCCCCTCGCAGAGCGTCAGCTCCGCTTCGGCCGTGGCGCGCTGGGCCAGGCCGCCGAGCAGCTCTGGCGCCATCGCCCATGCGTCCAGGTTCAGGCTCGGCCGGCCTGTTGCGGCCGCGTGAAAGGCGGGATCGATGTAGTCCGGCCCGCATTTCGCGCCCGTCACCCGGACTCCGCGGCGCGCGAAGGCGCGCAGCAGGCCGAGCGTGACGGTGGTCTTGCCGCTGGAGGAGCGGGGGGCCGCGATGACGAGGCCGGGAGCAGGGCTGAACATGCCCGCACTCCTGCTCGAAAACGGGAAAGCCAGCAAGGGCTTTGCTTGCAAGACCTTTGCTTGGCCGCCGCGAGGGTCTACCACCAAGGCCATGACGGACGCGCCCCAGGACCTCCCGCCCGCGCCCAGCCTTCGCCGCGGCTGGACCACGGGCTCCTGCGCGACCGCGGCCACCCGCGCCGCCTTCGAGGCTCTCGTCACGGGCGTGTTCCCGGACCCGGTCGACATCGCGTTGCCCAACGGCATGCGGCCGGCCTTCGCCCTGGCGATGACCGAGCGCGGCGACGACTGGGCCCGCGCGGGCGTGGTCAAGGACGCCGGTGACGATCCCGACGTCACCCATGGCGCCCTGGTGATCTCCACCGTTTGGCGTGGCCCGCCCGGCTCGGGCGTCACGTTCCGGGCTGGCCCCGGCGTCGGGACCGTGACCCGCGCCGGCCTGCCGATCCCGCCCGGCGAGCCCGCCATCAATCCGGTCCCGCGCGAGATGATGCGCGTCGCCGTCGCGGAGGCCGCCGCATTGCTGGATGTCCCGGGCGACGTCGTCGTAGAGATCTCCATCCCGGGCGGCGAACGCATCGCCGAGCGAACCCTCAACGGCCGCCTCGGCATCGTGGGCGGCCTGTCGATCCTGGGCACCACCGGGATCGTGACCCCCTACTCCTGCGCCGCCTGGATCCACAGCATCCACCGCGGCGTGGACGTCGCGCGCGCCGCGGGCCTCGCCCATGTGGCCGGCGCGACGGGCGACACCTCCGAGAAGGCGATCCAGCGCCTCCATGGGCTGGACGAGATCGCCCTCATCGACATGGGCGACTTCGTGGGCGGCATGTTGAAATATGTCCGCCGCCACCCGGTCGAGCGCGTCACGGTGGCGGGCGGCTTCGCCAAGATGACCAAGCTCGGCCAGGGCCTGCTGGACCTTCACTCCCGCCGCGGCGAGGTGGATCTGGACTGGCTGGCCGACCGTGTCCGCGAGGCGGGCGGCGCGCCGGACTTCGCCGAGGCCATGCGCCGCGCCAACGCCGCCAACGAGGTCCTGCTGCGCAGCCGCGACGCGGGCCTCGACCTCGGCGCGGTGGTGGCGGACGCCGCCTGGCGCACAGCCGCGAAGGCGATCGCCGGCACGGGCGTGTCGCTCGAAGTCGTCGTCTTCGACCGCGCCGGCGGACTCGTGGCCCGCACGCCCTTCCACCCAGCCTGACGCGCCGAGGCCCTTCGCGCCAACCTTCGCCCCGTCCTTGCGAGGAGCAAAAGCGACGAAGCAATCCAGGGGCGAAGCGCCGCCGACCCTGGGACCGACACAGCGCCGGCCCCGCTGGATTGCTTCGTCGCCCTTCGGGCTCCTCGCAAGGACGGCGGAGGGCCGGGTTGCCGCGGCTCAGACCTTCAGCGGCTCGCCGAACCGCGCCACCGGCGCGCCGGGCACGTCCACCTCGAAGCGGATCAGCGTGCCGGCTTGTCGCGTCCCGGTCCGGTCGGTCGTGAGCGACGTCACGTAGAGGGTCTTCAGGTCCGGCCCGCCGAAGCACGGCATGGTCGGGGCGGGGACGGGCAGCGTGACCTTGCGGTCGATTGTCCCGTCCGGCGCGATGCGGTTGAGGCAGCCGGCCGACACCCCGGCGGACCAGTAGAAGCCCTCGGCGTCGCAGGCGGCGCCGTCCGGCCGGCCCTCCCCTTCATCCATCACGCGCACCTGCCGCTGGTTGGAGAGCGCCCCGCTGGCGGGATCGAAGTCGAAGGCCTGGATGAAGCGCTGCCGGCTGTCCGAGTGGAACAGGGTGCGCCCGTCCGCGCTCCAGGCGAGCCCGTTGGACGTGATCAGCCCGCCCGCCTTGCGCTCGCAGGTTCCGTCCGGGCACACGCGATACAGCGATGCGATCGGCTGCTTCTGCTCCGGCGGCCGGTCGTCCATGCTGCCTACCCAGTAGCAGCCGTCCGGCCCCACCTTGCCGTCGTTGAGCCTGTTGCCCGGGATGTCCGGCTCCGGGCTGACCAGGAACTGGAGCTGCTCGCTCGCGAAGTCGAACAGGTGGACGCCTGTCTTCAGGCCCACCACCGCGCGTCCGTCAGGGCACAGGCCGAAGCTGCCGATGGCGCTCGGCATCGCCCAGCGCTTCAGGTCCCGTGTGGCCGGGTCGAACCGGAACAGCGCCGGGGCCTCGATGTCGACGAAGTAGAGCGCCTGCTGGTCCGCGGCCCAGACCGGGCTTTCCCCGGTGCCGAGCGGGACGTCGATCAGCGTCTCCACCTCGGGCTTGTCGATGCGCATGCGCTCCTCCTTCTGTTTTCGGCCGCGCTGTCCCGCCTTGATAGCCGGTGTGAACGGCCGGCTGGAACACAATGCGCTTGGCCTCGCAGCCTAATTGATATATCAGATCGCAATCGCCCTTACGACGACCTGCGACGAGAAAGACCGTGAGCTCGAAGCTCGAACCTGTCGATCCTGCCCTCCTAAAGGGCCTGCGCGAGCACGTCCATGACCGGCTGCGCCGAGCCATCATCTCGGGCGAGCTGGCTGCGGGCTCGTGGCTGAACGAGCGCTCCATGGCGGAGCAGCTCGGCGTCAGCACCACGCCGCTCAAGGAGGCCCTGCGCCGCCTGGAGGCCGAGGGCCTGGTGGCCACCGAGCCGCGCCGGGGCGTGCGCGTCACCTTCGACGCCGCCCAGGCGGAGGAGATGGGTCTGGCCCGCGCCGCCCTGGAGGCGATGATCGCCCGCATGGCGGCCGAGCGCATTGACGACGCGGGCGTCGAACTCCTGCGCGACTGCATCGACCGCATGGCGCAGGCGACCGCCACGGGGGACGTCGCCGCCACGATCGACCTCAACGAGGAATTCCACGACGCCATCCACGACGTCTCGGGGTGCCGCTACCTGCACCGCCTGATGCTCGGGCAGCGCGTTTACGTGCACACGGCCCGGCACGTGATTCTCGGCGAGCAGGAGGAGCGCGAACGCGCCCTCGCGGAGCATCGCGCCATCTTCGAGGCGTTGTCGCGCCGCGACCCCGACGCCGCGGAGGCCGCCATGCGCTCGCACGTGCTGCGTTCGGCCCGCCGCCACGTCCAGACGGCCTTCGAGGGCCGCACCCCGGCCCAGGACATTCCCGCTTCAAAGGAGCAGACGCCATGAGCAACCCCCGCCTCGAAACCGCCCTGCGCGGCATCTCCGGCGTCCACGTCACCCCGTATGATGCGTCGGGCAACGTCGACCCGGCTGAGCTCGCCCGCGTCATCGAGCGCATCGCCGCGGCCGGCGTGCACAACATCGTCTCGGCCGGCAACACGGGCGAGTACTACGCCCTAACCCCCGACGAGGTCCGGGTCGTGCATGACGGCGCCGTCAAGGCCAACGCCGGGCGTTCGCTGGTGACCGCGGCCGTCGGCCGCTCGTTGAAGGAGGCCGTGGCGCTCGGCCGTCGCGCCAAGGAGATCGGCGCGGACGCCATCATGGCCCACCAGCCGATGGATCCCTTTGCTGCCCCGCAGTCCCAGGCGGCCTATTTCCGCGCCATCGCCGACCAGGTCGATCTCCCGCTCGTCGCCTACGTCCGTTCGGACGCCATGAAGGCCGACGAGCTGCTCGGCATCGCCAACCACCCGAATGTCGCGGCGGTGAAGTTCGCCACCCCGAACCTGATGCTGCTGGCCGATTGCGTCCGCTCCAGCGGACCCGGGACGGCCATCTGGGTCTGCGGCCTCGCCGAGGGCTGGGCGGCCCCGTTCTACGCCGCCGGCGCGCGCGGCTTCACCTCCGGCCTCGTCAACGTGGACCCGGCTCGCTCGCTCGCGATCCACGCCGCGCTCGAGTCCGGCGACTTCGCCAAGGTCCGTGGGCTGGTGGACACCATCGCCCGGTTCGAGACCATGCGGACGAAGTTCGGCAACGGCGCCAACGTCACGGTGGTGAAGGAAGCCATGGAGCTCATCGGCTTCCGCGTCGGCCCCGTGCGCCTGCCCGGCCTTCCGGCGCTCGACGCCGCCGACCGCGAGACCCTGCGCGCGGTCCTGGCCAGCTGGAACGTCCTCCCGTCCCGCGCCGCGGCGGAATAAGGGCTTGGAGTCCTCTCCCGCACCGGCGGGAGAGGGCTCCCTTCTGCTTTGAGGAGGGCGGCACGACTCTCGATCGCGCGTAAAGCGCTGAGGCTCAATCGTATTCAACTGGTCGGCTCACTCCACCGTCATCCCCGGCGGCCTGCGCGGCAGGCCGGGAAGGGGATCCAGGAGACTGGGCTCGATCTTGGTTCGGGCTGTGCCGGCGGGCCGCCCTGGATCCCCTTCCCCTCCGCGGCGACGCCGCTTCGGCCGGGGATGACGGCGCGTTTGGTCCTTGCGAGGAGCGCAGCGACGGAGCAATCCAGAGGGGCAGGGCGACAACCGATGCGCCCGGCCCTTCTGGATGACTTCGCTGCGCTCGCCATGACGGCGGCAGCGTTCAGCCGCGCAGCGTGGCGCCGCTCTTCTTCTGCACCTCGGCCACGACTTTCGCCGCCACGGCGTCGATCTCCGCGTCCGTGAGCGTCTTGTCGGTCGGCTGCAGCGTCACCGCGATGGCGACCGACTTCTTGCCCTCGGGTACGCCAGCGCCTTCGTAGATGTCGAAAACGTCGACGCCCGTGACGAGCTTGCGCTCGGCCGCCTGCGCGGCCTTGACGAGGTCTCCGGCCGCGACGGCGCGATCCACCACGAAGGCGAAGTCGCGCGACACCGGCTGGAACTCGGACAGGCTCAGCTTCGGCTTCACCTTGGTGGGCTTGGCCTTCGGCGGCGGCAGAGCGTCCAGCAGCAACTCGAAACCGACCGCCGGGCCCTTCACGTCCAGCGCCTCGAGCGCTCGCGGGTGCAGCTCGCCGAACCAGCCGACCACCATCTTGGGGCCGAACTGCAGCGTCGCCGAGCGGCCGGGGTGGAACCAGTCCGGACCGCCGGCGGCCACCTGCAGGCCGCCCGTGGGCACGCCCAGGGTCTCGAGCACCGCCATGGCGTCGGCCTTGGCGTCGAACAGGTCGACGGCCTTGGCGCCCGCCCAGTGGCGGCCCGCGCCCTCGGCCCGGGCGAGGCCGCGGCGCACGCCGGCGGCGGCCATCTTCTGGTCTTCCGGCTTGTCGCCACGGAACACCTGCCCAACCTCGAACAGCGCCGTATCGGCGTAGCCGCGGTCGGCGTTGCGCTGGCCTGCCTTGAGCAGGCCCGGCAGCAGGCTCGGCCGCATGTCCGACAGCTCCGCCGCAATGGGATTCGCCAGCGCCAGCTCCGGCTGGCCGCCGCCGAAGCGCTCGGCCTCGGCCTTGCCGATGAATGACCAGGTCACGGCCTCCACCATGCCGCGGGCGGCGAGCGCCCGCTTGGTGGTCTGCACGCGCTTCTGGATCAGCGTGAGCACCGGCTTGACGACGGTCGGCTCCTCGCGCGGGAACGGCACGGAAGGAACCCGGTCGAGCCCGGCGATGCGGACGATCTCCTCGACGAGGTCGGCCTTGCCCTCCACGTCCGGGCGCCAGGTCGGCACGGCCACCTTCACGTAGGTGTCCGAGCCCGAGACCCAGAATCCGAGCTCGCGCAGGATCACCTTCATCTCCGGGACGGGGATCTCCAGCCCCGTGAGGCGCTGCACCTCGGCGTACGGGAACGCGATGATCTTGTCCGGGGACGGGACCTCGCCCGCGAGCTCGATCGCCGAGGCCTCGCCCCCGCACATCTGCTGCACCATGCGGGTGGCCATCTCCAGGCCGGGCAGCGTGAACGCCGGGTCCACGCCCCGCTCGAAGCGGTAGCGCGCGTCCGTGTTGACGCCGAGCTTGCGCCCCGTGACGGCGATGTTGAGCGGGTCCCACAACGCCGACTCGATCAGCACGTCCGTGGTGGTCTCGTCGCAGCCCGAATGCTCGCCGCCCATCACGCCGGCGATGGACTCCACGCCGTTCTCGTCGGCGATCACCACCATGCCGCTGTCGAGCGTGTAGGTCCGCCCGTCCAGCGCCAGCACCTGCTCGCCCTCGCGGGCGCGCCGCACGACGAGGTCGCCCTTCACCTTGGCGAGGTCGAACACATGGAGCGGCCGGTTCTGGTCGAAGGTCATGAAGTTGGTGATGTCGACCAGCGCGTTGATCGGGCGCAGCCCGATCGCCTTGAGCCGCCGCTGCAGCCACTCGGGGCTGGGGCCGTTCTTGACGCCGCGCACCAGGCGAAGCGCGAAGGCCGGGCAGAGCTTCGCGTCATCCGGCGTGAAATCCAGCTTCACCCGGGTCGGGCACGAGAACGCGCCCGGGACGGGCTGGATCGGCTTGTCGATGAACGTGCCGAGCCCCGCGGCCGCGAGGTCGCGCGCGACGCCATGGACACCGAGCGCGTCCGGGCGGTTCGGCGTGACCGCGAAGTCGATCACCGGGTCGTCGAGGTGCGCCCACTGCGCGTAGGGGACGCCAACGGGCGCGTCAGCGGGCAGGTCGATGATGCCGTCGTGGTCCTCGCCGAGGCCGAGCTCCATGGCCGAGCACAGCATGCCCCGGCTCTCGACGCCCCTGATGGTGCCCACGCCGAGCGTGATGCCCTTGCCGGGAATGTAGGTCCCTGGCGGCGAGAACACCGACTTCATGCCCGTGCGCGCGTTGGGCGCGCCGCACACCACCTGGACGGGCTCGCCCGATCCCGTGTCCACCATGCACACACGGAGGCGGTCGGCGTTGGGGTGCTGCTCGGCCGAGATCACGTACGCGATGGTGTAGGGCGCCAGGACCTTGGCCTGGTCCTCCACGCCTTCGACCTCGAGCCCCACGCGGGTCAGCGTCTCGGCGACCTGCTCCACCGTGGCGGACGTGTCGAGGTGCTCCTTGAGCCAGGAGAGGGTCAGTTTCATCGGTCTCTCCTTACGCGCTCAGCCCGGCGGTCAGCGACGGCATGTCCAGGGGCCGGAAGCCGTAGTGGCTCAGCCAGCGCACGTCGGCGTCGAAGAAGGCGCGCAGGTCGGGCATGCCGTATTTCAGCATGGCGATGCGGTCGATCCCCATGCCCCAGGCGAAGCCCTGGTATTCATCGGGGTCCAGCCCGCAATTGCGGATGACGTTGGGGTGCACCATCCCGCAGCCCAGGATCTCCAGCCAGTCCTCGCCCTCGCCGAAGCGGATCTCGCCGCCCTTGCGGGAGCACTGGATGTCGACCTCGGCGGATGGCTCCGTGAACGGGAAGAACGACGGCCGGAAGCGCATCTTCACGTTCTCGACCTCGAAAAACGCCTTGCAGAACTCCTCCAGGATCCACTTCAGGTGGCCGAGGTGCGAGCCCTTGTCGATCACCAGGCCCTCCACCTGGTGGAACATGGGCGTATGCGTCTGGTCGCTGTCGCAGCGATAGGTGCGACCCGGGATGATCACACGGATCGGCGGCTTCTGCGTGGTCATCGTCCGGATCTGCACCGGCGAGGTGTGGGTCCGCAGCACCTTGCGCTCGCCGTTGGCGTCCGGGTTGAAGAAGAAGGTGTCGTGCATCTCCCGGGCCGGGTGGCCGACCGGGAAGTTGAGCGCGGTGAAGTTGTAGAAGTCCGTCTCGATGTCAGGCCCCTCGGCCACGGCGAACCCCATGTCGCCGAAGATCGTGGTGAGCTCGTCGATTACCTGGCTGATCGGGTGCACCCGGCCGCGGCCCAGCGTGCTCTCGGGAACGGGCAGGGTGACGTCGACCGTCTCGGCCTTGAGCCGCGCGTCCAGCGCCGCGTCCTTCAGCGCCGCCCGGCGTTCGGCGATCAGGCCCGTGACCCGGTCGCGCAAACCGTTGATCAGCGGGCCCTTCTCCTTGCGCTCCTCCGGGCTCATGGCGCCGAGCGTCTTCAGGAGTTCGGACACGGAGCCCTTCTTGCCGAGCGCGCCGACGCGCACGGCCTCGAGCGCCGCCTCGTCGGCGGCCGCGGCCACGGCGGCCTGGATGGCGGTTTCGAGGGCGGAAAGATCGGACATGGGCAAACACCTCAAGCGCCGGGGGAGGGCCCCGGCGCGGACGGCGGGTGTTTGCCATGGGAAGGCGAGGGTTGTCGAGAGAGGCCCGTCATCGCGAGAAGCGAAGCGACGCGCCGATCTAGGGAGCGGCGCCTGTCCTGGATCGCTTTGCTGGGCTCGCGATGACGGCGAAGGGCCCACCCTTGAACCGCCCCGCCTTCCCCCACATATTCCCCATGCGGCTTCGGCCGCCCGGGTGCTGCATGAGCGGGCCCGGAACCGGAGCGCCTTCGCTACAGGGCTTCATGTCACGCGTACCGTCCTTGTCCTCACCGTTCCTGCTCGGGTTCGACGAGGTGGAACGGGCTCTCAGCAGGGTGGCCAAGGCCGCCTCGGAGGGATACCCGCCCTACAACATCGAGCGCATTCCGCGGGAGGGCGACGCGCCCGAACGCCTGCGGATCACGCTCGCGGTGGCCGGGTTCACCCGCGACGACCTTGAAATCACCCTGGAGGAGAACCAGCTGGTCATCCGTGGCCGGCAGGCCGACGACAGGGACAGGATGTTCCTGCATCGCGGCATCGCCGCGCGGCAGTTCCAGCGGGCCTTCCTGCTCGCGGACGGTTTGGAGGTCCGCGGCGCCGATCTCGCCAACGGCCTGCTCTCCATCGACCTGGTTCGCCCCGAATGCGAGCGCATCGTGCGGCGGATCGACATCCTGAGCCGGGACTGACCCGACGCCCCGAAGACGCTCTTCCCCCACTCGCTCCGCTCACAGGAGGGTGCGATGAACGACGCCACCAAGACCACCATCCCGACCGTGTCCCCGCAGGTCCTCGCCGCCATGGGCGGGGGAGAGATCGCCTATGTGCGGGCGATCAAGTCGGACGACCTCAACCGCCTCTTCCCCCAGGCGCCCGAGATCCAGCCCGGCCTCGACCTCTTCGCCCTCCTGGGCGCCGACGGAACGCCCATCCTGGTGACCGACAGCCGCAGCACGGCTATCGCCAACGCCTGGGAGCACAACCTCACCCCCGTGAGCGTGCACTGAACCGAGCCGACGGACCCCTCTCCCGTGCAGCGGGAGAGGGGTGCTCCTCACACAATCCCCTCGATCGCCGCCGTCAGCCTCTGGAGGTCTTCCGGCCGCGACAGGCGGTGGTCGCCGTCCTTGACGAGCGTGGTCACAACGTCGTCACCCGGCATGTGCTCCACGAGCCGCATGGCGTGCTTCCAGGGCACGTCCGGGTCCTGCATGCCCTGCAGGATGTGGACGGGGCAGCCCGTCACGATGGGCGGACCGTCCAGCATCAGGTGCCTGCGGCCGTCCTCGATCAGCGCGCGGGTGATCGGATAGGGCTCGGGCGAATAAGGGGATGGCCTGCGCCACACGCCCTTCTCCGTGATCTCCTGCTTCACCGCGTCCGGGAAGCGTTGCCACATCAGCGCCTCGGTGAAGTCGACCGCCGGCGCGATCAGCACCAGGCCGGACAGCTTGCGGCCCTCCGCCCGCAGGGCGCGGGCGGCGAGCAGCGCCAGCCAGCCGCCCATGGAGGAGCCGACCAGCACAGGCGCGGCCCCTCCCAGCGCGCGGATCACCGCGAGGCTCTCCTCGAGCCAGCGCGAGATCGTGGCGTCCTCGAAGCGGCCGTCGGACTCGCCGTGGCCCGAATAGTCGTAGCGCAGGAACCCGCGGCCATTTCCGGCCGCCCAGGCGTCCAGCGTAGCGGCCTTGGTGGACAGCATGTCGGAGCGGAAGCCGCCCATCCACACCACGATGGGCTCGCGTCCGGTCCGCAGGCGGTAGGCCACCCGGCGAACGTCCCCCTCCGCGCCGACGGCGAGGAACTGGGGCGGCGCAATTTGCGGATTGTCCTGGGTCACCGTAAACCTCTTCGCATGATCCGCGCCGCGGCGAATCGCCCGACCTCATCGCTGCCCTCCGGCAGCCTGCCGACCGGCTTTCTACACCGGAGGGCGCCCTGATGCGACAGGGCCCGACCACGGCCTTCGAGGGCCGGAGCCTGTCCCCGCTGGCGGGTCGCACGATCCTGCAGGTCGTGCCGGAGCTGGAAGCCGGCGGCGTCGAGCGCACTGCGGTCGACATCGCCGAGGGCCTCGCCAACTCCGGCGCGCGCGCCCTTGTGGCCACGGAAGGGGGCCGCCTGGTCGCCGAGTTGCAGGCCAAGGGAGGGATCTGGATCCCGTTTCCGGCCCGCACCAAGAATCCGGTCGCCATGCTGGCCAACGTCAAGCGCCTGCGGGCGATCTGCCTCGACGAGGGAGTCGACATCGTCCACGCCCGCTCCCGGGCGCCCGCCTGGAGCGCCCTGCTGGCGAGCCGGGCGCTGGGACTTCCCTTCGTCACCACCTACGCGGGCAGCTACTCCGGCCGCTCGTCCGTGAAGGTGCTCTACAACTCGGTGATGGCCCGCGGCGACGTGGTCATCGCCAACTCGAACTACACGGCGGACCTGATCGGCCGCATGCATCCCTTCGCCAGGGATCGCATCCGGGTCATTCACCGGGGCACGGACCTGCGCGCCTTCGCCCCCTATTCGGTGGAGCCCGAGCGCATCCAGGCGCTGCGCAAGGCCTGGGGCGTGGAGCCTCACCAGCGCATCGTGCTCTTGGCCGCCCGCCTCACCGGCTGGAAGGGCCAGAAGGTGCTGATCGAGGCCGCGAAGCTGCTGAAAGACCGGGGCGTGCCGGACATTGCGGTCGTGCTCGCCGGCGACCCCCAGGGCCGCGACGGCTACGTGAAGGAGCTCGACGCGCTTTCCGAGAAGCACGGCCTCAGGGGCGTGGTCCGCCGCGCCGGCCACTGCGCCGACATGCCGGCCGCCTTTCTGGCCGCTTCGGTGGTGACCGTGCCGTCCACGGAGCCGGAGGCCTTCGGCCGTTCCGCCGTGGAGGCGCAGGCGATGGGGGCCCCGGTGGTTGTGTCGGACCTCGGCGCCGTGCCGGAAACCGTGCTGGCGCCCCCGCAGGCGCCGGCCTCCGCCCGCACCGGATGGCGCGTGCCGGCCGGCGACGCACCGGCGCTCGCCGACGCCGTGCAGGCCGCCTTGTCGTTGGGCGCCAGCGCTCGGGATGCGCTGGCTGCGAGAGCCCGGGCCCATGTGGAGGCCCATTTCTCGCTAAGCCGCATGGTCGGGGAGACTCTCGATGTCTATGCGGCTCTTTTGAGCAAGGATCGGTAACGATTTCGCAAGCCGCGAGTTGACTTCGCGACGGTTTCTGCGAATTTCCCGCGTTGCCGTCAACATCGCCCGCCGCCGTCCACCCTGGCCGATGGTTCTGCCCGGAAAGGGGCGGGCCTAGAGGAGACTAAAGCCATTCGCAGACCAATGAGAGCCGCTCCGGTCCCGCAGAAGGACGGGCCCCGCGCCAATCGTGACATCCGCGGCGTACGCGAAGTGCAGTTGATCGACGACACGGGCGCCAATCGCGGGATCGTGCCGTTCCTGGACGCGCTGAAAATCGCCGAGGACGTCGGGCTGGATCTGGTCGAGATCGCCCCGAACTCGACGCCGCCCGTCTGCAAGATCCTCGACCACGGCAAGTTCAAGTTCAACGAGCAGAAGAAGGCCGCCGAGGCCCGCAAGAAGCAGAAGACGGTCGAGGTCAAGGAGATCAAGCTCCGGCCCGGCATCGACGACCACGACTACGGGGTCAAGATGAAGGCCATCCGCCGCTTCTTCGAGGAAGGCGACAAGGTGAAGATCACCCTGCGCTTCCGCGGCCGCGAAATGGCGCACCAGGATCTCGGCCTGCGCCTGCTCGAGCGCGTCAAGGGCGAGATGGCCGACGTGTCCAAGGTGGAATCCGAGCCCATGCTCGAAGGCCGCCAGATGGTCATGGTGATGGCCCCGCGCTGAGCGCCGCCAGACTCGCCCATGCAAAAAGCCGCCGCGATCCCCGCGGCGGCTTTTTTCGTTCTTGCAAACTCACCACCGTCATCCCCGGCGGCCTGCGCAGCAGGCCGGGAAGGGGATCCAGGGCCACCGCCGGGACGTTCCGGTCGGGTACGCGCCAAATTCCTGGCGTGCTCGCGGGCGGCCCCTGGATCCCCTTCCCCTCCGCCGCTGCGCGGCTCCGGCCGGGGATGACGGTGCGCCATTCCACCGTCCTTGCGAGCGCAGCGAAGCAATCCAGTGGTGCGCGCCCGCCCCTCTTGAATTGCTCGTCGCTGCGCTCCTCGCAAGGACCAGGAACCAGCCTCACACCGCCCGCAGGCGATCCCGGCTCTCCTCGCGCGGCTCCTTCAGGGCGCTGGCCTGAAGGGACACGAGCTGCTCGATCTGCGCCTGCAGGCGGTCGACCTTGTCGTGCAGCTCGGAGATGGCCGTCTCGGCCTTGACGTTGACCTCGTAGTCGAGGGCTGCGGCCAGCCGGTCCTTCGCGGCCTGACGGTTCTGCGACATCATGATGACCGGCGCCTGCAGGGCGGCCACCATGGAGAGCAGCAGGTTCAGGAAGACGAACGGATAGGGGTCGAACGCGCTCTCCGCCAGGATGAAGGCGTTCAGCGCCGCCCAGGCGCCGAGAAACACCACGCATCCGATGATGAAGCTCCAGGAGCCGCCGATCGCCGCCACCTTGTCGGCGATGCGCTCGCTCCAGGTGAGGCGGTCGTCGAAGACCTGGTTGACGTTCCGGGCGACGTGCATGCGCCGCGCGACGCGCGCGATCACACGCCGGTCACGCTCGCAGAGCGGCGATACCCCGGCGTGAAGCAGGTGCTGGGCGAGATAGCGGATCTCGTTGTTCATGGCTCGCTCTCTTTCCGACCGGCCGCCGGCGGCCGGTCGGGAGCGAGCCGATCCTCAGGATCAGCGTTCCCGAACGGCCGTCGACGGCGCGGTCAATCGACTGGGACTGTCGCTGGGCATGGGGTTTCGTTGTCCTGATGGTGCCGAGCGGGCGTCACCCGCGCGGCTGTTGGGGAATTTGCGCCGGAAGCGGGTGAAGTCAACCCCCGAATGCGCGCTTTTTCGGCCCAAGTGTCGCAGGATCGTGGAAGGGCCCTCACCCCGTCATCCCCGGCCGGAGCCGCGGAGCGGCGGAGGGGAAGGGGATCCAGGGGCGGCTCCCCTCCTCCGTCCTTGCGAGGAGCGAAGCGATGAAGCGATCCAGGACAGCGATACGCATTGCTCTGGATTGCTTCGCTGCGCTCGCAAGGACGGAGAAGCGAGCGGCGCCAGCCTACAAACCCTGATGCGCCGCGGCCACGCCGGGCGGCTTCTTGCGAATCCAGTTCTCTTGAAGGCTGCGAGCGTCNAAGCGAGCGGCGCCAGCCTACAAACCCTGATGCGCCGCGGCCACGCCGGGCGGCTTCTTGCGAATCCAGTTCTCTTGAAGGCTGCGAGCGTCTAAACACCGTCACGAGAACTGCGGCATGCTGACGGCGTGCCGTGCGAGTGCGTGAGTGATTCGCGCTGCGCGACAGCGCCGCGGCATCGGCGGAACCCATGGCCCAGGACGGAAACAGGAAGGTCTACGTCAAATCCTACGGCTGCCAGATGAACGTCTATGACGCCCAGCGGATGGCGGACGTCCTGGCCCCGGAAGGCTATGTGGAGACGGGCGAGGTCGGCGAGGCCGATCTGGTGGTCCTCAACACCTGCCACATCCGCGAGAAGGCGGCCGAGAAGGTCTATTCGGAGCTCGGCCGCGTGCGCGAGATGCGCCGCGAGCGCGAGGCCGGCGGCGCCGGGATGCAGGTGGTCGTGGCCGGCTGCGTCGCCCAGGCGGAAGGCCCCGAGATCCTGCGCCGCGCCAAGGGCGTGGACCTCGTCGTGGGTCCCCAGAGCTACCACCGGCTGCCCGAGCTGTTGGCGGAGGCCCGCAGGCGCCCCGTCGTGGACACGGAGTTCCCGGCCGAGAGCAAGTTCGACGCCCTGCCCCAGGCGACGCCGGAGCGCACGCGCCAGCGCGGGGTGTCGGCCTTCGTCACCGTCCAGGAAGGCTGTGACAAGTTCTGCACCTTCTGCGTGGTGCCCTACACCCGGGGCGCCGAGGTCTCGCGCCCCGCCGCCGCCATCCTGACGGAGATCGCGCGACTGGCCGCCGCCGGCGTGCGCGAGGTTTCCCTGCTCGGCCAGAACGTCAACGGCTACCATGGCGAAGGGCTCGATGGGGCGGACTGGTCCCTGGCCCGGCTGATCCGCCGCGTGGCTGAAGTCCCCGGAATCGATCGGATTCGTTATACCACAAGTCACCCGCGCGACATGGACGGGGAACTCATCGCCCTTCACGGCGATTTGCCCGCCATGATGCCCTACCTGCACCTGCCGGTGCAGTCGGGCTCGGACGCGATCCTGTCGGCCATGAACCGCAAGCACGGGCGGGACGAATATCTCCGGATCATCGACCAGGTGCGCGCCGCGCGCCCGGACATCGCCGTGTCGTCCGACTTCATCGTCGGCTTCCCGGGCGAGACCGACGCCGACTTCCGCGATACGATGGACCTTGTGGAGCGCGTCGGCTTCGCCGGCGCCTTCTCGTTCAAGTACAGCCCTCGCCCCGGAACCCCGGCGGCCGACAACGCCGCCCAGGTCCCGGAAGGCGTCAAGGCGGCGCGGCTCGCGGAGCTGCAGGCGCTGCTGGATCGCCAGCTGAAGGCCTACAACGCCGCCACGGTGGGCAGGACGGTGGACGTGCTGGTCGAGAAGGCCGGCCGCCACCCTGGCCAGATGGTCGGCAAGTCCCCCTATCTCCAGCCGGTGGCCTTCGAAGGTGGCGGCGCGCAGATCGGCGACATCGTCCCGGTGCGGGTGACCGCGCTGGGAACCTACAGCCTGCTGGGCGAGCGGGCCGACATCGAACCGGAGCGGGCCACCGCTTGAAGGAGAGGCTTCCTTGAGACCAGCCGAGGGCGTCAACCGTTTCACCCGCCAGGCGCGAGGCGTCGCCGAAGCCGCCGAGATCAAGCTGACCTTCGAGGACAACCGCCTCGCCAGCCTCGTCTTCGGCCAGTACGACCAGAACCTCGCCCACCTGGAGCGCCGGCTCGGGGTGGTGGCGAACGCCAACGGCAACAACGTGGTCCTGAAAGGCGCGCCGGACAACACCGAGCAGGCCCGGCTGGTGCTGGAGCGCCTGTATGAGCGCGTGCGGGACAACGAATCGCTGAGCCCGGGCGACGTCGACGGCGTGATCCACGAGACCGCCATGCAGGGCGTGCTCTTCCCGGTGGACACCGGCGGCTCCGCCTTCGAGGAGGTCGGCACCCGTCGCCGCCGCGTGCGCGCCCGCAACGCCGCCCAGCACGCCTACCTGCGCGCGCTCAAGCGCCACGAGCTCGTCTTCGCCGAGGGACCCGCCGGCACCGGCAAGACCTGGCTCGCCGTGGGGCACGCGGTGCAGCTCCTGGAGCAGGGCGTGGTCGAGAAGCTCATCCTCTCCCGTCCGGCCGTGGAGGCGGGCGAGCGCCTCGGCTTTCTGCCCGGCGACATGAAGGAGAAGGTCGATCCCTACCTGCGCCCCATCTACGACGCCCTCTATGACTTCATGGAGGCCCGCCACGTGGAGCGCGGCATGCAGACCGGCATGATCGAGATCGCCCCGCTCGCCTTCATGCGCGGCCGTACGCTCACCAACGCGGTGGTGCTGCTCGACGAGGCCCAGAACACCACCACCATGCAGATGAAGATGTTCCTCACCCGCCTGGGCGAGGGCTCGCGCATGATCGTCACCGGCGACCCCAGCCAGATCGACCTGCCGGCCGGGCAGAAGTCCGGCCTGGTCGAGGCCGTGCGCATCCTTGATGGCGTCGAGGGCATCGGCCGCGTCACCTTCAAGGAGGGCGACGTAGTGCGCCACGACCTCGTGCGCCGCATCGTCTCCGCCTACGAGGAGGATGTGCGGGTCGACCTTGGGAAGCGCGCCCCGTGACCGCTCCCGTCCTGGACACGGTGGAGGAAAGCCCGCTCTGGCAAGCCCTCCCGGAAGCCGAGGCCCTGGCCGAAAAGGCCGTGGCGGCCGCCGCGGCCAGCGGTGGCGTCAAGCTGCTGCCGGGCGCCGAGGTGAGCCTCCTGCTCACGGACGACGCCCACATGCGCGAGATCAACCGGGAGTGGCGGGAGAAGGACAAGCCCACCAACGTCCTCTCGTTCCCGGCCGTGCAGCCCGGCAAGGTGGCCAAGGCGCCCTTCCTGGGCGACATCGCGGTCGCCTACGAGACGCTGGCCCGCGAGGCCGCGGACGACGGCAAGGCGGTGGCCGACCATTTCACCCACCTGGTCGTGCACGGATTTCTCCACCTGCTCGGCCACGACCACATCGAGCCGGACGAGGCGGAGCGCATGGAGGCCCTCGAGGTCGCCATCCTGGCGACGCTGGGCGTCGCCGATCCCTACGCCGACCGCCCTCTTGACGAGGAGACGCCGTCCGTCAGGATGGCCTGACTGCCATGACCTCCGACGATTTATCCAGCGGCGCGCCGAACGGCTCCGCGAAGCCAGGCGGCGCCGGCGAGAGCCGGGACGCTTCGGGCGAGAGTTTCATCGACCGATTGTTGTCGCGCATCGGGATCCGGCACGCCCAATCGGTGCGCGACGACCTCGAGGAGGCGCTGTCCGAGAGCGGCGCCGAGTTCGCCCCGCTCGAGCGCGCCATGCTGCGCAACGTGCTGGGCCTGCGCACCCACCGCGTCGACGACGTCATGGTGCCCCGCGCCGATATCGTGGCAGTTCCCATCGAGACCACGCTCGGCGACCTCCTGCGCATCTTTCGCACGGCCGGCCATTCCCGGCTGCCGGTCTACGCCGAGACCCTCGACGACCCGCGCGGCATGGTCCACATCCGCGATTTCCTCGACTACATGGCCATGCGTGCCGAAGCGGCGCGGCCGTCCGCCCGCCGCCGCGCCTCCCTGCCGGCCGATGCGCCCGACCTCGGCAAGGTGGACCTCTCCATCCCGCTCTCGGCCGCCAAGATCCTGCGGCCCGTCCTGTTCGTGCCGCCCTCCATGCCGGCCATGGACCTGCTGGTGAAGATGCAGGCCTCGCGCACCCACATGGCGCTGGTGATCGACGAGTACGGCGGCACCGACGGCCTCGTCTCTATTGAGGACCTGGTCGAGATCATCGTCGGCGACATCGAGGACGAGCACGACCTCGAGGACGCGCCCATGATCGTGCGCGCCCCCGACGGCAGCTTTCTGGCCGACGCCCGCACCAGCCTGGAGGAAGCCTCGGCCTCGCTGGGCGCCGACCTCGTCCATGGCGAGGTGGCCGAGGAGGTGGACACGCTCGGCGGCCTCATCGCGGCCCTGGTGGGCCGCGTGCCCGTGCGTGGCGAGGTGATCGCCCACCCGTCCGGGGTGGAGTTCGAGGTGCTGGACGCCGACCCCCGCCGCATCAAGCGCCTGCGCATCCACACGGTGGCCCTGGAGCCCCGCCTCACCACGCCCGAGGCGCCCCTGGCGCTGCCTGCGCCCGAAAGCGCCGGAGCGGCCGCGGAGGCGGCCGGCTCGCCCGAATCCAAGCAAGGCTGACGCGGTCCGCATGCACACCTTCGCCCATCGCATCATCCTCGCATGGGGATGGCGGCGCCTCCTGCTGGCCTTCGCGGCGGGCGCGGTCGGCGCGCTGGCCATGCCGCCCTTCGGCGCGCTGCCGGCGCTGGCCCTGTCGTTCACGGCGGCCGTCTGGATCCTGGACGGCTCGGCGGCCGACGTGGGCCGCCTGTCCCGCGCCACGCTCGGACACGCCGCGCTGGCGGGGTGGTTCTTCGGCTTCGGCTATTTCACCGCCGGCCTGTGGTGGCTTGGCTCGGCCTTCCTGGTGGAGGCGGACCAGTTCGCCTGGCTGATGCCGCTCGGCGTGCTCGGCCTGCCTGCGGTTCTCGGCCTCTACATGGCCCTCGCCTTCGCCCTGGCGCGCATGATCTGGACGCCGGGGCCCATGCGCATCGTCTCCCTGGCGCTCTCCGTCACCGCGACCGAGTGGCTGCGCGCCGTGCTGTTCACCGGGTTCCCCTGGAACGAGTTCGGGATGGCGCTCGGCGGCTGGCTCGTTCCCGCCCAGGCCGCCTCCATTGTGGGGCTGCATGGCCTGACGCTGCTGACCGTGCTCATCTGCGCCGCTCCCGCCACGCTCGGCTCGGGCCTGAGCGGCCGCGAGCGCTGGCTGCCGCCGAGCCTGGCCCTGGGCGCCTTCGCGCTCCTGCTCGCCTTCGGCGCGGTCCGGCTCTGGACGGGCCACGCCGGCGTCCAGCCCAATGTCCGCCTGCGCATCGTCCAGCCGAACATCCCGCAGGACGACAAGTTCAGGCCGGAGAACCGCGAGGCCATCATGGCCCGTTACCTGACCCTGAGCGACCGGGCCACCTCGCCGGATCACCCCGGAATCGCGGGCGTGACGCACCTGATCTGGCCCGAATCGGCCTTCCCGTTCCTCCTCGCGCGCGACCCGACGGCCCTCGCCCAGATCGCCCAGCTCCTGCCCAAGGGCGCGGTTCTGGTGACCGGGGCCGTGCGCGCCGGCGAGCCGCTGCCGGGCGAGCGTGGCCGCCACTACTTCAATTCCGTCCAAGTGGTGTCGGACGAGGGCCTGATCCTCGACAGCTCCGACAAGGCGCACCTCGTTCCCTTCGGCGAGTATCTGCCCTTCAACGACTTGTTGACCGCCTGGGGCCTGCGCCAGTTCGTGAATGCGCCGGGCGGCTTCGAGGCGGGCGCCCGCCGCAAGATGCTGGCTGTCCCCGGCCTGCCGCCGGTCGCCCCGCTCATCTGCTACGAAGCGATCTTCCCTGGGGAGGCGAGGCCTGACCAGGGCGCGCCGGGCGTCCTCCTCAACCTGACCAACGACGCCTGGTTCGGGGTGACGCCCGGACCCTACCAGCACATGGCCCAGGCCCGGCTTCGGGCCATCGAGGAGGGGCTTCCGCTGATTCGCGCCGCCAACGACGGGGTCTCCGCCGTGGTGGATCCCTACGGGCGCGTACTTGGCTCCCTGGGTCTCGGGCTCGACGGCGTGCTCGACGCGTCCCTTCCTAAGCCCTTGCAAGGGACGGTGTTTTCCCGCATGGGCCACCTGCCCGCGGCAGGATGCATATTGCTTTTGCTAACTGCATTGACCATTCGATTACGAAGGAATTGACATTAATCACGAAGTTGCACTACGGTCCTCTCAACCGTGGGTCGCCTCGTCAGGTTGCAAATCGCTATTCGCGTCGCAACTGGGGGGACAGGGACGCGGCCTTCGGTTGCGGGTCCTGCGCGCAGGGCTTCCGCCGGACCCCGTTTCGGAGGACATGACTTTGAAAAAGGCTCCCAATCCGATCGACAAGCACGTAGGCAGCCGCGTTCGCATGCGTCGGGTCCTGGTCGGCATGAGCCAGGAAAAGCTCGGCGAAGCGCTCGGGCTGACGTTTCAGCAGGTGCAGAAATACGAGAAGGGCACCAACCGCATCGGCGCTAGTCGCCTGCAGCAGATCTCGAAGATCCTCGGCATGCCGGTGGAGTTTTTCTTCGAGGGATCGCCCCAGCCGGAAAGCGAACCCATCGGTTTCCGGGACGCTGCAGACACCACCTATGTGGCGGACTTCCTGGCCACCAACGAGGGTGTGCAACTGAACCGCGCGTTTCTGCGGATCAAGGACGCCAAGATCAGGCGCCGCATCGTCGACCTCGTGTCGTCGCTGGCCGGCACGGACGAATCGGCCATCCTCGCCGAGCCCAGCTTCGCGGAGATGGATGCGCCGCAAGCGCTCGTCGCCGAGTAGGCGTTTTGGCCGGGCCCGCTCACGAGCGGGCTCCATCGTTCGGAGTAACGAACGCGTCCGTCAATTCGGCTTGACCTAAAGAACGCCTGCTGTCAGGAAAAATGAAACGGGCGGCTCAGCCGCCGACCAGCAGTGGCGAGGTCATCGTGGCGCGTTCGAGCTATCTGTTCACCAGCGAGTCGGTTTCGGAAGGCCACCCGGACAAGGTTTGCGACCGGATCTCCGACGAGATCGTCGACGCCTTCTACCGCGAGGGCCCGCAGCAGGGCTGGGATCCGAAGGATATTCGGGTCGCGTGCGAGACGCTCGCGACCACCAACCGCCTTGTGATCGCCGGCGAGACGCGTGGCCCCGCCACGCTCACGCGCGACTACATCACCCATCTCGCGCGCCTGGCGGTCCGCGACATCGGCTACGAGCAGGAAGGCTTCCATTGGGAGAACGCCCAGGTGGAGGTGCTCCTGCACGCCCAGTCGGCTGACATCGCCCAGGGCGTGGACTCGGCCGGCAACAAGGACGAGGGCGCGGGCGACCAGGGCATCATGTTCGGCTACGCCTGCCGCGAGACGCCGGAGCTGATGCCGGCGCCGATCTACTACGCCCACAAGATCCTGGCGCGCTTGTCGCAGGCCCGTCGCTCGGGCGAGAGCGCCGCGCTGGGCCCGGACGCCAAGAGCCAGGTCACGGTGCGCTACGAGAACGGCAAGCCGGTCGGCGCCGCCGAGATCGTGGTCTCCACCCAGCATCTCGACGCCGACCTGTCGTCCCATGACGTGCGCGCCATCGTGGAGCCCTACGTTCGCGATGCGCTTCCGCGGGGCTGGATCAGCGCCGACACGGTCTGGCATGTGAACCCCACAGGCAAGTTCGTGATCGGCGGCCCGGATGGCGATTGCGGCCTCACCGGCCGCAAGATCATCGTCGACACCTATGGCGGCGCCGCTCCCCATGGCGGTGGAGCCTTCTCGGGCAAGGACTCGACCAAGGTGGACCGCTCCGCGGCTTACGCCGCCCGCTACCTCGCCAAGAACGTGGTGGCGGCCGGCCTGGCGGATCGCTGCACCATCCAGCTGTCCTACGCCATCGGAGTGGCCCGTCCGCTGTCGATCTACGCGGACCTCTACGGCACGGGCCAGGTGGACGAGGGGCGCCTCGAGAAGGCGCTCATGGAGGTCATGGACCTGACCCCGCGGGGCATCCGCACCCATCTCGGCCTGAACCGCCCGATCTACGCGCGCACCTCGTCCTACGGTCACTTCGGCCGCGCCCCGGAGGCCGACGGCGGCTTCAGCTGGGAGCGGACGGACCTCGTGGACCCGCTGCGTTCGCTGCTCTGAGGTCTGCGGCATGTCGGGCGCCGCAGGCGAACGCGGCGCCTTCTTCGGCCGCCGCAAAGGCAAGAAACTGAGGGCCGGGCAGGCCGATCTCTTTGAGACGTTGCTGCCCCGCCTGCGGATCGACCCCAAGCAGGACCTGGCTCGGCCGCGGGAGCTCTTCCCACGACCCGTCGGCGGGCTCTGGCTCGAGATCGGGTTCGGCGGCGGCGAGCACCTGCTCGCCCGCTCCCGCGAGAACCCGGACGTCGGCTTCATCGGCTGCGAGCCGTTCGTGAACGGCATGGCCAAGCTGCTGGCTGCGGTCGACGCCGAGAAGCTGGACAACATCCGCCTTTACGACGGCGACGCCCTGCAGGTGATCGAAGCGCTCCCCGAGGCGTCGGTGGACCGGGTGATCCAGCTCTATCCCGATCCCTGGCCCAAGCGCCGCCATCACAAGCGCCGCTTCGTGTCGGACGCCATGCTGGCGCGCCTGGCGCGCATCGTCAGGCCCGGCGGTTCGTTCTGGTTCGCGAGCGACATTGACCACTATGTCGGCTGGGTGCTCGCCCGCGTGCTGCGGTCGCCGGACTTCGTCTGGGAGGCCTCAAGCGCCGCGGACTGGCGGACGCCGTATCCGGGCTGGCCGGGCACCCGCTATGAGGCGAAGGCCCTGCGCGAAGGGCGGACGCCCAGCTACCTGCGCATCCGCCGCCTCTGACCCTGTCTACTGCACCACCGAAAGCGCGCCATGGGCGTCGCGCGCGTGGAGGAACCGGATCACACGGCCGGCCGTCGTGGGATTGAGGCGCTCGTAGCTGTCCTGGAGTCGCTCCGGGTCGTACGGCTTGTGGCTCGGCGCCAGCCGGAACCGCTGCAGGGCGTGGACCGTCCGCCAGCTGAACCCGACCGCCTTGCACACGATGAGCAGGAGGTCCTCGTCGGGATCCACGAACACCCGGTCAGCGATGGCGCGCGGGAGCTGGGCCAGCAGCGCCAGCGCCGCCAGCGCCTGGCCTCGCCGGCCATCGCGCGCGTAGGCCACGACGTCGCCCTCGGTCAGTTCCCCGCGCTGGAAGCGCAGCGTGACCTCCTCGATATCCCGCGCCTCGGCCCGGCGGGCGAGGGCGCCGCTTTCGGTGAAGCGCGACGCTCCCTTGTCGATGGCCGCGGCCACGAGGCCCGCGAGCCGGCTGTCGGCCACGGCGCAGAGCCGGGCCCGGACCATGTCCTTGGCCATGCCGATGAGGGACTCCAGGTGCTCCTGGGGCAGGTCCTCCCGTTCGCCGAGGGCCAGCTGAAGCTCGTCGTCGCGGGCCGCGAGCGCCATCAGCCGCCCGAAGCCGGTGGCGGAGATGCGCGCCGTCGCGTTGCGCGACACCGCGCAGGCCACGGCCGCGTCGCCGTGGATCGCCAGCGCGTCGGTGACGGTCTCGCCGATCTCGGGCCGGGTTCCGATGGCGATCATGTGGTCGCGCCCGAAGGCCAGCGCGATCGAGACCAGGTCGCCGTCGGAGAGCCGGGGCGACCGCTCCAGGATGGGCCGGGCCACCTGGATGTCGTCGGAGGCGAGCTTCAGGATGGTTTCCGGCGGAGCGTTCGGCACGTCCGCCAGCCGCTCGGCGAGTTCCGCGCGGGCGTAGATCTCGATGCGCTGGGCCAGGAACAGGATCACCTGGTCGAACAGCGCCACCTGCTCCTCGACGAGGCCGTCCGCCTGCTTCAGGAACAGGTCCGTGACGCTGCGGAGCGTTTGCAGCCGCTTCTCGGGCCCGGCGGACGCCAGGTTCGAGGCGATGTCGTGCGGAATGGGGATCGCCATGGTGTCGCTCCTTCAAGCAACAACCTAAGCGATAGGCCTCAGGAGAATTTCAACGCGATCGATGAAAGGAGGCGGGTCGCGCTAACGACTCGTTAAGTCTGCGTGACTTTCTGGCGCGCCGCCACGAACCGCATCACGCGCTGGGCGGTCGGGATGCTCAGGCTCTCGTAGCTCGCGAAGGCGCTCTTGAGCAGGCTCTGGGGCGCGGTCTTGCCCGCCTTGGCCAGCAGGAAGGCCTTGAAGGTGGGCCAGCTGAACCTGACGCCCCTCACGATGAAGAGCAGGGGGTCGAAGTGAGGGGCGCTGAAGGCGTTGGCCACCATCTCGGACGACATCTTCGCCACGTGGGCCAAGCCCACCAGCGCGTCGGCCAGCTTGTCGGCCTTCAGCATGCGGACGATCTCGTCCTCCGTCAGCGCGCCGCGCATCTCGATCGCGGTCACCCGCGGTTCGGCGGCCTCGAGGTCGGACAGCAGGATCATGGGGCCGGTGGCGTTCATGACCGCGTCCGCGCCGGCGTCCAGCGCGTCGGCCACCAGGTCGTCCCGGCCCTTCATGGAACTGAGGATCTCGGCCCGGGCCCGCTCCTTGGCGGCGGCGATCAGCGCCGTCGTGTGATGCGCGGGCAGGTCGCCGCGGCCGTGCAGGATATCCTGGAGCTCGGCGTCTTCCGCCGCCCGCTTCACCATGGTCGAGAAGCCATGCTCGGAGAATTTGGCCGTGTCGTTGGTGGCGACCTTGCGGACGACGCGCTCATCGCCCCGGACGACCAGCACGTCAGTCACGCTCTCGGGAAGGTGCCGCCGGCCCGAAATGGCCATGAGGTGATCCTGCCCGCGCTGCCGCGCGATCTCCACGAGGTCCTCGTCGGCGAGGCGGGTCGAGCGCTCCAGGACCGGGGCCGCCACGGCGGCGTTTTCGTCGAACGCGAGGTTGCGCACCGTCTTGACCGGCGCATTGGCGACGTCGGCGAGGCGTTCGGCCAGGTCCACCCGGGCCCGGAACTCAATCTCGTGGGCCAGCCGGACGATCACCTCGTCGAACACGGCCACATGGTCCTCGTTGAGCTGGGGCGACTGCTCCACAAACAGATTGGTGATCCGGCGCAGCGTATCGACGCGCTTGCCGTCCTGACCGCTGGCGATTGCGGCCTCCACCTCGGTCACAACGGATTTGAGCGGTTGCATAAATGAGCCCCTGCACCAATGCCGGGAATATGGCTCAAGAACCTCACCAAAAAGTATCTTGCGGCTTCGCTTTCGCTCGCTGGGTGATCCGGAGGAATCCGGACAAAGCTCTGTCTCGGCGTCGTCGGGCGCGAAGTTTCTTGCATCGGGGCCGCAGATGCGTATAGTGCGCGCCATCCAACAACGTCGCATCACGGTCGTCTGATCGTCTTGTGAGAGTGGGGCCCGCGGGACCCGCTCTTTTTTGCTTAGGCCTTTGCGGGGACCTGCGTGTCGGAACTCGACGAACCCAGACTGATCCAGGAGACCGGCGTCGCCGCCCGCGTCGGCGCCATCGTCGCCCCCGTGCTGCACGACCTCGGCTTTCGCCTCGTGCGGGTGAAGATCTCGGGCCAGAACGGCTGCACGGTCCAGATTATGGCCGAGCGTCCCGACGGAACCTTCACGGTCGACGATTGCGAGGCCGCGAGCCGCGCCATCTCGCCGGCGCTGGACGTGGACGACCCGCTCGACCGCGCCTACCACCTCGAGATCTCGTCGCCGGGCATCGACCGCCCGCTGGTCCGCGCCACCGATTTCGACCGCTGGGCCGGGCACATCGTGAAGATCGAGATGCAGGTCGCGCACGACGGCCGCAAGCGCTTCCGCGGCGTCATCGTGGGCTCCGAGGAAGGCCATGCCGTCATCGAGAAGACCGAGCTGAAGGAAGGCGAGGAGCCCCGCGTCCGCCTCCCGCTCGGCGACATCGGCGAGGCGCGCCTCGTGCTCACCGACGAGCTCATCCGCGAGTCGCTGCGCCGCGGCAAGGCCGCGCTCAGGGGCGAGAGCCTCGACGACGAGGGCGAGGACGACGACGTCATCCCGCCCGACGAGATGGAGGCAGGGGAGGAGATCGCGCCCGTCCCGCCGCCCCATTCGCCGTATCGCGGCCCCAAGGCCAAGCCGAAAAAGGCCGGACCCGGCCCGAAGGCATCCCCGAAGAAGAAGCCCAATTCCCAGTCCAGGCCGGGCGTCAGCCGGCCCGTGAAGGAGTGACACCCATGGCCGTCAGCGCCAACAGGCTCGAGCTCTTGCAGATCGCCGACGCGGTCGCCCGCGAGAAGGTCATCGACCGCCAGATCGTCCTCGCCGCCATGGAGGACGCCATCGCCAAGGCCGCGCGCTCCCGCTACGGCGCGGAGACGGAGATTCACGCGGACATCAACCCGCGCACCGGCGAGCTGCGCCTGTCGCGCTACCTCCACGTCGTCGACGCCGTCGAGAACCCGGCCACCGAGATCGCCCTGCAGGACGCGCAGCGCTTCAACCCGGCCGCCCAGGTGGGCGACACGATCGCCGACACCCTGCCGCCCTTCGATTTCGGCCGCATCGCCGCCCAGTCGGCCAAGCAGGTCATCGTGCAGAAGGTGCGCGAGGCCGAGCGCGACCGGCAGTACGAGGAGTTCAAGGACCGCATCGGCGAGATCGTGAACGGCGTCGTGAAGCGCGCCGAATACGGCAACGTCATCGTGGACCTCGGCCGCGGCGAGGGCATCGTGCGCCGCGACGAGCTGATCCCGCGCGAGGTGTTCCGCCCCGGCGACCGCATCCGCGCCTATGTGTACGACGTGCGCCGCGAGCAGCGCGGCCCGCAGATCTTCCTGTCGCGCACCCACCCGCAGTTCATGGCGAAGCTCTTCGCCCAGGAGGTGCCGGAGATCTACGACGGCATCATCGAGGTGAAGGCGGTCGCCCGCGACCCCGGCTCCCGCGCCAAGATCGCCGTGATCTCCCGCGACAGCTCCATCGATCCCGTCGGCGCCTGCGTGGGCATGCGCGGCTCGCGCGTCCAGGCGGTGGTGGGCGAGCTCCAGGGCGAGAAGATCGACATCATCCCGTGGTCGCCAGACGTGGCCACCTTCATCGTCAACGCCCTCCAGCCGGCCGAAGTCGCGAAGGTGGTGCTCGACGAGGACGCCGAGCGTATTGAAGTCGTGGTCCCGGATGACCAACTATCTCTTGCGATCGGACGGCGCGGCCAGAACGTGCGCCTCGCCTCGCAGCTGACCGGCTGGGATATCGACATCCTGACCGAGGCCGAGGAATCCGAGCGCCGCCAGAAGGAATTCGTGTCCCGCACCTCCATCTTCATGGAGGCGCTGGACGTCGACGAGGTGGTGGGCCAGCTGCTCGCCTCCGAGGGCTTCCGCTCCGTGGAGGAGCTGGCCTACGTGGACGTCTCGGAGCTCGCCTCCATCGAGGGCTTCGACGAGGACACGGCGGAAGAGATCCAGAACCGGGCCCGCGACTACCTGGCCCGGATCGAGGCCGAGCAGGACGAGCGCCGCAAGGAGCTCGGCGTCGCCGACGACCTGAAGGAGGTCGAGGGCGTCACCACCGCCATGATGGTGAAGTTCGGCGAAAACGACGTGAAGACCGTCGAGGACCTCGCGGGCTGCGCCACCGACGACCTCGTCGGCTGGACCGAGCGCAAGGGGGGCGAGACCACCCGCCACGCCGGCTTCCTGGACGGCATGGAGATCTCCCGCGAGGAGGCCGAGGCCATGATCATGGCCGCGCGCGTCAAGGCGGGCTGGATCGAGCCTGCGGCGGAAGCCGAGGGCGAGCAGCACGAGGAGGCGGCGGAGGCCTGACGCCCCGCCGTCCTGAACGGATACGGAGAGGCGAACAGGCGTGGCGAACAGGCGGTCTCAGGCGGAGCAGGAGGGTCCCGAGCGGACCTGCGTCGCCACCCGGACGGTTCGCCCTCCTGACGAGCTGATCCGCTTCGTGGTCGGTCCCGACGACCAGCTCGTCCCCGACCTGAAGCGCAAGCTGCCCGGTCGCGGCGTCTGGGTCACGGCGTCGCGGCAGGCGGTCGAGGAGGCCGCGCGCAAGAAGGCATTCGCGCGCAGCCTCAAGGCGTCCGTGAAGGTCCCGGCGACGCTCGCCGACGACATCGAGCGGCTGCTGGAGCGCGACGCCCGGGATTCGCTGAGCATGGCGAACAAGGCCGGGCAAGTCGTCGCAGGGTTTTCGAAGGTGGAGGCCGCCATCGCGCAGGGCGTGGCGGGGATCCTCCAGGCCACGGACGCAGCCGCGGACGGGGTCAGGAAGATCGGGCAGGCGTTGCGGCGACGCTACGGCGAGAGAGCCGATGCGATTCCCGTCGTGGCGGCGCTCGATTCTTCCGAATTGGGTTTGGCATTGGGACGGTCACATGTGATACATGCAGCGCTCCTCGAAGGGCCCGCAGCCCGCGCATGTCTTGCGCGCTGTCGGGCCTTGGAGCGTTACCGCGCCGGCTTGCCCGACGGGCAGGTCCCCGCGGACCCCACGCACATGGCATTGGCGGCAGCCGATACGACGACCCGAGAACCGCAGGAACAAGAGCGGAATGACTGATACGAAGAACAGCGGCGACAAGACGCTCCACGTCCCCGGCAAGACGTTGAGCCTGAAGCGCCCGGTCGAGCAGGGTGTCGTACGGCAAAGCTTCTCGCATGGCCGCTCGAAGGCCGTGGTCGTGGAGAAGGTGAAGCGTCGCATCATTGGTCCGGGCGAGCATCCGAAGCCGGAGGCCGCGCCGGCGGCCCCCGCGGCTGCCGCCCCGCGCCCGGCTGCGCCGGCTCCCCGTCCGGCGGCTCCCGCCCCTGCGGCTCCCGCTCCCGCGGC
>NZ_PVZS01000012.1 GCF_003004785.1 Alsobacter soli
GCGCCCCCGAGCCGCCGCCCGCCTTCGCACGCGCCCCCGACGCGCAGCCGCCGGCCGCCGTGGACGCGCCCGCGCTGCGCGCGCGATTCGGCGGACGCCCGCTCGCCCGCTTCACCTGGCGCTCGGACCCGCACGGGCGCCTGGAAGACATCTCCGAAGACTTCACCCGCGCGGTGGGGCCGGAAAACACGCCGGCGTGCGGGGAGGACATGGGCGCCCTCGCCGCGCGCGGCGTCCAGGCCCGGGAGGGCGCCCTGGCGGCCGCGCTGTTGGCGCGTCAGACCTTCACGGGCGTGGACCTGACCTGGCCGGTGCAGGGCGCCGCGGGCGGCGTCGCCGTGTCCCTGTCCGGGGTGCCGACCTTCGACCGCGGGCGCGCGTTCACCGGGTATCGCGGCTTCGGCGTCATCCACCTGGACGAGCTCGTGCCGCTGCCGGCCGCGCCGTCCGCCACGGTGGAAGCGGAGTCAAGACGCGAGGAAGCCGAACAGGCCGAGGACGAGGCCGCGCCTGTTTCGGAGCCGCCGTTCCCGCCAAGGACGGCCCCGCCCGCGCGCGACATCATCAGCCTGACCGCTGCCCAGGAGCCGTCCGCCGCTTTGGCGGCCCAGCCCTCCGAGGCGCGCGCTCCGGAGGCGAGCGAGGTCCAGTCCGGGCCTGTGTCGCGCGACGCGGCGGCGACGCTCGACGGCGCCCTGGCCGAGCCCGACGCATCCCGGATCCCCGGGGCTCTCGCCGAAACCGCAGAGGCGCCCAACGGAGAGCCCCCGCGCACCCAGTCCGCCCAGCCTTCCAGCCCGGCGGAGCCCATCGGCAAGGTCGTGCCGCTGCGCAGCGCCGCCCCGGACGCCGCATCTGGCGCGGCTGGCCCGACCGGCCTGAGCCGAAGCGAGCGCCATGCTTTCCGCGAAATCGCGCGGGCTCTGGGAGCGCGCGTGGAAGGGGAGGAACTGGAAGCCTTTGCCGAGGGCGCAGAAACCGGCCCTGGCCAGCCGCCCGAAGAGCGGGTCGCCCCAGAGGCGGCGGAGGCCCCTCCCGCGGAACCTGCATCGCCGGGGCATGACCCGCTCCAGGAACGCCTGCCCGAGCCTGAGTCCTACCCCGCGCCAGCGCCCGAGGGTCTTGCCCCCGCGCCAGCGGCCACAGCCCAGCTTCCCCCGGAGCCCCAGCCCGCAGCGCCCGCTGCGGAGCAGCCGGCCCAGGCTCCCGTGTCCGAACTGGCCCGCCATGCGGAGCTGATCTTCGACCGCCTCCCCATCGGCGTCATGGTCAGCCGCGGCGACGTGCCGATCGCCATGAACCGGACGCTGCTGGATCTGCTCGGCTACGAGGATATCGACGCGTTTCACCGGGAGAGCGGCCTGGAGGGCCTGTTCAACGGACGCGCCGCCGAGAGCCTCTCGCCCGGCGCCGAAGGCTCCACCGTGATGCTGACGGCCCGCGATGGCGAGACGATCGCGGTGGACGCGCGCCTGCAGGCGATCCTGTGGGACGAACTCCCCGCCACCCTCATGTCCTTCCGCCGCGCCGTGGACGCGGAGACGCTGCCCAAGCTGAAGGCCGTCGAGCTCGACCTGCGCCGCCGCACGGCGGACGTCAGGGAACTCCGCGCCATCCTGGATACGGCCACGGACGGCGTGATCGTGCTCGATGAGGCCGGCCGTATCCTGTCGCTCAACAAGGCGGCGGAGGCCCTGTTCGGCTACGACCAGAACGAGGTCGCGGGCGAAACCTTCATCACGCTCTTCGCGCCGGACAGCCACGCCCTCGCGCTGGACTACCTGGAGGGCCTGAAGGCCAACGGCGTCGCCAGCGTGCTCAACGACGGCCGCGAGGTCGTCGGCCGCGTCCGCCAGGGCGGCCGCATCCCGCTGTTCATGACGCTGGGCGCCATCAGCGAAGCGCCGGAGCGCAAGTTCTGCGCGGTGCTGCGCGACATCACGCCCTGGAAGAAGGCCGAAGGCGACCTTCTGGAGGCCAAGCAGGCGGCCGAGCAGGCCAGCGCCCAGAAATCCGACTTCCTGGCCAAGATCAGCCACGAGGTGCGCACGCCGCTGTCGGCCATCATCGGCTTCGCCGAGGTGATGATCGAGGAGCGCTTCGGCCCCATCGGCAACGAGCGCTACCTGGAATACCTGCGCGACATCCACGCCTCCGGCGGGCACGTCATCAGCCTGATCAACGATCTGCTGGACCTGTCCAAGATCGAGGCCGGCAAGTTCGACCTGAACTTCGTCAGCGTGGACGCGAACGAGATCGTGAGCCGCTCGGTGGCCATGTTGCAGCCCCAGGCCAGCGCCGCCCGGGTGGTGCTTCGCACCAGCCTCAGCCAGCGGCTGCCCCGCGTCGTGGCGGACGAGCGCTCGCTGCGGCAGATCGTGCTGAACATCCTCTCCAACGCGGTGAAGTTCACCGATCCCGGCGGCCAGGTGATCGTCTCGACGGCGTTCACGGACCGGGGCGAGGTGGCCCTGCGCGTCCGCGACACCGGCATCGGCATGACCGAGAAGGAGATCGAGACGGCGCTCGAGCCCTTCCGCCAGGTCGCCGGCTCGGCCCGCGGCGGCACGGGCCTGGGCCTGCCGCTCACCAAGGCCCTGGTGGAAGCCAACCGCGCCTCGCTGACGATCCGCTCGGCCAAGGACTCGGGCACCCTGGTGGAAGTCACCTTCCCGACCACGCGCGTGCTGTCGGAGTGAGGCTCGATATGCCTCCCTCCCGTGCGCGGCGGGAGAGGGGATACCGCCCGGCCTACTCCGCCGCCTGCGCCTGGATCTGGTCGAGTTTCAGCACCACGTTCTTGATGTCGCGGTCGTCGGGGTCCGCGTGCGCTTCGAAGCCGAGCGCCTCGCACATGGCGAGCATGGTGGTGTTCTCGCGCAGGATCTGGCCGTGCACGGTCTTCAGGCCGTCCGCCTTCGCGTAGTCGATCATCAGGCGCATGAGGGCCCAGCCGAGCCCGCGCCCCTTGAGGTCGCTGCGCAGCAGGATGGCGTATTCGCCCGTGTCGTGGTTGGCGTCGGCGTGGAGTCGCACCACGCCCAGGAGCTCGCCGGTCTCCTTGTCGAGGGCCGCGAACGCGATGGCGCGCGAATAGTCGAGCTGCGTGAGCCTGGCGATGAAGGCGTGGCTGAAGTCCTTCACCTTGGCGAAGAAGCGCAGCCGGAGGTCCTCCGGCGTCACCTTCTTGAAGAACTCGACATAGAGCGGCTCGTCCTCGGGCCGCACCGGACGGACCAGCACCTGCAAGCCGCCCTTCAGCGTCATCTCGCGCTCCCACTCCGTCGGATAGGGCTTGATGGCGAAGCGCGGGTTCATTTTGGCGCGCCGCTCGGAGGCCGGCACGGCCTCGATGCCGATCCGGGCGTCCAGCGCGATGCAGCCGCTCTCGTCCGCGATGAGCGGATTGAGGTCGAGTTCGCGGATCTCGGGCACGTCCGCAGAGAGCTGCGCCAGCTTCACCAGCGTGAGGGCGACAGCATCGATGTCGGCGGGCGGAACGTCGCGATAGCCGCTCAGCAGCCGGTACACGCGCGTGCGGGCGATCAGGGTTTGCGCCAGCGTCATGTCCAGGGGCGGCAAGGCCAGCGACTTATCGTTGATGACCTCCACCGCCGTGCCCCCGCGGCCGAACACCACCACGGGCCCGAAGGTCGGATCGTCGGCCAGGCCGGCGATCAACTCGCGGCCGCGCGGCCGGAAGATGGTCGGCTGCACGGTCACGCCGTCCAACACCGCGTCGGGCCGCACCTCGGCGACATGCGCCAGCATGGCCCGCGCCGCGTCCTCGACCGCCCTGGGCGTGGACAGGTTCAGCACCACGCCGCCGACGTCCGACTTGTGCGTGATCTGCTGGGACAGGATCTTGACCGCCACGGCCGAGCCCTGGGCGATGAAGGCGGCGCCGATCTCCGCTGCTTCCTCCGGCGTCCGGGCCCGGCGCACTGGCGCGACCGGGATCTGGTAGGCCTCCAGCACGCCGGTGACCGCCACCGGGTCGAGCCAGCGCTCGCCCTTCTCCAGGCCCTCGCGCACGAGCCGCCGGGCTGTCTCCACGTCCGGCGAGAACTCCTCCGGCAGGCTTGGCGGCATTTCCATGATGAGGTCCTGCGCCTTGCGGTAGGCGATCAGGTGGGAGATGCCCTGCACGGCCTCCGCCTCGCTGGCGTAGTTGGGGATGCGCGCCTTCTCGAAGATCTCGTTGGACTCCGCCGCGTCGCCCAGCCACACCGCGAACACCGGCTTCGGCTTGTAGCTGGACGCGCGATGCGCCTTGACGACATTGGCGACCGCCTGGGCCGCCTCCTTGCTGGAGACGAGCGCGGTCGGGCAGTTCATCACCAGAACGGCGTCCGTGCCGTCGTCCTTCAGCATGATCTCGAGCGCGCGGGCGTAGCGCTCCGCATTGGCGTCGCCGATGATGTCCACCGGGTTGCCGTGCGACCATCCGGCCGGCAACGCCTGTCCGAGCGAATCCAGGGTCCCTGGGGTGAGGGTGGCGAGCTGGTTGCCCAGGTCCGTGATCCGGTCCACCGCGAGCACGCCGAGGCCGCCGCCGTTGGTCAGGATGCCGATCCGGTCGCCCTTGAACGGCGCGACACGAGACAGCGTCTCGACTGCGGCGAAGAGCTCGTCCAGGTCGTACACGCGCAGCAGGCCCGCCCGCCGGAAGGCGGCCTCGTAGACGGCGTCCGACCCGGCCAGAGCGCCGGTGTGCGTGCGCGCCGCCTGGGCCCCGGCCTTGTGGCGGCCCGACTTCACCACCACCACCGGCTTGGTGCGGGCGGCGGCGCGGGCGGCCGACATGAACTTGCGCGCGTCGTTGATGGATTCGACGTAGAGCAGGATGGCGCGGGTCGAGCGGTCCTGCGCGAAGTAGTCGAGGCAGTCGCCGAAATCGACGTCGAGCTTGTCGCCGAGCGAAACCACGCCGGAGAAGCCGACGCCGTGGTTGCCCGCCCACTCGATGAGCGCCGCCGCGATGGCGCCGGACTGCGAGATGAGCGCGAGATCCCCCTTGAGCGCCGGCCGCGCCGCGAAGCTGGCGTCGAATTTGGCCCCGGGGGCGATCACGCCCAGGCAGTTCGGACCGACGATGCGCAGCCCGCTCTTGCGGGCGGAGGCCGCGATGCGCTCTTCGGCCGAGCCCGGCCCCCGGTCGAACCCCGCCGTGATCACCACGGCCGCGCAGACGCCGAGTCTGCCCGCTTCGTCGATCAGGTCCGGGACCGAATCTTTCGGGGCGGCGATCACCACGACGTCGGGCGGGGCGGGCAGGGCCGAGAGCGACGGCGCGGTCGCGACCCCGTCGATCTCCGCGTATTTGGGGTTCACGAGGTGCAGCGGCCCCGGGAAGCCGGCGTCGCGCAGGTTCTTGAGGACGGCCCGGCCCAGCGAGCCTTCCCGCGGGCTCGCCCCGACGAGGGCCACGGAACGCGGCGCGAACAGGTTCTCAAGCCGATAGGTGCTCATGGGCCCTCGCGAATGCTGGCGCGTCCAGACTCGCGCCGCTTTACCCCTTCGATACGTCCAAACTCTGGCCTCCGGCGCTGAGCTATCGCAATGCGGCGCGATCTGTGCAGCGCAGCAACTCTGGCGGCTTAGAGGTTCCGCAGGGTCTCTCGCGCGATGATGAGGCGCTGGACCTCCGAAGTGCCTTCATAGATCCGCGTGATGCGCGCGTCCCGCGCCAGGCGCTCGACCGGGTAGTCGCGGATGTAGCCGGCCCCCCCATGCAACTGGATGGCAGTGTCGGTGGCGCGGTGCGCGGCTTCCGAGGCGAAGAGCTTCGCCATGGAGGCCTCCTTGCCGAAGGGCTCGCCACGGTCCTTCTTGGCGGCCGCGCTCAGGATCAGCAGCCGGGCCGCCTCGAGGTCCACCTCGCGATCGGCGATCATCCACTGGACGCCCTGGAACTCGCTGATGGATTGCCCGAACTGGCGCCGGTCTCGCGCATAGGCCTTCGCGGCGTCCATGGCCGCCCGGGCGATGCCGAGCGACAGGGCCGCCACGCCGATCCGCCCGCCGGCGAGTTCGCCGACGGCGATTCGGAAGCCGTCGTTCTCCCGGCCCATGAGGGCGGAGGAGGGCACGCGGCAGTTCTCGAAGGTGACGGTGTTCGTCGCCGAGCCGTGCTGGCCCATTTTTTCCTCGGCCTTGCCGACGACGAGACCCGGCGTTCCGGCCTCGATCAGGAAGCACGAGATGCCCTTCCCCTTGGGACGGTCCGGGTCCGTCACCGCCCAGACCACAAAGACGCCGGTGTATTCGGCCGACGTGATGTAGATCTTCTGGCCGTCGAGCACGTAACCGTCCCCGTCCCGGCGCGCCCGCGTCCGCATGCCGGCGGGGTCCGACCCCGCGCCGCTCTCGGTGAGGCAGAACGCGCCGGCCGGGTAGGTCCCGTCCGCGAGCCGGGGGAGGTGCAGCCGCTTCTGTTCCTCGCTGCCGACCGCCTGGATCACCTCGCCCACCATGTTGGTGACGGAGACCCCGACGGCGGTGGACGCGCAGGCGTAGCCCAGCGCCTCGATGCTGAGCGCGAAGGCCACCGTGCCGGCGCCAGTCCCGCCGTATTCGGGCCGCACGTTCAGGCCCATGAAGCCGTTCTCGGCCAGGAGCCTGAGGTTCGCCAGCATCTCGGCCCGGCCCTCGCCGCGGTCGAGCCGGGCGGCCAAGGGGGCGAGGCGCTCCGCCGCCAGCCGCTCGGCGGTGGCGCGGATCATCTCTTCCTCGTCGGTGAAGGCGAAATGCATCGGGCGTCTCCTGGCTTTGGCCCGAGGCTAGCATTGCGCCGCCGCTGCCAGAAGCCGCGGCGGCGCCCATCCGCGTTCGGCGCTAGAGCGCAGCCGCGCTTGGGTGCCAGCGTGGCCGGAAATTGGCGCCGAGCGCGGCCAGGGTGGTCGGCGGCGTGAGCACGTCGACGTTTCCCGATGGTCGCGGCTCCGCGCCGACATAGCCCGCCGGCGACCAGACCAGCGCACGATCGCCTGTCAGGGCCAGGAAGCGGCCGGCGCGGTCGCGCAGCATGGCGCCATCCGGCAGGGCCTCGGCCGCGAGCGCGTGGATGCGCTTGGCGCGGCCGTCCAGACGCTCCGCGTGGAGGCGCCGGTCAAGCAAGGGGAACAGGGGCGTCTCGCCCAGGCCGAGCCCTCGCACGGCCGCGTCACGGTAGGCGTGCGCGTCCTTGCGGCGGCATTCGACGCAGGGGCGGTGGCCGGCCGCCAGGGCCGTCACCTCGTCGCAGAAGAACAGCTCCGTGTAGCCCGAGCCGAACACGGGCCTCAGGCGGTCCTTGAAGGCGAGCTCGCAGCAGATCCAGGCCTGCGACGTCCAGCGGCTGCGCCCGAGCGTCCTCGTGGCCGGGTCGTGGATGCGCCCGCCGCGGTTGCCCATCAGCGTCCCGCGGCTGGGGTCGGCCACGATGGAGCCGTCCGGCAGGACGCGGTTCTGGAGGGGCATCCTCAGCGCTGCGCCTGGCCGCGCGAGGCCTCCCGGCGCACGACGCTGGCGGTCGCGACCGGGTCGGTGGCGGCCGGTTTGTCCAGGCCGTAGACGTCCTCGCGGAAGTTCACCGCGCCGTCGGCCGCCACGAAGCCGGTCATGTACACCCAGGCGACCGGGACCGACTGCGGCAGCTTGACGTCCTTGCGCTCGCCGGAGGCGACCATCGCGTCCACCTGCTCGCGCGTCCATCCCTGCGGGGCGAGCAGCCAGGTGACGAGGTCGAGCACGCCGGAGACCCGCACGCAGCCGTGGGACAGGAACCGGAAATCCTGGCCGAAGAAGCGCTTCGACGGCGTGTCGTGCATGTAGACGGCATGCTGGTTCGGCATGGCGATGCGCACGATGCCAAGCGAGTTCGACGCGCCGGAGTCCTGACGCAGCGTGTAGTTGACCGCGCTCTCGTTGCTCCAGTCGACCTGGGCCGGGTCCACCTCCTGCCCGGCGGCGTTCAGGATGCGGATGTTTTGCTTGGCCAGATAGGTGGCGTCCTTGCGCATCTTCGGGATGATCTCCCGGCGGATGATGGACACCGGCACGGTCCAGGTCGGGTGGAAGTTGACCGCCCCCACCTTGGCTTCGACGGTGGGCGAGTGGTGCTCGGGGTCGCCCGCCACCGCCACGTAGCGTCGCGCCACGACGCCGTTCTCCACCGCCTCCACGGCGGCCGACGGGATGTTCACCGCGATGTAGCGCGGGCCGAAGGCGAAGTTGGCGCTCTGCAGCCGCTGCGCGGACAGCAGCAGCTGCCGCTGGCGCTCCTCCGCGGGCACGTTCATGGCCTTGACCGTGGCGGGGCCGATCACGCCGCTTTCGGGCAACCCATGCCGGGCCTGGAACCGGCGCACTGCGTTCAGCATCTCCCGGTCGTACCGGTCGGAGCCGTTGTCGTCGGCGAGGTCGCTGGTGGCGACCAGACGGGTCCGGATCTGCGCCACGATCGGGTCCTTCACCCCGAATTTGATGAGCGGCCCGCCCTCCGGCACGGGCGCCCAGCCGCCGCGGGCGGCGGCCTCCCCATAGGCCTTGGCCGCCGCCAGGATCATGGCGACGCTGTCGGGGTGGTAGCTCGGGCTCGGATCCTGCGAGATCTTCACCTCGGGCGCCGGCGCCGGGGGCTTCGGCTTGGCCGGCAGGGCGAGGACGGGCTGCCCGGGCGCGGGTTGCCCGGAGGCGGGCGGAGCAGTCGCCGGCGCCGGAGCCGCCGGGACAGACGACAACGGCGCCGCCGCAGGCGGAGCGGCCGAAGCGGTCGGAAGCGCGGCGGGCGCGGCCGCCTGCGCCGCGGGCTGCGCGGCGCCCTGGCTGGGAGCAGGCGTGGGCGGCGCGAGCGGCTCGGACATGACGGTCGCGGGAGGCGCCACCGTGAGCGGCCGCGCCGCGGGGGCGGCCGCCGGAGCAGGAGCGAAGGTCTGGGCGGAAGCCGGGAGAGGGACGCAAAGCGCGGCCGCAAGGGCCAGGGCCGAGGGGGAGAACGGCGGACGGCGGAACATGACGCGCACTCGCAAAAGGTTCCGCCATCGTGATGGGGATTGGTTAACAGGAGCCAACCGGATGATGGCGCGAGCGCGGCGGCTCACCGCGAGGCGTCACTCCTCGTTGCTCGATGTCGGGACTTCGCCCCGGTCCACCCTCTCGGCGAACGCGGTCATTCCGCCGGACGCCAGAACCTTGGCCTGCCCCACCCAGTCTTCGCGTTCGATGCGCCCCGGGAAGGCGAGGAAATGCCCGACCCACGCGGCATGGGCCGGCGTCCACGCCGCGATCTGGTCGAAGTGCCAGACGCCAAGCTCGTGCAGCTTGGCCTCGTTTTGCCGCCCGATGCCGCGGATCCGCTTGAGATCGTCCATCTTGCCGTCGCGGGGGCCAGTCAAGCCGGCGGGCTTGTCGTCAAGGCGAGGAGCGGCGTGCGCCGCGTCGCCAGGGCCGACGTCCATGGACTCCGGCATGGCGTCCGTGGCCGGGGCGGGCAGGACAACGGCGGGCGCAACGACGCCCTCGCGCTGGGCCTCTTCGGGGCTGACCGCTGGCGCGGGCGCAGCAGGCTGCGTCCCCACCAACGCCGCCTGGGACGCCTGCGGCATGCCGGCGAGGGCCGGTTCCGCTTGCGTCGCCGGCCTGAGCGCCCATCGCAGGAGGGCGCCCAGCAGGCAGCCAAGGATGTAGAGGCCAAACAGCAGGAGGGCGACGTCGAGCGCGAGCCCGAGCCGGCCGTTCAGCAGTTGCGTCGCCGCGGCGAACAGGCCGATGGCGAACAGCACGGCCGCGGGCTTCATCCAGCCCTGCCAGAAGCCGGCCGGGCCGAGGCCGAACGTTGCGAGCCCCACCACGGCGCCGAGCAAGACGGCCAGGAGGCAGGGCAGCCAGAGGGTCACGAGAAGGTAGGTCATCTCAACACCTCACGGCTCGCGGACTTCGATGTCGATGCGGCGGTTCTTAGCCCGGCCTTCCTCCGTGTCGTTGGAGGCGACGGGGCGCTCTTCTCCAAAGCCGGCGGCCGAGAGGCGCGCGCGGTTCACGCCGGCCTCTGCCAGCCACGCCGCAACCGCTTCGGCGCGCCGCCGGGAAAGCTCCATGTTCGCCTCGGGCGAACCGGTCGAATCCGTGTGCCCTGAGATCGTGAAGGCGGCCTCGGGGCAGCGCAGGGCGGTCCCCGCGATGGCGTCCAGGAGGCCGGCCGCGTCCGCGTCCAGGCTGGCCTTGCCTGTCTCGAAGTAGACCACCCCCTCGGCCAGCGCCGTCGCGATGAGCTGGGAGCATTCCCGGGCGGGCAACTGCGGCCCGACAGGCGCCGTGCCGACCTTGCCGCCCATGGTCCAGCCTGCGGGCAGGCCCGCCGCCGTGTGAAGCAGCGACGCGATCCGTTCGGCCGCCGCCCCATAATAGGCGCCGCCTTCGAGCGTGATGGTTCGGTCCCCCAGGGTCGCCGATCCGACCGCCAGTCGCGACAACACGGCGAGCGCCGTCCGGGCCCCGTCCGCGAACCCTTCAGGCGTGGCGCCAACCGTCATTCCGTCGGTCACAGCGTCCCCCTGGAACAGGCGCCGGGCCCAGCCCAGGATTCGCGCCCGCGTCGCCTCGTCCGGGACGGACCCGGCGAGCGCCAGCCGGCGGTCGCCCCGCGTCGCCGACCATGCGAAGGGCGGCGGCGCGATCTCCACGGCGCCCTTGGCGAGGCCTGCCGGAAGCGGTCCGTCGAGCAGCGCGAGAACCGCCGCCCGGCTCTGCTGCGAGGAGGTCTCGCCCTTCACCGAGAGCGCGCCATCCCGGATCTGGATCATCGCGGTCTTCAGGCCGGCGGCGACGCGGCCCATAAGGTCCGCGGCCGCCGCAGCGTCGAGCTTCGCCGGGGCGCCGGACCAGACGGCCGTGGCGTCCTTCAGCGCGGTCCCGGGCATCGCGGCCGCAAGGGCCTTGAGAGCGGCGCCCTGCGCGGCCTCGGAGGGGACCGCCCCCGCGAATCGCGCAGCGGCGCCGGCCTTCTCGAGGGTGGTGACGTAGGGGGTGAGCCGCGGCGGCGTGATTTGGCCCTTCAGGGTGAAGCCGGCAGGCGGCGACGCGAAGGCGGCTCGGACCGCGTCATACCCGGCCCGGGTGCGGGCCTGCCCGGTAATGGTGAGTGTGGAGTCGCTCAGCGCCGCTTCGCCGCGCTCCAACTGGCTCAGGACGCCGAGCGCGAAGACGCCAGCCTTGGCGAAACCCTCCGGCGCGCCGCGGGCCGCGGTAGCTGCGTCGGTGACCAGGGCCAGAGGCATCGCGGACTGGGCAGCCGCCGTGATAATCGTGCGGGATCCATCGCGCGGCACGGCTCCCGCCATCTCGAGTGAGTTGCCCGCCACGGCCGCCCGCCACAGGAAGGGGCTTGCCGACGGGGTCGTTGTCACGCCGCCATCCATGGCGCGACGCACGCCCCAGGTGGTCTCCACCACGCCGAGCGCAACCGTCGGCTCCGCCGGAGTCGGCGCCTCGCCGCCCATCCGCACGTCGCGTCCGCGGACGCTCAGGGAGGGCCAGAGCCGACCCTCGGCGACGTGGTGATTTTGCGCGAGACTCGCTTCGGCCCGCTGCGCCACATCTTGCTCGACGCGCTTCGTGCCCAGGACGAGCGTCGCTACGGCAAGCAACGCAAGCGGCGCAAGACCAAGGCGCCACCGGGTCGGCGTGATCATCGAAGGGCCCCCACCCCGCCGGGCATCGGTCCGGCGGAGGGCAGGTTAAGGATCCCTAAAGCAACAAGCCACCAATCAAAAAGTCTGCTTTAAAAATAAATCTATCAAAAGTTGTCTCTCAGCCATTCACGAGCACGATGTGCAGGCTGCGGGGCCCGTGAGCGCCCAAGAGCAGGGTCTGCTCGATGTCGGCGGAGCGGGACGGGCCGGTGATCCAGTTCACCGTCCGGGGCATCTGGCCCTTGCCGTATTCGTCCCGCAGCCGGGCCCACATGGTTTCGTAGTCGCCCACCACGTCCTTGGCAGACAGCACGACGATGGCGTAGTCGGGCAGCAGGTTGAGGGTGGAGGGGTTCTCCGGCCCGGACGTCATGGTGAGGGTGCCGGTCTCGGCCACGCCCGCGAAGGCGTGGTTGACCGCCACGAGATCCTGGCCGTCGCTGCGCCCCTTGCTGATCTCCAGCGCGGTCTCGCCCCACGGCATGGCGGCGAGCCGCAGGTCATCGCCCATCTTGATGCGGGCGGGGAGGTTGGAGGCCCTCAGATACTCCGCAACCGCCTCCGGCACGGCCATCGGCCCGTCGACCTCGACGACGCTGGCCATGGCGGCCTCGGCCTGCGTCTTGAACAGCTCGATCAGGCCCTCGCCGATGAGCTGGCCGCGCTGCGGGACCAGCCCCTTGGGCGCGCTCTCCAGCCGCTCCTGAACCACGTGCCGGCGCGGGGCCTCCGACCCCTTTACGCCCAGGGAGCGCCGGAGGTTGGCGAAGATCTCGTCGCGCGCGCTCATTTCGCGCCTCCGGCCCGGCGGCTCTTCCACTGGTCCTGGAAGGTGGCGCCCTGCGGCGCCGGGAAGTCGCGGAAATCGGTCCAGCCGCCCGCCAGCGGCAGCGTCTTGAACCGACCCTTGTCGCGGCCCAGCCACGCCAGGCCGCGCATGGCGACGCTCGTCGCCAGCCGGTAGAGCCGCGGCCGCTTGGCGAAGTAGGCCCAGAAGCCCAGGCCTGACCTGAAGGTCGCCGGCTGCAGGTGCCGCTCGAATTCGCGCTCGCGCCAGTGCCGCATCAGCTTTGGCAGAGGGATGCGCACCGGGCACACGCTCTCGCAGCGCCCGCAGAAGGTGGAGGCGTTCGGTAGGTGGCCCGCCTTGTCGACGCCGATCAGCGACGGCGACAGCACCGCGCCCATGGGGCCGGGATAGACCCAGCCATACGCGTGGCCGCCGACGGCGTGGTAGACCGGGCAGTGGTTCATGCACGCGCCGCAGCGGATGCAGCGGAGCATGTCCTGGAAGGTCGTGCCCAGCATGGAGGAGCGGCCGTTGTCCAGGATGACGACGTGGTACTCCTCCGGTCCGTCCACGTCCTCCGGCCGACGGGGGCCCGTGGAGAAGGTCGTGTAGACGCTCATCTCCTGCCCGGTGGCCGAGCGCGCCAGCACGCGCAGGATCTGCGACACGTCCTCAAGCGTGGGGACCACCTTCTCGATGGAGGCGATCACGATGTGGACCTTCGGCATGGTCTGCGTCAGGTCGCCGTTGCCCTCGTTGGTCACGATGACGGACGTGCCGGTCTCCGCGATCAGGAAGTTCGCGCCCGTGATGCCCACGTCCGCCGCCAGGAAGCGGTCGCGCAGCACGCCGCGCGCCTCCGTGAGGAGTTGCACGGGCTGCGACAGGTCGCGCTGCGGGTCGAGATGGGTGTGCACGCGGCGGAAGTCGCTCTCCACCTGCGTCGCGTTCAGGTGCACCGCAGGCGCGATGATGTGCGACGGGATCTCGCCGCGCAGCTGGATGATGTATTCGCCGAGGTCCGTCTCCACGGGTCGGATATTCGCCGCTTCCAGGGCGGCGTTGAGCCCGATCTCCTCCGAGATCATGCTCTTGCCCTTGGTCACGGTGCGTGCGCCGACCCGCTTGCAGATATCGAGGATGGCGCGCCGCGCTTCGTCGGCCGTGCGCGCCCAGTGGACGTGGCCGCCGGCGGCCGTCACCCGGCGCTCGTACTGCTCCAGATAGAGGTCGAGATGCTGCAGGGTGTGGTTCTTGATGTCCCGCGCGCTGTCGCGCAGGGCCTCGAACTCGGGCAACTTGGCCGCGACCGCCGCACGGCGATCGATGAAGCCCTGCCGGACATTGCCCATGGCCTTCTGCAGCTGCTCGTCTTGCAGCGCGCGGTGGGCGTTGTCCTTGAACTTGGGGGAGGTGACGTGGACGGTCATGACGGCCTCACTTCCCGGGCGCCGGGGCGCCGATCGGCGGCTCGTCCGTCATGCCGGCCAGCACCTCTGCGACATGGCGCACCTCAACGGGCTGGCCTTCGCGCGAGAGCTTGCCGGCCATGTTCATGAGGCAGCCGAGATCGCCCGCCAGCAGCGTGTGCGCGCCGCTCGCCACGATGTTCTCGGTCTTCTTCTCGACGATGGAGTTGGAGATCTCGCCGTATTTCACCGCGAAGGTGCCGCCGAAGCCGCAGCACACCTCGTTCTCCTTCATCTCCGTGAGGGTGAGGCCCTCCACGGTGGCCAGCAGCTGCCGCGGCTGGCGCTTGACCCCGAGCTCGCGCAGGCCCGAACAGCTGTCGTGGTAAGTGACCGTGCCGTCGAAGCGGGCGTCCACCTCGGTCACGCCCATCACGTCGACGAGGAAGCTGACGAGCTCATAGGTCTTGGCCGCCAGCGCGTCCGCCTTGCGGGCGATGTTGGGATCGCCGGCGAACAGCTCCGGATAGTGGGCCTTGATCTGCCCGGCGCAGGAGCCTGAGGGCGCCACCACGTAGTCGTAGGGCGCGAAGGCCTCGATGGCCTGCTCGGCCAGGGCGCGCGCGGTGTCGCGGTCGCCCGAGTTGAAGGCCGGCTGGCCGCAGCAGGTCTGGCGGGGAACCTCGACAACGCAGCCGGCGTCCTCGAGCAGCTTCACCGCGGCGAAGCCCACGGACGGGCGCATCAGGTCGACAAGGCAGGTGACGAACAGCCCCACGCGGGGCCGCTGCGGGCGGGCGGACGATGGCACGGCGGAAGGCGTCTCCAACACGGGCGCGGCCTTATGGACGGCCGGCGCGCGGGAGAGTGGACCAGCGCGTCCCCCGTTTCAAGCGCGGCGCCGCGCGATGGCGCCGCAGGGCCTGCCGCACGGCGAGGCCGCTATCCCCGTCTTTGCGAGGAGCGCAGCGACGAAGCAATCCAGGAGCGCTTCACGGAGGCCCTGGATTGCTTCGCTTCGCTCGCAATGACGGAGAAAAAATCAGCTCTTCTTGCCGGAGGCGTCGAACTGCTTCAGGTAGGCGATGACGTTGTCGATATCCGCCTCGTTGGGCAGGCCGGGGAAGATCATCTTCGTGCCCGGCACCTTGGCCTTCGGGTTCTTGAGATACTCCTTGAGGGTGGCCTCGTCCCACGTCAGGCCCGAGCTCTTGTTCGCCTCGGAGTAGCTGTAGCCCTCGACCGTGCCAGCCTTGCGGCCCACGACACCGTTGAGATTCGGGCCGACGCCGTTCTTGGCGCCTTCGCCGATCTGGTGGCAAGCCTTGCACTTCAGGAAGACCTTCTCACCCGCCGCGGCGTCCTGCGCGAAAGCGGCGCCTGCGGAGAGCGCAAGCGCGGCGCCGGCGGCGAGAATGACAGTGAACTTGGTCATGAGCAGTTGCTCCCTGGGTCTGCGAGGCCTGAATGGCTCCATCGTGGCAATAGCACATCCAATGTGCCTGCTTGCACTGGACGTATGTCGCACCCGCCATAAGTCGCAAGCATGACGGGAGTTCCGTTCGAGGCGTTCCGCGGGCATGCGTCAGGCCGCGGCCAGGAACTCCAGTCCTTCGTCCCAGGGCGGCGTCGGGCCGTAGAGGTCGGCCAGGTGGTCGATGAAGGCCCGGACCTTCTGGGCGAGGTGCCGGCGCGACGGATAGACCGCGTGGATCGCCACCTTGCGGGAGCCGCCAAAGCCCGGCAGCACGCGCACCAGCTTGCCGGCTCGCAGCTCCGGTCCGACGTCCCACGTGGACCGCAGGGCGATCCCGGCGCCGCCGATCACCGATTCCCGCACCACCTCGCTGGAGTTCGTCTTGAGCGGGCTGTCCACCCGCACGGTGACGGGGCCGTCCGGCCCTTCCAGCCGCCAATGGTCGGTGTTGTGCGCAAGGAGGCGGTGCCGCGCCAGGTCGCCCAGCCGCTCCGGCCGGCCGTGCGCGGCGATATATCCCGGCGACGCGCACAGGACCCGGTGGTTCGGCGCGAGACGCCGGGCCACGAGGCTCGAGTCCTGGAGGTCGGCGATGCGCACCGCGAGGTCGAACCCGTCCCCCACGATGTCCACGAAGGCGTCCGACAGCACCAGCTCCACCGTCAGCTCGGGATGCGAGTCGAGGAACGACGTGAGGTGAGGGGCGATGTGCAGCCGCCCGAAGGAGGTCGGCGCCGACACCCGCAGGACGCCGCGCACCGCGGAGGAGCGGCGCGACACCCAGGCTTCCGCCTCCTCCACGCTCGCCAGGATGGCGACCACGCGCTCGTAGAAGCCCTGCCCGGCCTCCGTGAGGGCGATCTGGCGGGTCGTGCGCTGCAGGAGGCGGGTGCCGAGCCGCTCCTCCAGCCTGCGGATGCGCTTGGAGATCACCGCGGGCGAAAGACCCAGGCCGCGCCCGGCGCCGGACATCGAGCCCTCCGTGACCACGCGGGCGAAGATGTCGAGATCGGCGAGAGGATTCATGGGGAGCTCGGGGCGGGATGCGGCGGACGCCGCAGGGGATCGGTTCACAAGGGCATGGACATTTTTGCCCTGGAAGAAATAATCCTGATCGAAGCGGCATCCTGCAAGATGCTCCGCTCTCCGCTAAGCTGAAAATTGTCGAGCTCGAGCTGGCCATGCGCCAGAAGTCGCGCAGGAGGACCCATGAGCGGCATCGCCTTTCCGACCCCGGACGCGCGCGTCGTGGCGCGACGCGACGAGATCGTCGCGGGCCTGTCCCGGCTGGTCGCGCCGGAGGCCCTCGTCACCAGCGAGGACGAGCGCCGGGCCTTCGAGACGGACGGCCTCACGGCCTACCGCAAGCTTCCGCTCGCGGTGGTGCTGCCCTCCACCACGGAGGAGGTCTCCGCCATCCTCAGATACTGCCACGAGAACGGCGTGAAGGTGGTGCCGCGCGGCGCCGGCACGTCGCTCTGCGGCGGCGCCATCGCCCAGGAGGACGCCATCATCCTGGGCGTCTCCAAGATGAACCGCGTGCTGGACGTGAACTTCGCCGACCGCACCATGCGGGTGCAGGCGGGAATCACCAACCTCGCGGTCAGCCAGGCGGTGAACTACGAAGGCTTCTTCTACGCGCCCGACCCCTCGTCCCAGCTGGCCTGCACCATCGCGGGCAACATCGCCAACAACTCGGGCGGGGCCCACTGCCTGAAGTACGGCGTCACCACCAACAACGTGCTCGGCGTCCGCATGGTCCTGCTGGACGGCGCGATCGTCGACATCGGCGGCGACGCCCTGGACGCGCCCGGCTACGACCTGCTCGGCATCGTGGTGGGCTCCGAAGGCCAGCTCGGCGTCGTGACGGAGGCGACGCTGCGCATCCTGCGCGCCGCCGAGGGCGCCCGCCCGGTGCTGTTCGGCTTCCCGACCAGCGAGAGCGCCGGCGCCTGCGTGGCGGCCATCATCGCCGCCGGCATCGTGCCGGTGGCGATGGAGTTCATGGACAAGCCCGCCATCGAGATCTGCGAGGCCTTCGCCAAGGCGGGCTACCCTCTGGACGTGGAGGCCCTGCTCATCATCGAGGTCGAGGGCTCCGACGCCGAGATGGACGCGACCTTGGCGCGCATCGTGGAGATCGCCAAACAGCACGGCGTGCAGACCGTGAAGGAATCCAAGTCCGCCATGGAGACGGCGGCGATCTGGAAGGGCCGCAAGTCGGCCTTCGGGGCCACCGGCCGCATCGCCGACTACATCTGCATGGACGGCACCATTCCCACCGGCCAGCTGCCCTACGTGCTGAAGCGCATGGACGAGATCGTGAAGGGCTACAGCCTGCGCGTCGCCAACGTGTTCCACGCCGGCGACGGCAACCTGCACCCGCTGATCATGTACAACGTCAATGACCCGGTCGAAGCCAAGAAGGCCGAGGACGCCGGCAACGACATCCTGACGCTCTGCGTGGAGGTCGGCGGCTGCCTCACGGGCGAGCATGGCGTCGGCATCGAGAAGCGCGACCTCATGCGCCGCCAGTTCAACGACGTCGACCTGGAGCAGCAGATGCGCGTGCGCGCCGTGTTCGACCGCCAGTGGCTGCTGAACCCAGCCAAGGTCTTCCCCCTGGAAGGCCGCTGGCTGCCCCAGACGGATGCGGCCTGATTCTCTCCGTCATCCCCGGCGGCCCGCGCAGCGGGCCGGGAAGGGGAACCAGACGGACCCGCCCAATGGATCCCCTTCCCGCGTCTCAGGCGCGCCGGGGATGACCCGGACCCAAGCATGACCGACCTTCTCCAGCCCCGCGACGAAGCCGAACTGGCCGAGGCCGTCCGATCCGCCTTCGCCGGCAAGACGCCGCTCGCCGTCGAAGGCGCCGGCACGAAGGCCGGGATCGGCCGCCCGCTCCAGACCGAGCGGACCCTTACGGCCAAGGGCCTGACCGGCGTCACGCTCTACGAGCCCTCCGAAATGGTCATCGGCGCCCGGGCCGGCACCCCGCTCCGGGAGATCGAGGCGACGCTGGCCGAGAAGGGGCAGGCGCTCACCTTCGAGCCGGTGGACTATCGCGGCCTGCTCGGAACTGCCGGCGAACCCACGATCGGCGGCGTCGCGGCGGCCAACAACTCCGGCCCGCGCCGCATCATGGCTGGCGCGTGCCGCGACAGTCTCATCGGCGTGCGCTTCGTCAACGGACGCGGCGAGGTGGTGAAGACCGGCGGACGCGTCATGAAGAACGTCACCGGCCTCGACCTGGTGAAGCTCATGGCGGGCTCGTGGGGCACGCTGGGCGTGATGAGCGAGGTCATCTTCAAGGTGCTGCCCGCGCCGGCGCACACGGTGACTGTCGTCCTGCACGGCCTCGATGACGCGCGCGCCGTGGAGGCCATGGCGGCGGGCCTGGGTTCCCCCTTCGAGGTGAACGGCGCGGCGCATCTGCCCGCGGGGCTTGAGCGCGTCTCCAAGACCCTGCTTCGCCTGGAAGGCTTCCCCGAGTCGATGGCCTATCGGGCCGCCGAGCTGCGCAAGCTCCTGAAGGGCTTCGGCGGCGCCGACGTGGTCGAGGGCGACCCCGCGACCTCGCTCTGGCGCCAGGTCCGGGACGCGACATTCATCGCCGAGCCGCGCGACGCCGCGGTCTGGCGGATCTCGATCGCGCCCTCCAAGGCCGCAGCTGCGGTGGCGGCCATCCGCCGCGCCCTGCCGGTCCGCTGCTTCTACGACTGGGGCGGCGGCCTCGTGTGGCTCGCGACGACGCCCGCCGGGGATGCCGGCTCCGGCCCGATCCGCGCGGCGCTCGCCGGCACGGGCGGCCACGCCACGCTGATCCGCGCCCCTGCGGAGGTGCGCGCCTCTGTCCCGGTCTTCGAGCCCCAGCCCGCCGCGATCGCGGCGCTTTCGGCTGGGATCAAGGCCAGCTTCGACCCCGCAGGAATCCTCAACCCTGGCCGCATGGCGGCGGGGCTCTGAAAGTCATCCGATGCAGACCAACTTCGCCCCCGAACAGCTGAAGGACTCGGCCACGGCCACGGCCGAGAAGATCCTGCGCACCTGCGTGCATTGCGGATTCTGCACGGCGACCTGTCCAACCTACCTTTTGCTCGGCGACGAGTTGGACAGCCCGCGCGGCCGCATCTACCTCATCAAGGACATGCTGGAGAACGACCGCCCGGCGACGCCGCAGGTGGTCAAGCACATCGACCGCTGCCTCTCCTGCCTGTCCTGCATGACGACCTGCCCGTCCGGCGTGCACTACATGCACCTGGTGGACCATGCCCGGTCCTATATCGAGGAAACCTACGAACGGCCTCCGTTGGACCGCCTCACCCGCGCTGTGCTGGCGGCCGTCCTGCCCTACCGCGGTCGCTTCCGCCTGGCGCTGGCCGGCGCTCTCCTTGCGAAGCCGCTGGCGCCTCTGTTGCGGCATCTGCCTGGCGCCGGCTCGCGCCTCGGGGCCATGCTGGCCCTCGCGCCCGCGCGGCTTCCTGCCCGTTCGGTCAACGAGCGCCTGACCGTGTTCAAGCCGGAGGGCCCCCGCAGGAGCCGGGTCGCCATGCTCAACGGCTGCGCCCAGCCGGTGCTGCGGCCCTCCATCAACGACGCCGCGATCCGCCTGCTCAACCGCAACGGCGTCGAGGTGGTCATTCCGAAGGATGAGGGCTGCTGCGGCGCGCTCGTCCACCACATGGGCCGCGAGGACCAGGGACGGGCGTTCGCCAAGCGGACCATCGACGCCTGGACCCGTGAGATCGAGGGCGAGGGCCTGGACGCGATCATCATCACGGCGTCGGGCTGCGGCACGACCGTGAAGGATTATGGCTTCATGTTCCGCGAGGACCGCGCGTATGCCGAGAAGGCCGCCCGGGTCTCGGCGCTGGCCAAGGACATCACGGAATACCTGGGCTCGATCGAGTGGACCGCCCCGGTGCGGCGCACGGGCGATGTGGTGACCTATCACTCCGCCTGCTCCATGCAGCACGGCCAGAAGATCACGGACCTGCCCAAGAAGCTGCTGAAGGCGGCGGGTTTCGTGGTGAAGGACGTCCCCGAGGCGCATATCTGCTGCGGCTCGGCCGGCACCTACAACATGCTCCAGCCGGAGCTTTCGGCGCGCCTGCGCGAGCGCAAGGTCGACAACATCGAGAAGACCCGCCCCGCCATCGTGGCGACCGGCAACATCGGCTGCATGACCCAGATCGGAAAGGGCTTCGCCGACCGCGGTGACCGTACCCCCATCGTGCACACGGTCGAGCTGCTCGACTGGGCCACTGGCGGCCCGATGCCGGAAGCCCTGGAGGACGCCGGTTTCGCCCATCGTCCGTCCGAGACGGAGAGCTTGCCGGCTGCGGCCGAATAAGCGCGGGGCTCCAAATGGCCTGCCCCAGCAGGCCGGCCCGCCCGGCGAGCATTCGTAAACCATAGCGATAGTCTCAGGTTCGCCAGCAACCTCCTGAAAAGGCCTGCAAGCCAAAGCTGCGCGCGTAGAAGACCACGCGCGAGGGTTTTAGCGTGTCCAACGAGATCCACATCGAAGGCCTGACGATCCGCGGAGCCATGGAGGGCCGCGCCTCCGACGTGATCACGCCCTCAGCCGCCGCGTTTCTGGCCGCGATGCACCGCGCATTCGAGGGCGAGCGTCAGGCGGTGCTGCAGGCCCGGGCCGAGCGGCGCCGCGAGTTCGACGCCGGCCAGATGCCGGACTTCAGCCCCGAGACCCAGGATATCCGTGACGCCGACTGGCGGGTCGCCCCCGTCCCGGCGGACTTGCTGGATCGACGCATCGAGATCGCAGGTCCTCCCGAGGCCACGACGATCGTGGAGGGGATCAATTCGGGCGCGCGGGTCTTCGTGGCGGATCTCGAGGACGCTCTGTCCCCAAGCTGGGCCAACCTGATCGCAGGCCAGGCCAACCTCATCGACCTCTGGGCCGGCCGTCTGGAGGCGGTGAACCGCAGGGGTTCCAAACACGCGCCGCGTCCCGACGGCGCCGCCGTAATGCTGCGCCCGCGCGGCTGGCGCCTGCCCGAAGCCCACGTTCATGTGGACGGCGGCCCGATCGCCGCAGCCTTGTTCGACCTCGGCCTGTACCTGTTCCACAACGCCGGGCGGATTCGCGCCGCCGGCAAGACTGTCGCCGTCTACCTGCCCAAGGTCGAGGACGCTCGCGAGGCGCGGCTCTGGAACGACGTCCTGGCCTTTGCGGAACACAAGCTGGATCTGACCAAGGGCAGCGTAAAGGCGACGGTGCTCATCGAGACCCTGCCGGCCGCCTTCCAGATGGATGAGATCCTCCACGCCATGCGTGAACGCGCGGTGGCGCTGAACTGCGGCCGTTTCGACCTGATCTTCTCCTTCGTGAAGTGCCTCGGGAAGCACGCGCGCTTCGTTACGCCGGACCGCGCCTCCATGGTGATGGGCTCCAACTTCCTGGCGGCCTGCTCCTACCTGCTGGTCAAGACCTGTCACCGCCGCGGAGCGCTCGCGCTCGGCGGCAAGATCGCCGACCTGCCCGTGGCGGGGAACCGCGCCGCCAACCGCGACGCCCTGAACAGGATCAAGGCCGACAAGCAGCGCGCGGCCCTGGAAGGGTTCGACGGCGTCTGGGTGTCGCGTCCCGACCTGGCGCGGGTGGCCCAGGAGGTTTTCCACGGCCTCGTGCCCGAGCAGAACCAGCTCGGCGTCACCCATGCGGACGTGGAGATCATCCGCGAAGACATGCTCTCCATGCACCCCGGCCGGCGCACCGAGTCCGGGCTGCGCGGCAACATTCGGGTCGTCCTGCGCTACCTGTCCGCCTGGCTGGAAGGGCAGGGGGCCGTGACCCTGCATCACATGCTGGAGGACGCCGGCACGGCCGAGATCGCGCGCGTGCAGCTCTGGCAGTGGGTCTACCATCGCGCCTCCCTCTCAGACGGCCGCAAGATCACGCCCGAGCTGTTCGGCGAGATCCTGCAGGACGAGGCGGGCAAGCTCCGGGCCGATCTGGGCGAGGAGGCGTTCCGCTCCGGTCGTTTCGCCGAGTCGGCGAAGCTCCTGTCCGATATGACCCTGGCCCAGGACGTCCCCGACTTCCTGACCCTCTCGGCCTACGACCTGCTGGCCGCCTGAGGGGCCTCGCGCTGGGCGCGTCAAGGCGCAGGGCTGTTCCGGCCGGAACGCGCCGGCTTTCCGCGAATTCATGTTGGGCGCCCTTGGAGCGCCATCTTGGGCGCACCACATCATCGACGCCGCGCCACGTGGCGGGTGCGGTCCCCGATGGGGCAGGCTGCCACGCACACGAGGATCGACCATGAGTCCCGAGGAACGCCAGCTGCTCGCGAACCTGTTCGAGCGCGTGAAGGGCGCGGCGAACACGCCCCGCGACAAGGAGGCCGAGGCCTTCATCGCCGACGCCGTGCGCCAGCAGCCCTATGCGCCCTACATGATGGCCCAGACCGTGATCGTGCAGGAGGAAGCCCTGAAGGCGGCCGCCAGCCGGATCCAGGAGCTCGAGGCGCAACTCGCCGACCATGCGCGCGAGCGCGACGCCGGCTCGACCAGTTTCCTGGGCGGTCTCGGCAAAAGCATTTTCGGCGGCCAGGACCAGCGTCCGCCGCAGCAGCAGGCTCGTCCTGCTCCCGGCCCCTGGGGTCAGGCGGCGCAGCCGCAGGGTGGCCCGCCTCCGGCTCCGGGCCCCTGGGGCGCTCCGGCCCAGCCGCAGGGTGGCGGCTTCTTCGGCGGCGGCCAGGGCGGGCCCATGGGCGGTGGTGGTGGCGGCGGCTTCCTGCGCGGCGCCATGACCACCGCTGCGGGGGTCGCCGGCGGCGCGCTGCTGTTCCAGGGCATCTCGTCCCTGTTCAACAGTCACCACGGCGCGAGCGGCCTCTTCGGCGGCCAGGCCGGCGCCTTGGACCCGGCGGCCTTAGGCGGAACCACGATCATCAACAACGAATACCTTGGCTCCGACCAGCCGCCGCCCGACCAGGACATCCAGTCCGCCGGCTATGACGACGGCTCGCCGGACGACGGCTCCATTGATGATGCGGGCTACGACGACGGCGGCTCGGCCGACGACGGCGACAGCTGGGCCTGATAGGGTCGCCGGGTGACTGATTCGCCCGACAACTCCGCCCAGAAGGCGTCCGCCGCGTATCGCCTGCCGGCGCTGGACCAGGATTTCCTGCTCGGCGACTCGATGCGCGGCGTCCGCTTCCTCCTGGAATACGCCAAGCCCGAAGAGCGCCTGCGCGCATGGGGCGTGCGCTCAACCATCGTGGTGTTCGGCTCCGCCCGGGCTCGTCCGCCCGGCGAGCCCTCCGCCCTCGGCGAGAACGGCGCTCGCTGGTACGCGCAGGCCCGCCGCTTCGGCATGATCGCCTCCCAGCGCGGCGGCGCCTTGCTGGCCAATGGCGGCCAGCGCGACAACGTCATCGCCACGGGCGGAGGCCCGGGCGTCATGGAGGCCGCCAACCGCGGCGCCTGCGACGCTGGGGCGCCTTCGGTGGGTTTCAACATCACCCTGCCGCACGAGCAGGACCCGAACGCCTACTCCACGCCGGACCTCACCTTCCGCTTCCACTACTTCGCCATGCGCAAGATGCACTTGGCGATGCGCGCCAACGGCCTCGTGGTGTTCCCGGGCGGGTTCGGGACGTTCGACGAACTCTTTGAGATCCTGACCCTGCGCCAGACCGGCAAGGCGCCCTTCATCCCGATCGTGCTGGCCGACCGGGGCTATTGGACCAAGGTCATCAACTTCGACGCCTTGGTGGAAGCCGGCATGGTCCGGCGCGAGGACCTCGACCTCTTCAGCTTCGCCGACGACGCAGAGGACATCTGGGCCGCCCTGGTCGAACGCGGCCTGCCGCTGCCCCACCAGAAGCGCCGGCGCGGCCAGCCTGCGCTGAGCTGAACTGAACTGAACTGAACAGGCGCCCGTCAGCCCCAGCCCGAGCGTCGCCGACGCTACATCACCACCACCTTCGTGCCGACCTTCACGCGGTTGTAGAGGTCCGTGACGTCCTCGTTGCGCAGCCGGATGCAGCCGGAGGAGACGTTCTGGCCGATCGTGTTCGGCTCGTTGGTGCCGTGGATGCGGTAGAGCGTCGAGCCCAGATACATCGCCCGCGCGCCGAGCGGGTTCTCGGGCCCGCCCTCCATGTGCCGCGGCAGGTCCGGCCGGCGCTTCAGCATCTCGGGCGGCGGCGTCCAGTCGGGCCACTCGGCCTTGCGGGTGATCGTCTTCACGCCGGACCAGGTGAACCCCGGCCGGCCCACCCCGATGCCGTAGCGCAGCGCCTTGCCGCCAGGCTGGACGAGGTAGAGGAACTTGTTCGGCGAGTCGATGATGATGGTCCCCGGCGCGTGCCCGCCGTCATAGTCCACAACCTGGCGCTCGTAGCGCGGATCGAATCCTCGCTCGATCCGGCCCATGGGCTCCGGCTCGTAGGCCGGCAGCGCCGCGTAGCGCGGGTCCGGCGCCTGCGGCGCCGCTCGGCCCTGCTGGGGCGCCCAGAGCCGCTCGGGCACGCCGAGCGGAGCGCCCGGCACGGGCGCCGCGACGGCGCCGCGGGGCGGGGTCGGGTCCCGCCCGGTCATGATCATCTCGATGAAGCCGCCGCCCAGGCCTCCCGACCCCGCCTGCGCGGCGGACGGGAGGGCAGCCAGGGCGAGCAGCGTCGCCAGTGTGAACGAGGTTCTCATCGTCGCGCAGCCCGCAGCATGCTGTCCGAGTTCTTCGGAGCCTTGCGCCAGCTTCGCGCGAGACCTGCTCAACGGCGGCTGAAGGATCGTCGTTAACGGGCTGATAATGCGCGCGTTCGGATTCGAAATTGACGGATTGGTTTACGCCTGGTTTCGCGCGGGCGCCTGGCCCGACAGGCTGTTGGCCCGCAGTAGCGCTTCCTTCACCATCCTGGCGCAGCATGCGCCCATCGCCAGGACCCCTCGGTTGACACGCACCACCCGCCCTTACCGGCTCGAGCAGCTCGGCCGCCTCGGCTCCGCGCCCCAGCGGCCTGCGGCCGAGCCCCCGCGTCCCGCGGACCCAGTCGATGGCGCCGGGCACAGGGCGGCGGCGGCGGCCGTGGTCGAGGCCGGCGCAGGGCTCGGGAGGGCTTCGGCCGAGCTCACGGCCGTGATCAGCGACGTCGGGCGCGGCGTTCACGCCATCCTGGGCGTCTGCGAGGAGCTGGACGCCGCCATCCACCGCCTCCGGGCCGACGGGGCGCTCACCCAGGAAGCCGCCGAGCAACTCACGGAGCGGATCGTCCTGCTGTTCCAGGCCTGCGACTTCCAGGATCTCGCAGGCCAGCGCATCGCCAATGTGCGCGGGCTGCTCAACGAACTCGACCGGCGCATCACGACCTGGCGCTTCGGCGCCGGTCCTGCCGCGAAGGCCGCCCCCGAACCCGGCCGAGGCATCCCGGGCTGGGGCGGCAACTCCCAGGCGTCGGAGCTGGAGAACGGCCCGCGGCTGCAGTCGGACGCCGGACATCTCACCCAGGCCGAGGTGGATCGCCTGTTGACCTGAGGCCGGACCCTTCACGGGCGCGGCAAGGCGTGCCAAAAGGCCGCCAGTGTTGCGTATTCCCGGCTGACCATGACTCCCCTCGACCCCGCCCTCCGCATCCGTCCCGCCGTCGACGCCGACGGCCCGGCCATGGCCGACCTGATCCGCGCCGTCTTCGCCGAATACGACGACTGCCCTTTCGTGCCGGAGGAATTCCCGGAGCTGGAGGCGCCCGCGACCCACTACGGGCCGCGCAAGGGCGGCGTCCTCTGGGTGGTGGAGCGCGAGGGGCCGGACGGCTCGCGCCGGATCGTCGGCTCCCTCGCGGTCACGCCTCACGCCGAACGCTACACGTTCGAGCTGTTCAAGGTCTATGTGGCTGCGGACGAGCGCGGGCAGGGCCTCTCGGCCCGCCTCCTGTGCGACGCCATGACCTACGCCCGGGAGCGGGGCGGGCGCAGGATGGTGCTCTGGAGCGACACGCGCTTCAAGCGGGGCCACGCCTTCTACCGCAAGCATGGCTTCCGCCAGCTGCCCGGCATCCGGGCGCTGCACGACGTGGGGCGCTCTTTCGAATACGCATTCGCGCGCGACATCGGGCAGGCCTAGCCCCGGGGGGCTTTCGGCCCGCGCCCGTTCGGGGTAAAAGGCGACCCGCGCTCCCGCGGACAGGATCCGGGAAGACGCGACCAGCCGGTTGAGCGCCGGCGCGAGAGGCCGGAGCCGCGCATAGCGCGGCGCCACGCGACTGCGGGCGTTGTCCCGCCGGGTTAACCAACCCCCGACCAGACGAAAAAACTGCAAAGCTCCCGCTGCGCGCGTTCTTGACAGCCCGGACAGGGCTGCTTATCTCCGCTTCACCCTGGCTGGCACTCACCGATTGAGAGTGCTAACAGGCCATCGTTTCTTGCCAGCTTCAGCGCTTCGTGCGCGTCGCCAAGAGGAAGACACACATGAAGTTCCGTCCCCTGCACGACCGCGTCGTCGTCCGCCGCCTCGAGTCGGAGGAGAAGACCAAGGGCGGCATCATCATCCCCGACACCGCCAAGGAGAAGCCCCAGGAGGGCGAGGTCGTGGCGGTTGGCCCGGGCGCCCGGGACGAGAGCGGCAAGCTCGTCGCCCTCGACGTGAAGGCCGGCGACCGCGTCCTGTTCGGCAAGTGGTCGGGCACCGAGGTCAAGATCGACGGTCAGGACCTCCTGATCATGAAGGAGTCCGACATCATGGGCATCGTCGCCTGATCGGACTTTCCCGCGCCTTCCCCTGATTTCATCCAATAGGAGCTCAACGTCATGGCTGCCAAAGACGTTCGCTTTTCCTCTGACGCCCGCGAGAAGATGCTGCGCGGCGTGGACATCCTCGCCAACGCCGTCAAGGTGACCCTCGGCCCGAAGGGCCGCAACGTCGTCATCGAGAAGTCCTTCGGCGCTCCCCGCATCACCAAGGACGGCGTCACCGTCGCCAAGGAGATCGAGCTCGAGGACAAGTTCGAGAACATGGGCGCGCAGATGGTGCGCGAAGTGGCCTCGAAGACCAACGACATCGCCGGCGACGGCACCACGACCGCCACGGTTCTCGCCCAGGCGATCGTGAAGGAAGGCGCCAAGGCCGTTGCGGCCGGCATGAATCCGATGGACCTGAAGCGCGGCGTTGATCTCGCCGTGACCGCGGCCCTCGAGGACATCAAGAACCGCGCCCGCAAGGTCGCCTCCTCCGCCGAGGTCGCGCAGGTCGGCACCATCTCGGCCAACGGCGACAGCGCCATCGGCGAGATGATCGCCCAGGCCATGCAGAAGGTCGGCAACGAGGGCGTGATCACGGTTGAGGAGGCGAAGACCGCCGAGACCGAGCTCGACGTCGTCGAGGGCATGCAGTTCGACCGCGGCTACCTCTCCCCGTACTTCATCACGAACGCGGAGAAGATGGTCGCCGAGCTCGAGGACCCCTACATCCTCATCCACGAGAAGAAGCTGTCGTCGCTCCAGGCGATGCTGCCGATCCTCGAGGCGGTGGTGCAGACCGGCAAGCCGCTGCTGATCATCGCCGAGGACATCGAGGGCGAGGCTCTCGCCACCCTGGTGGTCAACAAGCTGCGCGGCGGCCTGAAGGTCGCGGCCGTGAAGGCTCCGGGCTTCGGCGATCGCCGCAAGGCCATGCTCGAGGACATCGCGATCCTGACCGCCGGTCAGATGATCGCCGAGGATCTGGGCATCAAGCTGGAGAACGTCTCACTCAACATGCTGGGCCGCGCCAAGCGCGTCCGCATCGAGAAGGAGAACACCACGATCGTCGACGGCGCCGGCCAGCGCTCCGACATCGAGGCCCGCGTTTCCCAGATCAAGGCCCAGATCGAGGAGACCACCTCCGACTACGACCGTGAGAAGCTCCAGGAGCGTCTCGCCAAGCTCGCTGGCGGCGTCGCGGTGATCCGTGTCGGCGGCGCGACCGAGGTCGAGGTGAAGGAGAAGAAGGACCGCGTTGACGACGCGCTCAACGCCACCCGCGCTGCGGTGGAAGAGGGCATCGTCCCCGGCGGCGGCACGGCTCTGCTGCGCGCCAAGGGTGCCGTCTCGGCCCTCAAGTCGGACAACGCCGACGTCCAGGCCGGCATCAACATCGTGATGAAGGCTCTCGAGGCCCCCATCCGCCAGATCGTCGAGAACGCCGGCGTGGAAGGCTCGATCGTGGTCGGCAAGATCGGCGAGAACTCCTCGAACACCTACGGCTTCAACGCCCAGACGGAGAAGTTCGTGGACATGCTCGAGGCCGGCATCGTCGACCCGGCGAAGGTCGTCCGCACGGCTCTCCAGGACGCGGCTTCGGTCGCCGGCCTGCTGATCACCACCGAGGCCATGGTCGCGGAGCTCCCGAAGGAGAAGCCCGCCATGCCGATGGGCGGCGGCGGCGGCATGGGCGGCATGGACTTCTAAGTCCAAAGCCGCTCGGGTCTCCGAGCTGATACGAGAAGGGCGGCCGCGAGGCCGCCCTTTTTGGTTTCAGGCAGGTTTTGAGGGGGAGAACCCCGACCCCAGCGCAGGCGCTCGGATCCGCATGCTCTACGCCGCCCTTGCGAGGAGCGCAGCGACGAAGCAATCCATGAGAGGTCGGGCCTTTACCTTCCGGATCGCTGCGCTGCCCGCGCAATCACGGCAAGGAGGACGCGCGATCGCGCGCAGCGCCACCCTCCCCTGGAGGGGGAGGGTCGGCCCGCAGGGCCGGGGTGGGGTGGCGGCGCCACAAACGCCAATCTCAACGAATTGAACGCGCCCTCGCCGGGCGCGCGTCACCCCACCCCGCCGGCCTTCGGCCGTCGACCCTCCCCCTCAAGGGGAGGGTTCACCACACCAGTTTGTCGATCGCTGCGGTCGGCCGCACCGTTGCGCCAGCCAGGAGCTTCGCAAGCCCCTCTTCGTGAAGCGGACGGTCCGCGATGCCGAGCTCGTGGGTGTGGATGCCGCGCGCCACGAACAGGGAGGAGCAGCCCAGCAGGTTGGCCCCGGCCACGTCCGTGCGCAGGGCGTCGCCGATGGCGAGGATGCGCTCCACCGGCGTGCGTTCCTTGCGGATGGAGGCGGCGATGTCGCGCGCGGCCTTGTAGATCGGCGCATGCGGCTTGCCGGCGTAAAGGGTGGGGCCCCCGATGGCCTCATAGGCCTCGGCCAGCGCGCCGGCGCAGTAGATGAGGTCGCTGCCGCGCTCCACCACCAGGTCCGGGTTGGCGCACACGAACGGCAGGTCCCGCGCCTTGGCCTTGGCCAGAAGTTCCCGGTAGTCCGCCGGCGTCTCGGTCTCGTCGTCGATAAGGCCGGTGCACACCAGCAGCTCCGCCTCTTCCAGCGGCGCCTGCTTGGCTGACAAGCCCCGGAACAGCGGCGCGTCCCGATCCGGGCCCAGCCAGTAGTAGGGCGCGCCCGCCCGCTCCTCCAGCATGGACCGGGTGACGTCGCCGGATGTCACCGCGCCGTCCCAGGCGGAACGGACGACCCCGAGCTGGTCGAGATGCGGCACGACGGACAGGGCAGGCCGCGGCGCGTTGGACACCAGCACCACCGTCCCGCCGCCTTCGCGGAAGCGCGTCAGCGCCTCGCCGGCGCCCGGATGGGCCCGCAGGCCGTCATGCAGCACGCCCCAAATGTCGCAGAGGATCAGGTCGAACTGGCCGATCCAGTCGCGCACGCCGTCGAGGATGGGGGGCAGGGCAGGGGACGCGTTCATGGCTCACCGGGCTGGCGCGGCGACGCCGCAGCAGGAACAGGGAAGGGGAGATGCACGGGCGGTTACCGGCGCCCGTCCCCCGCGTCAAGTTTTCGAGGCGCGGCGGCATGGCCCATCTTGGCTTCGGCGGGCGTTTCGAACCATGCTGGCAGACTTGGCGGCGCGAGGAGGGAGACGCTGCACCATGCGCATCGGCCTTTTCGCGGCCGCGATGAGCGCCATGGCGTCCGGCCAGGCGCAGGCCGAACTCCTGAAGCTGCACGCCCCTGTCGGCTGCCGGCTGGGCGAGACCTGCTTCGTCCAGAACTACGTCGACGACGACCCCGCGCCCGGCGCCGTGAAGGACTACCAGTGCGGCGCCCAGACCTATGACGGCCATGACGGGGTCGACTTCCGCCCCCCATCGCTAGCCGGGCCCGATGGGCCCACTCCCGTACTCGCCGCGGCGTCGGGCACGGTCCTGCGCGTGCGCGACGGCGTGGAGGACGTCTCGGTCAAGGCTCGGGGCCGAGAGGCGGTGGCTGGACAAGAGTGCGGCAACGGGGTGGTGATCGACCACGGAGCCGGTTGGTCCACCCAATACTGTCATATGCTGAAAGGCAGCCTCGCCGTACGCCCAGGCGACAGGGTCGGCGCCGGACAGCGCCTCGGGTCCGTGGGGATGTCGGGACTGGCCGAGTTTCCGCACCTGCACCTGACCGTCCGGCAGGACGGCAGGCCCGTGGATCCCTTCGCGTATGGAGCGCCCGCCGGCAACTGCGGAGCGGGTCAGCCTCTCTGGGACGAGGCTGCTCGGAAAGGACTGGCCTATCGTCAGGACGCGCTGCTCAACGCAGGCTTCGCGGATGGCCCCGTGACGACTGACGGGCTCAATCTGGGCCAAGTCCGAACGCCCACTGCCGGGTCCGCCGCGCTCGTCGCCTATGTTCGGCTCATCGCGCTGCGCGAGGGCGACGCGCTCGATCTGCGCCTGATGGATCCCGCCGGCGCGACGATCGCCGAGCGGCAGGAGCCCTCCCTGGCGCGCAGCCAGGCCGAGCGCATGCTGTTCATCGGCCGCAAGCGCCCGGAAGGCGGTTTCGCTCCCGGCGCCTGGACCGCCCGGTGTCGCGTGCTTCGAAACGGACAGGCGGTGCTGGACCGCACCTTCTCCATCACGCTCTGAGGCCAGGCTCCGGGAAGCGTTCACCCTGGCGGGCGAAGAGGGTCGCGTCCCCGCGCGCCTCCTGCTATGTCGACCTGCCGCAATCCGCAGGACAGGGCTCAATGGACCGCACGCCACAGGATCTGGCCGAAGCGCTCGTCGCGAGCTTCGGTGACGCCGGCTACGGCCGGGTCGAGCCGCCCGTGCTGCAGCCCGCCGACGTGTTCCTCGACCTGTCGGGCGAGGATATCCGCGCGCGCATGTTCGTGACGATGGACGCCGCCGGCCATGAGTGGGCGCTGCGGCCCGAATACACGATCCCCGTCGCCCGGGCCTACCTGGCCTCGCCCGGCGCGGCCGAGCCGGCCGCCCTTTCCTATGGCGGCCCCGTGTTCCGCCTGCGCGCCGGCGAGAGCGGGGAGTTCTGGCAGGCCGGCATCGAAAGCTATGGCCGCCCGGACGCGGAGGCCGCCGACGCCGAGGTCCTCGGGATTGCGGTCGAGGCGGTGAGCGCGCTCGGCCTGCGCAAGCCGGAGATCCGGCTGGGCGACGTCGGACTGTTCACGGCCCTCCTCGACGCGCTCGCGTTGCCCCCCGTCCGCGCCCGCCAGCTGCGCCGGGCCTACGCGCAGGGGCAACTCGCCGCCGCCCTCACGCAGGATTTCTCCGTCGCCAGCGCCGTGGGCGGCGAGCACGCCGGCCTCTTGCGCGCCGTGCAAGGACAGGACCCCAAGGCGGCGCGCGCCTTCGTGGAGGACGTGCTCAACATCGCGGGCATCTCGACGGTGGGCGGCCGCAGCGCCGCCGAAATCGCGGAGCGCTTCCTGGCCCGCGCCGAGGCGGACGCCGATGGCGGCGTCTCCGCCGAGGCCATCGCGGTGCTGAAGCGCTTCGCCGCGATCGCCGGCGACCCGGACGCAGCCTCGGCGCAGATTCGCAAGCTGGCGGGCGAGGCGGGCCTCGACATCGCCCCGGTGCTCGACAGCTTCGACGCCCGCACGGGCTTCATCGCCGCTCGGGGCGTGGATGTGGGCGCAGTCGCCTTCTCGGCCGCCTTCGGACGCAACCTGGACTACTACACGGGCGTGGTCTTCGAGATCCGCGATGGCTCGAAGGCGGACGCCAAGCCCATCGTGGGCGGCGGCCGCTACGACCGCCTGCTTCAGACGCTCGGCGCGTCCCACCCCATCCCGGCCGTCGGCTGCTCCGTCTGGCTCGACCGTCTCGCAGGAGCGCTGGCATGACCGACGCGCCGCTGATCCTCGCCGTTCCTTCCAAGGGCCGGCTGCAGGAGAACGCCTTCGCCTTCTTCAAGCGCGCCGGCCTGCCGCTGTCGCAGGGCCGCGGCGCCCGTGACTATCGGGGCGTCATCGCCGGCGTGCCGGACGTGGAGGTGCTGTTCCTCTCCGCTTCCGAGATCGCCCGCGAGCTCGCCGCCGGAGGCGCCCATCTCGGCATCACCGGTGAGGACCTGATCCGCGAATCCCTGCCGGACGCGGACGAGAAGCTGGAGCTGCTGACCCCGCTCGGCTTCGGCCACGCCAACGTGGTCGTTGCGGTGCCCCAGGCCTGGATCGACGTGCGCCGCATGGCGGACCTGGAGGACGTCGCCTCCGTGTTCCGCACGCGGCACGGCCACAAGATGCGCGTCGCCACCAAATACGTGAACCTGACGCGCGCCTTCTTCGCCCAGCATGGCGTCGCCGACTACCGCATCGTGGAAAGCCTTGGCGCCACCGAGGGCGCGCCGGCCTCCGGCGCGGCGGAGCTCATCGTCGACATCACCACCACGGGCGCGACGCTCGCCGCCAACGCGCTCAAGGTCATCGACGACGGCGTGATGCTGAAGAGCGAGGCCAACCTGGTGGCCTCCACGCGCGCGCCCTGGAGCGAGCGCGCCCGCCGGGCCGTGCGCTCCATCCTCGCCCGCATCGCCGCGGAGGAGGAGGCCCGCACGACCCGCGAGGTCGCGGCCGCGCTGCCCCATGCGTCCGTCGGCTCAGCCGCCCTGGAGCCGTTCTCCGCCCGCTTGCTCCAGCGAGACGAAGCCTCGGGTCTGGTCACGCTCCAGTGCCCCGTGTCCCAGATCTTCGGCCTCTCCGAAGCCTTGGTGGCCCAGGGCGCGACCCGGGTGGCCGTGCGGCAGAACGAATACGTGTTCGCCGCCTCCAACCCGCTCATCGAAAAGCTTGAGTGCCGCATCGGCCCCGCGGCCTGACCGGAAACGCGCGACCGCAAGGTCTCTCGGGGCCGCGCGTCGCGGCGTCGCGCGCCATTGCGGCGGCGCTTTCGGCTGACTATGCTCCGCCGCCATTCCATAGGGGACCCGTGACTATGCTTCGCCGCTCGCACTCCGCCCGCCTCGCCGTCCTGGCCGCCGTCGCCGCCGTTGCGGGCGCCGGGCCCGCCCTGGCGCAGCACAAGGCGACTGCAAGGCCGGAGGCGCCGCAGCAAGGCGGGGTCGTCGTCCCCAAGCCCCAGAAGGTCTTCCCCACCAACGTCCAGTGGACGCTCTACAGCATGGGCGGACGCACCTTCAACACCGGCGAGCGGCCCTCCATCATGCTGGACGGCCAGTTCCGCGCCCGCGGATTCGGCGGCTGCAACAACTTCTCGGCGACTGCCTATCCGCTTCAGGCCCAGCACTTCGCCGTGGGGCCGATCGCCGCCACCAAGAAGGCCTGCGAGAAGGGCGTCATGGAGACGGAAAAGGCCTTCCTGGTCGCCTTCCGCACCGCCCAGACCTGGGACGTCAAGGACGGCTACCTGATCATCCAGAGCGCCCACGGCGAACTGAAGTTCCAGCGCTCCATCTGAACCTGCCGTCATAGGAGCGCAGCGACGAAGCGATCCAGGCCAAACGGGCCGCCCTCCTGGATCGCTTCGCCGCGCTCGCGATGACGGAGCGCGCGGCCCGCTACGCGCTTTCCTTCTGCGCCACGTCCTCGACCGTGAACTGATCGCCCTTGGGCGCCATCGCAACGTGTCGCTTGTGCATGCCGATGAGCGTCGAGCGGTGTCCGATGGACACCACGGTCGTTTGCGGCAGGCGCTCCGCCAGCATCTTGTAGAGCGCGGCCTCGCCAAGCTCGTCGAGCGCCGAAGTCGCCTCGTCGAGGAACAGCCAGTCGGGCTTGGCCAGCAAGGCGCGCGCGATCGACAGTCGCTGCTGCTCGCCGCCGGAGAGCCGCTGCGGCCAAACGTCCTCGTCGTCCAGCCGGTCCACCAGCGCCGGCAGCCGCGCGGCGACCAGCGCGTCGCGGATGTCCGCATCCTCGAACGTGCCGCTCGCCGCCGGATAGGTGACGGCGGCCCGAAGCGAGCCCATGGGGATGTAGGGCCGCTGCGGCAGGAGCATCACGCTCTGCCCCTCCGGCACGGTGATGCGCCCGGCCCCATAGGGCCAGATGCCGGAGAGCGCGCGCAGCAGCGTCGACTTTCCCGAGCCCGAGGGGCCCGTGATGAGGGTCGACTCGTGCGGCCGGAACACGAGGCGGTCGATGCGCACGATGGTGCGGCCGTCGGGCAGTCCCAGGTCCAGGTCGTCGACATGCACCTCGGTGCGGCCCGCCATGGGCGAGACCTCCACCCGCGGCGGCTCGCGGCCGAGCAGGTCGGCCTTGGCGATCGCCTCGTTGAAGGTGCCGAGGCGGTTTACCACGGACTGGTACTCGGCCAGGCTGACGTAGTAGCTGACGAAGTAGTTGAGCGCCCCCTCCACGTTCCCGAACGCGCCTGCCGTCTGGGACATAGCGCCGAGCGTGACTTTCCCGGAGAAGTAGAAGGGCGCCACGATCACGTAAGGGATGATCGGGCTCACCTGCCCGTAGGCCGCCGTGAAGGCGATCAGCCGCTTCCGCACCGTTACGATCTGCCAGAAGTTCGCCAGCACCGAGCCGAAGCGGCCCATGACCATGCGGCGCTCCGTGGGCTCGCCGTCCAGGAGCGCGATCTGCTCGGAATATTCGCGCAGGCGCGCCAGGGAGAAGCGGAAGTCGGCTTCATAGCGCTGCTGGGCGAAGTTCAGCGGCGTCAGCGTGCGGCCGATCAGGTGCGTGATCAGCGTGCCCAGGCCCGCATAGAGCAGCGCCACCCAGAACAGGAATCCAGGCACCGCCAGGTCCAGCCCCGGGATGGTGAAGTTCGCCGACAGGTTCCACAGGATGATGGAGAACGACACCAGCGAGCTCAGGGTCGCGAGCAGCGTGATCGACAGGTCGTAGGTGCCGAAGGCCGCGCCCCGCGACCCGCCGATGAACTGCTTGATGTCCTCGGCGATGCGCTGGTCGGGGTTGTCCGCCCCGGACCCGGCCAGCACCATGCGATAGTGGTGGTGCCCGTCGAGCCAGTGCGTCGCGATGTCGTCGGTGAGCCACCGCCGCCACCGGATCACGAGGCCGGACTGCACCACGTACTCGATGATGCCGCTCGCGATGTACACGAAGGCCCAGAACATGAAGACGGTGAAGAGCAGCGACCAGAAGGCCGTGGCGTTCTTCTCCTGAATGGCGTTGAACCAGTCGCGGTTAAAGAACGACAGGCGCACGGAGATGCCGACCTGCGCCTGGTTGATCACCACCAGGAAGGTGATGGCCGCCGCGGCGAGCCGGCGCTCGTGCACCTGCCGGACCCCGAATGGCCAGATCCGGACCGTGCCGACGTCCCGCGTCCCGAAGTAGCGGTCGGCGATGTCGGTCACGGCGCGCACCTTGTTCAGGTGCGAGCAGGCCCAGACCAGGATGCCGAAGACGCTGACGGTGAGCGGGAGGCTCGAGGGGAGCGCCATCTCGGCCATGGACTCGGGCCACCACTCCCCAAGAACCAGCAGCACCGCAAGCGTCGAGAGCACGTACTCGACGCCGAAGATCGCCACGAAGATGCGCAGGAACACCGAGATCGAGGCCGAAGCCCATGTGGCGCCCGCGAGCAGCAATCCGGCCACCGCGAGTCCCGCCGCCGTGCCGCTTCGCGCCGTCGCGGCGAACACGCCGGCCGCAATGGCCGCGAGAAGGACAGCCAGGGCGAGCGGCTTCAGCTTGGATTGGTGCATCGGGGGTCTGTCTCCCAGCGCCGGCGGCGCGAACGGCGCGCAGCCTTAGCACGCCCAGGCCACGAACCGAAGAGAGCGGGCAGGACAGGGAGTCGCGGTCCGCTTTCCTTGGCGGACGGGCCAGCGTGAGGGCGACGCCGCCGGCATGGCTGCTGGGAATCAGCTGGCTGGGGAGCGGAAGGAAAGGCCGTCATCCCCGGCCGGAGCGCCACAGGCGCGGAGGGGAAGGGGATCCAGGGGCAAAGCGCGTCCCCTGGATCCCTTGCCGGCGCTGCGCGCCGCCGGGGAAGGCGGTTGGCGCATTCAGATTGAATCGACGTCCCTCCCCCGCAGGGCGGGAGAGGGCCCGGCCGCTCACGCTTTACGCGACGGCCTTGATGATCTTGCCGAGCTTGTCGACCAATTCGCCGATCTGCTCCTCCGAGATGATCAGCGGCGGGGTGACGGCGATGGTCTCGCCCGTGATGCGGATCATCAGGTCGTGGTCGCGGAAGCCGAGGTCCATGGCTTCGAAAGCGCGCTTGCCGACCGCGTCGGGCTTCGACGCGAGGTCGATCGCGCCGACAAGCCCGATGGCCCGGATGTCGAGCACGTTGGGCAGCCCTTTCAGGGACATCATGGCGTCGATCCACTTCGGCTCCAGAGCGCGGGCGCGCTCGAAGAGCTGCTCCTCGCGATACAGGTCCAGCGTGGCGAGCCCGGCGGCGGCCGCCAGCGGGTGGCCCGAATAGGTGTAGCCGTGGAACAGCTCGATGACGCTGTCCGGCCCATTCATGAAGGCGTCGTAGATGCCCTTGCGGGCGATCACGCCGCCCATCGGCACCGTGCCCGAGTTCACCGCCTTGGCGAAGGTGATCATGTCCGGAACGACGCCGTAGCGCTCCGCCGCGAAGGCGTAGCCCAGGCGGCCGAACCCGGAGATCACCTCGTCGAAGATCAGCAGGATGCCGTGCTTGTCGCAGATCTCGCGCAGGCGCTTGAGGTATCCCTTCGGAGGCGGCAGGACGCCCGTCGAGCCGGCCATCGGCTCCACGATCACGGCCGCGACCGTGGAGGCGTCGTGCAGGGTGACGATGCGCTCCAGCTCGTCCGCGAGATGCGCGCCCCATTCGGGCTCGCCGCGCGAGAAGGCCTGCTCGGCCCGGTTATAGGTGTGCGGCAGGTGGTCGACGCCCGCCAGCAGAGACCCGAAGAACTTGCGGTTGCTGACGATGCCGCCCACCGAGATGCCGCCGAAGCCGACACCATGGTAGCCGCGCTCGCGGCCGATCAGGCGCGTCTTCTGGCCCTGTCCCTTCACATTCCAGTAGGCGAGGGCGATCTTCAGCGCCGTGTCGACGGCCTCCGAGCCTGAATTGGCGAAGAACACGTGGTCGAGGTCGGCCGGCGCCAGCGCCGCGATGCGCGAGGCCAGCTGGAACGCCTTGGGGTGTCCGAACTGGAAGGCGGGTGAATAGTCGAGTTCGGCGGCCTGCTTCTGGATCGCCTCGACGATGGGCTTGCGGCCATGGCCGGCGTTGCAGCACCACAGGCCGGCGACGCCGTCGAGGATCTTGCGCCCCTCGGGCGTGACGTAGTGCATGTCCTTCGCGCCGGCGATCATGCGCGGGTTCTTCTTGAACGCGCGGTTGGCCGTGAAGGGCATCCAGAAGGCGTCGAGGTCGTTCGGCGCCAGGTCGCGGCCGGACAGGTGATCGTGAGCAAGGGACATCGGGGCCTCCGAGCGGTCGGACGACGAAGCGTGACGGATCGGAGAAGCCTAGCAGGGCGCCCGGGCGCACGGAAGCGCGCGGCACGCGTGGTGGCTGCGAATGTGCGGCGCCCCGCCGCAGCAATTTCGCAGATTCTGCGCAGGGAGGGGCGTTTCGCGCCCCATCCGCGTCAGGCGAGCGGAACGGCCTCGTAGCCCGCCTTCGTGATGGCCTCGGCCAGGCCGTGCGGGTCGGCGCTCGTCCGGGCGTTCACGCGGGCGTTCGGCAGGTCAACGCTGACTTCCGCGTTCGGGTCCAGGCGCTTCACGACGCGGGTCACCGCGTTGGCGCATCCGCCGCAGGTCATGCCCTTCACGGCGAGCACCACGTCCGGCGCGGATTGGGTGGAATCGGTCATGGGTCGCTCCAGTGAATGCCGGGGGCTGAACACACATAGGCGCCCCCCGCCTCGTCGCCAAGCGGCCTTCCGGCGGCGTTTGCATGGGATAAGCGGGCGGCGACCGCCTTCGAGGGCCCGAAACGCCCTTTTCCAGGCGCCGCGGTTGCGACACTGTGCGGCCGAATGCATCGGCGCTGGGCGGGTTCGGACCGCGATTCGCAGCGCCAAACGGAATGACGTCTGCGCCCGTGACCGAGAGGCTGGAACCCATCGCCATCTTCGCCGCCATCGCGGGGGTGTCCGTCGCCGTGGCCATGACGGTCTGGTCCGGCATGGGTGCGCCGTGGCCCTGGGCGGCGCTCGCCGGCATAGCGGCCTCGGTCGGCATGCTGGCCGTTGCGGCGCGCCTGCGCCGCGGGGCGGCCCTGGACGGCGCGGACAAGGCGCGCATCGCCGCCCTGGAGGCCGAGCTTGCCGCCGTGCGGGAGCGCCTCCTCGCCGCCGAGGAGCGCATGGGCGTGCTGGACAACGCCATTGTGGAGTACAGCCGCAAGACCGTCAGCGCTGTCGCCAACGAGCTCGACATGGTGGGCGCGGTCGTGCGTGACCTGGCCCAGGCGGTCGCGCTTCACGACGCAGAGCTCTTCAAGGCGGAAGCAGAGCCCGAGCCAACGCCCCCAAGCTTCACGCCCCAGCCTGCCCAGCGCCCATGGGGCGACGCCGCGAGCCGTGGCCCGGAGCCGCGCGCGCCGCGCCCGCGGCTCTCGCCCGGCGAGGCGGACATCGCCGCCAAGGCCATCCTGCAGGAGCATATCGAGCTCTATCTGCAGCCGGTGATGGGCATGCCCCACCGCAAGGTCTCGCTCTACGAGACCCGCGCGCGCGTCCGCCTGCCGGACGGCGCCTTCCTGGAGATGCCCGATCTGGTCGCGGTCGCCCAGGCCCGCGATCTCGCCGCCCGGCTCGACGCCTTCCTGCTGGCCAACGTCGTCAAGGTGGCCCGCCATCTGCTGGCGCGCGGCCGGGACGTCCCCGTGTTGTGCGCCCTGACGACTCGGGCTCTGGTCGATCCCACGCTGTATCAGGCGCTGGTGGCCCTGCAGGCCGCCGAGCGCCCGCTGGTGGGGCGCCTCGTGTTCCAGTTCTCGCTCGATGCGGTCCGCGGCTTCGGCGCGCTCGAACTGGAGGGCCTGGAGGCCATTCGCGAACTCGGCTTCCGCTTCGCGGTCCGGGACGTGGAGGACCTGAGGATCGATTCCCGCGCCCTGTTCGAGCGGGGCTTCCGCTTCCTGAGCGCGCCCGCGACGCTGCTGCTCGCCGCCCAGAGCGGCGCCGTGTCGACGGACATCCATCCGGCGGACCTGTCCGGCCTGCTCGCCCGGCACGGGCTCGCGCTGATCGTCGAAGATGTCGCCCTCGAAGAGATCGTCGTCGACCTGGGCGATTTCGGCGTGTCGCTCGCTTCGGGCGAACTGTTCGGAGGCCCGCGGCCGGTCCGGTCCGAGGTGCTGGCCGACAAGCCCGCGCCCCGGCCAGAGCCGCCAGCCTCCGTTCAGCGCCAGCCCGCGGGCCCCTATGCCGCAGCCCGCCAGGTCGAGCCGCAGCCGACGCCGCCTGCGCCGATGCCGCCACCCGACACCGCATTGGCCGCCCTTGCGCGCGAGCTCGGCATCGCGCGTGGCGTGAGCCCGACGCCCCAGCAGCCGGCCCCTGCGCCTGGGACCGTCCAGTCGACTGGGGCCACGGACCAGATGCGGCAGTCGCTGCGCGCCTTCCTGAAGCGCGGCGCCGCAGGGTAGCGCCGGCGCCGCCTCAGGCGTGGCGCGCCAGCACTCTGCGGACGCCCGCGACCAGCTCCGCTTCGGGGACTTCGATCTGCGCCTCGGCCTGCATGGCCAGATAGGTCTCGCGGTCGGGCGCGCTGGCCAGCTTGGCTCCGAGCACGAGATCCTTGATCTGCACGGTCCCCTTCTCGCGCTCGTTCGAGCCCTGGATCACCACGCACACGCTGCCGCGCTTGTCCGCGTATTTCATCTGCGCGTTCATCTTGCCGGCGCCCAGATACAGCTCGGCGCGGATTCCCTCCTGGCGGAGCCCCGCGACGAGCCTCTGGTAATGGGCGGTCTGATCCGGATCCATCACGAGCACGACCACCGGGCCGCGCCCCGACTGCTCATTCACCTGGCCCAGCGCCTTCAGGGCCGCCAGCAGGCGGGAAACCCCGATGGAGAAGCCCGTCGCCGGCACGGGCTCGCCACGAAAGCGGGCCACGAGCCCGTCATAGCGCCCGCCGCCCGCCACGGAGCCGAAGCGGACGGGGCGGCCGTCCTCGTCCTTCACCTCGAACGTGAGTTCGCCTTCGTAGACAGGGCCGGTGTAATACTCGAGGCCCCGCACCACGGACGGGTCGATCACCACGCGCCCGTCCGCGTAGCCGGCGGCGGCCACGAGTTCGGCGATCTGGCCGAGTTCGGACACGCCCTCGGTCCCGCGGGCGGATCCCCCAACGACGTCGCCCAACGCCGCGATGGTGGCGCACGCCGTCTCGCGCTTGGCCTCCGTGAAGGCCAGCACGCGCGCGATCGCATCCTCGGGCAGCCCCGCCCCCTTGGTGAAGTCGCCGCTCGGGTCCATGCGGCCGGGGCCCAGCAGGTCGCGCACGCCCTGCGGGCCCACCTTGTCCAGCTTGTCGATGGCGCGCAGCACCGTGAGCCGGCGTCCGGCGTTCTCGTCGCCGGCGAGGCCGATCGCCTCCAGCACGCCGTCGAGCACCTTGCGGTTGTTGACCTTCACCACATACTGCCCGCGCGGCACGCCGACCTTCTCCAGCGTGTCCGCCATCAGCATCGCGGCTTCGGCGTCCGCCGCGACAGTGGGCGCGCCCACGGTGTCCGCGTCGAACTGCATGAACTGGCGGAAGCGCCCGGGGCCGGGCTTCTCGTTGCGGAACACCCAGCCGCAGCGGTAGCTGCGATAGGGCTTGGAGAGGCTGTCGAAGCGCTCCGCCACCGACCGCGCCAGCGGCGCAGTGAGGTCGTAGCGCAGCGAGAGCCACTGGTCGTCGTCGTCCTGGAACGAGAACACGCCTTCGTTTGGCCTGTCCTGGTCGGGCAGGAACTTGCCCAAGGCTTCCGTGTACTCGATGAACGGCGTCTCGACCGCCTCGAACCCGTAGAGCTCGAACGTGTCCCGGATGGCGGCCAGCATGCGCTCGGTCGCCGCGATGTCGGCGGGGCCGCGATCGGCGAGGCCGCGCGGCAGGCGCGCCTTCACGCGGGTGGACTTGTCGGTCTTGTCGGACATTGTCGGACGCCTAATCAGACAGGGAGTTGACCGCGTCCTAGAGCATTTCGGCCGCGAGCGGTACTCCGGTCATGCGCGGCGGGCGCATGCGGGTCGCCTCACTTCCAGTCGATGTCGTGATGCTCTTCGAAGATTTCGTCCACGCGCTGCTGGTCGTTGGCCTCGTCCGGGAAGGCGGGCCCGATCTCGGAGACTTCGTCCGCAGCCGGGGTGAAGTCGACCAGGTCGGGAACGTGGCGCGTGTTCACCATGGTGGCGAGGCGCGACAGCCGCCTCTCCATGGTCTGCAGCGTGGACTGGATGCGCCGGGCGCGCTGGCTGGCGAGATCCTGGAACGCGCAGGCGACGAAGATGGCCGTCATCTTCTCGGCGACGAAAGCCTTGTAAGCCTCCGGCGCCATGCCGGCGCCGGCGATCACCTCTTCGGCGGCGCCCATGATGGCGTTGGAGGACTTCTCCGTCCCATCCACGATGCACTCGAGCTCGCGGATGGCGACCGGGATGCGCTCCTTGGCGATCTCGTCCGCCCCGAGGCGCGCGATCTCCTGGCGAAGGAAGCGCAGGTAGTCCGCGGCGGCGTTCAACTCCCGCACGATGGGCGAACGGGAGCCTGCGGGCTCGCCCGCCAGGGCCTCCAGGCTGCGCGTCGGCCTGGGATGGGGACCGCGGGCCGTGGTTGCGTAGGCGATGGACAAGGCTGGCCGCGGAGGGCTGTCGGTCATGATGAACTCTGAAGCTGGGGCGCGGATCAGCGGTCCGCCGCGGATCCGCGCTGATCACATGCCGCAGACGGCCTCGATCTTGGACTTCAGCGTCTGGGCGTTGAAAGGCTTCACGATGTAGCTGCTGACGCCCGCCTTCTTCGCCGCGATCACGTTGTCGGTCTTCGACTCGGCCGTGACCATGATGAAGGGCGTGTCCTTGAGCTCGTCGTCCGCGCGCACGGTCTTCAGCAGCTCGTATCCGGTCATGGGCTCCATGTTCCAGTCCGAGATGACGAGACCGTACCGGCGCTGCCGCATCTTGGACATGGCCTGCACCCCGTCTGCGGCGTCGTCCACGTCCTCGAAGCCGAGTTGCTTCAAGAGGTTGCGGATGATGCGGACCATCGTCTGGTAATCATCGACGACGAGGATCGGCATCGAAGTCTCGAAGCCCATAACCTTCCCCCTGAAACGCCCACGAAAGTCCCGGCGTTGAAGAACGAAATGCCGGCGGCGGTGGCTTTACTCCGCGCAACCATAGGGATCCCGCATTGCGATCGCGTTAACGCAGCCGGGACGAGTTGATCGGGGCGGAAAGTCGAATAGCCGCCCTGTTCCGCGTTCGCCTACGGTGACCGGCGGAGTCTTGGGCGTCCCCCGATGTGTTTTTGAACAGGATTATCCATGGCCTTGCGGACCTACAGCTTCGATGAACTCCAGGTGGGCATGCGCGAAACGTTGCTGCGCACGGTCATGGCGAGCACCGTCAACGCCTTCGCCGAGGTATCGGGGGACGTAAACCCCGTTCATCTGTCCGACGACTACGCGGCTTCGACCCGTTTCGGGCAGCGCATCGCCCATGGCATGTTCACGGCGAGCCTCATCTCGGCCGTGATCGGCACCCGTTTGCCGGGGCCGGGCGCGGTCTACCTGTCCCAGACGCTCCGCTTCCTGGCGCCGGTGAAGATCGGCGATGTGGTCGCCGCCGTGGTCGAGGTCGCCGAGCTCGTCGAGAAGGGCCGCCGCGTGCGGCTCGAATGCCAGTGCCTGGTGGACGGGAAGCCCGTGCTGGAAGGCGAGGCCTGGGTCATGGCCCCGCCCTCCGGGAAGCCGAAAGGCGCGCCCCAGCCCGCAACCGCAACAGCTTGACCCGGCAAGGCGGGCGCGCCAGTTTGCGCGCCGTCCGCCGCCCCTGGGCGGACGCGTTCCGATATCCGTCAGGCTGGCCAGCGTGCGAGACGCTTCATTCACCGAGCCCCCGCAGTCCCGTTTCGTCGTGGTTCGCGCCGACGGCGCCGACCACGCCTTGCGCGGCGCCGTGGCGGCCATCGGCAATTTCGACGGCGTCCATCGGGGCCACAAGGCCGTGATCGCCCGCGCCCGGTCCATGGCGGGCCGCCTGGGCCGCCCGGCCTGCGTGCTGACCTTCGATCCGCACCCGCGCGCCTTCTTCGGGCCTGGCGAGTCCGTATTCTCGCTCACGCCGGAGCCGGTGAAGCTTGCGCTTTTCGCCAGGGAGGGCCTCCAGGGCGCCATCGTGCTCCCCTTCGACGGGCGCCTCGCCGCGATGTCGGCCCATGAATTCCTGGCCGAGTTGCTTGTGAATCGGCTCGGGCTCGCCGGCGTGGTCGCCGGCTACGATTTCCACTTCGGCCATGCGCGCCAGGGCACGCCGACTTTCTTGCAGGAGGAGGGCGGGCGCCTCGGGCTTGCGGTGGAGATCGTGGATCCCATGACCCTGGACGGCGGCGCCGTTTCGTCCACCGCCATCCGCGCCGCCCTGGTCCAGGGCGACGTGGAGGCTGCTGCCCGCATGCTCGGCTATCGCTGGCTGGCCCGCGGCGTCGTCCAGCACGGCGACAAGCGCGGCCGCACCCTGGGCTTTCCCACCGCCAACATCCGCCTGCCCGCGGGCTGCGCCTTGCGGCACGGCATCTACGCCGTGCGCATCGCCGTGGACGGCGTCGTCCGCGACGGCGTCGCCAGCTACGGCCGCCGCCCCACCTTCGACGACGGCGCGCCGCTGCTCGAGGTGTTCGTCTTCGACTTCAAGGGCGACCTCTACGGCAAGACCGTCGACGTCGAGTTCGTGGCCTGGATCCGGGGCGAGCTGAAGTTCGACAGCGCCGAAGCGCTGGTCGCCCGCATGGACCAGGACAGCGCCGAGGCCCGCACCGCACTCGCGCGCCCGGCGGACGTCCCCGCGCCGTCGGCCCTGCCGCTGCCAGCGCTCTGAGGCGAGGCGCCCTTTATTCCCCGCCCGAGCGCTGCTAGAACGCCCCGCATGACCGACGCCGCGCGCCGCGCGCCCGCCGTTTTGCGAATTATCGGCCCGGCCCTCGGGTGAGGCGATCGCCTCGCGAGGGTCCGGGACTTCGGCGCATGCGCGCCCCTTTTCGCCCGAACGTCTCTCGCCCGCCGCCCATCGCGGCCGGCACATAGCGGTTGCACCTGATGAACGACGCCGTTTCAAAGCCTGCCGGCGAGGCCCGGACTTCTGCCGGCGACAACGCTGAAAAGCCCGGCCGCGACTATTCCGAGACCCTCTTCCTGCCGCAGACGGATTTCCCGATGCGCGCCGGCCTGCCGCAGGCCGAACCCAAGCTGCTCCAGCGCTGGGAGGAGGGCAACCTCTACAAGCGATTGCGCGAGACCGCGGCCGGCCGCCCGAAATTCGTGCTGCACGACGGCCCGCCCTACGCCAACGGCAACATCCACATCGGCCACGCGCTCAACAAGATCCTCAAGGATCTCGTGACCCGGTCGCAGCAGATGCTGGGCTACGACTCCAACTACGTGCCGGGCTGGGACTGCCACGGCCTGCCGATCGAGTGGAAGATCGAGGAGCAGTATCGCGCCAAAGGCAAGAACAAGGACGAGGTGCCCGTCGTCGAGTTCCGCCAGGAATGCCGCGCCTTCGCCGAGCACTGGCTGAACGTGCAGCGGCAGGAGTTCAAGCGCCTCGGCATCACCGGCGACTGGGAGAACCCCTACCAGACCATGGCCTACCCGGCCGAGGCCCAGATCGCCCACGAGCTGATGAAGTTCGCCGCCACCGGGCAACTCTACCGCGGCTCCAAGCCGGTGATGTGGTCCGTCGTGGAGCGCACGGCGCTCGCCGAGGCCGAGGTCGAGTACCACGACCACCAGTCGACCACGATCTTCGTGAAGTTCTCCGTGCGGGACACGTCGGACGTGTCGCTGAGCGACGCCTCGGTGGTGATCTGGACCACCACGCCCTGGACGATCCCGGCCAACCGCGCAATCGCGTATTCCAAGACGGTCGCCTACGGCCTCTACAAGGTTCTCGCCGCGCCGGAGGGCAACTGGGCCAAGGTGGGCGACCTCTATGTGATCGCGGACAAGCTGGTCGAGGCGACCATGAAGGCCGCCAAGGTGGACGCCTATGAGCGCATCCGCGACCTCGACCCTGCCTTCATCCAGACCTGCTCGCATCCCTTCCACGGCATGCCGGAGGCCAAGGGCTTCTACGACTTCGCCGTCCCGATGCTGCCGGCCGACTACGTGACCGACGACGCCGGCACGGGCTTCGTCCATACGGCGCCGGGCCACGGCGCGGACGACTACATCACCTTCATCAACTACCGCCAGGTCTTCGCCGAGGCCGGCACGGCCGAGGTGCCCCACACGGTGGGCCCGGACGGCGCCTATTATCCCAGTGTGGCCATCTTCGCTGGCGCCCGCGTGCTCGACGACAAGGGCAAGGAAGGCGACGCCAACAAGAAGGTGATCGAGAAGCTGGTGCAGGCCGGCGCCCTGATCGCGCGTGGCCGGCTGCAGCACAGCTACCCGCACTCCTGGCGCTCCAAGGCCCCGCTCATCTTCCGCAACACGCCCCAGTGGTTCATCGCCATGGACAAGACCGTCCCGGCTCTGGGGAACAAGACGCTGCGCGAGGTGGCGCTCACGGCCATCAGCCACACCCGATGGGTGCCGGCCACGGGCGAGAACCGCATCAACGGCATGATCGAGAACCGGCCGGACTGGGTCATCTCGCGCCAGCGCGCCTGGGGCGTGCCGATCACCGTCTTCGTCCGCGAGGACGACAGCGGCAACGTGGTGGAACTCGCCCCCGGCCCGAACTTCGCCAAGAGCGACGAACTGACCGCCCGCATCAAGGCCTCCTTCGCCGAGAGCGGCGCCGACGCCTGGTTCGAGGGCGACCCGCGCCGCTTCCTGGAGGGCCTGGTCGATAACCCTTCCGCGTGGACGCCGGTCTACGACGTGCTGGACGTCTGGTTCGACTCCGGCTCCACCCACGCCTTCACCCTGGAGGACCCGGAGCACTTCCCGGGCCTCGCCGGCGTGAAGCGCGTGGTGGACGGCGGCAAGGACACGGTGATGTACCTGGAGGGCTCGGACCAGCACCGCGGCTGGTTCCACTCCTCCCTGCTGGAGAGCTGCGGCACGCGTGGCCGCGCCCCTTATGACGTGGTGCTGACCCACGGCTTCGTTCTGGACGAGAAGGGCCAGAAGATGTCGAAGTCGCTCGGCAACGTCACGGCGCCGCAGGACGTCATCAAGGAGGCCGGCGCCGACATCCTGCGCCTGTGGGTCGCGGCGTCCGACTACTCGGACGACCTGCGCATCGGCAAGGAGATCCTCAAGACCTTCGTCGAGACCTATCGCAAGCTGCGCAACACCGTCCGGTGGATGCTGGGCACGCTCGCGCACTACGACCCGAACGCGCCCATCCCGATGCAGATGCCGGAGCTGGAGCGCTTCATCCTCCACCGCCTGGCGGAGCTCGACGGGCAGGTGCGCGAGGCCTACGCGGAGTTCGACTACAAGAAGGTGATTGCGCTGCTCAGCGCCTTCATGACGAGCGACCTGTCGGCCTTCTACTTCGACGTCCGCAAAGACGTGCTCTATTGCGACCCGGCCTCCAGCGAGACCCGGATCGCGGCGCTCGCCGTCATCGACGCCGTGTTCCGGCGCGTGAACGGCTGGCTGGCTCCCATCCTGGTGTTCACCGCGGAGGAGGCCTGGCTCGCCCGCAACCCGGGCGCCAGCGGCTCGGTCCACCTGGAGACCTTCCCGGATACTCCGGCCGCCTGGCGCGACGACGCTCTAGCCGAGAAGTGGGGGAGGATCCGCCGGGTGCGGCGCGTCGTCACCGGCGCGCTGGAGATCGAGCGCGCCCAGAAGCGCATCGGCGCATCGCTGGAGGCCGCGCCCGAGCTCTACGTCGCCGACGCGGATCTGCGCGCCCTGCTCGCCACCGTCGACATGGCGGAAGTGTGCATCACGTCGGGCCTCATCCTCATGGAAGGGGAGGGCCCCGAGGGCGCCTTCCGCATGGAGGATGTTCCCGGAGTCGCGGTGGTCTCCAAGCCGGCGCCCGGGCGCAAGTGCGCCCGCTCGTGGAAGTTCTCCACAGAGATCGGCGCCGATCCGGACTACCCCGACGTGACCCCGCGCGATGCGGCTGCGCTCCGTGAATGGGACGCCGCCCACGCCGCCAAGCCTGCCGCCTGACATGGCGCGCTGGACCCGGATAGGCGCGTCGGTCGCGCTGGTCGCCTTCGTGGCGGACCAGGCCTCGAAGGCCTGGATCCTCCACGGGCTGCGCCTGCCGGAGCGCCCGCCGATCCGCATCGCGCCCCTGTTCGAGCTCGTGATGGTCTGGAACCGGGGGATTTCCTACGGCCTCTTCCAGCAGCACGCCGACCTGGGCCGCTACCTGCTCGTCGCCGTGTCCGTGGTCGCGGCCGTCGGGCTGTCGGTCTGGCTCATGCGGGCCAAGTCCGCCCTGGTGGCGCTCGCGCTCGGCCTGCTGATCGGCGGCGCCCTCGGCAACGCCGTCGACCGCCTCGTCTATGGGGCCGTCGCGGACTTCGTTCTGCTCTACTGGATCCCGTTCTTCCCCTACGTCTTCAACGTGGCGGACTCGGCCATCGTTGCGGGCGTGGCCCTGCTTCTGTATGACTCGGTCCTCGTCGAAGGCCGCAAAGAGCGGTCCGCCGGGCCGGGCGCCGCCGGGGTCGATCCTGGAGCAGGCATCTAGCCAGGGCGGAAGCGCCTTGAATTGGCCGCGTTGGGCGGGCATCCAGCTCGCGAAAGTTGCAGAGCTGGCGGCGAAAGGATTCGCGTTGATGATGTTCAAGCTCTCCGCAAGACTGGCCTTGGCGGCCGCTGCGATGGCGGCGTCGTTGTCGTTCGGCTCGCCCGCGATGGCGCAGAGCGAGACGCTCAACAGCCTGATGGGCTTCCTCGGCCTGCAGAGCGACGACAAGCCTGAGATCGAGTATCGCGAGCGGGCGCCGCTGGTCGTTCCGCCCAAGATGGAGCTGCGCGCGCCCCAGCAGGCCGGCGCCGGCCGCACCGCTAACTGGCCGACCGACCCGGACGTGGTGAGGGAGCGCAAGAAGGCCGCCGAGGCCCGCGTGCCCGTCCACGAGACGCAGACCTACAAGCTCAACGAGGGCAAGCCGCTCAGCGTCTACGAGATGCGGGGCGGTCGCATGGCCGGCGCGCACACGAACGACGGCCCCGGCAACCCCTACAAGGATGACCTGCGCGCCGAGTTCTGGGCCGGACCGAACAAGACCCAGGCTCAGGGCAAGCTGAGCGCCAAGACGGACAAGGACCAGATGGTCGCCGGCGAGGAGCCTGAGCGGCAGTACCTCACTGATCCGCCCGTCGGATATCGCGCGCCGAACGCCCGTGGCAGCCTGGCGATGCCCAAGGCCCAGGCCCAGCGCAAGCTGAGCGACAACGAAGAAGCCAGCCCCTACCAGATGTGGCGCAAGCAGAGCGCCGAATAGGCTCTCCGACGCCTGATCGCACGGGGCCCTGTCGAAAGGCAGGGCCCCTCTCTATGTTAGGTCATCACTGTTCCCGATGACCGGGCCCTCGCACATGCAGAACGGACTCGCATGACCGCAGCCGAAGCTCCCTCCGCCGACCCGTCCGCCCCTGTCCGCGGCGAGGGCCCGCAGGTTTCCGACTTCAAGCTGGCGAATGGACTCGAGGTGGTCGTCATCCCCGATCACCGCACGCCGGTCGTGACCCACATGATCTGGTATCGCAACGGCTCGGCCGACGATCCGATCGGGAAGTCCGGAATCGCCCACTTCCTTGAGCACCTGATGTTCAAGGGGACCAGCAATCACCCGCAGGGCGAATTCTCGAACATCGTCGCGGAGCTCGGCGGCCAGGAGAACGCCTTCACGTCGCTCGACTACACCGCTTATTACCAGCGTGTCGCCAAGGAGCATCTCGGCGCCGTGATGGACCTTGAGGCCGACCGCATGTCGAACCTCGTGCTGTCGGACGAGGTGGTGGATCCCGAGCGCGACGTCGTTCTCGAGGAGCGCCGCATGCGCGTGGAGACGGACCCGGGCGCGCAGCTCGGCGAGTCGGTGGCCTCCGCGCTCTTCACGCACCACCCCTATGGAATACCGATCATCGGCTGGATGCACGAGATCGAATCCCTGGGCCGAGCCGATGCGCTGGAGTTCTACAAGCGCTTCTACACGCCCGAGAACGCCATCCTGGTCGTCGCCGGCGACGTCGAGGCCGACGAGGTGAAGGCCCTCGCCGAGAAGACATACGGCCGCATTTCGGCCCGCGGCGACGCCCCGGTGCGCCGCCGGCCTCAGGAGCCCGATACCAGAGCCTATCGCCGCGTCAGCCTCGCCGACCCCAAGGTCGAGCAGCCCTCGCTGCAACTCGGGTTCCTGGTCCCGTCCTACACGACCGCCCAGCCTGGCGAGGCCGAAGCCATCGACGTGCTGACCCAGATCCTGGGCGCCCACGCCACCGGCCGCTTGCACCGCCGGCTCGTGATGGACAAGCGCGTCGCCGTCGGGACAGGGGGCTGGTACCAGAGCACGGCCGTGGACCGCAGTCGCCTGGTCCTCTACGCCGTGCCCCGGCCGGGCGTCGCGCTCGAGGATCTCGAAAAGGATCTCGTCGCCGCGATCGCCGAACTGGTCGAGAAGGGCGTGGACGAGAAGGAGCTCGAGCGCGCCAAGACGCGGCTGATCGCCGACACCGTCTACGCCCAGGACAGCCAGGCCTCCCTGGCGCGCATCTACGGGTCGACCCTCGCCACCGGCGGCACGGTCAGGGATGTCGCGCGCTGGCCCTCGGACATCGAAAAGGTCTCGGCCGATGACGTCCGACGCGCCGCGGCCCAATGGCTCGACGCGCGGCGCTGCGTGAGCGGCTATCTCGTCAAGGACGAGGCTGCCTGAGCCGCGGCGTTCGCGTCCGAACGTCCCTGATGCAAGCGGGGCGGGGCAAGGCTCCCGGCTCGCGAACCAACGGTTGAGTCTCTCATGAACGCGCCTGCCGCACCCGAGCGAACCTCTCACGCCTCCCGCATCCAGCGGGTGGTCTCGAAGTCCGGCGTCGAGGCCTGGCTGGTCGAGGACTACACCGTCCCCCTGATCGCGCTCGAATTCGCCGCGCTGGGAGGCTCGTCCCAGGACCCTGCCGACAAGTCCGGCGTGGCCTACTTCCTTTCCGGGATCCTGGACGAGGGCGCCGGGCCTTATGACTCGGCCGCGTTCCACGAGCGCCTGGACGAGTGCGCCATCGAGTTGCGCTTCCACGCGGACCGGGACGTCTTCTCAGGCCACCTGCGCACGCTCGCCAAGCGCAAGGACGAGGCGTTCGAGATGCTGCGCCTGAGCCTGATGGAGCCGCGCCTCGATGAGGAGCCGCTTGAGCGCGTGCGCCACCAGATCGAGGCCGGCATCCGGCACGAGATGAACGACCCGGACTCTGTCGTGAGCCGCGCGTTCTTCGAGGCGGCGTTCCCGGACCATCCCTATGGCAAGCAGGTCCATGGATCGCTCGAGTCGCTGCCGCGCATCGCGCGGGATGACCTGCTCGCCTACCAGGGCCGCATCATCGCGCGCGACGCGATCAGGATCGGCGTGGTCGGCGCCATCGACGCCGCCGCCCTTGCCGAGGCTCTGGACCATGTGTTCGGGGGGCTTCCGGCGTCAGCCAAGCGCAATCCGGTGCCGGACGTGGCGCCCGCCGGGGTCGGATCGCGCAAGGTGATCCCCCTCGACATACCGCAGTCCTCCCTCCGTTTCGGCGGCCCTGGGCTGGCCCGTCGCGATCCCGACTGGATCCCGGCCCTGGTGGTGAACCACATCCTGGGCGGGGGCGTCTTTTCGGCCCGCCTGTTCCGGGAGGTGCGCGAGAAGCGCGGGCTCGCGTATTCGGTCTACTCCCACCTGGCGCCCCTGCAGCATTCGGCCCTGTTCCTGGGCGGCACCTCGACCAAGAACGAGCGCACGGCCGAGAGCCTGGCGCTGATCGAAAGCGAGATCCGGTCCATGGCCGACGACGGCCCGACAGCTGACGAACTCGACAAGGCGAAGAAATACCTGGTCGGCTCCTACGCCCTGAACTTCGACACCTCGACCAAGATCGCCAGCCAGTTGGTGCGCATCCAGCTCGATGACCTCGGGCTGGACTACATGGACCGTCGCAACGGGCTGGTGCAGGCCGTGACGCTGGAAGAGGCCAAGCGCGTCGCCAAGCGCCTGCTCGGCGACGGGCGGTTGCTCGTGACCGTGGTCGGACAGCCGGTCGGGCTTTAGCGCAAACTTAGCTTAAGGCATTCGGCGCAATATCATCCATCAACTCAGACGGATGATGGTTGGCGGGTATGTCTCTCCTCAGCAGGGTCGGCGCGTTCATACGGCAGGACAAGGGCGGCGTGGCGGTAATGTTCGCCATAGCGGCCGTTCCGCTGATCCTGGCCGCCGGAGCCGCGATCGACTACTCCCGCGTGGTGGCGGCGAAAGGCAAAGTCGAAGCTGCGGCCGACGCAGCGGTGCTTGCTGCGACCAACAGCCAGAGCGCTTCCAAGTCCGTCGACGAAGCAAGGCGGATGGGCCTCGACGTCTTCACGACCCTGACCCAAGGCATCGGCGGCGCCCAGATCACCGGCGTCAGCCTCGATATCAGCGAACAGGGACTGACCCGAAGCGCCCGGATCAGATACAGCCTGCAGGTGCCGACAACCTTGACCGCCGTGGTCGGCATCCAGAGCATGCAGGCGCAAGGCGTGGCCGTGGCGTCCCAAACCCGGGCTCCGTATCTGGACGTTTACCTGGTGCTGGACAACTCGCCGTCCATGGGCCTGGGCGCGACCACGCGCGACATCAACCTGATGACCGCCAGGCTTGGCTGCGCCTTCGCGTGCCATGAGGGCACGCGTGACGACATGTATGTTCAAGCCAAGAAGATCGGAGCGCTCACCAGGATCGAGTCGCTCCGCATGGCCACCCAGCAACTGATCGCTGTCGCGGGCCAGACGGTCGCCGGGCCCAATCAGCTCCGCATGGCGGCTTACAGTTTCGGGCTGGCCACGAACCGCCCCGGGCTGACCCAGATCTTCGGGCTGACGTCCAATCTGGACCTTGCCAGAGCCCGCACTAACGCGTTTGACCTGATGCTCAACGTCAGCCCTGACCTCGGCAGCCCCATCCAGAAAATTCTGAGGGCGGCCAACCAGGTGATTCCCAGCGCTGGCGACGGCTTCCGCCCTGACGCGCCGCAGAAGGTGCTCTTCTTCGTCTCGGACGGCGTGGCGGACGAGCGCGGAGCCGAGTCCTGCTGGCAATCCCTCCACGACAGCGGACGTTGCGAGCAGCCTGTGGATCCATCCATCTGCGACGCCATGAAGGCGCGTGGGATCAAGATCGCCGCCCTGTACACGACCTATCTGCCGCTACCGGGCAATGAATTCTATGAGAACCAGATCCGCCCCTTCCAGAATCTGATTGGCCCCCGGATGCAGGCTTGCGCAAGCCCAGGGCTTTACGCGGAGGTGAACCCGTCCCAATCGCTCACCGACACCATGATCGAGCTGTTCAAGCAGAGCGTGAAGACGACCCGCCTCACGCAGTGATCCCGGCGTCGGACTTAAGTCCCCACAAGCCTCTCAAGGAACTTCTCGACGTCATCGTTGAGCCGCGCGGCGGCGGCCTGGACCGTCGAAGCCGCGCTCCCCGTGGTGAAGGCGTTGTGCCGGGTCCGCTCGGCCGCCGTCGCGGCCTTGGCCGAGAATTCCTTCATGCGCTCGGCGCCGTCCGAGATGAAGCTCACCGCGTTGGCGATCTCCTGGATGGCCGCGTGCTGCTCCTCGACGGAAGCCGCGATCTCCATGGCGCTCTCGTCGATGCTGTCGAGCGCCGTCGAGAAAAAGCGGACGCCGTCCACGGCCCGCTTGGAGATGGCGATCACCTCCGCGACCTGGCTTTCGATGGCCACGGCGGCGGACGCCGTCTGGGCCGACAGCATCTTCACCTCGCCCGCCACGACCGCGAAGCCGCGCCCGGCCTCGCCGGCGCGCGCCGCCTCGATGGTGGCGTTGAGGGCCAGAAGATTGGTCTGATTGGCTACGTTGCGGATGATGTCCACGAAGGAGGCGATGCGCTCGATGGAGCGGGCGAGCTCGTCCGCCTGACGATCCGCTTCGGACGCCTTGTCGCGGCCCTCGCAGGTCAGGATGGCGGTGTCGCTCATGCGCTCGGCGATGCCGCCGATGGCGCTGGTCAGCTCCTGGGTGGCCATCTGCACCATGGGAGCGCCTTCGGCGGTCGCCGCGGCGCACTGCTCGACCTTGCCGGCGAGTTCCGAGGCTTCCGACGACATCGCCGCGAGCTGCTGGCTGGTGTCGTGCATCTCCCGCGCGGCCGCGTCGAAGGCGGCGCGCAGTTCGGCGATCGTGGCCGGGAACGAACGCGCGAGCTCCACGATGGTCTGGTGCGCCCGGCTCTCGCGCTCGGCGATGGCCTGGTGGTCCCGCGCAAGATGGTCGGCGCGCGCCCGCGCAGCTTCCGCTTCGCTCAACGCAGCCTTGCTGGCCTTGAAGGCCTTCGCCAGGCGGTCCGTCAGCAGGCACAGCCCCGCCACCTGCACCGCCACGATGCCTCCGTGCAGCAGCACGCGTGACATGCTGGACGCGGCCGGAAACACCACGGATGGGTAGAGTTCGTTCAGCACGAAGTGGTGCAGCACGATGAACAGGGCCGCGGCCATCAGCGAACGCCAGCAGCACCACGCCGCCGCGATGGACAGCAGCGCGAAGAACGTCATGTGCACGTCGAGGATGACGCCGCTGCCCTCCGCGCAGGCGAGGTAGAGCGCTCCGAAGCCGCACAGCGCCACGGAGGTGAATGCGCGCGTCGCGAACCTGGGACCCTGCGCCTGCGCAATGAGGGAGGCGACAGCCGCGAGCGCGACGGCGACAGCCGATATCGTCCAGGCATGGTCGAGGCCGCGGCCGAACGCCAGGCCCATGACGAGCAGCGCATTGAGCCAGACGAAGGCGAGGAGGCGCGGAGCCACCCACGCGCGAAGGGCGGTCAGGGTCATGGCGAGGCGCTCAGCTTCGGGAGAAGGCGCAGGCGGCCGGATTGATCGGCGTGGTCACCAGCCAGGCGCCTTCGGGTCGGAGCCGTTCCCGGAAGCCGGGATCCGGCGAGTCGCCGATCACCATCCAGCGCCACGGACCGCCGCGCACCAGTTGTCCGCCGCTTCGCGCAACGATGTCGGCGGCGCTTTCCGACGAGAACGGGTTCGTGAAAACGGCCACGGGCCCGGTCGGCGGCGGCGCGAGCCGCACGGCGAGAAGCGGACCGGCGACGAGCAGAATGCAGCCGCAGACCACCCCGAGTTGGGTCAGCAGCCGAGGCTCGACGTCAGGGTCATGGACCATGGAGCCAGGAGCGTCGACCTGATGAATGGAGAGCGCAGGCGGCACTGGTGCACCTCGGGAGATGGGCCCAAATGCCTCTCAACTCATGAAGTTTCTATTTAAACGATCGGCGATTAAGCGATGCGCGTTTAGCGTGCGTCATGGCGAAATGTCGCAGGGGCGCGCGCCTCAGGCGGACGCGACCAGCGCCCCGTTTACGGCCGCCCACTCCCAGATAGAATCCACGACCGAGCTGTCGAAGAAGACGTCGAAGGAGCCTCCTGCCTGCCGGAGCAGGACGGCGCGTGTCTTCGCGAATTCCGTCAGCCGGGCCTGGCCCACGGGAAAGGCGTCGGGCCCCAGGTCGATCCCGGTCGCAGCCCCCAGCAGGGCCTCCGCGAGAGGGCCGTCGATCCTTACGCCAGCGTAGGCGTCCGTGACGTCGTGCAGCGTGAGATCCGGTGGAAGAGCAGGCGCGGCTTGGCCGAAGGAATCCTCCCCCGCTGCAAGCCAACGGTCCGGCGCCAGCGCCACCACCTGGGCTCCGTCAATGGCCGCGATCTCGCCCACCCGCCTCGGCAAGGGAGGCCGATGGAGCCCGATGGCGAGGGTCAGGCGCCCGTGGGCAGCGTGTGAAACGGAGAGGCCGTTCCACGATAGCGCAGGGCGCGGCGCGCCCATGTGGCGCGTCAGGGCAAGATCAGCCACGCAGCCGCTCTCCCTTCTGGTCGTAGAATACCGGCGAGGTCACCCGCACGCGGCCGATCCATCCTTGCGAGAACACATTCAGCACCTCGCCATGCCGCGATCGGCCCCGCTTGAGCAGGCCCAGCGCCACCGGATGTCCAAGCGCAGGGCTGAAGGCGCTCGAAGTCACGCGTCCGAGCTTCTCGACCGGCGGGTTGAAGGCGGGGCCACGGAACAGGCAGCCGCCCACCGGCAGCTTGTCGCCGTCGAGGCTCTCGAGACCCACCAACTGCTCCCGGTCCGGGTCCAACGCATTCTCGCGCAGCAGCGAGAGCCGGCCCACGAAGTCGCCCGGCTTGGCCGCGAGCGCCGGGCCGAAGCCGATGTCGTCCGGCAAGGTATTGCCGTCCGTCTCCGAGCCCACGTGGATGTAGCCCTTCTCCAGACGCAGCCGCAGCCACGCCTCCACGCCCACCGGCGTGACCCCATGCGCGGCGCCGGCCCTCATCAGGTGCTCCCAGAGCGACAGCCCATAGGAGGCCGGAACCTGCAACTCGTATTGCACCTCGCCCGAGAAGCTCACCCGGAACGCCCGAAGCGGCGCGCCTCCGACCGCGCCCTCGCGCAAGGTCATGTGCGGGAAGCCCGCCGCCTCCCACGAGAACCCGGCCGGCAGCGTGCGCACGAGATCCCGCGCGCGAGGTCCCGCCACCGCGATTGCAGCCCAGGCGGTGGTGAGGTCGGCGATGCGCAGGTCCCAGTCGGGGAACTCGCATTGCCGCCACTCGTCCAGCCACGCGTACACCCGCGCGGCCGCGCCGCTGGACGGGCTCAGCAGGAAGCTGTCCTCCCCCAGCCTGAACGTGACGCCATCGTCGAACACGACCCCATGCTCGGTCAGCATCAGCCCGTATCGCGCCTTTCCGACTCCCAGGTTCGCGATCCGGTTGGCGATGATGAAGTCGAGGAAGCGCGCAGCGTCTCGCCCGCTCACCGCGATCTTTCCGATGGGCGAACTGTCGAACAGGCCCACGCCCTGGCGCACCGCCAGGTGCTCGCGCCGGGCGGCCGCCTCGTGGCTCTCGCCCGGCTGGAGATAGACGTCCGGCCGGCTCCAGGCGCCGAAATCCTCCATGACGGCGCCGTGCTCGCGGTGCCAGGCGTCAAGCGGCGTCTTGCGCCGGGGCGCGAACAGGTCGCCGCGCGCGCCCGCCGCCACCGTGGTCATGGTGATGGGCGTATAGGGGGCCCGGAAACGGGTCGTGCCCACCTCCGGCGGAAGCCGACCGGTCTCCTCGCCCAGGATCGCCAGGGCGTTGACGTTGGAGGTCTTCCCCTGGTCGGTGGCCATGCCGATGGTGGTGTAGCGCTTGAGATGCTCCACCGAGATGAAGCCCTCGCGCGCCGCCAGCGCGACGTCGGCTTCGGTTGCGTCGCTCTGGAAGTCGACCCACTGCTTGCCGACGGCGCCGGGCGTACGCCATGCCGCCGCGATGGGCGCGGGCTCTGGCGCTGGCCCGGCTTGCGGCGCGGAGGTCGGATCGCCGCCCCCCGCCGCGTGCCCGTCCGCCAGCGCCTCGGCGAGCGAGAACCGCCCGGCGGCCGCGCCGACCGAGGTCTCCGCCTGCGCCGATCGGTCCGGCCGAAAGGCGGTTAGCGCCGGGTCATAGGCCAGGGCGCCGCCGGACTGCGAGAACAGGTGAACCGCCGGCGTCCAGCCGCCGGACATGAGCAACAGGTCCGCCTCCAGCCACCTCCCGGGTTCTGGTTCGCCGGCGGGGGAGACCTGCACGCCCCGAACCCTCGATCGCCCCCGCACGCCGGTCACGCCCGATCCGGCCAGCACCTCGATGCCTCGCTCGCGCGCTGACGCGCCGACCTCGCCCGGCCCACCGGGACGCAAATCAGCGATCGCCGCGATCCGCATTCCGGCGTCATGGAGGTCGCAAGCCGCCTCGTAGGCGCTGTCATTGTTGGTCGCCACCACGGCCCGCGAACCGGGCAGCACGGCGAAACGGTGCAGGTATGTCCGTGCCGCGGAAGCCAGCAGGACGCCCGGGCGGTCGTTGTCCGGGAACACCAGCGGCCGCTCGTGCGCGCCTGTCCCCAGCACCACGCGCCTGGCCCGGATGTGCCAGATCCGCTGCCGCGCCCGGCCGCGCCGCGCGGCGGGGGCGAGATGGTCCGCCAGGCGTTCCACCGCGACGAGTTCGTTGTGGTCGTAGTAGCCGGTCACGGTCGTCCGGCGCAGCACCGTGACATGCGGCGCCTCGGCGAGCAGGGCTTCCGTTTCGGCCACCCAGGCACGGGCAGGCTGCCCCTCGATCGTCGCATGCGGGTCCGACAGCAGCGATCCGCCAAGGTCCGCCTCGACCTCGGCCAGGATCACGCGCCCGCCGCCAGCCGCCGCGGCTCGCGCAGCCGCCAGGCCGGCCGGCCCTGCGCCCACCACGAGCAGGTCGCAGTGGGCGTGTCGCTTGAGGGCCTGCTCCGGGTCGAAGGGCGCCTCGGCCACGCCCAGCCCCGCCGCGCGCCGGATGAACGGCTCGAAGCGGCGCCAGTCCGGCCACATGAACGTCTTGTAGTAGAAGCCCGCCGGCATGAACCGTCCCAGCAGCCCCGTCGCGGCGTTCACGTCGAAGCGGGCCGAGGGCCAGGCGTTGACGCTCCGGGCGGTCAGCCCGTCGTAGAGCTCCACCCGGGTCGCCCTGACGTTGGGCTCGCTGTAGGGCGTGCCCGGCTCCAGTTGCACCAGCGCGTTCGGCTCGTCGTCTCCGGCCGCCAGGACGCCGCGCGGGCGGTGGTGCTTGAAGCTGCGGCCCACCACCGAGACGCCATTGGCGAGCAGCGCCGACGCGAGCGTGTCGCCCTGGAAGCCATGATAGGTCCGGCCGTCGAACCGGAAGGCGAGGGGACGCGACCGGTCGATACGGCCGCCCTGCGGCAGGCGCGCCATCAGGCGATCTCCGGCTTGGGGTCGCCCATGCGGTACACGGACGTGATCTCGTGGGTGACGGTGTCGCGGACGAGGTTGAACCACAGCCCGCACCCCGCCTGGTGGCGCCAGCGCTCGCGCAGCTTCCCGCGCGGGTTCGCCTGGTGGAACAGGTAGCCGGCCCACACGTCCGCCGGGACCTCGGCGAAGGGGCCGGGCCGCGTTATGTGGGTCTCGCCGCCGCAGACGAACTCCGTCTCCGGCCGCGCGCCGCATTCGGGGCAGGTGATCAGCAGCATGGCGGCGCCCTCAGTGCGGAATGCCGGAGGCCGCGGCCTCGTCGATCAGGCGCCCGCTCTCGAAGCGCCTGAGGCTGAACGGGACAGCGAGCGGATGCGGCTCGTCGCGGGCGAGGAGGTGGGCCAGCGTGTAGCCGCCCACCGGTATGGCCTTGAACCCGCCGGTCCCCCAGCCGCAGTTCACGTAGACGCCCTGCACGGGCGCCCGGTCGATGATCGGGGAGGAGTCGTGCGTCACGTCCACGATGCCCGCCCAGGTGCGCATGAGCTTGAGCCGGCCGATCGCCGGGATCAGCTCGATGGCGGAGGCGACGACCTTCTCGATCGTCGGGAAGTTCCCACGCTGCGCGTAGCTGCCGTAGAGATCGAGCCCGCCGCCGATCACGAGCTCACCCTTGTCGGACTGGCTCATGTAGACGCCCGTGGCGAGCGACATCACCACGGTGTCGAGCATCGGCTTCACCGGCTCCGTCACCATGGCCTGCAGGGCATAGCTCTTCACTGGCAGGCGGAAGCCTGCCCGCTCGGCCATGACGCTGGAATGCCCGGCCACCGCCAGCGCCACCTTCTTGGCCCCGATGAAGCCGCGGGTAGTCTCGACGCCGACGAGCGTTCCGGCCCCGTCGCGGCGGAAGCCCGTCACCTCGCAGTTCTGGATGATGTCCACGCCCCGTGCGTCCGCCGCGCGGGCGTAACCCCAGGCGACCGCGTCATGGCGGGCGATGCCGCCCCGGCGCTGGATGTAGCCGCCGCAGACGGGATAGCGGGCGCCGGGCCCGGCGTTGATGCCCGGCACGAGCGCGATCACCTCGTCCCGCGTCAACACCTCGCTGTCGATGCCGTTGAGCCGCATGGCGTTGGCCCAATAGGCGCACGCCTCGAGCTCGTGCCGCGAATGCGCGACCTCGAGCATGCCGCGCTGGCTCAGCATGATGTTGTAGTTGAGGTCCTTCGAGAGCCCCTCGTAGAGCTGCAGCGCCTTCTCGTAGAGCGCGGCGCTCTCCGGGTAGAGATAGTTCGAGCGCACGACCGTCGTGTTGCGGCCGGTGTTGCCGCCGCCCAGCCACCCCTTCTCGACGACCGCGACATTGGTGATGCCGTGCTCCTTGTCGAGGTAGTAGGCCGTGGCGAGCCCATGCCCGCCGGCCCCCACGATCACCACGTCATAGGCGGGCTTCGGGTCCGGGTGGCGCCAGGCCCGCTCCCAGCCCGTATGGCCGCGGAACCCCTCCGTGAACAGGCTCGCCGCGCTGTAGCGCTTCACTGGATCGCTCCCGGTCATAGCAGAGATGGTCTTCTCCATACACTACTGTATGGTTCTTGGGCGCAGCAAGGGGACCGCCATGGCGAAACTGGGGAAACAGCCGGCCAGCCCGACGGGGACCGAGCGCCTCGGGCGAGCCGATTGGGTCGCGGCCGCGCGCTCCGCCCTGGTCGAGCAGGGCGTCGCGGCCGTGAAGGTGGATGTCCTGGCCAGGGCCATGGGCGTGAGCCGCGGCAGCTTTTATTGGCACTTCAAGTCGCGGGAGGATCTGCTCGCGGCCCTGCTGGAGGACTGGCGGTTGTCCGCCATTTCCCCCTTCGTGGCCGCCATCGCCAGTCGCCCTGGCCAGCCGCAGATCCAACTGCTGCGCTTCAGCGAGGTGTGGCTGGACGAGCAGCGCTATGACCCCCGCTACGACGCGGCGCTGCGCGACTGGGCCCGATCTTCGCCGGAGGTCGACGCCAGGGTGCGCGAGGTGGATGACGAGCGGGTCGCCCTGTTGCGCGGGCTCTTCGCCGCAATCGGCTACGAGGCCCTGGAGGCCGAGGTCCGCGCCCGCATCCTCTACTACCACCAGGTCGGCTATTACGCGCTCCACATCGTGGAGTCGGCTTCATTCCGCCGCAAACTCCTGCCGGTCTATTTCCGCGTTCTCGCGGGCTTCCCCGTTCCGGCAGGTTTGGAGCAGTCCGGCGAGAAATCGGAGGTGGGGACCGAAGGTCGCGATTGATCCATGTCCAGACAAGGCTGTATGGCGACCCCGGGCGACCCATGCGCCTTGCTTCGTCGCCCGACTTGAGGAGTGAAACACGATGCGCACCAGCCTCATCCTGTCCCTGGCCGCGGCGGCCCTGTCCATGTCCGCCGCCGTCGCCCGCGCGCAGGATCTCACCATCGCGGTGGTCGGCCCCATGACCGGCGCGGTCGCCACCATCGGCGAGCAGCAGAAGCGCGGGGCTGAGAACGCCGCGGCGCTCATCAACGAGGCGGGCGGCGTCAACGGGCGCAAGATCAAGATCGTGGTCGAGGACGACCAGTGCGATCCCAAGCAGGCCGTCGCGGTGGCCAACCGCATCGTCGGCCAGCAGATCAAGTTCGTAGCCGGCCACGCCTGCTCGGGCGCGTCCATCCCGGCGGCGGACGTCTACGCCGAGAACAACGTGCTCATGATGAGCCCGGCCTCGTCGAACCCGACCCTGACCGACAAGGGCAACCCGACCATCATGCGCCTCTACGGCCGCGATGACGCCCAGGGCGCCTTCATCGGCCCGTGGATCGCCAGCCACTACAAGGACAAGAAAATCGCCGTGCTCCACGACAAGTCCGCCTACGGCAAGGGCCTGGCGACCGTCGTGAAGCAGAAGCTGAACGAGGCCGGCGTGAAGGAAGTGATCTTCGACGGCATCAACGCCGGCGAGAAGGACTACGGCGCGGTGGTCAGCAAGCTGAAGTCGCTGGGCGCGGAGTTCATCTATTTCGGCGGCTACCACACGGAAGCGGGCCTGATGCTCCGCCAGGCGGCCGACCAGGGCTACAAGCCGACGCTGATGACCGGCGACAGCATCGCCACGTCCGAGTTCTGGGCCGTGTCCGGCCCGGCCGGCGAGGGCACCATGTTCACCTTCCCGACCGACCCGCGCCGCTCGCCCACCGCCGCCAAGGCGCTGGAGCAGTTCAAGGCGCAGAACTACGAGCCGGAAGGCTTCACCCTGTTCAGCTACGCCGTCATCCAGGCCATCGCCGAGGGCGTGAAGCGCGCCGGCTCGGACGATCCCATGAAGGTCGCCAAGGCGCTGAAGGACGGCAAGCCGGTCGAGACCGTGCTCGGCCCGATCACCTTCGACCAGAAGGGCGACATCAAGGACCCGCGCTACGACATCAACCGCTGGCACGACGGCAAGTACGCGGCCATCCAGCAGTAAGGCGGGTATCGCGCTCACGCCCGGGACATGCCCGGGCGTGAGACTTGCCATTACTGAGTTAGAGCCGACGAAGCCCGGGCTGCCCGGGCTTCGTTTTCATTGGGCGGCTCGGGCCGCGGCCTAGCCCTCCAGCGCCGGGGCTCTTATTGTCGCGGCATGTCCGGCAAGGGAATCAGCTGCCGCTTTGTCACCGCCCAGGCCCGCCTCGTGCGGGGCCTTGCCTGACCATGGCTGTCCGCCGCCTGGATCCCGTCCTGGTCGACCGCATCGCCGCTGGCGAGGTCGTGGAGCGCCCGGCCTCCGCCGTGAAGGAGCTTGTCGAGAACGCCCTCGACGCCGGCGCGAGCCGGATCGAGGTGGTGCTGGAGGGCGGCGGCCGCCGCCTCATTCGCGTCGTCGACGACGGCCTGGGCATGAGCCCGGACGACCTCGACCTCGCCGTGGAGCGCCACGCAACCTCGAAGCTGCCGGACGGCGACCTCTTCGCCATCGATACGCTCGGTTTCCGCGGCGAGGCGCTGCCCTCCATCGGCGCCGTCTCACGCCTCTCCATCGCGACCCGCCAAGCCGGCGCGCCGCATGGGATCTCCATCCTGGTGGACGCCGGCCTCAAGCACCCGGTCCGCCCCGCCGCCCTCGACCGTGGCACGCGCGTCGAGATCGCCGACCTGTTTTTCGCCACGCCCGCCCGGCTCAAGTTCCTCAAGACGGACCGCGCCGAAGCCCAGGCCGTCGCCGACATGTTGAAGCGGCTCGCCATGGCCAACCCCGGCGTGCGCTTCGAATTGGGAGGGGAGGGCGCCCCGGCCCTCGACTACCCGGCCGCCCCCGGCGATCCCGCGGCCGCGCTGGCCCAGCGCCTCGCCCAGGTGATGGGCCGCGACTTCGTCGACAACGCCGTGCCGGTGGACGCCTGGCGCGAGGAGGCGCGGCTGACCGGCCTCGCCGGCCTGCCCACCGCGCATCGGCCCACGGCCGCCGCGGTCCACCTTTTCGTCAACGGCCGCCCGGTGCGCGACAAGCTGCTGCTCGGCGCGGTGAAGGGCGCCTACGCCGACGTCGTGCCCACGGGCCGTCATCCGGCCCTGGCGCTCTTCGTCACGTGTCCGCCGCGGCTCGTGGACGTGAACGTTCACCCCGGCAAGAGCGAAGTCCGCTTCCGCGACCCCGGGCTGATCCGCGGTCTCGTGGTCGGGGCCCTCAAGCAGGCCATCGCGGACGCCGGCTACCGCGCCTCCAACACGGTCGGCGCTGCGACCATCGACGCCTTGCGGGCTCACACGGGCGCCCAGCCGGCCCGCTCCTGGTTCTCCGGCCGCGAGCCGGCGCGCAACGCCAACTGGGACTGGCGCGCCAGCCCGGCCGCGCCTGCCGAGCCGGGCGGTCGCCCCCTCGATGTCGGGACGGCTTCTGTCGCCGGCTACCCCCAGCCGAGCGCGCCCGCCGCTGCCCCTGCCTTCGGCTTCGCCGAAGCCGCCCAGGCCGCCTTTGCAGCCCTCGCCGATCCGGTCGCCGACGCCCGCGCCGCCGAAGCGGCGCCGGGGCCCGACCTCCTGGCCCGCCCCCTCGGCGCGGCCCGCGCGCAGTTGCACGACACCTACATCGTCGCCCAGACGCAGGACGGGGTGGTCATCGTCGACCAGCACGCCGCCCACGAGCGGCTTGTCTACGAGCGCCTGAAGGCCGAGCGCGCGGCCCAGGGCGTCGCCCGCCAGATGTTGCTGATCCCCGCCGTCGTGGACCTCGACCCCGTGGAAGTCGACCGCTTAACCGAGAAGGCGGACCTGCTCGCCTCCCTTGGTCTGGTGATCGAGCCGTTCGGCCCGGGCGCGATCGCCGTCAGCGAAGTCCCGGCCGCGCTGGCCAGCGCTGACGTGCCGGCGCTCGTCCGCGACCTCGCCGATTCCCTGGAGGAATGGGGAAGCGCCCTGGCCCTGGAGGACCGCCTCGACCACGTGCTGGCGACCTTCGCCTGCCACCATTCCGTCCGCGCCGGCCGCCGCATGAAGCCGGAGGAAATGAACGCCCTCCTGCGCGAGATGGAGGCCACGCCCCTCTCCGGCCAGTGCAACCACGGCAGGCCGACCTACGTGGAGCTCAAGCTGGCTGACATCGAAAGGCTGTTCGGGAGGCGGTAGAAGACTGTTGCGTCCGTCTTGATCGGGCGGGCCACCTGCCGCTGTCATTCCCGGCCGGAGCCGCGAAGCGGCGGAGGGGAAGGGGATCCAGGGGCCACGCGCGCCACCTTGCCTTTGTCCGGAACACAGAAATGGGACCCAGTCTCCTGGATCCCCTTCCCGGCGCTTCGCGCCGCCGGGGATGACGGCGGACGGAGCATTTAGCCCAGCTTCGTGAACACCACCTGCGTGTCGCCGTATTCCCGCCGGTCCAGCTCTTGAAACCCCTCCGGCAGCGAGAACTCCGCCCCGGCGGCCTCTTCCACCACAACCAGCGCCTCGGGCTTGAGCCAGCCCCCTTCGCGCGCCGAGGCGAGCGCCAGGGGCGCATAGCCGCGGCCGTAGGGCGGGTCGCAGAACACGAGCCCGAACGGCTGGTTCGGGTGCGCAGGGCCGAGCTTCGTGGCGTCGCGACGAAACACCTTGCTGACCCCAGCGGCGCCGAGCGCCTCGATGTTGGCCTTGGTCAGCCCGCGACCCTCGGCCGAGTCGTCCACGAACAGCGCATAGGCGGCCCCGCGTGACAGCGCTTCCAGCCCCATGGCCCCCGTGCCGGCGAAGAGGTCCAGCACGCGCGCGCCCGGCACGGGATCGTCATAGGCGTGGGCGACGATGTTGAAGATCGTCTCGCGCAACCGGTCGGACGTCGGCCGCACAGCCTGCGTCTTGGGGCCGGTCAGCGACCGGCCCTTGAACCGCCCCCCGACGATCCGCATCGCTTACCCCTCGCGCGGACGCCGCGGCGGACGCCCGCCGCCGCCAGGACGCGAGCCGCCAGGACGCGAGCCGCCCGGACCGCCCCGGCCGCCGCCCGGCTTGCCGCCGCGGGGCTTGAAGCCGCCCTCGGCACGGTCGGCCCGTCCCTTGAAGCCGCCAGCCGCGCGCTCGCCGCGCGGCTTGAAGCCCTCGCCACGGTCCTCGCGCGGCTTGAACGACCGCGGCTTGCGCGCGCCGCCTTCGCCTTCGGCGCGGCGGCTCTCGAACCAGAGGTTCTGCTTGGGCTTTCCTTCGCCGCCGCCGCCGTCGTCCCGCGGCCCGCGGCTTTCGAACCGCTTGCCACCGGCCGGGCGCTCGCCTCGGCCCTTGCCGCCGAACCCCCGCCCCTCGCCGCGCTCGCCTTCGGTGCGACCCCGGAAGGGACGCTCGCCCCCTGCGCGCGCTGGGCGCTCGCTCCGCTCGGCTCGGTCACGCACGGGCCGGTCGCCCCGGTCGCGCATGGGCCGGTCAGCCGCCGCCCGACGCGGGCGGCGCTCGCCTTCAGGCGCGCGCTCGGCGAGCTCCGGCGCCGCCTTGATGCGCTCCACCTTCACGGCGCGGCCCTTCGGGTCGGTCACCTTGCCGACACGCTCCCGCGGCTTGTCGGCGCTTTCCTGGCGCGCCAGCTTCGGGTCCGCGCCCCGGCGCGGGATCTTCCCCTTCGGGGCCTGGGCCTCGGCGTCCTCGGCCCGCCAAATGCTGGTCAGCGGCTCCATGGGATGCCGCCGCTTGGGACGGGGCGCCTCTTCCTCGGCCTCCGCCCGTCCACGCCCGCGGCGTTCGTCCCGGTCCTCGCCCCACGCGGGGGGCTCGTCGCGGCCGCGGCGCCGCGGCCGGTCGTCGCCGCTCACGCCCGCGCCGCGGATGATCTTGGCCGTCGGGCGGAAATCGTCCTCGTCGTACACGAACACCGGGGCGTCGAAGTCCGCCTCTGCCTGCGCGGCGAGCTCGGGGCCGAGCTGGTCCTGCAGCACGCGCGTCGTGATTTCCTCCGCTGCGCCCTCCGGCAGGTCGCCCAGCTGGAACGGCCCGAAGGAGAGGCGGATCAGCCGGTTCACCTGCAGGCCCAGGTGCTCCAGGATCTTCTTGACCTCGCGGTTCTTGCCCTCGCGCAGACCCAGCGTCAGCCAGGCGTTGTCGCCCTGCGAGCGGTCCAGCGTGGCCTCGACCGGCCCGTAATGGATGCCTTCCACGGTGACGCCGTCGCGCAGCGCGTCGAGCTGCGGCTGGGTGATCTCCCCGAAGGCGCGCACGCGGTAGCGCCGCAGCCAGCCGGTCTCCGGCAATTCCAGCACGCGCGCCAGCCCGCCGTCGTTGGTGAGCAGCAGAAGGCCCTCGGTGTTGATGTCGAGCCGACCGATGGTCACCACGCGCGGCAGCCCCGGCGGGAGCGCCTCGAACACCGTGGTGCGGCCTTCAGGGTCGCGCGCCGTCGTCACCACGCCGCGAGGCTTGTGGTACATGAAGAGGCGCGTGCGCTCGCGGCTCGGCAGCGGCGCGCCATCCACCAGGATCTTGTCCTTGGAGGAGACGTCCAGGGCCGGGCTCGTCAGCGTGACGCCGTTGACTTCGACGCGTCCGGCCTCGATCCAGGCCTCCGCGTCCCGGCGCGAACAGAGGCCCGCGCGAGCGATCACCTTGGCGATGCGCTCGGAAAATTCGGTGCGCGGCTTGGCGACCTTCTCGCCAGCCGCAGCCGCCTTGGGGCGCGTCCGGGTCCGGTCCTCGCGCCGGGAGCGGCCTTCGCCGAAGCTTTCGCGCTCGCCAGTCGGACGCTTGCCCCGGAAGGGCCGGTCCCCCTCGTCGCGCCGCGGCCGCTCGGACCGCGCCGGGCGATCGCCGCCGAAGCGCTTGGCGCGCGGCTCGTCGCCTTCGCGGCGCGGGCCGCGAGAGGGCCGTTCATCGCCGCCGCGGCCCCTGGCCGGCCGGTCTCCGCCGCGGGCGCCGAAAGTCTTGCCGGCGCCGCCCCGTGCGCCGCCCTTGCCCGGAGGCCGGCCTTTGCCGCCGCCGCCACGATCGTTGGTTCTGTCGCTCATGTCGCGCTGATAGAGCATTTCCGGGGGAAGTGGTATCGACATCTCGGAATAAATGAGAGGCCGCCAGCGTTGCAATCACGTCCCCACCCCATGGCCGAGGCCCTGAGGCAGGCGGAGGCCGCCGCCGCGCGGGGCGAGGTGCCTGTGGGCGCCGTGGTGGTGAAGGACGGCGCCATCCTGGCGGCGGCCGGCAACCGCACCCTGGCCGACCGCGACCCCTCGGCCCACGCCGAAATGCTGGCCATTCGCGAGGCCGCCGCGAAGCTTGGCTCGGAGCGCCTCGTCGGCTGCGACCTCTATGTCACCCTGGAGCCCTGCCCCATGTGCGCCGGCGTCATCTCCTTCGCGCGCATCCGGCGGCTCTATTTCGGCGCCGGCGACCCCAAGGGCGGCGCGGTGGAGCATGGCGTCCGGCTATTCGGCTCGCCGACCTGCCACCACGCCCCGGAGGTCTACGGCGGCATCCGCGAGAGCGAGGCCGCCGCGCTGCTCAGGGCCTTCTTCGCCGGGCGGCGCTGACCCGTGCGGGCGGCGCCAGCAGCGCCTCCAGGTCGCGCTTGAGCTGGTCCTTGGCCGGCTCCGCCGCCTGCAGGATCGCCTTGGCCCTGAAGAAGTCGAGTCCCCGGAACCCGTCCACGAGCGGCCGCACCAGGATGTCCGGCGCCCGCGCCTTCAGCTTCTCGGCCACGATGGCCCCCTGCATGATCTGCGACGCGCCCAGCATGGCCTCGAACGCCTCCGGCGCCGCCTTAACCTCGGTCGCAGGCCCGCCCGTGACGTCCACGGCGATCACGGCCATGTCCGGCCCGTCGAGCCCTTCGAAGGGCAGCGGATTGACGGCCCCCCCGTCGATATAGACCCGGCTCCCTGCCGCGACCGGCCGCACCAGGCCCGGAACCGCCATCGAAGCCGCCACCGCCGTCACCAGCGGGCCGCTGGCGAACCGGTGTTCGCAGCGTCCGAAATAGTCCGTCGCAACCGCCTGGAATGGAAGTTCGAGCTCCTCGATCGTGTCCGGCACCGCGTCCGGCCAGAACAGGTCGAGCATCTTCTCGCCGTCGATCAGCACTGGGTTGCTGAAGCTGGAGAACAGGTCAGTGAGCCTGCCCACCCTGGCCTGCAGCAGCCGCGCCATCACCTGCGCACGGTCCCTCAGCCGCGAGACCGCGTGGGCGCGCAGGTCCTTGCCGGAAAGCCCCGCCGCATAGGCGGCGCCCACGATCGCCCCGATCGACGTGCCCGCGATGGCGGCCGGCCGCACGCCGAGCTCGTCCAGGGCCTCCAGGATGGCGATGTGCGCCAGCCCGCGCGCGCCGCCGCCTCCCAGAGCGAGGGCGATGCGGGGCGAAGAGGATGGGTGCGTCATGGGCGGGAGCATAGCGCAGCGCGGGCGCGGGGGAATGCGCCCAGGCCGCGCGGCGCGGAATGGCCCAGCCTTTCCGCCGTCATCCCCGGCCGGAGCCGCGAAGCGGCGGAGGGGAAGGGGATCCAGGGGCCGCGCGCCGGGCCCGACCGGGTCAGTAAATCGCTCGTGGTCTCTTGGATCCCCTTCCCGGCGCTTCGCGCCGCCGGGGATGACGCTACAGAACGTTCGTCTCGAACACCGGCTCCACCGAGCCGCCCCATTCGCCCGCATAGCGCTCCAGCAGCACGTCCGCCCGGGTGCGACCCGTCTCGACGATCTCCTGCAGCGGCGCGAGGTAGGCTGTCTCGTCCTGCCCGCCCTCGACCTTGGCGCGGCGCTTGAGGCCTTCCGTCGAGATGGCCAGCACGTCGCGCGCCAGTTCGCGCACGGTGCGGCCGCGGAACGGCGCCGCCAGCGCCTGCCGGGGAACGGCGTCACGCAGGGCCTGCCGCTCCTCGTCCGTCCAGTCCTTCACCAGCTGCCATGCCTGGTCCAGCGCGCCGGCGTCATACATCAGGCCGACCCAGAAGGCGGGCAGCGCCACCACCATGTCCGACGTGCCCATGTCGGCGCCGCGCATCTCCAGGTAGCGCTTCAACCGCGCCTCGGGGAACAGCGTGGAGAGGTGGTTCGCCCAGTCCGAGATGGTGGCCCGCTCGCCCGGCAACTGCGGCAGCTTGCCGTCCAGCAGGTCGCGGAAGGATGCGCCGGCCACGTCGTGGTAATGGTCGCCGCGCTTCACGAAATACATCGGCACGTCGAGCGCATAGTCGACATAGCGCTCGAAGCCCATGCCGTCCCCGAACACGAACGGGATCATGCCGGCCCGGTTGTTGTCCGTGTCGCGCCAGATCTCCGAGCGCATCGACTTGAACCCGTTCGGCTTGCCCTCCGTGAACGGCGAGTTGGCGAACAGCGCCGTCGCCACGGGCTGCAGCGCGACGGCGACGCGGATCTTGCGCGTCATGTCCGCCTCGGAGGCGAAGTCGAGGTTCACCTGCACCGTGGAGGTGCGGAACATCATGTCCAGCCCGCGCGAGCCGACGGTCGGCATGTAGCGCCTCATGATGCCGTAGCGCTGCTTCGGCATCACCGGCGTTTCGGCGCGGGTCCAGGTCGGGCTGTGCCCCAGCCCGAGGAAGCGGATGCCGAAATGCGCGGCCACCGCGTCCAGGGCGTCGAGGTGCTGGGCGAGCTCGGAGCGGGTCTCGTGCAGGGTCGCCACCGGCGCGCCGGACAACTCGAACTGGCCGCCCGGCTCCAGCGAGATCGCGCCGCCGCCCAGAGGGTCGGCCAGCCCGATAATGGCCTCGCCGTCCATGATCGGCTCCCAGCCGATCCGCGCCTGCAGGCCCTCCAGGATGGCCCGGATGCCACGCGGGCCGTCATAGGGCACGGGCGCGTGGTCGTAGGCGTAGAAGCCGAACTTCTCGTGCTCCGTCCCGAGCCGGAAATCCGACTCAGGCTTGCACCCTTTTTCGAACCAGGCGACCAGTTCGGCGCGGCTTTCGATCGGCGTCGGGTCGGACTGGTCACGGGCCATGCGGGGATCCTGGGCTCCGGGGGCGGGCAAGGGTCCCGTTAGATAGAGCCCGCAACGCAAAGAAGCAATGACAGCTCAGGGCTTCATCTTTGCGTTTGCGCAAACTTGCGCGAAGAAGTGGCGGGCCCGCGCAAGACAAGCGCTAGCCGGTCCTCCCGGCCCCGCCCTCCGTGTCCTGCTTCGCCTCGCCGAGGCTTGGGCTCCACACGCCCATCAGGGCCTGCAGGTTGCGCAGGTGCTGCTGCTGGACTTCGCGGCCCGTCTCGATCATGCGCGTGAACGCGTCGAAGTTCGGCGTCGTCCCTGCGGTTGCGGCCGCCGGCTTCGGGGCTTCCGCCGGCGCCGGCTCGGGGGTCGGCTCCGGCGCGGGTGCGGCGGCCTCGGGGGCAGTCGCCGGCTCTGCCGGTGTCGCCTCTGGCGCAGGCGGCGTATCGGGCGCGGTTCTGGCGGCGGAGTCCGCGGCGCGCTCCATCATGCGCTGGAGCATCGGGCCGAGGCCGGCGGGGTCAAACATGTTCGGCTCGTCCGCCTTGGCCGCCTCCGGCTTCGGCTCCGGCTTGCCCCCCATCCATTCGCCGACGATCTCGCCCCAGTTCTCCGGGATCCCGACCGGGAACCCGGGCGCCCCTGCGGCCGGCTTGGGTTCGGGCTTGCCCGTGCCCATCGCGCCCGCGAAGGCCTCCATGGCGCTGGCGATCGCGTTGCCGAACGTCTTCCACGCGCCCCCTGTCAGCATGGCCGCCATCGCGGGCATCATCTGCTGCATCAGGGCGGCGTTGAGCCCGGTGGCCGAGGCCGCCTGAGCGGCGATCTGCTGCCCGAGTTGCGGCGAGCCGAACAGCGCGCCCATGAGTTGCTGGCCCTGTTGCAGTCCCTGCGGCGAGAAGGCCTGGAACATGGCGCCGGGCTGGCCAGGAGGGATCGACAGGGCCGCGACCAGGTAGGGCCAGGCCTGCGGGTTCTTGAGCTGCTGGCGCAGCGCGATGGTGAAGGCCGGCAGGATGGCGTCCACGGCCGCCTCGCTCTGTTCCGGCGTCAGTCCGAATTGCCGGGCGAGGTCGTTCACGGCCTGGCCTCCTTGCGCCTTCTGCATCATCTCGAACAGGTTGATCATCGCGATCCTGTGTTGTGCAGGTGCGCCCGAGCGGAAGTCGCGCACCCCGCAGCATCGCGCCCGCGGGCGCGCTTCTCAATCGCAAACTCTCACGGGTTGCACGTTTTTACCATGCACGCCTTTGGATGAGCCGTTCGGCTCAATCCGCCCGTTCGGGCGCGTCCATGACGTCCTGGGTCTCGGCCGAGAGCGCCCGGGACTTGGCCTTGGGAGTGACGAGAGGCTCCGGCGTGAGCCGCGGCGCGACCTTGCTGTAGTCGGCCGGGCGCAGCTTGCCCTCCGCCTGCTGCAGGGCGAGGCGCTGCTCGTCGCGCTCGCGCACCGCGAGCCGGACCTCCTCGGCCCGCTCGGCGGCCGAACCGAGCGCGACCAGCGTCTCGCGGCCGAACTCCAGCGCGGAGCTGAGGGTCGCGCGGATCTGGTAGTCCACTCCCGCCTTGATCAGGTCGATGGCATGGATGCGGTCATAGGCGCGGGCGTGGACCTGCGCGAGCGGGAAGTTCTCCCGGACCAGCTCCGTGATGGCCAGTGCCGCCTGCCTGTCGTCCACGCAGATGGCGATGACGCGCGCCTGCCCGGCGCCGGACGCCCGAAGCACGTCGAGCCGGGCGCCGTCGCCGTAATAGACCTTGAAGCCGAACCGGCCGGCCGCCTTGATCCGGTCCACGTCCTTGTCGATCACCGTCACGTCGACGCCGTCGGCGAGCAGGACCTGGGTGGCGATCTGGCCGAAGCGCCCGAAGCCGATCACCAGCACGCTCCCATGCGCGCCGTCGAAGCTTGCGGGGTCGAATTCGGGCTCCGGCTGGGCGGCTTCGCGCCGGGCGATCCCAACCTCGATCAGCTTGGCCACGATGGGCCCGATCACCATGGTCAGCGCGGCGAGGGCCGAAGCAAGGCCCGACTCCTGGGGCGAAAGGATGCCGAGCGCCCCTGCCATGGGCAGCAGCACGAAGGCGAACTCGCCGGCCGGCGCCAGCAGCGCCGCGCTGCGCAGGGCGTCTCGCCGGGCCGAGCACATCCAGCGCTCCAGCCCATAGGCGACGGCGATCTTCAGGGCCACCACGCCGACGGCCGCTAACAGCAGGGGCACGGCCTCGGCCAGGATGACCTTGGCGTCCATGCCCATGCCGACGCTCATGAAGAACAGGCCCAGAAGCAGGCCCCGGAACGGCTCGATGTCCGCCTCCAGCTGGTGCCGGAAGTTGGATTCCGACAGCAGCAGCCCCGCCAGGAAGGCGCCGAGCGCCATGGACATGCCGGCGTGCTCCATCAGCAGCGCCGCCCCGAGCACCACGAGCAGGGCCGCCGCCGTCATCACCTCCCGTGCTCCGGTCCATGCGAGCACCCGGAAGAGCGGGTTCAGCAGGTAGAGGCCGGCCACCACGATGGCTGCGATGGAGGCCATCGCGACGCCCGTCGAGCGAAGGCCGTCCCACAGGTCCGGCCCGCCGGGCGCGCTCGACTCCGGCGCAAGCAGCGGAACCAGCGCCAGGATCGGCACCACCGCCATGTCCTGGAACAGCAGCACGGAGAAGGTGCGCTGGCCGTAGGGCGTCTGCAGCGTGCCGCGCTCGTCCAGGATCTGCAGCGCGATGGCCGTAGCCGACAGCGCCAGGGCGACGCCCAGCAGCGTCGCGCCGCGCGCGCTCGCTCCGAGCCCCATCGCCGCCCCGGCGATCACGACGCCCGTGGCCAGGAACTGCGCCGTCCCGAGCCCAAAGATATCCCGCCGCATGGCGAGCAGCTTGGAAGGCTTGAGCTCCAGCCCGATCACGAACAGCAGCATCACCACGCCGACTTCCGCGACCGTGCGCACGCCATTGGCGTCCGTGAACAGCCGCAGCCCGGCCGGCCCGATCGCCGCCCCGGCCACCAGGTAGCCGATCACAGCGCCCAGCCCCAGCCGCTTGAACAGCGGCACCGCCAGCACGGCGCTGAGGCAGAAAATCAGGATGGGCGCGAGGAAGCTCGTCGTCTCTGGATGATCGGGCATGGGTCCGGGGCCGGGGGAATGGACCCTCCAACATAGGCCCCCAACCGCGCCGAGGCGAGGCCGCATGCGCCATGCCGCGCCACCCCCTCTCCCCGGCGCGGGACAGGGCGGGGTGAGGAAGCCTGCCGCTCCGTCCCGCATGCCCGGTCTTGCCCTGCACGGCCCCTCAGCCGTCATCGCGAGCGCAGCGAAGCGATCCAGGGGCCGGCCGCCGCCCTGGATCGCGTCGTCGCTCCGCTCCTCGCGATGACGGAGGGTGAAAGCCTCAGCTGTACGGGTCCGCGGCGTCCCTGAGCCCGTCGCCCATGAAGTTGAAGGCCAGCACCACCAGGATCACCGGGACCATGGGGGCCAGCAGCCACGGGTAGAGGTTCACCGCCGCAAGGTTCTGCGCCTCGTTCAGCAGCACGCCCCAGCTGGTCACCGGCGGGCGCAGGCCGAGGCCGAGGAAGGACAGCGCCGTCTCGCCCAGGATCATGGACGGGATCGAAAGCGTCGCGCTGGCGATCAGGTGGCTCATGAAGTTGGGCACGAGGTGGTGGGCGATGATGCGCCCCCGGGAGGCGCCCATCAGCTCGGCCGCCCGGACGAACTCCTCCTCCCGCAGCGCCAGCAGCTTGGATCGCACGGCCCGCGCCAACCCCGGCCAGTCGAGCAGGCCGAGGATCAGCGTGATGGCGAAGAACACCAGCACCGGGCTCCAGTTGGCCGGCAGGGCCGCCGACAGCGCGAGCCAGAGCGGCAGCTCGGGCAGCGAGCGAAGGATCTCGATGAGCCGCTGCACGGCGGCGTCGACCCATCCGCCCATGTAGCCCGCGAGCCCGCCGAGCGTGAGGCCGATCACGAACGACACCGCGATGCCCATCAGGCCCACGGTGAGCGAGATGCGCGCGCCGTAGATGATCCGCGAGAACAGGTCCCTCCCCAGCTTGTCCGTGCCAACCAGAAAGAACGTGCCCTCCGCGGGCGGGCACACCAGGTGGAAGCGGGACTGGAACAGCCCCCAGAATGTGTAGGGCGCGCCCTGGCAGAAGAACCGCAGCGGCTGCGGCGTGGTCGTGTCGACCCGGTACTCACGCCGGAACGTGTCGACGTTGAAATGGAAGGTGTAGGGATACACGAACGGAGCCTGCAGGCGCCCCTCGTGGAACAGGTGCACGCCCTGAGGGGGCGCGGAGAGGTGGTTGGCGTTGCGGTGGCCCACCGTGTAGGGCGCGATCACCTCCACGAAGGGCAGCGCCAGGTAGAGCAGGGCCAGGAACGCCGCCGAGACCAGCGCCACCCTGTGGCGCTTGAACTTCCACCAGATGAGCTGCGCCGCCGAGGCGCGATAGAACGCCTCCTCCTCCACGGTCATCTTCTCGGCCGTCACCGGGTCGAACGGCGCGGTGTTGACGTAGTGGCCCGGCGCGTTCGGGTCGTGGGTGATGGGGGAGAGGACGCCGCTGCTCATCTCAGCCCCTCCGGCGCCCGAAGCGGATGCGCGGGTCGATGGCCGCGAGCAGCAGGTCGGACAGGAGCATGCCGACCACGGTCAGCACGGCCACGAACATCAGGATGAAGCCCGCCAGGAACTGGTCCTGCTGCTTCAGCGCCTGCAGCAGCACGGGCCCGACCGTCGGCAGGCTCAGCACCAGCGACACCAGCACGGACCCGGAGATGAGGTGCGGCAGCAGGTTGCCGATATCCGCCACGAACGGGTTCAGCGCCATGCGGAACGGGTATTTGACCAGCGCGGGCACTGGCTTCATGCCCTTCGCACGGGCCGTGATGGTGTACTGCTTCTGCAACTCGTCCAGCAGGTTGGCGCGCATGCGCCGGATCATCGCGGCGGTGCCGCCGAGGCCGATCACGATCACCGGCGCGATCAGGTGGGAGCCGATCGACTGGAGCTTCGCCATGCTCATGGGCTCCTGGTCGAACCTCGGGTCCATCATCCCGCCGATGGAGATGCCGAACCAGCGGTTCAGGTAGAAGAGCAGGATCAGCGCGAGGAGGAAGTTGGGCGTGGCCAGCCCGAGATAGCCCAGCAGCGTGGCGGCGTAGTCGCCCCACGAATACTGCCGCGTGGCCGAATAGAGCGCGATGGGGATCGCCACCACGTGCACGAAGATCACGACGGCGATGTTGACCAGCAGGGTGAGCCCGAGCGCGCCGCCCACCACGTCGTTGACCGGCCGCTGGAATTCGAAGGACCAGCCCCAGTCGCCCTGCAGCAGGCCGGAGAACCCGTTCGGACCCGGCCAGGCGCCGATCCAGATGAGGTACTGCTCCCACACGGGCCGGTCGAGGCCGTACTGGGTCCGCAGGAACTCGGCCTTGGCGACCGCCGACGGATCGCCCTGCGACCGCAGCTCGGCGATCTGGTTGCTGAGGAAGTCGCCGGGCGGCAGCTTGATGACGATGAACACCAGCGCCGAAATGGCGAGCAGGGTGAGGATCATCGTGACGCTGCGGCGCAGGATGTAGAGGATCATCCGCATGGGCCGCCTCCCGCGCTTTCCCCCGTCATTGCGAGGAGCGGAGCGACGAAGCAATCCAGGCGGGCAGGACCGCGAGCGGCCCTGGATGGCTTCGCTCCGCTCGCCATGTGGGACTTGAATGCAGCGCCGCCCATCTCACGCCTCGTAGAAGAATTCTTCGATGCGGTAGACCCCGAGCAGCGAGGTCGGCTCCCAGGAGAACAGGGCCCTCTCGGGAACGTTGCGCATGCGCTTGTTGACCACGATGGGTTGCAGCTCGCCGGCCACCGTGCCGATGGTGAACTGCTGCTCGGCGTGGATGCCCAGCATCTCGCGCCAGATCGTGGTGCTCTCGGCCTTGTCGGAGGATTGCAGCCACGCCTTGTAGAGCTGGAGCAGCCGCTTGCCTTCGTCCGTGTCCGGCTCCTCGCCCGCCTTGCCCTGAGTCTCGAACCACTGCCCCCACTTCGGCCAGGCGTAGTGCTCCTGCCGCACCGGGGCGAGCTCGGTGGGGGGCATGAGCGCGGTCGGCACCGCGTTGTCGAGCCCTGTGGAGGCGACCATCACGGTCTGGCCCGCGAAGGAGCGCTGCCGCAGGATGCTGCGGTCCTGAGGCTTCATGAACAGCTTCACGCCGATGTCGCGCCAGAACTCGGTGATGAGCTGCAGGGCGTCGATCACGTCGCCGGCCTCGCCGTCGACCTCCACAACGATCTCAAGCGTGCGCCCGTCCGGGAGGGTGCGGAACCCGGACGTGTCCCGGCCCTTGAGGCCGAGGTCGTCCAGGAAGGCGTTGGCGAGCTCCACGTTGTACTCGGCGAATTGCGTCCGGTAGCTCTCCAGGTAGAGCGGGCTGCGCGCCAGCACCGTATTGTTGCCCTCCACCCCCAGCCCGAACAGCAGCGCGTTGTTGAGGATGCGCCGGTCGATCGCGGCGGAGAGCGCCCGACGGAAACGCACGTCGCGGTTGAGGCGGCGCCATTCCGGGTCGTTCGTGTTCAGGTTGGGGTAGAGCGTGTAGATGGACCCGCGCGCATAGGGCCACAGCAGCGTCCGGTACTGCTGGACGGCCTCGCCCTCCTTCAGCACCGGCACGTCGTTCATGGAGAGCCCGCGCGCCTGCAGGTCCACCTCGCCGGCGTTGGCCTTGGCGGCGAACAGCCCGGGGGATGCGATGTCCACCAGCACGCGGTCGATGTAGGGCAGCTGCCGCCCTTCCGGGTCGACCCGGTGGAAATACGGGTTGCGCTCGAACACCATGCGCGAGGCCGGAGGCCCCACCACGATCTTCCACGCCGTCAGGGTCGGACAATCCGGGTTGCTGAAATCGTAGTCATCGTCCAGGCGGTTGTGCAGCGCCGCCCAGTTGCGCACCTTGGCGGCGGCGATCGCGCGCTCCAGCGCCTCCTTGTCGGCGTAGCGCTTGTGGAAGGCGCGCAGATAGTGCGACGGCGAGAACAGCCGCAGCGGGCGCGGCAGCGCCAGGGCAGGGAGGAAGCGCGGGTTCGGCGCGTCCCAGGTGAACTGGACGCGTAACTCGTCCAGCACCTCGAACCGGGGCAGCTTGCCGTTCACCACGAAGATCTCGGACGGCCCGCTCGGGCTCAGGTCCCGGTTAAGCGCCACGTCCTCCCAGTAGTAGCGGAAGTCCTCCGTCGTGAACGGGTGGCCGTCCGACCAGCGGTGGCCGGGCCGCAGCTTGAAGGTGAAGCGCTGGTTGCCCTCATGCGTGAAGGACTGCGCCAGGTCGGGCAGCAGCAGCAGGCTCTCGTCGTAGCCGACCAGCCGGGTGTAGCCGTTGGCCGACATGTAGCGGAGGTCGCGCGTCTTCGCGACGAGGGTCCGGATCTCGCCCCCGTAGCGCCCCAGCACGCGGTCGCGCGACGCGAACTCGGCGATATGCGGAATGAGCGGCACCCGCTCCGCCACGGGCGGCAGCCGCCCCTTCTCGACCAGCTCGGCCAGCATGGGCGCCTCGCCCAGCGGCATCTCCTGGCCCAGCGCCAGCCGCGGCCCGACCGCCGCCGCGGCGGCGGCGAGCCCGGTCTGAAGCATGGCGCGGCGGGTCTGGCTCATGACGCCGCCCTCATGGGTTCGGGGTGCGCCGGCGCGCAGGGCCGGGCGAGCGCCAGGAAGTGCTCGGGCTCCACCTCCGCCATTTCCGGCCGGGTCTCCCCGGGGACGATGCGGAACGGCTCGGGCCAGTCCGCCGGGTTGGAGAAGCCGCCGCGGGTGAGGCGGGCGAAGTCGAGCGGGTGGTCCAGGTCCGGGCTCGGCACGGCGGCGAGCAGCGCCTGCGTGTAGGGGTGCTTGGGCGAGCGGAACAGCGTCTCGCGCGGAGCCTGCTCCACGATCACGCCCCGGCACATCACCGCGATGTCGTTGGCCATGTAGTCCACGACGGCGAGATTGTGCGACACGAACAGGTAGGACAGCCCCAGCGCCTTCTGGAGATCCTTGAGCAGATTGAGGATCTGCGCCTGCACGGAGACGTCCAGGGCCGAGGTCGGCTCGTCGCACAGGATCACGGCCGGGTTGAGCGCCAGCGCCCGCGCGAGCCCGATCCGCTGTCGCTGCCCGCCGGAGAACGAGTGCGGGTAGCGGCGCATCGAGCGTTGGTCGAGGCCGACCAGCTCCAGCAGGTCCTTGACCCGCTGGAAGCGCTGGTCCTCGTTGCCCACACGGTGGATGCGCAGCGGCTCGGCCAGGATGTCGTACACGGTCATCCGCGGGTCGAGGCTCGAGAACGGGTCCTGGAACACGAACTGCACCGCCCGGCGGAAGTCCTTGAGGTCCGGCCCCTTCAGCTTGAACACGTCGCGGGGGCCGCCGCCGTCGTCGAAGCAGACCTGTCCGCAATTCGGCGCCATGGCCCGCATGATCACCTTGGACAGGGTCGTTTTGCCCGAACCGGATTCGCCCACGAGTCCGAGGGTCTCGCCAGCCCGCAGCGTCAGGTTCACGTTGGAGAGCGCCGAGACCTGCTGCGGCTCGCCCAGAAGCCCGCCCGAGCGCAGCGTGAAGGTCTTGGTCACGCCCGTGACGGCCAGCACCGTGCGCCCGTGCTGGATGGGCTCCCGCCCGCAATGGGCCGCCGCGGCCGCCGCGGCCGCGTCGATGCGGATCTCGCGCAGCGGCGTGAGCCGTTCGTCCTGCTTCATGTCGAAGTGGGGCACGGCCTTCATCAGCGCCTTGAGATAGGGGTGCTCCGGCCGGCGGAAGATGTCCGCCAGGCCGCCGCGCTCCATCACCTGGCCGCGATACATCACCACCACGTCGTCGGCCATGTTGGCCACCACGCCCAGGTCGTGCGTGATCAGCAGCACGGCCATCTGGGTCTCGGCCTGAAGCTCCTTGATGAGCGCCAGGATCTGCGCCTGGGTGGTGACGTCGAGCGCCGTGGTGGGCTCGTCCGCAATCAGCAGCGCCGGCCGGCAGATCAGCGCCATGGCGATCATGGCGCGCTGGCGCATGCCGCCAGAAAGCTCGAACGGATAGGTGTCGAGCATGCGCTTGGGGTCGCGGAAGCCGACCCGCTCGAACACCGCCATGGCCCGCTTCTGCGCTTCCGCCATGGGCACGGCGTCGTGGATGCGCAGCGCCTCGGTCACCTGGTCGCCTACCGTGTGGAGCGGCGACAGCGATGTCATCGGCTCCTGGAAGATCATGGCGATGCGCGCGCCGCGCAGCTGGCGCATCTTCTCGCTGGCGGCGTCCAGGCCGGCGATGTCGATCGTGCCGCCCCCCTCCGGGTCGCGGAACAGGATCGAGCCGTTCACAATCCGCCCGCGCTTCGGCAGGAGCCGCAGCATGGCGTTGGCGGTGACGGATTTCCCGGAGCCGGACTCGCCCACGACCGCCAGGGTGCGGCCGGCGTGAAGGTCGAACGACACGCCCCGGACGGCGTGCACCAGCCCGGCGTCGCCGTCGAAGTCGACGGCGAGGTCGCGAATTCTGACGAGCGGCTCCAACGCCTCCGGCATTCTTGGTCTCGCGGGCCCGGCATGCGGCGGTCCGGCGGACCGTCAAGCGCCAGCGTGGCCATGGTATTGTGCCCACCTGCAACTACAACGCGCAAGAACGTGGATTAGCTTAGGCCGCCACGCAAAACCTGCGTCATCGCGCTGTCACAAGCCGAAAGCCTCGCGCGCGGACACGAAGCGGGCTGCCGGCGATACCGCCAATCGCCCAAGCAGATCCTCGAGAAAGCGCCAGATCCAGCCGTCGTGCACGAGGTGGTGCGTGAGCAGGCCATAGGCCTCCTCCGGGTCGGCGCGGCCCTCGGCGAGATCTGCGGCATGGGCCGCGAGGCTGCACACGAGACCGGCCACGTCCGCCAGCCCCCGCGAGCCGCGCCAATCGATCGGGTCCAGATGCGTGTTCGCGACATAGACGCCGGGCGCCGCCCAGGCGCTTTCGCGCCGCTTGAAGGTCGAGAGCCCCCGGACGCCGATGCGCTGCAACTCGCGCGTGACGTCCGGCGCGATGCGGTTCCAGGGCGGCACGAGGATCGGCAGGAACCGCTCGCCGAACAGCGCCTCCAGCCGTTCGCGGCCGAACTCCAACTCCGCCACGACAAGAGCGGTGGGCGCATAGCCCAGCTCCTGCTTCTTGGCCTCGGGCGGGGCATGGTTGGCGTGGGCGTAGCCATGCTGCAGCACGCACGCCAGCCGATGGCGCGCCAGGATGGGGGCGAGCGCCGGCTCCACCGTGGCCGGGATCGTGGCGAGCGCCACGGGCGCGGAATGCCGCGCTGAAAGCGCGAGCAGCCGGTCGAGGGCGGGCGAGGGCGCGACGCAGTCGTCGTCCCGCCACCAGACGTCCAGCCGAAGACCCGCTGCATGGAGCCGGGCCAGCGCGCGATCCAGCCGATCCCATGCATGGGCCGTCCGCCGGGCGCGTTCGGCGGCCTGCTCCAGCGCGGCGCAGCTACATTCCGCGCCGTTCCCTCGCACGGACCACACGGGCCGGGTCCGTTGCGCCGCGCGGTCCACGGCGGCGAGCAGGCTTTGGGGCGAGAGCTCGGCCTCGGGCAGCACGTCGAGAAGGCCCGTTCGGGCGAACCCTTCCGCCCGGAGCCGTTGCTCCTTCTCCGCCCCCTGCTCAAATGGGACCACCACGGCCCGCGCTCGTGCGGCGGCGAGGTCCATGACGGTGTTGTAGCCCGCCTGGCTCACCGACACGGACGCACGCGCCAGCAGGACCGGGAAGTCGCGTCGGGCGCGCTCGACGAGCACGCGCTCGCCGCCCTGGCCGCGCAGCGCGGCGAAGTCCGCCTCAGGCACGCCATGCCCGGCCAGGATGCGCCAGGAGCGCCGCTGCGGGTCCGTGCGCGCCGCTTCGGCCGCGGCCCGGAGCAGCGGCAGTCCGGCCGCGCCGCCGCCGCCGGAGACGATGACGCCGCCGTCGTCCTCCGCCGCAGCCGCTCCCGCTTCGGCCCCATCCGACCCCACATAGCCCGTGTAGACGAGCCGGCGCGCAAGGTCCGGCTCCACGGGCCAGGACAGCTGCAGCGGGGCGGCCTCCGGGTCCCCATGGACAAGGACGAGGTCATACCAGGCGCCCAGCCGCTCCAGCGCTTCGGCCGCCCGGCCACGCTTGGAGGGCGGGTTCAGCACGTCGCGGATCGAGCAGGCTACGGCGGGGCGGGGCCGGCGCTCACGGCAGGCCTCCAGCAGGGCGAGGAACTCGCCTGCGAGCTGGCGCCTGCCGAACGGAAACAGCTCGATGACGACCACATCGGGCCGGGCCGCGTCGAACGCATCGAGAAGCGCGGCCTGGCGCCGGGCCAGGAGTTCCGGCGCGACCGGCCGGCCATGGGCGTCGAGCAGCCGGGAGAAATCGGCGTTCTCGCAATGGACGGGCTCGAGCTGAACAAGATGCAGTCCGTCCATGTCCACTGTCGGAGCCGCCTCGCCGCCGCTCGCCAGCGTCACGCGATGGCCCCGCCGCGCCATGGCGCGGGCGATGGCGGCTGTCCGGGCGAGGTGCCCGACGCCCAGCAGATGGGTCACGACGAACAGGGCCGAGAGGCTCAAGCGCTTCGCTCCAGGTGCGCCGCCCGGCCCGCCTCCAGGGCGTCCCGGAGGCGTCGAGCGGCGGCGTCGAGCCCGCGCGCGGCAAGGACATCCGCCCTGGCGCTTTCGCCAAGGCGACTCAGCCGCGCGGAATTCTGGAGGAGCGTCGTGAGCTTGTCTGTGAAGTCATTCACATTGCCGGGCTCCGCGAGCAGGCCGGTGACGCCGTCCCGGATCACCCCGGGCACGCCCCCATAGGCCCCCGCCAGGGCCGGGCAGCCGAACAGCGCCGCCTCCAGGAAAACCATGCCGAAGGCTTCGTTGACCGCCGGCCAGACCAGCAGGTCGGCCGACGCATAGGCCCTGGCCAAGGCCAATCGGTCCAACTCGCCCAGCATGGTGACGCGGTCCGCGAAGGGCCGGAACGCCGCCTCCACTTCCGCGCGCGCCGGACCGTCGCCCGCCACATGGAGAACCCACCGGTGGCCTGCCAGCAGCTCCAGGCTGGCTGCGAGGAGGCGATAGGAGGCGAGCTTGTCGCCCGGCCGCATCATGGCGACGGCGAGCAGGCGAGGGGGCGAGCCCGGCGACGTCCGCGGTCGCTCGGCCGTGGGCCATGCGTCCGCGTCCAGGAACGGAGGGAAGTCGACGAGCGCCTGCCCGGGTGGGCGAAACCGCTCCAGCATGGCCCGGTCACGGGCGTTGACGATCAGCACGGCGTCGGCCCGGTCCAGCGCGGCTTCGGCCAGCTCGTGGCCGAGTCGCCACGCGCCCCCCGCCCGCTTGGGGGCTCGGGAGCCTTCCACCACGACGTAGGGGAGGGCCAGGGCATCCGCCACGGCCGGGCCGAACACGTCCGGCGCCTTGTAATGCACATGGTAGGTCAGCACCGTGTCGGGCCTGTCCTCCGGAACCCGCCGACGCACCTCATCCACATAGGCCTGCGCCGCCCGCCGCGCCTCGTCCGACAGCCGCCGCATCAGCGCCGGATCCCCGCCGCGGTCGAACATGCGCAAAGGGCAGGGCGTCTCGACGGCGATCCCGGCCCGGTCGAGCGCCTTGAGGAGCAGGCGGGCCATCTCGCGGTCGCCGGACGGATCGGGGTGGTCCGGCGGCTTCAGCGGCGCATGGAAGATCGCGCGGGTCACGGCGCCAGCGCCTCGATGGCCCGGGCCGGCGCGGGCGGGGTTTCCTCCCCAGTCGCGCGGCCCAGCAGGGAGTCGAGTTGGTGTGCGATCGCCCCCACGCCGGCCTCGAACGAGAACGCGCGCACCCGGGCTGCGGCGGCCTGCCCCAGCCGCTCTCGCAAGGCGGCGTCGAGGATCAGCCGCTCCAGCGCCCGGGCCAGCCCGGCTCGGTCGCCCGGCGGAACCAGCAGGCCGTTGACGCCGCCGTCCACGAACTCGGGCACACCTGCGAAGGCCGTGGACAGGATCGGCAGCGCCTGCGTGGACGCCTCCATGATCACGTTGGGCAGCCCGTCCCGGTCGCCCTTGTCGCCCTCCTTGCAGGGCAGCACGAACAGGTCCGCCTCCTGCATGGCCGTGATCACTGCGTCCTGCGCCTGTCCACCCATCCAGGTGATCCGGTCGGCGAGGCCGAGCCGCTCCGCCTGCTGGCGCAGGGCGTCCTTCAGCTCGCCGGACCCGATATGGACGAAGCGCCAGTTCAACTCGGCCGGGAGGCGGGCCAGCGCGTCCAGCAGGTCGCCGTACCCCTTTTTCGCCACGGCCCGGCCGACGGACAGGATCCGCACCGGGTCGCCAGGCTCGGCCCCGGTCCGCGCCGGCCGGGTCGCGGGCGGCGCGGGGAAGCGGGACAGGTCGAGGCCATGATAGATCAGGGAGACGCGGTCGGGCGCGTCGGCCGGGGAAAGGCGGCGCAGCTCGTCCCACCCCTGCCGGGTGCAGGTCGTGCCCCAGGCCGCGTCGGCGATCTTCTCGCGCTTCTCCCAGTCGCCCGTGGTCCAGATGTCCTTGGCGTGGGCCGAGAAGCTGAAGGTGCGCCCGGTGAGCAGGCAGGCGTACCGCACCACGGAGGCCGGCGTGTGCAGGTAATGCACATGGACGTGCCGCACGGCGGGATCGAGCTCCCGGGCGAAAACGAAGGCCTGCCCCAACCGCCGCATGCGATTCGGCGTCGGATCGCGCAGGAGGTCATGCCAGAACGTCTCCAGGGCGCGCGCGAGCCCGGGAGCATTCCGGGCCGCCCACGCGCCGCGGAGCACGCGCAGCGGCTCCTCGTAGAGGTATTCGGGCAGGTACCGCGCTGGCGCCCGGATGGCGCGGTTGAGCGGATGCACGGCCTTGTCGGTGGGCCGGCGCAGCGCCCAGATCTGCAGCCGGAAACCGGCGCGCTCCAGCCCCAGCATCTCCTGGGCGATGAAGGTCTCGGAGAGCCGTGGGTAGCCCTTCACCACCACCGCCACGGGCGGCAGGCCTGCGCGCCCCCGAGCCGGGGCGGACGCCTCGATGCTCACGCGCCGGTCACTCCGCCGCGACGCCCAGAGCCCGGGCCGGGCAGGGCCGCTCGCGCGCGGCCTCGAACCAGGGCTTGGTCATGGCGCCGATCTTCACGAGCCCGTCCAGCAGGCCGGGGATCACCGCCTGCGAGGGCCGCGGCCGCGTCCGCAGCTCGCGGATGGCGCGCGCCATCTCCAGGGGGTCGCGCGTGGCGGCGGGCGCGTCCAGCCCGTCCAGCTGCCGCACCAGCCCGGCCTCCGCGGCGAACTGCGCCCGGATCGCCTGCTCCAGCCGCGGCGCCTTGCGGGGCACGATGAGGGCCGGCTTGTCCATGGACAGGATCTCGCAGAACGTGTTGTAGCCGCCCATCGCGACAACCGCCGAGGCCTTCTGCATCAGGTGCTCGATCTTCGAGTCGAAGGTGATCGCGTCCACCTTGTCCAGCCGCGCGATGCGGTCCACCAGCTGCTGCCGGGTGCTGCGCGAGATGAAGGGGCCGAACACCACCAGGGCCGGGATCGGGATCTCCGGGTCGTGCTCATAGGCAGAGATCACCCAGTCGATCAGCTCGGCGCCGTCCCCGCCCCCGCCCGTGGTGACGAGCACGTAGGGCCCTCGCGTGATCTTGGGATAGCGCGCGAACTGGGGCGAGTCGGGCAACTCGCGCCGGAGGTACCCCGTATAGCTCATCCGCGCGGTCACCTCCGCCGGCAGGTCGAATCCCCCGAGCGGGTCGTAGAGCTCCTTGAGCCCGTAGATCCAGATGTCGTCGTAGAAGTCGCAGAGCGCCTGCACCGCGCCCTTGCGGCTCCATTCCGCCGCCAGCAGCGCCGGCTCGTCCATCACGTCCCGGATGCCGAGCACCAGCCGCGAGCCGCGCGCCTTCATCATCTCCAGCGTGGGCGCGATCTCGCCCCGGAACCCGGTCGGCTCCTTGTCGACGATGATGATGTCCGGGCTCAGCGCCAGCGCCGTGTTGCGGATGATGGTCTCCCGCAGGGCCACCGCCTCGTCGAGCCCGATGTTGAGGTTGAGCGTGGTGTAGTCGCCGTTCGGCAGCTTCACCACCCCCGGCACGCGCACGAAGTCGACGCCGTTGCCGAAGTCGAAGCTGCCCACCACGGGCGAGCCGGTCACGATCATCACGGAGGCGTCTGGCGCCGAATCCACCAGCGCGTTCGCGATGGCGCGCGAGCGACGCAGGTGCCCCAGCCCGAACGTGTCGTGGCTGTAGATAAGGACGCGGGGCGACCGCGCCGCGGCGCGGGAAGCCCCAAAGGAGCCCGCAACGGGTTGAAACATGTCGACGGACTCCCGCACTGGGCTCCGGCCAGCTTGATGAGCACGGGAGAACGCCATGCGCGGTGCGAACGTTCCTTGAGCCGGGCAGGAGGACCGCTGCGCCCATCGGCTGAATGCAATCAGGGTGGCACGCCTAAGCTGTGCGAACAAGACCACCCTGAGCCGCCGCGGGATCTGTGTGGCTCATACTCTTGATGGATGTGGGGCGTTTCGCCCGCCAGTCGAGCAAGAAAATTGCAACCAGGGGTAGTTTTCACCGATCCCGATCAGAATACGTTAAATCGCGGGCGCCTAAGGTGAAGCGTCGACCCCTGGATACCCGTGATGCGCCGTCTCCTGAATCAGTTCGCGACCGACGACCGCGGCGCCACCGCCATCGAATACGGGCTGATCGCGGCCATCATCTCGCTGGTGATTATCGGCGGCTCCGGATCGATCCGTAGCGCCCTGTGGGACACTTTCAACACCATCCTGACCAGGATGGCCGCCGCGACCTGAGTCACTCCGCCGCGTCCGCGAAGCTCGTCCCCTTCAGGTTGTCCAGGCTTGAGACGATGTGCCCGGCCAGCGCGTCCGCCAGCGCCGAGCGCTCGTGCCGGTTGCGCAGGAGCCCGATCTTGCAGGAGGGCAGGGTGGGGAACCCCTCCGACGGCCCCAGCACCCGCATTCCCGGCCGCGCCGCGCTTTCGGGCAGCACCCCCACGGCCAGTCCCGCCAGCACCGCCGCCCCCACCGCGTTGGAGTTCCAGCTGGCGTAGAGGATGCGGTACGGCCGCCCGATGCGGTCGAGCCCCTCCGTCGCCGCCTGGCGCCAGTTGCAGGTCGGCCGGCCCAGCGCCAGCGGCAGCAGCGCCTCCTCGTGCACCGCGTGCCGGGCTGACGACACCCAGAGCAGCCGCTCCGTCCTGAAGATCTCAGCCGGCCCCCGGCTTTCCACATGGGTGATGATGGCGAGGTCCAGGTCGCTGGTCTGGATGCGGTCGGCCAGCATGGGCGTCGGCTCGCACACCACCGTCACCTCGACCTTCGGGTTCGAGTGCGAGAACCGCGCCAGGATCTCCGGCAGGTAGCGCTCGGCGTAGTCGTCCGGCACGCCCAGCCGCACCCGCCCCGCCAGCTCAGCGTCCGCGAAGCTCGCCAGGCACTCGGCGTTGAGCCGCAGGATGCGCCGGGCGTAGTCCAGCAGCCGCTCCCCGTCCTCGGTGAGGCGCGAGGCCCGTCCGTCGCGCTCGAACACCGGCTTCCCGAGCCGCTCCTCCAGCCGCTTCATCTGCATGGAGACGGCCGACTGGGTCTTGTGCACCACGTCCGCCGCCTTGGTGAACGATCCCGTGTCCGCGATGGCTACGAAGGTCTTGAGCTGGTCGGTGTCCAGGAGGTGCATGGCGGAACCCGCGCGCCGGATGACGTGTGCGTGACAATGATCTGTTCTGTTGATGGCGTCCATCAGAAACATTCGTTTCACTAATGATCGTGGCGCGCGTACATCCGTCGCATGGGACGCGAAGGTCGCGACCCGTTCAGCAATGATCCCACCAGGGGTGACCAGACCACAGGAGAGTACGATGACGTCCCCGGCGCCGCAGGTTTTCGCAACAGCCGACATGCGCGCCATCGCGCTGGTCGAGCGCGTGGCGTCCGCCTGGAAGCGCTGGCGCAACCGCCGCCAGGTCGCGGCGCTGCTCTCCCTGGACGAACATTTGCTCGCCGATCTCGGCGTGGCCCGCGGCGACGTCTTCGAGGCGCTCAGCGGCCCTGCGATGGGCGACGCATCGGCCGCGCTCGGCGCCTGCGCCGCCCGCGCACGCCAGAACGAGACCATGCGCCTGCGGGAAAGCCTTCGATCGGCTCGGGTTCTGAACCTGACCCGACCGGCGGCGGCCCCGCAGTCCGCCCCCGCCGCGACGGGCCATCGCGCCGCGTGATCGATCCGACTTCGCGGATCGCGTGACCCCCTCCCGCGATCCGCCCCTGAGGCCCCGTCTCCCCCGGCGGGGCCTCCTTTCGTTTGCGCCTCAAGATCTCGCCCAGTCGTTGCGAGGTCAGGGCCAGGCTTGATCGGCCTCCCCCTCCCCTTGTGGGAGGGAATGAGGCTGGGGGGCGCCTCCGATCTCTGAAGCAAGACCCCTACCCCTGGCCTCTCCCCACAGGGGGAGGGGGAAGCGTCAGGACGCTCGAAACCGTGCAGCCTAGGCCTGTCCCCAATCGCCCAACGTCGCCTGCACCAGCGCCAGCGCCGCCACGGCCGCCGTGTCGGCGCGCAGGATGCGCGGCCCGAGCGACACCCGCAGCACGCGCGGCAGCCGCAGCAGGGCCGCCCGTTCCTCCTCCGAGAAGCCGCCCTCCGGGCCGATCAGCACCGCGGCGGGCCCGCGCGGGGCCCCCTTCAGGGCCGCGATCGGATCGGCGATGGGCGCGTCCTCGTCGCAGAAGATCATCAGCCGTTCCGCCGGCCACGCGCCGAGGAGGCGCTCGAACCGGATCTCCTCGGCCACCTCGGGCACGGCCAGCACGCCGCACTGCTCGGCCGCCTCGGTCACGTTCGCCCGCATGCGCTCCAGGTTCACCCGCGACACCTGCGTGTGGCGCGTCAGCACGGGCTGGATCCGCCCCGCGCCCATCTCCACGGCCTTCTGCAGCATGTAGTCGAGCCGCGCATGCTTCAGCGGCGCGAACAGGTAGTGCAGGTCCGGGGCCGCCGGTTGCGGCCGCGTCTGCTCCACCACGTCCAGGACGGCGGCTTTCTTGGACCCCCCGGCGAGGCGCGCCAGGAACTCGCCGTCCCGGCCGTTGAACAGCAGAACGCGGTCGCCCTCCTGCATGCGAAGCACGTTCAGGAGGTAGTGCGACGGCTCGCGCTCCAGCGTCGCGGGCGTTCCAACCGCAAGCGGGGCGTCCACGAACAGGCGATGCGCGCGGAAGTCATAGGCGGCCAAGACGCGTCTCCTCTCGTTGAGCGCCTGTCATAAGCGGCGCGTGGCCGGATTTCAGCCGCTTTCTCCGTCTAGGCGGGCGTGCAGGACGTGGGGAAAGCTCTCGTGCCCTTCGCCGGCGGGACCCACCGGGCGTTGCGCCCGCTTGTCTCATGCTGTTAAGGAACGTCGATGTTGAACGGGGGACGAAGCATGGTCTCGGCTGATTCGCGTGCTTGCAGGACGATGCGCATCGCAGCGGCGGCGCTCGGCGCGGCGCTCGTGATGGGCGTCGCCTCGCCTTCCTTCGCCCAGGCGCCCGCCGAGTGCGCGGCCATCGGCCCTATGCTGAAGCAGCGCGGGGAACTCCTCCAGCGCGTCCAGGCGTTCCACAAGAAGAAGCCCACCGCCGTGGAAGCCTGCTCGGTGTTCTCCAACCTGGCCGCCAACGGCTCCAAGGTGATGCCCTGGCTCAAGGCCAACCAGGACTGGTGCCACGTGCCGCCGGAGGTGGCGCAGAACATCGGCGCCCAGGAAGCGGCGGTGAACAAGGCCAAGGCCAACGCCTGCCAGGCCGCGGCCACCCAGAAGAAGATGGAAGCCCAGGCCAAGAAGGGCGGCGGCCAGGCCCCGGGCCTGTTTGGCGGCGGCGACGACGTGGTCGGCGGTCCGATCAAGATGCCCCAAGGGGCGCTGTGAGCCCACAGGCGGCGGGGGACGGTCAGGTCCTCCCTGACGCGCCCCGCGGCAACATCGTCGACAGCTATGCGCCCCCTTCGTGGCGGCCCTACCTCCGGTTGGCCCGCATCGATCGGCCGATCGGGTGGTGGCTGCTGCTGCTGCCCTGCTGGTGGTCCTCCGCGGCCGCGGCGGCCAGCGACCCGGCGGCGGGGCCGCTCTCCGTCTGGCATCTCGCGCTGTTCTGGATCGGCGCGGTGGCCATGCGCGGGGCTGGCTGCACCTACAACGACATCGTCGACCGCGACCTCGACCGGCAGGTGGAGCGGACGCGCAACCGCCCCATTCCCTCGGGCCAGGTGACCACCCGGCAGGCGGCCGCCTTCCTGGCGGCCCAGTGCCTCGTCGGCCTTGCCGTCCTGCTGCAATTCAACCGCTTCGCCGTCGTCACGGGCTTCGCCTCGCTCGTCTTCGTGGCGATCTACCCCTTCATGAAGCGGGTCACGTCGTGGCCCCAGGCCATGCTGGGCCTGGCCTTCGCCTGGGGCGGGTTGATGGGCTGGGCGGCCCACGAGGGCGCGCTCGCCCTCCCGGCCTTCCTGTTCTACGCCTGCGCCATCGCGTGGACGATCGGCTACGACACCGTCTACGCCATCCAGGACCTCGAGGACGACGTCATCGCGGGCATCAAGTCGACCGCCCGCATGTTCGGCGCCCACGCCCGCGAGGCCGTCGGGGCCTTCTACGCCATCACGATCGCGCTCGCCGCCGCCGCGGTGCGCAGCGCGGAACTGGGCTGGCTGTCCTACCTCGGCCTTCTCGCCTTCGCGGCCCACCTGGCCTGGCAGATCCGCCAGATCCGCGGCGCCGACAGCGCCCGCGCCCTGCGCCTGTTCCGCTCCAACCGCGACGCCGGCCTCCTGTTTTTCGCCGGCCTGGCCCTCGACGCCCTCTCCCGCAGCCTCTAGCGCCCGGGCGCGCCGCCGACACCCTCCGACGCTCCACCCGTCCTTGCGAGGAGCGCAGCGACGAAGCAATCCAGGACAGGTCGGCGTGCGCCCCCTGGATCGCTTCGCTGCGCTCGCGATGACGGTAGGAACGACGTCCACTCGCGCGCAGCGCCACCCTCCCCTGGAGGGGAAGGGTCGCCGCGCAGCGGCGGGGTGGGGTGAAGGCTGGGCAAGGAACGCGACGGCGCAGGCATTCGGCCGTGAAAGCCCGCGCCCTCGCCCGGCGCGGCGCCACCCCACCCCGCCGGCCTCCGGCCGACGACCCTCGGGTCAAGGCCGAGGGCAGGCTCCTCCCCCTCAAGGGAAGGGCGCGGCGCTTCGCGCCGTCTGAAGCCCGCCACCCAGCCCCCGTCCTTGCGAGGAGCGCAGCGACGAAGCAATCCAGGACAGGTCGGCGTGCGCCCCCCTGGATCGCTTCGCTGCGCTCGCGATGACGCTAGGAGCGATACCAGCTCGCGCGCAGCGCCACCCTCCCCTGGAGGGGGAGGGTCGCCGCGCAGCGGCGGGGTGGGGTGAAGGCTGGGCAAGGAACGCGATGGCGCCGGCTTTCCGCCCTTACCGCGCCAGGAACTCCGGCACACGGCGGATGGCGTCGGCGCGGCCAGCCGGGTTGGTGCCGGCCCGGGCCTCGCCCGTGTCGGAGGCCGAGAAGGCGATTCCCCGCCGGGTGACGAGGGGCAGGTGCGGATGGTCGAAGTCGTGCACCGCCTCCGGATAGGTCACGATCGTGGCCTCGCGCCCGGCCGCCTTGGCCTGCTCGACCAGCCGCTTGCAGGCCTCCGCAGGAGTCCAGTCGTCATCTGCGCCGATCAGCACGAGGAGCGGCGCGCGCGGCTTGTAGTGGCCGCTCTCGGCCAGCGTGCGGCAGCCAGGGTAGAACGTCACGGCGCGGGCGAAGTCGGGGCCAGCGCCCATGGCGGCGCGGCTGGTCTTGCCGTCGCGGATCGCGTAGAGCGCCGTGGTGGCCCCATTGGACCAGCCCAGGATGTTCACGGCGTCCGGCTTGACGTAGGGCTGAGCCTGCAGCCAGCGCCGGGCGACATGGGCGTCCGCCTGCCGCTGGTGGCTCGGCCGCACGACGCGGTCGCGGTTGCGGCATTGGGGCCCCAGGGCGCGCGGACCGTAGCTGTCGGGCATCAGCACCACGAAACCCTGGGCCGCGAGGCGCTCGCCCCAGTCGGCGTCGCGCGGGGCCACCTTGCCGTTGCGCAGGAACAATCCGCCGCAGCCGTGCAGAGCCACCACGGCGGGAAAGGGGCCGTGCCCCTCCGGCTTGTAAAGCGCGGCGGCGAGCACCACGTCCGAGCCGTGGATGCGCACCCGTTCCGGCGCCCCCGCGCGGGCCGGGGTCAGGCCGAAGCAGCCGATCAGGAGCGCCGAAAGCGCGGCGACGAGGCGCATGAGGTTTCCGAAGCTTGGATGGCGCGGCGCGCTGGAGTAAACAGCGCCTATTGTCCCCGTTCGCCGCACGTCCGCAAGTCGAGTAGGAGTGATGCCTGTGCTGAACCGTTTCGAACGTCGCGGCCCCATCCAGGGCGAGGCGGTGGTGGAGTTCCTCGACGGGGACTTCCGCGTGGTCAAGCCGGGCGCCTTCGTGCGCTGCGCCGTGACGAAGCAGCCCATCCCGCTCGACGAGCTGAAATACTGGAACGTGGACCTGCAGGAAGCCTACGCCACCCGCGAGGCGGCGCTGGAGCGGCTGGGCGTCACGCGGAAGGCCTGAGCGCCGGCCGCCTAAGCCGCTCGGCCAGGAGCCTTCCGAGCGCGGCGGGGTCGCGAAACTCGAGCGTCACCGGCAGCGCCACGATGTCATGCTCCTCGCCAGGCGCGAGGAGGCCGGACACCCTGACCCAATCCTTGGTCGTGGTGACGGGCCTGAGCCCCTTGCGGCGCGCCCGCGCCAGCAGGGAGGCCACCTCGGCCCGGGTGAAGGGGTGGTGGTCCGGAAAGGCCATCTCCTCGGCCACGAGCACGCCTGCGGCCCGCAATGTCTCGAACATCTTCTCCGGACGGCCGATGCCCGCGAAGGCCAGGACCTTGCCGCGCCTGAGCGCCGCGACCGTGCGCGAGTCGGGCGCGATGTCGGCCTGCAGCACGGGAAGGCCCCGCGAAGCGGCAAGCCGGCCCACCTCCGCTCCCGGCGCGCCGGGGCCGACCACGACCACCGCATCCACGGCGTCCAACTGGGTCTCCAGCGGAGCCCTCAGTGGGCCTGCCGGAAGGCACAGGCCATTGCCCACTCCGAAGCCGCCGTCGACAACCGCCAGGCGAAGATCCTTGGCCAGCGACGAGTTCTGCAGCCCGTCGTCCATCACCACGACGTCGCCCAGGGCGGCAGCCAGTCGGGCCCCCTCCACCCGGTCGGGAGACACCACCGTCGGGGCCCGCCGGGCCAGCAGAAGCGGTTCGTCGCCGGTCATGTCCGCCCGGTGCCGGTTGAGGTCCACCCGGGTCGGCTCGCGGATTGCGCCGCCGTAGCCCCGCGACAGGAAGGCGGGGCGCCGCCCCTGGGCCGCGAGCGCGTCCGCGAGGGCCAGCGCGGTCGGCGTCTTGCCGGCGCCTCCGGCTGTGAAATTGCCGATGCAGACCACGGGCGCTTCCGCGCGGACCCCCTCCCGGCGCATGCGCCGGGCCGTCACCGCGCCGTAGATCGCCCCTAGGGGCGCAAGCAGCCGAGCGGGGAGCCCGCGGGTCCGCCAGAAGGCGGGAGCCCGCATCAGCGCGCCTCCAGGTGCATCTGCATGAGATAGGGCTCGACGGCCGCCATGGTGCGCTCCACGGCCCCCCCGAAGGAATCGACGGTGGCTGCGGCCGCGCGGGCCATGCGCCGCAGGCGCTGGCCGTCGCCGAGGAGGCGCATCAGCGTGTTCGCGAGCTGCTGGGCGTCGGGAATCGCCAGGGAGCCGCCGTCGCGGTCCAGGGCGGCGTAGACGTCGGCGAAATTCTGGACGTGGGGGCCGTGCAGGATCGCCGCGCCCAGCTTCGCGGGCTCGATCGGGTTCTGGCCGCCGTCGCCCACCAGGGACTTGCCCACGAACACCACCGGGGCTACCCGGTAGAAGAGCCCCAGTTCGCCCATGGTGTCGGCGACGTAGAATTCCACGCCGCTGTCCGGCTCCAGCCCCTTCGAGCGCTGGGCGGCGCGCAGCTCGAAGTCGCCGGCGATCTCGGCGATTTCGTCGCCCCGCACGATGTGGCGGGGCGCCACGATGGTGAGCAGGCCCGGGAAATGGGGCGCGATGGCGCGGTGGACCGCGGCGGCGATCTCCTCCTCGCCCGGATGGGTGGAGGCGGCGACCCACAGCGGCCGGCCCGCCACGAGGCCGCTGAGCGCCGAAACGCGCAGCGGGTCGGCCGGGGGCGGCGGCGTGTCGAACTTCAGGTTGCCGGCCACCCCGACCCGCGGCGCGCCCAGGCGGGCGAGCCGGTCCGCGTCCGCGGGCGTCTGGGCCAGGCACAGGTCGATGCGCGACAGCACGGCCTCGATCATGCCGCCGAAGCGCTGCCAGCGCCGGAAGCTGCGCTCGGACATGCGGGCGTTCACCAGCACGAGCGGGATGCCGCGCTCGTCAACCTCCACGAGCATGTTGGGCCAGAGCTCCGACTCGGCCACGAGCACCAGGTCGGGCGCCCAGTGGTCGAGGAAGCGCCGCACATAGGCGGGCACGTCCAGGGGCACGAACTGGTGGAACGCGCCCGGGGGCAGGCGCCGGTCGAGCAGGCGCGCGGACGTGACCGTGCCCGAGGTCACGAGCACGTTGAGCCCGCGCTGGGCCAGGCGCTCCACGAGCGGGAGCATGGACAGGGTCTCGCCCACGCTCGCGCCGTGCAGCCAGGCGAGGCGCCCGGGCGGACGCCCGAGGCTGGGCTCGCCCCGGCGCTCGCCGATGCGCGTGCGCTCCTCCTTGCCCCGGCGCGCGCGCTGCTGCAGGAGCACGCGCGCGAACGGCCCGAACAGGCGCGTGCCCAGCGCGTAGGCGCGCAGCGACAGCGGACGCGCGCTCATGCGGCGCGCTCCCGCGGCCGCAGGGCCGCGCCCGGGTCCGCGCCGCCTACGCGCGCGTACGCGCGTGCGTGCACCCGGTCGAGCTCGCGCTCGAGCGCCGCGCGCGCCGCCTCCATGTCCGCCTCGCCCGCGTCGCGCGCGACGCGGATGGGCTCGCCCACGGCCACGACCCCGCGCCCGAACGGCAACCCGATCGACGTCCGGTCCCAGTTGGAGAGGGTCATGCGCCGGCTGGTGACCACGGCCGCGGGCAGGATGGGCCGGCCGGACATGCGGGCCAGCGTGATGATGCCCAGCCCCGCGATCCGGGCCTTCTTGGGGATGTCCGCGGTGAGCGTGACGTTGTCGCCCGCCTCCAGGGCGCGCAGCATCTCGCGCAGCCCATGGACCCCGCCGCGCTTGTGCATCTTGGAGGGCTTGCCGCCCGAGCCCCGAATCGGCCGGATCCCGAAGGCCTCGCAGGCGGCGGCGTTGATGCCGCCGTCGCCATGGCGCGAGATCAGCACGGCGTAGCGGTCCTGCGGACGCTTGCCGAGCGGGATCATGAAATGCTGCCCATGCCACAGGGCGCAGATGAACGGCGCCTCCGCGTCGAGCCGCTCGAACAGGTCCGGCGGGTCCACGTCGAACCGATTGGTGCGGCCCACCAGCCGCAGATACCCCGCCAGAAGCCGTCCAACGGCTGTCTGGACGGCGCGCGAACGTCCGATCCTGTTCAACATGGGCGCATGCGGGGGAAGCGCGCCTCAGCGCGCCGCGGCCTCGCCGGAGCCGCTGGTCGGATCGAGCAGCCGGTGCAGGTGCACGATGAAGTAGCGCATGTGGGCATTGTCGACCGTGGACTGCGCCTTGGCCTTCCAGGCCGCGTGAGCCGACGCATAGTTCGGGAAAACGCCGACGATGTCGAGCTTGGAGAGATCCCGGAACTCGGTTCCTTCCAGGGAGACGAGTTCCCCGCCGAACACGAGATGCGGGAGCTGCTTGGCGGGCGTTTCGGTCATGATGGGCGTCCTCGGCGATACGGAGCAGTTGCGGGTGGCGAGGGGGCGGGGGTCTCGGGAGCGGCTATAGCCCTGCGATGGCGTCCTTGTGGCCGGCCGCGCGGGCGACCGGTCCGGCGGCCAGCATCCGGGCCAGGTCGGCCGCAAGCGCGCCGGAGGCCGCCACGATGGGTTCGTGAACCGTGGAGGGTCGGTTGTAGGCAGGTGGTTGGCCGGACGTGGTCTGCACCACGGCCCCGGACGCGGCCACGATGGCGTGGGCGGCGGCGAGGTCCCAGTCGTGGGCGCGGCCGCTGGCCAGCGCGCCGTCAACGGACCCCTCGGCGACATGCACCAGCCGGTAGGCCAGCGAGTGGATGCGCGGCATGCGCTGGAACGGCGTCCTGGCCGCCTGCATGGCGTCGAGGATCGGCCCGGGCCCGGCGATGCGGGCGCGTTCGACCGTAGCGTGCCCGGTGGCCCGGATCTCCATGCCGTTTCGCAGGGCCGGACCGCCGGGCAGGGCCTCGTACATGACGTCCTGGACAGGAGCGTAGACGAAGCCCGCGACCGGCGCCCCGTCCTCCACCAGCCCGAGCGCGACCGTCCAGTCCTTGTCGCCCCGCGCGAAGGAGCGCGTGCCGTCGATGGGGTCGACCACCCAGACATGCCGTCGGCGCAGGCGTGCGGCGTTGTCCGCAGTCTCTTCCGAGAGCCATCCGAAGGCCGGGGCGATGTCGGTCAGCCGCTTCTTCAGGAAGCGGTCCACCGCGAGGTCTGCTTCGGTGACAGGGGAGCCACCCTCCTTGTAGCTCACGCCGGCCGAGGTCTTCCCGCCATGGCGGAAATAGCCCAGCGCGATGCGCCCGGCCTCGATGGCGGCGTCGCGGGCGGCGTCCAGCGCGCCTAGCGGAATGGAGCTCGGCTCGTGGGCCATGGATCATCCGGTCTGGGGGGCGAGGGTCTTCTAGCCCCGTTGCTGCGATGCGGCAAGCCGCGGTTCAGGTAATGGATGCTCAAGGAAAACGCGCGTTAACCCGTTTGGATCACCGCGTTAACCACGCCCTTTAAGCGATTCCCAGATGGCTGCCGGCATCCTCGCAGGCAAGTGAGCGGACCCAAAAACAAACGGGCCGCCAACGTCTTGGGAGACGTCGATGAACAGGTTTCAGGAGCTGGCCGGCGCCGCGGGCCGCGCACAGCGGCTCGCGGCCGCAGCCCGCCACGGGGCGGTGATCGTGGGTCCGCTCGGCGCCATGCTGCAGACTGGGCCCACCGCAGCCCGCCGTACGGTTGCGGCGCAGGCGCGCGGGGTGCTCCTGTCCCAGAGCGAGGTGCCCGGCGACTTCTACGACATCAGCCTGGTTTACTCCGACGGCCGCACCCCTCAGGTGCTCGCCGCCGCCCAGGACGACGCCGCCGTGGTGGCTCATTGGCGCCGCACCGCCATCGAACTCGGGCTGCCTCTGATGGTCCAGCGCCAGGACGGCGAGATCCTCCAGCCCTACCAGAACTGCGGGGCCGTCATGATGGGCCCCTTCCGCTACCGCCGCCGCACGGCCACCATCAGCCGCCGCCGCCCCCGCTTCCTCCAGCGCCGCAAGACCACTTGCCTGCCCGAGCGCCCCGTGGTGCTGAGCAAGCGGGAGTTCGTCGAAAGGCCCTGACGCCGGCGCTTACGCCGTCATCGCGAGCGCAGCGAAGCGATCCAGGGGCGGACGCCGATCTCTCCTGGATTGCTTCGTCGCTGCTCTCCTCGCAAGGACTGGCGTGGAAAGCGAGGCGGGGCTGCGGCGCTAGCCGGCGGCGCTGCGCTTCTTGCCGAGGAAAGGCGCCATGCCCTCGCGGGCGAGGCCGTCGACCATCTCGTTTTCCGTATGGCCGGCGTGGCCCTTCACCCAGTGGAACTGGACGGTGTGCTTCGCCCGGGCCGCGTCGAGCTGCTGCCACAGCTCTGCGTTCTTCACGGGCTTCTTGTCGGCCGTCTTCCAGCCGTTCTTTTTCCAGCCGTAGATCCAGGACGTGACGCCCTGCCGGACGTACTGGCTATCCGTGTAGAGATCGACCACGCAGGGGCGCTTCAAGGCTTCCAGCGCCATGATGGCGGCCATCAGCTCCATGCGGTTGTTGGTGGTGAGCGGCTCGCCGCCCTTCATGATCTTCTTGTGGTCGCCAGAGACGAGCAGGGCGCCCCAGCCGCCCGGGCCAGGATTCCCGCTGCAGGCGCCGTCCGTGTAGATCGTGACCTTGTCGGCCTGGACGTTCTGCGCCGTCACGCGGCCCTCCCGTAGTCGGCCGCGCTCGCGGCGCGCTCGTGGAAGCGGAGCTTGCGGTAGTATTCGAGCGGGTCCTTGGGGCGCACGAGCGCCCCAGGGGGCACGTTGAGCCAGTCCACCAGCCGGGTCAGCATGAAGCGCAGCGCCGCGCCGCGGCACAGGATGGGGAGGGCCTCGACCTCGCGCGGCTCCAGCCGGCGCACGCGCTCGTAGCCCGTGATCATGGCCTGACCCTTGGTGAGGTTGTAGGAGCCGTCCGCCTCGAAGCACCAGGCGTTCAGGCAGACCGCGAGGTCGTACGCCAGGGCGTCCGTGCAGGCGAAGTAGAAGTCGATGAGGCCCGACAGGGTTTGGCCCAGGAAGAACACGTTGTCCGGAAACAGGTCGGCGTGAATGACGCCGTCGGGCAGCCCGGTCGGCCAGTCGCGCTCGAGCGCGGCGAGCGCATTGGCGGTGTGCTCGCGCAGGCCGGGGGTGACCGTGTCCGCCCGGTCCTGCGCCTGCTCGAACAGCGGCCGCCAGCCCTGCACCGAAAGGGCGTTGACGCGCCGCATGGGGAAGTCGGCCCCGGCGAGGTGGAGGCGCGCCAGGGCTTCGCCGACCGCGTGGCAGTGGCCGACCCCGGGGCGGCGCACGCCCATGCCGTCCAGGAAGGTCACGATGCAGGCCGGCCGGCCGGCGAGCCGTCCCAGAGCCTCGCCCTCGCGATTGCGCACCGGCACCGGGCAGTTGAGCCCGCCGGCCGCGAGATGCTGCATGAGGCCGATGAAGAAGGGGAGGTCCTCCTCCTTCACCCGCTTCTCGTAGAGCGTGAGGATAAAGAAGGCCTTCTCCGTGTGGAGCAGGTAGTTGGAGTTCTCCACGCCCTCCGCGATGCCCTTGGCGGCCAGCAGGCCGCCAATGTCGTAGCGGGCGACGAAAGCGGAAAGCTCCTCGTCGGAGACGTCGGTGTAGACGGCCACCGGCCTACTCCGCGGCTGCGCCGCGCAATTCGCGCGGCAGGGGGAAGAAGACGCTCTCGTCGGCGGTGGAGACGGTCTCGACCGTCACGGCGTAGCGCTCGGCGAAGGCGTCGATGATCTCCTCGACCAGCACCTCGGGCGCCGATGCGCCGGCGGTGACGCCGAGCGCCCGGATGGCGCCGAACAGCGACCAGTCGATGTCCTCGGCCCTCAGCACCAGGCGCGACACCGGGCAGCCAGCCCGCTCGGCCACTTCCTTCAGGCGCTGCGAGTTGGACGAGTTGGGCGAGCCCACCACGATCATGGCGTCCACCTTCGGGGCCACGACCTTCACGGCCTCCTGCCGGTTGGTGGTGGCGTAGCAGATGTCTTCCTTGTGCGGGGCGACGATGGCCGGGAAGCGGGCGCGCAGGGCGTCCACGATCTCGCGGGTGTCGTCCACGGAGAGCGTGGTCTGGGTGACATAGGCCAGCGTCTGCGGATCGGGCGGCGCGAGCGTCGCCACGTCCGCCACGGTCTCCACCAGCAGCACGGCGCCTTGCGGCAACTGGCCCATGGTGCCGACCACCTCGGGGTGGCCGGAATGGCCGACCAGCACCACGGTGCGGCCCTTCTTCCAGTGGACCTCGGCCTCGCGATGAACCTTGGTGACGAGAGGGCATGTGGCGTCCACGGCGAAAAACCGGCGCTCGGCCGCCTCGGCCGGAACGGACTTCGGAACCCCGTGGGCGGAGAAGACCACCGGGGCGGTCGTGTCCGGGATCTCGGCGAGCTCGTCCACGAAGACAGCGCCCTTCCGGCGCAGGCCCTCGACCACGTATTTGTTGTGCACGATTTCGTGCCGCACATAGACCGGCGGCCCGTAGAGCCGCAGCGCCTGCTCCACCGCGTCGATGGCCCGCACGACCCCGGCGCAGAACCCGCGCGGGGCGCACAGCAGCACGGTCAGGGGCGGCTTGTCGGGGCTTGGGGTCACGGAAAGGGAAGCGTCGGCCATGCCGTCCTTGTGGGGGCGCGGCGGGGCGAGGTCAAGGCGTGATGCCAGAGCCTCTCCCGTCCTTGCGAGGAGCGCAGCGACGAAGCAATCCAGGCGCGGCAGGGCGCCAGTCTCGACGGGATAGGCCCGCGGCTCTGGATTGCTTCGCTACGCTCGCAATGACGGGGACGGCATGGCCTGGCGTCCTCGCCAGGCCTGCACAGCCTTGTCGAGGCCGAGCGCCAGGAGGCCGGCGGCGAGGCCCCAGAAGGCGGAGCCGATGCTGAAGGCGGAATAGCCCGAGGCCGTCACCACCAGGGTGAGCACGGCCGCGAAGCGGCGCTTCTCGTCCGCCAGGGCGCCGGCGAGCGCGCCGGTGAGCGGCCCGACCAGGGCGAGGCCGGCGACCGTCTTCACCAGGTCGCCCGGCAGGGCGGCGAAGATCGCGACCAGGGAGGCCCCGAAGGCGGCGAACACCAGGTAGGTGAGGCCGTAGAACGGCCCCGTCATCCAGCGCTTGTGCGGGTCCGGGTGCGTGTCCGGCCCGGTGCAGATGGCGGCCGTGATCGCCGCGAGGTTGCTGGTGTGCGCGCCCAGGAAGGCGGTGAGCACGGAAGCGAGCCCAGTGAGCGACAGGATCGAGCGCGCCGGAGGCTGGTAGCCGGCGGCCTGCAGCACGGCGAATCCCGGCAGGTTCTGGGAGGCCATGGTCACCAGGAACAGCGGCAGGCCGAGCCCGATGAGGACGGCCGGCTCGAAGCGCGGCGGGATGAGGGTGACGGTGGTCAGGCCCAGATGCGCCGGCATGGGGCCGGTCAGTCCGAGCGCCGCCGCGAGCGCCCCGCCGGCGGCGAGCACCGCCAGCACGGCCCAGGACGGGTTCAAGAGGCGCGCGACCAGGAACAGGCCGACGAGCGGCCACACCAGCGCCGGCGCGTGCCCCGCGCTCTCGAACACGGCCAGCACGAAGCGGATGAGCACCCCGGCCAGCATGGCGGCCGCGACGGCGGTGGGGATGCGGCCGATGAGGTCGCCGAGGGGCCGGAACGCCGCCGCCACCAGGATCAGGGCGCCTGCCAGCACGAAGGCGCCCACGGCGGCCTCCATGCCGACCGGCGCCGTCGAGGCCGCGATCAGCGCCGCGCCCGGCGTCGACCAGGCGGTGATGATCGGCATCCGGTGCCGGACGCTCAGGATCGTGCTGGTCGCCGCCATGGCCAGGCACAGGCCCGTGACCCAGGAGGACGTCTGCGCCGCGTCCGCCCCGGCCGCCTGCGCGGCCTGCACGATGATGGCCAGCGTGCCGCCGAACCCCACCAGGGCCGCGACCACGGCCGAGATCACGACGGACAGGCGCAAGGGGAGTCTCCGGGCAGCAGGTGGGGCTACGCTCCCTATCTCACCCGCCTCGCCGCGTCATCCCCGGCGGCCTGCGCAGCAGGCCGGGAGGGGACCAGGAGCGCCAGGCGCCGAGCCCTGGGTCGAAGCCGTTGTTCAGGCGGTGAGGAACGGCAGCAGCGCGTCGAGCGTCGACTGCGGGTTTTCCTCGGCGACGAAGTGGCCGCTGTCCACCGCCTGGCCGGTCGCCTGCGGGGCGAAGGTCTCATGCCACGTGTCGAGCGGGCTGGAGCCCGCCGCCGGGATGCCGGCCGATCCCCAGATCACCGCCGTGGGGCAGGCGATGGTTTTGCCCGCGTCGCGGTCCGCCCGGTCCTGGGCGAGGTCGGTGGTGGCGCCGGCCCTGTAGTCCTCGCAGCAGGCGTGGATGCGGTCCGGGTTGTTGAAGAAGGCGCGGTAGTGGGCGAGCGCCCCCGCGTCGAAGGGAGCGAGCGACTTGGCCTTGGTCCAACTCGCCAGGGTGTGCTCGAGCCAGTGGATGGGATCGCCGCCGATGACCTTCTCGGGCAGGGGCTCCGGCTGGGCCAGGAAGGTCCAGTGGTACACCTGCATGGCGCGCTTGGCGTCCATGCGCTCCCACATCAGCAGGGTGGGCATGATGTCGAGCAGAGCGAGCCGCTCCACCCGGCCGGGCTCGTCCAGGGCCAGCCGGTAGCCGACCCGGGCGCCGCGGTCGTGGCCGACCAGCGCGAAGCGCACATGGCCGAGTTGCTCCATGACGGCCACGACGTCCCGCCCCATGGCGCGCTTTGAGTACACCTCGAGGCCGCCGTCGCCGCGCGGCGCCGTGGACCAGCCGTAGCCGCGCAGGTCCATGGCCACCACGGTGAAGCGCTCGGCCAGGGCGGGCGCGAGGCGGCGCCACATCACATGCGTCTGCGGGAAGCCGTGCAGCAGCATCAGCGGCGGGCCCTCGCCGCCGACTCGGGCGAAGATCTTGCCGGCCTCCGTGTCGATCCACTTGGAGGCGAAGCCGGGGAAGAGGTCGGCGAGGTCGGACATCGGTGCGCTCCGGGTTGGGCCGCGAGCCTACACCGCCCGCCAGCCGATGTCCTTGCGGCAGAAGCCGCCCGGCCAATCGATGCGCGCCACGCCCTCGTAGGCGCGCTTCTGCGCCTCCGCCACCGTGGCCCCCAAGGCCGTGACGGCCAGCACCCGGCCGCCATTGGCCACCAGCGTCCCGTCCGGCTGCGCCTTCGTGCCGGCGTGGAACACGGTGACGCCCTCCAGCGCCTCCGCAGCCTCGACGCCCCGGATGGGCGTGCCCGTCTCGGGCTTGCCGGGGTAGCCGCTGGCCGCCATCACCACCGTGAGGGCCGCCTCGGGGCGCCAGCCGAGGCTTACCTGGTCCAGGCGGCCTTCGGCGGTCGCGAGCAGCAGGTCCACGAGGTCGCCCTCGAGGCGCGGCATCAGCACCTCGCACTCGGGATCGCCGAAGCGGCAGTTGTACTCGATCAGCTTCGGCCCCTCGGCCGTGATCATCAGACCAGCGAACAGCACGCCCCGGAACGGCGCGCCGCGCCGCTTCATGGCCGCCACGGTGGGCTCGATAATCTCGCGCATCACCCGGGTGGCGACCTCCTCGGTCACCACCGGGGCGGGCGAATAGGCCCCCATGCCGCCCGTGTTGGGTCCCGTGTCGCCGTCGCCCACGCGCTTGTGGTCCTGGGCGGAGGCCAGCGGCACGGCGCGCTCGCCATCCACGAGGGCGAAGAAGCTCGCCTCCTCGCCGACCAGGCACTCCTCCACCACCACCTCCTCGCCGGCGGCCCCGAGGCCGCCCGAGAACATCATGTCGACGGCAGCCTCGGCCTCCGCCACGGTCACGGCCACCACCACGCCCTTGCCGGCCGCCAGCCCGTCCGCCTTCACCACGATAGGCGCGCCCTGGCCGCGGATGTAGTCCTTCGCCGGCCCCGGCTGCGTGAAGCGCGCGAAGGCGGCGGTGGGGATGCCGGCTTCCCGGCACAGCTCCTTGGTGTAGCTCTTCGAGCCCTCGAGCTGGGCGGCCACCTTGCCCGGCCCGAACGCCTTGATTCCCGCCGTCGCGAGGTCGTCCACCAGCCCGGCCACCAGCGGCGCCTCCGGGCCGACCACCACGAAGTCGACGCCCATCAGGCGGCAGAAATCCACGACCGCCTTGTGGTCGGTCACGTCCACGGCGACGTTCTCGCCACACTGCGCGATGCCGGGGTTGCCAGGCGCGATGAACAGCTTCTCGCAGCGGGGGCTCTGGACGAGCTTCCACGCCAGCGCGTGCTCGCGCCCGCCCGAGCCGATGAGCAGGATCTTCATGGTGGCCTCCGCCGCGTCAGAACGTGGCCGTGCTTTAGAACATGCGAGGCGGAAGGGGAACGGGGCGCTCGTGCCCCTCCGTCATTGCGAGGAGCGCAGCGACGAAGCATCCAAGGCCGCGAAGACGCAATATGCGGTCGATCGAGGCGCGGCCCTGGATTGCTTCGCTGCGCTCGCAATGACGGCTGGAGCACGTGGCGGGGGCGCGGAAGCCGGATGAGCGCCGGCCCTACCACCCGGCCGATTCGCCCACTATGGTGCCGGCATGTTCGACGAACCCGTCTCCAACGTCCCCGAGTGGTCGGTCAGCGAGCTGTCGGGCGCCCTGCGGCGCACGCTGGAGGACGCCTACGGCCACGTGCGGGTGCGCGCCGAGCTCGGCAAGGTCACCGTGCACGGCAGCGGGCACGTCTACCTGGACCTCAAGGACGACCGGGCCTGCCTTGCCGGCGTGATCTGGCGCGGCGCGGCGAGCAAGATGCGGTTCCGGCCCGAAATGGGCATGGAGGTGATCGCCACGGGCAAGATCACGACCTTCCCGGGGCAGTCCAAGTACCAGCTCATCATCGAGACGCTGGAGCCCGCGGGCGTCGGCGCCCTGCTGGCGCAGATCGAGGAGCGCAAGAAGCGGCTCGCCGCCGAAGGTCTGTTCGACGAGGCCCGCAAGCAGCTGCTGCCCTACCTGCCGGCCGTGATCGGCGTGGTGACCTCGCCCACGGGCGCGGTGATCCGCGACATCCTCCATCGGCTGTCGGACCGCTTTCCGCGCCACGTGCTGGTGTGGCCGGTGCGCGTGCAGGGCGACACCTGCGCCGCGGAGGTGACGGCCGCCATCCGGGGCTTCAACGCCCTGCCCGAGGGCGGACCCATTCCGCGACCGGACCTGCTCATCGTCGCCCGGGGCGGCGGCTCGATCGAGGACCTCTGGGGCTTCAACGACGAGCAGGTGGTGCGCGCCGCGGCCGACAGCGGCATCCCGCTGATCTCGGCCGTGGGCCACGAGACCGACTGGACCCTGATCGACTACGCGGCGGACCGGCGCGCTCCCACGCCCACCGGCGCGGCCGAGATGGCCGTGCCGGTCCGTTCCGAACTGATGGCGAGCGTCGGCGACCTCGGCCGCCGCGTGCTCGGCGCCCTCATGCGTCATCTCGACCGTCGCAGGGCGGACCTGCGTTCGGCCGCCCGCGCGCTGCCGGGGCCGGAGGATCTGTTGGCCACGCCGCGCCAGCGGCTCGACCTCGCGGGCGGCAAGCTCGCCCACGCGCTCGTGGTGAACTCGCGCAAGCACGAGGCGCGGCTGGCCGAGGCCTCCCGGCGGCTCGCGCGGCTGTCGCCGCAGGCGAGGCTCGCCGGCATGCGCGCCAAGCTCGACGGTCTGGAGAAGCGGCTCGCGGCCGCCCAGGCGGCCAACCTGCGGGCCGAGCGGCAACGCATCGCGCAGCGCCGCGAGCGCCTGGCCGCCCTCGGGGAGCGGCGCGACCGGGCCATGCTGGTGCTGATCGGCAAGCGTCGCGAGCGGCTGGAGCGAATCGACGACCGGCCGCAGCGCGCCGTGGCTGCCGGGGTGCAGCGCCGGGCCGAAATGCTCGGGCGCTTCAACCAGCTGCTCGAAAGCTACAACTACAGGCGCGTGCTGGAGCGCGGCTACGCCCTGGTGCACGGGCCGGACGGCCACCTCGTGCGCGAAGCCGCCCACGTGGCGCTCGGAACCACGGTGGAGATCGAGTTCGCGGACGGCAAGGTGAAGGCCGTCACCGGCGAGGGCCCGCGGCCGAGGCCCGCCAGGCCGAAGGCTCCCGAGCCCGTTGGGCAGGGGACGTTGTTCGGGGGCTGACGTCCTCTCCGTCATCGCGAGGAGCGCAGCGACGAAGCGACCCAGGCGGGCGAGGTCCCTTCTCCTGGGTCGCTTCGCTGCGCTCGCGATGACGGCTATTAGCTCAGAGCTGCTTCAGCAGGTTCTCCGCACCGGACACGTCGGCCTTGGAAGGCGTGTCCTCCACGTTCAGCGACCGCACCACGCCGTCATCGACCAGCATGGAATAGCGCTGCGAGCGGGTGCCGAGGCCGAAGCCGGAGCCGTCGAGGGCGAGGCCGAGCGCCTTGGCGAAGTCGCCGTTGCCGTCGGAGAGGAACTCGATCTTGCCATTGGCGCCGGTGGACTTGGCCCAGGCGTCCATGACGAAGACGTCGTTGACGCCGGTCACCGCGATGGCGTCAACGCCCTTGGCCTTGATCTCGTCCGCCTTCTCCAGGAAGCCGGGAAGGTGGTTCCGGTGGCATGTAGGCGTGAAGGCGCCGGGCACGGCGAACAGCACCACCTTGCGGCCCTTGAAGATGTCATCGGTGGTTTTCGCGGCCGGCCCGTTCTCGGTCATGACGCGGAAGGTGGCCTGGGGCAGGGTATCGCCAACTGCGATGCTCATCGAAGGATTCTCCTAGGGGTCTCGGGACGGGCCCGGGCTTTGCGCTGGCGCGGGCGAGCGGTCGGGGGCCGCCGCCCTGCGTCATGACGTCCTAGACTTAGTGCGGCTTGACCTCTGCGTCGAGGCGAGTCCGAACCTCTACGGCCTTGTCGCCGTTCTTCAGCGTCAGGGTGAGCGCCTGCCCGGCGAGTTTCGCATCCGGCGGTCGGCTGTCGACCGGGATCCTCATCTCCACACGCCGGACGCCGCCCGCCGTTTGATCCGAAAGCACGGCCGGGGCGCCGAAGATCCAATCGGCGTTGTCGCCCTCCACGAAGAGGTCAGTCGGGGCGCCGGGCTCAAGCGCCGCGGTGACACGAAGCGCGTCACCGTCCTGTCGCACCGCGGCGAGGACGGGCGGGGCGCCTTCCCCCATGGCCGCCGGGGTCGGAACCCGTTTCTCGGCCTCCGCGACCAAGTCGGCGAACGGCGCCAGCGGGCCCCCAAGCGGCAGGGCAGCCTCGCCGTGAACGGGAATGCAGATCTGCTCGCACACCGCGTAGTCCAGTTTGAGAAGGAGGGTGGCCGGCTTGCCGTGCTCCGTGGTGGTGACCCGGAGTGGTAGGACGACCTGGCCCTTGTAGCCGAGGCTGAACCCCGCCGGGTCCTGGAAGCGCTCCGGCGCCGGCCACAGCACATCGACGGACTTCACGTTGTCGGAGGCGGACCAGTCGAAGCTGGGCGGCAGGCCCGAATCGCCCGGTGTGCGCCAATACGTCTTGAAGTGAGGATCCAGCCGGATCTCGATTCCGGCCTTCCGCGTCCCCTCGGCGCCTGGGCCACCGTCGACGAGCCGGACAGACGCGTGAAGGCCGGAAGACCATTCCGAGACGCCCGGAGGGGCGGCCTGGGAGGCGCTTGCGAGAACGAGGGCCGCACAAGCGGCAAGGGCGGAACGGGGAAACGGAGTCATTCCCGTGTCATGCCAGAGCGCCATCGCACCGCAAAGCCACGATGGAGTGAAACCGCGCATGGAATGCCCGGGTCGCGCAGCCGCAGGGGGAACGTCGCTGGCGCGCCCGCGTTGGCTTCCACGGCGAAAGGGCATACGATCATGTTTCTTGAAACCATCGAGAATTCCGTCGCGATGACTTCCCGCGGCTTCCTGGACGGACAACTTCTGATCGCGATGCCGGGGATGCCCGATGAGCGCTTCGCCCGAAGCGTGATCTACGTCTGCGCCCACTCTCCCGAGGGGGCGATGGGACTGGTGATCAACCAGCCGGCGCCCAACATCGAATTCCCCCATCTGCTGGAGCAACTCGAGATCATCTCCAGCGACAGCGGCATCAAGCTGCCCGAGCGGGCCGAGCGGTTCCGCGTGCTCAAGGGCGGTCCGGTGGAGACCGGCCGCGGCTTCGTGCTCCACTCGTCCGATTTCTTCATCGACAAGTCGACCCTGCCGATCGACGACGGCATCTGCCTGACCGCGACCGTGGACATCCTGCGCGCCATCGCCACGGGCGGCGGCCCCCGCGACGCCATCCTGGCCCTGGGCTACGCCGGCTGGGGCGCGGGCCAGCTCGAGACGGAGATCAACGAGAACGGCTGGCTCCACTGCGAGGCCGACCCGGAACTGCTCTTCGACCTGAGCTTCGAGACAAAGTACGACCGCGCCCTGCGCAAGATCGGCATCGACCCCGCGATGCTGTCCACTGAGGCGGGACACGCGTAGGCGACTCTTCCGGCGAGCTTTGACACCTTCAGCATCAGCCCACTGCAGGGCTTGCATGCCGCAATCGCGAACCTGTGTCGCGACCGAAAAGATTGAGAGCCGTGCGGACAAGGAGCCGCTGACTCTTCTGTCGGCCGAGCAGATCGCCGAAGTTCGCCAGATGCTCCGGGAGCTGGACGAGGGGCGGCTCGAATTTGCGACGGGCGAAGAAGTTGAGCGCCTCTGGCGCGATCTTCTCGAGTGAAGCTTCGGTTTACATACAAAGCCACTCGCCAGCCGCGGGACATCAAACGCTACATCGCAGACCGCAACGCAACCAGTGCGCGTGAAATCATTTCACGCATCCGGGCATCAGCGGAACGACTCTGGGCTTGGCCTCAGGCTGGCCGCACTGGCCACCGCATGACACGGGAACTCGTCGTTCTATCTCGTCAGATGTGATCGTCTACCGGCTCGACCTCGCGCGGGGAACCATCGACACCCTCGCCGTCTACTACGGCGCCCGGGAGCGACCTCGGTGGTCTTGAGGCAAGCGCTTCAGGCCGCTTCCGTCGCGGCTCCCACCAGCTTGCGCGCTTCCAGCGCCGTCATGGGTGGGCCAAAGGCGTAGCCCTGGGCGTATTCGCAGCCGATTTGGGACAGCTCCACTGCGTCCGACTCGGACTCCGCTCCCTCCGCCACCACTTCCATGCCGAGGTCATGCGCGAGCGTGACGATGGAGCGCAGGATGACCGGGCGCGTCCCCTTGCCGTCCGGCTTTACGAAGGAGCGGTCGATCTTGATGGTGTCGAAGGGGAAGCGCTGCAGATAGCTGAGCGAGGAATAGCCCGTGCCGAAGTCATCCAGGGCAAGCCCGGCGCCCAGGTCGGCGATGCGGGTCAGGATCTGGGTGGCGTATTCCGGGTTCTCCATCACCAGGCTTTCGGTGATCTCGAGCTTCAGCGTCCCGCGCTGAACCGGGTAGCGCGACAGCACCATCTTCACGTCCTGCAGCAGGTCGTGGCGCAGCAGTTGCCGGCTGGACACGTTGACGCTGGCGAAGATCGGCGGGTCCACCTCAAGCGCCCGCTGCCAGGCTGCGAGCTCCTGGGCCGTGCGATCCATGGCGAACACGCCGAGCTCGATGATGAGCCCGCTTTCCTCGGCGATGCCGATGAACTCGCTCGGCGCCAGCCGCCCGTGCTTCGGATGATCCCAGCGCATCAGCGCCTCGAAGCCCGCGACCGTGCGGTCCTCCAGCCGGACGATGGGCTGGAACAGGATCTTGATCTCGTTGCGTTCGAGCGCCCGGCGCAGGTCCATCTCCAGCGCCAGCCGGTCGGTGCGCTGCGCCCGCATGGCGGGGCGGAACACCTCGATGCGGTCGCCGCCGAGACGCTTGGCGTGCATCATGGCGATCTCGGCCGAGCGCAGCACGTCCTCCCCGCGCGACTGCGCGCTGGGGTCTGGCAGGACGATCCCGGTCGAGGCCGTGAGAAAAATTTCGCGGTCGCCGAACACCACGGGCGTCGTGATCACGCGCCGAATGGTGTCGGCCAGCATGGTGATACGCTCGGGCTCGCGCTCGGAGAGCAGCAGCAGGCCGAACTGGTCGCCGGTGACGCGCGCCAGCGTGTCCTGCGGCTTGAGCAGGCGGCCGAGGCGGCGTGCGATGGCGAGCAGGATCGAGTCGCCGGCCGGAAGGCCGACAGACTCGTTGATCTGCTTGAACCGGTCGAGATCGAGCACGATCACGGTCGGGCGCACGTCCTCGTCGGACCGCCCCAGCGTGAGCGCCGCGTCGAGGCGGTCGAGGAACAGGCGGCGATTGGGCAGGCCGGTGAGGTTGTCGTGCACGGCGTCGTGCAGGATACGCTCCTCGGCGGTCTTGATCTCGGTGACGTCGCCCAGCGTGCCGACCACCCGCACCACCTCGCCGTCGGAGCCGACGACGGGCCGCGCCTTCAGCGCATACCAGTAGTAGTGGCCATCGGCGGTCTTCAGCCGGAAATCGAGGGACACGCGCCCGCGCCGCTGCTCCAGAACCGCGTCCAGGGTGGCGCGGAACCGGTCCCGGTCGAAGGGGTGCATCACCTCGAGCCAGTTAGCCGCCGGTCCTTCCAGCGTGCCGCGCTTGAGCCCGAGATGCGCCTCGACTTCGGGGCTCACGAAGACCCGGTCGGCGGTGACGTCCCAGTCGAACACGGTGTCGCCGGAGCCCGCCAGCGCCAGCGCCTTGCGCTCGGCGTCGCTGACCAGGCCCTGCGCCAGCGCTCCGCCGGCGAACGCGTGCTGCATCACCGTGAAGCCGATCAGCATCACGATGAGCACGAGGCCGCCCAGGAGGGCAGGCGACACGAAGTCGTTGGTCAGCGTGCCGGAGACCGCGAAGGCCGTCGCAATCACCCAGACCAGAAGCAGGAACCACGTGGGCGCCAGCATCACGGCGCGGTCGTAGTGGTGCGTGGAGAGATACACCACCAGCAGGAAGCCCACCGCCGCCACGGCCGCGATGGAGATCCGCGCCACGCCGGCCGCCATCACGGGGTCGAACACGGCGAGCCCGATCAGGGCGGTGAGGAACACCAGCCAGCCCGCCGTCACGTGGCTGTAGCGCACGTGCCAGCGGTTGAGATTGAGATAGGCGAACAGGAACACCAGCAGCGTCGCCGCCAGCACCGCCTCCGCGGCGGCGCGATAGACCTGCTCGCCCTGCGGCGTGGTCGGCACGATCTTCTGCCAGAAGCCGAAGTCAATGCAGATATAGGCCAGCACCGCCCAGGCCAGCGCCGCCGCGGCGGGGAAGATCACCGCGCCCTTCACCACGAACACGATGGTGAGGAACAGCGCCAGGAGCCCCGCGATGCCGATCACGATGCCGCGGTATAGCGTCAGGCCGTTGGCCTTCTCCTTGTAGTCGTCCGGATTCCACAGGTAGAGCTGCGGCAGCCGCGGGTTCGCGAGCTCGGCGATGTAGGTCACCGTGGAGCCGGGATCGAGCACGATCTCGAAGATGTCGGCCTCGGCGTTGTCCTCGCGGTCCGGGCTCTCGCCCTGGGAGGCCGTGACCGCCGTGATGCGCGTGGCTCCGAGGTCCGGCGCGACCACGCCCGAGTTCACCAGCCGGAAATGCGGCGCGACGAGCCAGCGGGTGAGCTGCTCGTTGGTGTCGTTCTTGAGCGCGAAGACGATCCAGTCCGGCCGCGTGCCGGCCTCCTTCGCCTTGATGGCGATGCGCCGGACGATGCCGTCAGCCCCGGGCGCGGTGGAGATCTGGATCAGGTCGCTGTCGGAGCGCGAGCGCTCCACGAAGGGCAGCAGGTCGATCGCCGCGCTGCCCGAGCGCACGGAGACAGGGTCGAGCGCGAACGCCTCCTGGGGGACGGCCGCCAGCGCGAGGGCCAACCCGACGACAGCGAGGATGAGCCGGAAAAGACGCAAAGACAGGACCCTGGGGAATCGGCCGGCTGCTCGCGCAGCCCGCTTCGAAGCGTCAGCAGTGGTAGCCTTGGCTGGGGTGGAGGGCAAGGCGGGCTTGCCCCATCAGGAGCAATGCGGGCGCGTTCTGCCGAGGATTCAAGGCGAGGGTGTGTCGGGCGCGAAGTCGCTGCGCAACAAGGCGTAAAGGAGATGGTCCTGCCACAACCCGTCGATGCAGAGATACTGGCGCGCGTAGCCCTCGCGCTGGAAGCCGACCCGCTCGAGCAGCTTCATGGATGGGAGGTTGTAGGGCACGCAGGCCGCTTCGATCCGACGCAGTCGCAGCGTGTCGAAGGCGTAGTGCGCCGCGAGCCGCACGCCGGCCGTCATGTAGCCTCGGCCGGCGAACGCCTGGCCCATCCAGTAGCCCAGCGTCGCCGCCTGCGAGACGCCCCGCCGCACCATGCCGAGCGTGAGCCCGCCCAGCAGCGCGCCGTCGCGCTCCCGGAACAGGAAGAACGGGTACGCCGCGTCCTCCTCGATCTCGCGCGCGTAGCGCTTCAGCCGCCGCCGATAGGCGGACCGGGTCAGGTCGTCCGCCGGCCAGATCGGCTCCCAGGGCTTCAGGAATTCGCGGCTCGCTTCGCGCAGGGCCGACCAGGCGTCGAAATCCTCCAGCCGCGGCGTGCGCAGCAGCAGGCCTTGGCCGCGGACGCTTGGCGGCTCTTCGGCGGCGATGGGCAGGCGGAAGAACGCCATCGCCGCGCGTCCCTTATGCCGCCGAGCCCAGGTGGGCGGCGATCCGCCCCGGGTCCATGAGCTTGCGCACGGGCCCGACGGCCGTGACCGTGGGGGCGGAGGCCAGCATCGTCCGGGCGACCCGCTTCACGTCGTCCAGCGTGATCGCGTCGATGGCGGCCACGATCTCCTCCCGCGGCAGCACGCGCCCGAAGGCGAGAACGTGCCGCGCCATCTGCTCGGCCCGGCGAGCGGAGGATTCGAGCCCCGTCAGCAGCGAGACCTTGATCTGCTGCTTCGCCCGGGCGACTTCCTCGTCGGTGGGCCGCTCGGCCGCCTCGCGGAGGCAGTCGAGCATCACCGGCATGAACTCGCCAAGCTTGTCCTCGCCGGTGCCGCCATAGATGGCGAAGGTCCCCGTGTCCGAGAAGGGCTGGTGGAACGAGTAGATCTCGTAGCAGAGCCCGCGCTTCTCGCGGATCTCCTGGAAAAGGCGCGACGACATCCCCCCGCCGAGGAGGTTGGAGAAGACGTGCAGGGCGTAGTGGTCCGGGCTGTGGAACGAGCAGCCGGCGAAGCCCAGCACCATGTGGGCCTGCTCGAGCTTGCGGATCTTGCGCTCGTCCCCGCCGGCGTAGACGCCCTCCACGGGAGCCCCGGGCTGCTCGCCCTTGATGCTGGCGAAGCGGCGGCTCGCCTCCTCCACCACGGCGTCGTGGTCCACGGCGCCTGCGGCCGCCACGACCATGTCGGGCCCGCGATATTGCCGGTCCAGGAAGGTGCGCATGGACTCCGGCGTCTGCGCCCGCACGGTCTTGGGCGTGCCCAGGATGCGCCGCCCGATGGGCGCGCCGCCGTAGGCCGTCTCCATGAACATGTCGAACACGACCTCGTCAGGCGTGTCCTCGCAGGCGCCGATCTCCTGCAGCACGACGCCCTTCTCGCGCTTGAGCTCGCCCTTGTCGAAGGCGGGCTCGGTGAGGATGTCGGACAGGATGTCGAGGGCGAGCGGCACGTCCTCACCCAGCAGGCGGACGTAGTAGGACGTCCGCTCCACGCTGGTTTCGGCGTTGAGGTCGCCGCCGACGGCCTCGATCTCGGCCACGATGTCCAGCGCCGAGCGCCGGCGCGTGCCCTTGAAGGCCATGTGCTCGAGCAAATGGGCGAGACCCTGCTCGCCTTCGCGCTCGTGCCGGGTGCCGGCCCCGATCCAGACCCCGAGGGACGCCGTGGCGAGGGCCGGGATGGTCTCAGTGACGACGCGCAGCCCGTTCGGAAGGGTGGTGATGCGCACCGCCTCTTCGCGCGGCGCGCCGATCTTCAGGTCCTTGCTGCGCGATGGCGCGTTCATGCGGCGGCTCCCGGCCGGGACGCCCCGGCGGCCCTGGCGCGGCTGCGGACGAAGTCCTCAACCGCGGCCTGTTGGTTCGGCAGGACGGTGAAACGTTCAGGCCTGTCGAGAAGATCCGCCAGATGCTCCGGCAGCTCCGGCCTGCGGCCCGTGGCGGCGACAACCGCATCCGGGAACTTGGCCGGATGGGCGGTGCCCAGCACCACCATCGGCGTGGCGGGATCGCGCTTCAGCACGCCCCGGGCGCTGGAGATGCCGATCGCGGTGTGTGGATCGAGCGTGTAGCCCGCGTCCTTGTAGGTGGCGCTCATCTCGGCCTTGACCGCCTCCTCGCTCACGGCGCTGGCCGTGAACTCCGACCGGATCCTCTCCAGGGGCACCGCATCGATGGTGAACGCCTTGCTCTGCGAGAGGCTCTGCATGAGGCGGCGGATCGCCGTCCCGTCCCGGCCATAGGCCTCGAACAGCACGCGCTCGAAGTTGGACGACACCTGGATGTCCATGGAAGGCGAGGTCGTCGCCACCACGCCGGTCGCCTCGTAGCGTCCGGTCGCGATGGCGCGGGCCAGGATATCGTTGCTGTTCGTGGCCACGTTCAGCAGCCCGACCGGCAGGCCCATGGTCTTGGCCACCCAGCCGGCGAGCACGTCGCCGAAATTGCCGGTCGGCACGGAGAAGTTCACGGGCCGGTGCGGCCCGCCCAGGCTGACCGCAGCGGTGAAGTAGTAGACGACCTGGGCCACGATGCGGGCCCAGTTGATCGAATTGACGCCCGAGAGCTGCAGCTGGTCGCGGAAGCCGTGGTGGTTGAACATCGCCTTCACGAGCGCCTGGCAATCGTCGAAGTCGCCCTCGACCGCCACCGCGTGGACATTGTCCGCCGCCGCCGTGGTCATCTGCCGCCGCTGCACCTCGCTGACGCGCCCGTGCGGGTAGAGAATGAACACGTCCACGCGCCTGAGGCCCCTGAACGCCTCGATGGCGGCGCCCCCCGTGTCGCCCGACGTGGCGCCCACGATGGTGGCGCGCTGGCCGCGCTGCTCCAGCACATGGTCCATCAGCCGCCCCAGCAGCTGCATGGCGACGTCCTTGAAGGCCAGCGTCGGGCCGTGGAAAAGCTCCAGCACGAAGAGGTTGTCGCCGAGTTGCACCAGCGGGCACACGGCCGGGTGCCGGAAGGAGGCGTAGGCCTTGTCCACCATGTCCGAGAAGGCGGCCGGCTCGATGTCCGACGCGAAGGGGCCGATGACGCGCTTTGCGGCTTCCGCATAGGGCAGGCCGGCCAGACCCGCGATGGCCTCGCGGCTCAGCGTCGGCCAGCTCTCGGGCAGGTAAAGGCCGCCGTCGCGGGCGAGCCCGGCGAGGAGGGCGTCGGAAAAGCCGAGGGCGGGCGCTTCGCCCCGGGTGGACACGTGGAGCACGGATGGACCTCTTGGAACGGCGTCGAGGGTAGGGGCCCGGTCCGGGCCTGACAAGCTTGCGTTACGCAGGTTTGGCCCGCCATTGCTGCCGGGCCCAGAAACCGAACACGCCCAGCAGCGCCAGGGCCAGTGCGAACCACGTGATCGCGTATTGGAGGTGGTTGTCGGGGAAGCTCACGACCGTGTTGCCGCCCTTCGGCCATCCGCCCGGAACGGGCGTGGCGTCGGCGTCGATGATGAAGGGCGCCACGCGCTCCAGTCCCTTGGCCCGGGCGATGGCGGCGGGATCTCGCGAGAACCAGTTGTTTCTGACGGGGTCGTTCGCCGGAACGAAGTAGCCGGGCTTCTCGGGCACGCGTAGCACGCCCGTGACCGTGACCTCGCCCGGCGACTGCCCCTGCTCGCGTTTGGCGGGATCGCGCAGTTCGGTCGGCACGATGCCGCGATTGACGATGACCACGGAGCCGTCCGCCAGTTGCAGCGGCGTGAGGATGAAGAAGCCCATCAGCGTCGGAGGCGGGGCAGGGCCATTGGAGGGCGCCACCACGAAGCCGTTGAGGTAGGCCTCCTTGTCGTGGAGGTAGCGTCCAGTGACGCGCACGCGCTCGTAGTCGGCTGTTTTGGCGTTGAGCGTCGGCCACCGGCTCTCCGGCGGCAATGGGCCAGGCTCGGCCTTCATCCGCGCCTCCACCCGGGCGATCAGCCGATGCTTCGCCCCCATGCGTTCGATCTGCCAGCAGCCGAGCCCGACCAGGATGGCGAAGCCGACCAGGGTAGCGAGGGCAGGGGCGATAAGGCGGGTGATGCGGCGGTCCACGGCGTCTGTCCTGTTCGGGGGACGGAATAAAGCAATCGGCGAAAAGCGAAAGGGCGGCCCGGTGGGCCGCCCTTGATCGGTTCCGTCATTGTGAGCCGAAGGCGAGGCGATCCAGGGGGACTGGGCGACCCGCCTTCCGGGTTGCCTCGTCGCTGCGGTCCCCGCAATGACGCGAGGCGTCAGTGCGCGGCGGCGACGCCGGCGGCGGCGCCCCAGTTAGAGCCCCACAGGTAGATCGCCACGAACAGGAACAGCCACACCACGTCGACGAAGTGCCAGTACCAGGCGGCGAACTCGAAGCCCAGGTGCTGCTTCGGCGAGAAGTGGCCCCGCAGCGCGCGGATGAGGCAGACCAGCAGGAAGATGGTGCCGATCAGCACGTGGAAGCCGTGGAAGCCGGTCGCCATGAAGAAGGTTGAGCCGTAGATCGAGCCCTTGAAGGCGAAATGGGCGTGCGCGTACTCGTAACCCTGCACGACGGAGAACAGCGCGCCCAGGATCACGGTGAGGATCAGGCCCCACTTCAGGCCGTTGCGGTCGTTGTGCAGCAGCGCGTGGTGAGCCCAGGTGACCGTGGTGCCCGAGGTGAGCAGGATCAGCGTGTTGAGCAGGGGCAGGTGGAAGGGGTTGAAGACCTCGATGCCCTTCGGCGGCCAATGGCCCCCGGTGAACTCGAAGCGGGCGAACTGCTTCGCCTCGTTGGCGAACAGGCTGGCGTCGAAATAGGCCCAGAACCACGCGACGAAGAACATCACCTCGGAGGCGATGAACATGATCATGCCGTAGCGGTGGCTCAGCTGCACGACGCGCGTGTGGTCGTGCTTGTACTCGGCCTCGTTGATGACGTCGCCCCACCACGAGAACATCGTGTAGAGGATGCCGATGAACCCAGCGCCGAACAGCACCGGGCCGGCGTGCAGGCCGCCGATGGCGAGGGTCTTCATCCACATGATCGCGCCGACGGCGGTCACGAAGGCGCTGATCGACCCCACGAACGGCCAGGGGCTTGGGTCGACGAGGTGATAATCGTGGTTTTTGACGTGGGCCTCGGCCATCGTGGTCGCTCTCCGATACGTCCCGCAGGGGCTGTGCCCAGCCCTGCGAGCCCCCTTAGAGTTTTGGTTTGCGGGTTGGGTCGTTGTTCTCGGCCACGGGCTTGGAGGAGCCCTTGGACGGGAAGATGGTGTAGGACAGCGTGATCTCGCTCGCGGTGGCGAGGTCGCGATCCTTCGTGATGGCGGGATCGATGTAGAAGACGACCGGCGCCTCCAGGGTCTCGCCCGCCTTCAGGGTGATCTCGTTGAAGCAGAAGCACTGGAGCTTGGTGAAATAGGCTCCCGTGAGCTCTGGTGCGACGTTGAAGGACGCCAGCGCCGAGACGGGCTGCGAGCCCGTGTTAGTGATCTTGTAGAAGATCGTGGTGGTCTCGCCCACCTTCACGTCCACGGTGGGCTGCTCCGGCTCAAAGCGCCAGCTGAGTCCCGGCGCCACGTTCGAGTCGAAGCGCACCGTGAACACGCGCTCGCCGGTGGTCTTCGAACCCTCGGTCGCCACCTGCGGCGTCCCGCCGAAGCCGGTCGCCTGGCAGAAGATCCGGTAGAGCGGCACGGCCGCATAGGACAGGCCGACCATGCCGGCCACGGTCGCCGCGCAGGCGATCACCGTGCGGCGCGCGGCGCGCGACCGGTCGGGGGCAGGGGAGGGGCGCGGAGTTTCGGTCATGGCTTACAAAGGCCGGTTCATCACGTTGCCGCCGAGCTTGGCGATGGTGACGATGAAGAACAGGATCACGAGGCCGCCAAGCACGAGGGCGAGCGCCACCGAGCGGGAGCGGCGCTTCCGCACTTCCTCGTCGCTCAGCACGACGCCGGGCTTCCTGTCCGCCATCACGCAGCCCCCACCAGGCGGGCCGCAGCCGTTCCCAGGGCGGCCACGCGGTCATGGCCGACGATGAGCTCGGCCAGGAGCACCGCGTAGAGCAGGAAGAGATACAGGATGGAGAAGCCGAACAGGCCATAGGCGGCCTTGCGGGCCGCGTCGCCTTCCCGGCGGCGGTACACGCGCCAGGCGAGCACGAGCATCATGGCGCCGGTGACGCCCGAAACCAGCGCGTAGGGCAGGCCCGCGAAGCCCATGAAGGCCGGCAGCAGGCCAACCGGGACCAGCACCAACGTGTAGAGGATGATCTGCAGGCGCGTGGCGTCGTCGCCCGCCACCACCGGCAGCATGGGAATGCCCGCGCGGCGGTAGTCGTCCGACTTGACCAGCGCGAGCGCCCAGAAGTGGGGCGGCGTCCAGAGAAAGATGATGGAGAAGAGCACGACCGTCTCGAGCGAGAAGGAGCCGGTCATGGCCGCGTAGCCCACCATGGGCGGGAACGCCCCGGCCGCGCCGCCGATCACGATGTTCTGCGCCGTCGCCCGCTTCAGCCACATCGAGTAGATCACGACGTAGAAGAAGATGGTGAAGGCCAGCAGCCCGGCCGCGACCCAGTTCGTCACGAGGCCAAGCGTCACCACCGAGCCGACCGACAGCGTCATGCCGAAGCCGAGCGCCTCGTCCTTGGTGATCCGCCCGGCCGGAATGGGCCGTTTCGCCGTGCGGCGCATCACCGCGTCGATGTCGGCGTCGTACCACATGTTGAGGCAGCCGGAGGCGCCCGCGCCGACCGCGATGGCGAGCAGCGCGGTGAACCCGATCACCGGGTTCACATGCGGCGCGGTCATCATGCCGACCAGCGTCGTGAACACCACGAGCGACATCACCCGCGGCTTCAGCAGGGCGAAGAAGTCGCCGGCGGTGCCGTTCGACAAGCCCGAACGGCTCTCGGTGACGATGCTGTCGCTGACGGCCGACATGAATGCGCCTGACGCTCCGTTGTGTGTCTTGGTCCTGGTGGACCGGTCCTCGGCGTGGCCGCCCGGCGGGCGGTCTGGCGAAGGATCGGCTTCCCCGGGGAGGGGATCCGGGGCCGGCGAGGGCCGGCCCAGGGTTTTGGCGATCCGGGGCCGGCGAGGGCCGGCCCCGGGTAGGTTCTCAGTGGTCCGAGCCGGTGATGCGCGGCAGGGTCTCGAACTGGTGGAACGGAGGAGGCGACGAAAGGGTCCACTCCAGCGTCGTGGCGCCCGCGCCCCACGGGTTGTCCCCGGCGCGCTCCTTGCGGCTGAACGCCACGAACACGCCATAGAAGAACACCAGCAGGCCGAGCGCGAAGATGTACGACCCAATCGAGGAGATCCGGTTCCAGCCCGCGAAGGCGTCCGGGTAATCCACGTAGTGGCGCGGCATGCCGGCCAGGCCCGTGAAGTGCATCGGGAAGAACAGCAGGTTGGCGCCCACGAAGGCGATCCAGAAGTGCAGGCGGCCGATCCAGTCCGGGATCACGTAGCCGCTCATCTTCGGGAACCAGTAGTACCAGGCCGCGAAGATGCCGAACACCGCGCCGAGCGACAGCACGTAATGGAAGTGCGCCACGACGTAGTAGGTGTTGTGCAGCTGGCGGTCGACGCCCGCGTTGGCCAGCACCACGCCGGTCACGCCGCCGACGGTGAACAGGAAGATGAAGCCGATCGCCCAGGTCATCGGCGCGGTGAAGCGGATGGAGCCGCCCCACATCGTCGCGATCCAGGAGAACACCTTCACGCCCGTCGGCACCGCGATCACCATGGTGGCGAACACGAAGTAGCGCTGCGTGTCGAGCGACAGGCCGGCCGTGTACATGTGGTGCGCCCACACGACGAAGCCGACCGCGCCGATCGCCACCATCGCGTAGGCCATCCCGAGATAGCCGAAGATGGGCTTGCGCGAGAAGGTCGAGATGATGTGGCTGACGATGCCGAAGGCCGGCAGGATCATGATGTACACTTCGGGGTGGCCGAAGAACCAGAACAGGTGCTGGTACAGCACCGGGTCGCCGCCGCCGGCCGGGTCGAAGAACGTCGTCCCGAAGTTGCGGTCCGTCAGCAGCATCGTGATGGCGCCCGCGAGCACCGGCAGCGACAGCAGCAGCAGGAACGCCGTCACCAGCATGCCCCACGCGAACAGCGGCATCTTGTGCAGGGTCATGCCCGGCGCGCGCATGTTCAGGATCGTGGTGATGAAGTTGATGGCGCCGAGGATCGACGACGCGCCGGCGATGTGCAGCGACAGGATGCCGAAGTCGAGCGCCGGGCCGGGGTGGCCGGAGGTCGACAGCGGCGGGTACACCGTCCAGCCGCCGCCGAAGCCGTTCGAGCCGGGCGCGCCCTCGACGAAGAGGGAGATCAGCAGCAGCGCGAAGGAGGAGGGCAGCAGCCAGAACGAGATGTTGTTCATGCGCGGGAACGCCATGTCCGGCGCCCCGATCATGATCGGCACGAACCAGTTGCCGAAGCCGCCGATCAGGGTGGGCATCACCAGGAAGAACACCATGATGAGGCCGTGACCCGTCACGAAGACGTTATAGGTCTGCGGGTTCGTGAAGTACTGGAGCCCGGGCTCCTGGAGCTCGAGGCGCATCGCGATCGAGAGCGCGCCGCCGATCAGGCCGGCCACCAGGCCGAAGATCAGGTACATCGTCCCGATGTCTTTGTGGTTGGTCGACAGCACCCACCGGCGCCAGCCGGTCGGGTGGTGCGCGTGCGCGTCATGCGCGGTAGCCGCAGCAGTTGCCATTGTGTCGTGTCCCAGATCGCTGAAAGTCTTGCTTCCGCTGTCCTGTTCGAATGTTCAGGTCGTCACTCGACGGTCGTCGAGCGCGCGGCGACCTTCACCGTCTCGTCGCCTCCGTTGGAGGCGAACTTCTTCTTCGCCTCGCCGAGCCACGCCTGGTACTTCTCCGGGCTCACGACGCGGATCGCGATCGGCATGAAGGCGTGGTTCTGGCCGCACAGGCGCGAGCACTGGCCGTAGTAGATGCCCTCGCGGTCGGTCTTGAACCAGGTCTGGTTCAGGCGGCCCGGGATGGCGTCCATGCGGAACGCCAGCGACGGCACCGAGAAGGAGTGGATCACGTCCGCGCCGACCACCTGGATCACTACGGTCTTGCCGGCGGGCAGAACCACCTCGTTGTCCACGGCGAGCAGGGCCGGCTGGCCGGCCTTGGCCGCGTCCTCGCGCGTCAGCATGTAGCTGTCGAACTTGAAGCCGCCGCCCTGGTCCTGCGGATACTCATAAGACCAGTACCACTGGTTGCCGATGGCCTTGATGGTGATGTCGGCCTTCGGCAGCTCGATCTGGTACTTGAGCAGGCGGAACGACGGGATCGCGATGCCAACCAGGATGAGCACCGGGATGATCGTCCAGGCGATCTCCAGGCCCGTGTGGTGGGTCGTGCGCGAGGGGACCGGGTTGGCCTTCTCGTTGAACTTCACCACCACCGTGACCAGCAGCGCCAGCACGAACAGCGTGATGATGCTGATGATCCACACCAGGGCGGTGTGGAAGTCGTGCACGAACTCCGCAACGGGGGAGACCGCGTCCTGGAACCCGATCTGGTAGGGTTCGGGATGTCCGGCCGCCGCGAAGGCATGCCCGGGGATGCTGAGACCGAGCGCGGCGAGCGCTGACCGGTTCCAGTTACGAATCGTCACCTGCGAATCTCCTGCCCTGAATTGGCCCGGCTCATCGGCGCGTCGCGTCTCGGGGAAGGAGTGCGGCGTTCTCCCGGGGGAGGTGGAGAACGGTGCCGCGCTCGACGCGCTTACATAAACCTCGCGAGCTTGATCTAGCGCAAAGACCACAAACAGGTCACTAGCGCAATCGGGCCGGTTTAGGTTTTTTGTGCGGCATAAGCTCGCGAGAGAGGGCATTCGCGCACCATCCGGGCCCCGCCGGGCGCGACTCGCTCGCCTTGACACGAGTTTCCGGCCATGGTCGGACAACGCCGCCGGGCGCCGCAGCTCCGCTCGGGCCGTCCACAGAAACAGGAGCGCTCGCCATGCCGAGGATCGTCGACAAGCTGGCCCGCCCGGCCGCCGTGCTGGCCGGAGCCCTCGGCCTGGCCTGGCTCGGGACCGCGCCCGCCGTCGCCCAGGGTCCCGTGAAGAACACGTTCGGCGACTGGCAGATGCGCTGCGAGACGCCTGCCGGCGCCAAGGCCGAGCAGTGCGCCATCGTCCAGAGCGTTCAGGCCGAGGACAAGCCGAACGTCACCCTCGTGGTGATCGTGCTGAAGACGGCGGACGGCAAGAGCCGCCTCCTGCGCGTCATCGCGCCGCTCGGCGTGCTGCTGCCCGCGGGCCTCGGCCTCAAGATCGACCAGAATGACGTCGGCCGCGCCGGCTTCGTGCGCTGCCTGCCGACCGGCTGCGTGGCCGAGGTCATCATGGAGGACGAGCTCCTCAACAAGCTGCGCAGCGGCAAGGCCGCCACCTTCATCGTCTTTCAGACCCCCGAGGAGGGCATCGGCATCCCGGTCTCCCTCAACGGGTTCCCGAAGGCCTTTGATTCGCTCCCGTGATCCCTCGCTGCCGTCTCGCGCCGGGCGTGCGCTCCGTGCTATGGACGGCCGCCCGCATCGCAACGGTTGCGCTTGCCTGGAGATGTTCATGACTGCGTCCGTATCGCGCGCCATCCGCCTCGCCGTCCTGCTGGGCTCCGCGGGATTGCTGGCCGCCTGCAATACCTTCGGCGGGTCGAGCGAGGCCCAGGCCCAGGATACGTCCGGCGGATCGAGCCTCCTGAACATCTTCAAGTACGGCGGCACGACCGTGCCCCCGTCCATGAACCCGCCCGAGGAGGAGGTGGACTGCCCCTCCGTGCAGATTCTGGACGGCGCGGCCGCGCTGAAGCAGGAGGCCGGCGGCGACCTGCGCAGCCAGCTGTCGCTGGGCAATACGGCCCGCGAGTGCCGCGTGGTGGGCAACCAGATCGCCATCAAGGTGGGCGTCGAAGGCGCCGCCATGCTGGGTCCCGGCGGCAGGCCCGGGACCTTCGTGGCGCCGGTTCGCTTCGTGGTGAAGAAGGGCGACAAGGTCGTCGCGTCCCAGCTCCAGCGAGGCACGGTGACCATTCCGGCCAACGACGTGCGCGCCAGCTTCACCATGGTGCAGGAGGGCCTCATGGCCCCCAAGGACGGGCCGGGCGATCTCGAGATCTACATCGGCTTCGACCCCATGGGCCGTGCTGCGGGCCCGGCTAAGAAGAAGCGCAAGCACGGCTGAGCGGCTCTGCGCCGCTCGCATCTCTCGTCCCCGTCTGCCGTCATCCCCGGCGGCCTGCGCAGCAGGCCGGGAAAGGGGACCAGGGCAGGGCGCGCGGCCCCGGATCCCCTTCCCCTGCGCCGCTGCGCGGCTCCGGCCGGGGATGACGGCGCAGTGTTCGCGCCGCGCGCACGTCGCCTAAGCCCAATTGATGGTCGCATCGCGTTGACTTGACGCAGCGGCTCGCCTACCACGGACAAGCTTCTGATCTCCGCGGAAGAGTCCGGCGGGGGCCGCAAGGTCCCGGTCGCCGGCGCCGAAGGCGCAACCGCCCCGGAAACGCTCAGGCCAAAGGACCGCGGAGAGCTGGCGCTCTGGAAAGAGGCGTTCGCGCAGGCGCACGCCCACCGACGGGGGTAACTCGATCCTTCGGGAGCGAGGAAATCTCTCAGGTCTTCGGACAGAGGGGGCGCGAAACGGACCGCAGGTCCGTTCGCCCTGACCTGTCCGGGAGACCCGAATGGCCGAACCGAGCGCCGATTCCTCCACGCCCATCGCTGTCACGCCCCTCAATGCGCGCCACCGCGCGCTCGGCGCCCGCATGGTCCCCTTCGCCGGCTACGAGTTGCCGGTCCAATACCCGACCGGCATCCTCGCCGAGCACCAGTGGACCCGCGAGAACGCCGGGCTCTTCGACGTCTCCCACATGGGGCAGGGCTTCCTCGCCGGCTCGGACCATGCCGCCGTCGCGCGCGCCCTGGAGGCGCTTTGCCCCGCCGACATCCTGAACCTGAAGCCCGGCCAGCAGCGCTATTCGCAACTGCTGAACGAGGACGGCGGCATCCTCGACGACTTCATGATCACGCGTCCGGCCGCCGAGGACCAGGATGGCGTGCTCATGCTGGTGGTGAACGCCGCCTGCAAGGAGAAGGACTGGGCCCATATTGAATCCAGGCTGCCGGCGGGCGTGCGTCTGATTCGCGCCGACCACCGCGCCTTGCTGGCGCTGCAGGGGCCGAAGGCGGCGGAGGTCCTGGCGCGGCACGCGCCCGGCGTCGCCGACATGGCGTTCATGACCGGCCTCGTCACCACCTTCGATGGCGTCCCGGTCCACGTCTCGCGGTCCGGATACACCGGCGAGGACGGGTTCGAAATCTCCGTGAAGGCGACCAAGGTCGCGCAGGTCGCTGATGCGCTGCTGGCCGACGCGTTGGTGAAGCCGATCGGCCTCGGCGCCCGCGATTCGCTCCGGCTCGAAGCCGGGCTCTGCCTCTACGGCCATGACATCGACACGACGACGTCGCCCGTGGAGGCCGCGCTCGTCTGGTCCATGCAGAAGCGCCGCCGCGAGGAAGGCGGCTTCCCGGGGTTCGAGCGCATCCGGCGCGAACTGGCCGATGGGCCCGCCCGCGTTCGTGTCGGCCTGCTGCCGGAAGGACGCGCCCCGGCCCGCGAGGGCGCGGAGATCGTGACCGCCGAGGGTCGTGTGGTCGGCAAGGTCACCTCGGGCGGCTTCGGCCCCACCGTCGGGGGCCCGGTCGCGATGGGGTACGTGGAGGCGGCCCTGGCCACGTCGGGCGCGCCGCTCGCCCTCATGGTCCGGGGCCAGGCGCTCCCCGCCAGGATCGCAGCCTTGCCTTTCGTCCCCCACCGTTACGCCCGCAAGACCGGCGCATGAGCGCCACGATGACCCGAGCCCTCCTCCCCGGCACGGGGAGACGGGGGCACGAAGGGCCGCAAGGGCGCCATCGCGCTCGCCAGCCCCTCACCCCGACCCTCTTTTCCCGATTCCGCCCGACCTGCCGCAGGAGCCACGCATGACCATCAAGTTCACCAAGGATCACGAATACATCCGCGTCGACGGTGACGTTGGGACGGTCGGGATCACCGACTACGCCCAGCAGCAGCTCGGCGACGTGGTGTTCGTGGAGCTTCCTGCGCTCGGCAAGAGCCTCGCCAAGGGAGCCGAGGCGGCGGTCGTGGAGAGCGTCAAGGCGGCGAGCGAGGTCTACGCGCCGGTTTCCGGCGAGGTGGCGGAGGTAAATTCCGAACTCGAGGGCTCGCCCGCGACGGTCAACGAGGACCCGCTGGGCAAGGGCTGGTTCGTCAAGCTGAAGCTCACGAACCCCGGCGAACTCGACGCCCTCATGGACGAGGACGCCTACAAGGCCTTCGTGGCTTCGCTCTGAGGTCCGCCATGCGCTACCTGCCACTCAATGACATCGAACGCGCCGACATGCTGGCGCGCATCGGCGTGGGCTCGATCGACGATCTCTTCGCCGACATCCCCGCCGACAAGCGCCGCCCCGGCCTGCCGAACCTGCCGACCCGCAAGGGCGAACTCGAAGTGGAGCGCCTGCTCGGCCGCATGGCGGCGAAGAACACGCCGGCATCATCGGTCCCGTTCTTCGTCGGCGCCGGCGCCTACAAGCACCACGTGCCCGCGACCGTGGACCACCTGATCCAGCGCTCGGAGTTCCTGACGAGCTACACGCCCTACCAGCCCGAGATCGCGCAGGGCACGCTGCAGTATCTGTTCGAATTCCAGACCCAGGTGGCCGCGCTCGCCGGCATGGAGGTCGCGAACGCCTCCATGTATGACGGCTCAACCGCCTGCGGCGAGGCTGTGCTGATGGCCCACCGGGTCACGAGACGCCGCAAGGCCGTGCTCTCCGGCGGCCTTCATCCCCAATACGCCGAAGTCGTCCGCACGCTGTCCGGCATGGCCGAGGACGAGGTGGTCACGCTGCCGCCTGATGTGGCCGGGACCGAGGACTTGCTCGCCGCAATCGACGGCTCCGTGTCCTGCGTCGTGGTCCAGACGCCCGACCTGTTCGGCAACCTGCGCGACCTGCGGGCCGTGGCCGACAAGTGCCACGCCGAGGGCGCGCTTCTGGTGGCGGTGGTCACGGAGGCCCTGTCGTTCGGCCTTGTCACCCCGCCCGGCGCCATGGGCGCGGACATCGTGGTGGGCGAGGGGCAGTCGATCGGCAACGGCCTCAACTTCGGCGGTCCCTATGTGGGCCTCTTCGCCACGCGGTCCAAATACGTGCGTCAGATGCCCGGTCGCCTTTGCGGCGAGACCGTCGACTCCGAGGGCCGTCGCGGCTTCGTTTTGACGCTCTCCACCCGCGAGCAGCACATCAGGCGCGACAAGGCCACCTCGAATATCTGCACAAACTCAGGATTGTGCAGTCTGGCCTTTACAATCCACATGACGCTCCTCGGCTCCGCTGGGCTCCAGCGCCTGGCCAGGCTGAACCACGCCCATGCTGTCAGGCTGCATGAGGCGCTTGAATCTCTTCCTCAAGTTGAAGTGCTCAACAAGCGCTACTTCAACGAGTTCACGCTCCGCTTGAACAAGCCCGCCGCCGCAGTGGTCCAGGCTCTGGCGGACAAGGGAATCATGGCGGGCGTCCCGGTCTCGCGCCTCCATCCAGGCGCAGGCCTCGACGGCCTGCTGCTGGTCGCGTCCACCGAAATGAACACCGATGAGGATCGCGCCGCCCTCGTGGCCGGCCTGAAGGAGGTGCTGTGATGCTGAACCGTCAGGGTCGCCCCAGCCAGCCGGGCGAGGCCGCCGTCGCCGCCCATCCCACCTTCACGGGAAACCGCGCCCTCCAGCAGGAAGAGCCGCTGATCTTCGAGATCGGGCGCCCGGAGACCACCGGCGTGGACGTCGACGAGCCGGCTCCCTTCGAGCCCCGCCTCGGCGGACTGGAGCGCACGGACGGCGTCGGTCTGCCGGGCCTCTCCGAGCCGGAAGCCATGCGCCACTATGTGCGGCTGTCCCAGAAGAACTACGGGATCGACACGGGGCTCTTCCCGCTCGGCTCCTGCACGATGAAGCACAACCCGCGCCTCAATGAGCGCATGGCGCGCCTGCCGGGCTTCGCCGACGTGCACCCTCTGCAGCCGTTCTCCACGGTGCAGGGGGCCTTCGAGCTCATGGACACGCTGGCCGCCTGGCTGCTGGAGCTTACCGGCATGCAGGCCGTGGCGATGTCGCCCAAGGCCGGCGCCCATGGCGAGCTCTGCGGCATGATGGCCATCAAGGCCGCAATCGCCGCGAAGGGCGAAGCCGCCACACGGCGGGTGGTGCTGGTGCCCGACTCGGCCCACGGCACCAACCCGGCCACCGCTGCGCTCATCGGCTTCACCGTGCGCCCCGTCCCGGCCCGCCCGGACGGTACGGTCGACCCCGCGGCCGTGCAGGCCGCGATCGGCCCGGACGTCGCCGCCATCATGCTGACCAACCCCAACACCTGCGGGCTTTTCGAGCGAGACGTGGTGGAGATCGCCCGCATTGTCCACGAGGCGGGGGCCTACTTCTACGCCGACGGGGCCAACTTCAACGCCATCGTGGGCAAGGCGCGGCCGGGGGACCTCGGCGTCGACGCCATGCACATCAACCTGCACAAGACCTTCTCGACGCCCCACGGCGGCGGCGGCCCGGGCTCGGGCCCGGTGGTGCTCTCCGACAGGCTCGCCGCCTTCGCGCCCGTACCCTTCGTGGTGCGCGATGGGGAGCGCTTCCGGCTGGTCGAGGACGAGGCGGATGCGGCGAGGCAGGGCGCCCGTCCCTTCGGTCGCCTCACGGCCTTTCACGGCCAGATGGGCATGTTCGTGCGCGCGATGGCCTACATGCTCTCGCACGGGGCGGACGGCATGAAGCAGGCCTCCGAGGACGCGGTGCTCAACGCCAACTACGTCCGCGCCTGCTTGGCCGACCTGATGTCGTTGCCCTTCGGCAATCGTCCCTGCATGCACGAGGTGCTGTTCGACGACGCCTGGTTGAAGGATACCGGCGTGACCACGCTCGACTTCGCCAAGGCGATGATCGACGAGGGTTATCACCCGATGACGGTGTACTTCCCGCTGGTCGTCCACGGCGCGATGCTGGTCGAGCCGACCGAGTCCGAGTCCAAGGCCTCGCTCGACCTCTTCATCGCGACGCTGCGCGACCTCGCCATGGCCGTCAGACGCGGGGACGTGGAGCGCTTCACGGGCGCGCCCTACCACGCCCCGCGCCGGCGCCTCGATGAAACCCGCGCCGCCCGCCAGCCGGTGCTGCGCTGGACGCCCCCGGAGCCGATCCGCGAAGCGGCGGAGTAGGCCGCACGTTTCCCTCTCCCACCCCGGTGGGAGAGGGGCGGCGGTGAGGGCCGACGCCGCCTCTGAAACGCCTCACAAAATTGCGCCCTCCCGCATGACGCGAGAGGGCGCAGGTCCCCAATCCTTCGTACCCCTTGCAACCAACGCCCTGCCCTTGCCATTTGTGCCTGGGACTATGCGGCTGCCCTGGGGCGTCGCGATGACGAGGGAATGAGGCCGCCATGCGTTGGGATGATCTGCGCACCTCGGAGAACATCGAGGACCGCCGTGGCGAAGGCGGAGGCTGGGGCGGAGGCGGCGGCACGGGCATCGGCCTGGGTGGCGGCGGTCTCGGCATCGGCGCGGTGATCGTGCTCAGCCTGGCTGGCTGGGCGCTCGGCATCGACCCGCGCATCCTGATCGGCGGCGCCGAGATGGTGACCCAGCGCGCCCCGACCCACCAGACCCGCAACGGCCCGACCGGAACGCCGAACGACCAGACCGGCCAGTTCGTCTCCCGCATCCTCGGCGAGACGGAGGACGTCTGGTCCGAACTTCTCCCGGCCCAGGCCAACCGCGACTACACGGCCCCCCGCCTCGTCCTGTTCTCGCGCGCCACCCAGTCCGGCTGCGGCACGGCGCAGTCCGCCATGGGCCCCTTCTATTGCCCGCTGGACCAGAAGGTGTACCTCGACACCTCCTTCTTCCAGGACATGCAGCGCCGCTTCGGCGGCGGCGGCGACTTCGCCTACGCGTACGTCATCGCCCACGAGATCGGGCACCACGTCGAGAACCTGATCGGCATTCTGCCCAAGGTGCAGCAGGCCCAGCGCCGCGCCGGCGACAAGGCCGAGGCCAACAGCTTGTCCGTCCGCGTTGAGCTGATGGCCGACTGCCTCGCCGGCGTCTGGGCCGCCAAGATGAACCAGCGCCACAGCAACATCGACGAGAGTGACGTCCGCAACGCCGTGAACGCCGCCTCCGCCATCGGTGACGACCGCCTGCAGAAACAGTCGCAGGGCTACGCCGTCCCGGACAGCTTCACCCACGGCTCGTCGGAACAGCGCGTCCGCTGGCTTATGACCGGCCTCAAGAGCGGCGACCTGCGCAGCTGCAACACGTTCCAGACGCAGCGGTTGTGATGGGTCGTCATCGCGGGGAGCCCGCAGGGAGGCGAAGCGATCCAGGCCAGCGGCGCAGCCCCGCGCGAGAGGTGAGGGTCAAGCCCTCGCCCGCACCCGCCGGTCCACCACCAGGCTCGCCAGCCGCACGGCCCGTGGCGGCGCCTGCCGCTTGACGAGCCGCGCGGTCGAGACGATCAGCCCCTGCTCGGGCCGACCTCGCCCCAGCAGGCTCGCCTGCCAGTTGGCCAGTGCGGCGATCAGGCGACTCCGACCTCCACGAGGAGCGAGCGTGAACACGGCCGCCCGGTCGTCCTCGGCGCGGGACACGAACTCCGCAGCCTCGGCCATCCAGCCGCCGGTCGGCACAAGGCCAGGCTCCAGCACGAGCGACCACGGCGACCGCGCCTCCCGGGAGGCCCTCGCCAGCATCTCGACCCTGGTCCCGGCGGCTTCGACCAGCCCGCACCCGGCGGCGTCCGCCACGGTAGCCGCATAGCCATCCGTCAGCGGCGTCGCCAGCCACAGGTCCCGCACGACGCCCTCCGCCACGGCCGGCGCGAGCGCCGCGATGGTGTCGAGAAGCGCGGGCTCGTCGTCGAGCAGCGGGATCAGCACGGAAATCATGGCTGGAATCCTTAGCACGCATGGAATTCAGCCTCGACAGGGCCGAGTAGCCCAAGTCGCTCCGGATCGCCCAAATGTGCGGCGCCAAGCCGGGCGCGGGCGGAACATTGCGGGAACATCTTGCCAAGTGAGCCGTTCCGGTGTCTGTTCTTATTCTGTTCGCAACCGGAATCGCTCCATGCTGAAGCTCCGTCCCGAGCCCAGGCCCTTGAACTACCAGATCGGAGATGGCGTCCGCGACGCCGACCCGGTCGACGCCGCGCGCCGGCGCGGCCGCGGCGCCGTGACCAACCGCTCCGGCCGCTTCGAGCCCACCGAGCGCGTGGTCGAGGACGACGGCTGGGGCTCCAGCGAGGAGCTGCCCGCCTTCAAGACCGAGGTGACCCTCGAGAAGCCGAAGACGGTCATCACGCGCAACGATTCGCCGGACATCTCTTTCGACCGCTCGATCAACCCCTACCGGGGGTGCGAGCACGGCTGCGTCTACTGCTTCGCGCGCCCGACCCACGCCTATATGGGCCTGTCGCCCGGCCTCGACTTCGAGACCAAGCTGTTCGTGAAGGAGGGTGTGCCGGAACTGCTGGAGCGGGAGCTTTCTGCGCCCGGCTACGCGCCGCGCACCATCGCGATCGGCACCAACACCGACCCGTACCAGCCCATTGAGCGCGAGCGGCGCGTCATGCGTTCGATCCTGGAGGTGCTCGCCCGGGCCAACCACCCGGTAGGCATTGTGACCAAGTCGGCGCTGGTGACCCGCGACCTCGATATTCTCGGCCCCATGGCCGAGAAGGGCCTCGCCAAGGTGGCCCTTTCGGTGACGACGCTCGACCCCAAGCTCGCCCGCACCATGGAGCCCCGCGCCTCCACGCCGGCGAAGCGGCTGGACGCCATTCGCCAACTGGCCGAGGCGGGCGTCCCGGCCTCGGTCATGGTGGCCCCGGTGATCCCGTCCCTGAACGATTCGGAGATCGAGAGCATCCTGGAGGCGGCCCACGCGGCCGGCGCACGCGAAGCCGGCTACGTGCTGCTGCGCCTCCCGCTGGAGGTGCGCGATCTCTTCCGCGAATGGCTGCTGGAGCATCACCCCGCCAAACTACGCCACGTGTTGTCGCTGATCCGCTCCACCCGTGGCGGCAAGGACTACGACGCCAAGTGGGGAGAGCGCATGACCGGCGACGGTCCCTATGCCTGGATGATCGGCCGCCGCTTCGAGATCGCCGCCGAGCGCTTGGGCTTCAACAAGCGCCGTCTGAAGCTGCGCACGGACCTGTTCAGCCCGCCCAAGCGGGCTGGGGAGCAATTGAGCCTGTTCTGAGTTGCCGCACTGCGAGGGGCGCAGCGACAAAGCAGCCCAGAAGGGGCCACGGGCCAATCGTCACCGGCTTGGCTTCGCTCGCAAAGACGGCGAAGCACATCCGGTAGGCGAACCACGTCCCGGGAAAGGAAGGACTTCCCCATGCCCGTTCCGCCGCGCGTGAGCCTGATCACCCTGGCGGTGGCCGATGTCGCCCGGTCCACGGTCTTCTACAAGGCGCTGGGCTGGCCGCTCTCATCGGCCAGCCAGCCGGAGGTCTCCTTTTTCGACCTCAACGGCCTGGTTCTGTCCCTCTACGGCCGCGAAGCGCTTGCGTCCGACCTGGGCCGGGCGGCGAACCCGGCTGCGGGACCGGAAGCCGCGCCCGCCTTCACGCTGGCGCAGAACCAGCGCAGCCGCGAGGCGGTGGACCGTGTGCTCGCCTGCGCGGTTGCGGCCGGCGGTTTGATCGTGAAGAGCGGGCACGAGACCCACTGGGGCGGCTATGTCGGCTATGTCGCCGACCCGGACGGGCATGTCTGGGAGATCGCCCACAACCCGCAATGGCCCCTGGACGCCGCGGGTCGCATCGTCCTGCCAGGGCCGCAGGACTAGATCCGCTCAGCGTCGTGACGGGAGAGAGGGGGATAGCGGGGACTGCGGCTCCGAGGCGCTTGCCCGGCGGCGCGATCCGGGGAGGATGGCGGCATGCCGCGAATCGCCGCCGCTCCCGAGCCGCTGCCCGCCGCGCCCGATTTCCGGCGCGAACGAGCCCTCATGCGCAAGGGCTTCGGCTTGGTCGCTGGAGTGGACGAAGCGGGCAGGGGGCCGCTGGCCGGCCCCGTTGTCGCCTCAGCGGTGGTGCTCAACCCGAAGCGCGTGCCGAAGGGCCTCGCCGATTCGAAGCTGCTGACTCCGGCGCGACGCGACGAACTGTTCGAGGAAATCCTGGCCACGGCCGACGTTGCCGTGTGCTCCATGTCGGCGGCCACCATCGACGCGACCGACATCCGGAAGGCGACCCTGGAGGCCATGCGCCGCGCGCTCTCGGGCCTCGCCGGGCGGCCGGCCTACATCCTGGTCGATGGCCGCGACCTGCCGACCTGGGATGGACCCGGCGAGGCCGTCGTCAAGGGCGACAGGCTGGTCTGCTCCATCGCGGCCGCCTCCATTGTCGCGAAGGTCACCCGCGACCGGCTCATGAGCCGGCTCGGCGCAACCTATCCGGAATACGGCTTCGAAAGGCATGCTGGCTACGCGACCGCGGCGCACAGGGCGGCCCTTGCCGACAAGGGCCCATGCCCGTTTCATCGCTTTACGTTCTCGCCGCTCGGCGGCGCCATGGTTAATGAAGACTGAACTATAGAATAGGCAGAATTTGCCTAGCATCGTTCTCAATTGAGACGAACTTTTTTCAACTTGGAAACCTCGCCTTTACCTTGCGGCCCCCACTGTAGCGCCTGTTCGGTTGCGTAAATGGTGCTGCGTCATGGGTGCCCAGCGTACCGAGGCAGTCGACGTCGGATCCCGGAATAAGGTCTCGCGTACCGGGCGTCCGCCGTCGTCACCTCGGATGGAGCAGTACGCTCTTCCTTTGAATACGGTGATGGTCGGCGACTGCGTCGCCGAGCTCTCCAAGTTGCCGGACGCCAGCGTCGACCTGGTCTTCGCGGATCCTCCCTACAACCTGCAGCTCGAAGGCGCGCTCACGCGGCCCGACCAGTCCCTGGTCGACGCGGTGGACGACGACTGGGACAAGTTCGCCAGCTTCGAGGCGTACGATCACTTCACCCGCGCCTGGCTGCTGTCGGTCCGGCGCGTGATGAAGCCGAACGCCACGCTGTGGGTGATCGGCTCCTACCACAACATCTTCCGTGTCGGCGCGATCCTCCAGGACCTGGGCTTCTGGATCCTGAACGACGTGGTGTGGCGCAAGGCGAACCCGATGCCGAATTTCCGGGGTCGACGCTTCACCAACGCGCATGAAACCATGATCTGGGCCAGCAAGGGCCCGGACGCAAAGGGCTATACCTTCCATTACGACGCCCTGAAGGCCGGTAACGAGGACCTGCAGGTCCGCTCGGATTGGTACCTGCCCCTGTGCACCGGCGGCGAGCGCCTGAAGGATGCGGAGGGCCGTAAGCTTCATCCAACCCAGAAGCCCGAGGCCCTGCTGGCGCGCGTGCTCATGTCGAGCACGAACCCCGGCGACGTGGTGCTCGATCCCTTCTTCGGCAGCGGCACCACCGGAGCGGTGGCGCGCCGCCTCGGCCGCAACTTCGTCGGCGTGGAGCGCGACCGGACCTACGCGGACGCGGCTCTGGCCCGCATCGCCGCTGTCGAGCCGCTGCCTCCCGATGCGCTCCAGGCGCCGCCCGAGAAGCGAAGCGAGCCACGGATCCCCTTTATGTCCGTGGTGGAAGCCGGCTTGCTCGCGCCAGGCGCCGTGCTGCGGGACGAACGCGGCCGCCATCAGGCGGTTGTCCGCGCCGACGGCACGCTCGCGCTCGGCAACCTCATTGGCTCTATCCACAAGATCGGCGCGCTCGCCCAGGGCCTGCCGGCTTGCAACGGCTGGACCTTCTGGCACGTGGACGGGCCCAAGGGCCTCCAGCCGATCGACGCCCTGCGCAAGACGCTCAGGGAAGGGATGGCGCTGGCCTAGGTTCCTGGCCGTCATCGCGAGGAGCGCAGCGACGACGCGATCCAGCAAAGGCTTGCCTCCCTGGACCGCCGCTGTGTTCGCTCGGGGATAAGCGTCGCCTCAGCCCTCCAGCCCCACCATCATCGCCTTGCGCATCACGGTCGGCAGCGCCTCGCCGTCCAGGGTGGCGACTGGCGCCCACCAGCAGCCCTCCGGGGGCGGGGCGCTGGCCGGCACGGTGGCGCGGTACACGGTCAGCCGCAGCGGGAAATGCGTGAAGGTGTGCTCGACGACGCGCGTGAGCCGTCTCCACTCCGCTGCGAACGGGGCCAAGGGAAGCGCGGCGGCAGGATCGAACCCGGCGCTCCACTCCGTGCCAGGCGGCTCCGCCATCCCGCCGAGCAGGCCCTTGGCAGGCCGGGTGCGCAGCAGCACCATGCCGTCCTCGCGCACCGCCACAAATGCCGCCCCGAAGCGCAGGGCGCCCGAGGATTTCTTCTCTTTCCGCGGGTAGGTCTCCTGGGTCCCTTCGGTTCGCGCGGCGCAAGGCTCACGGAAGGGGCAGAGGCCGCAGGCCGGGCTCTTGGGCGTGCAGATGGTGGCGCCGAGGTCCATCATCGCCTGCGCGAAATCGCCGGGCCGCTGCTCCGGCGTAAGTCCGTCCGCCAGGTCGCGGATGAGCGGTTTCGCCTTCGGGAGCGGTTGTTCCACAGTGTAGAGCCGCGCCACCACGCGCTCGACATTGCCGTCCACCACCACGGCCCGGCGGTCGAAGGCGATGGCGGCGATGGCCGCGGCCGTGTAGGCGCCGACCCCTGGCAGGCTGCGCAACTCCTCTTCGGAGTCTGGAAAACGCCCGCCGAAGCGCTCGACCACTGCCTGCGCGCAGGCGTGCAGGTTGCGCGCCCGCGAATAATATCCAAGCCCCGCCCAGGCCTTCATGACGTCCTCGGCGGGAGCGGCCGCGAGGTCGGCCACCGTCGGAAACAGCGTCAGGAACCGCTCGAAATAGGGCTTCACCGCCCGAACCGTGGTCTGCTGCAGCATGATCTCGGAGAGCCAGACCCGGTACGGGTCGGGCGTTTCGCCCGGCAAGGCGCGCCAGGGCAGCGCGCGCCGGTGCCGGTCGTACCAGATGAGCAGCGCGGCTGGGTCCGGGCGGGAGCCTGTGGCGGCCGGCTTTGCGGGGGAGGGCGGAGCGGCTAACATCAGCGCATGTGTAGCCGCCCCCAGGACGGCGGTGAAGCGAACGCGTCGTCGCGTTTGGGAAAGCCCGGACAAAGCCTGTGAAGAAGACCCGCCTGCGGCCCCTGGCCGAGCTCGTCGAGGATTGCATCGCGCCCGCGCTGGCGGCGCAGGGCTTCGCCGCCTCCGACGTAGTGGTGGCCTGGCCCGAGATCGTCGGCGACCGCCTGGCTCCTTACTGCGAGCCGGTCAAGATCCAGTGGCCAAAGCGGCCCAAGGGCATGGCCCCGGACGAGCCGTCCGAGCCCGCAGTGCTCATCGTGCGCGTCGAGAGCGCCTTTGCGCTGGAGCTCCAGCACCTGGCGCCACTGATCGTGGAGCGCGTCAACACCCGCTATGGCTGGCGCTGCATCGGCCGCCTCACGTTTCGCCAGGGCCCTGTCGGCCGCGACCGCGCGCCGAAGAAGGCCGTGCCGCTGCCGGATCTGCGCCAGGTGGAGGAGGCGCGCCGCCGCGTTGGCGAGGTCGAGGACGAAGGGCTCCGGGACGCCCTGGTGCGCCTCGGCGCCGGCATCATGGCCCGGAAGGACGGTTAAGTCCGCTCGGCGTCATCCCCGGCCGGAGCCGTGCAGCGGAGGGGGAAGGCACGGCGCGCAGAGCCCAGCCTGAACGCAATCTCGTGAACCGCTTGCGCCGTCGCGCGTCTTGCCTCATTCACGCCCTCGTTTCACAGTCCAGCGGAACGAGCGCCGCCGGCGAGCCTGGCGGACCCAAGCTGCCCAAGGAGAAGTTCGTGATCACGACCCGCCGCACTGTCGTCCAAGGTCTCGCCGTCGCCGGCGTCATGGCCGCCCTGCCGGGCTTCCCGAGCGCCGCCTTCGCGCAATCCACGACGGCCGCCGACCTCGCGGTGGCGGGCCCGCTCGGCGACGTCTGGATGGGCAAGGAAGACGCCAAGGTCACGATGATCGAGTACGCCTCGATGACGTGCTCGCATTGCGCCCACTTCCACGAGAAGACCTGGCCGACCCTGAAGTCGAAATACATCGACAGCGGCAAGGTCCGCTTCACGCTGCGCGAGTTCCCGCTGGATCCGCTCGCCACCGCGGGCTTCATGCTCGCCCGTTGCGACGGGAACGACAAATACTACGCCATCACGGACCTGCTGTTCGACAAGCAGCGCGAATGGGCCTTCACCGACAAGCCCGTGGACGCCTTGTCCAAGTTGATGAAGCAGGCCGGTTTCACACAGGAAAAGTTCGAAGCCTGCTTGAAGAACCAGCAGATCTATGACGCCGTGAACTGGGTGAAGGACCGCGCGGCCGAGAAGCTGGGCGTGAACTCCACCCCCACCTTCTACATCAACGGGCAGGTGCAGCGCGGGGCGCTTTCGATTGAGGAACTGGACAAGATCCTCACCCCTCTCGTCGGGGGCTGATCGGCTGGGCCCGGCGCGGGCGCCCCGGCCCGCGGCGGCGTGCGTTAAATTGTCCGGTTGTGATCGCCGGTTGCGGCGGGGGCGCGCATGAAGCTGACGCGCCTTCGCCTTGTCGGCTTCAAGACCTTCGTCGAGCCGACCGAGTTCCTGATCGAGCCCGGCCTCACCGGCGTGGTGGGGCCGAACGGCTGCGGCAAGTCCAACCTGGTCGAGGCCCTGCGCTGGGTGATGGGCGAGAGCTCGTTCAAGAGCCTGCGCGCCTCCGGCATGGACGATGTCATCTTCTCAGGCTCCGGCAACCGCCCGAGCCGCAACACGGCGGAAGTCGCCCTCCTCGTCGACAACGGGTCCCGCACCGCTCCCGCCGCCTTCAACGACGCCGATCTCCTGGACGTCTCCCGCCGCATCGAGCGCGAGGCGGGCTCGACTTACCGCATCAACGGCCGGGAGGTCCGCGCTCGCGACGTACAGCTCCTGTTCGCCGACGCCGCAACGGGCGCGCGCTCGCCCGCCATGGTCCGCCAGGGCCAGATCGGCGAGATCATCGCCGCCAAGCCCCAGGCTCGACGCCGCATCCTGGAGGACGCGGCTGGAATCGCCGGCCTTCACTCGCGTCGGCATGAAGCCGAGATGCGGCTCAGATCCGCCGAGGAGAACCTGCTGCGCGTTGAGGACGTGCTGCAGCAGATCGATGGCCAGGTGGACAGCCTGAAGCGCCAGGCCCGCCAGGCGTCCCGGTACCGCACGGTGGCGGCCGACATCCGCAGGCTCGAGGCCCTGCTCCTTTATATCGGCTGGCGCGAGGCCCGCGACGCGGTCGCGGCCGCCGAGCGCAAGGTGGAGGAGGACCTGCGCCTCGTCGCCGAGCGCACCACCGCGCAGGGTCAGGCCGCGCGCGACCAGGCCGTGGCGGCGCACGCCGTGCCCGCGCTACGCGACGCCGAGGCTGCGGCCGCGGCCGCGCTTCAGCGCCTCCTGCTCGCCCGTGACAACCTGGACGCCGAGGAGAAGCGCGCCGGCGAGCGCGCGGTGGAGCTGGAGCGCCGCGCCTTCGAGCTCACCCGCGACCTGCAGCGCGAGCGCGCCCTGGTGGACGACGCCGCCGCCGCCCTGGAGCGCCTCGCCGCAGAGGAAGAGGGGCTGGACGAGGACTTCGGCGACGCGGCCGAGCAGCAGGCGGAAGCGCGCGAGCGCCTCGCGGAGCTGGAGGATGTCCTCTTCGATTCGGAAGCCGCCCTCGCGGCCGCCCAGTCCGCCTTGGCCGACCGCAACGCGCGCCGCGCCGCCGCCGAGCGCGCCATCAAGGAGGCGGAGGAGCGCGTCGCCCGCCTGTCGCGTGAGGCCGAGCGCGTCGGCCGCGACCTTGCGGCGCTGGACGTCAGCCTCGGCGGCGACGCCGACCTGGAGGCGCTCGAAGCCGAGATGGAGCAGGTGGCCGAGTCCTACGCGGAAGCCGAGGATCGCGCCCAGGCCGCCCGCGAGGCCCACGCCGACGCCCGAGAGCGCCGCGACCGCCTTAGAGGGCCCGCCCAGGAGGCCGACCGCAAGGCCCAGCGCCTCGAAACCGAGGCGCGCACGCTCGAGAAGATGCTGGCCGCCGACGCCGGCAAGGCTTGGCCGCGCGCCCTCGACGGGCTGACGGCCGAGCGCGGGTTCGAGACCGCGCTGGGCGCCGCGCTTGGCGACGATCTCGACGCCTCCGTCGACCCGGCTGCGCCGGCGCACTGGGCCGACACCGGGGCAGGGGAGGCGGACCCCGCGCTCCCGGCCGGCTGCTCGCCTTTGTCCGACCATGTCGAGGGCCCGCCGGCGCTGACGCGGCGCCTGCGCCAGATCGGCGTGGTCTCACGCGAGGACGGCCTGCGCCTGCGCGCCGAACTTCGTCCCGGCCAGCGTCTCGTCAGCCGCGAGGGCGACCTGTGGCGTTGGGACGGCTTCACCACCGCCGCCGAGGCGCCGACCCCCGCCGCGCGCCGCTTGGCCGAGCGCGCCCGCCTTTCCGACCTGAAGGCCGAGGCCGAGGCCGCCCGGGAGGCCGCCGAGTCGCTGCGCCACGAGGGCGATCTCGCCGAGGCGGCCGTGCGCGCGGCCGCGCAGGACGAAACCCTGAGCTTCGAGACGGTGCAGATGATGCGCCGTGGGCTCGACGCCGTGCGCGAGCGCCTCGCCGCCGCCCAGCGCCGCCGCGGAGAGGTCGCGGCCAAGCGCTCGGCGCTCGCCGAAGCCCATTCCCGCCTTTCCGCGGAGGCCGAGGAGGCCGAAGCCCGGCGTGAGCACCTGGCCCAGCAACTCGCGCTCATGCCCGGCGCGCCGGAGCTGGAAGCTGCCCTGGACAAGGCCAAGGCGCGCGCCGCCCAGGACCGCCAGGCGGCCAACGAAGCCCGCATCCTCGTGCAGACCATGCAGCGCGAGGTCGAGATGCGAGCCCGCCGCCGCCAGGCGATCGCGGCCGAGCGGCAGGCCTGGACCGAGCGCCGCACCCGCGCCGCCGGGCAGATCGACGAGGTCGAGCGCCGGCAGGCCGAACTGGAGGACGAGCGGGAAACGCTGCGCGACGCCCCGGAGCTCTTCCTGGAGAAGCGCCGCCAGATCCTGACCCAGATCGCCGAGGCCGAGAACGCCCGCAAGGCCGCGGGCGATCGGCTGGCCGAAGCCGCGCAGGCGCAGTCGGCCGCCGATCGCGTGGCCCAGGAGGCTCTCGCCGCTCTGGCCGCGGCCCGCGAGGAGAAGGTGCGTTCCGAATCGCGGCTGGAGGCCGCGCGCGATCGCTTCTCCGAGCTGGTGCGCGCCGTGGCGGAGCGGCTGGAGGTCACCCCCGACAGGTTGCCTGAGTTGAGCGGAGTGGCGCCGGGCGCTGAACTCCCCGACGCCGCATCGGTCGAGCGCCGCCTCGAATCGCTGCGAGGCGACCGCGAGCGCCTGGGGGCCGTGAACCTCCGGGCCGAGGAGGAACTCGCGGCTGTCGAGCAGCAGCGCGATTCGTTGAGCAGCGAGCGGGACGACCTCACCGAGGCCATCAAGCGCCTGCGCACGGCCATTCAGAGCCTGAACAAGGAAGGTCGGGAGCGCCTGCTGTCCGCCTTCGAGGTCGTCCAGGGTCACTTCGAGCGGCTGTTCACCAGCTTGTTCGGCGGCGGCACCGCGCAACTGGAGCTGATCGAGTCGGACGATCCCCTGGAGGCCGGCCTCGAGATCGTGGCCCGGCCGCCCGGCAAGAAGCCGCAGACCATGACGCTGCTCTCCGGCGGCGAGCAGGCTCTCACCGCCATCGCGTTGATCTTCGCGGTGTTCCTCACCAACCCGTCGCCGATCTGCGTGCTCGACGAGGTCGACGCGCCGCTCGACGATTCCAACGTCGAGCGCTACTGCGACCTGCTGCGCGAGATGGCCCAGAGCACCGAGACGCGTTTCCTCGTGATCACGCACAACCCCATCACCATGGCCAGGATGGACCGGCTGTTCGGCGTGACCATGGCCGAGCGGGGCGTCAGCCAGCTCGTGTCGGTCGACCTTGGGGTGGCCGAGAGGCTGGTCGCTGAGGCTGTGTGACGCTGATCGGTCCGGCGCGCGGGGCAAAGGCAGGCCGTGACGGGAGGAACGCGGTCCCTTGCAGCCCCATTGCAGCTCCTGTCCCATGCCTGCGGAAGACGCTTTCGGCGCGCGGCAGGTTCAACCAAGCCGCAACCTGTGCAAACCGCCATCCCATCCCTTCGTCGCACGGCCCGAAAACGAAGTTAAATCAGCAACATAGCCCCTCGTGCCGCATTCTTGACACCTGAGGGGCCGGAAACTATGGTGCGCGCGACTTTCAGGGGGGCGCCAGGGAGGCGCTCCGAGCCCGGGAGCGCGGCTTCGCCATGCCCAATGACGGAACGCCACACGGGAACGGGGACAAGTCCCGCGCCTCCGAGGACGTCGATCTCTCTGCCAGGCTTGAACGTCTGGGAAAGCGCCTTGACGAGGTCCGGTCGACGGGCCAGGAGCAGCGGCGCCCGACCGGGACGAGCGGGGGTGAACCCTCCGCGATGGGCAAGGCCTTCCGTTTGTCGACGGAATTCGTGGCCGGCATCATCGCTGGATGCGGTATCGGCTGGGCGGTTGACGCCATGGCGGGCTCCAAGCCTTGGGGGCTCATCGTGGGGACGATGCTGGGCTTCGGCGCCGGCGTCTGGAACGTGATGCGGGCGTCCGGCTTCACCAAGCCGCCGTCCAGGTAGGCCTGCCGGCTTCGCCGGCGGGATCGAGACGAACCAGCCGCCTCGGCGGCGACCAGCGTGGACCGCTCCCGGTCAGCGCGGAAACGAGAGAGAGCCAGACCGGCCATGGCCGATCCGATCCATCAGTTCCAGCTGAAGACCTACACGACCCTGGGCCACATCGGTCACACGGAGATCGCGTTCACCAACTCGTCGCTGTTCATGCTGATCGCGGTGGGTCTCATCACCATGTTCATGCTGTGGGGCACGAGCGGGCGCGGGCTGGTTCCGGGCCGCATCCAGTCCATGGTGGAGCTCTCCTACGAGTTCGTGGCCAATACAGTGCGAAGTTCGGCGGGCAACGAGGGGATGCGCTTTTTCCCCTTCGTGTTCTCGCTGTTCATGTTCGTGCTGATCCTGAACCTCGCGGGCCTCATCCCCTACAGCTTCACGGTCACCAGCCACATCATCATCACGGCCGCCCTGGCCGTGCTCGTGATCGGCGTGGTCATCGTCTACGGCTTCATGAAGCACGGGACGCACTTCCTCGGCCTCTTCGTGCCGGGCGGCGTGCCGCCGGTGATGCTCGCCATCCTGGTTCCCATCGAGGTGATCTCGTTCATCTCGCGTCCGATCAGCCTCTCGGTCCGTCTCTTCGCCAACATGCTGGCGGGCCACATTGCGCTGAAGATCTTTGCGGGCTTCATCGGCTCGCTGCTGGCGGCCGGCGCCTGGGGAATCATCTCCCCGCTGCCGCTGGCCCTGACGGTCGCCCTGACCGCCCTCGAAGTCCTTGTTGCGGTTCTCCAGGCCTACGTGTTCGCCACGCTGACCTCGATCTACCTCAACGACGCCCTCCACCCCGGCCACTGAGTTCCACCCCGGCCGGGACAATCCCTCCTACCTACCGATCCGACCTCAAGGAGTTTTCCATGGATCCCGTCGCTGCGAAGTACATTGGCGCTGGTCTGGCCTGCCTTGGCATGGCTGGCGCCGGCATCGGCCTCGGCAACCTGTTCGGCCAGTTCCTCTCGGGCGCCCTGCGCAACCCGTCTGCGGCCGACGGCCAGCGCGGCACCCTGCTGCTCGGCTTCGCCCTGACGGAAGCGCTCGGCATCTTCTCGCTGCTGATCGCGCTGCTCCTGCTCTTCGCCGTCTGATCGACGCTCGGCATTGCGCCGGCTGAGGCCGGCGGGCCGCCTCGCGCGGCGAATGCTCAGGTCGGTCGCCCTTCACGCGCCCGGAGCGGAAATCCCGCCCCGGGCGCGGCCTGAAAGGGCGCCCCCAGTTTTTCTGAGGTAAGTCATGGCGCAGACCACGCACGCTACCACTGAGGCGCATGGCGGAGCCCACGAGGCCGGCGGGGCTTTCCCCCCGTTCGACAGCAGCACCTTCGGCTCGCAGCTCGTTTGGCTGGCGATCGCCTTCGGCGCCCTGTACCTCCTGATGTCCAAGGTCGCGCTGCCGCGCGTGACCCGAATTCTTGACGAGCGTCACGGCAAGATCTCGAGCGACCTCGAGGCCGCCGCGAAGCTCAAGGCGCAGACGGACGAGGCCATCGCGACCTACGAAAAGGCCCTTGCCGACGCCCGCGCCAACGCTCAGGCGATCGCCGGCGAGACCCGCGACAAGCTCCAGGCGGAGACGGACGCCAAGCGCAAGGCGCTCGAGGCTGATCTCCACGGCAAGCTCGACGCGGCAGAACGCCAGATCGTCGAAGGCAAGGCCAAGGCCATGCAGAACGTCCGCGGCATCGCCGCCGACGCCACGTCCGTTATCGTCCAGCAGCTGGTCGGCCGCACTCCCTCGGCGGACGAAGTCGACGCCGCCGTCTCCCAGTCCATCGGCCAGTGAGGACGCATCATGCACCTGCTTTATGACGCCGAGTTCTGGGTCGCTGTCGCCTTCTTCATCTTCGTCGGTATCGTCTGGAAGGTCGGAGGCTTCAGCGCCATCGTGACCGGTCTCGACAAGCGTGGCGAGAAGATCCGCGCCGAGCTCGAGGACGCCCGCATCCTGCGCGAGGAAGCGCAAAAGGTGCTGGCGGACTACCAGAAGAAGCGCCAGGAGGCCGAGGCCGAGGCCGCGGAGATCGTCCGCACCGCCCGCGCCGAGGCCGAGCGCCTCGCCGAGGAGACCCAGGCCAAGCTGGCCGACTTCGTCGCCCGCCGCACCAAGATGGCCGAGCAGAAGATCGCCCAGGCCGAGGCCCAGGCCGCCGCCGACGTGCGCGCCGCCGCCGCCGAGGCCGCAGTCAAGGCTTCCGAGCAGATCCTGCGCAAGGACAGCGCCGTGAGCTCCGAGGCGCTGGTCGCCAAGGGCCTCTCCGAGGTTCGCTCCAAGCTCAACTGAGCCAGCAAGACAACACGCAAAACGGCCGCCTTCGGGCGGCCGTTTTCGTTTTGGGAGGGCGTCGCGCCCTACGAGCCGTCCTTGCGAGCGAAGCGAAGCAATCCAGGAAGACTGGCTACTGGCTGTGCCGGGGAGGGCGGTGGTTCACCCGTCGAGCGCGGCCCGGATCATCTTGAAGTCCCGCCAGGCCAGGCGCTTCTGCAGCGGCTGCCGGAGCAGATAGGCCGGGTGCAGGGTCGCGATCGCTTTCACGCGGCGCGATCCGGCGTTGTACTCCATCCAGCGCCCCCGCGTGCGCTGGATCCCGTCCTTCACCCCCAGCAACCCCTGCGCGGACGGGCCTCCGAGGCAGACCAGGACCTCGGCCTTCGAGAGCTCGATCTGGCGCGCGATGAAGGGTTGGCAGACGGCGAATTCCTGCGGCGTCGGGGTTCGGTTCCCCGGAGGCCGCCACGGGATGATGTTGGCGACGTAGACCTGTGTGCGATCCATGCCGATGGCGGCCAGCATGCGGTCGAGCAACTGGCCTGACCGGCCCACGAAGGGCAGGCCTGTCCGATCCTCCTCGGCCCCCGGCGCTTCGCCCACGAACATCACGCGGCCTTCGGGATTGCCATCCGCAAACACCAGGCTGCGTGCGGTGAGCTTCAGCGCGCAGCCCTCAAATTTCTCCAGCAAGCCCCGCAACTCGTCGAGCGACTGCGCGGAGCGGGCCAGCATGCGGGCCTCGGCGGCCACGTCGTCGGCCGCCGACGATGCGCCGGCGAAGCCCACCGGCCGCGCCACCTCCGGTGTGGGGGACGGAGCGGCGTCCCGCCGCGGCGTTTGCGGCGCCTCGGCGAAGCGGTCGTGCGGGTCGTCGTCGACCAGCGCGTCGACGCCCATGGCCGCATACCAGGCCAGCAGGTCGGCCGCGGCGACGCCTCTGTCGATGTCAGGGAATTCCATGTGGCGATTGTAGCGGCCTGTTCCGCGCGAAACCAGCGCTTCGGCCTATGGCGTTGGCTGCATGCCTTTGTTACTTCAGGGCGCAGAAGCGCGCGCACTGGGGGCGAGCGCCCGGCAGGTCGTCTTCGTGCGTAACGATGCGGCCCGCGAGGCAAGCCGTAGGGCTGAACGAGGGTGACGATGGATCTGGCCGAGGCTCAGGCCATGCCCCGCGAGGGCATGGATTACGACGTGGTGATCGTGGGCGCCGGCCCGGCCGGCCTCTCGGCGGCGATCCGTCTCAAGCAACTGAACCCAGACCTCGGCGTGGTCGTGGTTGAGAAAGGCTCCGAGGTGGGCGCCCATATCCTCTCGGGCGCGGTGATCGACCCGATCGGGCTCGACCGCCTGATCCCCGACTGGCGCGAGGATCCCGACGCGCCGCTCAAGACGCCCGTGACGGACGATCGCTTTTACGTGCTCGGCCCGGCCGGCGGCGTGCGGTTGCCCAATGCGCTGATGCCGGGCCTGATGTCGAACCACGGCGCCTACATCGCCTCGCTGGGCAACGTCGCCCGCTGGCTCGGGGCGCGGGCCGAGGCGCTCGGGGTGGAGATCTACCCGGGCTTCGCCGCCGCCGAGGTGCTGTACGGCGACAACGGCGAGGTGGTTGGCGTCGCCACGGGCGACATGGGCGTGTCAAAGACGGGCGACGTGAAGGACGGCTTCACCCGTGGCATGGAGCTGCGTGGCAAGTACGTGCTCTTCGGCGAGGGCGCCCGCGGCAGCCTCAGCAAGCAGTTGATCAAGCGCTTCGCCCTGGACGCCGATCGCGAGCCGCAGAAATTCGGCATCGGCCTGAAGGAGCTCTGGCAGGTGGCGCCGGAGAAGCACCGGCCCGGCCTCGTCCAGCACAGCTTCGGCTGGCCACTGGACATGAAGACGGGAGGCGGCTCCTTCCTCTATCATTTCGAGGACAACCTCGTGGCCGTGGGCTTCGTGGTCCACCTCAACTACGAGAACCCGACCCTCTCGCCCTTCGACGAGTTCCAGCGCTTCAAGCAGCACCCGCTGGTTCGCGACACCTTCGTGGGCGGCAAGCGCATCAGCTATGGCGCCCGCGCCATCACGGAGGGCGGCTGGCAATCCGTGCCGAAGCTGTCCTTCCCGGGTGGCGCCCTCATCGGTTGCGCGGCCGGCTTCGTAAACGTCCCGCGCATCAAGGGCTCCCACAACGCGGTGCTCTCCGGCATGCTTTGCGCCGAACACGTCGTTGCGGCGCTGGCGGAGGGCCGGGCCAATGACGAGTTGAGGAGCTACGAGGACGCCTGGCGCGAAAGCGCCATCGGCAAGGACCTCAAGCGGGTCCGCAACGTCAAGCCGCTCTGGTCGAAGTTCGGAACCGCGGTGGGCGTCGCCCTTGGCGGTCTGGACATGTGGACCAACCAGCTCTTCGGCGGGTCGTTCTTCGGCACGCTGAAGCACGGCAAGCCCGACTACGCTTCGCTCAAGCGAATCGACCAGGTGAAGCCGATCACCTATCCGAAGCCCGACGGCGTCGTGTCCTTCGACAAGCTGTCCTCGGTGTTCCTCTCGGCCACCAACCACGAAGAGGACCAGCCCTCCCACCTCCGGCTGACCGATCCCTCGATTCCGGTCGACCGGAACCTGCCGCTCTACGGCGAGCCGGCCCGGCTGTATTGCCCGGCAGGCGTCTACGAAGTGGTCTACGCGGATCCCGAGGCCAGGACCGACCCCCGCTTCGTGATCAACGCCCAGAACTGCGTGCACTGCAAAACCTGCGACATCAAGGACCCGTCGCAGAACATCACCTGGGTCACGCCCGAGGGCGGCGGCGGCCCGAACTACCCGAACATGTGATCGTCGCAGCGAGGAGCGCAGCAACGAGACCGCGAGGAGGGCGGGCGCCTGCCGCCTGCCTTCCCGCGCCCGGATCGCCGAGACACAGGCGGTTACTTGCCCCCGCTCCCGGCTTGCCCGCGCCCCGCAAAAACGCCATGTTGCGGCACCACAAAGCCCGTCCTGAAATCACGGTCGCTCCGCGACGCGGCGCGACGATCGAAAGCGATGACAGCGTGACGATTGCGACCTCCCGCCTTCCTCTTCACCGCATTCGCCCGCTGCTCGCCGCAGTCGCCCTGATCGCGGGCTGCGCCGCCGCGCAGGCGCGCAGCGGGCAGAGCTATTCCGACGCCGTCGACGCCGGGAATACGCTGTCAGGCAACTACCTGTCCGCCGTGGTCGCCGGGGCGGCCCGCGACACCAGCGCGGCGGCCTTTTTCTACCGCGAGGCCCTGCGGGACGATCCGCGCAGCGCCGACCTCACGGAGCGCGCCTTCGTGTCGCTGCTGGCCGAGGGCTCCTACGCCGAGGCGACGAAGCTCGCCGAGCGGCTGACCACCGGCAAGGACGCGCGCAATACCCTGGCCCAGCTTGTGCTCGGCGTCCGGGACATCAAGGCGCGCCAGTTCACCAAGGCCCGCCAGCGCTTCTCCTCGGGCGGCCGCAACCGCGCCGCCGACCTCACAGCCACGCTCCTGACGGCCTGGAGTTGGCTCGGCTCCAACGACCTCAAGAAGGCGCTCGCCACCGTCGACACGGTGAAGGGCGAGGACTCGATCGCCGTCTTCCGCAATTACCATGCGGGCCTGATCGCGGCCGTGGGCGGCGACAAGGTGGAGGCCGAGAAGCGGCTCAAGGCCGCGTACGACGCCGAAAGCCGCACTCTGCGCATGGTGGACGTGTACGGTCGCTTCCTGTCCCGCATCGGCAAGCAGAAGGAAGCGCTCGAGGTCTACCGCAACTTCGACAAGCTGATGCCGCGGCACCCGATCGTGACGGCCGCGATCGCGACCCTTGAGGCCGGCGGCACGCTCGACCCGGCCGTGGGCAATGTTCCGGCCGGGGTGGCGGAGGTCCTCTACGGGCTCGGCGCCGCCGGGAACCGGACAGGCGATGAACTCGCCGCCATGATCTACCTGCGGCTCTCGCTCTGGCTGGAGGAGAACAACGGCCTCGCCATCATCACCCTTGCGGACATCTACGACCGCATGAAGCAGGGCGAGCGCGCCAATGACACCTACGACATGGTGCCGCAGGATTCGCCCCTGCGCCGCAGCGCGGACATCCAGATCGCGCTGAACCTCGAGCAGCTCGACCGCAAGGACGACGCGATCAAGCAGCTCCAGGGCGTCGTCGAGAAGAACCCCAAGGATGTCGAGGCGCTGACCGCGCTCGGCAACGTGTATCGCTCGCGCAAGGACTTCGCCCAGGCGGCGGAGATTTACACGAGGGCGATCGACGCCCTGGGGACCCCGGACCAGGGCAACTGGACCCTGTTCTATTTCCGCGGCATCTCGCTCGAGCGCACCAAGCACTGGGACAAGGCCGAAGCGGACTTCAAGAAGGCGCTGGAGCTCTACCCCGAGCAGCCCCTGGTCCTGAACTATCTGGGATACTCCTGGGTCGACCAGAACATGAACCTCGACCAGGCCTTCAAGATGCTGAAGCGCGCCGTCGAACAGCGGCCGACGGACGGGTACATCGTCGACAGCCTCGGCTGGGCCCATTACCGCCTGGGCCAGTACGATGAAGCCGTGCGCATCCTGGAGCGCGCCATCGAACTCAAGCCGTCCGACCCGGTGATCAACGACCACCTGGGCGACGCCTACTGGCGGGTCGGCCGCCGGCTCGAGGCCAAGTTCCAGTGGAACCACGCCCGCGACCTGAAGCCGGAGCCGGAGGATCTGCCCAAGATCCTCGAGAAGATCGAGAAGGGCCTCCCGGACGAAAAGCCCGCCGCCGAGGCGGAGCAGAAGCAGTCGGAGCCGAAGCCCGAGCGCAAGACGAACGGCGGCTGATCCGATGACACGGGCCGGCGCGCCGCCCGGCGCCGCGGCCCTGTCCGAGAAGGCGCCCGCCAAGGTCAACCTGGCGCTGCACGTCCTCGGGCGCCGGGCCGACGGCTACCATTCCCTATCGAGTCTGGTGGCTTTCGCGGGCGCGGCCGACCTGCTGGCCTTCGCGCCGGATCCTGAACTGTCGCTGACCGTTGCAGGGCCGACCGCCAGGGCCGCAGGCCCCGCGGAAGACAACCTCATCCTCCGCGCCGCCCGCAACCTCGCCGCCTGCAGGCCGGGCGTGAAACTGGGCTCGTTTTCGCTCACCAAGCGCCTGCCGGTCGCGGCCGGAATCGGCGGCGGCTCTTCCGATGCGGCCGCGGCGCTCCGCTTGCTGGCGCGCGCCAACGATATTCCGCCGGACCATCCCGCGCTGGTCGAGGCTGCGCGCTTAACCGGCGCTGATGTGCCCGTCTGCCTGCGCCCCCAGATGCGCATGATGGAGGGGGCCGGCGAGGTGGTCGGGCCCCCGCTCGGGCTGCCGCCGTTGTTCGCCGTCCTGGTGAACCCGCGCGTTCCAGTGGAGACGCCAAGCATCTTCCGGGAATTGGGCTTGGAGCGGGGCGGGGAGTTCACGATCCAGGGCGAACCGGCGCGCCCCGTCATTCCGCCTGGAGGGAGCGGCACTCGCGCGGACCTCGTGGCGGCCCTGGCGTCCCTGCGCAACGACCTTGAGCGGCCCGCCATTGCGGTCGCGCCCGTGATCGCCGAAGTGCTGGCGGCGCTTCGGGGCACGGCGGACTGCGCCCTGGCCCGCATGTCAGGTTCCGGGGCGACGTGCTTCGGCCTCTACCCGGACTGTCACGCCGCCGCGAGGGCCGCCCACGCCCTCCGGGCCAAGCAGCCGGACTGGTGGATCAGCGCAACGCTTCTTCGTTGACCCAGGAGCGCGTGGCGAGCTGGCGGGCCTGAAGCCGGGGCCGCTCAGTGCGATCGAGCGATGCAGAAGTCCACGGCCTCGATCATGGCGCGCTTCATGGGGCTGTCCTGGAACAGCGCCAGCGCGTCCTTGGCCATGGCCCCGTAGTGGCGCGCCCGCTCCACCGTGTCCTCGATGGCCCGATGCTTGCGCATGATGGCGATCGCCTGCTCGAGGTCGGCGTCGGAGGCCTCGCTCTTCTCCAGCGTGCGCTTCCAGAAGAGCCGCTCGTCCTCGCTGCCGCGCCGGAAGGACAGCACCACGGGAAGCGTGATCTTGCCTTCCCGGAAGTCGTCCCCGACCTTCTTGCCGAGGTTGGCGCTGAGGCCGCCATAGTCCAGCGCGTCGTCGATGAGCTGGAAGGCGATGCCGAGATTGGCGCCGTAGCTCCGGCAGGCCGTCTGTTCGGCCTTGGCGCGGCCAGCGATGATGGGCCCGACCTCGCAGGCGGCGGCGAACAGGGCCGCCGTCTTGCCGCGGATCACCGCGAGATACTCGTCCTCGGTGGTCTCGGTGTTCTTGGCCGCGGCGAGTTGCATCACCTCGCCCTCGGCGATGACGGCCGCGGCGGTGGACAGCACGTCGAGGGCCTGCAGCGAGCCGACTTCCACCATCATCTTGAAGGCCTGGCCGAGCAGGAAGTCGCCCACGAGCACGCTCGCCTCGTTGCCCCACAGCATGCGGGCGGCGAGCTTCCCACGGCGCATCTCGCTGCCGTCCACGACGTCGTCATGCAGCAGCGTGGCGGTGTGCATGAACTCCACGGCGGCGGCGAGCTTCATGTCCCCGTCGCCCTGGTAGGCGCAGAGCGCGCTGGTCGCCAGCGTCAGCATGGGCCGCAGGCGCTTGCCGCCGGAGTTGATGAGGTGCTTGGCGATCTCGGGGATCAGCATCACGTCGGAGCCGACGCGGGCCAGAATGAGCTGGTTCACCCTCTCCATGCCCGGCGCGGTGAGCTTGACCAGCGGTTCGATGCTTGGCGCGCCTGCACCGCCTGCGGACGGCTGCTTGCCGTCGAGGGAAACCACGACACCCACGTCCAAAACCTTTCTCCAGGCCCGGTTCCGCGCCCCAAACGCGCAACCTTGCCGATCGACGCCGCCTCGGTAGCACGGACGCGGCGCCGCGCCAATGTGGGAACCTGCCATGGCCCAAGCCCTTGCCGCAACTTGCCCCGATGCCGCACAAAGGCAGTGCGCATGGGCGCGATGGAGGGCACATGCGGGAAATCCTGCGCACCAACGACCTGGTCCTGATCTCGCTGGTGGAGGCGCTGCTCGGCGGGGCCGAGGTGCCGTACTTCGTGGCCGACGCCCATGTCAGCGCGATGGAAGGCGGCATCGCAGCTTTTCCTCGCCGGGTTCTCGTGCCTGAGGACGCCGAACGCCAGGCGCGCCGAATCCTGAAGGACGCCGGGCTCGGCGGCGAACTGAAGCCCGAGGGCGGCCATGGGCTCTGACGCGGGCGCCGTCGCGACGGATCGCCTGCTCGGCGGACGTCTGCTCCTGCGCCAGCCTGCGCAAGGCCACCGGGCCGGCACGGACGCCGTGCTGCTTGCCGCGGCCGCGCCCGAGACTCCGGCTGGAGATGTCGTGGACCTTGGCGCAGCCACGGGCGCCGTTGGGCTGGCGCTCGCGATGCGGGCGCCGGAAGCCCGTGTTCGCCTGGTCGAGATCGATCCGGCGCTGGCCGAAATCGCGACCGAAAACGTCCGGCTCAACGATGTGCAGGGGAGGGTGACGGTTTGCGCGACGGACGCGCTCGCCGCCGCCGCCCGGAAAGCCGCTGGCCTGGAGGATGGGTCCGCCGACCTGGTCCTGACCAACCCGCCTTACCTCGATGCAGCCCGGGCGCGGTCGTCGCCGCATGCCGGTCGCGCGCTGGCCCATGTGATGCCGGAAGGCGGCCTCGCGGCCTGGATCAAGGCGGCGGTGAAACTGTTGCGTCCGAAGGGGATCCTGATCGCGATTCACCGCGCCGACGCCACGCCGGCGCTGCTGGCTGCCTGCGAAAGGCGTCTCGGCGCGATCTCGGTGCTTCCCGTTCACCCCCGGGCGAATCAGCCGGCCTCCCGCGTGCTGCTGCGCGCCGTCAAGGGGAGCCGCGGGCCCTTCACGCTGCATCCGGGACTGGTCTTGCACGACGCAGGCGGAGCCTTCACGCCGCTCGCCGAAGCGGTGCACCGGGGCGAGGCGCTCGTACCCTGGTGACAAACGAAAACCGGCCCGCGAGGGGCCGGCTTCCTGTCCAATGCGCGGGCGCTCTCACCAACGGCGAACGCAAACCCGGCGCGGCCCGTAGTAGGTGTAGCGCACACGGCAGACCACGCGCGGCCGATACACCGGCCGATAGTAGTAGCGCGGACGGTAGTAGTACCGCGGCCGATAGTAATGCCGGTGGTAATAGCCACGGTGGTAGTACTGCGTTTTCGCGCTCAGGTCTGGCGCCTGCCGGTCAAGCTGGACCGCCGCGGCAGGATTGACTGCGGCGGCGTTGGCTGACTGCGGAGCGAACGAGAACGCGAGAAACAGCGCAAAGACGCCGCTGAGGAAAAGGCCGAGTCGCTTCATCCCTGTGGTCCTCCGAACCTTGCTGTCGGTTCGTTATACCACAGGTCAAACTCGGGCTTTATGAGGGCGAAAGCGATTTTTGCGGTCTCGGTTAAGTCTCTCGCCTGGTCGCGCGATCAGCGCGCCGCCTGCCGGGCCGTGCAACGCTGTCCTTTGGGCTCGCCGTAACCCGTCGCGACCACCCGCACGGCCGGTCCGCACACCTGCGCGGACCCTGGAAGGCGCGCAGCGTTCTCCATGTCGGCGCGCAGCTCGGCGACGGGGGTGGGTACGGGCACGGGCGCGGGCTGGCGCGCCGAGGCGGCGTCGATGGCCACCATCGCAGCGGGGGTGATCGCCAGGGCCAGACCGGCGAGTCCGAGAATGGATTTCAGCGACATGTGAGCCTCCCAGCAATGCCCGTTCGGGCTTGGGCGGCACCATGGGACCACAACCCAATCACTGCGGTGCGTCAGCGCACACGCGCAGGGCGTAGCACGAAAGACAGGGCGTCCTTGACCCGCCTCGGCCCCCTGCATAGGGTCGCGCCGACTTCGCCAACCTCTTGCCGGAAACCCGCCATGTCCGACGCTCTCGAGCCCACGCGCTCGTTCCAGGGCCTCATCCTCACGCTCCACCGCTTCTGGGCGGAGCAGGGCTGCGTCGTGCTGCAGCCCTACGACATGGAGGTTGGCGCCGGCACCTTCCACCCGGCCACCACTCTGCGTTCCCTGGGCCCGAAGCCCTGGAAAGCCGCCTACGTCCAGCCCTCGCGTCGCCCGAAAGACGGCCGCTACGGCGAGAACCCGAACCGCCTGCAGCACTATTACCAGTACCAGGTGATCCTGAAGCCGTCCCCGCCGGACCTGCAGGACCTGTATCTGCGTTCGCTCTCCGCCATCGGCATCGACCCGAGGCTCCACGACATCCGATTCGTGGAGGACGACTGGGAGAGCCCGACGCTCGGCGCCTGGGGCCTCGGCTGGGAGTGCTGGTGCGACGGCATGGAGGTGAGCCAGTTCACCTACTTCCAGCAGGTCGCCGGCTTCGAGTGCTCGCCCGTCTCGGGCGAGCTCACCTATGGTCTCGAGCGCCTCGCCATGTACGTGCAGGGCGTGGAGAACGTCTACGACCTGAACTTCAATGGCCTCGAGGGCGACCAGAAGGTCACCTACGGCGACGTTTTCCTGCAGGCCGAGCAGGAATATTCCCGCCACAACTTCGAGGCGGCGAACACCGAGATGCTGTTCCAGCACTTCAAGGACGCCGAGGCCGAGTGCCGCTCGCTGCTGGCCAAGGGGGAGCAGGGCGAGGCCGGGCGCCACCTCATGGCGCTGCCCGCCTATGACCAGTGCATCAAGGCCAGCCACGTCTTCAACCTGCTGGACGCCCGCGGCGTGATCTCCGTCACGGAGCGCCAGAGCTACATCCTGCGCGTGCGCGAACTCGCCAAGGCCTGCGGCGCCGCCTTCCTGAAAACGGAAGCCGGCGGCTACGTCGCCGCGTAGCATCCCTCCGTCATTGCGAGCCGAAGGCGAAGCAATCCAGGAGAATCGACTCCCCGCCGCCCTGGATTGCTTCGTCGCTGCGCTCCTCGCAAAGACGGGATGAGGGCTCTGCGAAACGCGCGGGAAACGTGTACTCTCCCCCCAAAACGGGAGGACTCACCATGACCGAGCCGCGCACCCTGCTGCAGATGGCGGGCGCCAACCTCACCCCATCCCGCCTCCGGGAGGCGGCCGTGGTCGTCATCGACGCGCAGAACGAGTACGTGGACGGCAAGCTGGCGCTGCCGGCCGTCAAGCCCGCCCTACAGGTGCTCGCCGGCCTGCTTCATCGGGCGCGGGTGCAGGACACGCCGGTCTTCCATGTGGTCCACAAGGGCCGCGCCGGCTCGGGGGGCGCGTTCGACCCTGAGACCCGCGGCTTCCAGATCGCCGACGAGGCGGCCCCCGTCGGGGCCGAACCGGTGATCGAGAAAGGCCTGCCGAACAGCTTCGCTCACACGACCCTTCTTGAAGCCCTGAAGGCCACCGGCCGCCGGGAACTGATCCTGGTGGGCTTCATGACGCATATGTGCGTCTCCTCCACGGCCCGCGCCGCCCTCGACATCGGCTTCCGCGTCACCGTCGCGGGTGACGCTTGCGCCACGCGCGATCTGCCCGATCCGCTGGGCGGGGCGCCCCTGTCGGCCGCCGACATCCACCGCACGGCATTGGCCGAGCTCGCCGACCGCTTCGCCGTCGTGTGCCGCGCGGCGCAGATCGAGGCCTGAGGCGCGCCGTCTCGGGGAACCCTATCCCGCGTAGCGGGGCAGGGCAGGGAGGGGCGGTCGTGCGCACCCAGGCCTCCGCGCGAACCGCAGACCACTCTGTCGGCTTCGCCGACACCTCCCCCGTTGCCCGGGTGAGATTGGCGCGCAACCCTTCCTCCCTCGACACGCCCGCCCGCGCCCCTTAAAGCGTAGCGGGCCCGCGGCCGCGGGCGCTCCCTGCCCGAACCGTCGCGAACGCCATGCCCGATCTTCTGCTCGAACTCTTCTGCGAGGAAATCCCCGCCCGGATGCAGCGGCGCGCCGCGGAGGATCTGAAGAAGCTCGTCACCGACGCGCTGGTCGAGCGGGGCTGCGTCTACGAGGGCGCCCAGGCCTTCGCCACGCCACGGCGCCTCGCCCTCCACGTGGTGGGCCTGCCGGCCCGCCAGCCCGATCTCCGCGAGGAGAAGAAGGGCCCGCGTGTCGGCGCCCCCGAGGCCGCCCTGCAGGGGTTCCTCAAGAGCGCAGGCCTGACGGACATCTCGCAGGCCCAGGTGCAGAGCGATCCAAAGAAAGGCGAGTTCTACGTCGCCGTGGTCGAGAAGCCTGGCCGCGCCACGCCCGAGGTGATCGCCGAGATCATGCCGGGCGTCATCCGCAGCTTCCCCTGGCCCAAGTCCATGCGGTGGGGCGCCGCCTCGGCCCAGCCGGGCGCGCTGCGCTGGGTGCGCCCGCTGCAGTCTATCCTGTGCACCTTCGGGACCGAGATGGAGACCCCCGAGGTCGTGCATTTCGAGATCGACGGCCTGCGCGCCTCGGACGCCACCCGCGGCCACCGCTTCCTGGCGCCCGACCTGATCCTGGTGCGCCGCTTCGACGAGTACGTGACGGCCCTGGAGCGCGCCAAGGTCGTGCTCGATGGCGACCGCCGCAAGCAGATGATCCTCACGGACGCCAGGAACCTCGCCTTCGCGCGTGGGCTGGAGCTCGTCGAGGACGAGGGGCTTCTGGAGGAGGTCGCCGGCCTCGTGGAGTGGCCGGTGACGCTGGTCGGCTCCTTCGACGAGAGCTTCTTGGCGATCCCCCCCGAGGTGGTGCGCGCCACGATCCGGGCCAACCAGAAGTGCTTCGTGCTGCGCGACCCCGCCACGGGCGCGCTCTCCAACCGCTTCATCCTGGTCTCCAACATCGAGGCCAGCGACGGCGGCGAGAAGATCGTCGCCGGCAACCAGCGCGTCGTGCGCGCGCGCCTGTCCGACGCCCGCCACTTCTGGGACACGGACCAGCGGCCCCTGCCGGACTTCCCGGAGCCGGCCGGCAAGCCCCTCGACCAGCGCCTCGCCAAGCTGAAGGCGCTCGGCGTCGTGTTCCACGAAAAGCTCGGCGCCCAGGGCGAGCGCGTCGAGCGCATCACGGCGCTGGCGCGGGAGTTGGCGCCTGTCGTGGGCGCCGACCCGGCCCTCGCCGCCCGCGCCGCCCAGCTCGCAAAGGCCGACCTCGTCACCGAGATGGTGGGCGAGTTCCCCGAGGTGCAGGGCCTCATGGGCCGCCGCTACGCCGAGCTGCAGGGCGAGAACCCCTCCGTCGCCGCCGCGGTCGAGGAGCACTACAAGCCCCAGGGCCCGACGGATCGCGTCCCCACCGACCCGGTGAGCGTCGCCGTGGCGCTGGCCGACAAGCTCGACACGCTGGTCGGCTTCTGGGCCATTGACGAGAAGCCGACGGGCTCCAAGGACCCCTACGCGCTGCGCCGCGCGGCGCTGGGCGTGATCCGGATTGTGCTGGAAAATGGCATTCGGCTGCCTCTGGCGCGCACGATCACGGCTCATTCAGCTGTCATCCCCGGGCTTGTCCCGGGGATCCACGCGGCGGGGGCTGGCGCGGATGGCCGGGACAAGCCCGGCCATGACGGCCTCGCTTCCGACCTCCTCTCCTTCTTCCACGACCGCCTCAAGGTCTACCTCCGCGACCAGGGCGCCCGTCACGACCTGATCGACGCCGTGCTCGGCCAGGGCGCCGCCCGGAACGACGACCTCCTGATGATCGTCCGCCGCGTCGAGGCGCTGGGCCGCTTCCTCGACACGGAGGACGGCAGCAACCTGCTCGCGGGTTACAAGCGCGCTGCCAACATCCTGCGCATCGAGGAGAAGAAGGACGGCCGCTCCTACGCCGAGCCCGTCGACCCGACGCAGCTCGCCCAGTCCGAGGAGAAGGCCCTAGCGACGTCTCTCGACGCCGCCGAGGCCGAGGCGGGCGCCGCGGTCGCGGCCGAGGACTTCGAAGCCGCCATGGCGGCGCTGGCGCGGCTGCGCCCGGCCGTGGACGCCTTCTTCGACAAGGTCACGGTCAACGCCGACGACGCGGCGCTCCGCGCCAACCGCTTGCGCCTCCTGTCACGGCTGCGCGAGGCGACGCGTACTGTGGCGGATTTCTCGGCCATCCAGGGCTGAGAGGAGACCGCCGCGCCACATGCCTGCGAACGCCCTCGCCTCGCTTGCGAAGACGAACTTCACAACTAGAAATTTGACTTAAGTTAAGAGTTGAGGGGCTAAGTTGCCGTCCATCGCTTTCGATGAACGCTGGATTGCCTCATGCTCGACGCCTCTCTTCCGCTCTCCGTCATCGGCGCGCAGTTCGCCATGCTGGAGCCCAAGGCGCAACGGGACCTGACGTTCATCTGTCTCTACAACGCGGTGGAACGCGCTCTGGCGCGCGACGCGGACCGCGTCTCCGTGACGGAATACGACCACCTTCGCTACGCCGTTTCGACCTTCGAAGAGGGGCTGTACCGACGCACCATCCAGCAGCTCGAACTGGCCGAAGAAATCGCCGCCAAGGTCGCGAGCGGCGTGCCGTTCACGGCCGTCGGGCGCCGGAACGGTTATCGGCTCGCCATGCTGCGTCGGCGCATGGACCTCGCCCGGATGGTCGGACCCGCATCGGGACCGGACGTCCTCGCCTGCTGACCTTGCGCTGGACCGGACCTCGCAAACCGACTACGACCGGACCGCCGCGGGGCGGCGCGAGGCGGAGGCGGGCGTGGCGCTCAAAGGCATTCTTTTCGACAAGGACGGCACCCTCATCGATTTCGACGCCACCTGGGGACCGGCCGCCTATGAAGCCATGCGCGCCATGGCGGGCGCAGACGAGGGCGCCCTGGCCCGTCTGGCGGAGCTGAACCAATACATCGTCGAAGAGCGCCGGTTCCTGCGCAGCTCTCCGCTGGTCGCGGGCTCGTCCAAGAGCTACGGCCATCTTTGGGCGCAGGCTCTCGGCCGGGAGGACGGTCCCGAGTTGCACGCCGAGATGGACGATCTGTTCCGCCACTGGGGCCTGCACTGGCTGGCGCCGATCGGCGAGCCCCTGGCCGTGCTGCAAGAGCTTGCGGCGGACGGCTATCGCCTCGGCATCGCCACCAACGACGCCGAAGCCTCGGCGCTGGCCCAGGCCGAGCGCATGGGCCTGTCGCCCCACCTCGATTTCGTCGCCGGCTACGATTCCGGTCATGGTGGAAAGCCCGAGCCCGGCATGGTTCTGGCTTTCGCCGGGGCCATCGGAGCCGCTCCCTCCGAGGTCGCCCTGGTGGGCGACAGCACCCACGATCTCCACGCGGCCCGCGCCGCCGGAGCGGTCGCGATCGCCGTCCTCTCAGGCCCGGCGCCCCGCGACGAACTGCAGCCTTTCGCCGACCACGTGGTGGAATCGATCGCGCAACTCCCCGCACTCCTGCGGGGGCTGTGAAGCACACCCCAGAGCCGTCTTTGCGAGGAGCGAAGCGGCGAAGCAATTTAGGGCGGCCGGGCGCACGGATCGCCAGGCCCCCTGGGGTTCCAATCACAGGGCCTAAGCCGCAGCCTCGCCCGAGCCGTGCTCCGGCAACTCCCGCACCCTGTCGCGCCAAGCGACGAGCAGGTCGTCCAGCCGGGCGATGTCGTCCGCCGGCAGCTTGCCCAGCGTTTCGCCGATCAGCTGGCGCTGGAGCGCCAGCCCCTTCTCGGTCAGGGCGCGCCCCTGAGGCGTGAGGTGCAGGGCATAGCTGCGCCTGTCAGCCGGGAGCGCCCGGCGCTCCACCAGGCCCTGGGCGGTCAGGCGGTCGATCAGCCCGGAGACGTTGCCCTTGGTGACGTAGAGCCGCTCGGCGATCTCCTGCTGGCTGACGCCTTCGCGCTCGGAGAGCGTCGACAGGAGGTCGAACTGGGGGACCGACAAGCCGATGCGCTTGAATTCCTGGGTCGCGCGATTCGTGATCCGATGGTGCAGCCGCAGGAAGCGGAACCATGTGCGCAGCACGTCTGCGCTGTCGGGAGATGCAGTCACTCCGGGACCCTGTCGCCTCGCCTCGGCCAAACTATTCACCGCCGGACGACTTCCGCAAGCGATCGTCTTGGATAAGATGAACAACCACACGCGAGCGCGGAAAACGCGCCGAATGAGGCCCATTGGGAGGGGACCATGCTCGGATTGATGCAGGATTGGCCGCTTTTGATCAGCCGCGTCATCGACCACGCGGCCCGGGAGCACGGCGACCGCGAAGTCATCTCGCGCTCAATCGAAGGCCCGATCCATCGAATCACCTATCGCGAGATTCGCCAGAGGGCCCTCAAGCTGGCCCAGCGACTGAGCCGGGACGGGATCAAGCTGGGCGACCGCGTCGCAACCCTGGCCTGGAACAGCTGGCGGCACCTGGAATGCTGGTATGGCATCACCGGGGTCGGAGCCGTCTACCACACGGTCAATCCGCGGCTGTTCGAGGACCAGATCCTCTACATCATGAACCACGCCGAGGACCGAATCCTCTTCCTCGACCTTACCTTCGTGCCCCTGGTCGAGAAGCTTGCTGATCGCCTTCCCACGGTGGGGCGCTACGTGATCCTCACCGACGCCGCCCATATGCCTCAGACCACGCTGAGGAACGCCGTCGCCTACGAGGAGTGGATCAACGAGGCCGATGGCGACTTCCGCTGGCTGGAGTTCGATGAGAACACCGCGGCAGGCATGTGCTACACCTCCGGCACGACCGGGCATCCCAAGGGCGTCGTCTACTCGCACCGCTCCAACATCCTGCACTCGATGATGTCGTTGCAGCCGGACTGCCTGAACCTGTCCTCGCGCGACACCGCCATGCCGGTGGTGCCGCTGTTCCACGCCAACGGCTGGTCCTTCGCCTTCTCAGGGCCGATGGCGGGCGCCACGATGGTCATGCCCGGCGCCAAGCTGGACGGCCCTTCGGTCTACGAGTTGCTTGAAACCATGCAGGTCACCTGCACGGCGGCGGTGCCGACCGTCTGGCTCGGCCTGCTGGCTTACCTGGAGCAGACCGGCAAGCCGCTGACCTCGTTGAAACGCGTGGTGATCGGCGGCTCGGCCTGCCCGCGCGCGATGACCGAGAAGTTCGAGCGCAACTACGGCGTCCAGGTCCTGCATGCCTGGGGCATGACGGAGATGAGCCCGCTGGGCACGGTCTGCTCGATCAAGAAGGACTACGCCGACCTGGAGGGCGACGCCCTCTACGACATCAAGATGAAGCAGGGCGTGGCGCCCTTCGCGGTCGAGATGAAGATCACGGACGACGCCGGCAACGAGTTGCCGCGCGACGGCCAGACCTTCGGCCGGCTGAAGGTGCGCGGGCCCGCCGTGAGCCGCAGCTATTTCCGCGGGGAGGGCGGCCAGATCCTGGACGAGGACGGCTGGTTCGACACCGGCGACGTCGCCACCATCGACCCGCACGGCTACATGCAGATCACCGATCGCGCCAAGGATGTCATCAAGTCCGGCGGCGAGTGGATCTCCTCGATCGACCTTGAAAACCTGGCCGTCGGCCACCCGGACGTGGCCGAGGCCGCCGTGATCGGCATCGCCCATCCGAAGTGGGACGAGCGGCCCTTGCTGGTCATCGTGCCGAAGCCGGACGCTCAGCCCGACAAGGAAAAGATCCTCGCCTTCATGCAGGGCAGGATCGCGAAGTGGTGGATGCCTGACGACGTGGTCTTCGTGCCCGAGATCCCGCACACGGCCACCGGCAAGATCCAGAAAATGGCGCTGCGCGACCGGTTCAAGGACTACCGCTTTCCCGGCGTATGACCGCAACCCAAGCGCACCTGCGCCGTTGAGGCGAGCCTCTCTCGGCGTCCGGCCCCGCTTCGCCGTGGCCGGACGCATTCGAACCTTGTAACCTCCCTGCATGCGTCGTCTCGTCGTTGATCTCCCACTATCCCGCGCCGCCCTGTGGAGCGGGAGGCTCGCCATGTTCGCGCTCGCGGTCATCCTGCTCGGGGTGGCCTTGGGGCGCACGGAACGGATCGAGATTCCGGCGGCCGTGGTGGTGCTGGGCGCCGGGCTCGTCGTCGCCATCACGGCGGTGCTGCTCGCCGTCGCCGCGTTCTTCGTGATCTGGGGTGACGGCCGCCCGGGCTTTGGCAAGGCCCTGGGCGGCATGTTGGTCGCCGGCGCCATCGTGGCCCTGCCTGCCTGGATGAGCATCGAGGCGGTGCGGCTGCCGCGCCTTTCCGACGTGACCACCGACATCAACGATCCGCCAGCCTTCTCGCGGTCCCGCAAGGCGCTGGAAATGCGCGGGGGACGCGTGCCGGCCGACCCGCCTGCGGAGAGCCGGGCCGTGCAGAAGGCGGCCTACCCGGGCGTGACCCCGCTCACCCTCGAGGTGACGCCCCAGGAAGCTTACCAACTGGCCCTCAAGGCCGCCCAGCAGCGTGGCTGGACGATCATCGAAAGCACGGCCCCCGGGGGTCGTACGGGCGTGGGGCGGATCGAGGCGGTCGACCACTCGTTGGTGATGCGCTTTCCCCTGGACGTGACCGTGCGCCTGCGGCCGCTGGCCGCTGGCGTGCGGGTGGACATGCGGTCGTCGTCGCGCGTGGGCCAGCACGATCTCGGCGCCAACGCGCGCCGAATCCAGACCTTCTTCGCCGCTTTGCAGGAGCTGGTGGACAACCGGGAGTAACGCCTGGTCAGCCTTCTCCCTGCAAAGAGCGCAGCGACGAAGCGATCCAGAAGCAACGCCAGTAAGTCCCGTCATGGACCTCAATGGCGCACAGACCCCTCGGATGGCTTCGGGGCCCTGCGGGCTCCTCGCAAGGAGGGATGCCGGAGAACTCCCCTACCTCTTTATGAGATCTCGGCCTGTGGCCAGCTTCGCCTCAGCATGACGGCTCGGCTGTCGTCCAACGAGGATATTGGAGCCGAACGCTGCCAGGGGCGAATGCGGCTCCGGGGCGGGCCGACCGCCAGCGCCCGGCGGTCAGGCCCGGGGGAGGCGAGCGGCCAGGGGCCGGGATTGTGTTTGGCGCCCGGCCTCTGGCGCTCGTCCTTGCGCCGACGAAAACGTCAGGAATGCGGTTTCCGCCCTATGCGGGCCTCTTCCTTGTCGATCCCGCCATAGGCGTTGGTGTCGTTCTCCACGTCCCCTTCGATCGTGTTCTCGCCGAGGCTGTCTTCGAGATCCTCGTCGCTGGCCTGGGCCATGGTAGCGCCTTTGCTGGCGCCGATCACGATGGTGCCTTTCAGGTCCGCGTCAGTCGGTTCGTTGGTCTTCGGGTGCTTCGACATGAGGTCCTCTCGGCAAAGAGTGGCCTCGCTCAAATCCGCTCGGCGGGACTTGTTCCGAAATCAGGGCAGCCAGTACCGGCCCGCGAGGCTCGGGGCGCCTTCCGTCGCGACCGCTCCTCGACGCACCAGGTCCTCAAGGTGCGCGAAGACTGAAAGGGCCGCCGCGCCGTGCAGGGCGGGCTGGAGGCCCTCGTAAAGCTTGGGAACAATGGCCGAGATGAGCCCGTCTCCCGCCGCCACGCGGTCCAGGATGGAAGCCTCGCGTTGACGCCGGTGGTGGATCAGCGCCCGCACGAACCGGGCCGGGTTGGTCACCGGGCCGCCGTGTCCCGGCCAGTACACCCGGTCGTCACGCCCCTGCAGCTTCGCCAAAGAGGCCATGTAGTCACCCATGGAGCCGTCAGGCGGCGCCACGATCGTGGTGGACCAGGCCATGACATGGTCGCCGGAGAACAGGGCGCGCTCTTCCTCCAGCGCGAAGGCAAGGTGGTTGGCGGTGTGGCCGGGAGTTTCAAGGGCCGCCAACGTCCAGCCGTCGCCCTCGACCCGGTCTCCCTCGCCGAGAATTCGGTCCGGCTCATAGACCCGGTCGGCGCTGGCGTCGAGCCGCTTGGCTTCTCCCGCGGCGAGCGGGCGCGAGGCCCGATGCGGGGCGCAGCCGACCACCGGGGCTCCCGTCGCCTCCTGCACGGCACGGGCCGCCGGGGAGTGGTCCCGATGCGTGTGCGTGATCACGATCTGCTTGACCCGCTCCCCCTCGAGGGCCCGCAGGAGGGCGGCCACGTGGGCCGGTTCATCGGGGCCCGGATCGATCACCGCGACCTCGCCGCGGCCGACCACATAGGTGCAGGTGCCCGTGAAGGTGAAGGGCCCGGCGTTGCCCGCCACCATCCGGCGCACGAGGGGGCTGATGTCCTGAAGGTCGCCCGCGGGGGCGTCGAAGCTGCGCTCGAAGGGGATGTCGTCGGCCATTCCGGAGGATCTGCCTGTTGCTGTGGAGCAAGCCCGTGCGGGCCATCTTTGGTCTGAGGCTTGGCGGTCTTGTGGCCTCCCGCGCGAGACCCTATAGGTCGAAGGGAACGATCGAAAGGGGAGGGGCTGAGTCCTCTCCGCGAGAATTCCCCAAGACCGACCCGACGAGGACCTGATGGCCGCCCAGTCGCTTCCCACCACGCTCGCCTCCGCCTTCTGGCCCGCCCGGGCCGACGCCGCCGGCTTCGCCCGCTCGGTGTTCCTGGCGCTCGTCGGAACGGCGCTCCTGACGCTGTCGGCCAAGATTAAGGTGCCCTTCTACCCGGTGCCGATGACCATGCAGACGCTGGTCGTCCTGGTGCTCGGCGCCGCCTACGGCTCGCGCCTTGCCGCCGCCACCGTGGTCGCCTATCTGCTCGAGGGCGCGCTGGGCCTGCCGGTCTTCGCCGACACCCCCGAGCGCGGCGTCGGCCTCGCCTACATGATGGGCCCGACGGGCGGCTACCTGCTCGGCTTCATCGCCGGCGCCTGGCTGGTCGGCTACCTGGCCGAGCGCGGCTTCGGCCGCTCGCTGGTCGGCATGGGCGTCGCCATGACCCTCGGCCACGCCGCGATCTTCGCCTTCGGCTTCGGCTGGCTGGCGATGGCCACAAGCGCCCATGTCGCATGGACGGCTGGCGTCGTCCCCTTCTTCGCAGCCACGGCGCTCAAGACGGCCCTCGGCACCGCCCTGGTGCCGGCCCTCTGGACCTTCGCGGACAAGCGCCGCGGCTGAGCCACCTCCGATCCAGCCTTGCAGAAACGGCGCCCTCGGGCGCCGTTTTTCGTTTCTCCGTCATTGCGAGCGCAGCGAAGCAATCCAGGGGGGGCGGCGCTTTACGGCCTGGATCGCCGTCGCTGTACTTCCTCGCAAAGACAACGAGCCAGTTGCGACAGCTCAGGCTGCCGCCCCGTACTGTTTCCAGAAGAACACGATGGTCAGGGCCACCCCCAGGCTGAGCACGGCCATCTTGACCACCTTGGGGCTGACCTTCTTGGCCCCCTTGGCCCCCAGCACGCCCCCGACAATCCCCGCCGCCATCATGGCGAGCGTCTCCGGCCAGTGGACGATGCCCGCTCCCGCGAAGGCCACCACGGCCGCGCCGTTCATAAGCGTGGCCAGCAGGATCTTGAGCCCGTTCATGGCGTGGATGTCGCGGAGCCCGAACAGGGTGAGCGCCGCCAGCATCAGGAAGCCGATGCCGCCGCCGAAGTAGCCCCCATAGATCGAGATCAGGAATTGGACGACAAGCACGGCCGTGGGCCCCAGCGAGTAGCGCTTCAGCGCCGCGGGCCCCGCGAAGTTGCCCCAGCCGAACACCAGCGTGGCGAACAGCATCAGGAACGGCACCAGTTTCGCGAACGCCTCGTTGGAGGTGAACAGCAACAGCAGCGCGCCCAGCAGCCCGCCGACGAGGCTCACCCCCACGAAGGCCGGCACGTTGACCTGCGTGATGGAGGCGATATCGCGCCGGTAGGTCCACGCGCTCGCGCCCTGGCCGGGGAACAGCGCGACCGTCGAGGACGCGTTGGCGGCCAGCGGCGGCACGCCGGCGAGCACCAGCGCCGGAAACGTAAGAAACGCGCCGCCGCCCGCGACGGCGTTGACCACGCCCGCCGCAAAGGCCGCGAGCATCAGGAGGGCGAAGGAGAGCAGCATGGCAGTCAGGCCGTGTGGGGGCGAAAGGGCCGGTCCTTGCGAGGAGCGAAGCGACGAAGCAACCCAGAGGCTTGCGGGCCCTTGGATTGCTTCGCTGCGCTCGCAATGACGGAAAAACAAAAAGGCCGGGACTTTCGTCCCGGCCAGGTGGAGTGGAGGTCGATTACTCGGCGGCCATCCGTGGCGCGCCGGTCGCCCCCGAGGCGGCGNACAAAAAGGCCGGGACTTTCGTCCCGGCCAGGTGGAGTGGAGGTCGATTACTCGGCGGCCATCCGTGGCGCGCCGGTCGCCCCCGAGGCGGCGATCTCGTTGACCTCCGCTTCGGAGTAGTTGAGCACCTGCCGAAGGATCTCGTCGGTGTGCTCGCCCAGCAGCGGCGAGCGCTTCACCTCGGTCGGGCTCCCCGACAGCTTGATCGGGTTGCCGACCGAGAGGTACTTGCCGCGGGTCGGATGATCCACCTCGACGAGGGTTCCGGTCGCGCGCAGCGACTCGTCCTCGGCGATCTCCTTCATGGAGAGGATCGGCCCGCAGGGAATGTCCTTCTCGTTCAGGATCTCCATCGCCTCGAACTTGGTCTTCGTCATCGTCCACTGCTCGATGCGGGCGAAGATCTCGTTCAGGCGGGGGAGGCGGGCCGGCGGCGTGGCGTAGTCGGGGTGGGTCTTCCACTCCGGCTCGCCGATGATGTCGCAGATCGGCTCCCAGACCGGGGCCTGGGTGATGAAGTAAATGTAGGCGTTCGGATCGGTCTCCCAGCCCTTGCACTTCAGGATGCGGCCCGGCTGGCCGCCGCCCGAGTCGTTGCCCGCGCGCGGAACCGAGTCGCCGAAGGGCACGCCCTCGCCGAACTGGCTGTATTCCTTCAGCGGCCCGTGCTGGAGGCGCTGCTGGTCGCGCAGCTTCACGCGGCAGAGGTTGAGCACGCCGTCCTGCATGGCGCAGGTCACGCGCTGGCCCTCGCCCGAGTGGGTCCGGTGGTAGAGCGCGGTGACGATGCCGAGCGCCAGGTGGAGACCGGTGCCCGAGTCGCCGATCTGCGCGCCCGTCACGAGCGGCACGTCATCCCGGAAGCCGGTGGTCGAGGCGGCGCCGCCGGTGCACTGCGCCACGTTCTCGTACACCTTGCAGTCCTCGTACGGGCCGGGGCCGAAGCCCTTGATGGAGGCCACGATCATGCGCGGGTTGAGCGCGTGGATGCGCTCCCACGAGAAGCCCATGCGATCGAGCACGCCCGGTCCGAAGTTCTCCACGAGAACGTCGCACTCCTTGATCAGCCGCTCGAGGACTTCCTTGCCCTTCGGGTTCTTGGTGTCGAGCGTGATGGAGCGCTTGTTGTGGTTCAGCATCGTGAAATAGAGGCTGTCCACCTTCGGAATGTCCTGCAGCTGCCCGCGCGTGATGTCGCCGGTGCCGGGACGCTCGACTTTGATCACGTCCGCGCCGAACCAGGCGAGGAGCTGCGTACAGGTGGGGCCGGACTGGACGTGGGTGAAGTCGAGGATCTTCACCCCTTCAAGAGCCTTGGACGCCATTCGAATCTCCTCCCTTACTTCTTTTTCAGAACGCTTTGCGGGTTCAGGTTGCCGATGCGGCCGCTCTCCGACCCCGCGGCCGGGTCGATCACCGCGTTGATGAGGGTCGGCTTGCGCGAGTCGAGCGCCGCGTTCACCGCGCGCAGCAGTTCGTCCGGCGAGGTGACGTTCACGCCGACGCCGCCGAAGGCCTCCATCATCTTGTCGTAGCGGGAATCGGCCACGAACACCGTGGTGGCAGGGTCATCGCCCGCCGTGTTCACGTCGGTGCCGCGGTAGATGCCGTTGTTGTTGAAGATGACGACGCAGACCGGGAGCTTGTACCGGCAGATCGTCTCGACCTCCATGCCGGAGAAGCCGAAGGCGCTGTCGCCCTCGACCGCGAGCACCGGGTGGCCGGTCTCGATCGCGGCCGCGATCGCGAAGCCCATGCCGATGCCCATCACGCCCCAGGTGCCCACGTCCAGGCGCTTGCGCGGCTGGTACATGTCGATGACGCCACGGGCGAGGTCGAGGGTGTTGGCGCCCTCGTTGACCAGGATGGTCTCGGGCCGCTCCTTGATGACCGTGCGCAGAGCCCCAAGCGCGCCATGGAAGTCCATGGGCGACTTGTTGTTCATGAGGCGCGGAGCCATCTTGGCGATGTTCTCGTCCTTCTTGGTCGAGACGGCCTTCACCCAGTCGGCCGGCGGGGCGGGCCAGTTGGCGCCCATGCCCTGCAGCAGCGCATTCACGACCGAGCCGATGTCGCCCACCAGCGGCGCGACGATCTCCACGTTGGAGTCCATCTCCTTCGGCTCGATGTCGATCTGGATGAACTTCTTGGGCGCCTCGCCCCAGGTCTTGCCCTTGCCGTGCGACAGCAGCCAGTTGAGGCGGGCGCCGATCAGCATCACGACGTCCGAATCCTTCAGCACGGTCGAGCGCGCCGCGCCGGCCGACTGCGGATGGGTGTCGGGCAGGAGGCCCTTCGCCATGCTCATGGGCAGGAACGGAACGCCGCTCTTCTCGACGAGTTCGCGAATGGCGTCGTCCGCCTGCGCGTAGGCCGCGCCCTTGCCGAGGATGATGAGCGGCTTCTTGGCGCTCTTCAGCACCTCGAGCGCGCGCTTCACGGCTTCGGGGGAGGGGATCTGCGCCGGGGCGGGATCGATGACCTTCACCAACGACTTGGCGCCCTTCTCGGCGTCCATGACCTGAGAGAAAAGCTTAGCCGGCAGGTCCAGGTAGACGCCGCCCGGGCGGCCCGAGCACGCCGCGCGGATAGCGCGCGCCACGCCGATGCCGATGTCGGCCGCGTGCAGCACGCGGAACGCGGCCTTGCACAGGGGCTTGGCGATGGCGAGCTGGTCCATCTCCTCGTAGTCGCCCTGCTGCAGGTCGACGATCTCGCGCTCGGACGAGCCTGAGATGAGGATCATGGGGAAGCAGTTGGTGGTGGCGTTCGCCAGCGCGGTCAGGCCGTTCAGGAAGCCCGGCGCGGACACCGTGAGGCAGACGCCCGGCTTCTTGGTGAGATAGCCCGCGATGGCGGCGGCGTTGCCGGCGTTCTGCTCGTGGCGGAACGAGATCACCCGGAGGCCGGCGGCCTGGGCCATGCGTCCGAGGTCGGTGATCGGGATGCCCGGCACGTTGTAGATGGTCTCGATCCCGTTCAGCTTCAGGGCGTCGATGACGAGGTGAAAGCCGTCCGTGAGCTCGCGCTCTTTGGAAACGGCCGTGCTCTCGCTGAGGGCAGCGCTCATTCTGTTTCCTCCACTCGTGTTCTTCAGTTTCTTCCGGGCCGCACGGGCCCGCCGCCGAGAAGCTCCTTGCCGTGCTTCTCGACATAGGCCGCGAGGCCAAGCGTGTGCTCCTTGGAGAGGCGTTCCGCGAGGTCCGCGTCACGCCGTTCCAGGGCGTCGATGATGCCCAGGTGCTCGTCGAACGAGCGGGCGATGCGCTCCGTCTTGCCGATCGACAGCTGCCGGATGCCCCGCACGTGCAGCAGCAGGTTGGCGGTGAGGTCGACGAGGAGTTCGGACCCGCCGAGCTCGATCAGGCGCTGATGAAAGGCGATGTTCGCTGCCGAATACTCGCTCACGAAGGAGGAGGGCGGGTGCTGGTCGCCGAATGATTCGAACAGGGTGCGCAGGCCCTTGATGTCGGCCATGGAGGCGTGGTGAGCGGCGAGCCGGGCCGCCATGCTCTCGAGCGCGGCCCAGGCCTCAATGGCTTCCACGATCTCGCGCAGGCTCTTGCGCACCACCACGATGCCGCGTCGCGGCACCGAGCGCACGAACCCCTCGTGCTCCAGCATGGCGATTGCTTCCCGCACGGGCGTGCGGCTGACGCCGAGCTGCTCCGAGAGTTGACGCTCGTCGAGCCAGACCGGCTCGGGCGTCCCGTAGGGATCCATCGCGGTGATCGCCTTCTTGAGCGCGGTGTAGGCGCGCTTCTTGAAGGTGAGCTCCGGCTTCATGGGTTCGATGTCGAGCATGACTGTCGCGTTCTCGCTCGCTCGCTCGAAGGAGAGGATTTCTCCCGGGACCGTTCGCGACTCGCCGTTCGCCTGCGCGCTGGCGTCCTTGGTCATGCGCGACCTTCGGAAAGGTGGGGGCTGGCACGTCGCATGCCAAATTCGTGGCATGCCAAACACCAGCTGTCAACGCGGCGGAGCCGCTGGGTGGAATTCCTTTTGAAACTTCAACTTTCGCTGCGTTGCAAAAAATGCGCAGCTGGAATGCGGCGCCGCACACTACAGGTCTGGTGTCTGGTATGCCAGATAATGGGTCAAGGCGGCTGACCCACTTGGACCGCCCGCGAGTTTCACAATTGTCTGGAGTTCACCCGATGGCCACCAACGTTCTGTACGGCGCCCGCCGCCAGTCTTCCCTCCTCGATCGCGTCCTTGCCTCCGTGATCGCGTTCCTCAACCGCGTCGGCGAGATCAATCGCCGCAACGGCGCGGTCGGCCCCTTCGGCCTCTGATCAAGGTTATGACCACCGCGCCAAGCTGAGGCTGGCGCGTGGGTCCGGTCTTCTCCTCCCAAGAACTTCCAGGCCGGGCGCCCTGTGCGTCCGGCTTTTTTGTCGCTTGCACGTTGGCATAACATATACCACTCTGACCTCCTTACATGCGTGGCGCCAAGTCACAAAAGAACGCATGAGGGATGGAAATGACCAATTACGCAGAGGGCGGAGCCACGGCTCCGCGCGTCAGTGACGCGTACCGGTGGACCCAGCTCGCGCTGGGTGTCGCCGCCATGGTGATGATCGCCAACCTGCAATACGGTTGGACGTTCTTTGTGCCAGACATCCAGAAGACGTTTAAGTGGGACCGTGCGGCCATCCAGTGGGCCTTCACGCTCTTCGTCCTGTTCGAGACCTGGCTCGTCCCGATCGAGGGCTGGTTCGTCGACAAGTATGGCCCCCGCGCCGTGGTCTTCGTCGGCGGCATCTTCTGCGCCATCGGCTGGGTGATCAACTCCTACGCCACCAGCCTGAACATGCTCTACCTGGGTCAGATCGTGGCCGGCATCGGCGCCGGCGGCGTGTACGGCACCTGCGTGGGCAATGCGCTCAAGTGGTTCCCGGACAAGCGCGGCTTGGCGGCCGGCATCACCGCGGCCGGTTTCGGCGCCGGATCGGCGCTCACGGTCGCCCCGATCCAGGCCATGATCGCCGGCTCCGGCTACCAGGCGACCTTCTACTGGTTCGGCATCGGCCAGGGCATCATCATCTGCATCCTCGCCCTGTTCCTGCTCGCCCCGCAGGCCGGCCAGGTCCCCGCCGTGGTGGCCAACGCCAACATCGTGCAGACCCGGCGCAACTACGCCCCTGGCGAGGTGCTGAAGCAGCCGATCTTCTGGCTGATGTACTTCATGTTCGTCATCGTGGGCGCCGGCGGCCTGATGGTCACCGCCAACCTGAAGCCCATCGCGGCGGACTGGAAGATCGACACCGTCAACGTCACGCTTATCGGCCTGACCATGACCACGGTGACCTTCGCCGCCTCCATCGACCGCATCCTGAACGGCCTGACCCGCCCGTTCTTCGGCTGGGTGTCCGACAAGATCGGCCGCGAGAACACCATGTTCATCGCCTTCGGCATGGAAGGCGTCGGCATCTACCTGCTCTACGCCTGGGGCCACGACCCGGTCTGGTTCGTGCTGCTGTCGGGCTTCGTGTTCTTCGCCTGGGGTGAGATCTACAGCCTCTTCCCGTCGACCTGCACGGACACCTTCGGCTCCAAGTACGCGGCCACGAACGCCGGCCTGCTCTACACCGCCAAGGGAACGGCGGCGCTGCTGGTGCCCTTCGCCAACTACATGCAGCAGTCCTCCAACAGCTGGGACACGGTGTTCCTGATCGCGGCGGGCGCCAATATCCTGGCCTCCATCCTGGCGGTCGCGGTGCTCAAGCCCTGGCGCAAGGGAGTCATCAACAAGGCCCAGACGGCGGTTCTGCAGCCCGCCTGACGAGGCTCCAACAAGGCGAGGGCCGGGCTTCCGAGGGGAAGTCCGGCCCTTCCTCTTTATTGGTGCGCTGCAACAGAATCGCGCCTCTCGGGGCGTTGCCGAGCCGTTCGGCTCCGGCGCCTGAAAAACCCGCCGGGACCCCCCTTGACAGCGTGTGTCCTTGGCATGCCAAATACCAAGCACCAGCGTTGACCAGCTTCACAAGGAGCGGCGCGCGAGGCGAGTCGGCGCCCCTGGGCCGACCGCAAAACGATCGAAAATAGGTCCGACGGGAGGACACCATGAGCTTCGACAAAGCGGCAGTGCGCAAGGTGCTCGAGGAGGTGAAGGCGAGTGGCCGCACGGCCCTCACCGCGCCCGAGGCCAAGCGCGTCTGCGACGCCTATCAGATCCCGCTCCCGCAGGAGGGCCTCGCCACCACGTCCGACCAGGCCGTGACCCTCGCGACCGGCATGGGCTTCCCGGTGGTGATGAAGATCGTCTCCGCCGACATCCTGCACAAGACGGACGCCGGCGGCGTCATCGTCGGCGTGAAGTCGGCCGAAGAGGCCCGCGCCGCCTACGACAAGATCCTCACCAACTGCCGCGCCTATAAGGCAGACGCCAAGATCGAGGGCATTCAGGTTCAGCAGATGCTGCCCTCGGGCGCCGTGGAGACCCTGGTCGGCGCCATCACCGACCCGTCCTTCGGCAAGCTGGTCGCCTTCGGCCTCGGCGGCGTGCTCGTCGAGGTCCTCAAGGACCTCACCTTCCGCCTCGCTCCGGTCACCCAGGAGCCGGCGCTCGACATGCTGAACAGCATCAAGGCGCAGGAGATGCTGAACGGCGTGCGCGGCTCCGAGCCGATCGATCGCAACGCCGTCGCCAAGATCCTGGTGAACGTCTCGGCCCTGCTCGAGGACTTCCCGGAGATCAACGAGCTCGACCTGAACCCGGTCTTCGCGACCTCCAAGGGCGCAACCGCCGTCGACGCCCGCATCGTTTGCGACTTCGAGGCTCACACGCAGCGCTATCGTCCGAACCAGGACGAGATCCTCAAGGCCATGAACCGCATCTTCCACCCCAAGGCGGTGGCGGTGATCGGCGCGTCGAACGAGACCGGCAAGATCGGCAACTCGGTGATGAAGAACCTGATCAACGGCGGCTACAAGGGCCAGATCGTGCCGGTCCACCCGAAGGCCGACGAGATCATGGGCATCAAGGCGTACAAGTCGATCAAGGACTACCAGGGCGAAGTCGACGTGGCGGTCTTTGCGGTGCCGGCGCACCTGTGCGTCGCCGCCATGGACGAGGTCGGCCAGAAGGGCGTGCCCGGCGCCGTCATGATCCCCTCGGGCTTCGCCGAGACCGATAACCAGCCCCTGCAGGACGAGCTGCTGGCCATGGCCCGCAAGCACAATGTCCGCATCATGGGCCCGAACATCTACGGCTTCTACTACACGCCGGAGAACCTCTGCGCGACGTTCTGCACGGCCTTCGACGTGAAGGGCAAGGCGGCGCTGTCGTCCCAGTCGGGCGGCGTGGGCATGTCGATCATCGGCTTCGCCCGCTCCACCAAGATGGGCGTGTCGGCCATCGTCGGCCTCGGCAACAAGTCGGACCTGGACGAGGACGACCTGCTCACCTTCTTCGAGCAGGACCCGAACACCCAGGCCATCGCCATGCACTGCGAGGACCTGAAGGACGGCCGCTCCTTCGCCGAGGTCGCCTCGCGTGTCTCCAAGAAGAAGCCGGTGATCATGCTGAAGGCGGGCCGCACCGCCTACGGCGCCCGCGCCGCCGCGTCCCACACGGGCGCGCTGGCCGGCAACGACAAGATCTATGACGACGTGCTCAAGGCGGCGGGCGTCATCCGCGCCCCGAGCCTGCGCTCCATGCTGGAGTTCGCCCGCGGCCTGCAGGTGCTGCCGACCCCGAAGGGCGAGAACGTCGTCATCATCACCGGCGCGGGCGGCTCGGGCGTGCTCCTGTCCGACGCCTGCTTCGACAACGGCCTCACCCTGATGAAGATGCCGGAGGACCTCGACGCGGCCTTCCGCAAGTTCATCCCGCCGTTCGGCGCGGCCGGCAACCCGGTCGATATCACGGGCGGCGAGCCGCCGAAGACCTACCAGAACACCATCCGCCTCGGCCTCGAGGACGATCGCATCCACTCGCTCATCCTGGGCTACTGGCACACGATCGTGACCCCCCCGATGGTCTTCGCCCAGCTCGTGGGCGAGGTCGTCGAGGAGTTCCGCGCCAAGGGCATCGACAAGCCGGTGGTGGCCTCGCTGGTCGGCGACGTGCAGGTCGAGGAAGCCTGCCAGTACCTCTACGACCGCGGCGTGGTGGCCTATCCCTACACCACCGAGACCCCGGTCGAGGTGCTGGGCGCCAAGTACAAGTGGGCCCGCGCCGCGGGTCTGCTCGGCAAAAAGTAAGCCGCTCCCTCTCTCCGTCATGGCCGGGTGCGTCCCGGCCATCCACGGCCTCGGCGAAGCTGCCGCGTGGATGCCCGGGAACACGCCCGGGCATGACGGGAGAGGTGTAGCCTTTTCATCCCCCGACCCCTCAGCGAGGTCGCCATGAACATCCACGAATACCAGGCCAAGAGCCTGCTCCGCGAGTTCGGCGTTCCCGTCCCCAACGGCGCGCCGGTTCTCAAGCTGGACGACGCCGACGCCGCCATCCGACAGCTGCGCGGCCCCGTCTGGGTCGTGAAGTCCCAGATCCACGCCGGCGGACGCGGCAAGGGCTCCTTCAAGGAGCCCGAGGCCGGCGAAAAGGGCGGCGTCCGCCTGGCCCGCTCGCCCGAGGAGGCGAAGCAGTTCATCGGTCAGATGCTGGGCAAGACGCTGGTCACCGTGCAGACCGGCCCCGCCGGCAAGCAGGTGAACCGCGTTTACGTCGAGGACGGCTCGCTCATCGAGAAGGAATTCTACCTCTCGATGCTGGTGGACCGCGCCACCTCGCGCGTCGCCTTCGTGGTCTCCACCGAGGGCGGC
>NZ_PVZS01000013.1 GCF_003004785.1 Alsobacter soli
CGGGACGAGCCCGGCCATGACGGAGAGGGAAGGCTCCAGGTGGCAAACGAGCCGAGGAGGCCCCGCCCTACTCCACCGTGACCGACTTCGCGAGGTTGCGCGGCTGGTCGACGTCCTTGCCCAGCGCCACGGCGGCGTAATAGGCGAGCAGCTGGACCGGGACGGCGTAGACGATGGGCGCGAAGTCGGGGCCCATGTTCGGCATGACGACGGTCTCCAGCCCCGCGAGGCCGGATTCGGCCGCCGCGTGCTCGTCGGAAATCAGCACGATGCGTCCGCCGCGGGCGGCGACTTCCTGCATGTTGGAGACGGTCTTCTCGTAGATCGCGTCTCGCGGGGCGATGACGATCACCGGCATGGTCTCGTCAATGAGCGCGATGGGGCCGTGCTTCAGCTCGCCGGCGGCGTAGGCCTCGGCATGGATGTAGGAGATCTCCTTGAGCTTCAGGGCGCCTTCCAGCGCCATGGGGTAGCTCGTGCCGCGGCCCAGGTAGAGCACGTCGGTGACCTTCGAGATGTCGCGGGCGACGTGCTCGATGGCGTGCTCGTGCTTCAGCGCCTCGGCGATCAGGCCGGGCGCGGCGATGAGCTCGGTGACGAGCCGCAGGCCCTCCGCCTCGGACAGCGTGCCACGCTCCAGGCCGGCCGCCACGGCGAGGCAAGCGAGCACGGTCAACTGACAGGTGAACGCCTTGGTGGAGGCGACGCCGATCTCGGGGCCGGCCAGCGTCGGGGCGACCACGTCGCTCTCGCGGGCGATGGAGGAGGTGGGCACGTTGACCACGGAGAGGATCTTCTGGCCGTTCTCCTTGGCGTAGCGCAGGCTCGCCAGGGTGTCGGCCGTCTCTCCCGACTGGGAGATGAACAGCGCCAGCCCCTTCCTGGGCAATGGAGCCTCGCGGTAGCGGAACTCGGAGGCGACGTCGATCTCCACCGGCAGCCGGGCGAAGCGCTCGAACCAGTACTTCCCGATCAGGCCCGCGATATAGGCGGTGCCGCAGGCGGAAATGGTGAGCCGGTCGAGGTCCTTCCAGTCGAACGGCGTCTCGAACGGCAGCCGGACGCGGCCGGTGGCCATGTCCAGGTAGTGGGCCAGGGTGCGGCCCACCACTTCCGGCTGCTCGTGGATTTCCTTCGCCATGAAGTGCTTGTGCGCGCCCTTGTCGACCAGGAAGGCGCCGGCGGTGGTCTTCTGCCTGGGCCGCTCCACGATCTCGTTGGCCTCGTCGCGAATCTCCGCGCCGCCGCGGCGCAGGATCGCCCAGTCGCCGTCCTCCAGGTAGGTGATGGTGTCCGTGAAGGGCGCGAGCGCCAGGGCGTCCGAGCCCAGGTACATCTCGCCGTCGCCCCAGCCGATGGCCAGCGGCGCGCCGCGGCGGGCGCCGATCAGGAGATCGTCCTGGCCGTCGAACACGAAGCCCAGCGCGAAGGCGCCCCGGAAGCGGGGCAGCGAGGCGGCGACGGCCGCGACGGGATCATTGGTGCGGCGCATCTCGCGGGAGACGTACTGGGCGACGACCTCGGTGTCGGTCTCGGAGTCGAAGCGCACGCCGTCGCGCTCCAGCTCCTCGCGCAGCTCGCGGAAATTCTCGATGATGCCGTTGTGGACCACGGCCAGCTTGTCGGTGGCGTGGGGATGGGCGTTGCGCTCGGTCGGCTTGCCGTGGGTGGCCCAGCGCGTGTGGCCGATGCCGATCGTCCCGCTCAGCGGCTGTTCGCGCAGCCGGGCTTCCAGGTTGCGCAGCTTGCCTTCGGCGCGGCGGCGCTCGAGATGGCCATTCTCCAGGGTGGCGACGCCGGCCGAGTCATATCCCCGGTATTCCAGGCGCTTCAGGCCGTCCACGATCATGGGCGCGACGGAAGACGTCCCCAGAATCCCGACGATGCCGCACATGCCTCTGCTCCCCTGGCCATTATCGATAAGCCTGTGCTTAAGGCTTACGCCTGCTTCGCGCAAAATCACATTGAATGACGAATGGTAACAGGCGCCCTTTGGTGGGCGGTCGCCCTCATCCGGCGCCGCGAACGCGAGCCGGCCCCCTGTTCCCGGCACGGGGAGAGGGCTGGGGTGAGGGGCCGAGACGCATAAAATACAACTGCACTCGCGCCGTGATGCGTGGCCTGCGAGGCCAGTCCGCCACAGCATTCTATCATGCGGGGGCATTCCAGGCAGCAGATCGGGCGCGCACGGCGACTGCGTCGCGACATGACCGATGCGGAGCGCAAGCTCTGGATGCAGTTGCGCGATCGGCGGATGGTGGGATTCAAGTTCGTACGACAGGAGCCGATCGGACCTTACATCGCCGACTTTTGCTGCCGCGAGGCGCGCCTGATCATCGAACTTGATGGGTCCCAGCACGCTGCAAGCTGACGGGACGCCGTCCGCGACGCTGCGCTTCGAGACGCGGGCTACAGTGTGTTGCGGTTTTGGAACCATGAGGCGCTCCAGCACATGCAGAGCGTGTTGGACACGATCTATGCTCGGCTGACAGAAGCTTGATGGCGCATGTGGCCCCTCATCCGGCGCTTCGCGCCACCTTCTCCCCGTGCCGGGGAGAAGGGATCAACCGGCGCCGCGGGCGCGAACCGGCCCCCTCTCCCCGGCACGGGGAGAGGGCTGGGGTGAGGGGCTAGCCAGGCCGCCCGTCTCGACGCCATTAGCACCGGCCCCTTATCCGGCGCTGCGCGCCACCTTCTCTCCGCACCGGGGAGAAGGGATCGAGGGCGCCGCCTTGACGCGCCCTGCCCGCTCGCCGAAAAGAAACGCGCGCAGCCGGACCCATGCGATGACAGCCGTCACCCTGATCGACAACTACGACAGCTTCACCTGGAACCTCTACCACGACCTCGGCAAGCTCGGGGCCAAAGTCAGGGTGGTGCGCAACGACCAGGTGACCACCCGCGAAGTGTTGGCCGGCGCGCCGGATGCGATCGTGCTGTCGCCCGGGCCGGGCACGCCGAGCGACTCCGGCATCATCCTGGACGTGATCGACAAGGCCGCGGGGGAGATCCCGATCTTCGGCGTGTGCCTCGGGCTGCAGGCCATGGGACAGGCGTTCGGTGGCGACGTGGTGCGCGCGCCGTTGCCGATGCACGGCAAGGTGTCGACCATCCATCACCGGGGCCAGGCGGTGTTTCGCGGCATCAACGGGCCGTTCCGGGCGACGCGCTACCATTCCCTTGTCGTGAACCGGGACAGCTTTCCGGGCGACCTCGCGGTCACGGCCGAGAGCGAGGATGGGCTCGTGATGGGGCTCTCGCACAAGAGCCTGCCGGTGCACGGCGTGCAGTTTCACCCGGAGAGCATCCAGTCCGAGCACGGGCTGACGATCCTCAAGAATTTCCTCGACCTCGCATCCGAATGGAATAAGACGAGACGCGGGCGGGCCGTCGCCTGAGCCGCTGCGGAGCCTCGCCATGGACGCCTTCAAGCCCATTCTCGCCAAGGTCGCGGCCGGCAGCCCCCTGTCGCGCGAGGAAGCCGAGCACGCCTTCGACACCATCCTGTCGGGCGGGTCGACGCTGGCCCAGACGGGCGCCTTCCTGATGGCGCTGCGCGTGCGCGGCGAGACTGTGGACGAGATCGCCGGCGCGGTCTCCACCATGCGGGCCAAGATGCTGCGGGTGCAGGCGCCGAAGGACGCCATCGACATCGTCGGCACCGGCGGCGACAACTCGGGCAGCTACAACGTCTCCACGCTGGCCGCCATGATCGTCGCGGCCTGCGGCGTGCCGGTCGCCAAGCACGGCAACCGGGCGGCCTCTTCGAAGTCCGGCGCGGCTGACGTGCTCATGGCTCTCGGCGTCAAGGTCGGCCTCGAGCCCGAGAAGGTGACCCACTGCATCGCCGAAGCCGGCGTCGGCTTCATGTTCGCGCCGACCCACCACGCCTCCATGCGCCATGTCGCCCCGGTGCGCGTGGAGCTCGGCACGCGCACCATCTTCAACATCCTCGGCCCGCTCTCGAATCCCGCCGGCGTGAAGCGCCAGGTGCTGGGCGTTTTCTCCGAAAGCTGGCTGCAGCCGATCGCTGACACCCTCAAGGTGATGGGCTCGGAGCGCGTCTGGGTCGTTTATGGCCGCGACGGCCTCGACGAGATCACCACGACGGGCGAAACGGCCGTCGTGGCGCTGGAGAACGGCGAAACCCGCCGCTTCGTGATCACGCCCGAGGAGGCCGGCCTGGAGCGGGCGCGGCCGCAGGATCTGAAGGGCGGCGAGGCCGACCACAACGCGGCCGCGCTGCGCGCGGTGGTGTTCGGCGAGAAGACGCCCTATCGCGATATCGCCGTGCTGAACGCCGCCGCCGGCCTCGTGGTGGCGGGCAAGGCGGCCTCCCTGCTGGAAGGCGCCACCATGGCGCAAAGGGCGCTGGACTCGGGAGCGGTCAAATCGGTGCTTGACCGGCTTGTCGCAGCCTCCAACGACTAAGCGCCATGTCGGACATCCTCGCCAAGATCGAAGCCTACAAGCGCCAGGAGATCGCGGCGGCCAAGGCGCGCGTCTCCCCGTCCGAGATCGAGCGACAGGCGCGCGAGGCCGCTCCGCCGCGCGGCTTCGTACGGGCGATCGAGGCCCATCTGGCCGCCGGACGCCCGGCGTTGATCGCCGAGATCAAGAAGGCCAGCCCGTCGAAAGGCCTGATCCGGCCCGACTTCGACCCGCCCTCCCTGGCCAAGGCCTACGCCCAGGGTGGCGCGACCTGCCTGTCGGTGCTGACCGACGAGCCCTCGTTCGGGGGAAGGCCGGAATTTCTGTCCGCCGCGCGCGAGGCCTCGGGCCTGCCGGCGCTGCGCAAGGACTTTCTGTTCGAGCCCTACCAGGTGTTCGAGGCCCGCGCCTGGGGGGCGGACTGCATCCTGGTCATCATGGCGAGCCTGTCCGACGACGCCGCGAAGCTGCTGACCGACACCGCCCATGCGCTCGGCATGGACGTGCTGGTCGAGGTGCATGACGCCGCCGAGCTCGAGCGGGCCCTGCCGCTCGGCACCAAGCTCGTCGGCATCAACAATCGCAACCTGCGGACCTTCGAGGTGAGCCTCGCGGTGTCGGAGGAGCTTGCGAAGCGCATCCCGGCCGACCGCATCATCGTGGGCGAGAGCGGGATCTTCACCCATGACGACGTGCAGCGGCTGCAGGCGTCGCGCATCTACGCGTTCCTGGTCGGCGAGAGCCTGATGCGGCAGGCGGATGTGGCCGCCGCGACGCGGGCGCTGCTGTTCGGGGACGCCGCCCAGGCCGGCGCGGCATGAGCGAGCTCACCCATATCGACGCCAGCGGCGCGGCCAGCATGGTCGACGTCTCCGAGAAGGCCGTCTCCTCGCGGGTTGCCGTGGCGGAAGGCCGGGTGGTGATGCTGCCCGAAACGGTGGCGCTGATCCGGGCCGGGGACGCCAAGAAGGGCGACGTGCTCGGCGTGGCCCGCGTGGCCGGCGTCATGGCCGCCAAGAAGACGCACGAGCTGATCCCGCTCTGCCATCCGCTGATGGTGTCCAAGGTCGCGGTGGACCTCGCGCTGGATGACGCCCTGCCCGGCGTGCGCGTGACCGCGACGGTCAAGGTCTCCGGCCAGACCGGCGTTGAGATGGAGGCGCTGACCGCCGTGTCGGTCGCCTGCCTCACGATCTACGACATGGTGAAGGCCGCCGACCGCGGCATGCGCATCGAGGGCGTCCGCCTGCTGGAGAAAGAGGGCGGCAAGTCCGGCTCCTGGCGCGCCGCAGACTGACACGCAGCGAGGACCGCATGGCCGCTTCCGAACCGCTTCTGTCTGTGGACGAGGCGCTGGCGCGCGTGCTGTCCGCCGCCCGCGAGCCCTTGCCGGCCGAGGACGTGTCAGTGGCCGACGCGCATGAGCGCACGCTGGCCGAGCCCTTGCGTGCGCTGCGCACGCAGCCGCCCTTCCCCGCTTCCGCCATGGACGGATATGCGGTTCGCGCCACGGACGCCCAGGCGGGCGCGAGCCTGGCGGTCATCGGCGAGGCCCCGGCGGGTCGCGCCTTCCCGGGCTCGGTCGGGCCAGCCCAGGCGGTGCGCATCTTCACCGGGGCGCCAGTGCCGGAGGGGGCCGACGCGATCCTCATCCAGGAGAACGCCACGGCTGCGGATGGGCTCGTGACCGTGAACGTGGCGCCGCAGCCGGGGCAGTTCGTCCGCCCGGCGGGGCTGGATTTCCGCGAGGGCGAGGCCATCCTGCCCGCGGGCCTGCGATTGGCGCCGCGCACGGTCGCGCTGGCGGCCGCCATGGGGCACGCGCGCGTGCGCGTGCGTCGGGCGCCCCGCGTGGGCATCCTGGCGACCGGGGACGAGTTGGTGCGCCCGGGCGAGGAGGCCCGGCCGGACCAGATCGTGGCCTCCAATACCTACGCGCTCGCAGGCCTCGTCCGCCGGGCCGGCGGGATTCCGCTCGACCTCGGGATCGCGGGGGACACCTTCGCCGCGCTGGAAGCCGCCATTACGCGGGCCGTGGAGGCCGGCGCCGACGTGCTGGTCACGCTCGGAGGCGCCTCCGTGGGCGACCATGACCTGGTGCAGTCCGCCCTCGCCCGCCGGGGCATGGAGCTCGGCTTCTGGCGCATCGCCATGCGACCCGGCAAGCCGCTGATCTTCGGCCGGCTCGAGTCCATGGCGATCCTGGGGCTGCCCGGGAATCCTGTCTCGTCCATCGTGTGCGGGCGGCTGTTCCTGCTGCCGCTGCTGCGGGCCCTGCAGGGCGATCCCCATGCGGCGGAGGATCCCAGCGAGCCGGCCGTGCTCGGCGCGGAGCTTCGCGCCAACGACTCACGCCAGGATTACCTGCGCGCCCGGCTGGAGCGCGACGCGGAAGGCGCCCTGCGCGCCGTCGCCTTCGGGCGGCAGGACTCGTCCATGCTGCGCCTCCTGGCCGAGGCCGACTGCCTGATCGTGCGCCCCCCGCATGCGCCGGCCGCCCGGGCGGGAGATCCCTGCCGGATCGTGCGGCTTTAAGCGGCCGGCCTGCCCCGGGGCGGCCGGGTTCGCCCGCTCGGCCACTGGGTGGGATCTTCCCGATGCAGCCGCCGCTACGAGAAGACGCCCCAATCGCAAACAAGGCGCTCGGCGCCATTGCGGAACAGAGATCGAACATGTATGGTTTGTTCGTGATTTGTTTTGGATGAGTCGGCTGCAAGGCCGTCGGCGCATCCTGCAGCGGGGCCTGACCGCCGATGTTGACCCGAAAGCAGCACGAACTCCTGCGCTTCATCCACGACCGCCTGCGCGAGGACGGCGTGCCGCCCTCCTTCGACGAGATGAAGGAGGCGCTGGACCTCCGGTCCAAGTCGGGCATCCACCGGCTCATCATGGCTCTCGAGGAGCGCGGCTTCATTCGCCGGCTACCCAACCGGGCGCGGGCCATCGAGGTGGTCCGGATGCCCGAGCAGGCGCTGCCGACCCCGACGCCGCGGGGCAAGTTCAATCCCAGCGTGATCGAAGGCAACCTCGGCAAGGTGCGCGCCAAGATCACCCCGTCCGAGGAGGCCAACCAGAACGTGGCGATCCCGGTCATGGGGCGGATCGCGGCGGGCACGCCAATCTCGGCCATCCAGTCGCGCTCGCACACGATCAGCCTGCCCCCGGACCTGCTGTCCACGGGCGAGCACTACGCGCTCGAGGTGCGGGGCGACTCCATGATCGAGGCCGGCATCCTGGACGGCGACACGGTGGTGATCCGCAAGCAGGAGAACGCCGACAACGGGGACATCATCGTCGCGCTGATCGATGACGAAGAGGCGACCCTGAAGCGCCTGCGGCGGAAAGGGTCGTCCATCGCGCTCGAGGCGGCCAACCCGGCCTATGAGACGCGCGTGCTCGGGCCGGATCGCGTCCGGATCCAGGGCAAGCTCGTGAGCCTGGTCCGGAAGTACTGAGGCTACCGCCGGCGGGGCTACCTTCGCGGGGTGAGGCCACGCGCCGGAGAGGCTCGCGTCCGCGAGCGGGCGGGCGCGGTCAGCGGTCGGGCGCGAAGGCGTCTTCCTCGCCATCTTCTCCGGATTGCGGCTGCGCCGGGTCGGGAGCGGCGCGGCTGGTCTTCGACGGTCCCGGGGCCGCCGCCTGTGCGCTTTGTTCGGGCTTGGCTGGCGCTGGTGATCCCTTCGCGCGATCTGCTGGAGGGGGTGGAGACGGCCGGCGCGGCAGCCAGGGGCGGTCGCGCAGGTCACTGCGCTCCGTCGCGGCCGTGAAGCCCTCGGCCATGGCGGTGAGCGCCGTGGCTCCGCTCGCCTGAAGCCGCTTGCGATCGAGAACGAGAGGCCTGTCGCACCAGGCAGGCGCCGTCAGCGGCGTCACGATGACGGCAGCCCGGCGGCAGTCATCCTCGAATGCCATCGGGCTGAGCGCCTGGGACACGGCGCGGCCATCCGGGAGCCGCACCACGCAACCCTGCGGGTCACAGCGAACAGGAGCGCCCAGCGAGGGGTCGCCTGGATCGCGCATGTCGCCATCGGCCCTGAGCCACTGCTCGGTGACGAATGCGCCGGCCTGGCGTCCCACGATGGCCAGGCGCCCATCGGAAGCCCGGACCGCAAGGGCCCTGCCGTCACGCGCGACCACGATGTCTGGCGCGTGGGCGTTGCCGGCCAACCCGATCCCGGCCGCGGCGAAGGCGAGACCGCCCCAGCGCAGGCCGGTACGCCACAGGGTCAGCCACAGGATCGCGAGCGTGAGCAGGAGGACGGCGCCCACCCCGAAGGCGGGCATGGCCTGCGTCGAGCCGGGCCAGGATCGCACCTTGGCGGCGATGCGAAGCATGCCCTCCACGCCCCATCCCATGGCCTGCCAGACGGGGCCATCCCAGCCGAATGGATAGGCGACCGCCCCAAGCAGGGCGGCCGGCATGATGATCAGCGACACCAGGGGCAAGGTGAGCGCGTTGCCCACGAGCCCGAAGGGCGTGTAGCGCTGGAAATGATAGAGGCCGTAGGCTCCCGTGGCGGCCTCCGCCACAAGCGTGGAAAGCACTGTTCCCACGAGATGATGGCGAAAGGCCCGCGCGAGCCGGGCGAGCCAGCCGCCCGGTGGCGCCTGCCTGGCCTTGGGCTCGGGCAGGCCAAGCCCGGTGAATGTCCCCGCCTCCGGGTCGGCCCCGGACTGGCCCGGGCGCTCGAACACCGCGATGAGCGCCGCGACCGCGGCGAAGGACATCTGGAACCCCGGCGCCAGGACGGATTCCGGCTCGATCAGGAGGATCAGGATGGCGGCGATCGCCAGATTGCGCATGGACAGCGCCGGCCGGTCCACCAGGATCGCGCCGAGGAGCACGAGCGTCATCACCAGCGAGCGCACCGTGGCCACATCGCCGCCGGCGAACACGGTATAGCCCGTCCCCGCAACCATGGCGCAGGCGGCGGCCCACTTCTTGATGGGCCGGCCAAGCACCATGCCGGGCGACAAGGCCAGCGCGGCGCGGACAATCCAGAACACCATGCCGGCGGCGAGCACCAGATGGAGCCCGGAGATCGACACCACGTGATAGATCCCTGCCGCGCGCAGGTCGTCGTTGGCGTCTTCTGGGATCAGGCCCCGCTTGCCCGTGACGAGCGCCGCGGCGACGCCGCCGGCCGCTCCACCGATGCTGCGGGCGATGCGCTCGGTCATATCATTGCGAGCGCGGTCGACGGCGGCGAGCAGGCGCAGGTCTGCCGGCGGCTCGGGCGCGCCGGGCTCGAGCTCGATCTTGCCGGCCAGAGACCCTACCGCCCCGATGGCGCCGAAATACGCGTCCCGGGCGAAGTTGTAGCCACCGGGGCGCGACGGCTCGGGCGGCGGCAGGAGGCGCGCGGTGGCGCGAATGGCGTCCCCGGGCTTCACGGACGGGCGATTGGGCGTCGTCACCCGGACACGGTAGGGGATCTTGTCAGGCGCGAGCCCCTCCAGCGACAGGACGCGGATCATCAGCCGCCCCCCGGCCATCCGCGTCTCGGCGGCCTCCACGAAGCCGGTGAGCTTGCCCACGCGAACCCGCTCCAGCGCGGGCGCGGCCACCAGGCGCGTTCGCGACGCCGCAGCCACGAAACCCGCGAACACGGCGGTGACGCCAACCGCGGCCACGAAGCCCAGACGCGAGCGGGACGACAACTTCAGCGCCGCGGCGGCCGCCAGCGCGCAGGCGAGCGCGGGCGCCCAAAGGGCTGGCTCCTGGTCCGCGGCGAAATAGAGCAGCACCCCGAGGCCCAGCGCCGCCGGGAGCCACAGGAAAAGGCGGCGCTCCTCGGCCTCGCGCTCGAACAAGCGGCGCAGGCCCGCGCCGCCGGCCGCAAGCGCCTCGCCGAGCGACGGAAGAGCGCCCGCGCCGCCGACCAGCCGGCCGGCCCGCAACGCCTGCGCGACCGCGCGCGCACGGTCCGCCGACGTACCGCCCCGCCCCATTTCGAAAGCCCTGCGCCCGGCCCTTAACCTTGCCGGGCATTGATGCTACAGCACCGCCTCTTGCGGACCAGCGACGGGCAGTTGCATCGTCCGCCACCTCTTTCTCGAGACGTTCACCCGATGTCCGCACCCGTCGTGACCCGCTTCGCCCCCTCGCCGACCGGCTTCCTGCATATCGGGGGCGGCCGCACCGCGCTGTTCAACTGGCTCTACGCCAAGCGCTTCGGCGGCAAGATGCTGCTGCGCATCGAGGACACGGACCGCGAACGCTCCACCGAGGCGGCGATCGCCGCCATCCTGGACGGTCTGCAGTGGCTCGGGATCACCTGGGACGGCGACGTCGTGTACCAGTTCGCGCGCGCCGCACGGCATCGCGAGGTGGCCGAGAAGCTTCTGGCCGAGGGCAAGGCCTACTACTGCTACGCGAGCCCGCAGGAGCTCGAGGAGATGCGCGAGGCCGCGCGCGCGGCCGGCAAGCCCATGCGCTACGACGGCCGCTGGCGCGACCGCGACCCCAGCGAGGCTCCGGCCGGCGTGAAGCCGGTGATCCGCCTCAAGGCGCCCACCGAGGGTGAGACCGTGGTCGACGACCAGGTCCAGGGCCGCGTGACCTGGCAGAACAAAGACCTGGACGACCTGGTGCTGCTCCGCTCCGACGGTACGCCCACCTACATGCTCGCGGTCGTGGTGGACGACCACGACATGGCGGTCACGCACGTCATTCGCGGCGACGACCACCTGACCAACGCAGCCCGCCAGACCCAGATTTACCAGGCCTGCGGCTGGGACATCCCCATGTTTGCGCATATCCCGCTCATTCACGGGCCGGATGGGGCGAAGCTTTCCAAGCGCCATGGGGCGCTCGGCGTCGACGCGTACCGCTCGCTGGGCTACCTGCCCGCGGCGCTGCGCAACTATCTGGTCCGGCTCGGCTGGAGCCACGGCGACCAGGAGTTCTTCTCCACGGAGGAGATGATCGCTGCTTTCGACCTGTCAGGCGTGGGCCGCTCTCCGGCGCGCTTCGACTTCGCCAAGCTGGAGCACCTGAACGGCCACTACATGCGGGCGAGCTCCGACGAAGAGCTCGTGAAGGCGATCGAAGTGATCCTTCCGGAGGTCGGTCCCGCCAAGGGCGCCCCGGCGCAGCTGTCTCCCGAACTGCGAGCGAAGTTCGTGGCCGCCATGCCCGGCCTCAAGGAGCGCGCCAAGACTCTCGTCGAGCTCATCGACAGCGCCTATTACCTGTACGCCCAGCGTCCGCTCAGCTTCGAGCCAAAGGCCGAGCAGTTGCTGGCCGACGGCGGGCGAGCCCGCGTCGCGGCCCTCTTGCCGGCGCTGAAGGCGCTCCCCGAGTGGACGGCGGCGTCCACGGAAGGCGCCGTCCGCGCCTTTGCGGAGGAGACCGGGGCCAAGCTCGGCCAGGTGGCTCAGCCGCTGCGCGCGGCGCTGACCGGCCGGTCGACGTCGCCCGGGCTGTTCGACGTCATGGCCGTGCTGGGGCGCGAAGAAAGCCTGGCCCGGCTGGAGGATCAGGCCGCCAAGGCCTGACCGGTTGCGAGGGGCGCGCTCCGCGCGCAGCCGCCCGACTTTCGGTGTGGTTGAACGCCCTTCGCAATTGCGATAGCAAGCGCAAGACTTCTAGCGAACTCACTGCGATGGTGACGGGAAGCCCCTGAGATGAGGGCAAATCCGGACCCTCGCGAGCCGCCTGATCTCGCCGTCGCGGCCCGGGCGCCCTAGCTCCGGCAGCGGCTGCCTCGCCTTGACGTCTTGGCCGAAGGAAAATCGCCCATGAGCGCTCCTGCCTCCCTGTCTGCCGCCGGAAAGACCGTAGAGTTCCCCGTCAAATCCGGTTCGATCGGCCCGGACGTCATGGACATCAGCAAGCTGTATGCCCAGACCGGGATGTTCACCTACGATCCCGGTTTCACCTCCACGGCGAGCTGCGAGTCGAAGATCACCTATATCGACGGCGACGAGGGCGTGCTGCTGTATCGCGGCTACCCCATCGAGCAGCTGGCCGAGCACGGCGACTTTCTCGAGACCTGCTACCTGCTGCTCTACGGGGAGTTGCCCACCGCCGCCCAGAAGGCCGACTTCGACTACCGCGTCACGCGCCACACGATGGTGCACGAGCAGATGATGCGGTTCTTCCAGGGCTTCCGCCGGGATGCGCATCCGATGGCGGTGATGGTGGCGAGCGTGGGCGCGCTCTCGGCCTTCTACCACGACTCGACGGATATCTCCGACCCGCAGCAGCGCATGGTCGCCAGCATGCGCATGGTCGCCAAGATGCCGACCCTGGCGGCGATGGCCTACAAGTATTCCATCGGCCAGCCGTTCATCTATCCGCAGAACGACCTCGATTACACGTCGAATTTCCTGAAGATGTGCTTCGCCGTTCCGTGTGAGGACTACAAGGTCAATCCGGTGCTGTCGCGCGCCCTTGACCGCATCTTCATCCTGCATGCGGACCATGAGCAGAACGCCTCCACGTCGACGGTGCGGCTGGCCGGCTCTTCCGGGGCCAACCCGTTCGCCTGCATCGCGGCCGGCGTAGCCTGCCTGTGGGGCCCGGCGCATGGCGGCGCCAACGAGGCGGCGCTCAAGATGCTGGAGGAGATCGGCTCGGTGGAGCGCATCCCGCAGTTCATCGCCCGGGCCAAGGACAAGAACGATCCGTTCCGCCTCATGGGCTTCGGCCACCGGGTCTACAAGAACTACGACCCGCGCGCCAAGATCATGCAGAAGACGACGCACGAGGTGCTGAACGAGCTCGGCATCAAGGACGATCCGCTGCTGGACGTCGCCATCGAGCTCGAGCGCATCGCGCTGCACGACGAGTACTTCATCGAGAAGAAGCTATACCCGAACATCGACTTCTACTCGGGCATCACGCTCAAGGCGATGGGCTTCCCCACCTCCATGTTCACGGTGCTGTTCGCCGTGGCCCGCACGGTGGGCTGGATCGCCCAGTGGAAGGAGATGATCGAGGATCCGTCCCAGCGCATCGGCCGTCCGCGCCAGCTCTACACGGGAGCGCCCACGCGCGAGTACGTGTCGATCAACCAGCGCTGAGCCGAGGCTCGCGCCCGAACGCGAAAGGCCCCCGGCGACGGGGGCCTTTTTCATTTGTTTCCTCCCCGTCATGGCCGGGCTCGTCCCGGCCCTCCACGTCGCAGCCGTCCCGCGCGGATCCCCGGGACAAGCCCGGGGATGACGGCGAGAGGAGACCGGACGTTCGGGGCGGTCGCCGGCCCGTCAGAGATAGGTCGCGGCCGCTTCCGCCTCGAAGCGGCCGGGGGGCCCCTCCCAGGCGATGCGGGCGTGGTCGAGCACGTAGACCCGGTCCGCGTGCGGCAGCGCGAAGGTGACGTTCTGCTCTCCGAGCAGCACCGAGATCGGCGTGGTCGCGCGCAGTTTCTCCAGCGCCTTGGACAGCGTCTCGAGGATCACCGGGGCGAGACCCAGGGTGGGCTCGTCCAGGATCAGGAGGCGCGGCTTCATCATGAGCGCGCGGGCGATGGCGAGCATCTGCTGCTCGCCGCCGCTCAGGGTCCGCGACATCTGGGCGCGGCGGGCGCGCAGGATGGGGAAGAGCTCCAGAAGCCACTCAAGCCGCTCCTCGCGCTCCTTCGGCGGGAGGAAATGGCCGCCCAGGTCCAGGTTCTCGCGCACGCTCATGTCGCCGAAGAGTTCGCGCGTCTCGGGGCACTGGACGAGGCCTGTGCGGGCGATGGCCGCCGGGCTCAGGGCCTTGAGCGGTTTCCCCTCCCAGCGGATCTCCCCGGCATAGGGCACCAGGCCGGAGATGGCGTTGAACAGCGTCGTCTTGCCCGCGCCGTTGAGCCCCACCACCGACACGAACTCGCCCTCGTGGACGTGGATGGAGGCGCCCTGCAGGGCCTGGGCCTTGCCGTAGCTGACGCTCACATTGTCCACCTGCAGGACGGGCGTGACGTCCTTGAAGCTCGACTCCGGCCGCGCCACGGTCGTGATGGCGCCGCCGAGGTAGACCTTGCGCACGGTGGGATCGGCCATGACCTGGGCGGCGCTGCCCTCGGCGATCCGCTCGCCGAGGTACATGGCGAGCACGCGGTCGACGAGCGCGGAGACGCTCTTGACGTTGTGGTCCACGAGCAGAACCGCCCTGCCCTCCTCGCGGAACCCGCGGATCAGTTCGGAGAACTCACGGGTCTCGGAGGCGGTCAGGCCGGCGAAGGGCTCGTCGACCAGCACCAGCTTGGGGTGGCGGGCGATGGCCTTGGCGAGCTCCAGGCGGCGCAGGTCGGCGAAGGGGAGCGTCGGCGGCTTGCGTTCCATGACCTTGCCGAGGCCGACCCGCTCCGCGATGGCCCGCGCCTGGCCGTCCACGTGCGGGTCGGCGAAGAGCCGCAGCAGGCTGTCGGGCAGGAGGGCGACCTTGATGTTCTCCAGCACGGTCTGCCGGTGCAGCGGGCGCGAGTGCTGGAACACGAGGCCGACGCCCTTGCGGGCGACCTTGTGGGACGGCAGGCCGGCGATGTTCTCGCCGTCCAGCAGGATGGTCCCGGCGGTCGGACGCTCCACGCCCATGATCAGCTTCATGGCGGTGGACTTGCCGGAGCCGTTCGGGCCGATGAGGCCGAGGATCTCGCCGGGCCGGATGGAGAAGGACAGGTCCCGGACGGCGACAAGGCCGCCGAAGCGTTTGGTGAGGCCGGTCACATCGAGCATGACGTCGCTCCTCATGAACGGGCCTCCCCGCGCAGCATGCCCAGGAAGCCGTTGGGGAAGAACAGCACGACGGCCAGCGCCACAACGGAGACGATGGGCGTGGCGAGTTCGCCCAGCGGGCGCAGGATCTCGCCCATGCCGATCAGGAACACCGCGCCGATCGCGGCGCCCAGCACCGTGCGGCGGCCGCCGAGCACGGCGGCGATGATCACCTGCACGCCCACCGACACGTCGATGAAGGTGCCGACCGAGGCCGTCCCCATGTAGAACACCATCAGGGCGCCGGCGAGGCCGGAGAAGAAGGCGCTCACGATGAAGGCGGCCAGCTTATGCTTGGCCACATTGAAGCCCAGCGCCCCCGCCTGCACCTTGTCCTGCCCGCTGGCCTGCAGGATGAGGCCGATGGAGGAGCGCGACAGGCCGAACAGGATGGCGCCGCTGACCACCATGAAGCCGAGCGCGATCCAGTAGTTGGCCTTCTGGTCGATCGTGATGACGTCAGGCACCGAGAGGCCGATCTCGCCGCCGGTGAGGTCGGCGAAGACGACCACGAAGTTCTGCAGCATGAGCACCGCGACCAGCGTCGTGAGGCCGAAATAGGGGCCGCTGACGCGCAGCGCCGGCAAGGCCAGGACCACGCCGCCGATCACCGCCGCAAGAGCGCCGGCGATGATGCAGATCCAGATGGAGAGCCCCGGCGAGAACTGCTGGTCGAGGATGCCGGCCGTATAGGCGCCGAGGCCGATGAGGAAGGTGGGACCGAAGTTCACCTCGCCTGCGAAGCCGAACAGGAGATCCCACGACATGGCGAAGACGGCCGTGAAATAGGCCACCGTGAGCAGGCCGAGCACATAGCCGGAGGCGAATTGCGGCAGCACGGCCGCGCCGACGAGCACGGCCACGGTGAGCCAGAAGAGACGGGTCGAGAACAGGGAGCGCATCGGTCACCTCCGTCCGAAGAGCCCCTGCGGGCGCAGGTACATGACGGCGAGCAGCAGCAGCAGCGACGGAATGGTCCGGTAGGCCGGAGAGATCAGGTAGGCGGTGATCGTCTCCAGGTAGCCGACCACATAGGCGGCGATCAGGGAGCCCGAGACGCTGCCCAGCCCGCCCAGCACCACGATGGAGAAGGCGCTCGCCGTGAGCGGGCCGACGCTGTAGGAGCTCACGCCCAGGAACATGCCCAGCAGCACGCCGGCGATGCCGGCGAGCACGCCGTACACGGCCCAGACCGCAAGGTAGATGCTGGACAGCTCGAACCCGAGCAGGGTCACTCCCCGCGGGTTCATGGAGGCCGCGAGCACGGCCTTGCCGGCCTTTGTCTTGTTCACCAGCACCCAGAGCAGGCCGATCACGATCCAGCACACCGCGGCGGTGAAGTACTCGTTCGCGGGCGTGCGGACGCCCAGGACCGTCACAACGCCCTCGATGATGGGCAGCACGGTCTTGGCGTTGTTGGTGAAGAAGTAGGAGATGGCCTCCTGGATGATGATGCCCCAGAGCAGGGTCGCGGTGAGGATGAAGATCTCCTTCTCGCTCTCGGCGATCTGGCGCGAATGCTGGATCGGCCGCACGGCGATGAAGTAGGTGGCGAAGGACAGCACCAGGCTGGTGATGACGCCGATGAGCGTCGCGACGTAGCTGCCCACGTGGAGGTCGCCGGAGGCCGCCCAGGCGGCCACCGCCGCGGCGACCATGATCGCGCCGTGGGACAGGTTCAGCACGCCCGAGACGCCGAAGATGAGCGTGAAGCCGGTTGCGCCCAGGGCATAGAGGGCGCTGACGGCGAAGCCGTCGATGAGGATTTGCCAAAGGAGCATCAAGAAACCCCGAGTGGGACGGAAACCGCGCGCGAAAAGGAAAGGCCGCCCCGAAGGGCGGCCCGGATCACGGCATCACTTCTCAGAGGTCTTGATGAAGGACGGGAACTTCAGTTGGCCGTTGGCGACGTCCTTGGGCCACAGGTTCACCTGCTTGCCGTCCTGCCACTGGAGCATCAGGCCCGTGATGGCGCCCTTGCCGGTCTTCAGGCCGTGCACATGGGGGTCGCCCTTGGGCAGGAACTGGATGCGGCCGATCGTGCCGACCCAGTCGGTCTTCTCCAGCGCCTCGACCATCTTGTCGCTGTCGGTGGAGCCGGCCCGCTTCACCGCGTCGGCAATGTAGTAGACCTCGTCATAGGCGGTGTAGCCGGCGTAGGACGGGGTGTTGCCGTACTTCTTCTGGAACGCGTCCACAAAGGGCAGCGTCTTTTCGGTCACGGCGACTCCCGGTCCGGACACGGCGTTGTAGAGCACGCCTTCGGTCGCGCCGTTGGTGTCCTTCCAGAAGGTCGAGTTCGTGGCCTGGGAGGCGACGCCGAGCATCGGGATCGGGACCTGCTGGCTCTTCCACTGCACGGTGGGCTGGGTGCCGACATGGGAGATGCCGGTGATCATGACGTCCGGCTTCTGGCTCTCGATCTTGTTGAAGATCGGCGTGAAGTCGGTGGTGTCGGGCGAGAAGCGGATATGGTCGAGCACCTTGAGGCCGACCTCGGGCAGGCACTTCTCGTAACCGGCGTCGAGCGGCTTGGTCCAGGCGGCGTCCTCGCTCATGATCACGGCCGACTTCATCTTCAGGCCGTCCACCAGGAGGTCTTTCGCGGCGTCACACACAAGGCTGGCCAGGGCGCTGGACGTCAGGTAGCCGTGGAAGGTGTACTTGTTGTGCTCGTAGTCCTTGGCGATGTTCTCCGTGATCACGTCCGAGGCGGCGCCCGGCGTGATCATGATGGTCTTCAGGCGACCGGCCCACGGCTCGAGCGCCAGCACCACCTCCGAGATATAGCTCGCGATGACGGCGTTGACCTTGTCCTCGTTCACGGCCCGCTGGAAGGCGCGGATCGACTCCGCCGAGGACGAATGGTTGTCGTAGGTGACGATCTCGATCTTGCGGCCGTCGACACCGCCCTTGGCGTTGATCTCATCGGCTGCGAGCTGGGCCGCGAGCGGGATCGAGGATCCTGCGACGGCCTGGGCTTCGGCGATGACGCCGATCTTGATGGAGTCGGCGGCCTGCGCCGGAGCGACAGCCGCCGCTAGGCCTAGCGCGAAGACCGATGTCCTCGCTGCGACGCCCAGCCGCGCCCTCATTGGTTGGCAGATTGGCATGGTCCCTCCCCAGGGTTGTTGCTTGTTTTCGCGAACTTGCATGCATGGTGATGCTCTCGCGAACGCGATTGCAAGTTTCCAATGCAGCTTCGTCTCTGAACAGACCAAAAATCAATGTTGCTGTGCAGCAAATTGGGCGATGGCTCTCAATTTTTACTTTGCTACATTCATGACGCAATCGGTCGCTACGCAATCCCACCGACGCACTCGGTCAAGGCCGCAGGCCGGGAAAGCAGAGTTGAGATGCCAAGCCGAGCTTTAGCTTCCATTCTGCGTAGTGCGCCGGACTGGACCCTGTGGCCCACTGAGGTTACTTCAACGCCGCGACGCCTGGCGCGACCGGGCGATCTTTGGATGCGTATTCCCCCTTGCGACATCTTCGATCTGGATCAGCCGTGACCCCCATTTTGTCCCGTTTGCGCGATCGCGCTCGCCGCCGCCCCCTGCTGGCCGCGAGCCTCGCTGTTCTCTTCGCAACTGCAATCGTTGGGGCCGCCCTCGTGCTCGGCCGTCAGCCGGCGACCATGCCATACTCCGCTTTCGCCAAGGCGGCCGCCGCAGGCGACGTCGCCAAGGTGACGGTCGGCGACGGCCAGATGGAGGTTGTCCGCCGGTCGGGCGAGACGGCTCTGGTGCGGCTGCCCGGGGACGCGCTGGACGCAGCCTATCTGGACAAGCTGGCAGGGGCCGGGGTCGAGGTCGACATGACCCGCCCGTCGAGCGACCTGGTCGGCCTGCTGGGCGGCATCGCCTCCTTCGCCCTGATGGCCATCTTCGCGACCGTCATGGCGCTGCAACTCGACCTCCGCGGGCGCCTTGCGTGGCCTGCTGTGGCAACCGCGGTGCCAAACCGCTTCAGCGACGTCGCGGGTCTGGACGAGCCCAAGGCGGAGGTGGCGGAGATCGTCAGCTTCCTCAAGAATCCCGAGTCCTTCGCCCGGCTCGGCGCGCGACCGCCGCGAGGCGTCCTGATGGTGGGCCCGCCCGGCACGGGCAAGACGCTGCTGGCCCGGGCCCTCGCCGGCGAAGCCAACGTGTCCTTCATGGCCGTGTCGGGCAGCGACTTCTCGGCGGCCTTCGTGGGCGTGTCCAAGGGCCGCGTGGCGCGGCTGTTCCGGGAGGCGCGCAAGCGCGCGCCCTGCATCCTGTTCATTGACGAGCTCGACTCCATCGGCAAGAAGCGCGCCGCGGGCGCCTCTGCGGCGGACCGTGAGTACGACACCACGCTGAACCAGTTGCTCGTCGAAATGGACGGCTTCCAGGGCTCGGACGGCGTGATCGTGGTGGGCGCCACGAACCGCGTCGACGTGCTGGATTCGGCGCTGCTGCGCCCCGGCCGCTTCGACCGCCAGGTTCATGTGGGCCTGCCGGACGTCAACGGCCGCCAGGCGATCCTGGCCGTGCACACCGGCAAGACTCCGCTCGCCGATGACGTGGACCTGCGCATCATCGCGCGCGGCACCCCGGGCTTCTCGGGCGCCGAGCTCTCCAACCTCGTCAACGAGGCGGCCGTTCTCGCCGCCCGCGCGGGGGCGGCGCGGGTCACGGCCGCTCACTTCGACGGCGCCCGCAAGAAGATGATGATGGGCGTGGAGCGCCGGAGCCTGGCCCTGGACGACGACGAGCGCCGCCTGATCGCGGTGCACGAGGCCGGGCACGCGCTCTGCGCCACCCTGCTTCCTGCCGCGGACCGCGTGCACTCGGCGACCATCGTGCCCCATGGCGGCGCGCTCGGCATGGTGATGCGCCTGCCGGAAAAGGACCGGCTCTGCGTGCCGCTCGACAAGCTCAAGACCGATCTCGTGGTGGCCATGGGCGGCCGCGCGGCGGAAGAGACGGTGTTTGGGCCGGAGAAGATCACCACCGGCGCGTCCTCCGACATTTCCTTCGCCACGGACCTCGCCACCCGCATGGTGACCGAGTGGGGCATGAGCTCCCTGGGCCAGGTGAAGGTGACGCTGCGCGACGGCGAGCTGCCGCCCGCGGTGCGGGACGAGGTCCGGGCGATGGTGGAGCAGGCCTATCGCGCCGCGCGCCTGATCATGGACGATCGTCGGGACGCCCTGGACCGCTTGGCCGAAGCGCTCCTCGCCCACGAGACCCTGAACGCGACGGAGGTGACGGACATCATCGCCGGCCGCACCGATGCGGAAGCCCTGGCGCGCCACGCGGCGTGAATGCGCAAAACGTCCGGCATGGATGGCGATGGCCCGGGCATGCCCGGGCCATCTGTGTTTTCAGGCAGTCGCCTTCTTTCGGCTGGGCAGGAAGACGCGTTTTGAGAACTCGGCCGGGAACAACCAAGCCCGGCGTTACGGCCGATCGTCTTCCTCATCCTCAAGGCGGTCCAGCACCGCCTCAGGCGCGACATCGCGCTTCAACTCGCGCAGTTCCGGCTTTGCCGCCTCCTGCACACCCACCTTGGCGGCGATGGCGGCCGTCAGCTCCAGCAAGCGCGTGACCTCGTGTTCGGCGAGGAGATTGATCTGAAGGTCCAGATCCGCCCGCCGGTCCGCGGCCGCGGCCGCGCGGTTCTGGCTGATCAGCACGAAGGTCGACAGGAAGATCGCCTCGACTGAAGCCGCGGTGGCCAGAATTACGAAGGACGGGTCGAAGGCCTTCACGCCTGGGATGAGGCCGACGTTCCAGGAGATCCAGAGCAGCACGGCTGCGAGGTGGATGTAGACGAACGCCATGCTGCCGCTGAAGCGGGTAATGGCGGCGGCGATCTTCTCCTCGACAGTCGCTGATCGCTCCTCCCGCACCCGCCGCTCGCGCAGCGCTTCGATGTTCCGGTGCAGGACCGAGCTCAACCCTTCTGCGTCGGGTTGTGCGGACACCTCCTCGCGCATGAGTCACTGCGCCTTTCGCGCTGTCCGCTTCGGCGGCGCCGGCGCCCGGGCGGGGGCGGCGCGTTTCGCGGGTCGAGGTTTCGGGGGAGCCTTCGGCGCACGCTGCGGGGGGCGCGGCGCTTCGGGCTCCTGTCCCCAGACCGCGTCGGGTCGCCCTACCGGGCCCGGGTTCATGAAGGGCTTAGGCCCCCTGCCGCTGCCCGCGGCGATGTCGTCCAGGCTGCGACCGGACGCGACGGAACGGTCCTGGTCGAGAATGGCGGCGCCGTCGCCATCCCGGGCGAATTCATCGCGGTGCTTGATCAGCAGCCAGTTGGTGCGCTTGTCGCCCGGGCGGTTGCGCTTCATGCGCACCAGCACCCAGCCGCCCCGGAGCTTTTCGCCCTCGAGCCTGACCTTGAAGTCGCCTTTCGCGAAGGCCTCTTCCGGATCCTGGCCGCCGTCCGGCTCCCAGTAGCCGCGGTCCCAAAGCATGACCGTGCCACCGCCATACTCCCCTTCCGGGATGATTCCCTCGAAGTCGCCATAGTCGAGGGGGTGGTCTTCCACCTCCACGGCGAGGCGCTTGTCGTGTGGATCCAGCGAAGGACCTTTCGCCACGGCCCAGGATTTGAACACGCCATCGAGCTCCAGGCGAAAGTCGTAGTGGAGGCGCGAGGCGTCGTGCTTCTGCACGACGAACCGACGCCGCGGCGCCGGAGCGGGCTGGTGCTCGCCGCTGGGCTCGGCGGTCTTGGCGAAGTCGCGCTTGGCGCGGTAGGCGGAGAGCTTGTCGGCGGGCACGGTGGAGATCCCGGCTGGAGATGCTGGGAAACCGCCGCGACCGCGCCCGGTTCCGAACCGAACCTGCGGCGCATGTTCGCCCTTGGTGGAAGGACGCTGACCGTTGCGCAAACGCGCGCATCGCACGACATAGGGCGTGCATTATCGTTTCTCCTGCGTCGCTCAAGGCGCTTTGCCCAGGACCGCCCGTATGATCAACACCGTTTCCACCACGCCATTCGAGGGACAGAAGCCCGGCACCTCCGGGCTGCGCAAGAAGGTCTCGGTCTTCCAGCAGCCGCGCTATGTCGACAACTTCGTCCAGTCGATCATGGATTGCCTGGACGGGACGGAGGGCGCGACCCTGGTCGTCGGCGGCGACGGCCGCTTCTTCAACCGCGAGGCGATCCAGATCGTGATCCGCATGGCGGCGGCCAAGGGCTTCGGGCGCATTGTGGTCGGGCGCGGCGGCATCCTGTCTACGCCGGCGGCGTCCAACCTGATCCGCAAGCTGAAGGCGTTCGGCGGGATCGTGCTGTCGGCGAGCCACAATCCGGGCGGGCCTGAAGGCGACTTCGGCATCAAGTACAACGTGGGCAACGGTGGGCCAGCGCCCGAAAAGGTGACAGACGCCATCTACGCCCGGACGCAGACGGTGGACCGCCTCGCCTATGAGGACGCGCCGGACGTGGACCTCGACCGGATCGGCGAAACGCAGGTGGGCGGCGCCACGGTGGCTGTGATCGACCCGGTCGCCGACTACCAGGCCCTCATGGAGACGCTGTTCGACTTCGATCGCATTCGCGCGCTGTTCGCCTCCGGCTTCCGCATGCGCTTCGACGCCATGTCGGCTGTCACGGGCCCCTACGCCAAGGCGATCCTGGAAGGCGCGCTGGGCGCGCCGGCGGGGACGGTCGTGAACGGGACGCCGCTGCCCGACTTCGGCGGGCATCACCCCGATCCCAACCTGGTGCACGCCAAGGAGCTGTACGACCTCGCCATGTCGGCCGACGCGCCGGACCTGTGCGCGGCCTCCGACGGTGACGGCGACCGCAACCTCATCATCGGCAAGGGGCTGTCCGTGACCCCCTCAGACAGCCTCGCCGTGCTGGCCGCCAACGCGCATCTCGCCAAGGGCTACGCCCAGGGGATCAGCGGTGTTGCGCGCTCCATGCCGACGAGCGCCGCGGCGGACCGCGTGGCTGCGGCGAAGGGCATCAACATCTTCGAGACGCCCACGGGCTGGAAGTTCTTCGGCAACCTCCTGGACGCGGGGCTCGTGACGATCTGCGGCGAGGAGAGCGCCGGGACAGGCTCCAACCACGTGCGGGAGAAGGACGGGCTCTGGGCCGTGCTGCTGTGGCTCGACATCCTGGCGGCCCGGCGGGAGAGCGTGGCGCAGATCGTGCGCGAGCACTGGGCGACCTATGGCCGCAACTACTACTCTCGCCACGACTACGAGGAGGTCGCCTCCGAGGGCGCGAACGCCCTCATGGCCGGGCTGCGGGGCGCCCTGCCCGCCCTCAAGGGAAAACGCTTCGGCGCGCTGGAGGTCGCGAATGCGGACGACTTCGCCTACCACGACCCCGTGGACGGATCGGACTCGAAGAACCAGGGCGTCCGGATCCTGTTCGCGGACGGCTCGCGGCTGATCTACCGCCTGTCGGGCACAGGCACTGCCGGCGCCACGCTGCGGGTGTATATCGACCGCTACGTCGCCGATCCGGCCCAGCACGGGCTCGACACCCAGGACGCGCTGGCGGACCTGATTGCGCTGTCGCGCGACCTCGCCGGCATCGCGCGCCACACGGGCCGGACAGAGCCGAGCGTCATCACCTGACCTGCGAAAGCCCCTCGCAGCCGCTCGTTTCAAGTCATGCCCGGGCTACGGCCCGGGCATCTCCGTTGATGGCCCCCCAGAGAACGGCTACTCGACTGTTGCACGTGGTATTTGCGGCGCTCGTTAGTCCTCTTCGCACCTGCGGCAAGCAAAGCCTAGACCATTGCCACATCCAGGAACAAACAGCCCAATTCCGCCACGATCTAGACCTATCCGCCTAATAGATCTCCCTCACGATGTTGTGTCTGATCCGTTCGGATCCTCAGGGAGCATCTGCGCAACGGAGGGGCGATCCTTTGATGGCTGGACGGAACGGCCGCCGCAAGACGGCCGCCAAGGCGCGTTTTGCGCATTTCACCGCTTTCATCGCCGGACTGGCCGCGATCCTCGCGACCCAGGAGGGCCCGCCCGCGATGGCCTATGGCGACGACCGGTCGCTCACCTTCTTCCACACCCACCGCGGCGACACGATCACGGTCGCCTACAAGAAGGGCGGCCTGTTCGACGAGGACGGGCTGAACCAGCTCAACCATTTCCTTCGCGATTGGCGCAACGACCAGGAGACGCGGATGGACCCGCGCCTGTTCGACGTCGTGTGGGAAGCCTACCACGACAGCGGCTCGCAGGCGCCCATCCAGATCATCTCGGCCTATCGGTCGCCCGTGACGAACGCCATGCTGCATCGCCGTTCGCGCGCCGTCGCCGAGCACAGCCAGCACATGCTGGGCAAGGCCATGGACATCCGTCTGGCCGACGTGGACACCGCGCGGCTGCGGGCCACCGCCATGAGGCTGCAACACGGCGGCGTGGGCTACTACAGCACGGAGAAGTTCGTGCATGTGGACACCGGCAGCATCCGGGCCTGGCCGCGGATGACGCAGGACCAGCTCGCCAAGCTGTTCCCGGACGGCAAGACCGTCCATCTGCCCTCCAGCGGCAAGCCTTTGCCCGGCTACCAGGACGCCAAGGCCACCCTGCTGGCGCGCGGCGAAACCGTCGAAGGCGTCACGACCGTGGTCGCGCAGGCGCCGATCGGTCGGAAGAGCTTCTTCGCGGCGCTGTTCGGGTCGAAGCAGCAGGACCAGCCGGCGACGACAACCCTGGCCTCGGCCGATCCGTCCGCCATGGCCTACGCCGCGGAGGCAGACGCGCCGGCCGACTCGACGCCGCTTCCGCTAAAGCGCCCGCCCAACCTTCCGGGAGCCACCCTGAGCGCCCCGGCGAAGCCCGTGGACACGGCGGCGCTCGCCACCGTGCTGGCGGGCGTGCTCAGCCGCGAGGCGGGCTGGGACATGGCCGGCGACCAGCGAGCGGCGGTGCAGGCGCTCTTCGCCGTGCGCATCAAGCCTGAGGCGCCGACCCAAGTCCGCATAGCAGAGGCGTCCGTCAAAGCGGCTCCCGCCCCGGCCGTCGCCGGAATGGCGGTCGCCCCCGCACAGGTGATCGACGTCCGGTTCACCGCGGGGCCTGCGACGGACCTGGCTGTCTCCAGGTTCACCGGTCCGGCCGTACAGGGACTTCGCCTCGCGCTGCTCGATCCCGGCAAGGCCTCCGGGAACGCCCGCTTGGCATCGGCGCAGCCGAACTGAGACGAGGTTCGGCGCGGTTGCGCCGAACCAATCCTTCATTTCCGAACAACGCAGTCTTCCTATTTCGCCTGTTTGTACGTCTTTGGACGGATTGAGATCGCCAATTTAGGGCCAGATTGCAAACTGGCAATGTTTGCGGAAGTTCTCAAGGATGGCCTCCGAACCGTTCTTGAGTGAATTCTGCAATGTGGTCACCCCCGTCCGCTCCGGCCCTGGCGCGAATCCGATCGCCGCAATCGGCCCCGGACATATTCGCCGCGAGTGGAACGCGCGCCGCGCCATCTCACCTGGTCGCCCGCCCCAATCGCTATTCGCCCGCGGAATGGGACGCCTTCGCCCAAGCCTGCGGCGCATCGTTCCGGGGCGCCTATGCCGCTGCCTTCTGGTGGCGTTTCGATCACCAGCCTGGCGGCCGCATCAAACGCATGGAGGTGGTTGTTCAGAACGGCCCTGAGCAGCGCAGGATCGCGCAATTCGCCGTCAGCGCGCGGAATGGCGAAGCAGCCTTCCTGGACACCCTGCAGGTTCTTCCCCCCTACCGTCATCTCTGGGCCGAGGCCATGGAGGCGGCTCTCCGCGCGCTCGGACCAGGACTCTTCCACTACGGATCCGACTGGTCGCTCGACAACGTGCGTGCGCCCCTGGTCGACGGCATCCCCGGGGCCCGCGTGATCAGTCGGCGACAGAGCTGGCTGGACGTTATTGATTTCCGCCGCTGGACCGAATGGCGCGCCTATCTTTCGGCGATCAGCACCAACGTCCTCCGCAACGACAGGAAGTGTGCGCATCACCATCCCAGACTGCGCATCGAAACGCGCAATGGGGCGTCAGCCCTGACCTGCGCGCCGAGGCTGAACCTGATGCGCTGGCGCATGTACCGCGAGAAGGGCGTCGCCGTTTCCCCTCTGAAGCTGGTTCTTCGCTCGGCGGCTCGCACGTGGTGCCTGCGACAATATGCAATGACCGCCCTGGCGATCAGCGAGGCTGGCCCGCTCAGCGCCTACGCCGGAATCGACTTCGGGCGGACCAGCTTCTACCTCGAAGGCGCGTCGACCCGAAACAACGGCGGGGCCGCCTGGCGCCTGCTGCTGGCCATGGTTCAAGCCGCCTTCGAGCGCACCGAGGGACAGGGCCTTTTCGTGCTCGGGCCGAGCGTGGGATCCGAGCCGCCCTGGGACGGCCTGGCCCGCTCGCGCCGCCAACTCCGTGCGACAGCGGTGGAAGGCTGCTGCTTCAGCTTCCGCTACGAGAGCCCGTCCTAGCTCATGCAGGGCAGCCGCCCGCCAACGGCCCTTGACCGTCCTTCCTCGCCCGCCTTGGATGCGCCCGCCGGCGCACAGCTCCGGCTCCGAACCGGATTCGGCACAAGAAGAAGATGCGAGGACAATGCCCATGACTGACGACATCACGCAGCGGCTGTCGGCCTGCTATACCGGCGTGATCCATGACGTGATGCGAGCCATGGGGCTCAAGGACTTCACGCTCCCGCCGGAACTGCGCCCCAATTTCCCCGAGCGCACTCTCGCAGGGCCCGCCTTCACCATCGACGGCCGGGTGGATCCCAACGCGGATCCGCACGAGACCCTGCTGGCTTGGACCGGGTTGCTTTCCAAAGCCAAGCCCGGCCACATCTGGGTGTCACAGCCCAATGACCGTGTTGTCGCCCATATGGGCGAATTGTCGGCGGAGACGCTGAAGAACAAGGGCGTGCTCGGCTGCATCGCAGATGGCTACGTGCGCGACACGAATTTCCTGCTGGCCATGGAATTCCAGACCTGGTCGCGCGGCCACACGCCGCGAGACATCGTTGGCTACTGGCTGCCCAGGGCGTTCGAAGTCGACATCCGGATCGGGGACGTCGTGATCGCGCCCGGCGACTACATGATAGGCGATCGCGATGGCCTCATTCGCGTGCCCCAGGCCCGCGTCGAGGAGATCATCGGCGCGGCGGAAACGGCCATCGCGACAGAGAACAAGGTCCGCACCGCCATTCTGGCGGGCGTGGACCCTCAGGAGGCATACATCCGCTACGGCAAGTTCTGATGATGCTGGCGGCCGGCGTCATCGTCGGCCGCCTTTACGACCGATTGCGCCACTCCGCCAAGCTTTGGGGACGCTGCAGGCGTTCAGCTGGCCTCTGCCCGATGCCCGCCAACTTCGCGCGACCGAGAGCGGGTCGCTATCGGCTTTGAATCCATGAAGAGCCGGGCTCGGGACGTCAGGCCATAAGCAATGCGACCATGTGGCCCGGCCTCGCCATGGACGGGCTTCAGCAAGTCATTCACAAGAAGCAGCTTGAGGTCTGCTGAGAGTGGGGCTTGAGGAGAGGCCAGGTCTATTTCCAGGCGCCCCTCGTTATCACATAATTCAGCTACGCGTCGCAGGACACGAACAAGCATACTTTGCCCCCATGCTGGACCGTACAAATGTAAACTGTTCATGACGGCCTGGCATTCCAAATACAACGAGTATTCTGTCGGCCGATGCAGGAATGATACACGCGCAGATCAGTGTGTCCATGCGAAATGAACGCTGCGTTGCAGCAGAATCCTTACAGAACAGCAACTCGATGATTTGCAATAAGCGAGCAGGACACTTGGCAATCCGCTTTGCCAGGAAGCGTTCGCTAAAGCCCACAAAAGCCATGTCGGCATCAGCAACGCGAGCGATATGCTTCCGCAACTTCGGTCAGCGCCTTTGGTGAGAAGTCGAGGAAACGAGATGCCCTAACCTCGGTCCACGCGCACGAGGCGATAAGGGCGAGCGGCCCGCCGCCCAGCGGCACGCGGCAGCATCGCGTGGGCCTGCTCAGGCGTCGGCGGGAACCGGGCAGAACGTGGCCTGCAGCACTTCCATGACCTTGACGACCCGCTGGTCGGCCAGCGCATACCAGATCGTCTGACCCTCTCGACGCGTCTTCACCAGTCCATCTTTGCGCAGCAGGGCGAGATGCTGCGACACGACGCTCTGGCGCACGCCCAAAAGGTCCGCCAACTCCCCCACGGACGCCTCGCGGCCGGTGATGGCGCACAAGATGCGCAATCTCACCGGACTGGCGAGCGATTTGAGGAATTCGCTGGCCTCGTCAGCGGCGGCGGAAAGGGTCGCGATGTCGATGTTCATGCAGTGAGAGAGCCGGGACGTCATCGCGTCCTGAACCAGACGCTCTCTGTCTGTAACCTTTTGCGAGCACAAAGTCATGTCGGCGACATGCGCGTCCAGGCGACTTTCGTCCGACAATGTCCCAACCTTGAAACGGCCCGCGCAGAGCACGGGCCGTCGGCGCAATGCTGCGTCAGCGTTTGTCGCCGCCCTTGCCCACCGTATGCGTATGGTGGTGGATGTTTCCCTGCGCGTCCCGGTATTCACGGGACTTCAGGTCGGACGACTCGCTCGATCCGCGGGAGGAATGGCTCGAAGACTGGGGGCCGCTGGCCTTGGACCCGCCGCTGGCGTGCGAGCTATGCGACCCGCCCTTGTTATCCTTGGTGTGCGAGTAAGGCTCCTGCGTGCTCTTGTGCGGATGCTTGCCGGCGCCTTGCTGTCCACTGTTGGCCATGATGGGGCTCCTCTTTCTGCTGGCGCGACGCCGGACGCGTGAACCCGCGCCGCGGACCGGACCAACGGGCCGGGGAGCCCGATGTTCCGGCGTGCGACAGGGCGACACGGCCAGCTCGAACGCGACCTGATGCAGCGCGAAGGGGCGGCTCAGGCCGGTTTCGAAGACAGCGGATCGAGGCTTGCTGGCGGCACGCTGTCGTCGGGGACGAAGAAGTCGACGAAGAGGCGCTGGGTCGGATCCACCCGGTAGTGGTCGAACTCCGTCACGCCCTCGCCGGCCAGGAACGTGTCGTCGATCAGGAACTGGCCCGTGAACTCCCGCGCAGGCTTCTCGAAGATACGGTAGGCCGCATCGGCCACGATCTCAGGCGTGCGGCTGGCGCGCATGAGGCTGTCGCCGCCCAGCAGGTTCTTGACGGCGGCGGTCGCGATGGTGGTGCGCGGCCAGAGCGCATTCACGGCGATGCCTTGCTGCCTTAACTCGCCCGCCAGCCCCAGCACGCAGAGGCTCATGCCGAACTTGGCCATGGTGTAGGCAAGGTGCGGGGCGAACCACTTCTCCTTCATGTCGAGCGGCGGCGAAAGCATGAGGATGTGCGGATTGGCCGCCTTCGCCAGGTGCGGGATGGCGTATTTGGACACCATGAACGTGCCGCGCGTGTTGATCTGGTGCATCAGATCGAAGCGCTTCATGTCGGTCTGGGTGGTAGGCGTGAGCTGGATGGCCGACGCATTGTTGACGACGATGTCGATGCCGCCAAACGCCTCGGCCGTGCGGGTGATCGCCTCCTGCACGCTGGCCTCTTCCCTGACATCCACCACCAGCGGCAGGGCCTTCCCGCCGGCCTGCTCGATCGCGTCCGCCGCCGTATAGATGGTGCCCTCCAGCTTGGGATGAGGCTCCGTCGTCTTCGCCGCTATGGCGATGTTGGCGCCATCAGCGGCTGCCTTGAGCGCAATGGCGAGGCCTATGCCACGCGACGCCCCCGTGATGAACAATGTCTTTCCCGCCAACGACATCTGGCCCTCCCCTCCCATCTTGATTCAAACGGCGTGGCTCGCCGGATCGTAGCGCGGCGGCTGCCCGCCCTCCGCGTCCGTGAAGCCGTATCGACGCGCCAGGTCGGCCACGAACAGAGAGGCCCCGTTCAGGGCCCGGATCTCGGGATCAGCGGCCAACGAGGCCACGGCGCGGCCCGCATAGAGCGGGCTTTCGCCCGACTGGGCGGCCAGACCCGCCTCGATCACCCGCTCCGTGCGGACGAAGCCTGGCGACAGATGGACGGCCGTGACCCCATGCGGCCCGAGGTCGGCGGCCATGAGTTGCGTCGCGCGCAGCACGGCGGCCTTGCCGAGGTCGAAGTAGAGATCGCCCAAAGGCGCCCCACCGCCATCGAAGCCCATGGCGACGACCAGTCCCGAACCAGTCGGGACCATCAGGGGCGCGAAGGCGCGGGTCGTGGCCAGGAGCGCGTAGGCTCCGGTGGCGAGCGCGGGCTCGAAGGGCGCCAGCGAGCGCTGGAAGAAAGGCGCGCCGAAGACCGAGCCGTCCGAATAGCGACGGCCGTCAAAGCCCTCTTCGCCGCCCCAGACGGCGCAGGCGACCAGCGCCGGCGGGCCGAAGCGGCGCGCCACATAGGCTGCGAAGTCGTAGAGCGCTTTCGGGTCGGTGTGGTCGCAGACGTAGGGAAAGCCGCGACCACCGGCCTCCTCCACGGCCTCAGCCGTGTCCTCCACAGTTTCGCGCCGGCCCTCCGTCCGGCGCCCGAAGCGGGTGGAACGGGCGCTGCAGATCACCGTGGCGCCCGCTTCCGCCAGACCCAGTGCGATCCCGCGCCCCACGCCGCGGGACGCCCCCGCAACGATGCAGAGGCGACCGGCGAGCGGTCGGGGCGGCTCGCTCACGCGGCGAAGACCAGGGCGCCGTCCTCGACCGCGCCCGCGCCGTCCACCACTGCGCGCTCCAGGGCTGGCGCTTCCGTGGCGACCTGCTCGGCGAAGAAGCGGGCCGTCGCCACGCGAGCCGCCTGGGCATGCTCATCGCCATTCTCGGCGCCGACCAGGCCCTTTTGCGCAAGCGAGGTCCCGCCCAGGGCCAGGCCGAAGAGCTTGAGGTAGTCCGTCGCGCCTGCGAGCGCCTCGCCGGGCCGGGCGCCCAGGGCCTCCAGCATAAAAGAGGTGGCGCGCTCGAGGCTGTCGACCGCCTCGCGCAGGCGCTCGGCGGTCTTGCCGAAGGCGGGCGCGTTGGAAGCCGCTACTTTCGCCACGACGTCGCGCATTTCGGCGATCACGCCGCGCACCGTCTCGCCGCCCGAGAGCGGCAGCTTGCGCTGGACCAGGTCGATGGCCTGGATGCCATTGGTGCCCTCGTAGATGGTCGCGATGCGCGCATCGCGCAGGTGCTGGGCGGCGCCGGTCTCCTCCACGAAGCCCATGCCGCCATGCACCTGGACGCCCATGGAGGCGACCTCCACGCCGATATCGGTGGAATAGGCCTTCGCGATGGGGGTCAGCAGCGCCGCGCGCTCGGACGCGGCCTTCCTGGCTGCATCCGTCGTCGCCCGATGGGCGCGGTCGAGGCCTTCAGCCACCTTGTAGCAGATGGCGCGTGAAGCCTGCGTCTGGGCGCGCATGCGCAGGAGCATGCGGCGCACGTCCGGATGTTCCGCGATGGGGCTCATGCCCTCGCCCGTCCAGCCGGGGGCGCGCCCCTGCTTGCGCTCCTTCGCGTAGGCCAAGGCATGCTGGTAGGCCCGCTCCGCGATGGCGACGCCCTGCAGGCCCACGTTCAGGCGCGCGTTGTTCATCATGGTGAACATGCAGGCGAGGCCGCGGTTCTCCTCGCCGATGAGCCAGCCGACGGCCCCGCCGTTGTCGCCGTACACCATGGTGCAAGTGGGCGACGCGTGGATTCCGAGCTTGTGCTCGATGGAGTGACAGCGCACGTCGTTGGGGGCTCCCAGGGAGCCGTCCTGGTTCACCAGGATCTTGGGGACCAGGAACAGGGAGATGCCGCGGGTTCCGGGGGGCGCGTCAGGCAGGCGCGCCAGCACGAGGTGGACGATGTTGTCCGTGAGGTCGTGGTCGCCGTAAGTGATGAAGATTTTCTGGCCGAAGATGCGGTAGGTCCCGTCCGGCGCGCGCTCCGCCTTGGCGCGCAGGGCGTTCAGGTCGGACCCGGCCTGCGGCTCGGTGAGGTTCATGGTGCCCATCCACTCGCCGGAGACGAGCTTGGCGAGGTAGGTCTCCTTCAGGCGCTCCGAACCGTGCGTGGTCAGCGCCTCGATGGCGCCGGCCGTGAGCAGCGGGCCGAGCGCGAAGGCGAAGGAGGCCGAGTTCCACATCTCGACGCAGGCCGCCTGGACCAGCTGCGGCAAGCCCTGGCCGCCGAACTCCGGATCCGCGGTCAGGCCGTTCCAGCCGGCCTCGGCCCAGGCCATGTAAGCCTCGCGCCAACCGGGCGGCGTCGTCACGCGGCCGTTCTCCAGGCGCGAGCCGATCTTGTCGCCAACCGTGTTGAGGGGGGCGATGACATCGTTGGCGAACTTGCCCGCTTCCTCCAGGATCGCGCCCGCCATGCCGCCCTCGAGCTCGGGCGCGAGGCCATCGGCCGAGAGGCGGTCCAGGCCGGCCACGTGGCGGAGCGTGAACAGCATGTCCTCGACAGGGGCGCGGTAGGTCATCGATCAGTTCTCCATGCGCGGAAGCGGGCTCGGAACGCCACGCGTTGGCGCGCATCATAGTGTGCGTGCTAAGCGAAGCCGACTGAGAAATCTGGCGCATTGACCGCGCCTGCCGGAGCATAGTTTAGACGTGAACGATCAGGGATCAAGCCGCCGTGCGACGGTCCGCATCGCGCCCGACGTGGCCGGACTCGAAGAGGCCGCCGCCATCCTGCGTGCGGGCGGGCTCGTCGCTTTCCCGACGGAGACGGTCTACGGCCTCGGCGCGGACGCCACAAACGGCGAAGCGGTCGCGGGAATCTACGCGGCCAAGGAGCGGCCCAGCTTCAATCCCCTGATCGCGCATGTGCCGGACCTCGCCGCGGCGCAGCGCCAAGGCGTCTTCAACGAAGCCGCGCTCGCGCTCGCCCAGGCGTTCTGGCCAGGGCCGCTGACGCTGGTGGTTCCGAAAGCGGTGGGGTGCGCCGTGTCGGATCTCGCCACCGCCGGGTTGGACAGCGTGGCGCTGCGCGTGCCTGCCCATCCGGTGGCGCATGCGCTCCTGGAGAAGGTCGGCCGGCCCGTATCCGCACCCTCCGCCAACCGCTCGGGGCGCGTCAGCCCGACCGCGCCAGAGCATGTGCTTGGCGACCTCGACGGGCGAATTGACGCGGTGGTCATGGCCGGGCCGACGGCCGTCGGCGTCGAATCGACCATCGTGTCGTGCCTGGGCGAGCAGCCGGCCCTGCTGCGTCCCGGCGGCGTGGCGCGCCAGGACCTTGAGCGCGTCCTGGGGCAGCCCCTGGCCGAAGCGCCCCACCATGGTGGCGAGCAGCGAGGAGACGCGCCGCTGGCGCCGGGGATGCTGGCGTCCCACTACGCCCCGAACGCAGGCGTGCGGCTCGACGCATCGCATGTGGAGCCGGGCGAGGCTGCGCTGTTGTTCGGAAGCAGCCCTGTCGAGGGGATCGAGGCGGCCCGCAAGGCGCTGAACCTGAGCCCCTCCGGGGACCTGGCGGAAGCCGCCGCGAACCTCTTCGCCATGATGCGGCGACTGGACGAGAGCGGCGCCCCCACGATGGCGGTGGCGCCAATTCCGGAATGGGGACTGGGGGAAGCGATCAACGATCGGTTGCGTCGCGCCGCGGCGCCGCGGGGCTGATCGTCAGAGCCCAACCGCGGACATGCGCTTGCCGGTCTCCGAGCAGCGGCCTGTCACCAGGGCGAGCAATCTCCCGCCGAGGCCATGGCCGGCGCAAGCTCCGGCCTGACTCGCGCCGGATCGGGATGCGCGGCGCCCGCCGGCGGCCCGTCCGAGAGCGCCGTCAGCCGGCGCGAACGTCGCAGTTTGATTTCTCGTTTTTGTCATTGAGTCTGTCCAAAGCATAAGCCGCCCCGACAGGATCGGGACGGCTTTCATGCTGCTCCATATAGCTCAGGCGGGCTGGGCGGCAAGCCTCGCGGAGCGCGGCAGCGTGGTGGGGCGGAGCGCCAGGGCGCCGTCGCCGCCAAGGACGATCGTGAGGCCGGCGATCACGAGGAACGCCGGGTACTCCCACCCGCCGTTCGCGGCGGTGAAGAGCCAGCCGTTGCCCGCATGGACCGAGAGCGCGCCGAGCAGGACCGGGGTGAGCACGAGCGCCACGGCCCGGGAATAGACGCCCAGGATCAGCGCCACGCCGCCAAAGGTCTCAAGCAGGATGACCGGAAGGGCCATGAACGACGGCATGCCGACCTGGGCCAGAAAGCCGGCGAAGCCGGGAACCGTGAACACGAAGACCTTCAGGGCGGCGTGGGCGATGAACATGACGCCGAGCGCGAGGCGCAGCAGCAACAGGGCGTAGGGGGCGGTGCGGGTGTCGACCATCGGGGTGATCCTTCGGGGTCTGCCCGGAGCGGCCGGGCGGCTTGCGATGGCGAGATCCTGCTCTTCTCTTTTCCGCAAATCCATGAGACAAGCAGAAAGAAATACTTTGCAGGGGCGCAATGTGAGCTCGATCCCGTGGGATGACTTCCGCCTGGTCAAGGCCATCGCGGACACCCGCTCGCTGACCGGGGCGGCCGAGGCCTTGGGCGTGAATCACTCCACGGTCTTCCGCAGACTGGCGGAAATCGAAAAGCGGGTTGGCCTGTCCCTGTTCGAGCGGCATCGCACCGGCTACGGCCTGACCCCAGCCGGCGAGGAGATGGCGGCCCTCGCCGAGCGCATGGACCGGGACGTCACCGCCTTCTCCCGCAAGCTGGCCGGGCAGGCCCTGACGCCCTCGGGCGAGGTGAGGGTCACGACGAACGATACGCTGCTGGTGCACCTGCTGATGCCGGTAATCGCGCAGTTCCGGCGCAACTACCCCGACATCCGCGTCGACATGGTGCTATCCAACCAGGCCCTGAACCTCTCCAAGCGCGACGCCGACATCGCGGTGCGGGCCACGGACAGCCCGCCGGAGACGTTGGTCGGACGCCGGGCGGCGAGCATCGTTTGGGCGGTCTACGGGAGGCGCGTCGATTTTCCTGAGGCGACGCCGGCCGAGCCCATCGACGAGGAGCAACTCTACGACCGCTACTGGGTCTCGCTCGGCGACCAGTTCGGGCATCTGAAGGCGGCGCGCTACGTCCGCGACCACGTGCCGGCCGAGCGGGTGGCGATCAAGATCAACACGGTGCTCGGGCTCACGGAGGCGGTGGCCGAGGGCATCGGCGTGGGGCCCCTGCCCTGCTTCATCGCCGACCGGAGGCCAGACCTCGTGCGCCTCACCATGCTCAACCCGGATTTCTCAGCGGGCCTTTGGCTGCTCACCCACCCGGACCTTCGCGCTTCCCCGAGGGTGCGCGCCTTCCTGGACACCGCCGCCGCGGAGATCGTCAAAATGCGCGCATTGCTGGAAGGGGACCGCCCCTGGGTTGGTTGAGCGGCGTCCGTCTCAAGCTTAGCCTCAGCTTTCGCAGGCGACTGAGGCTAGCTCATGAAACTCCCGTTTTGGATTCCCGCTTTTCTCGGCTTGGCCGCTTGCAACACGGTAGGCTCTGGCGCGATCCCGAAGGCCATTCCCGAGGGCGTCCCTCGAAAAATCAATACTTACTACTCCATTAACCAAGATTGCACAGCCGATCCGGGGATCTTGGGACGGGTTGTAGTGGCGCCGGAGAACGGCCGAGTAAGCTTCCGTCCTGGAGCGGACTACCCATCCTATCCGCGCACAAACTCCCGCTATCGGTGCAATCTGAAAAAGGCGCCATCGGTGCAGCTTTGGTATACGCCGAATCCCGGTTTCCGGGGGTCGGACTCGACTATCGTCGAGGCGCTTTACCCGGACGGCACCGTGATCAAGCGCACCTTCACGATCGACGTGCGCTGAACACTATCCCTCGAGCGGCTCTGTCCTGACGATCTCGATGCCGAAGCCGGCGAGCCCGACGTAGGATCGCGGGGTGGAGGACAGGTTCACGATGGAGCTGACGTCGAGGTCGCGCAGGATCTGCGCGCCGAGGCCCACTTCGCGCCATTGGCGCTGGCGGGCGGCCTCGGAGGGCGACAGGTCGGTTTCGAGTTCCTGGAGCGGCACGCCGGCAGTGCCGTCGCGCAGGTAGACCAGGACGCCCCGGCCGGCCTGCTTGAACCGCTGCAAGGCGCCGTGGATCGCCTTGCCCCCGCCGAAGGTGTCCGCAATGACATTGGCGCGGTGCAGGCGCGTGGTCATGTTGCGGCCATCTCCAATAGGGCCATACACGAAGGCGAAGTGGTGCACGGGGTCGTAGGGCGTGACGTAGGCGTAGCCGGTCAGTTCTCCGATCTCGGTCTTGACCGGGAACGTCGCCACACGCTCCACCAGCTTCTCGCGGCCCTGGCGGTAGGCGATCATGTCCGCCACAGAGATGCGCTTGAGCTTGTGCTGCTCGGCGAAGGCCTCGATCTGCGGGCCGCGCATCACGGTGCCGTCATCATTGGCGAGTTCACAGATGACGCCAACCGGGGGTAGCCCGGCGAGCTTGCAGAGATCCACCGCGGCTTCCGTATGGCCCGAGCGCATGAGCACGCCGCCGTCCTTTGCGATCAACGGAAATACGTGGCCGGGGCGGACGAAATCGGCCGGACCCATGTTGCCGTTGGCGAGGGCGCGGACGGTGTTGGACCGCTGCTCGGCCGAGATGCCGGTTGTGAGGCCGTGGCGGACGTCGACGGTCACCGTGAAGGCGGTGCCCAGCGGCGCGTCGTTGCTGGCGACCATCGGGGCGAGATTGAGCCGGCGCGCCTCGTCGCTGGTCAGCGGAGCGCAGACGATGCCGCAGGTGTTGCGGATGATGAAGGCCATCTTCTCCGGCGTGCACAGAGAGGCGGCGCAGATCAGGTCGCCCTCGTTCTCACGGTCGTCGTCGTCCGTGACGATGACGATTTCGCCGCGCGCGAGCGCCTCGATGGCTTCTGTGACCGAATGGGACATGGCGCGCTCCTGGGAAGAGGCGGTCGGCAGGACCGTGGGCAGGTCGATGAAGTCGTTGGGGGTCACCGCGCCCCGGGTGGCGCGGGAAATGAGCTCGGCCGTTTCGCGCGACATCCAGGCGGCGTCATTGTTGCAGAGCTGGGTCACTGCAGCGGGCGAAACGCCGATTCGCTGCGCAAACACGTTGCGGGGGACGCCCTGGGCACGGAGCCAGTCTGCCAGCTTCATTCCTTCCATCTAGCCCGAGCGGGAATTCAGCGCTACTGAATTCGATGCAAATTAAGCTTTGCTGAAATCAGGCCAACGTCGGCCAGTGCCCGGTCTCTCCAACCTGTCCGCGGTGCCGCAGGAACTGGTCCGCGATTACGCAGGCCACCATAGCCTCGCCGACTGGCACAGCACGGATTCCGACGCACGGGTCATGCCGCCCCTTGGTGATGAGGTCCGTCTCCCCTCCCCGACGGTCGACGGTCAGTCGGGGCGTGAGGATCGAAGAGGTGGGCTTGACGGCGAAGCGGGCGATGACGGCCTGTCCTGTTGAGATGCCGCCCAGAACGCCGCCTGCGTGGTTCGACAGGAACAACGGCTTGCCGTCATTGCCATGGCGCATCTCGTCTGCGTTCTGCTCGCCTGTCAGTTCGGCCGCGCCGAAGCCGGCGCCGATCTCCACGCCCTTTACGGCGTTGATGCTCATCAGCGCGCTGGCGAGTTCGGAATCGAGCTTGCCGTAGATGGGCGCGCCGAGACCCGGCGGGACGCCCTCGGCCACCACCTCAATCACGGCGCCGATGGAGGATCCGGATTTCCGGATGCCATCGAGGTAGTCTGCGAAGAAGGCCGCAGCCTTGGCGTCAGGACAGAAGAATGGGTTGCGGGCGACCTCGTCCCAATCCCAGTTGTTCCGGTCGATCTTGTGTGGCCCCATCTGAACCAGGGCGCCACGGACCACGAGCCCGGGAACCACCTTGCGGGCCACCGCGCCGGCGGCCACGCGGGCTGCGGTTTCGCGGGCCGAGGAGCGGCCGCCGCCACGATAGTCGCGGATGCCGTATTTCACGTCATAGGTAAAGTCGGCGTGGCCCGGCCGGTACTTGTCCTTGATGTCCCCGTAGTCCTTGGAGCGCTGGTCCACGTTCTCGATCACCAGCGCGATCGGCGTGCCGGTGGTGACCTGGCGCCCGTTTTCATCCGCGAAGACGCCGGACAGGATCTTCACCTGGTCCGGCTCCTGGCGCTGGGTGGTGTAGCGCGACTGGCCGGGGCGGCGACGGTCGAGGTCCGCCTGGATCTCCTCCACGCTCAGCGGGATGCGCGGGGGGCAGCCGTCGATAACGCAGCCGAGCGCCGGCCCGTGGCTTTCGCCGAAGGTCGTCACGCGGAAGAGATGGCCGAAGGTGTTGTGCGACATGGCGGCGGACCCGAAGACGGAGCCCGCCTCTTAGAGCATTTCGGGCGGCGGGGGAAAGCCTGCTTCGGCCTTACACCGTCACCTGGGTGCCCACCTCCACCACGCGGCCGGTCGGGATCTGAAAGAAGTCCGTGGCGTCCGAGGCGTTGCGGGCGAGCGCGATGAAGAGCTTGTCCTGCCAGAGCGGCATGCCCGACTGGGCGGCCGGCTTGATCGACCGGCGGGACACGAAGAAGGACGTCGACATGATATCGAAGGTCCAGCCGAGCTTGCGGGCGATGGCGAGACCGCGCGGAATGTTCGGGCTCTCCATGTAGCCGAATGTCATCTTCACGCGCGAGAAGTGGTCGCTGACGGGCTGGATGGTGATCCGATCCTCCTCGCGCACGCGCGGCGTGTCGGCGGTGGAAACCGTGAGGATCACGTTCTTGTCGTGCAGAATCTTGTTGTGCTTCAGGTTGTGGAGCAGCGCCGTGGGCGCGTAGTCCGGGTCGCTGGTGAGGAAGACCGCGGTGCCCTGGACGCGGTGCGGCGGCTTCTTCTCGAGGTTGCGGACGAGCATTTCGAGCGGCACCTCGGACCGGCGCGTCTTGTCGGCCAGGATGCGGGTGCCTTTGCGCCAGGTCGCCATGAGCAGGATGAGGCACGAGGCGAAGACCAGCGGGGCCCAGGCGCCGTCCAGCAGCTTCAGCAGGTTGGCGGCCAGGAAGGTCGAGTCGATCATCAGGAACGGCGCGACCAGCAGGGCGGCGGCCCAGGGCTTCCAATGCCACATGCGCCAGATGACGATAAAGGCGAGCGTCGCATCGACGACCATGGTGGTGGTGACCGCGATGCCGTAGGCCGAGGCCAGGGAGCTCGACGAGCGGAACAGCAGGACGAGGATCAACACGCCCGTCAGCAGCAGCGTGTTGATGCGCGGGATGTAGATCTGGCCCGAGTGCGTTTCCGAGGTGAACCGGATGTCGATGCGCGGCAGGAGGCCGAGCTGCACGGCCTGGCGCGTCAGAGAGAAGGCGCCGGTGATCACCGCCTGGCTGGCGATGATGGTGGCGGCCGTCGCCATGCCGACGACCGGGATCAGGGCCCAGTCCGGGTAAAGCATGAAGAGCGGGTTCTCGAGCGCCTCGGGGTGCGACATCACGAGGGCGCCCTGGCCGAAATAGTTGATCACGAGCGAGGGAAGAACGAGGCCGAGCCAGGCGATCTGGATCGGGCGGCGTCCGAAATGGCCGAGGTCCGCATAGAGCGCCTCGCCGCCGGTGACGGCCAGGAAGACCGCGCCGAGCGTCACGAGCCCGATGAGCTTGTGCTGGGCGAGGAAGACCAGGCCGTGGCTCGGATTCAGCGCCAGCACGACGCCCGGGTCGTCGCTGATGTGGGTGATGCCGCCGAGCGCCAGGACACCGAACCAGGCGATCATGATCGGGCCGAAGGCGGCCGCCACCTTGGCGGTGCCGCGGCTCTGGACGGCGAACAGCAGGACGAGGATGCAGACCGTGATCGGCACCACGTAATGCTCCAAGGCAGGCGTGATCAGCTTCATGCCTTCCACGGCCGAGAGCACCGAGATCGCCGGGGTGATGACCGAGTCGCCGTAGAACATGGAGGCGCCGATGACGCCAAGCGCCAGCATGTAGCCGCGGCCCTTCTTCAGGGTGCGCTGGGCCAGCGCCATCAGGGACAGCGTACCACCCTCGCCGTTGTTGTCGGCGCGGAGCAGGATCAGAACGTATTTGGCGGTCACAACGAGCAGCAGCGCCCAAACGATGAGCGACAGCACGCCCAGGACCGTCTCGCGCGGGATCACCGGGTGGGCGCCGGGTTGATTGTGCGCCCCCGCAGCGGCCAGCAGGGCTTCGCGGAAGGCGTAGAGGGGACTCGTGCCGATATCCCCATAGACCACGCCGATGCTGCCGACCGTCAGCCCGATGAGGCTGCTCTGTCCGTGGCCTTGGCTTTTCCCGTGCCCCGCAACTTGCGCCGCCGCGCTCTCGCTCACGGATGACCTCGCCTCTCAAGCACGTCCCGATCAGGGATCGGGAGCAATGCGGCATGACCTTGCCGGTTCCCCCGGGCGGCGGCGCTTATATCACCGCCGCGGCAGGTTTCCATCCGTCCGGCCACAGTCCAGACAAAATGGTTACGGCTGCGCTGGCAAGCAGGTTCTGCAGTGGTTCGCGCAAGAGTGGCGGAGCGTCGCCCACACCGGAATCGGCCGGAGCGCTTCCGCTGCGGCAGGGGTTCCGCTATTGATGCCCGACACCGTAGGGCTCCACGCAATCGAACGGTCGACATGACAGAGCAGATCTCCCGGGCTTCCAACCTCCTCGCCGGCAAGCGCGGGCTCGTGATGGGCGTCGCCAACAACCGCTCGATCGCGTGGGGAATCGCCCGCGCCGCGCACCAGCACGGCGCCCAGCTCGCTTTCACCTACCAGGGCGAGGCGCTGGAGAAGCGGGTGCGCCCGCTCGCGAACGAACTCGGCGCCGCCGTCGTGGGCCATTGCGACGTCACGGACGCGGCTTCCATGGACGCCGTCTTCGCCGAGGTCGAGAAGCTGTGGGGCGGGCTGGACTTCGTGGTCCATTGCATCGCCTTTTCCGACAAGGACGAGCTGACCGGTCGCTATGTCGACACGACCGAGGCCAACTTCACCAAGTCGCTCCTCATCTCCTGCTACTCTTTCACGGCCATCGCGCAGCGGGCCGAGAAGCTGATGCGGGACGGCGGGTCGATGCTGACCCTCACTTATTACGGCGCCGAGAAGTGGATGCCGCACTATAACGTCATGGGCGTCGCCAAGGCCGCGCTCGAGGCGTCGGTGCGCTACATGGCCGCGGACCTCGGCCCGAAGAACATCCGCGTCAACGCCATTTCGGCCGGCCCGATCAAGACGCTGGCGGCCTCCGGCATCGGCGACTTCCGCTACATCCTGCGGTGGAACGAGTACAATGCGCCGCTGCGGCGCACCGTGACGACCGAGGAGGTCGGCGACACCGCCGCCTATCTGGTGTCCGACCTGTCCCGCGGCATGACGGGCGAGATACTCCACGTCGACGCCGGCTACCATGTCGTCGGCATGAAGAACCCCGAGGCGCCGGACATCACGCTCGAGAAGGCGTGACGTGAAGGATGGGTTCTGATTATCGGCTGTACTTCATCCGCCACGGCGAGACCGACTGGAACGCCGAAGGACGGCTGCAAGGCCAGCAGGACATCCCGATCAATGAGCGCGGGCGCTTCCAGGCGGTCGAGGCGGGGCGCAAGCTGGGCAAGCTCGCCCCGCATGCGGGCGAATTGCGCTGGAACGTGAGCCCCCTCTGGCGCACGCGCGACACGGCCGAGCGGGCGCGCCGGGCCCTGCACCTCGATCCCGACGGGTACGAGCTCGATCCCATTCTCAAGGAAATCTCCTTCGGCGACTGGGAGGGACGAACCTGGCGTGAACTCCGGAAGGCCGAGCCTGAAGCCGCGGCGGAACGCGAATCCCGGAAATGGACTTACGTCCCGCCGGGCGGCGAAAGCTACGCCATGCTGACGGATCGGGTGCGGCCCTTCGCCGAGGCGCTCGCGGGTGAGAGCGTGGCGGTCGCCCACGGAGGCGTCGCCCGCGCCCTGCTGGTTCTGCTCTGCGGGCTGCCGGCGGAGCGGGCGTGCAGCGCCGACATCTGGCAAGGACGCGTCCTGCTCTTCGAAAAGGGCCGCTTCAGCTGGATCTGAGCGCCCCGGGACGCCATCTTCCCCCTGACGCCGCCCTTTCTCGCTGTCTCGCGCACCTCTCGCCGTGGATGAACGGCGGCGTTCACCTTCGTTCATCGTGGGTTCAGCCGCTTGGTTGCATAGAGGATGTGTCGCGAGGAGGCTTCCGTGCCTCCAAGCACCTCGTCTGACGCGACAGAAGCCGCGGGCGGGCACACAGGGACTTGAGGGCGCTGCGGGGGCATCGTCACGAGCCAGGCGGATGCGACGGGGGCTTGCCCCCGAACGGAGACGCTTTGCCGACGATGACCGCGACGCCGGAGGACGCAGCAATGAACCGGGTTCCCACCGACCTCGTGGCCTCGAATTCCGCAGCCCGCGCCAGCGCGGCGCCGCAGGAGCCGGCCATCCTCCGGGGCGACATGCGGCCGGACCTGCTGCGCGACGAAGTCCTGGCCGAAATCTTCGCGGCCACCGCGGACCGGCACGCCGACAAGGCGGCCATGATCTGCCGGGGCGAGATCCTGACCTATGCGCAGGTCGAGGCGCAGGCCAACGCGATCGCGCGCGGGCTTGCGGACCGCGGAGTTGGTCCGGGCGACGTGGTCGGCCTTTGGGCGCCGCGGGGCGCCGAGTTGCTCATCGCACAAATCGCTGTCGCCAAGTCGGGCGCCGCGTGGCTGCCCTTCGACGCGGACGCGCCCGTGGAGCGCATCGCCGTCTGCCTGGCGGACGCCGAGGCCAAGGGCCTTCTCACCTGCGCGGCCTTCACCGAGCGCGCCGCCGGCGCGGGCGTGGCCGTGCTGACCGCCGCCCTGCTGTCGGAAGGCCAGAGCGGCGAGCGGTTCTGCCCGCGCGAGCGGGGCCTGACGCCGGACCACCCGGCCTACATGATCTACACCTCGGGCTCGACCGGCACGCCCAAGGGCATCGTGGTCAGCCATCGCAACATCACGCATTACCTGCGGGCGGCCAACACGCTGTTCGGCCTCACCCATGAGGACGTGATGTTCCAGAGCGCCTCGGTGGCATTCGACCTGTCCATGGAGGAGATCTGGGTCCCTTACCTGGCCGGCGCCACGCTTTGGGTCGCCACGCCGGAGGTGATGGCTGAGACCGACAAGCTCGCTGACGTGATCGCCGAGGCCGGCGTCACCGCCATCGACACGGTGCCGACTCTGCTCGGCCTGTTTCAGCGCGACATCCCGAGCCTGCGGGTCATCATCCTGGGCGGCGAGGCCCTGCCGGCCTCCCTGGTGACCAAGTGGGCGCGCGACGGCCGGCGCGTGTTCAACACCTATGGGCCCACGGAAGCGACTGTCGTCGCCACCGCCTGGGAGGCGAAACCCGGCGAGCCGGTCACGATCGGCCGGCCGATCGCGAACTACACCTGCTATGTGGCGGCCGAGGACCTGACGCTGCTGCCGCCCGGCGTGCAGGGCGAGTTGCTGATCGGCGGCCCTGGCGTGGCCCAGGGCTACCTGAAGCGTCCCGAGTTGACCGCCGAAAAATTCATCGCCAACCCGTTCGTGTCGGACGGCGCGGACACGGTGCTTTACCGGTCAGGCGACGCGGTGAGCATGGACGCTGCGGGGAACATCGTGTTCCACGGCCGCATCGACGACCAGGTGAAGATCCGCGGCTTTCGCGTGGAGTTGGGCGAGATCGAGGCCAAGCTGGATGAGCTGCCCGGCGTGGCCCAGTGCGCGGTGGTGCTGCGCCAGGATGACGGCCTCGACCGCCTCGTGGCGTTCGTGGCGCCGGAAGCCGAAGGCAAGCTCGACCGCATGCAGGTGCGCATGGCGCTCGCCGAACGGCTGCCGTCCTACATGGTGCCGTCGCGCTTCGAACTCGCCACGTCGCTGCCCCGCCTGATCTCCGGCAAGATCGACCGCAAGGCGCTGAAAGCCATGCCGCTTGCGAGCGCCGCGGGGTCCGCCGAGGAGCAGGAGCCTGCGCGCACGCCGACCGAGGGGAAGTTGCTCGCCGCGGCGCAGACCGTGTTCCCGGGCCAGAGCATTCCGTTCGAGGCGGATTTCTTCAATGAGCTGGGCGGTCATTCGCTGATCGCGGCGCGCTTCGTGTCGGCCGTGCGCCAGAACCGCGGCTTCGAGGCCGTGACCCTCCAGGACATCTATGGCCAGCGTACGCTGAGGGCCATGGCGACCGCCATCGACGCGCGCGCCGCGACCGAGGGTGAGCAGGCGGACCTTTCGTTCGAGCCCCCGCCCTTCCGTCGGCGCTTCCTGTGCGGCCTGGCGCAGGCCGTCTCCATGCCCTTCATCCTGGGCCTGGTGACGATCCAATGGCTCGGTCTGTTCCTCGCGTCCGTGTTCCTGCTGCAGGACGATCCCAGCCTGCTGGCCGAGATCCCCGTGCTGCTCGGCATCTATGTGGCGCTGAACATCGGCACGAAGGCGCTCATCGTGGCGCTGAAATGGGCCATCGTCGGCAAGACCAAACCTGGGCGCTACCCGCTCTGGGGCGCTTACTACTTCCGCGTCTGGTTCGTGCAGCGCCTCATCCAGGTCACCACGATCAAGTTCCTGCAGAACTCGCCGCTGATGCGCGTCTATCTGCGCGCTCTCGGCGCGAAGGTCGGCAAGGACGCCATGATCTCGGACTTCGAGGCCGGCGCCATCGACCTGATCAGCATCGGCGACCGGGCCAGCCTGGGCCTCAAGACCAAGTTCGCCAATGCGCTGGCGATCGGCAATGAGTTCGTGATCGGCAAGATCGACATCGGCGCCGACGCCTACACGGGCTCCTCGTGCTCGTTTGGGCCCAACAGCGTGGTCCAGGAAGGCGCGCAGCTCGGAGACCTGACCTCAGTCGGTCCCGACATGACCATTCCGGCCTGGGAGACCTGGACCGGCTCGCCGCCCCGCAAGACGGGCGAGGTCGACCGCGCCTCCATGCCGGCGTTCCCGGAGGTGTCCACGGCTACCCGCTGGCTGCAGAACGCGACCTATGCGGGTTCCTATGTGGTCATGCTGATGCTCGGCCTCGTGCCGATCTTCCCGGCCTTCTACATCCTGTACAACCTCGACGCGCTCATTGACGGCAAGGTCGACTACTCGGTCAGCTGGAGCACCCTGCCCTTCCTGGCTTGGCCGACGGCGATGGCGCTGATCGTGGTGGCGGTGGCGATCATCGTGGCGCTGCGGTGGATCATCCTGCCGACCCGCGTGCAGTCCGGTCACTATTCGATCCACAGCTGGTTCTATGTGCGGAAGTGGATGGTCGGCCTCGCCACGGAGGTGACGCTGGAGACGGTCTCGTCACTGTACGCCACCGTGTTCATGCGCCACTGGTACCGGATGCTCGGCGCCAAGATTGGCCGCGGCACGGAAGTTTCGACCAACCTGGCCGGCCGCTACGACTTGGTGGAGCTCGGCGAGGACAATTTCGTCGGCGACGAAGCGGTGCTGGGCGACGAGGAGATCCGCAACGGCTGGATGATCCTGGAGCCCGTGAAGACCGGCGACCGCGTGTTCATGGGCAATGACTCCGTGATCCCGCCCGGCTCCGTGCTGGAGAGCGACTGCCTGATCGGCGTGAAGTCGACCATCCCGTCCAGCCTGCATGTGAAGACCGGCGAGATCTCCTTCGGCAGCCCGGCGATGCTGATCCCGGCGCGCCAGAAGGTGAAGGCTGACGCGCAGACCACCTATCGGCCGTCGAAGTGGTGGGTGTTCGGCCGGACCATCTTCGAGACGCTGCACACCTCGCTGCCGACCGCGACCTTCATCACCTGCGGCTACATGACAGCCGACCTGATGGAGGCCCCGATCACCAATGCCGAGTGGGGCAAGGCCACGGCCATCTTCCTCGCCGCCGGCATCGTGATCGCGCTGGCCCTGGTGGCGGTGTCCGTGGTCGTCAAGTGGCTGCTGATGGGCGTCTACAAGCCCACCATGAAGCCGATGTGGTCCTTCTGGGCCATGCGCACCGAGGCGGTAGCCGTGCTGTACGGCGGCCTCGTCGGGAAGGCCTCGGTGGAGTTCCTCCGCGGCACGCCGTTCCTGCCCATGATCCTGCGCCTCTACGGCACGAAGATCGGCAAGGGTGTGTGGATGGACCTGACGGACATCACCGAGTTCGACTGCGTGAAGATCGGCGACTTCGCCACGCTCAACATGGGCGCCTGCCTGCAGACGCACCTCTACGAGGACCGCATCATGAAAGTCGGCCGGATCGAGGTGAAGCAGGGCGTGCATGTCGGCTGGGGCACGACGGTGCTCTACGACAGCACCGTTGGCGAGTTCGCTCAGCTCGGCCAGCTGACGATCGTGATGAAGGGCGAGAACATCCCGGCCAACACGGCCTGGGCCGGCGCACCGGCGATGCCGGTGCGGGTTGCGAAAGCGGCCGCCGTTGAGGTGAAGGCGGCCGCGTAAGCCCCTCCCTTCGGGACCAGCAAAAAAGGCGGCCTCAGGGCCGCCTTTTCGTTTCAAGCGCCTGGAAACCGAGCCGGTCAGAGATCCTTGCGCGGATCGAAGGTCTGCACCTCCGCCCAGCGCTTCATGAGCGCCTCGAGCTCGGAGTCCTTCTCGGGGGGCAGAACGACCTCGACAGTGACCAGCAGGTCGCCCGCGCCTTCGGGAGCAGGCAGACCTTTGCCGCGCAGTCGGAGCGTGCGACCGCTGGACGAGTAGGCGGGAATGGAAACCTCAACGGCCCCCTCGAGGGTCGGGACACGCACCTTCGCGCCAAGCACGGCCTCGTCGAGACGCAGCGGGAGGCGCAGGCGAAGGTCCTTGCCTTCGACGGCGAAGCGCCGGTCGGGCCGCACCCGAACCGTAAGAAGGAAGTCGCCGGCCGCGCCGCCCCAGGGGCTCGCCTGGCCCTGGCCCTTCAGGCGGATGACCTTTCCATCCGTGACGCCGGCCGGGACCGTGACCTCGACGTCCTTGCCGGATGGCAGGGTTACGCGCGCCTTCGTTCCCTTGGCGGCGTCGGCCAGTGACACGGTCACCTCGCCAGCCACATCCTCGCCCGCGGGGCGCTTGGCCTGACGCGTGGTGCGCTGGCCCCCACCCGAGAACAGGTCGGCGAAGATATCGCCCGGGTCGAAGCCGCCCGGCCCCGTGCGGGCGCGGAACCCACCGCCGCCCGGCTCGAATCCGAAGTTGAAGCCCTCGAAACCCGCCCCTCGCCCAGCGCCGAAGCCGGCCCCTGCCCCTGGGCCGCCGCCATGGGCGAAGCCCTCAAAGCCGGTGAAGCGGGGCTTGCCCTCGGCGTCGATCTCGCCGCGGTCGAACTGCTTGCGCTTGGCGTCATCGCCCAGGATCTCGTAGGCGTTGGTGAGCTCGGAGAATTTCTCGCGAGCCTTAGGGTCGTCAGGGTTGCGGTCCGGATGCAAGGCCTTGGCGAGCTTGCGGTAAGCCTTCTTGATGTCCGCCTCCTGCGCGGAGCGCGGCACGCCCAGGACATCATAGGGATCGCGCATCGTTCATCGTCTCCTGCGGGTGAATTGAAGCGCGGCCGCGCTTCTTCCCGGACCAAACGGGTCCGCGCGCCGTGGGCGCGCAAAACCGCTCGGCTCTAATCGTCACGCCTGATGTGGGGAGACTGTTGCCGATTCGCAACGGAGGTCCCGCCCGGCCTCCATCATATCGCTTCGGCGAACGGCTTCACCTTCTGCACGGTCCAGTCGCCCGCCCCGACCCGGCACGCGGCGCCGACCAGTTTCTCGTCGCGCCCTTGCACCCTCACCGTCGCCGTGAAGGAGCGGCAAACCTGGTCATTACGCAGGTATGCGGGCCCGTTGGGCGCGAAAGCGCCGGAGGAGCCCGTGTCGGCGTTCTTCCACGAGGCGCTGGGCCCCTTGTGCAACGGGTCGAGGGACAACGCCAGGGCCGGGCTCGCGACCTTCCAGTCCACGTCGTCGATGGCGGGAGCGAGAGGGGAGTTGGCCGGCGGCGGAAGGGAGCCGGTCACGTCGGGATCAACGACGCTCATGCCGGGCAGGACCATGGAGCAGCCGCACAGACCCGCGGACAGCATCGCGGCAGCCCCCGCCCGCGCCCATTTGCGCGACCAGCGAGAGCTTTGTGGAAGGCTGAGATGTCCCATATAAGTCGTCTGGCCGGCTCGGCGGGACAATGGCGATCCTCGTCAACTCTCTACACTCGCGCCCATTGAATGATCGGAAACGTTAATGGCTGGTGACTTCACCGGGTCGGACGACCCCTTCACGCTCTTCGCCGAGTGGTTCGAGGAGGCCAAGGCTTCGGAGCCGAATGACCCGAACGCCATGGCGCTCGCCACGGTTGATGAGAGCGGCCTCCCTGACGTCAGGATGGTGCTTCTGAAGGGCCAGGACGCGCGCGGGTTCGTGTTCTACACCAACACGGAAAGCGCCAAGGGCGTGGAGCTCGCGGCCAATCCGAAGGCCGCCCTCGTGTTCCACTGGAAAAGCCTGCGCCGGCAGGTGCGCGTGCGCGGGCCGGTCGAGCGCGTCACGGACGCGGAGGCGGACGCCTACTTCCAGAGCCGGCCCCGGGACAGCCGCATCGGCGCGTGGGCGAGCCAGCAGTCGCGTTCCCTGGAGAGCCGCTTCGCGCTGGAAAAGGCGGTGGCGCTCTACGCCGCGAAGTACGCAATTGGCGAGGTGCCGCGGCCGGCCCACTGGACCGGGTTCCGAATCCGCCCAGTGCAGATGGAGTTCTGGCAGGACAAACCGTTCCGTCTGCACGACCGTATCGTCTTCCGCCGCCCTCAACCTGAGGGCGACTGGAGCCGCGATCGGCTGTATCCTTGACCTGAATCCCCCGTTCGCACGCTTTGACTCCAGGGCGGCCGCCAGCGCAGCCGCCCAGCCCTGACAGGACCATCGATGCCCAACACCCTGAAGGAAAACGGCCCGAGGAAGACCATGCTGCTGACCGGCGCCAGCCGGGGCATCGGCCACGCCACGGTGAAGCGCTTCTCCGCGGCGGGGTGGCGCGTGATCACCTGCTCGCGGCAGCCGTTCCCGGAGAACTGCCCCTGGGAGATGGGCCCCGAGGACCACCTGCAGATCGATCTCGCGGACCCGGACAACACGGCCGAGGCGATCGAGGAGGTGAAGCGGCGGCTTGAGGACGGACGGCTGGACGCGCTGGTCAACAACGCGGCGATCTCGCCCAAAGGCCCCGGCGGTTCGCGGCTGGGCACGATCGAGACAGCGCTCCAAGACTGGAAGACGGTGTTCCAGGTCAACTTCTTCGCGCCCGTCATGCTTGCCCGCGGGCTCATGGGAGAGTTGAAGCGCGCCAAGGGTTCGGTGGTGAACGTCACCTCCATCGCGGGGTCGCGGGTGCATCCCTTCGCCGGCGCAGCCTACGCGACGTCCAAGGCAGCCCTCGCGGCTCTGACGCGCGAGATGGCGTCCGACTTCGGGCCGCACGAGATCCGCGTGAACGCGATCTCGCCCGGCGAGATCGACACGGCGATCCTGTCGCCAGGCACCGAAAAGATCGTCGCCCAGATCCCGCTGCGTCGGCTCGGGACTCCCGAGGAGGTGGCCAAGGCCATCTACTTCCTGTGCACCGACCAGTCGAGCTACGTCCACGGGGCCGAGATCCACATCAATGGCGGCCAGCACGTCTGACGCAGCCGTGTCCGATCCGCGGCTCTACCCGACCCGTCCGTTCCTGGCGGCGAGCATCGCCGTGTTCCGGAAAGGCAAGGTGCTCCTCGCCACGCGCACGAAGCCGCCTGCCCAGGCGCTCTTCTCCCTGCCAGGCGGCCTCGTCGAGCCGGGAGAGACCCTTGCGGAAGCGGCTCAGCGTGAACTCTACGAGGAGGTCGGGGTTGTCGCGGAAGTCGTCGGCTTCGTCCGGCACACGGAAGTCATCGAGCGGGACGAGGAACAGCGGGTGCTACGGCATTTCGTGATCGCAACTTTTGCGGCGCGATGGGTCTCGGGCGAGCCGGTCCCTGGGCCCGAGGCAGGAGAAGTCCTGTTCGCCGACCCCACCGCGCTCGGCGCGTTGCGCACGACGAGGGGGCTGGCCTCCGTCGTGGCGGAGGCCGCCGCGCTGGTGAGGTCGGCATGACCAAATCGTCACTGCTCCGCGCCGCTTTGTGCGCCTCCGCCCTGGTGAGCGCCCTGGATGGCGCTCACGCGCAATTCTATTGGCCCTGGGAAACCCCGCCCCGCCCGGCGCCGCAGATCATCATCCAGCGGCCGCAGCGCCATTACGCGCCGCCGGCCGCCGTTCAAGCTCCGCGCCGTCATGTTCGTCCCGGCGCCCACAAGGTCGATCGTTCTCCACGGCCGCAGAAGCCCGCCGAAGCAAAGCCGGCCGAGCCCAAGCCGACGGAGGAAGCGGCGCAGCCCCCGCCGGAGGAGCCGCCGCCGCCCTACGAGCCGCAGATGCTGCGGCTTTCCGAGCTGTTGGGCGCCCTCGCCTTCCTGCAGCCGCTCTGCGGCGGGGAGCCGGAGGCGCAATGGCGCGAGCGCATGAACGCGATGATCAACGCCGAGCAGCCCACGCCGCAACGTCGCGAGCGCCTCGCCGGGGCGTACAACAAGGGCTTCCGGGAGTACGCCGCAACGTACCGGCGCTGCACTCCGGCGGCCGAGGTGATCATCAGCCGCAGCCTGAACGAGGGTGGCCGGCTGACCCGCGACCTCACCAACCGCTTCGGGGGCTAAGCCAGGCCGGCCGCCATGCATGGCTGAGCGGCGCCTGGGCCGTTGCCAGCTGTGACGTCATCAGGTTGCATGTTCTCCGTCAGGGAGGACACCAATGGCTCAAATCGCCGATCTCACCGCGGTCGAATTGCTTCAGCACTACCGGCGCAAGGCGCTCTCCCCCGTGGAAGTCGCGCGGGACGCGCTCGCCCGCAAGGCGCTGCACGAGCCGGCGATCAACGTCTTCTGCGGTGGCGCGGAGGAAGACGCCCTCGTGATGGCGCGCGCCTCGGAGGCGCGATGGTCGAAGGGCGAGCCCTGTGGCCCCTTGGACGGCGTGCCAGCCACCATCAAGGACAACATCGCCGTCAAGGGCTGGACAAATTTCAAGGGATCGGCAGTCACCTCCAAAGCGCCGGCCGACGAGGACGCGCCGGCCGTCGCGCGGATGCGGGAAGCCGGCGCCGTGTTTCTCGGGAAGACCTGCATGCCGGAATTCGGCTGGAAAGGGCTTGGCGACTCGCCGCTGACCGGGATCACGCGCAACCCCTGGAAGCTCGACCGGACACCCGGCGGTTCCTCCTCGGGCGGGGCGGGCTGCGCAGCGCTCAACATCGGATGCATCCACCTCGGCACGGATGGCGCGGGGTCGATCCGCATCCCGGGCGCATTCACGGGCGTTTTCGGCATCAAGGCCAGCTACGGACGCGTCCCCGCGCACCCGATCTCCGTCATGGGTTTCCTGGCTCATGTCGGGCCGCTCACCCGGACGGTGGAGGACGCGGCGCTGGCCCTGTCGGTCATTGCGCAGCCCGACCACCGCGACATGACCGCGATGACGACGCCTCCACCAGACTACCGGATCGGGCTCGCGGACGGGGTCCGCGGGCTCCGGATCGCGTGGTCGCCCCGGCTGGGCTATGTCAAAACCGTGGACTCCGACGTGGCTCGCCTGACCGAGAACGCCGCACGGCGCTTCGCTGAGTTGGGCGCCACCGTGGAGGAAGCGGACCCTGGCTTCACGGATCCCCTCGAGACGCTTGTTACGCTGTGGTCCGCCGGAGCCGCGCTGGCGCTGGCGCCTTTCGGAGCGGAGGAACGGGCCCGCATGGACCCGGGGCTCGTCGCCGTCGCAGAGCATGGCGCCAAGGTCGGCGGCCCGGCCTATGCCGACGCGTTTTTGTACCAACGCAACGCGCTCGCGACCCGCATGGCGGAGTTCCACACCCGCTACGACCTGCTGCTCACGCCGACGCTGGCTACCACCGCCTTCGAGGCCGGGCGACTGACGCCCGCGGATGGACGTTTCGGAGACGACTGGATCGCCTGGACGCCGTTCTCCTACCCCTTCAACATCACGCAGCAGCCGGCCGCGACCGTGCCGTGCGGGCTTTCGGACGAAGGCCTGCCCGTCGGGCTTCAGATCGTGGGTCCCTATGGTGCCGATGCGCTCGTACTCCGAGCGGCGCGCGCCTTCGAATCAGCATTCGGCTGGGAGACCATCAGCGCGCCGCGGCCATAGGCGGAGCGGTCCACTCTGAGGCCATGCGGCACGCCCGCGGGGCGGCCACCGAAGAACTCTCACGCCCCCTGCGTGAAACCGGCGTCCTGACCAGCACGTTGTTCCGAAGGGGGCTGTGGGAGAACGGCATGAGCACCACCGTCAAGACCATCGCCGCCTGCGCGGCGCTTCTGATCGGCTCCGCAGGCTTGGCCGCAGCGCAGACAAGCCCTGGAGCCTCGGCCAATGCGCCAGGACAGGAAATGCAGACCAAGGGATCCGTCAAGGGATCGCCCGGCGCCTCCGGTTATGCTCCGGGCCACGAGAAGCGGACGAAACACTCGGCCAAGAGTTCAACCGGCGCGTCGAGCTTCGCGCCCGGACACGAAACGGGCTCGGTGAAGACCACGACAAAGAAGACGACCCACTGACGACGACCTGGCCGGGCCAAGCGCCCGGCCAGCTTGCATTTTGCTCCCCTGCTGCGTTCAGCTCGCTAAGTCAGGCTGGGGGCTGACCGCCCTGTCCAGTCGCAAAGCCGCGGTAACCAATTCCCTGGTGTAGGGGTGCTGCGGCGCCTGGAGCACCTGGGCCGTCTCTCCTCCCTCGACGATTTGGCCGTCGCGCATGACCAGCACGCGATCCGTGATGGCGCGAACGACGCCGAGGTCGTGCGAGATGAAGAGGTAACTCAAGCCAAGGCGCGCCTGGAGATCGGCCAGAAGCGCCAAGACTTGGGCCCGGATGGACACGTCGAGCGCCGAGACCGGCTCATCCAGCACGATGAGGTCCGGGCGGGTGATCAGCGCGCGGGCGATGGCCAGTCGCTGACGCTGGCCACCGGAGAATTCGTGCGGGTATTTCGATGCGTCGCTGGCCGCGAGGCCCACCTCTTCGAGAGCCGCAGCCACGCGGCGTCGAGCCTCAGGCTGTGTCAAATCCGGGAGCAGGCGCAGGGGCTCGGCGATGATCCGGCCGGCCTTGTGACGCGGATCAAAGGAGCCGTACGGGTCCTGGAACACCATCTGCACGCGCCGCCTGAAGGCCAGGAGTTCCGCCCCGGAGAGGTTGGCGGCGCCCCGCCCGTCGAATCGGATCGTCCCGCCCTGCAACGGTTCAAGCGCCAGGATCGCGCGAGCAGTCGTGGACTTGCCGCAGCCTGACTCTCCGACAAGTCCGAGGCATTCTCCTCGTCGGATCGCGAAACTCACGCCGTCCACGGCGCGTCGGCGCGGCGCAGGGCGGAAGGGATTGCGCCGCGGGAGGGCGTACTCCCGCACCAGTCCTTCGACTTCCAGCAACGTCACGGCCTTTAGGTCCGGCGCGCGGCGCGGGGGAGCGTATCGGGAACTGTCCAGCAAGGCCCTCGCATAGGGATGGCGAGCGCCGGTCCGGAACTCGGCCGCCCTGCCCTGCTCCAGCACCTGCCCACCTCTCATGACGGCGACATGGTCCGCCATGGCGTTCACGACGGCGAGGTCATGGGTGATCAACACCAGCCCGGCGCCGGTCTCTGCAACCAATCGCCTGAGGAGGCGCAGGATCTGAGCCTGGGTTGTGACGTCCAGCGCCGTGGTGGGCTCATCGGCGATGATCAGCTTCGGCTCCAGGGCGACGGCCATCGCCACCACGACCCGCTGACGCTGGCCGCCGCTCAGTTCGTGCGGATATCGGGAGAGCGGAATGGACTCAGGCGGAAGGCCAACCCTGGCCAGCACGCCGGCGGCGCGATTCAGGGCCTCTCGCTGACTGAGGCCAAGGTGCAAGCGAAAACCCTCGGCGACTTGGCGCCCAATCGTCTGAAGGGGGTTCAACGCCGTCATAGGCTCCTGGAAGATCATGCCGATCTCCCGCCCGCGTATCGCGCACATCTGCCTTTCGGGCAGGGCCGCCAGGTCGCGCCCGCCAAAGAGGATCCGCCCCTGGGCCCGCGCGCCGCGTGGAGTCAGGCGCATGATGCTGAGCGCCGTCAGGGACTTGCCCGAGCCGGACTCCCCGACCAGGCCCAGCACCTGGCCGGGCTCGACGGACAGGCAGACCCGGTCCAGCAGCGGAATATTGTTGATGGCGAGGCTGAGGCCCTCGACGTCGAGCAGCGCCACGTCATCGCTCCCGAGCCAGGCGAGGGTCGAGAACATCCCGCAGGCCATCGCCCAGCAGGTTCAGGCCAAGCACTGTGAAGATGATCGCGAAGCCGGGCAGGAGCGCGAGACGGGGCGCGAGCGCCATGAAGGTTTGCGCCTCGTTCAGCATGCGGCCCCAGCTCGGCGCTGGCGGCTGGATCCCAAGCCCCACATAGGAGAGCGCCGCCTCCGCCAGAACGCCTAGGGAGAGCTGGATCGTAGCCTGCACGATCACGAGGCTCACCATGTTGGGGAGGATATGCTCGAGCGTGATGCGGCTTGGCCCCTTGCCGGCGACGCGCGCGGCGAGCACAAAATCCCGGGTCCACAAGGGCAAGGCGGCGCCATAGGCCACGCGGGCGAACACCGGGACGTTGAACACGCCGATCGCGACCGCCGCGTTGATCCAGCCGGGGCCGAACACTTCCCGCAGCATGATGGCGACCAGCAGCGCCGGAAAGGCGAAGACGAAGTCGCTCGCCCGCATGATGGCGTGATCGGCGAAGCCGCGCGTCTGCGCGGCGAGAAGCCCCAGCGGGACGCCCAGGCCGGCGCCGAGCCCTACGGCCAGAATCGACACGGCCATGGAGGCGACCGCCCCGCGCATGATCATGGACAGCACATCACGGCCGAACTGATCCGTCCCGAGCCAGTGCTGAGGCGAAGCCCCCTGCAGCTTCGATGGAATGTCGATGGCAGTAGGGTCCCAGGGAGTCCACACGAGCGAGAGCGCCGCCATGAAGGCGATCATGATGGTGATGGCGGCCCCGGCCAGGAAGCTCGGATGGCGGAATGCTCGGCTTGCCCAGCAATCGCCAGGCGAAATCGAGAGCGGTTCGGAGCCAGCGCTCAAGCCCGTCTCCGAAGCCGCGGGTCCACCGCCGCATAGGTCAGGTCCACGATGAAATTCACGATGATCACGCTGGCGACGAGCAGCATGACCACACTCTTCACGACCGCGAGATCGCGTTGGTTGATGGCCTGGAAGACGAGGCGGCCCAGGCCGGGCAGGTAGAACACGTTCTCGATGATCACCGTGCCAGCCAGAAGGAATGAAAACTGGAGACCCATGATGGTGAGCACGGGGATGAGAGCGTTGCGCAAGGCATGCCTGCGCAGGGCCTGGCCTTCAGTGAGCCCCTTGGCGCGGGCCGTGCGGACATAGTCATCCGAGAGCGTGTCGAGCAGGGAGGACCGCATAACACGGGCGAGGATGGACGCCTGCGGCAGCGCCAGGGCCACCGCCGGCAGGATCAGCGCCCGGACGCCGCTCCATAAGCCGCCCGACCAGCCCGGGAAGCCGCCAGCGGGAAGCCACCGCAGAGTGATGGCGAACAGAAGGGCCAGCAACATCGCGAACCAGAAGTTCGGAACGGCGACGCCGACCTGGGTGGCGCCCATGATCCCGAGGTCCACGACGCTGTTGCGCCGGGCCGCCGCCCAAGCGCCGAGCGGGATCGCGATCGCGGTCGTGAGCGCAAGCGCCATCAGGGCCAGGGGCAGGCTGACGGCGAGGCGGTCTCGGACAAGCTCGGTCACCGGAGTGGCGTAGGTGTAGCTCATGCCGAGGTCGCCGCGGACCAGTCCCGTCACCCATGCCAGGTATCGCTCGGGCGCAGGCTGGTTCAACCCGAGCTTCTCGCGCAGGGCGGCCAGCGTGTCCGGTCTCGCTTCCGTGCCGAGCATCACCTGGGCGGGATCGCCCGGCAGCACTTCCATGACCACGAACACCACCGCAGACGCCACGGCCAGCGTGAGCGCGAGAGCGAGGAGACGGCGCAGGGCGAAAGTCAGCATGGCTGGCCCGTACGCCCCATAAGCGGCCGGCGCGCGGCAACCCTAAAGCGCAAGGGGGACCCCGGGATCACGCCTTCCAGCTCACCTCTGTCAGGTCGTTGACCGGAATGGGCGCGTTCTCCCAAAGGCCCTGCAGGTCGGCGCTCCACACGCCGCTCTTGGGCAGCATGAAGAGGAACACGTTCACGGCGTCTTCGGCGATCTGCTCCTGCGCCTTCTTGTACAGCTCGATCCGCTTGGCCTGGTCCGTGGTGGCCGTGAGCTCGGCGTAGATCGCCTTGTAGGCTTGGCTCTTGTAATCAAAGTAGTAGTCGTCGCGGGCATAGATATCGAGGTCGAGCGGCTCGACATGCGAGATGATCGTCATGTCGAAGTTCTTGCCCTTGAACACATCCGACAGCCATTGGGCCCATTCCATGGGCACGAGTTCGACATCCAATCCTACGGCCTTGAGCTGGGCGGCGATAATCTGCCCACTGCGCCGAGCGTAGTCCGGCGGCGGCAGAACGAGGCGCAACTTTGTCCCCTCCGGGACGCCGGATTCCTTGAGAAGGCTCTTGGCCTTGGCCGGGTCGTATGGGTACTTGCCCGTTAGGTCGACATAGCCCGCGTCCTGCGGCGCGAAGTGGGAGCCGATGGGCTTGGCGATGCCGAACATGGCGCCGTCGATGACAGTCTTGCGGTCCACGGCATGGCAGAGCGCGCGCCGGACGCGGATGTCGTCGAATGGCTTGCGACCGTTGTTGAGGGCCATGATGGTCTTGCCCTCGGTATTTCCGATCACGACCTTGAACCGCGGATCCGCGCGGAACTGATCGAGGTTCTCCGGGGCCGGGTAGATGGGAAAGGCATCCACGTCGCCAGCCATCAGGGCCGCGAAGGAAGCGGAGGGATCGCTGATCACCTTGAACGCGGCCTTGTCCAGCTTGACTGGAGAGCCCCAGTATTTCTCGGCCCGGACCAGCTCGACGCTGGCTCCCTTGGTCCAGTTCGCAAACTTGAATGGTCCTGTGCCGACCGGCTTCGTTTTCGCGTCGGCCGCGGTCGCCGGGGCCAGCATCACGGCGGCTGGCCACCCCAGGCCGAAGAGGAAATTGCCGGCTGGCTGCTTCAGGGTCACTTTCAGGGTGGCGGGATCCACAGCCTCGGCCGCTTCGATGGGCGCGAACAGACTCTTCTGGGGATTCACGCTGTCCGGGGCGCGAGCCCGGTCCAGGTTGAACTTGGCCACGGACGCGTCGAAAGGCGCGCCGTCGTGGTACGTCACGCCGCTCCGCAGCTTGAAAGTGTAGGTCTTCCCATCGTCGGAGATGGTCCAGCTCTCGGCCAGGGCGGGCTTCACCGCGCCGTCCCGGTCGATGCGCGTCAGCCCCTCGAACACGTTCGCGTAGACGATCTCGCCGATGGCGGCGGCGGCGCCCGCCGTGGGATCCAGATGAGGCGGCTCGAGGCGGATGCCGATGTTGAGGTCCTTGCGCGCGGCCGCCAGAGCCCGTGAGGCCCCGCCCAAGGCGCCCGCCGCGGACAGCGAAGCGACGGAGCCGGCCAGGAACAGCCTGCGGTTAAGCGTCATCGAGATTCCCCCTCTTGTCGCGCAACCTGCTTTCGTCGCGCGGCATGCAATTCCGCGCGCATGCTATCCGCAACGCCTCCGTGGCGTCGAGGCCGCCGAAGGCGCCGCGGTGACGGGCCTCGCGCATGCGCAAGCGGCGTTGCTCGCGCCAAAGCCTCGACCTACGGTGGCGCCCGGCCGCGATCGAGCGGCGTCTGCCGGAGCGTTCCATGTCCCTTTCCTTGTTCGACCTCACAGGTCGCGTCGCCCTCATTACCGGCTCCAGCCAGGGAATCGGCTACGCGCTCGCCGGCGGACTGGGCCGGGCCGGCGCCCGGGTGATCCTCAACGGCCGGGACGCGTCGAAGCTGGCCCAGGCGGTCGACAGTCTCTCGGCCGAGGGGCTGAACGTCACAGGCAGCGTGTTCGACGTGACGGATCCCGACGCGATCGAGGCCGCGGTGGCCCGGATCGAACAGGAAGTCGGTCCTGTCGACATTCTCATCAACAATGCCGGCAAGCAGCACCGCGCGCCTGCCGAGGAGTTCCCCGACGAAGCCTGGCGCGACATTTTCCGCACAAACGTGGACAGCGCATTCTTCGCCGCGCGCTCGGTCGGCCGTCGCATGATTGAGCGGCGACGCGGCAAGATCATCAACATCGGCTCGGTGCAGAGCGAACTCGGGCGGCCGACCATCGTGCCCTACACGGCGACCAAGGGAGCGGTGAAGATGATGACCCGCGGGCTCGCGGCCGAATGGGCCAAGCACAACATCCAGGTGAACGCGATCGGGCCGGGCTACTTCGACACGCCGCTCAATGCCGCGCTGGTCAACAACCCGGAATTCAGCGCCTGGCTGTGCGGGCGCACGCCTGCGGGTCGCTGGGGCAAGCTGGAGGAATTGATCGGCGCCGCGATCTTCCTGTCGTCTAGCGCGTCCGACTTCGTCAACGGCCACATGCTGATGGTGGACGGCGGACTCACCGCATCCGTTTGAGTTTTTCAAAATCAGAGATCAGGGAGAGAAACCAATGCCGAAGGAGATCATGGACCCGCCCTATGAGGTGCTGGAGCCGCGCGGCAAGGGGCTGTTCAACAAGACCGCCAAGCTCGAGAGGCTCTATCAGGGGTGCCGGTGGGCGGAGGGGCCGGCCTATTTCCCGGCCGGGCGCTATCTCTTGTGGTCGGACATCCCGAACAACCGCATCATGCGATACGATGAGACGGACGGCAGCGTCTCCGTCTTCCGCGAGCCGTCCAACAACACCAACGGACATACGGTCGATCGCCAGGGGCGGCTCGTCTCCTGCGAGCACCTTGGCCGCCGCGTGTCACGGACCGAGCACGATGGCACGATCACGGTGCTGGCGGACCGCTGGCAGGGCAAGCGCCTGAATTCGCCCAACGATGTCGTAGTGAAGTCGGACGGGTCCATCTGGTTCACCGATCCGGCCTACGGCATCGACTGGGACTACGAGGGCGCTCGGGCAGAGAGCGAGATCGGCGCCTGCAATGTCTACCGCATTGACCCGCAAACCGGCGCCGTTGATCTCGTGGCGGACGACTTCAAGCGGCCGAACGGGCTGGCCTTCTCGCCCGACGAAAGCAAGCTCTATATCGCCGACACGGGCGCCAGCCACTTCGAGAACGGGCCGCGGCACATCCGGGTGTTCGACGTGGGGTCCGACGGCAAGACGCTCAAGGGTGGCGAGATCTTCGCGGAATGCACCGCCGGGCTGTTCGACGGTTTTCGCTGTGACGAAGATGGACGAATCTGGACGTCCGCGGCGGACGGGGTGCACGTCTATCACCCGGATGGGACGATGATCGCCAAGGTGCACGTGCCGGAGATCGTGGCCAACGTCTGCTTCGGGGCGCTCAGGCGCAACCGGCTCTACATCTGCGGGACGACCTCGCTGTACGCCTACTACGTGCTTGTGCGCGGGGCTAAGACGTTCTGATAAGAACGAGCCGGCATGGTCCGGCTCCTTCTCTGTCTTGTCGAGCGAAGCGACCCAGACGGAGGGGCCAACGCCCCTGGACTGGGTCGTCGCTTCGCTTGTTGGCGCAACTGACTGGCAACATCAATCCAGCATCGCCAATGCCTTGGTGAAGAAGTCCGGACCGCCGAAGTTCCCGGACTTCAGGGCCAGCGCGATATGCGCGCCATCGGCCGCGAGCGTCCACGGAACGCCCGGGTCGATTTCCGGGCCGATCTCCAGCATGGAGACGCCGAGCGCGCCGACCACGGCGCCCGAGGTCTCCCCGCCCGCCACCACCATGCGGGTGACACCGGCTGAGACGAGACCCTGGGCGACCTCCGCCAGCATACGCTCGACCAGCGCGCCGGCAGCGTCGCGGCCCAACTTGTCCTGTGCTGAACGGACCGACTCCGGTTCGGCGGTGGAATAAACGAGGATGGGACGCGCCCCGAGCCGCGGCGTGGCCCAGTTCAGCACATGGTCGGGCGTGAGGCGGCCCTCGGCGATGGCCAGCGGGTCGAGCGCGAAGCTCTCGACGCCGGCGTGAATGGCGTGAGCCACCTGGCCGCGGGTGGCGGCGGAGCAACTGCCCGCCAAGATCGCCGTCTTGCCGGCAGGCGCATGGAAGGGCCGCGGGGGGCCCTTCGGTTCGAGAAGGCCGGCGCGGCGGAAATTATCCGGAAGGCCAAGCGCGATACCGGACCCGCCTGTCAGCAACTTTTCGCCCGCGAAAGCCTCGCCAAGAATGCGCAGGTGGCCATCCGTGATGGCGTCAGCGACGCCGATGCAGGGCGCGTCGGCCGCGAGCGCTTCAAAGGCGCGTCGTGTGGCGGCCGCCCCCTGCTCCACCGTCGCAAACGGCACGAGCCCTACTTTCACCTGCGTCTGGCGCTGCAGAACGCGGACCAGATTGGAGTCCCGCATCGGGGTGAGCGGGTGGTCCTTCATGGGGCTGTCTGACAGAAGCTGCGCGCCGACGAAGAGGTGCCCCTGATACACGGAGCGGCCGTTCGCCGGGAAGGCCGGGCACGCCACGGTCCAGCGCACGCCAAGGCGCTCCATCAACGCTTCGGCCACAGGGCCGATGTTCCCCTCGTCCGTGGAATCGAAGGTCGAGCAGTACTTGAACAGGATCTGGCGCGCGCCGGCGCCAAGCAGCGCGTCGCAGGCGGCGAGCGACCATTCCACAGCCTCGGCTGCCGGGTTGGTGCGTGATTTCATGGAGACGACCACGGCGTCGGCCTCAGGCAGCGACTCAGACCCAGCGGGGACACCCACGGTCTGGACCACCCGCATGCCTTCCCGGGCGAGCATCAGGGCGACATCGGTGGCCCCGGTCAGGTCGTCAGCGATCACCCCGAGCAGCATGGCGTTCCTCACCTTTTCCTTGCGCCGAGGTCAGGCTCGGCGGCCGGGGGCCACCTTCTCCCGTTCGTGCTCGGAAGGGAAGATCATTCACCAGCGGGCGGAGAAACTGTCCCGGAGTTCCTGGATCTGTCGATCGTCCAAGGGCGGCAGGCGCGCGCTACGCGTGAGGAAGACGAGCTTCGCCGTCTCCTCCGCTTCTTCCAGCGCCGCGGAGGCGGCGAAGACGCTCTCGTGCCAAAAGGTCGGGCCGATGCGGGCCAGCACCACTCCACGGACATGGGGGACGTGGGGCGCCACGAGGCTGGTCACGTCCGGGTCTCCCGGCCGGCGATACGGGATGAGGGGCACGCGGCCGGCCTTCATGACGTGGTATGGCGTCAGCGGCGGCAGGATGTTGGCCGGGTCCACCCCAGGCGTGAGCGACAGGGCCACAAGGTGGGTGGAGTGGGTATGGACCACCGCCCGCAGCGCCGGATCCGCGCCATAGATCGCCCGATGCAGGCGGATCGTCTTGGAGGCGCGGTCGCCGGAGACCTGCTCGCCATTGGCGTCGAGCTTCGCCAAGCGGGCCGGGTCGAGGTCGCCCAGGCAGGCGTCGGTGGGGGTGATCAGGAACCCGTCAGGCAGCCGGGCAGATATATTGCCCGCAGCGCCAACCGTGTACCCCCGGGCGTACAGGCTTGCCCCCACCCGGCAGATTTCGTCTCTGAGGCGGCTTTCGTCGGACATCGTTTCACCAGGTCAGGAACGAAAGTTCGGGGGACATGGTGAACTTCCACTGGCGCACCGGGCCAGCCATAACGTTCAGATAGTAGAGATCAATCCCGTGCGGGGCTCCAACCGGGTGGTAGCCCCTAGGCACCAGCACGACGTCGCCGTCCGATACCGCCATTGTTTCATCGAGAGAGCGGTCGTCCGTGTAGACGCGCTGGAGTGCGAAGCCGCCGGGCTGGGCAAGCCGATGGTAATAGGTCTCTTCCAGGTACGTTTCGCGCGGGAAGTCATCCACGTCGTGCTTGTGCGGCGGGTAGCTCGACCAGTGACCGCCGGGCGTAATGACCTCCACCACGAGCAGGCTTTCGGCATAGGCCGACGTGTCCGGCAAAATGTTGCGCACGTGGCGCACGTTCGTGCCCTTGCCACGCGTCTCCAGGCCGACCTCGTCCGGCCCAATCACGCGCGCGTGCAGCCTGCCTTCCGCCGGCGCCTTGCAGACAGCGAGTTCACAGTCGGTCTCGGCCTGGGCGGCCCAGGAGGACTGCGCCGGAACGTAGAGCGACCAGGGCGCACCTTCGAAGGGGCTCATACGCTCGCCGATGACGCCGAAGTCCTTGCCACCTGCGCCGACATGGGCCTTGCCCGAGACCAGCACGAGGCACACCTCCTCGCCAGCCGTCGGCTGATCGACCTCCTGGCCTGCCTTGAGCCGATACACGTCGAAGCCAACATAGCGCCAGCCGGCGCTGGCGGGCGAAATGCGATGGACGGCGCCTTGCGCATCCGGAGCGCTGGGGTGGACAAGCAGGTTCGGCATCGGACGGGACTCCACAGGGCGGCCGAGCTTAGCTCAATCCGGCTTCTTTGAGCGCGGCCTTCAGGTGCGCCACGCCGCGCTTGGCGTAGTCGAGCGGGTTGGCCTTCTCCGGATCCTGCTCGGCCTCGACGACGACCCAGCCGGAATAGCCGGGCAGCGCCTTGAACACCGAGACGTAGTCGACCATGCCGTCGCCCGGGACAGTGTAGACGCCGAGTTCTGCTCCCTCGCCCAGCACGGCGTCGAGGAAACTCCAGTCCTGCACGCGCGCCTTCTCCATGATGGGCTTGCGAACGTCCTTGGCGTGCACGTGGCTGATGCGATCCTGGTACTTGCGGGCGAGTTCGGCCGGATCGGCGCCGCCCCAGGTCGCGTGGCCGGTGTCGAGAAGCAAGTGCGCCGCCGGGCCCGTGGCCGCCATAAAGGCGTCGATGTCGGCTGCGCTCTCCACGATCGTCCCCATGTGGTGGTGGTAGACGAGCCGCACGCCTTCAGCGAGCGTGCGTTCGGCCACCTGGGTCACTCGGCGGCCGAACTCCGCCCAGGAGCCAGGGGCCATGACGGGCCGCTTCGACAACGGCTTGGAGCGGTCGCCGTGAATAGCGTTGGACGTCTCGGCGAAGACGAGGACGTTAGACCCCATCGCTTTCAGGAGGTCGAGATGGGGGCGGAGATGGCGCATTTCCTCGTCCGCGTCGCGGCGGAGCAGTTCGGCCGAGTACCAGCCCGAGATGCAGGCCATTGCGAACGGCGCGAGCGCCGCCTTGAGGGCGTTGGGGTCGCGGGGGAACTTGTGGCCGAGTTCCATGCCCTGGAAGCCGGCTTCACGGGCCTCGGCGAGGCAGGTCTCGAGCGGGGTGGCGCCGCCGATCGCCTGGAGATCGTCGTTGGACCAGCCGATGGGGTTCGCGCCGATGCGGATGGGCATGGATATCTCCTGCAGACTGGGACAACAGGCCCTCCGGCCCGCTCATATGGATAGGACGGACTACGAACCAGCGGTCCGCGGGCCTGGCTACGACAGGCTTCCGCGCCGGTCGAGCGCTTCCTCGTAGCGCCGACGGGCGTCGCGGACCTGCTCACGGTCGGAGACCTCGGGCACCGCTACTTCCCACCACCAGCCACCCGCATCAGTCGAGGCGAGCGGGTCCGTGTCGATCACCACGGCGGTGACGCCTGGGCGGCCGCGGGCGCCGCGAAGCGCAGCCTCGAGGTCGGCTAGGCTCGCGACCTTCTCAGCGTGCGCGCCCAGCGAGCGGGCGTGGGCGGCGAAGTCGATGTCAGGCAGCGTCTCGTGGCGCGTGTGCTGCAGCAGGTTGTTGAAGCTCTCGCCGCCCGTCGCACGCTGGAGGCGGTTGATGCAGCCGAATCCGCGGTTATCGAGAATCACGACTGTCATGCTCACCCCCAGCATGGCCGCGGAGGCGATCTCCGAGTTCATCATGAGGTAGGAACCGTCGCCTACCAGAACGGTAACGCGCCGCTCCGGGCAGGCCAGGGCCACGCCGAGGCCACCGGCTATCTCGTACCCCATGCAGGAATAGCCGTATTCCAGGTGGTAGCCGCCCGGCTGGGCGGCGCGCCAGAGCTTGTGCAACTCGCCCGGCAAGCCTCCTGCGGCGCAAACCACCACATCACTCGGCTCGGCGGCGCGCTGAACGGCGCCGATCACCTGCGCGTCGCTTGGCAGATCGGCATTGCTCGGCTCGGTGTACAGCGCGGCGGTCGCCGCCCAGCGCGCCTTCTCGGCGCTGGCGCGCTCGCGCCAGACGGCTGGGGCCACGGCTCCAGCCCCCAAGGCCTTGTCGAGTTCCTCCAGGCCGGCTCGGGCGTCCGCCACCACCGAGAGCGCCCCGTGCTTGCTGGCGTCGAAGGCTTGCGCGTTGAGGCCGATGATGCGGCGATCCGGGTTTGAAAAAAGGCTCCAGGATCCCGTGGTGAAATCCTGGAGGCGCGTTCCGACGGCAAGGATCACGTCGGCTTCCTGGGCGAGCGCATTGGCCGCGCCCGTGCCGGTTACGCCGACCGCACCCATGTTGAGGGGATGCTCGTCAGGAAGGCTGCTCTTGCCGGCCTGTGTCTCGACCAGCGGATAACCGTGGGCCTCGCAGAATACCTTCAGCCGTTCCTCGGTCTCGCTGTAGAGCACGCCGCCGCCGGCAATGACGAGCGGCTTGCGGGCCCCTGCGAGGAGAGCGACTGCCGCCGCGAGTTCGCGGTCGTCCGGCCGGGCGCGACGAGGCCTCCAGATGCGCTCGGCGAAGAAGGCTTCCGGATAGTCGTAAGCCTCAGTCTGCGTGTCCTGGCACAGCGCGAGGGTGACGGGGCCGCACTCGGCCGGGTCGGTGAGCACCTGCATGGCGCGGGCGAAGGCCGGGATGAGTTGCTCGGGCCGACCGATGCGATCGAAGTAGCGCGAGACCGGGCGGAAGCAGTCGTTGGCCGAGACCGTGCCGTCGCCGAAGTCCTCGATTTGCTGGAGCACGGGGTCGGGTTGCCGCGTGGCGAAGACGTCGCCAGGGAGCAGCAGCACCGGCAGCCGGTTCACATGCGCCACGGCGGCGGCCGTCACCATGTTGGTCGCGCCCGGGCCGATGGAGGTCGTGCAGGCCATCATGCGCCGGCGCCGGGACGCCTTGGCGAAGGCGACTGCCGCATGCGCCATGGCCTGCTCATTGTGAGCGCGATATGTGGGCAGCGTTTCCCCGACTCCGTAAAGCGCCTCGCCCATGCCGGCGACATTGCCGTGTCCGAAGATGGCCCAGACTCCGCCAAACAGCGGGACCGTCCTGCCGCCGACCTCGGTTTTCTGGGCCGCCATGGCGCGCACGAGCGCCTGCGCCATGGTGAGGCGAATGGTCTTGCTCATAGGGCGTTTCCTCCCGCGCCCGCCGCGCGCTCCCAGGCGGCGACCAGGCGGCTGAAGTTGTCGGCCATTCGGGACACTGCGGTCGCATCGTCGATGCGCCCCGCGAGCCATTCGCGAGCTGGCTCGGCGAATATGGTGCGGCCCACCGCGAAGCCCTTCACGCGCGGGCAGGACGCGGCGAGCGAGAAGGCCTCGGCCAGCGCGGATTCCGGAGCTTCCAACCCCAGGAGCACCACGCCGCGGCAGAGCGGGTCGTTGTCGTCGATCACAGTGGCGATGGCGTCCCAGGCCGCGGCGCTGGGCTGCGGCTCCAGCTTCCACCAGTCGGGCTTGATGCCGAGATCGTAGAGCCGGCCCATCACCGCGGCCGTCGTGTCGTCGCCAAGCGCCCCGTTGCGGGATGCGATGATCTCGACCAGCAATTCGCGGCCAACGCTGCGGCAAGCGTCGAAGACGCGGCGCAGCTCGCGCTCCTGGTCACGCTTGAGCGCGTCTTGATCATCCGGGTGGTAGAAGCAGAGCACCTTGGCGGTATGGGTGACCGGCCACTCGGCCAGAGTCGCCCCGAGCGATGCGTGGCCCTCCACCTCGAGGCGAAGCGGTCGCGAGCCTGGCCGTTCGAGGGGGCGGGCCACCCAGAAGTCATGGTCGACGACGCGGAACAGGGCTTCCCGCCCATAGGCGCCGTCCAGCAGCATGCCGAAGCCGGGCCGGCCTCCGGCTACCTGGGCAGCAGCCTTCACGGCGAGACCCTTGAACGCCTCCAGGCGGGACCGGGCCGCGCCCACCGCGTCCGCGATCTCCTCCAACTGCGCGCGGTGGTCGATGGCGAAGGCCATGAGGCGGTCCGGCCGGGGCCGCCGGGTGGTGGCCCAGTGGACCTGGTTCAGCGCCTCGTCCCTGCGCAGCGCACGGTGCGGCGAGCCGTGCTGGAGGAAATGCTGCAGTTCTGGCCATGTCGGGTATTCCGACGAGCACATCAGGCGAGAGACGGCGAAGGCGCCGCAGGCGTTGGCCCACGCGCAGGTGGTCTCGAGCGGCTGGTCCGTCAACCAGCCGCGCAGGAACCCGGCGATGAACCCGTCGCCAGCGCCGAGCACGTTGTAGACCTCGACCGGGAAGCCCGGGCCCTTGATCCCCTGCTCGATGTCTCCGGGGATGTCTCCAGGGAACACGACGCAGCCCATCGGGCCGCGTTTGCAGACGATAACAGCGGCCGACAATCTCCGGATGGCGCGGATCGCGTCCAGGGTGTCCGTCGTGCCGCCGGCGATGTGCAGTTCCTCCTCGGTCCCGACGATCAGGTCGCAGCCAGGCAGGATTTGCTGCAGATGCGCCGTCACCTGGTCGGAACGGATGTAGCGTTCCTCGCCGGCGCCATGTCCGGCCAGGCCCCATAGGTTGGGGCGGTAGTCGATGTCGAAGGCCACCTTGCGGCCGTGCGCACGGGCCAGCCGCATCGCCTTGCGCTGGGCGGCGTCCGTGTTGGGCTTGGCGAAGTGCGTGCCCGTGACCACGATCGCCTTGGCCGACGCGATGTAGGCTTCGTCGATGTCGCTCTCGTCCAGCGCGCTATCCGCGCAGTCGGTGCGATAGAAGATCAGCGGGAAGCTCTTGTCGTCCCGGACTCCCAGCAGCACCAGGGCGGTGAGGCGCTCGGGATCGGTGTGGACGCCCCGGACGTCGACGCCCTCTCGCTCCAACTGCTCGCGCAGGAAGCGCCCCATGTGCTCGTCGCCGACGCGCGTGATGAGGCCGGGCTTGAGGCCCAGTCGCGCGGCTCCGATGGCCATGTTGGTTGGGCTGCCCCCGACCGCCTTGACGAAATTCCCCATGTCCTCCAAGCGGCCGCCGACCTGCTGCCCGTAGAGGTCCACAGACGAACGACCGATGGTGATGACGTCGAGCGTGGGTTCAGTCATCCCCCTGCCCTCACGCCGGGCGCTTCGGTTGAGGGGCGCTTTCCCAGCAGCCCAGGACCGACTGGTCGAGGTCGATATTGGCCCCGGTCATCAGGCCGGATTCATCTGAAGCCAGGAACACCGTGGCGCGGGCCACCTCATCGGGATCCACGAGGCGACCGAAGGGCTGCTCGGCCGACGCTTTCTCCAGCCAGCCGTCCTGGGCGCCGTGATATTTGCGCATGATGGCGTCCTCGCCGGGCGTGGACATCCAGCCGATGTTCAATCCGTTCACCCGGATGCGCCAGGGCATGAGCGAAAATGCGGCGTTCTTGGTGAGAGTGGCAAGAGCGCCCTTGGAAACAGAGTAGGCGCTGATGAAGGGCTGGCCCCCGTGGGCCGACATGGACTGGATGTTGACGATGGAGCCCGCGACGCCCTGCCGCCGCATCAGCGTGGCGGCGGCCTGGATCAGGAAAAACGGCGCCTTCACGTTCACGTCCATGATCCGGTCGTAGAGCGTGGGGGACGTATCGAAGATCGTGCCACGGTCCGTGTCGCCGGCCGCGTTCACGAGGATGTCCAGTCGGCCGAACGCCTCCTCCGCGGCAGGAATGATGCGCGCGACCTGCTCCTGATCCGCCAGGTCGGCCTGGACGAAAACGGCCTTGCAGCCCTCCCCGGCCAGCGAATCCGCCACACGGCGGCCCCGGTCGGCATTGCGGCCCGTGATCACCACTCCGGCTGCGCCAGCCGCCGCAACATGACGTGCGATCGATTCACCCAGGCCTTGCGTCCCTCCCGTGACCACGACGACCTTGCCCGCAAGGCGGGTGGAACGGGGGGCTTCGGGCATCGCTTCCTCCTCCTGTCCGGCATCCGGACGGCGCAGCCCTGGGCGGCTGCTTTGGCGCGATGAAACGGAAATTCGAATAGCGCGTCAATTCGGAATATGTATTCTGGCGCGCGCTTCACGGCTGCGGCAGGCGCAGCCCACAACGTGTTTCAGCGGAGGATACAACCATGCTGCGCGTAGGTTTGCTCGGCGCCGGTCGCATCGGCCGCATCCACGGCGGCAACGTGGCATCGCACGCCAAGGCGCAACTGGTCTCCGTCGCTGACGCTTCGCTCGAGGCGAGCCAGGTGGTCGCGGCGGCGACCAACGCCACGGTGGGAACGATCGACGGCATCCTCGCCGACGAGAACATCGACGCCGTGTTGATCTGCACGCCCACCGACATGCACGCGGACCTGATCGAGCGCGCCGCCCAGGCAGGCAAGGCCGTATTCTGCGAGAAGCCCGTCGACCTCGCCGCTGACCGCATCCGCGCATGCCTGCAGGTCGTGGAGCAGGCCGGGACGCCCCTGATGATCGGCTTCAACCGGCGGTTCGATCCGAACTTCGCGGCCCTAAAGCGACGGCTCGACGAAGGCGAGGTCGGCGCCATCGAGATCGTGACGGTGATCTCGCGCGACCCCGCGCCGCCCCCGGTGGACTACGTCAAGCGGTCCGGCGGACTGTTCCGGGACATGATGATCCACGACCTCGACATGGCGGCGTTTCTCCTCGGAGAGGCGCCGGTGGAGGTCTACGCGGTCGGGTCCGCGCTGGTGGACAGGGCGATTGGCGAGGCCGGGGACGTCGACACGGCGGCCGTCATCCTGAAAACCGCGTCAGGAAAGATCGCCCAGATCTCGAATTCCCGCCGGGCGGCCTATGGTTACGACCAACGCATCGAGGTGCACGGCTCCAAGGGCATGATCCGCGCCGGCAACGTGCACGAGACCACGGTGGAGGCTGCGACAGCCGCGGGATTCCGTGCAGACCCGGTGCAAAACTTCTTCCTGGAACGCTATGCGGCCGCTTACCGCCTCGAGCTGGACGCCTTCGTGACGGCGGTCACGGAGGGGCAAGCGCCCAATCCGTCCGGCGAGGACGGGCTGCGGGCGCAGCTGCTGGCCGACGCGGCGACAGAATCGGCGCAGACTGGACGCCCGGTCCGGCTCGGGTAATTTCCCGGCGCCGGATCTCGTCCGATGCTTGAGATCACCCCGCGACCTTCTCCTCCAGCCTGAAGCGCACGATCCGCAGCACCTGGGCGAGCGCCGTGAGGCGCTCCTCCAGCAGCGCGCCGTGCAAACGGGCTTCGAAGCTCGCCAGGATCTGGTGCTTGTCGGCCCCCTTTACGGCCAAAATAAAGGGGATGCCGAAACGGGCCTTGTAGGCCTCGTTCAGCGCGGTGAAACGGGCGAATTCCGCCTGGGTGAGCGAACCGAGGCCGGCGCCGGCCTGCTCCGCCGTGCTCTCAGACGTGAGTTCTCCCGCAACCGCGGCGCGGCCGGCGAGATCGGGGTGCGCACGCAAGAGGGCGGTCTGCTCGGCTTCGCTTGCGGCCACGATGACGCGCTGGAAGGCGTTCACCATCGAAGGCCGGTCCGCGAACGGGCGCTGCGCGTCGGCTCGCTCGGCCACCCAGGGCGCGTCCTCGGCGATTCCCGCGAAGGCGCGCAGGAAGTCGTCATGCGAGAGTTCGTTGACCTGGGTGAGCGGCAGCCCCGTCATCGCGTCCTCACTGCTGCGCAATCCAGGTCCCCAAGCGGGCGCGCTCCTCGTCGGTCATATGCGTTTCGTTGCCGAGCGGCATGGCGCGGCCCTGCACCGCCTGGGCGTTCACCTGGGCCGCGTGACGGCGGATGTTCTCCACCGTGTCCAGCATCACGCCCTTGGGCGGCTCCCCTCCCTTGAACGCCTCATGGCTGGGTTTGGGCGCGTGGCACATCACGCAGTGCGTCTGCGTGATCTTCAGGACATCCGCGTCCGACACGGCCGCTCCGTGGGCCGCTCCGCGCGGCGCGGTCCAGATGATCGCGGCGATGAGGGCGACCGCCGCTGCCGGAAGCGCCCAGGCGACCGACTTCGGATCCGCGCCTGCGTCCACCCGGTTCAGGAAGTGGCGGACCATGCCGCCAGCCAGCACGATAAAGGCCACCACCAACCAGGACTGCGGGTGCGCATAGAGAAACGCGTAGTGGTTCGACACCATAAACAGGAGGACGGGCAGCGTCAGGTAGTTGTTGTGCAACGAGCGCTGCTTGCCGATCTTGCCATAGCGAGGATCGGGCGCGCGGCCGGCGAGCAGGTCGGCCGTGATGATCTTCTGGTTGGGGATGATCACCCGAAAAACGTTTGCCGCCATGATGGTCCCGACCATCGCGCCGACGTGGATGAAGGCCCCGCGGCCCGAGAATACGTGCGTGAACAGGATGGCCGCGCCGACGATCATGGCGAAGACGCAGAGCGCCAGCAGTCCGGTCTTGTCGCCGATGGGCGAACGGCACAGGGCGTCGTAGACGAACCAACCGGCCGCCAGGCTGAGCACGGAGATGATGACCGCCTCCGGGCCCGTCATGGCCAGCACCGCCGGGTCGACAAGAAACGCGCTCGCGTTCCAGTAGTACTGGACAATCAGCAAGCCGAAACCGGAAAGGAATGTAAGGTAGGCCTCCCATTTGAACCAATGCAGGTCCGGCGGCAGGTTTGCGGGCGCGACCAGGTATTTCTCGACGTGGTAGAAGCCGCCGCCGTGGACCATCCACGACGTGCCATAAACGCCCTCGTTCATCCGCTCGCGTGCCCGCAGGCTGAAGTCGAGCCAGATGAAATGGAAGCTCGCGCCGATCCAGGCGATGCCCACCACGAGGTGGAACCACCTCAGACCCAGGTTGATCCAGTCGGCCGCGAACGCGCCCATGTGGCCCTGCCTTCCGCTTCCAGCCGTCAGTATTCGATCTTGTCCGGCTTCGCCATCCAGGCCGCAAAGGCCGCCGCCGCCTCGGGCGTAGGCACGTGATCCATCGGAATGGCGCGCTCGCCGGGCGGCTTCGGCATCTCGTCATAGATGAAAGCGTCGTCGAAGCCGATCGCAGCCGCCTCGTCCCGGGTATTGGCGTAGACGATGCGCGAGATGCGCGCCCAGTAGGCCGAGGCGAGGCACATGGGACAGGGCTCGCAACTCGTATAGAGCGTGGCGCCCGCGAGACTGAAATCGCCAAGGGCTCCGCACGCCTTGCGGATGGCCGTCACTTCAGCGTGGGCGGTGGGGTCGTTGGAGGACGTCACCTCGTTCCAGCCCTCGCCGAGCACTCGGCCTTCGCGCACGATGACGGCCCCGAACGGCCCACCCAGGTTGGCCTCCATGCGCTCGCGCGACAGCGCGACGGCTCGGGCCAGGTGAAGAAGGTCGTCTTGGGTGGTCATCGGGCGTCCTGGGGCGGGAAATGTTCAATCGGCCTTGGCCAGCCACTCGTCGAAGGCGGCGCTGGCCTCGGCCATGGGTGCATGGATGCAGGGGATGGCGCGCTCTTCCGGATTTTCCTTCAGGTACTCGGCGTAGATCGCCTCGGTCTGCGCGCCGATCCGGGACGCCTCCTGGCGGGTGGTGGCGTAGTAGCAGCGGGACACGCCGGCCAGAAACATGGCGCCCAGGCACATGGGGCACGGCTCTCCAGAGGCGTAGAGCACGGAGCCGCTGAGATCGCCATGGCCAAGAACCTTGCAGGCGCGGCGGATGGCCATCAGTTCGGCGTGAGCGGTGGGATCCTTGGAGGCGAAGACGGAATTCCAGCCCTCGGCGAGGGGCTTGCCGTTCAGCACCAGAACCGCCCCGAATGGACGGCCTTCCCCGGAGCGCATGTGCTCGAAGGCGATATCCACGGCGCGCTTGAGAAAGCCACGATCCTTGGAGTCGAAGCTCATCAACGGTCCCCCGATACTCGGCGCGGGCCCGCAGGCTCCGCGCTCGTCGTTGAGCGGGCGGCCTGCCCCGCCTCCCGCCATTGCAAAAGCTGCGCCGCGGCGGAGGCGGCGATGACCGCCGGCTCCTTGCCGCTCACCCCGGGGATCCCGATCGGGCAATGGAGGCGAGCGAGCGCGAACTCCGAAACGCCAGCCTGGCGCAGGCGAGCGAGGAAGCGTGCGCGCTTGGTGGCGGAGCCGATCAGGCCCACTGGCCCCAGGTCGAATCGGCCCAGAGCCGCGGCGGTCACGGCAAGATCCAGCGGGTGGGAATGAGTCATGACCATGACGGAGGCGCCCGCCGGGGCGGCGCCGATTGCCTGAACCGGGTCGGTGAGCACGGACGCGGTCGCGTTGGCGGGAACGAGGGCGGGGAAGGCATCCGGGCGCGGGTCGAACCATTGCAGCCGAAACGGCAGGGGCGCGAGCGCCAGCGCGAGGGCGCGCCCGACATGGCCAGCGCCGAACAGGACAACGGGCGATCGATCGTCGCCGAAACGCTCCCGAACGGCCTCTTCCAAGCCTGGGCGGGATGATGCGGAGGAGACGGCGAGCGTCCTGGCCAGCCGCCCGTCGGCCTGGCGGATGGCCAAGATCTCGTGCCTCCCACGGCGCTCGAGGTCGGCCCAGGTCTCGATTTCCCGACGGTCCCGGGCGTCGAACGTCTCGATCCAGGTTGTGACCCGCCCCCCGCAGCATTGGCCGAGGTCCGGGCCGAGCGGCCAATCCTGCACCCGAGCCGGGCCCCTGCCCGCCTCCAGGGCGTCACGCGCCTCCGCGAGCAGACGCCATTCGAGCTGACCGCCGCCGACGGTGCCCCAAAAGCCTCCGTCGGGACGGATGATCATGCGGGCGCCGGGCTCGCGCGGCGCCGATCCTTGCACCGAGACGACGCTCACCAAGGCGCCGGCGCCCTGGGCGTCTATGGTCTCCAGCAATCGGCTCCATACGGGGGTCATGCGCGATCCTGCCGCGGCTCAGCGGGGTCTTTCAAGCGGCTGCGGAAACGATTCAACCAGCCGCCACAATCCCTTGAATGGCTTTCAGGATCGCTTCCGGCGTGGCCGGCGCGTCGAGCGGGACCGGGCGACCGGGCGCGATGGACTGCACGGCGTCAGCGATGGCGCAGAATACGGCGTTGGCCAGCATCAAGGGCGGCTCGCCGACGGCCTTTGAGCGGTAGACGGTCTCTTCGCGGTTCTCACCGTCGAACAGCGTGACTCGGAAGTCGGCCGGCACGTCGGAAGCCACCGGGATCTTGTAGGTCGAGGGCGCGTGGGTCCGCAGCCGTCCGTCCTTGTCGTAGACCAGTTCTTCCGTGGTGAGCCACCCCATCCCCTGGACGAAGCCGCCCTCGATCTGCCCGATGTCGATGGCCGGGTTCAGCGAGCGGCCGACGTCATGAAGAATGTCGACGCGCAGCACGCGGTTCTCGCCCGTGAGGGTGTCGATCACCACCTCGGCGCAGGCTGCGCCATAGGCGAAATAGAAGAAGGGTCGTCCCACGCCCTTCTGACGATCCCAGTGAAGCTTGGGCGTCTTGTAGTGGCCGGCCGCCGAGAGGTGGATCCGGGCGGCATGGGCGCGGCGGGCGAGTTCAGCGAAGGGGAGGCTCTCGTTGCCAGCGAAGGCGTGGTCGTCTCGGAAAACCACCTCTTTCGCCGGCACGCCGAAGTGTTCGCCGGCCAGGATGGCGAGCCGGTCGCGAATCTGGCGAGCGGCCATGCGCGCGGCCATGCCGTTGAGGTCCGAGCCGGACGAGGCCGCCGTGGGCGAAGTGTTGGGGACCTTGTCGGTCGTCGTCGCGGTGACGCGCACCCGGTCCATGCCGACGCCGAACTCCTCGGCGACGACCTGGGCGACCTTCTGGTAGAGCCCCTGCCCCATTTCCGTGCCGCCGTGGTTCAGCTGAACGGACCCGTCGGAGTAGACGTGCACCAGCGCGCCGGCCTGGTTCAGCTGGGTCAGCGTGAACGAGATCCCGAACTTCACCGGTGTGAGCGCGATTCCCTTGCGCAGGATGGGCGAAGAAGCATTGAAGCCCGCAATGGCCTCTCGCCGCTCCCTGTAGTTCGAACTGCGTTCAAGCTGCTCCAGGATGGCCGCGCCGACGTCATGGTCCTCCACCGTCATCCCGTAGGGTGTGGTGTCCCGCTCGGGGCCATAGTGGTTGACCTTGCGCACATCGAGCGGATCGCGCCCGAGGCGACAGGCGATCTCGTCGATGATGCGTTCCATCGCCAGCATGCCTTGCGGGCCGCCGAAGCCGCGGAAGGCGGTGTTGGAGACGGTGTTGGTCTTGAGCCGCCGGCTGCTGATGATGAGTTCGGGCAGGAAGTAGGACGCGTCGGCGTGGAACATGGTGCGGTCGACCACGCCCTGGCTGAGATCCGCCGAACATCCACACCGCGCCAGGAAGGCCATCTCGACGCCCTGGATGCGGCCCTCGTCGTCGAACCCGACGGCGTAGTCCACCCGGAAGTCGTGGCGCTTGCCGGTCATCGCCATGTCGTCGTCGCGGTCGAGCCGGATCTTGCAGGGCCGGCCGGTCACGCGGGCGGCGAGGGCCGCCATGGCCGCCCATTGAGAGGCTTGGCTCTCCTTGCCGCCGAAGCCTCCGCCCATGCGGCGCACCTCCGCGGTGACCATGGCGTCCGGAAGCCCCAGTATGCGGGCGCAGACATGCTGCACCTCCGTCGGGTGCTGGGTCGAGGTATGGACGTGCATCGCGCCGTCCTCGCCCGGGATGGCGAGCGCCACCTGTCCTTCCAGGTAGAAATGCTCCTGGCCGCCGATGCGGAACTGACCCGCGATCTGGTTCGGGGCCGCGTCTATGGCCGCCGAAGCGTCGCCGCGAATGAAGGCGTAGTCAGGCAGCACCGTGTCGCCGCGCTTCTCGGCGTCCTCCACGGTGACAGCCGGCTTCTCCTGCACGACCGTGATGGCGCCGAGCCGGGCGGCCCTGCGGGCCGCGTCGCGGGTCTCGGCGGCAACCGCGAAGACCGGCTGGCCGTGGAACATGACATGGCCATGGGCGAACAGGGGCTCGTCCCCGAAGGCAGGCGAGATGTCATTTTTGCCGGGCACGTCGGCCGCGGTCAGGACCGCCACGACGCCAGGAACCGCCCGGACCTTCTCGAGATCGACCGCGATCAGGCGTCCGCGCGCCATGGGCGAGCCGCCAACGGCGAGGTGCAACGTCCCGGCGGGCTCGGGAAGGTCGTCGATGTAGGGGGCGGCGCCCTGGACGTGCTTAGCCGCGGAATCGTGCGGAAGCGGCTGGCTTACGTGTCGCAATTGCACGCCGCCGGGGGCAGGATGGTCATTCGGCCGCATGCGCCGCCTCCCGATGGCCGATGATCCGGGTCGCGTCCGAGGGCGCGCCGGCGATCTCTGCGAGCGCCTTGACGATCAGGTTCTTGCCAACTTGCAGCCGATAGGCGGCCGAGGCGCGGTGGTCGTCCAAGGGAGTGAAGTCCTGCCCGAGGGCTTCGCCTGCGGCGGCCCAGGCCGTGCCTTCCTGGATGCGGGATTCCAGCAGCGCCTTCTCCACCGCGAGCGCCCGCTTGGGTATCGCGGCCATCCCCCCGAAGGCTACGCGGGCCGTAACGATGCGACCGTCCTTGATGGTCAGTCGCATGGCCATCATGACGGCCGAGATGTCCTCGTCGAAGCGCTTCGTCACCTTGAAGATGCGGATGTGGTCGTTGGGCCCGGGCTTGGGGATGAGAACGCTGCGCAGGAACTCGCCGCGGCGACGATCCTGCTTGCGGTAGCCGAGGAAGAAGTTCTCGATGGGCAGCGTGCGCCGGTCATTGCCCTGGCGCAGTTCGAGGATGGCGCCCAGGGTGATCAGCGCCGGCGCGAGGTCGCCGATGGGAGATCCGTTCGCGATGTTTCCTCCCACGGTGCCCGACGCGCGCACCTGGGCGGAGCCGAACCGACGCATGAGCTCGCCAAGGTCGGGATCGATTCCGGCGAGAGGTCCCATGGCGCGGGCGTGGGTCGACATGGCGCCCAGCGCCAGCACCTCGGGGCTGTCGTGGATTTCCTCCAGTCCCTTGACGCGTCCAAGCGAGATGAACTTCCGCAAGGGCGCCAGGCCCTTGGTGACCCACAGGCCGACATCGGTGGCGCCGGCGAGCAGCGTGGCTTCAGGATGGTCCGAGAGCAGCTTCGCGAGAGTCTCCTCGTTGGCGGGCGCGGCGAAGAACGCGTGGCCCTCGCCAACGAAGACGTCCTCCCCATCGTCAAGGCGCCGGAGCGCGGCCAGTGTGGCCTCGTTGCGGGATTCAAAGGCGTCGGCCGGGGGCTCTGCGCACACGTCAAGCGCGGCGTCGATGATGGGCCGATACCCGGTGCAGCGGCACAAGTTGCCGGCGAGAGCGTCGCACACCGTCTCACGGGTGACCGGCCTGCCCCCCTCCTGGTACAAGGCGAACAGGCTCATCACGATGCCCGGCGTGCAGAAGCCGCACTGCGAGCCGTGGCGCGCCACAAGGGCGGCCTGGACGGGGTGCAACGCGCCCGCCTGCGCCAGATCCTCCACCGTAATCAGTTCGGCGCCGTCCATCTGCCCGAGCAGCATGATGCAGGCGTTAACCGGCTCGTAGACGAGGCGGCCCTCCCGCTCTCGCCCGAGCACCACCGTGCAGGCCCCGCAGTCGCCTTCCGCGCATCCCTCCTTGGTTCCCGTCGCGCGCTGGTCGATCCTAAGCCAGTCGAGCAGCGTGGTCCGCGGCGCGAAATCCGCTACCTCGACCACTCGGCCACGTCGAAGGAAGCGGATGCCCTTTCGCGCCATGCTCAGCTGCCTCGATAGGTGGAGTAACCGTAGGGGGAAACGAGCAGAGGCACGTGGTAGTGCGCGTTTTCGGCTGCGCCGAAGCGGATGGGCACCACGTCGAGGAACGGGGGATCAGGCAGGCTCACCCCCTGCGAGCGGTAATAGTCACCGACATGGAACGCGAGTTCGTAGGGGCCCGGCTCCGCCCGGTCGGCGGACAGGAGCGCCTGGTCGAGGCGCCCGTCGTGGTTCGTGGCCGCGTCAGCGAGAACAGCCCCGTCCCTCAGGCGCCTGAGAACCACGCGAATGCCGCAGGCAGGACGCCCGGCAGCGGTGTCGAGGACGTGGGTCGTCAGCTTCATGAGCTCATGATGGAGCAAACGCCATGATTTACGAAAGCCCCGACGGGGATGTTTTCCAAGGCGAACTCGATTGCGAGATGGCGGCCCCGGCCTTCGCGCCCGAGACATCGTGCGAGTTCGGGACTGCCGCTCCCGGATCGCAACTTCCGCAACAAGCTATCTTGATATTAATCATTTTACGGCTTTATCGACCGGGATAAATGCACGCTTGCCGTCCTCTCGTTATCCGGTTGACGCGACCCTATATCGACCGCACATGCCGCCCCACCGACGCCCCGCCTGAAAATCGCCGGCCTGGTTAGCCTGTGACGAAGATCGTCGTGAGCGCACAGCGCCGCTGGGGCCCGAATCGCAATGCAGCCATCGTTCCTTCGCGAAGGCTTGCTCAAATCAACAAGTCCTCTGCAGCAGGACTGAACCGACCCTTGGGATGCCTCTTGGCGATGTCCGACTCTCCGAAAAGCACCATTCCGACGCGCGCCAGTGGCGCACCGCTTTACGCGCAGGTGCGCAACACGCTCGTGGGCAGGCTCGTGAAGGGCGTTTGGGCTCCGGGGGACGCGCTTCCCAGCGAGTTCGAGTTGGCCGCCGAACTCGGCGTCAGCCAGGGCACGGTTCGCAAGGCGCTGGACTCGCTGGCCGCGGACAACCTCGTGGTGAGACGGCAAGGGAGCGGCACGTTCGTGGCGGAGCACGACGAATCGCGGATCCTGTTCCAGTTCTTCCGGCTGGCGCCGGACACGGGGGAGCCCACCTTTCCTGAGAGCCGGCTGGTCTCCCTTCGCACGGGCCCCGCTCAGCCCGAGGAGGCCCGTGTGTTCAGCGTGACTGAGGGCGTCGACGTGTTCCGGATCCACAGGGTGCGTTCGCTTAGCGGGCGAGGCGTGATCGCCGAGCGCATCATCCTGCTCGCTTCCATGTTCCCGGGCCTGGACGGCGCGAAGTCACCCAACAACCTCTATGGGCTCTATGCCCATCGATATGGGGTCACGGTGGCGCGGGCCCACGAGCGCCTCAAAGCCATCGGCTTGCCTGAAGAAGAGGCGCTGCTCCTTGACAGCGATCCTGGTACTCCCGCGCTGCTCATCGACCGGGTCGCCTATGGGCTGGACGGGTCCGTGGTGGAATGGCGCGTGGCGCATTGCCTGACGGACGAATTCCACTACGCCACGGACCTGAAATAGCCCGTCACGGCGCCGTCGCCAGCATCGCCTCCACCTCGGGGCGGGAGGGCGCGCCTTCGCGCCCACCGAAGCGGGTGCACTTGAGGGCTGCTGCGGCCGCTGCGAAGCGCACGGCGCGACGCTCGGGCATCCCCTCCGCCAGCGCCAAGGCCAGCGCGCCATGGAAGACGTCGCCAGCGCCCAGGGTGTCGACGGCCCTGACCGGAATGGCCGGCTCATGGACGATCGCGCCGTTCTCGCTGAAGTATACGCCCCGGGGGCCGTCTGTGACGGCGAGCCAGTTCGACGCGCTACGCGCGAGCTCGGCGAGGCCGGTCTGCAGATCGTGGCGGCCCGTCATCTCGCGAAGTGCCTGGGCGGCGAACGCGACGTGGGTCGCCGCGTTCAGAAGCCGTTTTGCCTTCGGCGCGCGGTCCGCGTCCAGGACTCCGTGACCGCCAGAGGCGCGCGCCGCCGCGAATGCGGCCAGGGCGCCCTCCTCCCAGCGCGTGTCGGCCATCACGGCCTGCATCCCGATGGGCAGTTTGGATGGGATCACGTCCAAGGCGGCGGGCATGCGAGGATCGGAGTAGCTCAGCACCAGGCGCTCGCCTGCGGCGTCCACGATGACGGCCGATAGAGGAGAGCGCAGGCCAGCGCCGCGGAAGGCCAGGGAACAGTCCACGCCGTCCCGCTCCAGGGCGGCGATAATGGCGTCGCCCGTCGGGTCATCTCCCAGCCGCGTGGCCAGCACCGATCGGCCGCCGAGCCGGGCGACGGCGACGGCCGCATTCGCCGCGATGCCGCCGCCCACCGTCGCCAGGTCATGCGCGCGATGTTTCTCTGCGGTCCGCGGCATCGCGTCGACCGCGAAGACGTGGTCCAGCGTGGCGATGCCCACGCATAGAACGCCCCGCCGCGGGGCCCCTGTTCGCTCCTGCACGGTGAGCCGGGCCTAGCCGATGCGATATTCCGACACCTGGCGATACACCTGTCCGGGGCGCAGCGTCGGGTTCGGGAAATGCTGGTGGTTGGGGCTGCCCGGCCATACCTGGCTTTCCAGGCAGAGCCCCGCGTTCGCTCCATAGCGCTGGTCGCCCAGGCCAGTCACCGGCAGGCTGATCTTCCAGCCGTCATAGACCTGGACGCCGGGCTCGGTTGTGTGGAGTTCGAGCGTAAGTCCGGAACGCGGCGAACGAAGCGTCGCGGCCTTCCGCAGGGCCGAGGCGGCGTCCGGCCGATGTGACGTCAGCACAAAATTGTGGTCGAGCTTGAACGGCGCGCCGTCCGGTCCAGACTGGCGCAGAGCGCGGGCGCGCCGGAAGTCGAAGGGGGTACCGGCTACGGCGAGCACCTCGCCCGTCGCGATCTGCTCCTCGTCCACCGGCGTGTAGAAATCGGCCGCGAGTTGCAGTTCGTGATCGAGCACCGACGGCGCGCCGTCGAGCGTCCAGTAGGTGTGCTGGGCGAGATTGATGATGGTGGGCGCGTCAGTCGTAGCGCTGAGTTCCACGCGCAGGGTCGCAGGCTCCAGCAGGATGTACCGGCATGTCACCGTGACTTGGCCCGGATACCCGCCATCGCCGTCCGGCGAGACCAGCGTCAGCGTCACGGAGTTGTCGTCACGGGCGGCGAGGCGCCATGGGCGTTTGCCGAAGCCGGCCGAACCGCCATGGAGGGCGTGGCGGCCGTTCTGGTTGCGCTCGAGCTGATAGGTCTTTCCATCGAGGGTGAAGCGGCCCTCGGCGATCCGGTTGGCGTAGCGGCCGGCGATCGCGCCCATGTGGGGCGAATGCTTCACGTAGGCGTCAAGATCCTCGAAGCCGAGCACCACCCGCTGACGGCCACCCCCAGGCAGCGGGACGTGGAAGTCGCGCACCACGGCGCCCCAGGTGATCACTTGCGCCTCCGCGCCCGCCTTGGACCGGATGGTGATTTCCTGGATCGGCTCCTCGCCCAACCGGCCGAACTCCCTGACGCTCATGCACCCTCCGCTCATGAATTATTGTCCGTGGTCGTTCGCCCGTGATTGCGAGGAGCGCAGCGACCAACCCATCCAGAGCCCTGCCTTGCGGCGCCCTGGATTGCTTCGCTGCGCTCGCAATGACGGCTTCGGGAAACCGCTACCACGTCCCCGTATTCGGCATGGAGGACCAAGGCTCGGCCGGGAGCTTGGGTTCGCCCTTCTGGAGGATTTCGATCGAGATGCCGTCCGGGGAGCGAATGAACGCCATGTAGCCGTCGCGGGGCGGCCTGTTGATGGTGACGCCAGCCTTCATGAGCCGGTCGCAGGTCTCGTAGATGTCGTCCACGCGATAGGCGAGATGGCCGAAATTGCGGCCGCCCGCATAGTCCTTCTCGTCCCAATTGTAGGTGAGCTCCAGGAGGGGCGCCTTGGTTTCCTTGGCCCGTTCGACATCGTCCCGCGCCGCCAGGAACACGAGGGTGTAGCGGCCCTTCTCGTTCTCCATCCGGCGAACTTCCACTAGGCCGAACTTGTTGCAGTAGAAGTCCAGCGCCTTGTCCAGGTCGCCGACGCGCACCATCGTGTGCAGGTATTCCATGGGTTCCTCCTGGCTCGATTCCCCGGGATCATGGGGCCTCGTCTTGGGCCGGGGTAGGCCCGCCCATGCATGGCGGCCCCGGCCGGTTCGCTCTAGGTTATAGGCAGGAGAACCCGCCCGACACCCCCAGGGAGCGCATGCGTGAGCGACGCTGACGACGATATCGAGATCCTTTCAGAGCCTCCGCCGCCGCGCGTCGAAGCCCTGACCGTCGCGATCGCCCGGGACGGTCAGGCCGAGGAGCGCGCGCGAACGCTCGCCGCGGAGGTTCCGGTCTCGATCACCTACAACGGCCTGGCCCACGCCGTGATGATGGCGAGTCCGATCGACGTGGAGGACTTCGTCGTTGGGTTCTCTCTCACGGAGCAGATCGTGGAGCGCGCCGAAGAGGTGGAGGACATCGTCATCCGCCCGATCGCCCTGGGGTTGCTGGCGCAAGCCACGATCCCAGCCCACCGGCAGAAAGCCCTCCTGGAGAACCGGCGCAACCTTGTCGGACAGACCGGTTGCGGCATCTGCGGCATCGTGGAACTCGAGCAGGCGGTGCGCCGCTTCGGGGCGATCGAAACGAAGCCGCTGATCAGCGGGGCGGCCGTGTTCGCGGCCCTTGACGCGCTTTACCCCCTCCAGCGGCTTAATCGCGAGACCGGGGCGGTGCACGCAGCCGCCTTCGTGTCGCCGTCCGGCGAAATCCTGGCGGTACGCGAGGACGTGGGCCGCCATAACGCGCTGGACAAGCTCATCGGTTACATGGCGCGGGCCGGCATTCCAGGGGAGAGCGGCTTCTGCCTCATGACGAGCCGCATCTCGTTCGAACTCGTGCAAAAATGTCTCGCCGCGCGCATTCCCGCGCTGGCGGGCATATCAGCGCCGACAAGCCTCGCGGTCCGCCTTTCGCAAGAGCATCGGCTCACGCTGATCGCATTGGCGCGCAGCGACACGTTTCAGATCTTCTCCGATCCACACGCGCTTTTCCGAGACCCTGGCGACTCCAGCGAGGGATGCTTTCGTGTAGCGTCGCCGGCTCGTTGACGCTCAGTTCCGACGCTTCCAGGGCATGGCTTCGCGCCCCCCCCCCGCGGAGGCGCCGATTCGGGCGTACGGGTTGTAGCGGGCGTCAGGGCGCCCGATAACAAGCGCCCTTTCTGCGTCAGCCCGGAAGCCTCCATGCGCACCGACACCGCCGCTCCCGTCCGCCTCGAAGACTACCGGCCGACGGACTACCTCATCGACACGGTGTCGCTGGACGTGCGGCTGCATCCCACCGCCACCCGGATCTTGGCTGAACTGGCGATCCGGCCCAATCCGGCGGGCCGGGCGGGCGCTGCGCTGGAGCTCGACGGGGACGAGCTGGAACTCGTGTCCGTGGCGCTGGACGGCGGCGCCCTGGCGCCCGGCGCCTACGAGGCCAGCCCGAGCGGGCTCACTCTGCACGCGCCGCCGGAGCGGGCATTCCGGCTCTCGATCGAGACCCGGGTCAACCCGACGGCAAACACCAAGCTCATGGGCCTCTACCGGTCCTCCGGGGTGTACTGCACCCAGTGCGAGGCCGAAGGCTTCCGCCGGATCACCTATTTCCTCGACCGCCCGGACGTGATGGCGGTCTACACGACCCGCATCGAGGCCGAGGAAGCCGAGGCGCCGGTCCTGCTGGGCAACGGCGATCCGGTCGAGCGCGGCGCGCTGCCGAACGGCCGACATTACGCCGTGTGGCGCGATCCCCACCCGAAGCCCTGCTACCTCTTCGCGCTCGTGGGCGGGAAGCTTGGCCGGGTCGGCGGCGAGATCGTCACCCGCTCGGGCCGGAAGGTCGAACTCGGCGTCTACGTGGAGCCGGGCAAAGAGAGCCGCGCCGGCTACGCCCTCGACGCGCTGGTCCGCTCCATGCGCTGGGACGAGCAGGCGTTCGGCTGCGAGTACGACCTCAGCGTGTTCAACATCGTCGCCGTGTCTGACTTCAACATGGGCGCGATGGAGAACAAGGGCCTCAACATCTTCAACGACAAGTACGTGTTGGCGAGCCCGGAGACTGCGACCGATGCGGATTACGCCGCCATCGAGGCGATCATCGCTCACGAGTATTTCCATAATTGGACCGGCAACAGAATCACTTGCCGGGACTGGTTCCAGCTCTGCCTGAAGGAAGGCCTCACCGTCTTCCGCGACCAGGAGTTCAGCTCGGACGAGCGCTCCCGCCCCGTGAAGCGGATCGCGGATGTGCGGGCGCTGCGCGCCCAGCAGTTCGCCGAGGATTCAGGCCCCCTCGCCCATCCGGTGCGACCCTCCGTCTATCGCGAGATCAACAACTTCTACACGGCGACCGTCTACGAGAAGGGCGCCGAAGTGATCCGCATGCTGAAGACGCTGATCGGTCCCGAGGCCTTCAAGGCCGGGATGGACCTCTATTTCCACCGCTGCGACGGCACGGCCGCGACGATCGAGGATTTCCTCGCCTGCTTCGCCGAGGCGAGCGGGCGCGATCTCTCCCACTTCTCGCTCTGGTACCGGCAGGCCGGCACGCCCAGCGTCGCCGTACGCACGGCCTATGACGCCGAGGACCGGACGCTGCGGCTGGACTTCGCCCAGAGCACGCCGCCCACGCCAGGGCAGACCGAGAAGGAGCCGGTCGTCATCCCGATCCGCCTTGGCCTCGTCAGCGCGCAGGGACGCGGGGCGCCGCTCAAGACGGCGGACGGACGCACGCTCGAGGATGGTCTCTTCGTGCTCGACAAGACAGCTGACAGCCTGACCCTGATCGAGGTTCCGGCCGACCCCGTGCCGTCGCTGCTGCGCGGCTTCTCGGCGCCCGTGCGGCTTGAGCAGGAGCTGGGGCCAGCCGAACTGCTGACGCTGTTCCGGCGCGACGAGGACCCGTTCAACCGCTGGCAGGCGGCCCAGACCTACGCGATGCGCCTCATGGTGCGCGCCGTGGAAGCGCTGCGGGCGCAGCAGCCGCCGGAATTCGACCAAGGCTTCGCGGTGGCCCTCGGGGAGTTGCTGGCCGCGACGGACGACCACGCCTTCGCAGCCCAGGTGATGGCGCTTCCAAGCGAGGCGGACGTGGCGCGCGAACTCGGCCGCGAAATCGACCCCGACGCCGTCCTGCACGCCCGCAAGGCGCTGCGAAGCTTCGTGGGGCAGACAGCTGGCGACCGTCTGGCTCAGACCTACTCCAGGCTGGAGACAACTGGCCCCTACAGCCCCGATGCGGCCAGCGCCGGGAGGCGCTCGCTCCGCAATGCGGCGCTCGACCTGCTCACGGCGGGTGACCCCGGGCGAGGCATTCCGCTGGCGCAGGCTCAGTTCGCCTCGGCCGACAACATGACGGACCAGATCGGAGCCCTCGCCATCCTCGCCCAGCACCCCGGTCCGGCGCGCGAGGAGGCGCTCGCCGCCTTCGGCGAGCATTTCGCCGCCGACCCGCTGGTTCTGGACAAGTGGTTCGGGCTGCAGGCGGCCATCCCGGAGGCGGCCACGCTCGACAGGGTGCGGGGGCTCATGCGCCATCCCGCCTTCTCGCTGTCCAATCCCAACCGCACCCGGGCGCTCGTAGGCACGTTCGCGATGGCCAACCTGTCGCAATTCCACAGGGCCGACGGCGCAGGCTACGCCTTCCTGGCCGACATGGTGCTCCAGCTCGATGGCAGCAACCCGCAGCTGGCTGCGCGCCTCCTCGGAGCGTTCCGGACCTGGCGCTCCCTGGAACAGGGCCGGCGGGCGCAGGCCGAGACCCAGCTTCGGCGAGTCGCGGCGAAGGAAGGTCTCTCGCCGGATGTTTCCGACATCGTCACGCGCTCACTCGCGTGATTAGAGCTCGGCGGGGACCAGCAGGCCTCCGCCCCTTTGTGGGTCTTCGCCGCCCGTTGATACAATCCCTAGTGGCAAGTTCTTTTTTTCTTCGTAATCAACTCTTAACAACTGGACAAATCACCCCCCGGGGATTCAGATCATCTCGATTCGGAGAGATGCGGCACGTCCTTCCGAATGGGCGTTTTAGGGATCCGAGGGGGACCGTGAATGGCGCGAAGCTTCGCAGCCATTGCTTCCGTTCGCACACATTCAATACCGGGTCTGGTCCGTTCTCTGGCCGACCCGGCCTATATGAAACTGCTCGACATCGAGCCGTGGCTCCGGCGCATCGTTCCGGTCCTGGTCGCTGTCTTTGTGGTGGCGCTCGGCAGCATCTCCTACCTGAACGCGTCGGCGACGCGGGAGGAGACGCTCGTCGACGCCGTGGGCGACATCGACATCCTCGCGTCCTACACCGCGGCTGAGCTTTCGCGCGCCATTGGCGCGGATGCAATCCTCGACGCCCGCGCTCTGGGATTTGTCCCCAGCCATGCGATCCACGACGGCCGGTTCATGCTCCTGACCCGCGCCGAGGGCGCGGTGGTCGCCAGCCTTCCTGGCGGCCTCTACACCGGCGGCACGCTCGTGAGCGCGCTCGGCGAGTCGCAGCCGCTGACCACCTTCGCGGACAAGGCCGGGGTCATCGTGATCACGCTGCCGAGCGGCGCAAAGGCGCTCGCGACGGTGCGGGACCTGCCCGCGCCCTACGGCCAGGTCGCCGTGGTGCAGCCGATCTCTCTGGCGCTCGCCACCTGGCGGCAGCGCACCACCTCCACGCTCATCCTGCTGGGGGCGGCGTGCTTCGTCCTCACCGCCATCAGCACGGCCTATTTCTGGCAAGCGTGGAGGGCGCGGCAGGCGGACGCGATCTGCGACAAGTTCCGCCGCCGGCTCGATGCAGCGCTGTCGCGCGGTCGTTGCGGACTGTGGGACTGGGACATCGCGCGGGGCACGCTCTACTGGTCCGACTCCATGTACGAGATGCTCGGCTACGCGCGCGAGAGCGAGTTCATGTCCTTCGGCGAGGTGAACCGCCTGGTTCATCCGGAGGACGGGGACCTGTTCTCGCTGGCCGACACCCTGGCGAGCCGCGAAGCCACCACGGTGGACCATGCCTTCCGGGTCCGCGCCGCGGACGGGGCATGGGTGTGGCTGCGCGCCCGGGCCGAACTGGTGCGGGACGGCGAGAACCGAGACCCACACCTGATCGGCATCGCCATCGACATCACCGAACAGCGCCGCCTCGCCCAGCAGACCGCGACGGCGGACATGCGGTTGCGCGAGGCCATCGAGACCATCTCGGAAGCCTTCGTCCTGTGGGACGACGCCAACCAGCTGGTGATGTGCAACTCGAAGTTCCAGAAGCTGCACAACCTCCTGCCTGAGCACGTGCAGCCGGGCACGCCCTACGAGACGCTGGCGGCCGCCCTGACGCCCTCCGTGGTGCAACACCGCCTGGACGCGGCCGTCGAGGCTGGGGCGCGCAGCTACGAAGCGCAGTTGCCGGACCAGCGCTGGCTGCAGATTAACGAGCGCCGGACCAAGGACGGCGGTTACGTGTCGGTGGGTACGGACATCACGCTCCTGAAACAGCAGGAAGAGCGCCTGCTGGACAGCGAGCGCAAGCTGACGGCCTCAGTGGCCGATCTGAAGCGCTCGCGACAGACGCTCGAGATGCAGGCGCAGCAGCTCGCCGACCTGGCCGAGCGCTACCTGGAGCAGAAGGCCGAGGCCGAGAGCGCGAACCGCGCCAAGTCCGAGTTCCTGGCCAAGATGAGTCACGAGCTGCGCACGCCGCTCAACGCCATTCTGGGCTTTTCGGAGGTCATGGAAGCCGGCATCTTCGGCTCGCTCGGCTGTGACAAGTACACCGACTACTGCCGCGACATCCGCAAGAGCGGCGAATATCTGCTGGGCCTCATCGCCGACATCCTCGACATGGCGGAGCTGGAGGCCGGACGGGTGCGCATGCACCGCGAGCCGGTGGTCGCTGAGGAGATGGTGTCCGCGGCCATGGCCGCCATCACACCCGTCGCGCATTCGCGCGGGCTGTCGCTCTCTGCCGAGCCCCTGGCGGGCGCGGTGGTCCACGCAGACAAGCGCGCGCTGGAGAAGATGCTGGGGCACCTGCTGTCGAACGCGGTGAAGTTCACCCCCGAGGGCGGCAAGGTGATGATCCGCACGCGCCGGATCGGCGGCAATCTCAACATCTACGTCGAGGACACCGGCGTCGGCATCCCGAAGGACGCGCTGCCCAAGCTCGCACGCCCGTTCGAGTGGGTGGCCATGGACGCCTCCAAGCCGACGGACGGTTCGGGGCTGGGACTCGCCATCGCGCGCTCGCTGGCGGAGCTGCATGGCGGCGGATTGCGCATCCGCTCCTGCGAGGGCGCAGGCACCATCGTGATGTTGCACCTGCCGCTCAAGCCGCCCACGGGACTGGAGATCGCGTCGGGGCGGGCTTCGCGGGTCGGCTGACCGGCTCTAGCCGACCAGTCGCGTGAAGATGTCGCGCACCTTGTCCTGCGTGTCAGCCAAGTCGCGCTCGAGGATCTTGAAATCCGGCAGACCGACGATGGACGCCATGCGGCGCTTCAGGCCCTGGGAGGCGGTCTTGCCATCGAAGGCGCCGGCCACCGTCAGTCGCTGCCAGTGCAGCAGGTCGCGCATCATGGCGTAGGCCTCTCGCAGGAACTCGCCGTGTTCGGGAGCGAGGACGCCATGCTCCTGCGCCTCGCGCAGGATGTCGCCCGTCGAGGTCGTGACGAGGCTGGGATGGGCGCGCCCGTGGACCAGCACCAGCGTCTGCGCAATGAACTCGATATCGAGCAGCCCGCCGCGGGCGAGCTTGAGATCCCATAGCTGATCCTCGCCCTTCTCCCGGGCGATCAGGCGACGCATGTCCGCCGCCTCGCGCCGAACATGGTCCGGGTCTCGCTCGGCGGTGAGAATGCCGTGGATGGCGCCAGCCACCTCCTCCGCGAACAGGAGATCGCCGGCGACGGGCCGGGCGCGGGTGAGCGCCATCTTCTCCCAAACCTCAGCCTCCTCGTTCTGGTAGGCGAGGAAGCCCTTGTACTGCGTGGCCGCAGGGCCCTTGTTGCCAGAGGGCCTCAGGCGCATGTCGACGGAATACAGCACGCCCCTGCGCGTCGGGACGGTGAGCGCGCTGATGAGCCGCTGGGTCAGGCGCGTGTAGTACACGACGGCGTTCAGAGGGCGCGTGCCGTCGCTCTCGGCCGCGTCCTCGTCAAAGTCGTAAAGCACCACGAGGTCGAGATCGGAGGTCGCCGTCATCTCGCGCGAGCCTAGCCGGCCCATGCCCACGACAGCCATGCGCCCGCCCGGAACCCTGCCGTGGTCGGCCTGGAAGCGACGCTCCACCTCGCGGAGGGCGACCTGGATGAGCGCGTCCGCCAGGGTGGCGTAGGCTGTTCCGATCCGCGACAGCGGCACGGCCTCCGAAATGGCGCGCGAGCCGACAAGGAACATCTCGTGCTGGCCGACCTCGCGGATGCGGTCGAGAAAATCTTCCAGCAGTTCAGGCGCCCCGACCGCGCCCGAAAGGCGTGAGACGAGTTCCTCCACCCCCGCATAAGGCCTGTTCAGGGCCGGGTCGATGACGGCGTCCAGGAGATGCGGCCGCTGGGCCACAGTCTCGGCGAGCCGCGGAGCCGAGCCGAGCAGGTCGGCGAACAGCGCCAGGATGGAGCGGTGGTTCTTCAGGATGGAGAAGAGCTCGACAGCGGCAGGCATGCGGGCGAGCGCCCTATCGAGATTGGCGAGGGCGCCGTCGGGATCGGCGGTCGCCCCGAAGGCCGTCAGCAGCTGGGGAACGAGCTCTGTCAGGACCTCCCGGGCGCGCGGGCTCGTCACAGCCTGGCGCCGGCCGAAGTGCCAGCCGCGCACCGTCTCGGCAGCGAGCGCCGGGTCGGTGAAGCCCATGCGGCGCAGCGTCTCCAGGGTCTCCGGGTCGTCCGTCACGCCCGTGAAGACGAGGTTGCCCTCGCCGGCGGTGAGTTCGCCGCCTTCCTCGAACAGGCGCGCGTAGTGCCCTTCCACCTTGAGCGCCTGGGCCGTCAGCGCCTTGCCGAAGGAGGCCGCCGAGGCATAGCCGCAGAACTTGGCGAAGCGGGCGAGCTTGTCGTCTTCGTGCGGCAGCTGCTGCGTCTGTTCGTCGGCCTGCATCTGCAGCCGGTGCTCGATCGCGCGCAGGAATCGGTATGCTTCCGACAGCTCCTGTTCCGCCGTCGCGCTGATCCAGCCGTCCTGTCGCAGCGCCGTCAGCATCTCGAGCGTGCGCCGCCCCCGCAGCTGCGGCCTGCGGCCGCCGAACACGAGTTGCTGGGTCTGGACGAAGAATTCCACCTCGCGGATGCCGCCGCGGCCCAGCTTAATGTTGTGCCCCGCGACCGCGATCACGTCGTGGCCGCGCACGGCGTGGATCTGGCGCTTCATGGCGTGGATGTCCGCCACGGCGGCGAAGTCGAAGTACTTGCGCCAGATGAAGGGCGTCAGCTCCTTGAGGAAGGCCTCGCCGATGGGGATGTCCCCAGCCACCGCGCGCGCCTTGATGAGGGCGGCGCGTTCCCAGTTCTGGCCGACGCTCTCGTAGTAGGCGTAGGCCGACGGCAGGGGGATGGCGCTGGGCGTGGAGGCGGGATCCGGTCGAAGCCGCAGGTCGGTGCGGAACACGTAGCCATCCGCCGTGCGCTCCTGCAGCAGCTTCACGACCCCCTTCACCATCCGGACGAAGAAGGGCGTGGGCTCGACGTTTCCGGCGAGCGGCGCCTTGTCCGGATCGAAAAAGACGACGATGTCGATATCCGAAGAGTAGTTCAGCTCCCGGGCGCCGTGCTTGCCGAGCGCCAGAACCACCACGCCGCAGTCGGCGGCTGGGTCATTCGGGTCATTCGGCCTGAACTTCCCGGCCTCCGCCGCCTCGTTCAGCAGCCAGCGCACGCTGGTCGCGACGCAAGCGTCCGCGAAGTCGCTGAGGGTTTCGGTGACCTGCTCGACACCCCAGAGGCCGCCAAGGTCGGCAAGCGCCACGAGAAGCGCCACCTCCTGCTTGGCGGCTCGCAACCTGCGCATCAATTGCTGCTCGGCTTCCGCTTCCCGCCAGAGGCCGTTGACTCGCCGGACGAGGGCCGCCGCGTGCGCGTCCGGGTCGCAGGCCAGAAGGGACACAAGGCGGGCGGGGTCGCCCGAGACGAGACGCCACAAGTAGGGGGAGTGGTCGGCGATCCCCGCCAGCAGAGCTTGAACCGACTCACTGGCCTGCACGAGCGGCTTCAGGCCCCCTCCCCCGCCAGGCTCATCGGCCCCGGCGAGGAACTCGGCCACTCGGTCGCGCGCGCTCCCGTGGTCGGCGAGCCGGGGCGCCGCCGTTAGCCGGTCGACAAGTCGCACGCCCGTGGGCGCTTTGTGGGGGGCAGGTTCGCCGGCGCCGGTGTCCATCTACGCTCCTGCGGTCGCCGGAAGCGCGACCACGGCGCGCAACCCGGGCTCATTGTCCTCCAGGCGCAACGTCCCGCCATGGAGACGCGCCACCGCCGCCGCCAAGGATAGCCCAAGGCCGAAGCCCGGTCGCGTGCGGGCGCCCTCGAGCCTGACGAAGCGCTCCAGCACTCGGCTGCGATCCGCAGCCGGAATGCCTGGGCCGCGGTCCGCGACGGCGAGTTCCACGGTATCGCCGTGCTGCCCGGCCCTGACAAGCACCTCAGGCGAAGGCGACGGTACCTGCCCACCGTCGGTCGCCGCCACGGCCTCCAGCGGCTTCGGCGCATACTTGATGGCGTTGTCCACCAGGTTGGCGAGCGCCTGCCCAATGAGCTCGCGCGAACCGCGGATGCGCAAGCCCGGCTCCACCTCCAGCCGCAGCGGAACTCCCGCTTCCTCGGCGACCGGCTCATACAGCTCCACGACATCGCGCGCCACCTCGGCCACGTCGAAACCAGCCATGTTGTCTCGCGCGTTCCCGGCCTCCGCGCGGGCGATCATCAGGAGCGCGTTGAAGACGCGGATCAGGTTATCCGCCTCCTCGATCGTGCCCTCCAGTGCGTTGCGATAGTCGTTGGGCGTCTCGGCGGTGCGCAGCGCCTCCTCAGCGCCGTTGCGCAGGCGCGTCAGCGGTGTCTTGAGGTCGTGGGCGATGTTGTCGGAGACCTCCTTCATGCCGGACATCAACTCCTCGATGCGGTCCAGCATGGCGTTGAGGTTTACGGCGAGGCGGTCGAGCTCGTCGTTCGTGCCCGCGATGGCGAGGCGGCCGGAGAGGTCGCCCTTCATGATGCCGCGCGTGGCGTCCGTCATGGCGTCAATGCGGCCCAGAACGCGGCGTGTGACGAACCAGCCGCCCAGGAGCGCCAGGATCACCACCAGCGACAGCGACCAGCTGAAGGCGCGGCGGATGACCTGGCGCAGGCGGTCGGCTTCGGCGAGGTCGTGGCCGACCAGCAGGCGCACGCCCTGGGGCAATTGATAGACGCGCACCAGGGCCATGTGGGCCTTCTGGTCGTCGTCGTTGTGGAAGTAGGAGATCGTGCGCTGGCCGGGGCGCTCCAGCAAATCCGATGGCAGGCGGCCGATATTGCCGGCGTATCTCTCGCCATTCGGTCCTGCGACGAGGTAGAGCGAGGCTCCGGGCTGGCGCGAACGCGACTCGATCACGTCCACGAGCCGGCGCAAGCCGCCGCCCATGTACTGCTCGGCGAGGCCCTGGGTCTCCGCCTCCACCACGGAGGCGACCTGGTCGGCGATGAGCCGACGGGCGTTGAAGGCGATGTAGCCGAGCAGGAAAAACGCGAAGAGCGTGAAAATCGCGAGGTAGGCCAGCGACAGCTTGAACGCCGTCGTACGGAAAAGCTTACCGAGCGCTGTCACGGACCACGTATCCGGCGCCGCGGACGGTGTGGATCAGGGGCCGGTCGAAACCCCTGTCCACCTTCCCGCGCAGGCGCGACAGGTGCACGTCGATGACGTTGGTTTGCGGGTCGAAGTGGTAGTCCCATACATTCTCGAGCAGCATCGTGCGCGTCACCACCTGCCCGGCGTGCTTCATCAGGTATTCGAGGAGGCGGAACTCGCGCGGCTGAAGTTCGATCGGCTTGCCGGCGCGAGCCACCGTGTGGGACAGGCGGTCGAGCTCCAGGTCGGCGACGCGGTAGCGGGTCTCCTCCACCGGGCCGGTGCGGCGGCGGCGCGCGAGCACCTCGGCGCGGGCCAGGAGTTCGGAAAAGGCGTAGGGCTTGGGCAGGTAGTCGTCGCCGCCGGCGCGCAGGCCCTTCACGCGGTCATCCACCTGGCCGAGGGCCGACAGGATCAGGACAGGCGTCTCGACCTTCTGCTCGCGCAACCCGTGAATGAGCGACAGGCCGTCGAGCTTGGGCAGCATGCGGTCGATGATGAGGACGTCGTAGTCGCCCTCGCGGGCCAGGGCGTAGCCGTCGAGGCCGTCGGCGGCGTGGTCGGCCACGTGCCCGGCCTCCTTGAAGGCCTTCACCAGGTAGGCCGCGGAGTCCGTGTCGTCCTCGACGATGAGAAGCTTCATGTCCATGGCATACCTCCAAGACGCGCGCCTGTTGAGGGGGCTCGGACATCCGGAGCGGCTTGCGCAGAAGAAAAAAAGCAAGCAGGCCGGAAGAGGCTGGGCTTCCGGCCTGCCTGACGCTCCCGCCGCGCCGGTTGGGACGGGGGCGGCGGGAGGCGGCGACGCGCTGGGGCATGCGCGCGTCAGCCGCTGGAGCGGAGCTGGCGGAGAGGGGGCGGTCCCCGCCGGCTCCGGCAGGCTTAGCCGCGGTCCTTCTTGGGGAAGGCGAGCGCGACGAAGCGGCTGTCCTTGCCGGTCTTGAGCCGAAGCAGCACGGCCTTCTTGCCGCCCTTGCGAGCGTCGGCGAGGGCCTGCTTCACCTCGGAGGGGCTGGACACGGCGTGGCCGGCCACCTCCAGGATGACGTCGCCCTGCTTCACGCCCTGCTGGGCGCCGGGGCCCTCCGGGTCGACCTGGGTCACCACGACCCCCTGCGAGCCCGCGCCATCCACCGAACTGGCCGGAGCCAGCGCCAGGCCGAAGCCGCCGGCCGGGGCCGCGTTCTCGTCCTGCGCGTCCGCCCGGGCCGTCTTGTCGTTGGGCAGCGCGGCGAGCTTGAGGGTGACCGTCTGCTCGCGGCCGTCGCGGATGTAGGTGATCTCGGCCTTGTCGCCCGGCTTCATGGAGCCGATGCGACGAGACAGCTCCTTCGGACCCGCGACCTTGTCGCCGTCCACGGACACGATCACGTCGCCGGCCTTGATGCCGGCGTCAGAGGCCGGACCGGGTTGGGCCTCGGCCACCAGGGCGCCCTTGGCGTCCTTCAGGCCCAGGCTGTCGGCGATCTCGCTCGTCACCGGCTGGATCTGCACGCCGATGAAGCCGCGGGCGACGGAGCCCGTGTCCTTCAGCGACTCGACCACGTTGGCCGCCACCTCGGTCGGGATCGCGAAGGCGATGCCGACGTTGCCGCCGGACGGCGAGTAGATGGCCGTGTTCACGCCCACGACCTCGCCGTTCATGTCGAAGGTCGGACCGCCCGAGTTGCCGCGGTTCACGGCTGCGTCGATCTGCAGGTAGTCGTCATAGGGTCCGGAGCCGATGTCGCGACCGCGGGCCGAAACGATGCCGGCCGTCACCGTGCCGCCGAGGCCGAACGGGTTGCCTACCGCGATCACCCAGTCGCCGACGCGGGGCTGCGCCTTGGCGAACTTGACGAAGGGGTATGTCCCGGGCTGCTTCACCTTAAGCAGCGCGAGGTCGGTCTTGGGGTCCGTGCCGATCACTTTGGCGTCGAGCGTCTTGCCGTCGTCCATGGTCACCTGGACCTCGACGCCGTGCTCGACCACGTGGTTGTTGGTGACGATGTAGCCGTCCGGCGAGATGAAGAAGCCCGAGCCCTGGGCCTGCGAGTACTGGTGTCCGCGCGGGCGCATCTGGCCGTGCGGCATGCCGCCCCCATTGGGCTCGCCAAACTGGCGGAAGAAGTCGCGCAGGCCGGGCGGCAGGTTCGGCGGGAGGCCGTTGTCCTCGCCGTCGCCGTTGGCGATATCACCGCCACGCACCGCGGCGCTCTCGACCTTCACCTTCACGGAGACGACGGCGGGCTTCACCCGGTCGACGGCGTTGGCGAAGGAAGGCGGGCCGCCGAGCGACTGGCCGCCCTGCGGCTGCGCGCTCTGGGCGTTGGCGATGGCGACGGGGAAATCGGAATAGTGTGTCACGCCCGCGCCGACGACCGCGATCGCGCAAGCCCCGGCCAGCAGGCCGGCGCGGACCGACAGGCGGCGCCTGGGGGTGTTCGTCGGGGAAGTCTCTTGGGTCATCGTTTGCTCCTCGGGCCTGGGTTTCGGGGGCATCCCCGGGGGCCTGTGGAGCAGAAGATGGGGCGCAGCGGCTTACGGCGCCCTCGCGGGATCATGAAACTTTGGAAAGGTGCGGTAACGGTCAGCCGACCTGATCCAGCCGGTCCAAGGCCACGCGCTCTTCGTCCGTCAGCGGGCTCACAGGCGTCGGGCTCGTGCGCCGCTTCGCGTTCGCCCAGACGATGCCAATGCCGGCCAGCAGCACCAGGAACGGCCCTGCCCAGAGCAGCACGGTGTGGGGCGTGAAGGTCGGCTTCAACAGCACGAACTCGCCGTAGCGGTCCACGAGGAAGGTGCGGATCTGCGTCTCGTTCTCGCCGGCCTTGAGCTTCTCGCGAACGATCAGCCGCAGGTCGCGCGCGAGCGGGGCGTCGCTATCGTCGATCGACTGGTTCTGGCACACGAGGCACCGCAACTCGGAGGACAGCGCGCGGGCGCGGGCCTCGAGCTTCGGGTCGGAGAGGACCTCGTCCGGGTTCACCGCGAAGGCGGGCGTTGAACCGAGAAGAGCCAGCGCGGCCAGGGCGAGGAGGAGCCAGCGGCGCATGGTCACTCCGCCGGAACTGCGGCCGGGGCCGCACGGCGGACCGGCGCGCCGACCCGGGCGCGGCGATCGCTGAGCGACAGCACGCCGCCGGCGGCCATCACCACTGCGCCCAGCCAGATGAAGAGCACCCACGGCTTCCAGTAGAGCCGCACGCCGACGCTCCCGCCGGCCTCGATCTCGGCCACGCTGGCGTAGACCTGCCCCAACCCCACCGTCAGCAGCCCGGCCTCGGAGGTGGGCATCGAGCGACCGGTGAAGGTGCGCTTGCCTGGTTCGACGCGGCCGACGAGGCGGTCACCGTCCCGAATGGCCAGGAGGGCCGCGGTCTCGCGGTAGTCGGGCCCATTGCGCGGCACGACGGCTTCCAGCGTCACCTGGTAGGGGCCGAGGTCCAGGCTTTCTCCCGCCTTCATGGTCGCAAGGCGCTCGACGCCCCAGGCCGTTGCGGCGATGCCGATCACGGTGACGCCGAGCCCCGCATGGGCCAGCGCCGTGCCCCAGGCCGAGCGCGGCAGGCCGGCGGCGCGGCGCAGCACCACCGCGAGCGAGGCGCCTGCGCGGTGCGAGCGGTTGAAGATCTCGGACGCGGAGCCGAGGATCAGCCACAGGCCGAGGCCGATGCCGAGCGGCGCCGCGACCGGCCCTCGCCGCGTTACGGCAAATACGACGATCGCGCCGGCGAGGGCCAAGGCGAAGGCCGCAGCGAGGCGCTGGGCCACGCCGAGGAGGTCGCCACGCTTCCACGCCAGCGACTGGCCCACCGGGACCAGCAACAGCAGCGGAACGGTCAGCGGCAGGAAGGTCGCTTCAAAGAACGGGGCGCCGACCGAGATCTTGCCGCCCGTGAGCGCCTCAAGGCCGAGCGGGTACAGGGTGCCGATGAACACGGCCGCGCAGGCGGCGGACAGGAACAGGTTGTTCAGGACCAGCGCGCCTTCGCGCGAGATCGGCGCGAAGAGGCCGCCCTGGCGCAGCACAGGCGCGCGCCAGGCGAACAGGGTCAGGCCGCCGCCGATGAAGAAGATCAGGATGCCGAGAATGAACACGCCGCGAGTCGGGTCGCTCGCAAACGAATGCACGGAGGTCAGAACGCCCGAGCGCACCAGGAAGGTGCCGATCAGCGACAGCGAGAAAGCCAGGATGGACAGCAGGATGGTCCAGACCTTCAGGGCGTCGCGCTTTTCCATCACCACGATGGAGTGGATGAGGGCCGTGCCGGCGAGCCAGGGCATCAGGGAAGCGTTCTCGACCGGGTCCCAGAACCACCAGCCGCCCCAGCCGAGCTCGTAGTAGGCCCAGTACGAGCCCATCGCGATGCCGAGCGTCAGGAAGGCCCAGGCTAGCAGCGTCCAGGGCCGCACGAAGCGGGCCCACACGGCGTCGATGCGCCCTTCCAGCAGCGCGCCGACCGCGAAGGAGAAGGCCACCGAGAAGCCGACATAGCCCAGGTAGAGCAGCGGCGGATGGATCGCCAGGCCGGGGTCCTGCAGGATCGGGTTCAGCCCCTCCCCCTCGAAGGGCGCCGGCATGACGCGGGCGAAGGGATTGGAGGTGAGCAGGATGAACAGGAAGAAGGCGGCCGCGATCGCGCCCTGCACGGAAAGCACATAGGCGAGCAAGCGCTGGGGCATGTGCGCGCCGCGCCAGGCTACCAGGCCGGCGAACAGGGCGAGGATGGTCACCCAGAGCAGCATCGATCCTTCGTGGTTCGACCACACGCCGGAGATCTTGTAGGCGAGCGGCTTCGACGAATGCGAGTTCTGGACGACGTTGAGGACGGAGAAGTCCGAATCCACATAGGCGATCGTCAGCGCCAGGAAGGCGAGCGCGGCGAAACCCAGCATGGCGAAGGCGGCCGGGCGGGCCACGCCCATGAGGGCCGAGTCACGAGTATGCGCGCCCCAGGCGGGGATGAAGGTCAGCACCAGCGAGAGCGCCAGGGCGAGCACGAGGGCGTAGTGGCCGACTTCGACGACCATGGCGTCAGGCCCCCGGCTTCGCGGCTGCGGGCGCCGCATTCGGCGCGGCCTCCTTGGCCTTGTCGCCCGTGTGCTGCCACATGCCCTGCTGCTTGAGCGCCTCGGCTACTTCCTTGGGCATGTACTTCTCGTCGTGCTTGGCGAGCACGCTGTCGGCCTTGAACTCGCCGGAGGGTTGCAGGGCGCCGTCGGCCACCACGCCCTGCCCTTCCCTGAACAGGTCAGGGAGCAGGCCCTGGTAAGTCACCGGCACGGAACGGTTCGTGTCCGTCACCTCGAAGTGGACCGTCTGGTTAGGGCCGCGTTGCAGCGTTCCCTCCTTCACAAGGCCGCCAATGCGCAGGCGCATGCCGGGCTTGAACCCCTCTTCCGCCAACTCCGTCGGCGTCTTGAAGAAGGTGATCGTCTTCGTGAGATTGTACAGGATCAGCCCTGCCGCGACAGCGAGCACGGCAAGCGCGGATCCGATGAGGGTCAGGCGGCGCTGCTTCCGGGTCATGGGGGATCAGGAGCCTTCGATCTTCAGTTCGCGGCCGAGCGCCTCGAGACGGTCGCGGCCAGTCTGGTCGGAAGCCAGCGCGGCCCGCCCGCGGGCGAACGCGTCGCGGGCCTTCTCAGGCTCGCCCAGAACCATGTAGGAACGGACCAGCCTCAGCCAACCCTCGACGTCGTCGCCTTTTTCCGCAAGCCGGGCGTCCAGGCTCGCCACCATGCCGCGGATCGCGGTCATGCGATCGCCGGCCGCCATGCCGGCGATGGCTTGCGCGGCCTCGCCCGACGGCTGCGGCGGCTTGCCGCCGAGCTCTGCGACCTTGTCGTCCAGGCGGGCCTTGATGGGCGCGCCCGCCGGCGCCTCGGCGGCCAGTTCGGAATACAAGGAGAGCGCCTTGGCCTTGTCGCCGTCCTGCTCGGCGGCGAGCGCGCGGTAATAGCGCGCCTTCACCAGCTTGGCGTCGAGCGCCAGGGCCTTGTCGAAGCTCGTCCGGGCGTTCGCGGTCACGATGCCGTCGGCCTGGGCCACCTGGGCCTCGCCCAGGCTCTCCCACCGATGAGGGCTGTCGCCGAGGATGCGGATCGCGGCCGCGAAGGCGCGCTCGGCGTCGGCGAAGCGGCCCATGCTCATGTAGACCGGCCCGACGACCTCCTGGCCCCGGCCGTCGTTGGGATTCTTGGCGAGGTGCTCCTCGATGCGCGCGAGCGCCTGCCCCATGCTCATGTCGGGCGCGGCGCGGTCGTTGCGGGCCTGCAGCGGCATATCCGGGATCGCCGGGTTGCCCAGGGTCAGGTAGATCGTGAGACTCACCAACGGCAGGCCGACGAGCGCCACGACGGCTGCGGCGCGCCGGCGGCCAGCGGTCGCGGACAACGGACCAGCGGCCTCGCCGCGGCGGGCCGAGGCGAGCAGCCGACGGGCCGCCTCCACCTTGGCGGTCTCGGCCTCGGAGGGCTCGATCAGCCCGCGTTCGGCGTCGCGCTCAATCTCGGCGAGTTGGGCCTTGTAGAAAGCGGCGTCGGTCGCCGTCTCAGCCGAGGGCTGCTGCGACTGCGCGCGGCCGAGCGGCCAGAGCACCGCCAGCACCGCGGCGCCCGTCATCAGGGCCAGGACGATCCAGAGGGTCATGCGGGATCGATTACCGATCCTTTATGGCCGCGTCACGCCAAATCCGGATCAGGCTGAATGCGGATGGGAGATGGCGACCTCACGCCGCGGGCAGGACCAGCTCCGCCCTGAGGCCGCCGAGGGGCGAGGCGCCGAGCGTCAGGGCGCCGCCGTAGAGGCTCGCGAGATCGGCCACGATGGAGAGGCCCAGCCCGGAGCCGGGCTTCGACTCGTCCAGGCGCGCGCCGCGGCGCAGGGCGCCCGTCCAGGCTTCCTCGGGCAGGCCGGGGCCGTCGTCATCGACGTGGATGCACAGGTACAGGCGTCCGTCGCCCGTGGGCTCGGCCGGGCGCGCGTCCACGCGGACATGGGTGGCGGCCCACTTGCCGCCGTTGTCGACGAGGTTGCCGACCATCTCCTCCAGATCCTGCCGCTCGCCGCGGAACAACAGGCCGGGCGTTGTCTGGCCATCGAACACGATGGCGCGGTCGCCGTGGATCTTGGCCGCGGTGCGCAGGATGCCGTCCACCACCGGGCCGACCTCGGTGGACGCGCCGATGGAGCCGGCCCGCGCGGCGGCCCGGGCGCGCTCCAGGTACCAGCTCACCTGGTCGCGCATGATCGCAGCCTGCTCCTTCACCTTGTCGGCGAGCGGGCCGCCCTCGGCCGAGGCCTCGTTCATGATGACGCTGAGCGGCGTCTTGAGCGCATGCGCCAGGTTGCCGACCTGGGTGCGGGCGCGCTCCAGGATCTCGCGGTTGGAGTCGATCAGCAGGTTGATCTCGGAGGCGAGCGGGGCGATGTCGTGCGGGAACTGCCCGGAAACGTGGTCCGCCTCCCCCTTGCGGATGGCGCCGACGCCGGCGGACAGACGCGAGAGCGGCAGCAGGCCGAAGCGCACCTGAAACACGGTGGTGGCGACCAGCGCCAGCCCCAGCAGCGCGAAGGTGAAGCCGAGCGCCCAGTTGAAGCTCGTCACCGACTGCTCGATTTCCGCCGAATCCGCAGCCACCTGGATCAGGAACTTGCCATCTTCCCCGAGGTCGATCACGCGCTCCACCATGCGCAGGCGGCGCTCGTCGGGTCCGGTGGCGTAGCCCTCGCGCAACTCGCCGGCCTTGGCCTTGACGTTGCTGGCCGCGAGCGACAGCAGACGGCCGCCGAAAAGGGAGGTGGAGCCCTTGATCTCGTTGGGCTCACGGTCGACCCGGGTGATCTGCCAGTACCAGCCGGACAACGGCAGGTCGAAGCGGGGCTCGCCGAGACTGTAGGGGTCCGAGCGCTCGCTGTCGTTGGGCGACGCCACGTCGGCCACGAGGGACTTGAGATAGACGTGGAGCCGCTCGTCGAAGGCGTGCTCCGTGGTGCGGCGGTTCAGCGTCGAGAGGATCACGCCGGCGATGAGCAGGATCGCGAGGCTCCATGCCGCGGACGACACGAAGAGGCGCGTCGCGATCGACTGGCGCTTGCGCAGGAACAGCAGTCGCCGGGGCATCACGCGCGCGGCGCCGGGGGCGCCTGGAGCACGTAGCCGAGGCCTCGCACGGTCTGGATCACGTCCACGCCGAGCTTTTTGCGGAGCCTACCGACAAAGACCTCGATCGTGTTGGAATCGCGGTCAAAGTCCTGATCGTACAGATGTTCCACGATTTCCGTGCGCGACACCACCCGGCCGGCGTGGTGCATCAGGTAGGCCATCAGCCGGTACTCGTGCGAAGTCAGCTTCACCGGGTTGCCGTCCACCGTCACGCGGCCGGCGCGGGTGTCGAGGCGGACCGGGCCGCAGACCAGCTCGCTGCTGGCGTGGCCGGCGGCGCGGCGCACCACCGCGCGCACGCGGGCCAGGATCTCCTCCATGTGGAAGGGCTTGGTCACATAATCGTCGGCGCCGGCGTCGAAACCTTGCACCTTGTCGCTCCAGCGGTCGCGGGCGGTAAGAATGATCACCGGCATCGTGCGGCCGTTGCGGCGCCAGGCCTGGAGCACGCCCACCCCGTCGAGCTTGGGCAGGCCGAGGTCCAGGATCACGGCGTCGTAGGGCTCGGTGTCGCCCAGGAACTTGCCTTCCTCGCCGTCAAAGGCGCGGTCGACGGCGTAGCCGGCCTGCTCGAGCGCGGCCGAGATCTGGCGGTTGAGGTCTTTGTCGTCCTCGACGACGAGGAGGCGCACGGGATTCTGTCCTCGCGGAAACGGTTCAGTGGGAGGCCATGACCTTGCCGGTCTGGGCGTCGACATACACCCTGACGACCTTGCCGTCCCGCTTCAAGGCCGTGATGGCGTAGACCAGCCCCGACTCGTTGCGGCACAGGCGCGCCCTGACGGCCTCGCCGCCCAGCGCGCCGCGCGCGGCGCGCAGCGCCACCACCTGGGACACCACGCGCTTGGCGGCCACCTCCTCGCGGATCTCGTGCTGGTCCAGGCAGCCGGAGAGCTTGGGGACGAGCGGTTCTGCGGCTGGAGCGGAAGCGGACACGGCCGGGGCGAGGGCTGCGATGCAGGCGGCTACAAAGAGGTGATGAAATCGGGCCATGGCCCCTTCCCTGCCGGATTGTTCCTGAACCAACCCTGAATGCCCGCTTGTTCCAATCCTACACCAGCCTGCGCGTCGCCAGGATGCGGAACACGGTGGACGACACGAAACTCAGGCCGGCGATGGCCTGGAGGCCGGCCTCGGCCAGGCGGCCCTGGTCCACACCGGTCGTGTCGAAGCCGAACGCCGAGAGTCCGATCGCGGCGAGGCCGATCAGGTTGGACCAGACGGTGCGGCTCTGCAGGATGGGCTTAATCATGTCCATCGATTTCTCCTGGGTTTTGGATGGTTGGGAGGGCGCCGCGGCGACCCGTGGCGGTTCGGGCTTGGGCGCAGGAGGCGCGGCGAGAGCCAGGGCGCGCCGTTCGATCTCGGCGACGCGGCGGCTCCAGCCGCGGCCGAAGGTCTTCCAGCCCGGCAGGCTGCGAAGCCACGCGAGCCGGGCGGCGGAATAGTGGGAGATCAGCGTGGAGGGGTCGGCGCCGAGGGCCGCCTCGAGCGTGAGGGGGCCGATCACGCCGTCCTGCTGGACGCCGAGCGCCTTCTGGAGCAGCAGCACGGCCCGACGCGGGCCGGCGTTCACGGCGCCGTCGAACACGGCGAGGTCGACCCCGGCCGGGAGTTCATCGCCGCGCACCGCGTCCCAGTACAGATGACGGTAGATGTCCGCAGCCTCGTCGCGGCCGAGCGCCTTCACCTCCTCCGCGCTGACCGGCCGGCCCCGGGCGCGGGCGAGCGTGGCCTGTGTCACGCCGAAGCGGGTCGGTCCTCCGGGATCGCGCGGATCGTCGGAATACCCGCCCTCCACCGCGAAGACGGCGTCGAGCGCCGCCGGAAAGTTCGCGTCCATGGGATCCCCCTCACAGTTCGGCTGAATAATCGTAGGGGCCGGTTCCGGTTTGGACGGGCGTCGTCCGCATGGCGTAGGCCAGGTTGGCGGGCGCCTGCGCCGTCGCGTAGCGACGAAAGAAGCGGCGGGCCATGGCCAGCTCGATCGCTGGCGGGCGCCGCTCGAACGGCGTGGAAACCGGCCCGGCCTCGACCTGCACGTCCGCGACGTCGATGGACGCGGCGGCGGCTCCGGACAGGAAGATGCGGAAAGACAGGAAGGAGCCCGCGCCCACGGTCTTGCCGGCGATGGAGGGGACGTTGACCACCGTAGCCATGCGCCGCCACGTCCCGGGGCTCGGCGGCAGCGCGGCCTGCCCAATCGACCACACGGTCGATGAACCGCCAGTCCCGAAGCCCTGGGCGAGGTCGAAGAAAAAGGCCGGCGAGGCCGTGCGGTAGGAGAGCGAGACCACCGCTGTCCTGCCGGCCAGCGTGGCCACGTCCTCGATGCGGGTCTGCACCTCGGGGTACGACGAGGCGGACGTGGCCGTCACCGCGAAGGTCGCGAAATTCGCCGCGCCGGGGACATCGGACTGGCCCGGCGGAAACGCCGTGCGCGACACGGAGCCGGTCGCCGGGCCCGCCGCCTGGATGAGCCATCGGTCGAACCCATACGAGGCCGCCTGCCCCAGGGCGAAAGGCCCGGGGCCGCGCTGGGCGATGCCGAAATCACCATTCACCACCCCGTTGCGGAAGCCGTGCGGAAGGCCGACCGCGCCGCTCGGGAAGGCCACGGCGCCGGTGGCGGGATCAGCGACGAGGGAGTCGCGCCACGAAGCGCCGTCCGCCGACACCTTGAGACGCCAGGCGTCGTCGCCGATGAGCCCGGATTCGGCCCGGCCGCCGAAAGCCGTCTGGAACAGGTGCGAGACGATCCGGGCGGCCGCCGGTTTGTTGAAAGCGACGCGCAGGTCGCCCGTGCCTCCCTCCGTCGCCGGCAAGGCGTTGAACAGGGCGGCGTTGAGGCGGGCCGACAAAGGGTTGGCCGGGTCCGGCGCCGTCCCGATTCCAATCCGCTCCAGCGGGCCCAGTCGGCGCGCCAGTTCGTCCAGGTCGCGCCAGCCTGCGCCGTCGTGGACCAGGAGCCGCCTCTCCGCGACGACCCAGATGCGCCAGCCGGGCTTCGGCTGCAGGAAACGCCACGCGCCGTCGTCGAAGGCGGCGAGAGCGCCCGCCTGTCCGGCAAAGGCCCCCGAGGGAGCGGCGCCGACAAGATATCGGTCGCCTTCCGCGGGCGCCTCCGGCGGAGCGGCGCGGTTGCGCTCGATCACGGCCGCGTGGACCAGGGCGTCGAGGATTTGCAGCGCGTCGTTGTGCGTGACGTGCTTCTGCGCCTGGGCGGCCGCCAGATAGGGCAGCCCCAGCCGGGTGCTGTCGGACATGGGAAACCTCGGTCAGAGGACAGGAAGAGTGACGGCCAGCGCGCGCCCGCGGCCCACGGCGGCGCTGAGCTGGACGATGCGCAGCCACAGAGAGGCCTGGGGCGCGCCGAAGTCGGCGCGTTCGGCGTCTGCCGGGTACAGCGCCTCCGGGGAGGAGCAGGACAAGGTTCGTTTCACGACACCTCCGGCGAGCACATCGACCTCGTAGCGCTCGGCGGCCTCGCCGAGCGGAATCTCGACCGGCTCCCAGGCGTCCGCCTCCAGCCGGCCGCGGCGGATCCAGCGCAGCGCCACCCCCGCCGAAGTGCGGCGCGCCGACGCCCGCACGGGGGCGAGCGGCAGCAGGGCCCCCGGCCCCGGAGCAGCCTCGAACGCCAGTGCGGCGGGGTCGCCCGCGCCGCGGGCGGCAGGGCCGACGCGATACCGGAAAGCCCGCCCAAGGCTCTCGGGTCCGGCCGCCAGGGGGACGAGGGAGGCGTCCAGCAGCACCGCGAGAGACCCGGCCGGGACGTCGCGGCTGGCGGCCTCCTCCGTGCCTGACAGTCCGCGCAGGAGACGCGTCAGGCGCCAGCGCGAGGGTCCGACCAGTTCGGAGCGCGCGTAGGCCAGCACCTCCCAGGCGCCGTCCGGCCCCCGGATGGCCAAGGCCGTCGCGCCCGACAGGGCGGCCATGTCCGCGCCAGTCGGCGGCGCGCCGGCCGGAAGCTGCATCTCCACTCCGCCCGCCCTGTCCCATCGACCGCAGGGGCCGGCCGGCAACGGCGCGAGCAGCCGGGCCATCAAGCTCGGCGCGTCGACGGTCGCGACGGTATCGAAGCCAAGGCCATCGGCCGAGCGCCACACGACCATGCGCCCCGGCCAGGGCCGGCCGGCCACCGCCAGCCATTGGAGCACGGGCGCGCCCGGCACGGGCAGGCTGACGTCCAGGACCGCCGCGAAAGGGCGACCCGGCGCGGCGGGAGCGCCAACCGAGCGCGTTCCGCCAGCGGCCCGGGCAGGAGCCTCCAGGGCGGCGGGATCCACCGCCCGGCCCGTGACCTCCCGCGCCTCGGCGTCGCGGATCCGCGTGATCCGGTAGGTCCGGGGCGTCCCATTCACGGCGAGGCTGACGCAGTCGCCGGGCTCAGGCGCCAGCAGGCCCGGGCGCAGGCGGAACTCGACGGTTTCCCGCGCGATCCAGGCGTCGTGCAGAATCCTGTCGGCCAGGCGCGCCGCGGCGGAGCGCGGCAGCACGGCGGCGGCCTCCACCTGCGTTTCCCGGCGGCTGCCGCCCTCGAGGCGGCGGGACAACACGCTGGCGCGGGCGTAGTCCCCCTCCGCGTCCGCAAAGCCGAGCGCCACCGCGCGGGGCAGTTCGGCGTCCTGGGTCCGCGTGAGGCGCAGCAGCGCGCCCTCCCCGTCCGGCGCGAGATCATCCTCGCCGAGCGGCGTCGCATGGACGTCGCCCCGGTCGATGAACCGGACTCGGCCGCCGCTCGCCACCGCGTCGAAGCCGAAGAGCGCGACCAGGGGCTCCAGCGCCGCCCGCAGGCTCATGGGGCGGTCCACAACGTATCCGTCCAGGAAGCCGTCCACGTCCACCTCAGCCGGAGGCTCGACGCCCCAGTCGCGCAGCAGCGCGCGGACGAGATCCGCGAGGGGCATGCCTTCAAGGCGGCCGGTGAGCCAGTGGCCGAGCTCCCAGGCGGGGCCGTCCGCCCAGATCGCTTCCCGGCTCGGAAAGGCCGGGAAAGGCCGCGCGTCCCAGCACCACAGGTGCATGCGGGCCGGATCGACCATCCGCCCGCCGTAGATCGGCGAGACCGGGTTGGCGGCCTCGGCGAAGCCCGGCGCGGCCGGATCGAAATGGTTGAGCAGCGCGCGGATCGCGCGGTCCTGGGCCAGGTCGTCGCGGAAGCCGCGCGAGAACGGCGGCAGGTTCGCCGCGCCGGACTTGGCGTCCGGGAAGCAGTTCGGCCCGTTGGAGCCCTTGTCCACGGCCGGGCAGCCGCACTCGACGAGGAGGATCGGCTTGGAGCGGGGGACCCAGGCCGTGGGCGTGGCCAGCTCCACGCCGTTCACGCGCTCCACGTGAGGCTGCGACCACCAGGCCGCGAGGTCCTTGGGTCTGTAGACCCAGGGCTTGTCGTAGGCGCCGTCCGTCATCGGCCGGCGATCCTGCCGGCGTCGGGCCTCGTCGTCTGGGTAGAACCAGTCGAAGCCCTCCCCGCCCGCGACGTTGGCGGCGATGTAGGACGCCCCGGCGCCATTGCGGGCGCGGCCGGAGTCCGCGTGGCCGGGCTCGTCACGCCAATCGGCCAGGGGCGGCCACCAGTCGACGCCGACGCAGTCGATCGCGGGCGAGGCCCAGAGCGGGTCGAGGGGGAAGCGCAGCTCCCCGTCCGACGGGGCATGGGCGCCGTATTCGGTCCAGTCCGCCCCGTAGGTCAGCCTGGTTCCGGCGCCGAGCACGGCCTTCACGTCCGCGGCGAGCGCAACCAGGGCGGACACGGCCGGGTAAACGCCGGGCGCGGAGCGCACGCGGGTGAGGCCGACAAGCTCCGAGCCCATCACGAAGGCGTCCACGCCGCCGGCCAGGGCGGCGAGGTGGGCGTAATGCAGCATCATGCGGCGGAAGGACCATTCGGCCGGACCGCCGTACTGGACGGTCCCGTTCGCCAGGGCGGAATCCGCCGGCCGGGCAGCGCCGAAGAAGGCCGCGACCTGGGCGGCCGCCGCGCCGGCGCCATCCGGGCTGCCGGTTCGGCCCGGCGCGGGATGGCACGTCACCCGCCCGCGCCACGGGTAGGGCGGCTGGCCGGCGGCGCCGGTCCAGGGGTCGGGCAGGCCGTTGCCGGCCGGCACGTCCATCATGATGAACGGGTAGAGCATCACCTTCAGGTCGCGGGCCTTCAGGTCGCGGATCGCGGCGACCACGCTGGCGTCGGACGGCGTGCCCCCATAAGCGGGGCGACCCTCGGCCTGGGATGCGACGCGCGCCTCGGGGCGGGTCAAGCCCGCGACGGCCCAGGCTGTTTCCAGGTGGACGCGGTCGCCGCCCTCCACACGCGGGGCCACCGTGCAGGCGCCGGCGCGCAGGTCGTCGCCGAACCAGCTCACCACGAGGCCGACGCTCTCCAGGTTCGGGCAGAGCGCCTGGAGCGCGTCCAGCGAGGCGGCCCAGTCAGTCGGATGGGTGGATTGCCAGCGGTTCTCGGGCCGGGTCTCGCCGAGGCCGGCGTCCCGGGTGACGAGCGTCGGCGCGTACACGAACTCGCCCGCGCCCGGGATGAGGTCCACCGCGCGGATCTGGGCGCCGAGGCCGCCCACCGGGCGCACCACCTCGAAGCTGAGCTGAGGCACGCGGTTGCCGAACTCGGCGAGGGGCAGGCGCTCGAACACCACATAGGCGAGCCCGCGATAGGCCGGGGCGGCGTCCGCGCCCTCCTTGGCGACGATGAGCGGGTCAGGCTCCTGGCTCTCCGCGCCGGTGTGGACGCGGATGCTGTAGAGCGTCCTGTCGAGCTCGCGGCCATCCGCCCAGATGCGGCGCACGAAGGCGATCGGGCCCTCGCACAGTCCGACCGCCAGGTTGGCGTAGTAGGCGTAAGCGGTTGTGACCGTCTGCGCCCCGGCGGAGCCGCCGCCCAGGCCCTTGCCGCCCCCTGATACGGCGGCGGACTCGCGCCGCGTCGTCGCGACCTCCTCGAAGCGGGTCGCCCAGATCACCTCGCCGCCCACGCGGGCGCGGCCATAGACACGCGGGACGGGCGCGCCTTCCGTGGAGCCGAGCCCCGCCAGGGTCTGCAGGCGCGGACCTTCCACGTATTTGCGCGCGCCGCTCCCGCCGAAGAGGGCGTTGTCGATCAGGGAGCCGGCCGCGGCGCCGAGGCCGCCGCCCACGAGGGCGCCCAGGGGGCCGCCGACGGCTCCGCCCACCGCGGAGCCCGCGGCCTGGAGGACGAGGGTGGTCATGGGGAGGCTCCTCCATTTGAGACGCATGCGGTGCGTGAAGCGCCCCCCTTAGCGCAGGCCGGGGAAGCGGAAGGCGGCTGTCAGGCGGGGGCGCCAGACGCCCAGCGCCACTTCGGCCACCACGGCGCCGTCGTGGGCGTGGATCATGCGGGCGGGGCCGGTCGCGACGCCGCAGTGCTTGGCCGGCGCGCCGTCTCGCCAGCGGAACAGGAGCACGTCGCCGGGCGCCGCCTCACCGAGCGGGATGGGCTCCAGCCAGCGGCTCGCCGCTTCCAGCAGCGCGTCACGGCTCGAGGCCTCGGCCCAGTCGGGCGTGTAGGGCGGCGGAGATTCGGGCTCGGGCCCGACCAGGGCGCGCCAGACGCCGCGCACCAGGCCCAGGCAGTCGCAGCCGGCGCCTTTCAGGCTGGCGCCGTGGACGTAGGGCGTGCCGAGCCAGGACCGCGCCTCGGCCAGGATCGCGGCGCGCGTCAGACCGGGCGCGCTCACCGGAACAGGCTCCCGCCATCCATGGCCGGGTCGCCGTTGCGGGCGGCGCGGAGCAGGAAGTCATTGCCCGGCATGTGCGGGAAGCCGCGGAAATTGGCGACGTTGCCGAAGCGCCCGGCGCAGGTCGCGAGCCGCTTGTCGCAGCCAGCCGTGACCACGAAGGCGTCCCCCGGGGCCACCGGCGCGCCGGGAGCCTGCCAGAGCGTGACGAGCCCCTCGCCCACGCCCGCGTCGTGGGCCTTCACCTCGCAGGCGAAGCCGGCGCTGGCGCCCCCCGTGAACCGAAGGCGACCACCTGCGAAGAAGCCGCCCTCGAAGGCGGCGAGCCCGGCGGCGCGGATGAAGACGGCGCCGTCGGTGGCCGTCACAACGGCCTCGGCCCGCCAGCGCGGGTCGGCGAGGTCGACGTGGCAGCGCTCGTCGCCCAGGTCCGCCGCGCAGGCGGGCTGGTAGGTCCGGCCCCGCGGGTCGTCGAAGCGCTGGGCGAGTCCGCGCAGCTCCGCCACGAAGGCCCGGTCGGCGCGGCGGATCTCGCCGATGACGTAGACGTCGAGCAGGATGCGGCTGGCCGGGTCGGTCCAGTCCACCATCCAGGCCTCGACCGTGGCGCCGTCGTAGAGCCCGCCCGCCAGGTCGGCCTCGCTGATGGCGCCGGACGACAAGGCGCCGGCCACCTCGCCCCCGCCGATGGCGAAGCCAAGCTGCGACTCGCAGTCGGAAGCCTCCAGGGCGGCGCCGGCCGCGAAGGTGACTCCGCCGAAGGCGAGGTCGCGGTCATGGTCGGTGAAGCCAAGGGCGGCGCCGTCGCGGCGCAGCACCTTCCAGCAGCGGGCGAGCGTGGTTGCGCCGGCGGCGATGGCCGCCGACAGCGCGTCGGGCACGGTGCGCATGGCGCCTCCGGTTCAGGGCAGGATTTCGACCAGCGGGATGGACGGGATCTCGCCCGCCTCGAAGGCGGCGAGGTCCACGATGAGCTCGTCCGTGTCGAAGCGGACGGGCACGTCGAACAGGAAGCCGGCGGTCACCTTCGCTCCCTCGGGCGGGATCGCGCCCGGGCGGAATGAGACGATCCCGGTCGCAGGGTCCATGTCGAAGTCGCGAACGGCCTGCTTTTCGGCGCCGGCCACCGCCACGCGGACGCTGCCGGCCACAGGCTTCGCGATGGGCCGCCGGTAGGGCGCGAAGGCGCCGCCGTAGGTCTTCGCCAGCGCGAAAGCGGCCGTCGCGCCGTCGCCGACGCCGATGGCCTGGTCCAGCGGACCCGGCGCCTGGCCGTGGGCGCACGAGCGGTCGTCCAGCCGGTCGCGCCAGCGGAAGCCGTAGAGGCGGCCGCGCCGCTCTTCGAAGAAGGCGACCACGGCCGCGAGCGACTCGAGCGTCTTCACCCCGTAGCCCGCGTCGTAGCGGCGGCGCGAATGGGCCCAGCGGGCGTTGCGCTCCTCGCGCCCCGAGCCCACGATGACGACATCCGTGCGCCGCCGCGGCCCGCCGCGGCTCTTCACCGAGACGTCCAGGGGGAAGCGCACCTCATGGAAGGGAGCCGGCATGGCGACCTCCGATTTCGTTGACCTCGGTCAAAGCGCCGCGGACTTGGCGGGGCTCTTGTGGGGGCACTGACATTCCAAGGAGAGACGCATGACCCATGTCCCCCACGGCCTCCACGAGGAGTTCCCCACCTCGGCTGCGGCCATCAGCAAGCTGAAGATCGGCGACGCCCATTTCGCCACGCTGGCGGAGAGCTACGACGCCACGAATCGCGAGATTCACCGCATCGAGGCCGGCATCGAGCCCACGGACGACGCGGTGCTGGAGGAACTCAAGAAGAAGCGCCTCAAGCTCAAGGACCAGATCGCCGCCATGCTGCGCGCGGCTGCGTAAGCCTGCTCTCGCCAACGCGGGAGAGGAACGGTCCAAACGTCGGTCATTGCGCGCGCAGTGAAGCAATCCAGGGGACTTGCGCCGAAGCCTCCTGGATTGCTTCGTCGCTGCGCTCCTCGCAGAGACGGAAACGGCGGTTGCTTCGGCCCTTCCGCGCTCCAACTCACAGGCCCCGCTGGCCACGGGCGACGGCGCGGGCGATGGCGGCGGTGAGGCTGGCTTCCGAGCGGCGGAAGCTTTCCACGTCCTGCGCGGCGATGTTCACCGTCACGGACGCCGCGCCTCCGCCGGCGCGCACGCCGAGCGCCCCGTCGGGGCCGCGCGCCAGCGGCAGGATGGCCTCCGGCCCGGCCTCGCCGGCGAGGCCGAGGCCCTGCCCGAGCGGGAAGTAGGTCGGCGCGCGGATCACGCCGCCATCCGCGAAGGCCTGCACCGGGCCGAAGCCGCCCAGGCCCATCCCCTGCCCCGTCGACGCGCCGAGCCTGGCGCCAAGGCTGGACAGCCCGCTCGCCAGCAGCGCCTGAAGGGGCTGCATGGCCGCCTTCAGGGCCATGTCCTGCAGCTTCTGCCCCAGCCCGCGCAACACGTCGTCCAGCTTCCTGCCGTCCGTGGTTCCCTTGGCGAAGGCTGAGGACAGCGCCTTGCCGAGATTGTCCGCAAGGCCGTTCAGCTTCTCGAGCTGGGCTTCCTGGGCAGCGAAGTCTTGATTCATGAAAAGGCTCCAAGGCTCTGAACGGCGCATATTTTCCCGCCGTCATCCCCGGCGGCGCGAAGCGCCGGGAAGGGGATCCAGGGGTCGTGGCGCGCGGCCCCTGGATCCCCTTCCCCTCCGCGGCTTCGCCGCTCCGGCCGGGGATGACGGCGAAATAAGTCAGCCTCTCGCCTCATCCGGGAACAGCCGCATCAGGTCCGCCAAAGCCGCGCGAGTGGGCGGCGCGGTCCCGCGCCTGCGTCCGAAGACGCCCTCGGCGGCGGCGGCGAGTTCGCGGGGCGTCATGCGCCAGAAGGCGCCAGGGGTCAGCCGCAGGACGCCGAGGCCGAAGGCCATTGCGTCGTCCCAGGGGAACGGGCGGGAGTCCCCGTCCCCCGAAAGGGCGCCGGATCGGCGTCCTGCGGCGCTCAAGGGCGGGGCGACCGGTCCCCGCCCGAGCCGAAGGCTTGCAGCAGCATGCGGGCGATGGCGTCGGCCACGGCCTCGAGGCCCTCGCCCAGGGGCAGCGCGGCGACCTCCTCGTCCGAGAGGTCGGCGCCGCCGCCGCGGATCCCGGCGCCGAGCAGGCGCACGAGGTCGCGGGCGGACAGGGCGCCGGAGGCGAAGCGGCGGCCCAGGTCGTCCAGGCTCTCGGCCGCGAACGCGGCCTCCAGCTCGGCCAGGGCGCCCAGTGTCAGTCGCAACGTGAAGCGGCGGCCGCCGAGCACGAGTTCGGCGTCCCCGCGGCGCAGGTTCGGCATGGGAGGCGCTCCATTTCGGAACTTTCCGTCTTGCGAGGAGCGCAGCGACGAAGCAATCCAGGACGGCTGGCCCTGCGACAGTCCCCCTGGATTGCTTCGCTGCGCTCGCAATGACGGGACAGGGGGATTTCAAATGGCGGTGAACGTGAGCGCGCCGGCGCTTTCCAGCGCCAGGTCGAACGTCACCTCGCCGGCGTGGTCGCCGCGGTAGTCGAGGCTGGCGATGTGGAACGGACCCTGGACGATCCCGAAGCTCGGGATGATCACCTGCCAGGTTCGGATGGCGTCGTCGAACAGCGTCTGGCGGACCAGCGCGTCGGCGGCCTCGTCGCGGAACACGCCGGCGCCAGTCACGGCGGCGCGACGCACCGCGGCGCCGGCCAGCAGCTCGCGCCAGCGGCCGGCGGAGTCGGCGCTGGTGACGTCCACCGCCTCGCTGTTGAACGTGATCTGGCGTGCGCGAAGACCTGCGACCGAGACGAAGGCGCCGGTCCCGTCGTCGAGCTTGAGCAGCAGGTCCTTGCCTTTCTGAGCGGGCATGGAAACCTCCGGTTTTGGGTGAAAGGGCCGTCTTGGGGTCGCCACGAGCGGGCGAAGCAGCGAGGCAGCGGACGCGACTCCTCCCCCGTCATCCCCGGGCTTGTCCCGGGGATCCACGCGCTGGGGACAGGCGTGGATGGCCGGGACGAGCCCGGCCATGACGGCTCATGCGGGGCTCGTGGTGACGACTGGGCCCCATCCGTTCGCGCCTAGAGCGGCTCCGTAAGCGCGGCGAGGCGGATGACGGCGCGGCGCAGGCCGGCCTTGTCGGGGCGCGCCGTCTCCTGCGACGCCACGCGCAGCAGGACGAGGCGGTTGCCGGCGAGCGCCAGGGGCGGGTCGGCGCAGAGGGCCGCGATCCGGTCGAGGACGGCGAGGACTTCGGCGTCGCCGCCCTGGCGGGACCAGGCGACCAGGGCGAGCGCATGCTGGCAGCCGCCGGTCGACCAGTCCCGCGCGCTGGCCTCGCCGAAGGTCACGTAAGGCGGCTCGGCCCCGCGGGGCGGCTCGTCGTAGACGCGCTCGCCGCCGAGCAGGGCGACCAGCGCGGGGTCGGCCACCAGCAGGGCGCGCAGCGCCGTCCGGAGAGCAAGGATGGGGTGGCTCACGGCTTCACCTCCTCGCAGAGGCAGACGATGCGCCGGCGGCGCTCGTCCGGGTCCCAGACGGCGCGGATCAGGAACAGTCGCGACCCCAGCCGCAGGCGCATGGAGGCGTCCAGCCCGGCGCGCCAGCGCAGGTGGATGCGGTGGGTCACGCGCTGGCCAACGGCGCCGGCGCGGACCTCCTCGTCCCCGCCGAGCGGGGCGACCGCGCCCCACAACGTGGCCGCGCCCGCGAAGGAGCGCGTCACGCCCCCTGCCCCGTCCGGCGCCTCGACGGGCTGCTCCAAGGTCAGTCGCCGGCGCAGCTGGGCGATGGCGGGCGACGCCATCACAGCTTCGCCCGGCGATAGGGGCCGACCAACGCGGCGACGGCCGGCGGCGGCTGCATCGGCGCGAGACCGGGCGCGCCGTCGCCCCGGTTCTCATAGAGGTGCGCGGCCATGAGCCGAACCGCCATGCGCAGCGCCTCCGGCACGGCGGCAGCGGCGCCCCCGTAGCCGGCCGTCATGTCGATCTCGATGCCGCCAAGCGCACGGCCCGGCTGCGGCGTCGCGCCCAGCAGCGCCAGCCGCGGCGGCAGGAAGGCGTTGCTCAACTGGTACAGCGTGGCCGCGACCGTCGCCGCCACGCCGGCGGCGTTGTAGACGCGGATGGCCGGAACGGCCTGCATGGGCCAGACCGGCAGCTCCAGGGGCGACGCGGGCCAGGCGTTCAGCACCCAGCGCCAGGTCTGCGTCAGCAGCTTGCGGCCGGATGCAGCCTCCACGGCCAGACGCGCGGCGGCGATCACGGCCGTGAGCAGAACGTCCTCGTCCGCCGTGTCGATCTTCAGCCAGTCCTTCAGTTCGGCGAGCGTGACCGGCTCCACCGTGGGCGGGGTCACGAGCATCAGGGCCATGGGCGGCTCCTCGTCTTCCGTTCCGGCGGCGAACATGCGATGTCGCGCCCAGGCGGAGGGGTTTCGGCATGCAGCGGTTTCGTAGGCTTCCTGGAATGGGCGCGCTGGCGGCGGCGCTGGGCGCAGCCGCGCCGGCGGGCGCGATCGTGCAGGGCGGGCCGGCGCCCGAGCTCGCGCCGCACACCGTGATGGTGGTGGAGCGGCAGGGCTTCTGCTCGGCCACGGCGCTGGCGCCGGACGTGGTGCTGACGGCGGCGCATTGCGTCGCCGGCAAGGAGGTCCGGGTGTTCTACCGGGACGCGGCCAACGCGCCCGCGTTCCTGGCGCCGCGCGCCGTGGCGGTGCACCCCGGCTACGTGAAGGGGGCCGAGCAGTCCCGGCGCAAGTCCATCGACCTTGCGCTCGTGCGCCTGGCCGAGCCGCTGCCCAAGGGCTTCGCGCCCGCGGCCCTGAGCGAGGCGACTAGGCCGACGGCCGGCGAGACCTGGACCGTGGCGGGCTACGGCCTGCAGACGGAGGGCGAGCCGCGCTCCGGCGGCCAGTTCCGCGCCGCGCCCCTGCCCGTGGTGGAGCCTTACGGGCCCAGCAGCATCCTTGTGTGGCTCAAGAGCCCCGGCCGCGGAGCTTGCACTGGCGACTCCGGCGGCCCCATCTTCGCGCCTGACGGCGGCCTCGGCGCCGTGACGGTGTGGGCCGAGGGAACCGGCAAGTCCCGCTGCGGGGCGCTGACCCAGGGCGTCCTCGTCGCGCCCCAGCGGGCGTGGATCGACAAGACGCTCGCGGGGTGGGGCGCGCGGTAGGCGCCGGAGGCGCGCCCTCCCCTGCGAGGGGGAGGGTCGACCGCCGCAGGCCGGCGGGGTGGGTGACCCGCACCCGGCGAGGGCGCGCGCGCTCTTTTGGGAAAGCCGGAGCTTCATGCCCGGCATCACCCCACCCCGGCCCTTCGGGCCGACCCTCCCCCTCAAAGGGGAGGGTGCGCTTCGCGCGCTCACGACACGCCGAACTTCAGCAGCTTGATGGCGTCGAAGTCCTGGACGCCGCCGCCGACGCGCTTGGTCGTGTAGAACAGCACGTAGGGCTTGGCGGTGAAGGGGTCGCGCAGCACGCGCACGCCGATTCGGTCGACGATGAGGTAGCCGCGGCGGAAGTCGCCGCAGGCGACGGCGAAGCTGTCGGCGGCGATGTCGGGCATGTCCTCCGCCTCCACGACGGGGAAGTTCATCAGCGTCGCCGGCTGGCCGACGGCCGCCGGCGGCTGCCAAAGGTACTCGCCCGTGGTGGTCTTGAACTTGCGGACGGCCGCCTGGGTCTTGCGGTTCATGACGAAGCTGGCGTTCTGCCGGTAGCCGGCCTTCAGGGCGTAGACCAGGTCGACCAGGATGTCGGAGGGGTTCGCGGCCGCGAAGTTGGCGGAGACGCCCGTCGGCACATAGGCGAGCTTGCCCCAGCTCCAGGCCGCCACGGTGGACTTGGCCGCCGCCATGAAGCCCTGGGGCTTGTTGACGCCGTCGCCGTTGACGAAGGCGGCGCCCTCCTGCTCGGCGAACACCGTCTCGACCTCGTCGGCGATCCACTGCTCGATATTCACGGCCGCGTCGTCCAGCAGGGTCTGCGTGGCGGACGGCATGGCGTAGAGCTCCATGGCCGGGAAGGTCAGCTCGGCGATGACCTGGCTGTTGGTCTGCGGCCGGGCCGCGGCCTCGGCCACCCAGCCGGTCGCCGGGCCGGTGGTGGAATAAGCCTTCTTGAAGGTGGCGGTGGAGATCTCGCGCACAGACGCGATGGCCCGGATGGGCGAGATCACCGCCATGCGGCGCAGGATCTCCCGCTCGGCCGGGGGCGGGACGAGATAACCGCCGTCCGGGCCGGAGCCGGCGGAAAGGGCCTTGGCCTCGAGCGCCTTGAGCCCGCCGGTCTCGCCGGCGCGCACATAGAGGTCGAAGGCGGCCTTGTGCTCGGCCGCCGCGGCCGGCAGGGCCGGGCGCTCGGGGCCGCCGAGGGCGGGGCGGCTCGCCTTCAGGGCGAAGGCGTCGAGGCGGCGGCGGGCGTCGTCGAGCGCCTGGTCGATGCGGGCGAGCTTCTCCTCCACGAGCACGTCGGAGGAGAGGCGCGTCTCCAGCTCGGCGAGGCGCTGGTCGTTGGCGTCGCGGAAGGCGTCGAAGGCGCGGTTCAGGTCTTCGAAGGCGTGCGCCTCGGAGGCGGCGTGCTTGGTCTCGTAGGTCGGGATGGCGTGGGTCATGGGTGGGTCCTTGCTTGGGATCACGAGTCGCGCTCGGCCGTCATCCCCGGGCTTGTCCCGGGGACCCACGCTTCGGGTGACGGCGTGGATGGCCGGGACTGGCCCGGCCATGACGGAGAAGCAGGAGGCGGCCTCACCGCCCCTTCACGGCGGTGACGCGGGCCTGGGGGAGCAGCGGGAAGGTGACGAGGGAGATCTCCCAGAGGTCGACCTTGGCGATGCGGCGCACGCCGCTGCGCGGGTCGGTGCGGGCGCCGCCGGCCTTGAAGCCGATGGAGAGGCCGTCCACGGCGCCCTGGCGCATCAGCGCCAGGAGCTCGCGGGCGCGGGCCACGCCCAGGTTGAGGCGGCCGCGGGCGAAGAGGCCGCGCCCATCCTCGCGCAGCACCGTCCAGGCGCCCACGGGTTCGGCCGGGTCGTGCTGCCACAGGAGCCGCACGCCGCCGGCGCCCCGGCGGGCGAGGCTGTCGGCGAAGGCGCCGGGCAGGATCATGTCGCGCCCGAGGTCGACCACGCCGAACAGGCTGGCGTAGCCCTCGAACACGCCGAGCGGGCCCGGCGGCGCGGCCAGCGCCAGGCGGGCGTCGCGTACCTCCACGGGCGGGAGCTCGCGACGCGGCGGCGGCCGCAGGGGGACGGACAGGCCGTACGCCATGGCGTCAGGCCTTGCGCGCCACCACCCGGGGACGCCGGCGCGGGCCGGTCCGGGCGGTACCGCAGGGGTCGAGGCGGGCGAGGCTCTGGACAAAGGAGGCGATCACCGCCTCAGGGGCGGGATGGGCGGGCGCGGCCTCGTCCGCGCCAGCCGGAGGAGCGGCGCGCCGCAACAGAAACGACAGCATGGGCAATCCTCAGGTGATGAAGTGTTTGCTGAAATGCGGGGGCGCAGCCCCCCTACTCCCGCCCGGAAACCCGGGCGTTGAACAGATGCAGCTCGCGCACGAAGGCGTCGAAGCGGCGGTTGGCGGCGCCGAGCTCGCGCAGCAGCAGCACGGCGACGGCGGAGGCGCCGGTGGCCCACAGGAACAGGGCCAGATGGGCGAGATCGCCCCGCCCCAGAATGGCGTCCAGGACCGGGCTGTCGAGCAGGGAAGGCATGGGGGGCTCCTTCATGCGGGCCGGACGGCCCAACGAAAAAGCGCCCGCGGCGGAGCCGGGGCGCTGGGGGGAACGGGGTTTGCGCAGCAGGGACTGGCGAGCGGGAGGCGGCTCAGACCAGGTCGGCGTCTGAGCCGATCACCATGTCCTTCAGCCCCTGCGGAACCGGGAAGCCGTAGCCTCGCTCGTCGCCCTCGGCGCGCAGCGATCCCGAGCGATGGTGATCGCTCGTGTAGATCTCAGAGCCGATCTTCTGCAGCGCCATCACCAGCGCCTGGAGCGCATCCAGCCCGTAGGCCTGGCTCTTCCGTGTCCGGTCCGGCCAGCCGATGGAATAAGCGCAAGTCCAGCAGCGGTCGTCCGGCTCGGGCTGGTGGATGGCGATCTCGATGGCGCGCTCGCCTTGGGGCGACTGCAAACGCAAGCGATGGGTGAGAATGATCATGGCGTCGGAACCCGACAGAAAGCGCGAGCCTGGCACGCTAGCAGCCCCAAAATCGAGGCCCCCGGCGACGTTGTGATCTCGAGCGTCGTCTACGCGGGCAGTTCGACCTTCGGCTTCGGCCAGTCGCGCCGATTTTCCGGGCTGTCGAGGTAGCTCGGCAAGGCGAAGGCGATGCCTTCATAACCGGGGATGTCCGGTTCGCCCTGGGCGATCCACTCGGCGGTTACCGCGTGGGCGACGTCCTCCGGCTTTTCACCGTAATGCGGGGCGGCGCGCCAGTAGTGAATGCCGTCGTCCGCGCCCTCGATCACGATGCCACCATGGGCGATCAGCGTGTAGACATAGAGAGCGACAAACTCGCGCAAATCGCCGTTAGTGAGTTCGTAGCCGACGCGGCCCATGGATAAGATGCCCCACAGGCCGACCAAACCAAACCTGAAATCCCCGTGGGCCACTTCCAGCGTCTGTGCGATGCTGTCGCCACCGTAACGGTGAACTTTATTCATGTTCATTGCCAATGCACCTTGAATCCGCGATCGATTGCTGATGATCCGCTTTCAATAACATCTATCGTTTCGCCGAAATCCACGCTTTGCCGAATTCCAAATCGAAGTCCGTCTGGGCGTTGGTAAACCATACCCTGGTAGTTCGAAGGGCCTTTCACCGATTGTGCGTCTTGCATCAAATCCCGCTTGATCGCTTCGAACTCAGTTTTGCCCACAGTCCTTACTTCCTTAGTCGCCCCACCAACTTGTCTTCCCACAGGGCTGCCACCCGGGCTCAATATATCCCGGCTGGCGCGCCCTGTCGCTTGTGCGACCGATGATGTGCCTCCAGCGGTCGGCGCCTTCGGAGCCGTCGGCCCCTTCGGCATGTTGCGCACCGCGCCGATCAGGCGCTGCAGAACGGTGCGGATGATCGTCGTAGCCGCCGAAGCCGCGAGATTGGCGAGAGTCGAGACAAACGTGTCGCCGAGTCCCCCGAGCCCAGACGTCTATTAGCCTTCGTCCGAGTCACCTGACGGCACGCGCGGCTGGCGCTCCCAGTGCCCAGGCGTGACCGTGATTTCCATGAGTTTCTGCTGGCCAGCCCCCTTCGGCCCGTACCCCACCGCTTCGCGCTGCTCGTCCTCCGTCAGGAACCCCGCCGCGCCCACCCGCGCCCACAGCGCCTCGCGCTCGGGGGCCAGGGCGTCGATGCGGTCGAGGTCGGGCTCCAGGCGCAGGGCGGCGCCATAGGCCGGGCCGAGCCAGTGGGCGAGGCTCGCGGCCGTGCGGGTCACGAGCGGGATCACGGTCTGGCGCCAGAAGCTGCGGTTGGCTTCGGCGTAGTTGGAATAGGTGTTGTCGCCCGGCAGGCCGAGCAGCATGGGCGGCACGCCGAAGGCCAGCGCGATCTCGCGGGCCGCCGCCGCCTTGGCCTGGATGAAGTCCATGTCCTTGGGGGTTAAGGACAGGGGCTTCCAGTCGAGCCCGCCTTCCAGCAGCAGCGGGCGGCCGGCGTTGGCGGCGCCCTGGAAGCTCGCCTCCAGCTCCTCCTTCAGGCGGTCGAACTGCTCGTCGGACAGGTTCACGCCCGCCGCGCCGGCGTAGACCAGCGCGCCGGAGGGCCGGGCGGCGTTGTCGAGCAGCGCCTTGTTCCAGGCGCCGGCGGCGTTGTGGATGTCGAGCGCGACGGCGGCGGCCTCGGTTGGGGCCAGGCCGTAATGGTCGTCAAGCGGGTTGAACAGGGTCAGATGGAGGATGGGCGGGGTCCCCTCCCCGTCCTGCCGGAAGCGCACCGTGCGGCCGCCCACCGTGTAGTCGTAGGCCTCGGCCCAGCCGTCCGGGCCGGGCACGACCTTCATGCGGTCGGGACGCAGCGCGTAGAGCTCGCGCGGATCGCCGCGCACGGCGGCGCATTCCAGGTAGGCGTTGCCGGCCACCAGCAGGTGGCCATAGAGCGCGTCGAACAGGGCTTGACCGGCGTCGCGCGGGTTCGGGCGAGCCAGGAGTTGCGCCACCGGGTGGTCCGGCCGCTCGTGGCGGCCCTCATAGACCAGCAGCGGCACGCTGGCCGCAGCCTCCGCGACGAGGCGCACGGCGCGGTAGACCACCGCGTTGCGCTGGTAGCCTTCGCGCGCCAGCGCCGCGTAGTCGCGCGGGGTCCAGACGGGCCGGCCCACGCTTGGGAAGGCGATCAGCGGGCCGACGCGCGAACTCTTGGCCTGCAGGGGCGCGACCGGCGCAGCAACGCGGACAGCGCGCCCGACCAGGCGCGACAGCAGGGAGGACATGCGAGGGTTCTCCGGAATGGGTGGGCGCAGGAGCGCGAAGGCGCACCCTCCCCTTGAGGGGGAGGGTTGGCGGCGCATAGCGCCGACGGGGTGGGGTGACCGCGCCCGGCGAGGGCGCGTTTCAAAGGTCAGCGCGGCGCACGACGCCCAGCCTCACCCCACCCCGCCGCTGCGCGGCGACCCTCCCCCTCGAGGGGAGGGTGTGGGCGTGGCGCCCCTCACACCCGCCGCACCCGCGGGGCAGCGCCTTTCGGGCCGAGGGCGAGGGCGGTGACGGCCCAGACGAGGGCGTCGAGGCGGTCGGGCGAGCGGCCGCTGGAGAGGCCGAAGCCGGTCGGGGTGGGGCCGAAGTCGCAGAGCTCGTCCTCCAGCCCGGGGAAGGCCCCGGCGTGGCGCACGCGGCCCAGCTCGTAGAGATGGGCGACGGGCTCGGCGCGCAGGTGCTTGCCGCGGGTGGCTCGCACCGGCGTCACCGGGACGCCGGGGTCGGCCTCGGCGAGGACGGCCTGGGCCATCTCGCCGCCCTGGTTCACCTCCACCACGAGGGCGTCGGCCTCCCAGCGGCGCACGACCGCGCAGGCGGCGGAGGCCCAGGCCGCCGGGCGGGCGCCGCTCACGGTGGCGTCCTCCAGCACGTGGACGAGGCCGGCCGCATCGATGCCGGCCGCCACGATCCCGCAGGAGTCGGCGCGGCGGCTCGATGATGCCGGGGGGTCCACGGCCACCACGATGCGGACGAGGTCCGCCGGGGCGGCAGGCTCGCGGCAAGCCTCCAGCAGGTCGCGGCTCCAGAGCGCGTCCTGGCGCTCCTCCAGGATTTCGCCCAGGAGCTCCTGCCGACCGAGGCGCGTGCCGCCGTAGCGGCGGGCCATCGTCTCCACGAAGCCGGGAGCAAGATGGAAGCGATTGTCCGCCGTGGCGGCCCGCGTCACGGCGGCGTGCGGGTCCGCCAGCAATTCCTTGAGCAGCGGAATGGGCCGTGGCGTGGTGGTGACCAGTTGCTGCGGGAGCCGCCCAAGGCGCAGGCCGAACTGCAGCATGTCCCAGGCCTCGCGGGCCTGGCGCCACTTGGCGAGCTCGTCCAGCCAGGCGGCCCCGAACTGGGGGCCGCGCAGGCTTTCCGGGTCCTCGGCCGAGAAGGCGTGCGCCACCACGCCGTTGGGCCAGGCGAGGCGGCGACGCGAGGGCTCCCACTTCGGCCGCGCGCTGCGCGGGTGAACGGCGAGGATGCCGGAGGGCCCCTCCACCATCACGTCGCGGACATCCGCGAAGGTTTCGCCCAGCAACGCGATGCGGCGCACCGGGGGCCGGCCGGTGGCTAGGGCCCTCACCCACTCGGCCCCGGCGCGGGTCTTGCCCGCCCCGCGGCCGCCCAGGATCAGCCAGACGGACCAGAGCCCTCCCCCCTGGGCCGCGGCCGGGGGCAACTGGTCGGCCCGGGCCCAGACGGTCCAGTTATGCCGCAGTTTCGCGATCCTCTCCGGAGGCATGATCTTCAGCGCCTCCATGAGATGCCCGTTCTTCTGCCATTCGAGCAAGGTGTCGCGCCAGGTCATCGCGGAAGGCCTCGAGATCACGGTCCGACGCCTCGTCCAGGTCGTCGCCTGCCAGCGCCGCCGGGTCGTCGACAGGCAACTCCTTCACCACGCGGCAGAGCACCGCGAGCGCCTTGGCGTCGCGCTCCGGGTTGAAGCCCGCGCCGGGAAGGTTCTCGCTGCGCCGCTCGATTTCGTCGACCTGGCGCTCGGCGGCCGCCCAGAGGCGCGAGATCAGCGCCTCCCGCCGGGCGGTCGGGGACAGCGGCGGCGACGCGCCGCCGCGGGCCGAACGTTCGAAGGTGGAAGGATCTCGCTCGACAGTCGGCGCGAAGGCGCCGTTCTTTTCGTTGGGAATGCTCATTCTGAAAAAACTCCCAGCAATTCCAGACCGCATTCTGCGGCCGGGCGGCGGAGCCTCGCGGGAAAACCCCGCTTCCATCCGCTCGCAACTCTGGAGAATGAGCGCATCCTATCGAAGGAGCGTTACGCTGTCAAGGAGATTTTTCCTAGTTTTTCGCATGACGACATGGAGAGGCTGGAACCCATGCGCGCGCCTGGGATTTCGGCGACGGGACCGGTCTAGCCGCGGACCTTGTCGCGGGCCTTTTTCGGCCATTGCAGGGGCCACCGCTTGATGCGGTCCACCACGTCCTCCAGGGCGATCTCGTCCTCGGAGGCGAAGACCTTGCCGGCCACGGAGACGCCGGCCTCCCTGACGGTCTCGGGCGTGCCGGAAACGAGCGGGTGCCACCAGGGCAGGTCCTTGCCCTCCGCCACCAGGCGATAGCCGCAGGTGGGCGGGAGCCAGCGCAGGGTCCGCACTTCGTGCGGGGTCAGGCCGACGCAATCCGGCACCACCGTTGTGCGGTTGGGGTAGTCGCGACAGCGGCAGGCGCCGGCGTCGAACAGACGGCAGCCGATGTCGGTCGCGTGGATCTGGCCGGTGTCCTCGTCCTCCAGCTTCACGAGGCAGCAGCGCCCGCACCCGTCGCAGAGGCTTTCCCACTGCTCCGGGGTCATGTCTTCGAGACGGGTCGTGCGCCAGAACGGCGCCGCCCCGGCGGGCTTGGGATCGCGGCTCATGATGGCCCTGCTTTAGCGCGTGAGGGGCGAAGGGGCCAGCCCGGCGAGCGGCGAGGCGCTCGGGCTGGGGCGTTCAGCGGCTGCCGCCGCCCGCCGCGCCAGCCGTCCGGCCTCGGACTCTCCACCGTCATCCCCGGCCGGAGCGCCGAAGGCGCGGACGGGAAGGGGATCCAGGGGACCGGGCTCGGCGTTCGGCCGTCGAGCAGCGCGCTTCTTCAGCCGAGCCACCGTCGAACCTTGCAGCGGTGGCTCTGGATCCCCTTCCCGGCGCTTCGCGCCGCCGGGGATGACGGTGGAGGGGGTCCCCGGCGCCACGCGCGACCGCCGGGGCCTTGGGCGCCCTGCCCCGTTCACCATGCGCCAATTGGCCACCCTGCCTCCAGAAGTTGCAGGCAACCCGAACTCGCCCCCGTTCGTTTTGCTTGCTAGAGTGTAAACGGCTCAGAGACGGCGGGAACAGGGCGGGGAGCAGGTGGAGTTTCGAGGCAAGCTCTCGATCTGGCGGCGCATCGTGCGCGCTTTCGAGGCGTTCGATTCCTGGACGGCGTTCTCCCTGAACGAGAGCGGCCGCAAGCTCTCGGACGCCTATTCGCGCTACTCCGAGGTCCTCGAGCGCCTGCAGGTGCGCGGCGTCAAGCGCGTGGGCGTCGAGCTGCTCGACGAGGCGCTGACGCTGGGCGTCGGCGGACTGCTCGTCATGCTGGCGCTCGCCCTGCCCGCCTTCCGCGAGGTGGGCGGCGACGACTGGATGAAGAAGCAGGACCTGGCGGTCACCTTCCTCGACCGCTACGGCGCCGAGATCGGCCGGCGCGGCATCCGGCACGACGACTCGGTGTCCCTGGACGAGTTCCCGGACCACTTCATCAAGGCCGTGATCGCCACGGAGGACCGGCGCTTCTACGACCACTTCGGGATCGACGTGATCGGGACGCTGCGCGCCGTCACCGTGAACGCCCGCGCCTCCGGCGTGGTGCAGGGCGGCTCGTCGCTCACCCAGCAGCTGGCCAAGAACCTGTTCCTGTCCAACGAGCGCTCGCTGGAGCGCAAGATCAAGGAGGCGTTCCTGGCCCTGTGGCTGGAGGCGCATCTCACCAAGAACCAGATCCTCAAGCTCTACCTCGACCGCGCCTACATGGGCGGCGGCTCCTTCGGCGCCCAGGCGGCGGCGGAGTTCTACTTCGGCAAGTCGATCAAGGACGTGAGCCTGGCCGAGGCCGCCATGCTGGCGGGCCTGTTCAAGGCGCCGTCGAAATACGCGCCCCACAACAACCTGCCGGCGGCCCGGGCCCGCGCGGCGGACGTTCTGTCCAACATGGTGGACGCCGGCTTCCTCACCGAGGGGCAGGTCTACGCCGCGCGCCGCAACCCGGCGACGCCGGTGGACCGCAAGCGCGAGTTGAGCCCGGACTACTACCTCGACTGGGCCTTCAACGAGGTGAAGCGCCTCGCCGACGAGGGCAAGCTCGGCTCCGACCGCGTGCTCACCGTGCGCACCGCCGCGGACGTGTCCATCCAGAAGCAGGCGGACACGGCCGTCGAGTCCATGCTGCGCCAGTATGGCGAGACCTACGAGGCCAAGCAGGCCGCCACCGTGGTGATGGACCCGGACGGCGCCGTGCGGGCCATGGTTGGCGGGCGCGACTACGGCGCCAGCCAGTTCAACCGCGCCACGGACGCGCTGCGTCAGCCGGGCTCCTCGTTCAAGCCGTTCGTGTACACGACGGCGCTGCTCACGGGTAAGTTCAAGCCCACCACCACCGTGGTGGACCGGCCGGTGTGCATCGGCAACTGGTGCCCCAACAACTACGGCCGCTCCTACGCCGGCGCCATGCCGCTGGCGGTGGCGCTGGCGAAGTCGATCAACACCATCCCGGTGCAGCTCGCCACCGCCATCGGGGGCGACAACAACAAGGCCGGGCGCGCCCGCATCGTGGAGATCTGCCACCTGATGGGCCTCACCACGCCGCTCACCGACACGGTGTCGCTGCCCATCGGCGCCGCCGAGGTGACCGTGATGGACATGACGGCCGGCTACGCCGTGTTCGCCAACGGCGGCAAGAAAGCCGACCCCTATGCGGCGGTCGAGATCCGCAACTCCCATGGCGACGTGATCTACCGGCACGACCGCGACCAGCCGCCGGCCAAGCAGATCATCAACGCCAACGTCATCGCCGACATGAACAGCATGCTGGTGAAGGTGGTGGAGGAAGGCACCGGCAAGAAGGCGATGATCCCGGGCGTGCGCGTCGCCGGCAAGACCGGCACGACGAACGCCTACCGGGACGCCTGGTTCGTGGGCTTCACCGGCAACCTCGTCGCGGCCATCTGGATGGGCAACGACGACTACCAGTCCACCAACAAGATGACCGGCGGCTCCCTGCCGGCCATGACCTGGCACGAGATGATGGCCCCCGCGCACCAGAGCGTCGAGCTGAAGCCGATCCCGGGCATCCCGCCGGTGAACGAGCCGAAGGGCCAGGCCGTGGCCAGCAACGGCGGCGGCAAGGGCTTCGAGGTGATGAACGGGCCGCAGCGTCCGGCGGTGCTCAACGCCCGCTCGCTGGAGGCGGTCGGCGGCATCGAAACGCTGTTCAAGTCCGTCTCGGCCCGCCGCGGCGCGGACAGGGCCGCCCTGCTGGAAACGTCCTCCGCGCCCGCCGCCGAGCCGGCGCGGTCCGGCGGCGGGCGGATCGCCATCCCGTGACGGTTGTCCTCGCCGCCGCCGCGATGGCGCGCTAACCTCCCGCCCATCGATGACCCGTCCCGCGCCCGGCCGCCCATGACCGACTTCGCCCTCCCCTTCAGCCGCCGCCGCGAGCGGTCGCCGCTGGCCGCAGCCGCCGCGCCGCGCCCGCGCTCGGCGCTGGGGCCGTTCCTGGCGGTGCTCGGCATCGGCCTGACGCTGGGCCTCGGCGCCACATGGCTGGCCGTCGCCCGCAACGTCTCGTTCGGGGCGGTGGAGGTCGGGCCCTGGACCGCTTGGCCGCGGACCGGCGCGCTGGACGCGGATCCCTACACCAAGGCCTCCGTGGCCCGCAGCGGCGAGGCCCCGCTGGGGCTCGGCGAAGGGCTCGTGTTCACGGCGCGGCGCGACAGCGCCGGGCGCCCGCTGATCGCCCGCTGCTCCTATGCGGTGGTCGGCCGCACGCCTCAGGCGCGGTACTGGACGCTCACCGTCCAGACGCCGGGCGGCCAGCTCATGGAGAACCCGGCGCAGCGCTACGGCTTTACCTCGGCCGAGATCGTGCGCCCGTCCGTCGGGGCGTTCACCATCGCGGTCAGCCGCGAGGCGCGGCCGGGCAACTGGCTGCCCACATCCGGTGACGGCCGCTTCGACCTTGTGCTGCGGCTCTACGACACGCCCGTGAGTCCCACCGGCTCGGCCATCGAGGCCACCGCCATGCCGCGAATCGACGCCGTGGGGTGCTCATGAGCCCGCGCCTGCGCCGCTACGCGTATTTCGGCCTCCTCGGCCTCGTGCTGGCCGTCATGGTGCACCTCGCCTCCATGCTGGCCCTGCCGAGCTTCGCCTCCCAGAACGCCGACGCCCGCCTGGCGGCCTTCGCCGACCGGCACGTGGTGACGCTGCTGCCCGCCGCTGTCCCCGGGCCCAGTCCCCTGCCCTTCCGCGATCCGGCGACGGTCATGGCCGTGTGCCGCTACGATCTCGCGGCCGGGCCCATCCGGGTGCAGGCGACGGCCGGCGAAGTGTTCCTGTCCATGGCCTTCCACCGCAGCATGGGCGGCGTGTTCTACGCCTTGACGGACCGCAGCGCCGTGCGCGGCCTCATGGACGTGGTGATCGTCACCCAGCCGCAGCTGGAGGCCCTGCAGGCCAACGACCCGGAAGACGAGCCCGTGCGCGAGCTGCGCCTCGTCTCCCCCGACCGCACCGGCTTCGTGACGTTCCGGGCGCTCGCCCCCGAACCCGGCGTGGCCGCGGACGCCGAAGCCCTGCTGAAAGCCGCGGTCTGCCGCCCCGAGCCGCTGCCCGCCAAGGGCAAGTAGGCGCCCGGCGCTCCCTCCCGTCCTTGCGAGGAGCGCAGCGACGAAGCGATCAGGGGCCGTGCGCGCCCAGGCCCGCCGGTCAGCGCCCATTGCACCTGGATTGCTTCGCTGCGCTCGCAATGACGGGGATGGGCATTGCGCGCCCACGCCGCCATACCCCCGGCGGCGCGAAGCGCCGGGAAGGGGATCCAGGGGACTGGGCGTCACTTCGAGGCACTGGGTTGAAGCAATGGGTAGGGCCGAGACGCTTCGGTCCGAAAGCTTGGCAAGACATGCGCGTGCGGCCCCTGGATCCCCTTCCCCCCCGCGCCTGCGGCGCTCCGGCCGGGGATGACGGAGGAGAGTCGCGGCAGGTGGGGGGGAGGAGAGGTCCCAGCCGTCCTTGCGAGGAGCGCAGCGACGAAGCAATCCAGGGCCGTGCGCGCCAAGTCCTGCCGGTTTGCGCCCCTTCCCCCGCCGGTCAGAGCCCTATCCCGCCCGGTCAGCGCTTCGCTGCGCTCGCAATCACGGAGGCTATTTCGGCGGCAGTTCGGGCTCGGTGCGCGGCAGGAAGCGGGGGCCCGGGCCGACGCCTGGCGCAACCGTGATGTCTCCCCGACTGGCGAAGCAGCGGGCGGTGAGGCCGCGGTAGCCTTCCAGGGCGTCGAGGGTGCGCTCGGCCCGGATGGCGTCCTTGTCGGGGCTCGTCACCACCAGTCGCTCCAGGGCGAAGCGGTAGCCGCGGATGCGCAGGTCCAGCGTGTATTCCACCCACTGGGCCAGCATCTCGTTCTCGGCCAGCCTGTTGGTCGCCAGCGCCCGCGTCGCGGTCTCCTCGGGCGGGATGGCGGCCAGCGCCTTCGCCCGCGCCCGGTCCATCTCGGCGACCCGGCAGAACACGGCCGCGAAGGCCACGATCAGCTGGCGGTCCGCTTCGGCGTCCTCCCGAAGACGCTGGTAGCGCGGCCGGGGCGAGCGGTCGGCATCGCCCATCAGCGCCTCGAAATAGTTCGGCACGGCCTGGGCGGCCGCTGTCGCGGAGGCCGGGATGATGCGGGTCGCAGCGAGCTCCGCCAGCTGGCGGTCGAAGAAGGCGCGGTCGCGGGCGGGCGTCAGGAAGCGCCAGGCCCTGCCGCGCAGCTCCTGCTCGTCATCGGTGAGCAGCGCCAGGGAGGCGGGCTCGCCGCGGGCCGCGGCGGAGGCCAGGCCGACCGACGGGGCGATGGAGGTCGTCCACACCGTGGGCTTGGGCCGACCGAAGTCCCCGGTCTCGGCGCAGGCGGCCACCCCGAAAGCGCAGAGGATTGCGGCCAGGCGAGCCGTCCAGGGTCCCGGCGCGGCGCGGCCGGGCGTCGTCGAACGGCTCATGCGGGCTCCGTCAGGCGCTGCGGCGGCGCCGGGCGCGCCGGCCTCCGGCGTTCGGGCGCCTGGGGTCCTGCTGCGGCTCCGGATGGCGCTCGTAGCGCACGCCGGTGAAGAACACGATCTGCCCCATGGGCTCGGAAGCATCGCGCTCGGCGGCCCTCTTCCGCGCCGCGCGGCCCGGAGCCTGGAATGGCAGGACGCTACCCATCACACCCTCCTCTCGACGCAGGACCAACGCTTTTTTTACGGATTCACCACAGCGGACATTTGGTTAACGAAGGCTTACGGGACGGCATTGAACGTTGCTTCGCCTGCAGGGGATGTGCCGGTTCGCACGCCGTGAGGCGCCGAGGACACGCTGCGCTTCGGTCCCGTTAAGCCGCCGATAACCAAGCCGGGCCTAGCCTGCCGGACCAGCGTTCCCGCCTGCGAGCCCCTTGCCATGACGAGCATCACCCCGCCTGAGTTGCATGGCCTCTTGGCGATCGCGCGCGAGGAAGGGCTCGACATGAAGCCCGTGCTGCTGCGGGTGCTGACCGACCTCTACATCGCGGTGCCGGCCCATTCGTCCGACGAGGTCGCCCAGTTCCGCGAGATCGCCGGGACGCTGGCGGCCCAGGTGGACACGGAGACCGCCATGGTGGTCGCCTGCAAGCTGGCCGGATACGCGCACACGCCGCACGAGGTCGGCGAGGCCATCCTGGACCGTGGCGACGACTCCTCCCGCATCCTGCTGGCGGACGCGCGCTGGATCTCGGCCTCCACGCTCATCACCCAGGCCGCCGTGGGCGACCGCATGATGGCGGCCGCCGTCGCCGCGCGCGCCCATCTCGACCCCGACCTCGTGCGCCTGCTGCTCGACCGGCACGATCCGCTGATCGACGTGACGCTGGCCGCCAACACCGCGCTCGTCCTCCCCACCGACGTCCGCGACGCCCTGCTGGAGCGCGCCCGGGACGAGGAGGCGCTCGCCGTCGCCATGCTGGCGCGGACGGACCTGACCGGGGCTGACCGCTCCGTGCTGTTCCTCGCGGCCGACCGGGAGACCCGCGCCCGCATCATCGACGACGCCGAGCGCCTGGCCGGCCTTTCGGCGCGGCCTCGCGCGCCCAGGATCGCGTCCGAGGATCTCGTGGCCTCGCTGGAGACCGCGGCGCTCTATGACGACGGCCAGTCCTTCGCGCAGATCCTGTCGCTCGCGCTGGGAGCCGCCCCTGACAAGGCGCGCCGGCTCCTCGCCGACCGCAGCGGAGAGGCGCTGGCATTGGCCCTGGTGGCGCTCGGCGTTCCCGAGGAGACCAGCGCGCGCATCTTCATGTTCCGCGACCCGCTGATCGGCCACTCCACCGAGCGCGTCCGCGCCCTCGTGGACCTCACCCGGCGCATATCGCCTGGCGCGGCCGAGCGCCTGGTCGTCGCCATGCTGGGCGGCGGCCGCGCGCAGCCCAGGTCCGGCTCCCACGTGCCGGGTGCGGCGCCGGCGGATCACGTCCGCCGCCACGCGTCGACCCAGCAGGCCGCAGCCGCCCCCGGCGCCCCGGCCCAGCGCCGGGTGGTCTAGGCAGCCCTGGGGCTCCCCTCCGCGAGGAGCGCAGCAAAGCGCGGCCCAAGGCCGAGGCGACAGGCTTCGCGGCCGCCGCCCACCTCGCCCGCTTCGTTACGCTCGTGAGTGGCCTTACTTCGCGGACCTCTGTTTCCGCCGCTGCTGGCCGAGGCCCATCTTCTTGGCCAGGTACGAGCGCGCTTCGGCGTAGTTGGGCGCCACCATGGGATAGTCGTAGGGCAGGCCCCAGCGCTCGCGATAGGCCTCCGGCGTCATGTTGTACTGCGTGCGCAGGTGGCGCTTGAGGGACTTGAACTTCTTCCCGTCCTCCAGGCAGACGATGTAGTCCGGCATCACCGACTTCTTGATCGGCACCGCCGGCTTGCGCTCCTCCACGGGCGGATCGACCGGGCCGGCCGTGATGCGGGTGAGCGCCTTGTGCACGTCGGCGATCAGCGTCGGCACGTCGCCCATGGACACGGTATTGTTGCTCACAAAGGCGGACACGATGTCCGCGGCGAGTTCGATGTGATTCGCTGTTGCGCTTTCGTCAGCCATTGCCATCCAAGCCCCCGCAACGAAAGCCACCGGGCCTTCGCAGCTTCCGCGACGTGGTGTTGGGGTTGCCGCTCGACGACGCCCGCCATCTTCGTGGCGATGCGAGGAGCCCCCCAAGTCTTCAACCCGGCGCCGTCGCCCAACGCCGAATTGATAATTGTCTATTCAACTGCGCAAGCATTCGCAACACCCAAGAATCGCTTTGTCATTTCATTTGGAACCTATCCTTCGTCGCATGAACTCGGGCGGAACCCTGCCGGGCCCAGAAAACGTTTGACGCAGGGCCGGCCGGCGCCTCACTCGGTCGGCCAAGGGTCCCGCCCCTTTCCCGTCCACGACCGAGCGCCGCTATGTCCGAACCCAGCCGCACGCCTCCCGTCGCGCCCCGCCGCGAGCACGCCATCACCGTCCATGGGGTGACGCTGAGCGATCCCTACGCCTGGCTGAAGGCGGAGAACTGGCAGGATGTGCTGCGCCAGCCCGCCGCGCTGCCGGCGGACATCCGCGCCCATCTCGAGGCGGAGAACGCCTACGGGGCGGCGGTGATGGCCGGCCTCGGGGAGTTGCAGGAGCAGATCGCCCGGGAGATGCGGGGGCGCATCAAGGAGGATGACTCCTCCCCGCCCGCGCCGGACGGCGGCTTCCGCTACTACACGCGCTACCGCACCGGGGGGCAGCATCCGCTGATCTGCCGCAAGCCGCGCGAGGGCGAGGAGGAGACCATTCTGCTCGACGGCGAGGCGCTGGCCGAGGGCAAGCCCTTCTTCCACCTGGGCTCGCGCCGCCACACGGACGACCACAGGCGGCTCGCCTGGAGCAGCGACGACACGGGGTCCGAGTTCTACACCATCCGGGTGCGCGACGCCGCGACGCTGCAGGACGCCGCGGACGTCATCGAGGGCGCCACCGGCGAGGTGGTGTGGGACGCCGACGGGCGCAGCTTCCTGTATGTCCGCCTCGACGACAACCACCGCCCGCGCCGGGTGTACCGGCATGTGCTGGGCGAGGACCCGGCGACCGACGCGCTGATCTACGAGGAGACCGCCGAGGGGTGGTTCGTGCACCTGGGGCGCAGCCGGTCCGGGCGCTTCGCCTTCATCGAGGTGAGCGACCACGAGACCACCGAGGTGCGCTTCCTGGAGCGCGCGGACCTCACGGCCGCGCCGCGCCTGATTGCGCCGCGACAGACGGAGTTGCGCTACGAGGTCGACCACCAGGGCGACCGCTTCGTGATCCTCACCAACGCCGACGGCGCCGAGGATTTCAAGGTCGTCGCCGCCCCCATCGTGGCGCCGGGGCGCGAGAACTGGACCGACCTGGTCCCGCACAGGCCGGGGATCATGATTCTCGATGTCGCGCCCTTCCGGGATTTCCTGGTCCGCATGGAGCGGGAGGACGCGAAGCCGCGCATCGTGGTGCGCGACGCGGCCGGGGCCGAGCACGCGATCGCGTTCGACGAGGAGGCCTACGCGCTGTGGCTCTCGGCCGGATACGAATACGACACGAGCGCGATCCGCTTCGTGTACTCGTCGCTGACCACGCCGGCGGAGACCTACGACTACGACATGGCGAGCCGCGCCCGCACGCTGGTGAAGCGGCAGGAGGTGCCCTCGGGCCACGATCCGAAGGCCTATGTGACCCGGCGGCTGTTCGCGGCCGCGCCGGACGGGGAGCAAGTGCCGATCTCCATCCTGCACCGGGCGGACCTGCGGCTCGACGGCTCGGCGCCGTGCCTGCTCTACGGCTACGGCGCCTACGGGATCGCGATCCCGTCGGACTTCGACACGGAGGCGCTGTCGCTGGTGGACCGGGGGTTCGTGTACGCCATCGCGCATGTCCGCGGCGGCACGGAGAAGGGCTGGCGCTGGTACACGGGCGGCAAGCGCGAGAAGAAGACCAACACCTTCACGGACTTCATCGCGGCCGGGCAGGCGCTCGTCGGCCGCGGATATACGGCGAAGGGCCGCATCGTGGCGCAGGGGCGCAGCGCGGGCGGGATGCTGATGGGCGCCGTCGCCAACATGGCGCCGGACCTGTTCGCGGCGGTGATCGGCGAGGTGCCCTTCGTGGACGTGATGGCGACCATGCTGGACTCCAGCCTGCCGCTGACGCCGCCGGAGTGGCCCGAGTGGGGCAATCCGATCGCGAGCGAGGAGGCGTTCCGCACCATCCTGGCCTATTCGCCCACCGACACCGTGTCGGCGCAGCGCTACCCGGCGATCCTGGCCATCGGCGGCCTCACGGACCCGCGGGTCACCTACTGGGAGCCGGCCAAGTGGGTGGCGCGGCTGCGCGAGACGGCGCTGCCCGGCGGCGGGCCCTTCGTGCTGCGCATCGACATGGATTCAGGCCACGGCGGCGCCTCGGGGCGCTTCGACAGGCTGAAGGAGATCGCGCAGAGCTACGCCTTCGCGGTCGGGGCCGTGCAGGGACTGCTGCGGGCCTGATCCGCTCAGGAAGCGGCGGGCGCGGCGGGGCCGGACTTTTCGGGCTCGGCGCCCGAGGCCGGGGCGATGAGCTCTCCGCCCTCGCCCGTGTCCACGTAGTGGCGCAGCTCGGCCATGCTGCCGAAGCGGATGCGGCCCTTCTCCATCTCGGCCTCGATGGCTCCGTTGGAGTACATGAAATAGTTGACCCCGCCGGAGGTGTAGGTGGCCACCACGGTCGGGGGCTCCTCGGGCTTGGGCGCGGGAGCCTGCGCCGCTGCGGGGGCGGGCTCCTCCTCCGCCGCAGGCCCGGCCTCCTCGGCCACCTTCGGCTCGGGAGTCGGCGCCTTCACCGGCTTGGCCTCCGGGGCCTTCTCCCGCTCCTGCTCGCCGGCTGATTCGTCGGCCGCCTCGCCCAGGGCCGCGGCGGCGGGCGGAATCTCGAAGCTGGAGGGCGCAGCCGGCGGGGCGGCCGGAACGGGCGGGGCCGGACGGGGCGCGGGCGCCGGGGCCGACTCGGGCTCCTCGCCGATCTCCGTCAGGGCCCGGCGGATCTGGCGCAGCTCGCGCAGGGCGGCCGCCATGGCCAGCACCAGGAAGCCGATGGCGAACACCGCGCCGCCGGTCTGCAGCCAGGCGGCGCCGCTCTCGGCGCGGATGTTGTCGGAGCCGTAGAGACTCGCGGCGCCGCCGGCGAGGATCAGCAACACCGCGACGCAATACAGCAGGACTATCATGGCTCTATCCGGCGAACGCGGGGGCGGGGCGGAAAATTCTCCGCGTGACACTCCCCATTGACCCGGCCCGTGTCAACCATGCGCATGCCCTGGGTTGCGCAAGCGCCTGTTGAAGGCGCGCGAAAGCGCCCCACCTGTTCATCACGCTCGCCTTTTTGGCGGCGTAGCGGCTTCCCAGGGAGGCGAAAACCGGCCTAAGTTCCCCGCCTCCGGCGCGCGCCCCGAAGCGCGCCCCCCGCCCCGCTTCAACACGAGGAGATGCGTCATGTCGTTCACCCTGCCCGAACTGCCCTACGCGTACGACGCGCTGCAGCCGTACATGTCCAAGGAGACCCTGGAGTACCACCACGACAAGCATCACCAGGCCTACGTGACCAACGGCAACAACCTGCTGAAGGGCACGGAGTTCGAGGGCAAGTCGCTCGAGGAGGTGGTGAAGGGCAGCTACGGCAAGAACCAGGCGCTCTTCAACAACGCCGGCCAGCACTACAACCACATCCACTTCTGGAAGTGGATGAAGCCGAACGGCGGCGGCTCGATCCCGGGCTCGGTGGAGAAGGCGCTGGTGGACGGCTTCGGCTCCGTGGACAAGGCCAAGGAGGAGTTCGCCCAGGCCGGCGCCACGCAGTTCGGCTCGGGCTGGGCCTGGCTCGCCGTGAAGGACGGCAAGGTCGTGGTGCAGAAGACCCCCAACGGCGAGAACCCGCTGGTGCACGGCGCCACCCCGATCCTCGGCGTCGACGTGTGGGAGCACTCCTACTACATCGACTACCGCAACCGCCGCCCCGACTACCTGAAGGCCTTCGTCGACAACCTGGTGAACTGGGAATACGTCGAGGAGCTCTACCAGGCGGCGATCAAGTAAGCCGGCCGAAGAAGACATGCGAACGGGGCCGAAAGGCCCCGTTTTTCGTTGGCCGGCGGGGCGCCACAGCGTCGCGCGCCTTGCCCCTGGGTCCCCTTCCAGGCGCTTCGCGCCGCCGGGGATGACGGCGGAGGGCTCATCCGTCCTTGCGGGCGCAGCGACAATCCAGGGAAAAGGCTCGAGTCCAACCGCCCGGGCGTGTGGCTCTGGATTGCTTCGTCGCTCCGCTCCTCGCAAGGACGGGGGAGGCGCACCACCGCCACCGCCGCACTGCGGCCACCACCCTCCCCTCCAGGGGAAAGCCCCTCCGCTATCCTCACGCCCGCGAGACTGCGTCCAGGAAGCGGTCGACGGTGTCGTGGAGGCGCTTGGACTGCTCGGCGACGTCCATGGCGGACTGGTTGACCTGGGCCGCGGACTGGTCCGTCTCGCCCACCACGGCGTCCAGCTCCTTCATGTCGGCGGCGGCGCTTTCCGTGCCCTGGGCGGCGCGGGCGACGCCCGAGGCGATCTGGGTGGTCGCGGCGGACTGCTGCTCCACCGCATGCGCGATGCCTCCGGTGAAGCCCTCGACCTCATGCATGAGCTGGGAGATCGCCTCGATGGCGTCCACGGCGGAGGCGGTGGCGCCCTGGATGGCGCTCACCTGCTCGGCGATGCGCTCCGTAGCGCGGGCGGTCTGGCCGGCGAGGTTCTTCACCTCGGAGGCCACCACCGCGAAGCCCTTGCCGGATTCGCCAGCGCGGGCGGCCTCGATGGTGGCGTTGAGGGCCAGGAGGTTGGTCTGCGCCGCGATGGCCTGGATGAGGCTCACGACCTCGCCGATGTCCTGCGCCTTGCCGGCGAGGCTCTGCACGGTGGAGGTGGTGGCGCGGGTGGTGCTGGCGGCGTCGACGACGACCTGGCGGGCTTTGGTCACCTGCTGCTCGATCTGCGTGATGGCGCTGCTGAGCTCGTTGGAGGCGCGGGTGACGTGGCGCACGCTCTCGAAGGCGTCGCGGCTCGCCTTGGCGGCCGTCTTGGCTCGCTTGGCCGATTCGGCTGCGATGCCCGTCATGGTGCGGGCCGCGAAGGTCATCTGCTCCGAGTTGGCGGACACGCTCGACAGCGCCTCACGCACCCGGGAGCGGAACTCGGTGACCAGCGCGTCGATGCGCTGCTGGCGCGAATGCTGGCTGACGCGGTCGGCCTCGCTGCGCTGCTGCAGGGAGGACCGCTCGATGAGCTTGTCGCGGAACACCTGCACGGCGCGGGCCATGGACCCGATGTCGTCGCCGCGGTCGGCCCCGGGCGCCTCAATGTTCAGGTCGCCGGCGGCGAGGCGGTGGGTCACGTCAGCCAGGGCGCGCAGGGGCCCGGTGAGCTGGCGAACGCAGAGCAGGAGCGCCAGGGCGAGGATCACGGCCGCGAGCGCGCCCACGCCGATCGCCACCCACACGAGGAGCGCCGTCATGTGCTCGACGCGCTGGGTGGAGAACTGCACCACCAGCATGGCCTTGGCCTGCGGGCGGAAGGCGCCGAGGTGGGCGCCGACGAGCAGCCCGCCCGATCCTTCCAGGCGCAGGTCGCGGCCGCCCGCTACATCGCGCACGGCTTCCCGGACAGCCTCTTCCGACCAGACGGCGGGGAACCGGTTGGAAGACGCCCGGGCGAGCACGGCGCCGCTGGAGTCGACCAGGGCGGCCTCGATCACGTCCGGATCGCTCAGCACGCCTTCCATCGCTCCGCCGGCGCGCTCGCCCCGGGCGACGAATTCGGCCAGGGCGGGCGCCGCGGCCAGGACGATGGACGACGTCTTCACCGAGAAACCGCCATGGATGGCGTTGCGCCCCAGGACGCCCGCGCCCACCACGCACACGGCGATGATCAGCGCGCCGACGGCTGCGATCACGGCGATCACCAGCCGATTGAAGTTCCGTCGCTCACGGTGTTGCACGGATGATTTTCTCGCCGTCCGAAATCGTCTGGCGACGATAATTTAACGCCGTAAAAGTCAGGTTAAACTATGCCCTCGGAAATCGAGCATTGATCAGAGATCGATGTGAGGCGGACCAACTCGACGCGCGATTCTTCAATGGCGTGAATGGACTTATCGCTTGCAAAGAATTGATGCTCGATGAGCCGGCAATCGGTGACAGGATCCAGGCGGGCCAGCTCGGCGTCGGGATAGCCGGGATGGCACATGACAAGGTGCGCGGGGCCGGGAGCGACCAGGAAGCGGCGGAAATCGTCCGCATAGTCCCGCGCCGGATCGAAGGGGCTCACGCCGGCGAAGCCCTCGTTCCGGGGAATGCCGGCGCGGTCGAGGGCGCGCCGCCACCCGGCGGAGAGCGCAGCGATCACGGCCGCCTTCGCAGGCGCCACGCCCCTCGCCACGATCGCGCCGGGCGTGTCGAACGGGTCGCGAAGGAAGGGCGGCGCCTGCCCGCCCCACCGCAAGGCCACCGCCTCCAAAAGGGCGGCGCGGACCCCGGGCAGCACATGGGCGTGCTGGTGACCGTCGATATAGTCCGGCAGGCGGCCGTAGGCCTCGGCGAAGGCGTCGACCTGGCGCAGGACCTCGGCCAGGACCTCGCCGCGCGGCAGCCGGCCCGCGAAGGCGAGTCGCGCCAACGGGTTGAAGCCGGGCATTGAACCACTGCGGCAAAGAACCGGCATGGGCCCGAGCGGCTCGCCCAGGGTGAGGTTGAGGTGCAGGCCCATGTCGAGCCGGCCCTCGTGCTCGCGCAAGGCCTGGGCGCCCTCGGGCCAGTAAGGCCGGTTGGTCATGGCCCCGGTCCCGGACAGCCGGCCAAGCTCCGCCAACTCCAGGATCGAACGGCTGACGCCGGCGGTCAGGGCGTAGTCATCCGCCACGAGGGCGAAGCGGGAGGGCCGGGCGGCGGCGCGATACGACATGGGGGTGATGTAGCACCGGAACGCGGGCGCGTCCCTGCGACCGTCGTCGCGGGCTCCAGGCCCGGCGCCGTCAGTGGGCCGGCCGCTTCGCCAACGCGAGCCCGAGGCCGAGCGCGATCATGCCGGCGCCCGAGGCCTCGCGCAGCCTGCGGACCAGGGCGGGCCGGGCGGCGGCGCCGTTCCGGATTCCGCTCGCCCCGAAGGCGACCACGATGTCGGCCAGGGTGTTGAGCGCCACCGACACGAAGCCCAGGACAACGAATTGCAAGGCGACCGGGCCTGCGGCGGGATCGACGAACTGCGGCACGAAGGCCAGGAAGAAGGCCGCCGTCTTCGGGTTCAGCGCCTCGACCAGCACGCCTTCCCGGAACGCCCGCCGCGCCCCGACCGGCGGCGCCGCGAGCCCGGCCTCGAGCGACGCGGCGTCCTTGCGGGCCGACAGGATGGTGCGCGCCCCGATCCAGACCAGATAGGCCGCGCCGATCAGCTTCAGCGCGGTGACAAGCTCCGCGCTTGCGAGCACCACGGCGGAGACGCCGAGCGCGCCCGCGACCACGTGGACCATTCCGCCCAGGCCCGTGCCGCAGCTGGACGCCACGCCTTCCGCGCGCCCGCCGGCCAGCGCGCGCGCCGCGACATAGAAGACGCCAGGGCCGGGCGTGATGGCGAGCAGCAGGGCCGCGGCGACGAACAAGGCGAATTGGGTCAGTTCAGGCATGGTCCTCCTTGTAGAGCACGGCCGGCCCCTCGCCTAGCGCGGCGCGCCCGCTTCCCCCAGCGGCGCAGCCCTGGGACTGTCCCGTTTCAGGGTCGCCCGCTCGGCCTTGTAGGCCTGAAGGAGGCCCAGGTGCCGGTTGAGGTCATAGGTCCAGTGCCCCGCCCGGCCCAGCGCCCGCTCCGCACGGAGGGCCTTGGCGAGCAGCAGCACGATGGCTTGCGTGCGCGCCGGCTCCCCTGCAGGCAGTCGGCCGAGGCCGAGCGGCACCAGCCGCCACAGCATGCGCTCCCGCTCGTAATGCAGCCTGGAGGACGGGGCGAAAGCCCGGATCGCGCGTCGGGCGCGGGCCGGAAAAGAGCGCGTGGCGATCGCCTGCTGAAATCCATTCATCATTAAATTCCTTCCTGAACCCAACTCCCTGCCCTGCTTGCCAGGGCCTCTGCCAAAATATATGAATAAAAGCCTTGTTCAAGCGAATTGGAGAGACACAATGCCCAAGACGGCTTCCGCCATGAAAAGGGCCCGGCGGCCGGCGCAGAGCGCCGCCGCGGCGCCGGGGGCGCTGCCGCCCGTTCTCGCGCGCCAGCTCCGGGCGCTCAGGGCCGGACCGGTCGCAGTCGGTCCCGACGCTCCGGAAGCCGTGAGACACGCGGCGGCGCTTCTGGTCCGCATGGACCTCGCCGCCTGGGAGGCCGCGACGGGCCGGCTCGCCCTGACGGAGGCCGGCCGAGCCCGCCTCCGCCGGGAGGACGCCGCGCCGGACCAGGCCTGGCTCGCCCAGCACAAGCCGCTGGGCCGCGCCCAGCTCGATCGCGAAGGCGAATCCCGGGCCGTCACGGTGGACGAAGCCGAGAGCCCGCTCGCCTGGCTGCGCCGCCGCGCGGGCAAGGACGGCCGGCCGTTCCTGGGCGACGCGCAGTTCCAGGCCGGCGAGCGGTTCCGGGTGGACCTCACCCTGGGCATGGTGCTTCCGAGCGTCACGGCGAGCTGGAGCCCTGCCCCGCGCGGCGGTCGTCGGGGCGGCGGCGTGGAGCACGTCACCGACATGGCGCTCGCCGCCCGCCAGCGCTGCGACGCCGCCGCCCGCGCTCTCGGCGCCGAGTTGGCCGGCCTGCTGGTCGACGTCTGCGGCTTCCTCAAGGGGCTGGAGCAGGTGGAGCGGGAACGGGGCTGGCCGGCGCGCTCGGCCAAGGTCGTCCTGCGCATCGCCCTCGACCGCCTGGCCGCCCACTACGGCCTGGCGCGCGAAGCCGTGGGCCCCGACCGCTCGCCCATGCGCATGTGGGGCGCCCCGGACTACCGGCCGACCATGGACGGGTAAGCGGAGCGCCTTTGCGGTCGAGGATCCCCGGGGACCATAGCCTGCCTGCCCTAGCCGCCGTCATCCCCGGCCGGAGCGGCGAAGCCACGGAGCGGAACGGGATCCAGACGGTCGGGGCGCTCCCCTGGATCCCCTTCCCGGCGCTTCGCGCCGCCGGGGATGACAGGGGCGGACGAGCAGGGCGCGCCTCCGCAGCCTGGAGCGCGGCGCGTCTTTTCTGGCCGTCATCCCCGGGCTCGTCCCGGGCCGTTATCCCCGGGCTTGTCCCGGGGCCGTCATCCCCGGGCTCGTCCAGGGGATCCACGCCCTGCCCGACCCCGTGGATGGCCGGGACGAGCCCGACCATGACGGCCATTTCGTCATTGCGAGCGAAGCGAAGCAATCCAGGGGACGGGGCGCAAAACGGCCGGTCCTGAACGCGCGCGGTCGCTGGATTGCTGCGTCGCTGCGCTCCTCGCAAGGACGGCGGGTGGCCTTCGCTGCGAAAACCTCTCCGCCGTCATCCCCGGCCGGAGCGGCGAAGCGGCGGAGGGGAAGGGGATCCAGGGCCGCACGCGCAAATCTCGAGGCTTTCGGACCGAAGCGCCTCGCGCCTGCCCGGTTGGCGCCCGCAGGTCTCACCCAGCCTCCTGGATCCCTTCCCCGCGCTTTACGCCGCCGGGGATGACAGGGGTAGACGAGCGGGGCGCGCCTCCGCAGCCTGGGGCGCGGCGCGTCTTTCCTGGCCGTCATCCCCGGGCTCGTCCCGGGCCGTCATCCCCGGGCTTGTCCCGGGGATCCACGCCCTGCCCGACCCCGTGGATGGCCGGGACGAGCCCGGCCATGACGGCCATTTCGTCATTGCGAGCGAAGCGAAGCAATCCAGGGTGGCGCTCGGAGGCTCTGGATGGCTTCGAGCCGAGGGGCCTACGCGGCCTGGAGGGCTGCGCGGGCGTCGGCCTTGATGCGCTCCACCATGGAGCGCACGCCGTTGGAGCGCTGGGGGGTCAGGTGGGAGGCCAGGCCCAGCCGGTCGAAGATCGGCTGAGGGTCCGTTTCCAGGATCCGACCCGCGGGCTGGTCGGAGAAGATGGCGAGCGCCAGGGCCACCAGGCCGCGGACGATGTGGGCGTCGCTGTCGCCGACGAGATGCAGCACCGGCTCCGGGCCGCTGCGGTCCACCGAGCTCTCCAGCCACACCTGGCTGGCGCAGCCGCGCACCTTGTTGGCGTCCGTGTGCGCCTCATCCGGCATGGGGGCCAGCGTGCGGCCGAGCTCGATGAGATACCGGTAGCGGTCGTCCCAGTCGTCCAGGAGCTCGAAGGTGTCGATGATCTCGTCGAGTTTCGCGTTCATGTCGCCTGCCCGTGTCGCCCGTCCATATAGGGCGTGACGGGCCCGCGCGACAGCGCCGAAGCGCGACTGGCGCTCAGTCCTTCGCCTTCCTGCCAGCGGCGGCCGCGCGCTGGACGGCGCCGGTGGCCGCCGGGGGGGACGCGGCCGCCTCCTGCGCCGGGGCGGGCCGGCGCTCCTCGGCGCCGTCCGGAGCCGCCGGGAGGCCAAGCAGGGAGCACGCCGCCTTGTCCTTGAGGCAGAGCTCGACGGCGGCGCTCACCGCGCGCGAGGCGTGGCTGGCGACCGCCGTGCGGGCCTGCTGGGCGAGGTCCGCTCCGGACGTGTCCGCGTCGCGCAGCGGCGAGAGCGCGTACACGATCCCCACCGCGATGACCGTCCTCAGCACGAATCCCATGGTCGTCACCCGCGTGGCGAAAGCTCCCGGCGCACCCTCGCGCGGGCGCCTTAAGGTTCCGTCAAGGCGGGTCCGGGGCGGGAAAGGTCCCGTTCATCATGTCGGCAGGAAGCCGCCCGAAAGCGCTTTTCCGTGGCGGCGGGGCCCCGCTTCGCCGGTCCGCTTCATGTTCGTTTAAGGGCCCCGGGGCCATTCTCCGCCTGTCTTTGGGACACGAGCGCGGGGTCCGCGCGGTGACGAGTTGAGTATGCGGCGGCCCATCGCACTATTGGCAAGACAGCTTGGCGACCTGGTTCACGCCAGCGCCGACGCGGACGCCCTGGCCCGCCCGAGGCACGCCTGGTTCATCGGCTCGCGCCTGGCGCTCGGCGCCCTCGCGCTCGCGGCCATCCCCGTGATGCTGGCCGCTGGCGGCGTGCCCGCGCCCGCCATCCTGCTCGTGGTCGGGTGCGTGTTGCAGGCGGTCACGGCCGTGTTCGCGTCGCGCACGGGCCGCCTCCACGACGCGCACGCCGCGTCCATCCTGTCCGCCTGCGCGGCGCTCGCGCTCTATGCATCCGTGTCCGAGGGCCTGGGCTCGCCCGCGCTGGCCGGGCTCGCGCTCGTCGTGCTCGAGGCGCCCCTGGTCGGGCGCATCCGCGAGCTGCGCTTCGCGGCCGCGCTGGCGATGGGCGCGCTGGCGCTCGTGGCCGGGGCCGGCGCCGGGGCGGCGGACGCCCGCGACCTCATGGGCGCGTTCGGCGTGCACAGCTCCGTGCTCGCGTTTTCGCTCGGGATCGCGCTCCTGACCCAGCGCGAGATGCGGGCCCGCGCCCTGCGCGAGCGCCGCCTGACCGCGCACAACCGCCTGCTCGTGGACGGGTTCGGGGACCTGGTCACGCGCCATGACGCGCAGGGGAGCGTGTTCTACGCGGGCCCGGCCGCCGGCTCGGTCCTGGGCGTGGCCCCGGGCGCGCTCACCGGGCGCGGGCTGTTCGAGCGCGTGCACGTGGCCGACCGCCCGCTGTACCTGATGGCGCTCGCGGACGCGGGCGCGGGCAGCGCCCTCTCCCGCGCGCAGGTGCGCGTGCGCAAGGGCGAGCTCGACCCCGCGGAGCGCGCCAGCGCGCCCGTCTACGCCTGGATTGAGGTGCGCGCGCGCCGGATCGAGGGCGACGCGGAGGCGGGCGAGGACGCGGAAATCGTGTGCGTCATGCGCGACGTGAGCACGCAGCGCCAGCACGAGGCCGAGATCGACACCGCGCGCGCGGCGGCCGAGGCCGCGGCCGCGCTTAAGGACCGCTTCCTGGCGACCGTGAGCCACGAGCTGCGCACGCCGCTGAACGCGATCATCGGCTTCTCCGAGATGCTCGCGGACGAGAAGCTGGTGCCGTCGGGCGACGCCCGCCAGCGCGACTACGCGCGCATCATCCATGTCTCCGGCGAGCACCTGCTCGAGGTGGTCAACACGCTCCTCGACATGTCCAAGATCGACGCCGGCACGCTGACGCTCCAGCCGGAGCCCTTCGACGTCGCCCGCCTGGCGGATGCGGCGGTGGAGATGCTGCGGCTCAAGGCCGAGCAGAGCCAGATCGACCTGTCCGCCGCCATCCAGCCCGGGTTGCCGGAGCTCGTCGCCGACCGGCGCGCCTGCAAGCAGATCCTGATCAACCTTCTGTCCAACGCCATCAAGTTCACGCCCCGCGGCGGACGCGTGCGCCTTGACGTGCGCCGCGAAGGCGACATCCTCGTGATGGCGGTGGAGGACACCGGCATCGGCATCGCGGCGGAAGACCTGCCGCGCCTGGGCGAGCCCTTCTTCCAGGCGCGCGGCAGCTACGACCGGCCCTACGAGGGCACCGGCCTCGGCCTGTCGGTGGTGCGCGGGCTCGTGGGCCTCCACGCCGGCGCGGTGCAGGTAGAGAGCGTTCTCGGCAAGGGAACCCGGTTCTCCGTCCGGCTCGGGTTCGACTGCCGGGTCAAGCCGGCGCCGGTTCACGGCGGGCTCCGCGAGGTGCTGGCCGAGGGCTCGCGCGACCGCGCCACGGCCGCCTCCATGGTCACCAGCAGCAAATTGTCAGTTTTAAGCGATACGGTGAAGAAAAGTGCCTGAAGTCCTCGCCCGCACCGACCACGACTTCGTGCTCAGCCAGGAGCGCAGGCCCCGCAAGGCGTCAGCCCGGAGCCGCCGCAAGCCGGCGCGAGCGGCCTGGCTCACCGCCCTGTTCCGCAATCCGGGAACGACCATCGTGGGCGCGGCGAGCGCGGCCATCGCGGTCGGCGTGGTGGTGAACGCCCTGGCGCTGCAGAGCGCGCCCCATCCCGCGCCGTTCTTCGGCCGCGCGGGCGGCGAGGTGGTCAAGCTTTCGGGCTTCCCCGCGGTGCTGCCGCCGACTCGCCCGACCGATCTCGGGCCGGCCACGACCGCCTCGGTGACGCCGGCTGAACCCACGAAGGCCGCGGCGCGGGCGGCCTCGCCCGCCCAACCCATCCCGCAGCCGATCCCGCGCGGCGACGTCATCGGCGACATGCTGCGCGGCGGCGCCCCCGCCGCGGCGGAGATCAGCAAACCGGTCCTGAACGCCCAGAAGGCGCTGAACAAGCTCGGCTACGGCCCGGTGAAGATCGACGGCGTCTTCGGCTCGGGCACCAGGCAGGCGCTCGAGCGCTTCGAGCGCGACCACAAGCTTCCCGCCACGGGCGAACTCGGCGCACGCACCGCCCGGGAGCTGGCGTCCGCCTCCGGGATCCCGCTCGACTGAGCGCGCCATGCGGCTGCGCTCGGACATCTTCGTTTCCGCCTTTATCCGCCGCTGCGGCGTGGAGGGCGTTCCCGCCATGCTGCGCAAGCGCGGCGCGGCGGAGGCGGGCGCGATCTTCGTGAAGATCGACCTCCTCGACGGCCGCTGCGCGCTCTACGGCCCGGCGCCCCAGACGGCGTTCGGCGAGGACGACCTCGAGCGCCGTTTCGTCCGGTTGCACGCCGACGCAACGATCGACATCCCCGCCGCCGAGGATCGCCTCGCCCGCGAAATGCGCTTCGACCCCGACTTGTGGATCGTGGAAGTCGAGGACCGCACAGGCGCGCATCGCCTCGACGTCGTCGAGGGGTGAGGTTTCCGCGGGCTCGTCCTTGCGGCTGTATCGTCGGGTCAAACCAGCCGCATCCTCTGGGCCGTCATCCCCGGGCTTGACCCGGGGATCCACGCCCTGCCCGACCGCGTGGATGGCCGGGACGAGCCCGGCCATGACGGGGCTTGGTTCCGTCGTTGCGAGCGCAGCGAAGCAGTCCAGGGTGGGCGGTGAAGCGTCTACGACTCCGCCGTCCTGGCACGTTCTAAAGGCCGTCATCCCCGGGCTTGACCCGGGGATCCACGCCCTGCCCGACCGCGTGCATGGCCGGGACGAGCCCGGCCATGACGGGGCTTGGTTCCGTCTTTGCGAGCGCAGCGAAGCAATCCAGGGTGGGCGGTCCGGATGGCCCCGGGCGTCCTGGCGCGCCCTCTGGGCCGTCATCCCCGGGCCTGTCCCGGGGATCTACGTCCTGCCGGACCGCGTGGATGGCCGGGACGAGCCCGGCCATGACGGGGCTTGGTTCCGTCTTTGCGAGCGCAGATCCGCTCGTCGCAAGGACGGGGAGAGGCGGGCGCCGCGAAGACGGCCCGGCCGCGCCTGGGGGGCCCGGCAACGCCGGGCGGCCCGGCAACGCCGGGCGGCCCGGNATCCGCTCGTCGCAAGGACGGGGAGAGGCGGGCGCCGCGAAGACGGCCCGGCCGCGCCTGGGGGGCCCGGCAACGCCGGGCGGCCCGGCAACGCCGGGCGGCCCGGCAGATCCTAGAGAGCCCGGCGGCGCCTGAGGGGACCGGACGAGCATCATCTTGCGCGTTGGCGCAATGTCGGCTCTTTTCTCCTGCAGAGGTGGCCTCGAAGCCCCCGCCCTGGAAGTCGCCCCCGTGTCCGAGCCTGCCCCCGAGTTGTCCGTCGTCATCCCCGTCTTCAACGAGGGCGAGAACGTCGACACGCTTGTCGAGCGCCTTGCGCCGATCCTGGACGCCGTCGCGGCCTCCTGGGAGGTCGTCTTCGTGGACGACGGCTCGCGCGACGACACGCTGGCGCGCATCCGGCGCCTGAACGAGACCGACCCGCGGCTGCGGGCGGTGTCGTTCAGCCGCAACTTCGGCAAGGAGATCGCCATCGCGGGGGGGCTCGACCATGCGCGAGGCCAGGCGACCGTGATCATGGACGCCGATCTCCAGCATCCGCCGGAGATGATCGCCACCTTCGTGGAAAAATGGCGCGAGGGCTACGCCATGGTGTACGGCCAGCGCACCGACCGTCGGGCCGACGGCCCGGTGCGGCGCTGGCTCACGCGCGCGTTCTACCGGCTTTTCGCAGCCTTCGGCGAAACGCCCCTGCCCGAGGGCGCGGGCGACTTCCGGCTGCTGGACCGCCGCGCCGTGGAGGCGCTGCGGCAGATGGGCGAGCGGGCGCGGTTCTCCAAGGGCCTCTACGCCTGGATCGGCTTCCCCTCCATCGGCGTGCCTTTCGAGGTGGCCGAGCGCGTCTCCGGGACGAGCAAGTTCAACGCCCGCAAACTGTTCCGCTTCGCCTTCGACGGCATCACGTCGTTCTCGACTTTGCCGCTGAAGCTGTGGACCTATGTGGGAGCGCTGGTCTCGGCGTTCTCCTTCGTGACGGGCCTGTGGTTCATCGTCCGCACCCTGGTGTGGGGCGTGGACGTGCCCGGCTACGCCTCCCTGATCGTGTCGGTGATGTTCCTCGCCGGCGTCCAGCTCGTGTCCCTCGGCGTCATCGGCGAGTATATCGGCCGCATCTTCGCCGAGGTGAAGCGGCGGCCGCTCTACATTGTGGGCGAGCAGGTGGGCTTCGAGGAGAACCCGCCGGTCGCCCTCCCCGCGCGCCCCTTCGGCGTGGACCGGCGCCGCGCGTGACGGCCGAGACCCATTCGGACTTGCGGCGCGAGGCCCTTTCGGCCGAAAAGCCTGCCCGCATGTACAGGAGCATTCTTTCCGTCGGCGGCTTCACCCTGCTGTCGCGCTTCACCGGCGCGCTGCGGGACGTGATCATCGCGGCCGTGATGGGCGCGGGGGTCTTCTCCGACGCCTTCTTCGTGGCCCAGCGCCTGCCGAACCACTTCCGCACCATCTTCGGCGAGGGCGCGTTCAACTCCGCCTTCGTGCCGAGCTATTCGGGCGCGCTGGAGGAGCGGGGCAAGCAAGCCGCCAGGCGGCTGGCGGGCGAAATCCTCACCCTGCTCACCCTGACGCTGCTGGCGCTCACAGTCGCCGCGTTCGTGTTCATGCCCGAGGTGGTGCGCGCGCTGGCGCCGGGCTTCAGCGATGACCCGGAGAAGTTCGCCCTGACGGTGGCGCTGACGCGAGTCACCTTCCCCTACCTGCTGCTGATCACCATCGTGACCCTGGTTTCGGCGGTGCTCAACGCCAACAACCGCTTCGCGGCGGCGGCGGGCGCGCCAATCCTGCTCAACCTCAGCGTCGTGGCGGCGCTGCTGGTGGCGTACCTGTTCCCCAACGCCGCCCATGCGGCGGCCTGGGGCGTGACCATCTCGGGCGTGCTCCAGCTGCTGCTGGTGGTGTGGGACGCGGGGCGGGCCGGGATCATGCCGGCGTTCCGGCGACCCGTGTTCGACAAGGACCTGAAGACCTTCTTCCGCACGCTCGGGCCCGCCGTGGTGGGCTCGGCGGGCGTGCAGATCGCCATGTTCGCCGACACCATCATCGCCTCGCTGCTGCCCACCGGGGCCGTGTCGGCGCTGAACTACGCGGACCGGCTCTACCAGCTGCCGGTCGGCGTGATCGGCATCGCGGCCGGCACCGTGCTGCTGCCGACCATGAGCAAGCGGCTTGCGGCCGGCGACGTCCACGGGGCGCAATCGGCGCAGAACCGCGCGGTGGCGTTCACGCTCGCGCTGTCGGCCCCGTTCCTGGTGGCGTTCCTGGCGATCCCGGACCTGGTGGTGCGCGCGGTCTACATGCGCGGGGCCTTCAACGACGCAGCCGCGCGCGAGGCCGCTGCGGCGCTGGCCGCCTATGGCATGGGCCTGCCGGCGGTGGTGCTGATCCGCTCCGCAACGGCGACCTTCTATGCGCGCAAGGACACGGCCACGCCCCTGATCGCCTCCTTCTCCGGGCTGGCGCTGAACGTGCTGCTCAAGCTGGCGCTCTACAAGCCACTGGGCGCCGCCGGCCTGGCGCTGGCGACCGGCGTGGGCGCCTGGATCAATGTGGGGCTGCTGACGTGGCTGGCTGCGCGGCGCGACCTGCTGGCGCCGGATACGGCCCTGCGGCGCACGGCGGTGGCGGTGGCGGTGTCGGCGCTGGCGCTGACCGTCGTGGCCGTGCTCGGCCGGGCGCCCTCGGCGGCGGCCGTCTCCGCTCTGCCCTCCCTGCGCAACGAGGCGCAGCTGGCCCTCCTCGGGATCGTGGGCGCGGCCGTCTACGGGGCCGCGCTGCTGGCGTTGTTCAAGGCTTTACGGGTCCCCTTCCGCCGCGCATGAGGACGCCGCCGCCGGGCTCGCAGGTCGCGAAGCCGGGCTTGGGCGCCCAGTCCAGGGTCAGGCGGGCCAGCCAGGTCCGGCACTCCATCTCGGTGAAGAAGCAGCGCTCGGCGGTGCGCGCGTCCGTGAAGATGCGGTCCGACGACGTGTTCATGGGCCGCTGCGCCGCGATGCGCCCGATCCAGAGCGCGGCGGGGCCGTAATAGGGGATCATGGCCGTGCAATTCCCACCGCTGTCGCGCTTGTAGCGCATGGCGTGCTCGGGGACTTGCTGGGCCTGGGCGGCTGTTGCCGCGACGGCGAGGAGCAAGCTCGCTGCGATGAGGCTTCGGGAAGCTGAGGCCGACGACATGGCGCCACCCTAGCCGATTCTCGCCGTCATCCCCGGCGGTCTGCGCA
>NZ_PVZS01000014.1 GCF_003004785.1 Alsobacter soli
GCGGGCCGGGGCGGGGGCGGCGGGGCTGCGCGCTCGGGCTGGACCGGCCTGGCGACAGGCTCGGGACGCGCCGGACGGGCCGGCTCGGGCCGCGCTTCGGCGCGCAGCACGGGCTCGGGCCGCATCGCGGGCTCGGGACGGAGGACCGGATCGGCGCGCAGGTCCGGCTCCGGGCGAATCACGTCGGGACGCCGCGGCGGGGGAGGCGGCGGATTGCGCTGAGGCTCGGGCGCAGGCCGCGGCGGCATGGCGGCGACGGGCGGCACGGGCGCGTTCGCGGCGACGGGCTGCGGCTCTGGCCGGGGCTCCGGACGGTGCTCCGGACGCTGGGGCTCGGGCCGGTGCGTCTCAGGGCGCGGCAGGTCCGGGCGAATCGTCTCGGGCCGCGGCAGATCGGGCCGCGTCGGCTCCGGCCGGGCCGGCTCGGGGAACATGTCGCGCGCCGCATGCCCGGCGCGCACAATGGTCGGCTCGATCACGAGGTCGTTCGGACCTCCGATCATCAGGAGGTGTTCCACGTTGTCCCGCCGGATGATCACCAACTGGCGCTGCCGGTCGAGATCATAGGCGTCAACCACGCCCAGGCGCGGCTGCCGGTTGCGGGCCACGCCGCCAGGCAGGTTCAGCCGGGCGCCTGCGACGCGCCGCAGCAGCAGCGCGAAGAGCGCCAGCAGGATGAAGATCACGACGAACGCCACGGCCCACACCGCCGGCGTCGGCAAGTTCATTCCGAATATCGATTGCAACGCTGAAACACTCCCAACACGCGCGCCTGCGGGGCCCCACCCGCAGCCTGAACATAACACGCATTTTTTCGCTTGCGTGCGTCAAGCCCCCAACACCCGCGCTCCACCGGAACTCGTTTACCGCCCATTAACCATGCGGGCGGCATTTTTTGCCCACCTGCCTCGGAGACCGCCATGAGCGGAATGGGACTGTCCCTCGTCGACCAGCTGAAAACGCGCATGCAGTGGCTGCAGACGCGGCAGAAAGTGCTGGCCGAAAACGTCGCGAATGCGGACACGCCGAATTTTCGTCCGAAGGACCTCAAACCGTTCGAGCTTTCCGCCGGGGGCGGCGGCGTCCGCCTGGAGGCGACCAGCCCGGGGCACCTCGGCGGCGCTGCGGGCGGCTCGGCGCCCGGCTCCCGCGGGGCGGCCAAGTTCGAGACCCGGCCTTCCGGCAACGCGGTCTCGCTCGAGGACGAGATGACCCGGCTCGCCGACACGCAGATGGACTACCAGACGGTGGCGAGCCTCTATTCGAAGAGCCTCGGCATGATCAAGATCGCCATCGGCAAGAAGGCCTGACGCATCATGGACTTCCTGCGCTCGCTCTCGATCGCCGCCTCCGGCCTCAAGGCCCAGGCCGGCCGCATCCGAATCATCTCCGAGAACATCGCCAACGCCGATTCGACGGCGCTGAAGCCCGGCGGCGAGCCCTACCGGCGCAAGATCCCCACCTTCGACCATCGCTTCGAGCGCGAGCTCGACGCGCAGACGGTCGCGATGGGGCGCGTCCGGCGCGACCCGAAGCCGTTCGAGGTGAAGCACGAGCCCGGGCACCCCGCGGCGGACCGCAATGGCGACGTGAAATACCCGAACGTCAACCCGCTGATCGAGCAGATGGACATGCGCGAGGCGCAGCGGAGCTACGAAGCCAACCTGAACGTCATCAGCAGTACGCGCCGCATGCTGGCGAAGACGCTCGAGATCCTGCGGGCGTAAGCGCCCGCGACCTGACGGAGACCCGCCATGGCCAGCCCCACCTTCGCGGCCGGCGCCTACGCCGCCACGCAGCGACTCGCGACCCCCACGGCCGGCAAGGCCGTCGCCGGCGCCCAGGGCGGAAGCTTCGCGGACGCGCTCACCAACGTGCTGCAGACGGTGGCCGACGCCGGGAAACAGGCCGACCAGCAGGCCGCCAAGGCCGCGGCGGGCAAGGCCGACATGGTGGACGTCGTCACCGCGGTGGCCGAATCGGAGACCGCTCTCGAGACGCTGGTGGCCGTGCGCGACCGCGTGATCTCCGCCTACGAGGAGATCATGCGGATGCAGATCTAAGGGGCTCGAGCCTCTCCCCGGGCGGGGAGAGGAAGACGCAGACGCCTCGCCGTCATCCCCGGGACTTTCCCGCGGATTGACGCGGGCGGCGGGGCGTGGATGGCCGGGACAAGCCCGGCCATGACGGGAGAGGTTCTTCGCCGTGTTCGTCGTCCCTGCGATTGTCGAGGGATCCACGCGGTCGGCGCGGGCGCGGATGGCCGGGACAAGCCCGGCCATGACGGAGAGAGGTTCTTCGCCGTGTTCGTCATCCCCAGGCTTGTCCCGGGGATCCACGCGGTCGGCGTGGGCGTGGATGGCCGGGACGAGCCGGCCATGACGGAGAGAGATCGAGTGCGGTTTGCGCCGTCATCCCCGGCCGGAGCCGCGGAGCGGCGGAGGGGAAGGGGATCCAGGGGCAACCTGGCGCCCCCTCTTCGGTGACGAGAGCCCGGCAGGCCCCCGCGCTGTCCTGCAAGGGCGGAACCGGGCAAGCCCGGCGCGGGCGGCCCTGGATCCCCTTCCCGGCGCTTCGCGCCGCCGGGGATGACGGGGAGAGGGCTGAGAGGCGTGTGCGAGAAGACGAAGCGGGTCTTGGGGCCCAAGAGAGCGGGGGCGCAGTGACGGGACCGGAAGTTCTGGATGTCGCGCGGGACGGCATCTTCACGTTTCTCAAGGTGGCGAGCCCGCTGATGCTCGTGGCGTTGGCCGTGGGCGTGGTGATCTCGCTCGTGCAGGCGCTGACGCAGATCCAGGAGCAGACGCTTGTCGCGGTGCCGAAGATCATCGTGCTGGGGCTCGCGATGCTGCTGCTTCTTCCGTTCATGGGCGACGCGCTGGCGGGATACATGACGCGGGTCGCGGCGCGAATCGCAACAGGCGGTTAAGGTGACCGCCGTCGCGCAGGCGGGATGGGGCCCGCCGCTCCCAGCCGGGACTGCGCGGGGCGGGGCTTGGATGTCGTTCACCTTCGGGCCGGGGATCGCGGCCCTGTTCATGATCGTGTTCGCGCGCGTCGGCGTCCTCGTGATGCTGATGCCGGCGCTGGGCGAGCGCATGGCCCCGGCGCGGGTGCGGCTGGCGCTGGCGATCTTCCTGTCGCTCGCCATGACGCCGACGGTGCGCGCCGCCCTGCCGCCGCAGGCGACGCAGGGCAATGCGGTGTTCACGACGCTTTTCCTGGAGCTCGCCATCGGGCTGATGATCGGGCTGTGCGCCCGCATCGTGGTGGCGAGCCTGCAGACGGCGGGCAACTTCGTGTCCCAGGCGCTCGGGCTCGGCTTCGCCGAAACGGTGGACCCGTCCCAGGGCGGCCAGGCGGCGGCGCTCGGCAACCTGCTCACCATGCTGGGCGTCACGCTGCTGTTCGCCACGGACGGGCACCACGTGGTGATCGCCGCCATCGGGGGCAGCTACGCGGCGCTGCCGCCCGGCGCGCCGCCGCCTCCCGGGGACGCGGCCATGCTGGCGCTCTCCACCATGGGCAAGGGCTTCGCCATCGCCGTGCAGGTGGCGGCGCCGTTCATCGTGTTCGGGGTGATCATCAACCTGGGGCTGGGCGTGCTGTCCCGGCTCATGCCGGCGCTGCAGGTGTTCTTCCTGGGCATGCCGGCGACGATCCTGATCGGCTTCGTCATCCTGCTCGCGTCCATCGGGCTGATGATGGGCATCTTCCTGCGGGAGGTCTCCGACTTCCTGGTCCCGTTCGCGACGCCGGGGTGACGCATGGCGGACACCGACCAGGAAGACCGCACAGAAGAGCCGTCCCTCCGGCGCCTGCAACAGGCGATCGAGCGCGGCGACGTCGCCAAGAGCCAGGAGATCAACACCTGGTTCGTGCTGGCCGGCGGCACGCTGGCGCTCGCCGCCGTGGGGGACACGGCGGCCGGGTCGCTCAAGGGCATGCTGCAGGGGCTGCTCTCCCAGGCGGGGAACGTGCCGGCGGAGCCGGGGGCGCTCAAGGCCTACGGGACATACGCCCTGTGGGCCGGGCTGTCGGCGCTGGCGCTGCCGCTGGGCGTGATCCTCTTCGCCGGGCTCGCGGGCGCCATGGCGCAGCACCGGCCGATGATCACCACGGAGCCGCTGGCGCCGCAGCTGTCGCGCATCTCGCCCATGGCGGGGTTCAAGCGCGTCTTCGGCAAGGAGGCCTTCGTCCAGTTCCTGAAGGGGCTGCTGAAGATCGGCGTGGTGGGGGCGGCGATCTACATGGCGGTGTGGCCGGAGATCGCCCGCATGGAGAGCTTCGCCACCCTGGACGTGGCGCTGCTGCTGCCGGCCGTGAAGGCCGAGGCGCTCACGCTGATGAAGGCGGTGCTGATCATCTACGCGGTGATCGCCGGGGGCGACTACGTCTACCAGCGCATCAGCTGGTACAACCGCCAGCGGATGACCAAGCAGGAGCTCAAGGAAGAGCACAAGGAGACGGAGGGCAATCCCGAGGTGAAGGCCAAGCTGCGGGCGCTGCGCGCCAAGCAGGCGCGCCAGCGCATGATGGCCAAGGTGCCCCAGGCCACGGTGGTCGTCATGAACCCGACCCACTTCGCGGTGGCGCTGCAATACGAACCCGGGATGCAGGCGCCGCAGTGCGTGGCCAAGGGCCTCGACGCGGTCGCGCTGCGCATCCGCGCGCTGGCGGAGGAGAACGGAGTGCCCGTCGTTGAAAATCCGCCGCTCGCCCGCGCGCTTTACAAGGCGGTTGAACTCGATCAGGACATCCCGGTCGAACACTACAAGGCCGTGGCCGAAGTGATCGGCTACGTGATGCGCCTGCGCCGGAGGCGCGCATGACGGCGGCGGACGGATGGACCATGGCTTCACGTGACCGGGCAGGACAGGACGCGATGATCGCAGGCGCGCCCGCCGCCGGGGCGGACCGGCCGCAGCGCTCCGGCAGCGCCGTGATGCTGCTGGCGCTCGCCGGCGTGCTGGTGGGCGCGGCCATCGCGCTGTCGCTGGTGGCGAGCGAGAAGGCGCAGCCGCTGATCATGGGGCTGCTCGCGTTGCTCGCCGTGGTGGGCGTCTTCGCCCTCTTCGCCGGGGCGGTCGGCATCGTGGAGTTCGCCGGCAAGACCAGCCGCAACGACCTGACCAAGTCGGTCGCCGACAGCGCCGCCGAGGGCCTGCTGGTGGTGGAGGCGGACGGGCGCGTCGCCTACGCCAACGGCGCCTACCTGCGCTTCGCCGGGGCGCGCAGCGCCGACGCGGCGCTCACCGCGGAGCGGCTGTTCACCGGCTCCGCGGACGTGTCGGAGGCCATTTACCGCCTGGCCCAGGCGGCGCGGGAGAGCAAGAGCGCCTCCGAAGAGATCCGCCTCTCGCCCCCGCTCGGCGCCCTGGAGGGCGTGGCCTGGTACCGCGTTCGCGTGCGCCCCGTGGACCGCCCCACTGGCCGGCGCGCCACGCTGTGGACCATCGCGGACGTGACCCGCGAGCGCGAGCGGCAGGAGAACGTCTTCCAGGAACTCCAGCACGCCATCGACTACCTGGACCACGCGCCGGCGGGCTTCCTGTCCGTCGACGCCGCCGGCGACGTCATCTACATGAACGCCACACTGGCGGGGTGGCTGGACTACGACCTCGCCCAGTTCGGCTCCGGCGGGCTGAAGCTGTCGGACCTGGTCCCCGGCGACGGCGGCGCGCTGCTCACCGGCGTGATGGGCGGCGCCGGCGAGGTGCGCACGGAGATCCACGACCTCGACCTGCGGCGCCGGGGCGGCCAGTCCCTGCCGGTGCGGCTGTTCCACAGCGTGGCCTACGCGTATGACGGCACGCCCGGCCCCTCGCGCACGCTGGTGCTCAACCGCTCCGCCGGCGAGGACGTGGCCGAGGGCCAGCGCGCCGCCGAGGTGCGCTTCGCGCGCTTCTTCAACAACACGCCGCTCGCCATCGCGACCATCGACCGGCACGGCCGCATCGCGCGCACCAACGGGCCCTTCGCCAAGCTGTTCGGCGGCGCCTTCAAGGGCCACGACGCCGCGGAGGCGCGCACCATCCAGGCCGTGGTGGCGGACCGCGACCGCGAACAGCTCACGGCCGCCATCGCGTCCGCCGCCCAGGGCCGTGGCGACATCGCGCCCATCGACCTGTCGCTCGCCGGGGAGGGCACCCGCTCGGCCCGCTTCTTCGTCACCGCGGTGGAGCACGAGGCCGAGGACGGCGAGGCGGGGATCGTCTACGCGCTCGACACCACCGAGCAGCGGGCGCTGGAAGCGCAGTTCGCCCAGGCGCAGAAGATGCAAGCGGTGGGCGAGCTCGCCGGCGGCGTGGCGCACGACTTCAACAACGTGCTGCAGGGCATCATGGGCTACGCCGACCTGCTGCTCGTGAACCACCGGCCGACCGACCCGTCCTTCCAGGACATCATGCAGATCAAGCAGAACGCCAACCGGGCGGCCGGCCTCGTGCGCCAGCTGCTGGCGTTCTCGCGCCGCCAGACCCTGCGGCCGCAGGTGATGCATTTCGGCGAGGTGCTCTCCGACCTGGGCATGCTGCTGAAGCGCCTCCTTGGGGAGCGTGTGGAGCTCGACGTGCGCCACGGCCGCGACCTGTGGCCGGTGCGGGCCGACCTCACCCAGTTCGAGCAGGTGATCGTCAACCTGGCCGTGAACGCGCGCGACGCGATGCCCGAGGGCGGGCGCCTCGCCATCCGCACCAGCAACGTGCACGCCACCGAGCCGGTGGCGGCGGGCGAGCAGGTGATGCCGGCGGCGGACTACGTGCTGATCGAGATCCAGGACAGCGGCACCGGCATCCCGCAGGAGATCATCGAGAAGATCTTCCAGCCGTTCTTCACCACCAAGGAGGTGGGCAAGGGCACGGGCCTGGGGCTCTCCATGGTGTACGGCTTCGTCAAGCAGTCGGGCGGCTACATCTTCTGCGACAGCGAGGTCGGGCGCGGCACCACGTTCCGCATCTACCTGCCCCGCCACAGCGGCGAGGAGCACGCCGAGGAGGCCCCGGCCGCCGCGGCCGGCGCCAAGGGCGACGCCAAGGCGGTCGCCCCGGCCAAGCCGAAGCCCAACGCCGACCTCACCGGCAACGGCACCGTGCTGCTGGTGGAGGACGAGGAGGCCGTGCGCGCCTTCGGAGCCCGCGCGTTGGCCCAGCGCGGCTACACCGTGCTGGAGGCCGCCTCCGGCGTGGAGGCTCTGCAGGTCTTCGACGAGCAGGGCGGCGCGATCGACCTCGTGGTCTCGGACGTGGTCATGCCCGAGATGGACGGCCCCTCGCTGCTCCGCGAGCTGCGCAAGCGCGACGGCAAGGCCAAGGTGATCTTCGTGTCCGGCTACGCCGAGGAGGCCTTCAACAAGAACCTGCCGGACGGGGAGGATTTCTCCTTCCTGCCCAAGCCCTTCACGCTGAAGCAGCTGATCGAGGCGGTGAAGACGGCGCTGGGGTGAGGCGGCGCACGCCCTCCCCGCGCGGGGCGAAGGTGGCGCGAACTCCCGGGCCGCGCCCGTAACGCTTTCATGCTTCCCCTCCACCGTCATCCCCGGGCTCGTCCCGGGGATCCACGCCTTCGGGCAGGACATGGATGGCCGGGACGAGCCCGGGGATGACGGCGGCGGCAGGTCCATGCGAGATCCGCGCCGAAGTTCCGTGCGAGTTTCATGCAATCCCGCCACCGTCATCCCCGGGCTCGTCCCGGGGATTTACGCCCTGGGGGCAGGGCGTGGATGGCCGGGACAAGCCCGGCCATGACGGCGGCGGCAGGTCTATACGAGATCCGCGCCGAAGTTCCGTGCGAGTTTCATGCAATCCCGCCACCGTCATCCCCGGGCCCGTCCCGGGGATTTACGCCCTGTGGGCAGGGCGTGGATGGCCGGGACAAGCCCGGCCATGACGGCGGCGGCAGGTCGATACGAGATCCGCGCCGAAGTTCCGTGCCGGCTCCATGCAATTCCCCCGTCATCCCTGGGCTCGTCCCGGGGATCCACGCCCTCGGGCAGTGCGTGGGTGGCCGGGACAAGCCCGGCCATGACGGCGGCGGCAGGTCGATACGAGATCCGCGCCGAAGTTCCGTGCGAGTTTCATGCAATCCCGCCACCGTCATCCCCGGGCTCGTCCCGGGGATTTACGCCCTGTGGGCAGGGCGTGGATGGCCGGGACAAGCCCGGCCATGACGGCGGCGGCAGGTCTATACGAGATCCGCGCCGAAGTTCCGTGCCGGCTCCATGCAATTCCCCCGTCATCCCTGGGCTCGTCCCGGGGATCCACGCCCTCGGGCAGTGCGTGGGTGGCCGGGACAAGCCCGGCCATGACGGCGGCGGCAGGTCGATACGAGATCCGCGCCGAAGTTCCGTGCCGGCTCCATGCAATTCCCCCGTCATCCCTGGGCTCGTCCCGGGGATCCACGCCCTCGGGCAGTGCGTGGGTGGCCGGGACAAGCCCGGCCATGACGGCGGCGGCAGGTCGATACGAGATCCGCGCCGAAGTTCCGTGCCGGCTCCATGCAATTCCCCCGTCATCCCTGGGCTCGTCCCGGGGATCCACGCCCTCGGGCAGTGCGTGGGTGGCCGGGACAAGCCCGGCCATGACGGCGGCGGCAGGTCGATACGAGATCCGCGCCGAAGTTCCGTGCGGGCTTCATGCAATCCCGCCACCGTCATCCCCGGGCTTGTCCCGGGGATCCACGCCCTGGGGCAGTGCGTGGATCCCCGGGACAAGCCCGGCCATGACGGGCTAGAGCAGCGAGGATCCTGGTCAGCGACGCCAGCGTGGCGCGGGTTCCGCAGCATCGGGCGGGTGGAGTCATGGTTGTAGTGGGTAGAACAAAAAAAGAACTTGCGAGCGAGAACAAAGCGTGATCAGATCGGCTTGTCTCGGTTGAGACTCGTTTCTCGCTCGTGCCATAAGGATCGCCTGCAATGTCGCAACCCTCTCTCCGACTCGTCGAAGGGCAATCCATGGACAAGGCCAAGGCGCTGGACGCAGCGCTCTCGCAGATCGAACGCTCCTTCGGCAAGGGGTCGATCATGCGGCTGGGCAAGAACGAGAAGGCGGTCGAGATCGAGACCGTCTCCACCGGCTCGCTCGGCCTCGACATCGCGCTGGGCGTCGGCGGCCTGCCGCGTGGCCGCGTGATCGAGATCTATGGCCCGGAATCGTCGGGCAAGACGACGCTGGCGCTCCACACGGTGGCCGAGGCGCAGAAGCGCGGCGGCGTGTGCGGGTTCATCGACGCCGAGCACGCGCTCGACCCGGTCTACGCCCGCAAGCTCGGCGTCAACCTGGAGGACCTGCTCATCTCCCAGCCGGACACCGGCGAGCAGGCTCTGGAGATCACGGACACGCTGGTGCGCTCGGGCGCCATCGACGTGCTCGTGGTCGACTCGGTGGCCGCGCTGGTGCCGCGCGCCGAAATCGAGGGCGAGATGGGCGAGGTGCAGCCGGGCCTGCAGGCGCGCCTAATGAGCCAGGCCCTGCGCAAGCTCACGGCCTCCATCTCCCGCTCCAACTGCATGGTCATCTTCATCAACCAGATCCGCATGAAGATCGGCGTCATGTACGGCTCGCCCGAGACGACCACGGGCGGCAACGCGCTCAAGTTCTACGCCTCCGTGCGCCTCGACATCCGCCGCGTTGGCTCCATCAAGGACCGCGAGGAGGTGATCGGCAACACGACCCGCGTCAAGGTGGTGAAGAACAAGGTGGCCCCGCCGTTCAAGCAGGTCGAGTTCGACATCATGTACGGCGAGGGCGTGTCCAAGGTGGGCGAGCTCATCGACCTCGGCGTCAAGGCCGGCATCGTCGAGAAGTCCGGCGCCTGGTTCTCCTATGACAGCCAGCGCCTCGGCCAGGGCCGCGAGAACGCCAAGGGCTTCCTGAAGCAGAACCCGGACGTGGCCGCCAGGATCGAGGCCCAGATCCGCCAGAACGCCGGCCTCCTGGCCGAGCGCATCCTCGACAGCGTCAGCCCGACGGCCGAAGACCTGGACGAAGGCGAGGCCTGAGAAACCGCCGTCCGGGCGATCCGCCCGCCCGAGCCCGCACGGCGCCGCTTCCCCCGAGCGGCGCCGGTTTTCGTTTGGAGAACACGCCTTTCCACCGTCATTGCGAGGAGCGCAGCGACGAAGCAATCCAGGCGCCGGATCCGATGAGCGACATAGCAGAGCGTTCAGGAGAAGTTCTGGATTGCTTCGCTTCGCTCGCAATAACGGTGAAGAGCGGCGCCGAGGCTCACCCTCCCCTTAAGGGGGAGGGTCGGCCCGCAGGGCCGGGGTGGGGTGAGGCAGGGCGTGGAGAGCAACGCTGCAGGTCCGGTCGCGCTCGCCAGGCGCAGGCCACCCCACCCCGCCGGACTGGGCCCGACGACCCTCCCCTCGAGGGGAGGGTGGGCACACGGCCCGTCCGGGCAGGAGCGTCCTCACCGAAAACCCTTGATCTTTCCGGCATTGCGGCCACGAAACCGGTTTCCATTGTGGCGGCGCATGCACTACAAACGCGGCGAGATCAGTCCAGCGGCCCGACGGCCGCCCACTTCGAGCGACACATGAGCGGCGTCAACGAGATCCGATCCACCTTCCTGGACTACTTCGCCAAGAACGGCCACGAGATCGTGCCGTCGAGTCCGCTCGTGCCGCGCAACGACCCCACCCTGATGTTCACGAACGCCGGCATGGTTCAGTTCAAGAACGTCTTCACCGGGGTGGAGAAGAGGCCTTATTCGCGCGCGGCCACGTCGCAAAAGTGCGTGCGCGCCGGCGGCAAGCATAACGACCTCGACAACGTGGGCTACACCGCCCGGCATCACACCTTCTTCGAGATGCTGGGCAACTTCTCCTTCGGCGACTACTTCAAGGAGCGGGCCATCGAGCTCGCCTGGAACTTGGTCACCAAGGAATACGGCCTCCCGGTCGAGAAGCTCATGGTCACCGTGTACCACGAGGACGACGAGGCCCACTCGCTCTGGAAGCGCATCGCCGGCCTGCCGGACTCCAAGATCGTCCGGATCCCGACCTCGGACAACTTCTGGGCGATGGGCGACACCGGCCCCTGCGGGCCGTGCTCCGAGATCTTCTACGACCACGGCGACAAGATTCCCGGCGGCCCTCCCGGCTCGCCGGACGAGGACGGCGACCGCTTCATCGAGATCTGGAATCTCGTGTTCATGCAGTATGAGCAGGTCGCGCCCGGAGAGCGCCTGCTGCTGCCCAAGCCTTCCATCGACACCGGCATGGGCCTGGAGCGCATCTCGGCCGTGCTGCAGGGCACGCACGACAACTACGAGACCGACCTCATGCGCGCGCTCATCCGCGCCGTCGCCGAGGCGACGGGCGTGGAGCCGGGCCGCGCCAGCCACAAGGTCATCGCCGACCACCTGCGCGCCTCGGCGTTCCTGGTGGCGGACGGCGTGCTGCCCTCCAACGAGGGCCGCGGCTATGTCCTGCGCCGTATCATGCGCCGCGCCATGCGGCACGCCGAGCTGCTCGGCGCCCGCGAGCCGCTGATGTACCGCCTGGTCCCCGCCCTGGTGCGCGAGATGGGCCACGCCTATCCGGAGCTGGTGCGCGCCGAGCCGCTGATCACCGAGACGCTGAAGCTGGAGGAGACCCGCTTCCGCAAGACGCTGGAGCGCGGCCTCGCCATCCTGGACGAGGAGACCCGCAACCTCGGGGCAGGCCAGAGCCTCAAGGGCGAGGTGGCCTTCACGCTCTACGACACCTATGGCTTCCCGCTCGACCTGACGCAGGACGCGCTGCGCTCGCGCGACATCGGGGTCGACGTGGAGGGCTTCAACGCCGCCATGGAGCGCCAGCGCGAAATGGCGCGCGCCGCCTGGGCCGGCTCGGGCGAGGCCGCCACGGAGGCCGTCTGGTACTCCGTGAAGGAGAAGGTCGGGGCGTCCGAGTTCCTGGGCTACGACACGGAGACCGCCGAAGGCGTGGTGACCGCGCTGATCCGCGACGGCCAGCCGGTCGACGCGCTCGAGGCCGGCCAGGACGGCGTCGTGCTCCTGAACCAGACGCCGTTCTACGCCGAATCCGGCGGCCAGGTGGGCGACACCGGCCGCATGCACTCGGCGGACGTCTCGGTCGTCGTGAAGGATACGCAGAAGAAGCTTGGGGACGTGTTCGCCCATTCGGTGACCGTGCAGAGCGGGACGCTGCGGGTGGGCGAAGCGCTGGAGCTCGAGGTCGACCACGACCGCCGGGGCGCCATCCGGGCGAACCACTCGGCCACGCACCTGCTCCATGAGGCGCTGCGCCAGGTGCTGGGCGACCACGTCGCCCAGAAGGGCTCGCTGGTGACGCCCGACCGCCTGCGCTTCGACTTCTCGCACCCCAAGCCGATCAGCGAGGAGGAACTCGACCAGGTCGAAGCCATCGTGAACCGCGTGGTGCGGGAGAATGATCCCGTGGTCACCCGCCTGATGGGCGTGGACGAAGCGATCGAGTCGGGCGCCCGGGCGCTGTTTGGCGAGAAGTATGGTGACGAGGTGCGCGTGGTCTCCATGGGCGGCCCGCGTCATCCCGGCTCCAACGCGCCGGCCTTTTCGGTGGAGCTGTGCGGCGGCACCCATGTGCGCCGTACGGGCGACATCGGCGTGGTCAGCATCGTGTCCGAGGGCGCGGTCGCGGCCGGAGTGCGGCGCCTGGAGGCCATGTCGGCCGAAGGAGCCCGCCGGCATCTCGTGGACGACAGCAAGCGCCTGAAGGGAATCACGGGGCTTATCAAGGCGCCGGCCGCGGAGGCGACGGACCGCCTCGCAGCGCTCCTGGACGAGCGCCGCAAGCTGGAGCGCGAGCTGGCCGAGGCCCGCAAGGCGCTCGCCATGGGCGGCGGCAAGGCCGGCGACGCGGCCGTGAAGGAGGTCAACGGCGTCAAGCTGATGGCCCGCGCGGTGGCCGGCGTCGAGATGCGCGACCTCAAGGGCCTCGCCGACGAGGGCAAGAAGCAGGTGGGCTCCGGCGTCGTGGCGCTGGTCGCCACGGCCGAGGACGGGAAGGCCGGCGTGGTGGTGGCGGTGACGCCCGACCTCACGGGCCGCTTCAACGCCGTGGACCTCGTGCGCATCGCCTCCGAGAAGCTCGGCGGCAAGGGCGGCGGCGGCCGGCCGGACATGGCCCAGGCGGGCGGCCCGGACGGGTCCAAGTCTGGTGAGGCGCTCGCCGCCATCGAGGCGGCGATCGGCGCGGCTTGAGGGCGCTTCGGCGTCATTCCCCCAAGGCCCGCCTCGCGCGGGCGCGCCACCGCGCCTACGAGATCCTGGAGCAGGCGGTCCCCGGCGACCGCCTCGCTTCCGCGGCGCACGCCTTCATCATCGCCTGGATCGTGGCGAGCGTCGCCTCCGTGGTGCTCGAGTCCGTGCCGCGCCTGCGGGCGGGCTACGAGCCGATCTTCGTAGCCGTCGAGTTCTGCTCGGCGCTCGTGTTCACCGTGGAATACGCCCTGCGGCTCTGGGCCTCGGCGGAGCATCCCGCCCTGCGGCACCTGCCTCACTGGCGGGCGCGCCTCCGGCATGCGCTGACGCCGGCTGGGGTGATCGACCTCCTGGCGATCCTGCCGTTCTACCTGGCCTATTTCGTCGCCGCGGATTTCCGCGTGCTAGTGGTGTTCAGGCTGCTGCGCTTCCTCAAGCTGATGCGCTACTCGCCGGGCATGCGCTCGCTGACGGAGGCGATCTACGCCGAGCGGCGGGCGCTGGCGGCGTGCCTGGTGATCCTGGGCAGCCTGGTGATCACCACGGCCGCGGTGATGCATCTCGCCGAGGCGGACGCGCAGCCGGACAAGTTCGGCACCATCCCTGACGCGATGTGGTGGGCGGTGATCACCCTGGCCACGGTGGGTTATGGCGACGTGGTGCCGATCACGCCGCTCGGCAAGCTCATCGCGGCGGTGACCGCTCTCATGGGCCTCGTGATGCTGGCGCTGCCGGTGGGCATCGTGGCGACCGCCTTCGCGGAGGTGATCCACAGGCGCGAATTCGTGGTGACGTGGGGCATGATCGCCCGGGTGCCGCTGTTCTCGGACCTGTCGGCCGAGGAGGTGGCGGCCGTGATGCGGCTGCTGCGCTCCAAGACGGCGCAGCCGGGCGAGGTCATCGTGAGCCGGGGCGAGGTCGGCCACAGCATGTACTTTATCGCCGGCGGGCAGGTGGAGATCGAGACCCAGCACGGCAAGCGGCACCTGCTGGGGGAGGGGCAGTTCTTCGGCGAGATCGCCATCCTGCGCAACGCGCGCCGCACGGCCACCATCCGGGCCGTGGTGCGCTCGCAGTTGCTGGTGCTGGACGCCGCCGATCTGCGCAAGCTCATGGACAATCGACCCGATATCGCTGCGCGCATCCGCCAGATCGCCAGCGATCGCGCCGCACAGGCCGAGGCCGCCCCGGGCAACCTGTCGGAGCATCCGTTCCACGACGTTTAGGCGTCGCTGCCCCGGACGATCCGCTCGCGATGATGGAGCTTCGCCCAGAAAAAAGGGAGCGCGTCGCCGCGCTCCCTTCGGATTCGGCCTGGACCTGAGGGTCAGGCGGCCATGGCCTTCTGGAGGTTCTCGTCGATCTTGTCCAGGAAGCCCGTGGTGGATAGCCACTTCTGGTCGGCGCCGACCAGCAGGGCGAGGTCCTTGGTCATGAAGCCGGCCTCGACGGTGTCGACGCAGACCTTCTCGAGCGTGCTGGCGAAGCGGGCCAGCTCGGCGTTGTCGTCGAGCTTGGCGCGGTGCGCCAGGCCGCGGGTCCAGGCGAAAATGGAGGCGATCGAGTTGGTCGAGGTCTCCTTGCCCTTCTGGTGCTCGCGGTAGTGGCGGGTCACGGTGCCGTGGGCGGCCTCGGCCTCCACGGTCTGTCCGTCCGGCGTCATCAGCACGGAGGTCATCAGGCCGAGCGAGCCGAAGCCCTGGGCCACGATGTCGGACTGCACGTCGCCGTCGTAGTTCTTGCAGGCCCAGACATAGCCGCCGGACCACTTGAGGGCCGAGGCCACCATGTCGTCGATCAGGCGGTGCTCGTAGGTGAGGCCGAGCGCGTCGAACTTCGCCTTGAACTCGTTCTGATAGATCTCCTCGAAGATGTCCTTGAAGCGGCCGTCATAGGCCTTGAGGATCGTGTTCTTCGTGGAGAGGTAGACCGGATACTTGCGCATCAGGCCGTAGTTCAGCGAGGCGCGGGCGAAGTCGCGGATCGAGTCGTCGAGGTTGTACATCGACAGCGCGACGCCGGCGCCCGGGAACTTGAAGACCTCCTTCTCGATCACCTGGCCGTCGTCGCCCTCGAACTTGATCGTGAGGCGGCCCTTGCCGGGGACCTTGAAATCGGTGGCGCGGTACTGGTCGCCGAAGGCGTGGCGGCCGACGACGATCGGCTGGGTCCAGCCCGGCACCAGGCGCGGCACGTTCTTGCAGATGATCGGCTCGCGGAAGATCACGCCGCCCAGGATGTTGCGGATGGTGCCGTTGGGCGACTTCCACATCTCCTTGAGGTTGAACTCCTTCACGCGCGCCTCGTCCGGCGTGATGGTGGCGCACTTCACGCCCACGCCGACCTTCTTGATGGCGTTCGCGGCGTCGACCGTCACCTGGTCGTTGGTGGCGTCGCGGTTCTCGACCGAGAGATCGTAATACTGGAGGTCGATGTCCAGGTAGGGGTGGATCAGCTTGTCCTTGATGTACTGCCAGATGATCCGGGTCATCTCGTCGCCGTCGAGTTCGACGACCGGGTTCGCCACCTTGATCTTCGCCATCGTGGAAAGCCTTTCCTCAACCTAGGGCGTGCGCGGAAAACGGCGGCCCGCCCGCAGGGGCCGGCCGGGTCGGCGCACCTCATAGCACCGCGACCCGGGGCGGCAAAGCGCGCCTTTGGTGGGGAATGGGCGCTGTTTGCAACTGGGCCGTGCGCCTGTGAGCCTGGGGGAAAAGGCCGGTTCAGGCTGGCCCTGCCTCCCTCCCCACAGGGGGAGGGGGAAGTCGCGGCGAGCGGCCTCGACTTGTTCTCGATTGTTTAAGGTAGGCGCTCGATGCCGGTTCGGTCGAGGCTGGCCAGGGCCTCCGCCACGCGCACGCCATCCACGGTCAGGTCCGGTGCGATCTCGGCCAGGGGGACCAGCACGAAGGCCCGCTCCAGCATGCGCGGGTGGGGCAGGGTGAGGTCCGGGCCGTCCTGCCGCACGCCCTCGTAGGCCAGCACGTCCACGTCGATGAGCCTCGGCCCCCAGCGCTCGGCGCGGATGCGGCCCATGTCGCGCTCCACCGCGAGGGCCAGGGCGAGCAGGTCGGCGGGGGCGAGATCGGTCTCAACCTCCGCGCACGCGTTCACGAACCAGTCCTGCGCCACCGGGCCCCAGGGCGGGGTGCGATAGTCCGACGAGCGGGCGACCAACCGGGCGCCGCGCGCCTCCAGGCGCCCCAGCGCCTCCGCGACCGCGGCGCGCTTAGCGGCGGCGTCCGGCCCGATATTGGCGCCGAGGCTGAGCCAGGCCCTAGCCACGGCGGCGCTCGATCTCGACCGACACGGTGTCGAGGATGTGCTGCACGGGCGCCTCGGGCTTCTCGACCTTCACGGTCACAGCCTGGACGCGGGGTTGGGCGGCCAGCACCTCGGCGGCGATGGCCTCCGCCAGGCCCTCGATGATGCGGAAGCGGCGCTGGGTGGCGATGCCGACCACGAGGTCCGCCAAGGCGCCGTAGCAGACCGCCAGGCTGTAGTCGTCCGCTTCGCCGGCCGCACGCAGGTCGAGCTCGCACACGAGCGTGATGAAGAAGCGCTGCCCCAGCCGCTCCTCCTCGGGCAGCACGCCGTGGCGGGCGTAAACCGCGAGGCGGGACAGGGTGATGCGGTCGGTCATCGGTCGGTTCCTCGAGAGCGGTCCGGGCTGTTGGCCTTTTTCGTCCTTGCGAGGAGCGGAGCGACGAAGCCATCCAGGGAGCCTAGCGGCCAACCCTGGATTGCTTCGCTGCGCTCGCAATGACGGTGGAGAGACATGGCGCGGTCTGTTTCACGCCGACGCGCGCCAGAGCGCGTCCAGGGTGCGGATGGCGTCCACGTGGGCCTTCACGTCGTGGGCGCGGATGATGTCCGCGCCGCCCGCCACGGCGGCGGCGTGGGCGGCGAGGGTGCCGAAGAGGCGGTCCTTGGGGGCGATGTCCTCACCGAGGACGCGGCGCAGGAACGATTTGCGCGAGGCGCCGACGAGCACGCGGAAGCCGAAGGCCTTCAGCTCCGCGACCCGGCGCAGGGCGTCCATGTTCTGCTCCCAGCTTTTGCCGAAGCCGATGCCGGGATCCAGCACCAGACGGTCCTCGCGCAGGCCGGCCGCCTGGGCGAGGGCGATCGTGCGATCGAAGAAGCGGCGGAACTCGTCGATGATGTCCAGGGAGGCGTCGATCGACTCGCGGTTGTGCATGGCCACCACGTCACAGTCGTGGTCCGCGGCCACGCGGGCCATCTCGGGGTCGCGCTGCAGGCCCCAGACGTCGTTGATGATCCGGGCGCCCGCGGCGAGAGCCTTGCGGGCCGTGTCTGCCCGGTAGCTGTCGATGGAGATCGGGACGGGCAGGGACGGGGCCAGCGCCTCGATCACGGGCAGCACGCGGCGCTGCTCCTCCTCCGGGCCGACGGGCTGGTGGCCGGGGCGGGTGGATTCGCCCCCGAGGTCGACGATGTCGGCGCCCTCGGCCGCCAGCTGCTGGGCGTGGCGGATCGCGACGGCGGGATCGAAGAAGTCGCCGCCGTCCGAGAAGGAGTCCGGCGTGACGTTGACGATGCCCATGATGAGGGTGCGGCCGGGGCGTCGGGCCGGGGCGGCGGGGGTCGGCATGGCTGTCCCAAGTGGCGTTCGGGCGGCTGCTTATCGGCTCAATCGGCGTTCCTGTCGAGAAGGACGCGCAAAACGGGCTCCCCTGAGGGCGTCCTCATCCTGTAAAGGCTTGCCTCGCCTGCCGCTGACGAGACCCCGACATGCCCGGAGCCGGAACCGACCACACCCGCCAAGCCCTCTCGGGCGGGCCCGCCATCATCCTGGTGGAGCCGCAGCTCGGCGAGAACATCGGCATGGCGGCCCGCGCCATGGCGAATTTCGGCCTGTCCGAGATGCGCATCGTCCGGCCGCGCGAGCGCTGGCTGAACCAGAAGACCCGCGCGGCGGCCGCGGGGGCGGAGTTCCTGCTGGACCAGGCGCAGGTGTTCGGGTCCCTGCAGGAGGCCGTCGCCGACCTCCATTTCACCTACGCCACCACGGCCCGCGAGCGCGGGCAGGGCAAGGAGGTGGTGGGACCGGCGCAGGCCGGGCCGGTCCTGCGCGGGCGCGTGGCGGACGGGCAAAAGGTCGGAATCATCTTTGGGCGGGAGCGCACCGGTCTCGAGAACGACGACATCGCGCTCGCGGACGCGATCCTCACTTATCCGGTGAACCCGGGCTACGCGTCTCTCAACCTGGCCCAGGCCGTGCTGCTGGCGGGCTACGCCTGGATGGCGGGCGCGGAGGCGCCGCTGCCGTTCGAGCGCAAGGAGAAGTGGGGTCCGGCCTCGCGCGACATGCTGCTCAGCTTCTTCGAGTACCTGGAGGACCAGCTCGAGGAGCGCGGCTTCTTCCGCCCCGCCCACAAGCGGCCGGTGATGAGCCGCAACCTGCGCAACATCTTCCACCGCATGCAGCTCTCCGAGCAGGACGTCCGGACGCTCCGCGGCATGGTAGTGCGCCTGGTGGAAGGCCCGCGCGAGCCGCAGACGAAAAAGCGCCGCGGCCCGAAGCAGACGCCGAAGGGGACGAAGCCGGGCACACCCGAGGCGCGGGGGGAATAGGGCGGCGCGGACGCAGGTCCCGGACCCCGGGAAAGTTCATGCTTCGGCATTCCGCTCTCAGCCGTCATCCCCGGCCGGAGCGCCGAAGGCGCGGAGGGTGAAGGGGATCCAGGGCGGCGCGCGGCGTGCTCCCCCGCTGCTACCTTCAAACGCTCGCGTCGGGGTGACCCGGTTCACGGCCGAATTTTTGGATCAGCCCCCTGGATCCCCTTCCCGGCCTGCTGCGCAGGCCGCCGGGGATGACGGTGGAGAGGTGGCAGGCTGGCGTCTGAAAGGCTTTCGCCCGTCATCCCCGGGCTTGTCCCGGGGATCCACGCGGAGCGGCCGGGCGCGGACGGCCGGGACCAGCCCGGCCATGACGGAGAGATTCGGCGCCGGACATTTTGGGGCGCCGGGAGGCTTTCGCCCGTCATCCCCGGGCTTGTCCCGGGGATCCACGCGGGACGGCCGGGCGTGGATGGCCGGGACAAGCCCGGCCATGACGGAGAGAATCGGCGCCGGACATTTTGGGGCGCCCGGAGGCTTTCGCCCGTCATCCCCGGGCTTGTGCCGGGGATCCACGCGGGACGGCCGGGCGTGGATGGCCGGGACAAGCCCGGCCATGACGGAGAGAATCGGCGCCGGACATTTTGGGGCGCCCGGAGGCTTTCGCCCGTCATCCCCGGGCTTGTCCCGGGGATCCACGCGGAGCGGCCGGGCGCGGATGGCCGGGACCAGCCCGGCCATGACGGAGAGGGGCACGCTGGAGGGTCTCGTTACCGCCCGTTAACGCGCGCCGGTTGTACTGGCTTCACCAACGAGCGTGGGCGCCATGCGGGTCGATCTTTGGGCGGGAATTCAGTATCACGGCGTCGCCATGTCCCCGCCGCGCGCGCCCACCATCCTCATCTTCGATTCTGGCCTCGGCGGACTCACGGTTTTCCGGGAAGTGCTGAAGGCGCGTCCTGACGCGCGGTTCGTCTACGCGGCGGATGACGCGGGCTTTCCGTATGGCCGGCTGGACGAGGCGACGCTGGTGGCGCGCGTGGTCGCCGTGATCGAGCGCCTTCTGGCGACCCACCAGCCGGACCTGGTCGTGATCGCCTGCAACACGGCGTCCACCCTGGTCCTGCCGGCGCTGCGGGCCCGGTTCCCGATCCCGTTCGTCGGGACCGTGCCGGCCATCAAGCCCGCAGCGGAGCGATCGCGGACGCGGCACATCGCCGTGCTGGCCACGCCCGGCACGGTGAAGCGGGACTACACCCAGGCGCTGATCGACGAGTTCGCCGGGACCTGCCGGGTGACGCTGGTGGGGTCTGTCGCGCTTGCGGCGCTGTGCGAGGCCGTCCTGAAGGGCGAGGACGTGCCTGACGCGGCGCTCGCGGCGGAGCTGGCGCCGTGCTTCCCGGAAGGCGATCCGCGCACCGACGTGGTCGTGCTGGGCTGCACCCATTATCCGCTGGTCCGGGATCGCCTGGAGCGCCTGGCGCCATGGCCGGTCACCTGGATCGACCCGGCGCCCGCCATCGCGCGGCGCGTCGTGCAGCTCATCGGCGCCCCGCTGCTCGCCCACGAGAGCGAGGACGACGCCACCATGGTTCTGACCGGCGGACACGGCGTGACCGCCGCGCTGCGGCAGGCGCTCGAGGCGTTCGGGCTGCCGCGCGTCGAGGTGGAGCCGATGCCGCTGGCCGGGGTGGCGTGAGGCTTCGGGCCAGCCACGGTAAAGCTGGAGGCGCGCAGGCACGCCTGAAATCCGTCATTGCGAGCGGAGCGAAGCAATCCAGAGCGGCGCCAAGCCCCCTGGATTGCTTCGTCGCTTCGCTCCTCGCAAGGACGAGGCGGGTTTGACTCGGCCAGCAGCTTTCTGTATCAGCACCCCCGTGACGCGGGCCGGGTTTGGCCCGCGTTGCTTTTGACGCACCCGTGGTCCTGCGCGAACGCTCGCAAGGGGCCTGTCGGCCGAGCCGCAAGGCGAGGCAGAGGAGGGCGCGTTCCTCATCCAACACCAACACCAAGAGGAACCGCGATGACGAAGCGCGTTCAGGCCAAGTACAAGATCGACCGCCGCCTCGGCCAGAACATCTGGGGCCGTCCGAAGAGCCCCGTGAACCGCCGCGAGTACGGCCCCGGCCAGCACGGCCAGCGCCGCAAGGGCAAGCTCTCCGACTTCGGCACGCAGCTGCGCGCCAAGCAGAAGCTGAAGGGCTACTACGGCAACATCTCCGAGAAGCAGTTCCGCAAGTACTACGAGGAGGCGCTTCGCCTGAAGGGCGACTCCGGCGAGAACCTGATCGGCCTGCTCGAGCGCCGCCTCGACGCGGTGGTGTTCCGCTCCAAGTTCGTCGCCACCCCGTTCGCGGCTCGCCAGTTCGTCAACCACGGCCATGTGCGCGTGAACGGTCGCCGCGTCAACATCGCCAGCTACCAGGTCAAGGTCGGCGACGTGATCGAGGTGAAGGAAGCTTCGAAGCAGCTCGCGATCGTGCTGGAAGCCAGCCAGCTCGCCGAGCGCGACGTGCCGGACTACATCGAGGTCGACCACTCCAAGATGACCGCCAAGCTCTCCCGCATCCCGGGCCTCGCCGAGGTTCCGTACGCGGTGCAGATGGAGCCGAACCTGGTCATCGAGTTCTACTCGCGCTGATCTCCGATCCATCCGGATCAGGAAGGGCCGCCGCTTGGCGGCCCTTTTTGTTTTGATGCGCGCAATTTGAGGGGATGTGCAAACGGGGGTTTCAAGGCCTCTGGTTATGCAAGCTTAGATTGTATTTCGGAGCTGGATCATGCCCCCCCGTTCCCCCAGGCTCGCCCTTGCCGCGCTGATCGCCACGCTGGCGATTCCCTTCGGCGCCATGTCGGCGCGGGCCGAAACCGCGTGCCCCGAGCTCACCGCCGACCTGCGCGGGATGACGCTGAAGTACCAGCGCATCATGACCGACATGCAGGACGCCCGGCGCGCGCTCGCCTACCTGCCCCGCGGCGAGGAGGCCGTCATCCGGGCCGTGGGGCGCTTCGCCTCGCTGACGTCGGCGGCCCGGGCCGAGCGGGAGCGGATCCTGGCGCTGTATCGCACGGCCGTGAGCCAGGAGTGCTGGCAGTTCGAGCAGGCCAGCCTGGAGCAGACGCAGGAGACCTTCGCGCGCGCCACGGCCGGCGAGGAGGAGACCCTCACAGGCACCCGGCGCGTCCTGTCCGGGGTGGCGAACGTCATCAAGTAGGACGACCGCTCGCCACCGAAGATTACACGGCAGGCGCTGCGCCCGCGAAACGTTTGTCGAATGCGACCGGCTTCGAAGGCGTTTCCGCAACGGGCGGCGCGGTATGACACGGCGTATCCAGAACGGAGCCGGCGTCATGAAGTGGTTGGTTGTCGCATCTCTCCTCGTCGCAGGGACAGGCGTCGCGCGGGCGGAGGATTGCGTGTCCCATGGCGGGGCCATCCGGCGGGAAACGCTCGAATACCTGGCCAGGATGGGCGACCTGCGCAGCCAGGGCCTGGCTGCGGCGCCCGGCGACGCCGGCAAGGCGATGCGGGGGATCGCCCGGTTCGGGGCGGCGCACATCGACGTGGAATTGCGCCGCAGGCGCATCCTGGCGCTCTACGAGCGCATGGTCGCGCTGGAGTGCCCGCGTCACACCGAGGCGGGGCTGGAGCTCACGCGCAAGCATTTCGAGGAGCTCAGGGCGCAGGAGCGCGCCGCGCTCACGCCGTTGCTCCCCGAAGCTCAGAACCGCTGGACCTCCGGCGCGCCGGCGCCCTCGAACTCCAGGCTGTAGCGCGCGCCCGCGGCGTCCGTCGCCTGGCAGTCCAGGGTGCGCTTGCCGCCGGCCTCGCCCGCCAGCTTGCAGGAGCCCTTGGCCTCGATGTGGGGCGCGTTGGGATCCGAGCCGACATACACGCGCGACACGCGCAGGTTGGCCAGGGGCTCCGCATCGCCCTTCGGGCCTTCGCCCACGAAGGTGAGGGCCGACTTGCCGTCGGCCATGCCGATCATCACCAGCGTGCGGTTGTTCTTGAGCCGAGTCACGAGGACGCCGCCCTTGGGGTTGCAGGCGCCGGGCTTGCCGGCGATCGTCAGGGCCGTGCAGCGGCCCTGCAACGCGGCGATGAGGTCAAGCTTGACGTCGTCCGAGCCCCGGGCGGGCTGCCAGGCCGCGAGGCTCGCCGATCCCATGGCCAGCATCGCGGCCGCGGTGGAGGCGAGGGTCTTCATCATCGTTGTCCTTCCGGCGCGGATTGCGTGCGCCATCCTGTGGACCGATTCCCCCTGAAACTGCATAGTCAAGGTTGTGCTCCGGCGGTTTGTCCCCCGCTATGCGTCTGCGGCCGTGTCGTGGCGACCACATCCGCCCGCGGGGACCAAATGGCGCCGACCGCGGTGCGGTTCGGTGCGCCTTCGCACAAGCCGGCTGAACGAGGCGCCAGCTTCGTGCTAGACAACGCGCAAGGGTTCCGGGAGTGGCGCCGATGAAGCTACTTGTGATCGAAGACGATGTTGAAATGGCGGAAGACGTCGCTTCGCGCCTGCGCGAGCTCGGCCATTCGGTCGAGGTGGTGACAGACGGAAAGCAGGGCCTCGCGGCCGCCTTCGCCGAGCCCTACGACGCCCTGATCGTGGACCGCATGCTGCCCTCGCTGGACGGGCTGTCGCTGGTGCGGACCCTGCGCAAGGACGATGTGCGGACGCCCGTGCTGTTCCTGACCACGCTCGCCGGCATCGACGACCGCGTGGAGGGCCTGGAGGCGGGCGGGGACGACTACCTGGTCAAGCCCTTCGCCCCGGCGGAGCTGATCGCGCGGGTCAACGCGCTCGGGCGCCGCGCCAAGCTGGGCGCGGCCGAAACGCTGCTGAAGGTGGGCGACCTGGAGCTCGACCTCGTGAAGCGCACCGTTACCCGCGCGGGGCAGCGCATCGACCTGCAGCCGCGGGAGTTCCAGCTGCTGGAGTTCCTGATGCGGCACGCCGGGCAGGTGGTGACGCGCACGATGCTGCTGGAGAACGTGTGGGAGTTCCACTTCGACCCCCAGACGAACATCGTCGAGACCCATATCAGCCGCCTGCGCAGCAAGGTGGACCGGGATTTCCCGGGCATGCTGATCCAGACGGTGCGAGGAGCCGGATACCTGCTTCGTGACCCTGCCTAGGTTCACGCGAACCGCGGCGTTCCGGCTCGCGCTGCTCTATGCGGCGATCTTCAGCGTCTCGACGATCGCGCTGTTCGCGTTCACCTATTGGCGCGTGCAGGCCTTCGGCGCCGAGCAGATGCGATCCTCGCTGGCGACCGAGATGGCGGCGCTGGCCGAGGAGCACAGGCGCGCGGGCCTCGACAGGTTGCGCCAGGAGGTGGACGCCCGCGGCAACGCTGCAGAATCGCGGTCGAGCTACTACCTCCTGCAGGGCGCGGACGGCAGCCGGATCGCCGGAAACACCCAGCCCGGCCCGGCGCTGGAGGGGCTCTACGAACGCAAGGTGGCGCCCCTGCACCGGCGCGAGGCGAGCGGCGAGCCGCAGGAGCTCGCCCTGTTTCGGGGCGCCGTCCTGCCGACGGGCGAATACCTGGCGATTGGGCGCGTCCTCACGGACCTGCAGGACCTCGACACCCTGGTGCTGCGCGCGTTCCTGGGCTCCCTGGCGGTGACCGTGGTGCTGGCGCTCGCCGGCGGCCTGCTGCTCGGCGCGGGTTTTCTGCGCCGGATCGAGGCGATCAACCGGACGGCCCGGACCATCGTCAGCGGACGGCTGTCGGAGCGCATTCCGCTCCAGGGATCCGACGACGAGCTCGACCAGCTGTCCGGCAACCTCAACGTCATGCTGGACCGCATTCAGGACCTGATGGAGAGCATGCGGCAGGTCTCCAACGACGTGGCGCACGACCTGCGGACGCCCCTGGCCCACCTGCGCCGCCGGCTCGAGCGGCTCAACCGCATGGTGAAGGACCCCGCGCACCAGGACGAGGTGGAAGCGGCGCTGGCCGACATCGACAACATCCTGGGCACCTTCCAGGCCCTGCTGCGGATCGCGCAGATCGAGACGGGATCGCGCCGGGCCGGCTTCCGCACCTTCGACCTGTCCGCGGTGTTCGAAACAATCGGCGACGCCTACGGCCCCGTGGCCGAGGACCGCTCGCAGCGGCTGGTGACCCGGATCGCGCCGCGCCTGTCCTATGCGGGAGACCGCGAGCTCACGACGCAGATGCTGGCCAACCTCGTGGAGAACGCCATGCGGCACGCTCCCCCGGGCTCGACGATCGGGGTGGAGTTGTCACCCGGGGCGGACGGCAGGCCTGTGGGCGTCATCTTCGACGACGGCCCCGGCATTCCGGCGGATGAACGGGACAAGGTGTTCAGGCGGTTCTACCGCCTCGAGCGCAATCGCACCACGCCCGGAAGCGGGCTTGGACTCAGCCTTGTGGCGGCAGTCGCCGAACTGCATGGCATCCGGGTGACGCTGGAGGACAACCGGCCGGGGCTGCGGGTGATGCTGCGCTTCTGACGCTCACGCCGGCCGAGCCGCCCTTTGGCCGACGGCCAACTCCAGCGCCTCCGCCAAAGCGAGAGCCGTGGCGTTCTGGCTCTCGTTCGGACCGGAGCGGATGATGGACGCTATCGCCTGGCCGTGACCTTGCGCCAGCCCGCCCGCTCCCGGACCCGAGAAGCCTCCGTCCAGCAAGCGCGCGAGGCTTGCGGCGATGCGGCTCGCGATCGGATACCCCAACTGGATGGCGTTGGCCTCGAAGTCTCGGGCGGCGCGACGCAGCGCGGCCAGCGTGCCCTGCTCTGGCCGGTCGACGAAGGTGTCCAAAGCCTGCAGGAGCTTGGCCAACTCATCCATGATCCAGCCGTGGAAATTTTCCTGGAGATCATCGAAGCGGTTTTGAGCCCGCGCCAGCGCGGCCTCGTCTGAACCTGGCTTCAGCGCGCGCAAGCGACGCGGGGCGAAAACCTGGTGAGTGGGTTTGGAGCGGTGGTCAGACATCGCCGGACAAGCTTCAATCACATTGACTGTTGTCAATTCAAATCCATAACATCTGGTGAATTTGTCAGATTTTGCTCTGCCCGTAGCCGCTTTCAACCAACAGTCTCGATAACGATACTTTCAGGTGTGAAATGATTGCAGTCTTTCTGAGGACAGGCGCGTACGCGCGTCTTGTCCTGACTCACTTGCCGATTCGGAGACTAAAAACCCTGGTGCGAGGCAGCGCCTCCTGCTTCTTGGCCGGCGGGAGGGTCTCGTGAACGAGCCGACGCGGGCCGCCGCGGCCGCGGCGGCGCTGAGCCTCGCGCTGAAGACGCCCGTGCTTCGCGTCTTTTCCCTGGATCAGCTCGTCTACGTGTCGCTAGAGCTTCGCCCGGCGAACCTGGCGCCGTGCGCCCGCATGCTGACGCCGGGACGCCCGTCCGGATGGTTCGAAGGTCCCGACGTGCTTATCGAGATCCAGGTGGCCGGCCGCGGCGAGTTCGTGGGCTTCGACCACCTCACGGGGCAACGCTTCGAGGTGGCGGTCGGGGGAGGATCGGCCGAAGTCTATGACGGCGCGTCGGGCCTAAGCTACGCCTTCACACGGTAGCAAGTCTCACTCCCCCGCCTGGGCCGACAGCTCGTTCTCGTCGCCGCGCGGGCGATCGACGGCGAGGCTTTCGCCGGTGACGAGGTAGTACACCGTCTCGGCGATATTTGTGGCGTGGTCGCCGATCCGCTCGACGTTCTTGGCTGCGAAGAGCAGGTGCGTGCAGAAGCTGATGTTGCGCGGGTCCTCCATCATGTAGGTGAGGAGCTCCCGGAACAGGGACGTGTAGAGGTTGTCGATGTCGCCGTCCCGCTGCCACACGGCCAGGGCCGCCTGGGGGTCGCGCTGGGTGTAGGCGTCGATCACGCTCTTGAACTGGTTGAGCGCCATCAGGCTCATGCGACCGATGCTGGCCAGCAGGGTGGGGGGCGGGAACTGCCCGTCCATGGCCAGGATGCGCTTGGCGATGTTCTTCACCAGGTCGCCGACGCGCTCTAGGTCGTTGGCGATGCGGATGGTCGCGATCACATCCCGCAGGTCCACGGCCATGGGCTGGCGGCGCGCGATGGTGAGGATGGCCTTTTCCTCCACGTCGCGCTGCAGGCGGTCGAGCTCCGGGTCGGCCGCGATGATCTTCTGGGCCAGGCGCACGTCCTGCTTCGCCAGGGCGTCGATGGCGTCCGACTGCATGGTCTCGGCGATGCCGCCCATGGCGGCGATCGTGCGCTGCAATTCCTTCAGTTCGAGATCGAAGGCGGCGACGGTGTGGTTGGCCATGGTGGTCCTCGTAGTGTCTTCCCGGCCGAAGCTTGTGAGAACCCGCCGGGCTGTGTGCGTTTGCCCCTGGATCCCCTTCCCGGCGCTTCGCGCCGCCGGGGATGACGGCGTGGTTCAGCCAAAGCGGCCGGTGATGTAGTCCTGGGTCGCCCTCTGTTTCGGGGCGGTGAAGATGCGGTCCGTCTCGTCGAATTCGATCAGCTCGCCCAGATACATGAAGGCGGTGTAGTCCGACACGCGCGCCGCCTGCTGCATGTTGTGGGTGACGATGGCGATGGTGTAGTGCGCCTTCAGCTCGTCGATCAACTCCTCGATCTTGGCCGTCGAGATGGGGTCGAGCGCCGAGCAGGGCTCGTCGAAGAGGATGACGTCAGGCTTCACCGCCACGGAGCGGGCGATGCAGAGGCGCTGCTGTTGGCCGCCCGAGAGGCTGAGGCCCGAGGCGCCGAGCTTGTTCTTCACTTCGTCCCACAGCGCCGCGCCGCGCAGGGCGGCTTCCACCCGGTCGTCCATCTCGCTCCTGGGCAGGTTCTCGTAGAGCCGGATGCCGAAGGCGATGTTCTCGTAGATGGACATGGGGAAGGGCGTTGGCTTCTGGAACACCATTCCGATGCGGGCGCGCAGGAGATTGAGGTCCTGCTCCGGGCCCAGGATGTTCTCGCCGTCGAGCAGCACCTCGCCCTCCGCCCGCTGCTTCGGGTAGAGGTCGTACATGCGGTTCAGCACGCGCAGCAGGGTGGACTTGCCGCAGCCCGACGGGCCGATGAATGCGGTGACCTTCCTGTCATAAAGCGGGAGATTGATGCCCTTGAGGGCGAGGTTCTGGCCGTAGAAGAACCGGAGGTTCTTCACGGAGACCTTTTCGGCGGGCGTCGCGGACATCAGGAATTCCTCGATCCGGACAGGCTGCGGGCGGTCACGCTCAGCGCAAGCACGGTCATGGTGATGATGATGGCCCCGGCCCAGGCGAGGCTCTGGGCGTCCTTGTAGGGGCTGGAGGCGAACTGGAAGATCACGTAGGGCAGGTTGGCCACGGGCCGGGTCATGTCCCACGAGAAGAACTGGTTGTTCAGCGCCGTGAAGAGCAGCGGCGCGGTCTCGCCGCTGATGCGGGCGACCGCCAACAGCACGCCGGTGACGATGCCGGACTTCGCGGCGGAGTAGATCACCTTCCGGATCACCAACGACCGCGGCATGCCGAGGGCGTAGGCCGCCTCGCGAAGGGCGGTCGGCACGAGGCGGAGCATGTCCTCCGTGGTGCGCAGAGTGACCGGGATGACGATGACGGCGAGCGCCAGGGCGCCGGCGATACCCGAGAAGCGCCCGATCGGGGCGACCGCGACCGTGTAGATGAAGAGCCCAATCACGATGGAGGGCGCGCTGAGCAGGATGTCGTTGATGAAGCGCACCACGCTCGCGAGCCGGGAGCCGGCGCTGTACTCGGCGAGCCATGTTCCGGCCATGATGCCGAGCGGCGCGCCGACCAGGACGCCGAGCGCGGTCATCATCAGGGAACCCACGATGGCGTTCAGCAGGCCGCCGGCGCTGCCGGGCGGGGGCGTCATCTCGGTGAAAACGCGCGGGGAGAGGCTGGTGAAGCCGTTCCAGAAGAGCGAGCCGAGGATCAGCGCCAGCATGCCGAGGCCGAGCGCGGTGGCGGCGACGGAGAGCGCCATCCAGATGGAGCTGGAGCGGGCGCGGACGCGGTACTTGGAGACGTCCTTCATGGGTCAGGCTCCCGCGCGGCGCTCGAGCCGCATCAGCATGAGGCGGGCGCCGGCCAGCACCACGAAGGTCACGAGGAAGAGCAGCAGGCCCAGCGTCATGAGCGACGAGGTGTAGAGGCCGGGCTCGGCCTCTCCGAACTGGTTGGCGATGGTGGCGGAGATGGTCGTGCCCGGGTCCAGCCAGTTGGGCGAGATGCGGTTGGCGTTGCCGACCACGAAGGTCACCGCCATGGTCTCGCCGAGGGCGCGGCCGAGGGCGAGCATGACGCCGCCGATGATCCCGACGCGCGTGTAGGGGATGACCACGCTGCGGATCACCTCCCAGCGGGTGCAGCCCAGGCCGTAGGCCGATTCCTTCAGCATGGGCGGGACGGTCTCGAAGACGTCGCGCGTGATCGACGAGATGAAGGGCAGCACCATGATGGCGAGCACCACGCCCGCGGTGAACAGCGAGAGCCCGGAGCCCAGAACGCCCTGCAGGAAGGGGTTCAGGACGAAGAAGCCCCACATGCCGTAGATGATGGAAGGGATGCCGGCGAGGAGCTCGATGGCGATGCCGACCGGGCGGCGCAGGGCCGGCGGGCAGAGCTCCGTGAGGAAGATGGCGACGCCGACGCCGACCGGGACGGCGATGAGCATCGCGATCACGGAGGTGACCAGCGTGCCGTAGATGGACGGCGCGGCGCCGAACTTCTCCAGCGGCGGGTTCCACGACTGCGACGTCAGGAAGCCCAGGCCATAGGCCTGGATTGTCGGCATGGCGCCGATGAAGAGCGACAGGATGACGCCGCTCAGGATAAGGAGAACCGTCAGGGCGCTGAGGCGCGTGACCCAGCCGAACACCGCGTCCGACAGCTTGAAGCGCGCGAGCGCCCGGGCGCGGCTGTCAGCCGCCTGGCTCTGCGCGGGGTTGGCCTGCATGGCGAAATCGACCATCGGTACGCCTCATGGGGCGGCAAAGAAATGTGCTCAGCGGTCATCCCCGGCCGGAGCGGCGAAGCCGCGGAGGGGAAGGGGGATCCAGGAGGAGCGTTCCTTGCCCTGGATCCCCTTCCCGGCGCTTCGCGCCGCCGGGGATGACGGCGCTCGAACCTAAGAGGTTCGCGCCTTTGCAGCCTTAGCCACGAGGCGCGAAGCCTTCGTCAGTGCCCGGCGGCGAAGACGGGCTTGCCGCCGGAGTCCTTGATGTTGTCCGCCCAGGTCTTCTCGACCATGCCGACGACGTTCTGCGGCATCGGGATGTAGTCAAGCTCCTCGGCCAGCTTGTCGCCCTTCTTGTAGGCCCAGTCGAAGAACTTCAGGGCGTCAGCGGCGGCGGCCGGGTCCTGGGGCTGCTTGTGGATCAGGATGAAGGTGGCGGCCGTCATGGGCCAGCTGTCGGCGCCCTTCTGGTTGGACAGGATCACGCCGTAGCCGGGCTGGCTCGACCAGTCGGCGTTGGCGGCGGCGGCCGAGAAGGTCTTCGTCTCGGGGGCGACCGTCTTGCCGTCGGCGTTGATCATCCGGGCGTGCGAGAGCTTGTTCTGCTTGGCGTAGGCGTATTCGACGTAGCCGATGGCGCCCTTGGACTGCATCACGTTGTTGGCGACGCCGTCATTGCCCTTGGCGCCCACGCCCACCGGCCACTCCACCGCGGTGGCGACGCCCACCTTGGACTTCCAGTCGGCGCTGACCTTGGCGAGGTAGTCGGTGAAATTGAAGGTCGTGCCCGAGCCGTCGGCGCGGCGGACGACGAGGATGTTGGAGGCCGGCAGCTTGACGTCCGGGTTCAGCTTGGCGATGGCCGGGTCGTTCCAGGTCTTGATCTCGCCGAGGTAGATCCTGGCGAGGGTCGCGCCGTCCAGCACCAGCTGGCCGGGGGCGACGCCCTCGAGGTTCACGACCGGCACGATGCCGCCCATGACCATGGGGAACTGCACGAGCCCGTTCTTCTCCAGGTCCGCGCCCTTGAGGGGGGCGTCGCTGGCGCCGAAGGTGACGGTCTTGGCCTGGATCTGCTTGATGCCGCCGCCGGAGCCGATGGCCTGGTAGTTCAGGCCGACGCCGGTCTCCTTTTTGTAGGCGTCGGCCCACTTGGCGTAGACGGGGTAGGGGAAGGTGGCGCCCGCGCCGGTGATGTCGGCGGCCAGCGCCGGGGCGGCCGCGGCCACGAAGGCGAGGCCGGCGGCGGCGAAGAGGGTCCTGGTCCTGGTCGCGAAAGTCATGGCGACGCTCCTGTCATGCCTGGGAGGGGCGACGCGTCCTGCGCCGCCGCGCCTCCGTCGCGCAGCCCGGGGCCGGCGACGGCCCTGAGCTATGACGCTTGCATGACAGGCGGATGACAGTGGGCGCGGGAACGTTTCGGAGGGTGACGTCCTCTCCGTCATGACGAGCGAAGCGAAGCAATCCAGCGCTGTCGGGCCGATCCTGGATTGCTTCGTCGCTTCGCTCCTCGCAAGGACGACGAGGCTTACGCCTCGCCGAAGACGCGGCGGAAGATCGTGTCGACGTGCTTCAGGTGGTAGCCGAGGTCGAACTTCTCCTCGAGCTCCTGGGCCGTGAGGGCCTTGGAGACGTCCGGGTCGGCCTTCAGGAGGGTGAGGAAGTCGCCCTCGCCGCGCCAGACGGGCATGGCGTTGCGCTGCACCAGCCGGTACGCGTCCTCGCGGGAGACGCCCTTCTGGGTCAGCGCGAGCAGCACGCGCTGGGAGTGGACCAGGCCCCCGAGGCGGTCGAGGTTCTTCCGCATGTTCTCAGGATACACCAGCAGCTTGTCGATCACGCCGGTGAGGCGGGCCAGCGCGAAGTCGAGGGTCACGGTGGCGTCCGGCCCGATCATGCGCTCCACGGAGGAGTGCGAGATGTCGCGCTCGTGCCAGAGGGCCACGTTCTCCATGGCGGGCAGCGCGTAGGCGCGCACCATGCGGGCGAGGCCGGTGAGGTTCTCGGTGAGCACCGGGTTGCGCTTGTGCGGCATGGCCGAGGAGCCCTTCTGGCCCTCGGAGAAGTATTCCTCCGCCTCGTAGACCTCGGAGCGCTGCAGGTGGCGGATCTCCACGGCGAGGCGCTCGATGGAGGAGGCGACGACGCCGAGCGTGGCGAAGAACATGGCGTGGCGGTCGCGGGGGATCACCTGCGTGGAGACGGGCTCCACGGCGAGGCCCATGGCCTCCGCGACATGCTCCTCCACGCGCGGGTCGATGTTGGCGAACGTGCCGACCGCGCCCGAGATGGCGCAGGTGGCGATCTCCCGGCGGGCCGCCACGAGGCGCTCGCGGCAGCGGCTGAACTCGGCGTAGGCCTCGGCCATCTTGAGGCCGAAGGTCACCGGCTCGGCGTGGATGCCGTGCGAGCGGCCGATGGTCGGCGTCATCTTGTGCTCGAAGGCCCGCCGCTTCAGCGCGGCCAGGAGGGCGTCCACGTCCGCGATCAGCAGGTCCGCGGCGCGCGACAGCTGCACGGCGAGGCAGGTGTCGAGCACGTCGGAGGAGGTCATGCCCTGGTGGATGAAGCGCGCGTCAGGGCCGACGAACTCGCCGAGGTGGGTGAGGAAGGCGATGACGTCGTGCTTCACCTCGCGCTCGATGGCGTCGATGCGCTCCACGTCGAATTGGGCGGCGCCGCCCTTCTCCCAAATGGTCTTCGCCGCCTCCTTCGGGATCACGCCGAGCTCGGCCAGCGCGTCGCAGGCGTGCGCCTCGATCTCGAACCAGATGCGGAAGCGGGTCTCGGGCGACCAGATGGCCACCATCTCGGGGCGGCTGTAGCGCGGGATCATGGGCGGGTCCTTTCCGTGTCGCCGCGCGCGTAACACGGGGAGGGGGCGCGGGCAATGCGGGCGGACCCGAAGCGGGCCCGGAGGCTCAGCCCCGCGCCTTCTCTCCCGCCGCGCGGATCGCCGCGATATTGGCCGCGTACGCTTCCGGCGAGCCGCCCTTGAACACGGCGGAGCCGGCCACCAGCACGTCCGCGCCGGCCTCGACCACGAGGGGCGCAGTGTCCGGGGTGATCCCGCCGTCGATCTCGATGTGGATCGGGCGGTCGCCGACCATCTTCGCCACCCGCCGGACCTTCTCGACGACCTCGGGGATGAAGGCCTGGCCGCCGAAGCCGGGGTTCACCGTCATCAGCAGAATCAGGTCGAGGTGCGGCAGCACGTATTCCAGCACGCTCTCGGGCGTGGCCGGGTTGATCGAGACGCCCGCCTTCTTGCCGTGGTTGCGGATGGCCTGCAGCGAGCGGTGCAGGTGCGGGCCAGCCTCGGCGTGGACCGTGACGATGTCGCAGCCGGCCTTGCAGAAGGCCTCGATGTAGGGGTCGGCCGGCGCGATCATGAGGTGCGCGTCGAACACCTTGTCCGAGTAGCGCCGGAGCGAGCGGATCACGTCCGGGCCGAAGGTGATGTTGGGCACGAAGTGTCCGTCCATCACGTCCAGGTGGATCCAGTCGGCGCCGGCGGCGGCCACGTCGCGGACCTCCTCGCCGAGCCTGGAGAAATCGGAGGCGAGGATCGAGGGAGCGATCAGGAGCGGCTTGGTCATGGGCCGCGCGTAGCATCGCGCGCGGCGGGTGGCAATGGGCGTGCGTTCTGGCGTCTGGAACCCTTCTGCCCTGATGCTGTGGGCCGATCTCCTCCGTCATCCCCGGCCGGAGCTGCGAAGCCGCTGAGGCGAAGGGGATCGGGGAGACTTGGCGCAAGGCTTCGAGCGGCGCGGACCGGGGAATCCGGCGCGCGCTGCGCCTGGATCCCCTTCCCGCGCCTTCGGCGCGCCGGGGATGACGGCTGAACGAGAGCCGATCTCGTCGGGAGTCACCCGTGCGCCGGTTCAGTTCGTTACGCCGCCGTGGACGAGCTCGCGCTCAGGGTGCGGCTGTAGGCCTGGATGGCGCGGGCGGCGAGGGCTTCCAGGTTGGGCTGGTGGGAGCGGACCAGGGACGAGCCGCGGCTGTCGCCGTTGCGGGTGGCGTCCAGGGCGGCCGTGATCTCGTCCTTGCTGATGGAGCCGTCGCCGTTGCCGTCGAAGCTCGCCATGAGCTGGTCGGTCAGCGATTTGCCGGAGCCGGCCTGGGCCTGCGAGGCCGCGTCGGCGTCGCCCGCCCGGGCGTGGCGGTGATTGCCGTGGCCCTTGCCGAGGGCGGACAACTCGTCGGACGAGAGCGAGCCGTCGCCGTTGGAGTCGAGCTTGCTGAAGAGCGTGGAGGCGACCTGGTCGGTCGAGGTCCCGGAGGCCTGGGCCTGGACGGCGAGCAGGCCGCCGTTCTGCTGGTCGAGGGACTGGAGGAAGCTGCCGAACTCCCCCTTCGAGACGCCGCCGCTCTTGTCCGAATCCATCTTGGCCAGGAGCGCCGCCGGGTCGAAACCGGCCTGGCCGGAATTGCCGGTCGGCACATTCTGCCCGGTCGAATCGGCGCCCGACGTCGCGCCGCTTTGCGAGCCGGAATGATGCTTCTTGTGGGGTTTGAACGCGTCCAGCAGGCTTGTGAGCCCGGATGCGGCCGCGGAAGCGGCGAGAATCGGTAGCGCCATGGCTTCGCCTCGTGGTCGCCGCCCCGGCTGGAGCGGCCTGTCGGGCGACAACCACGCAAAGGCGGCGCCAGATCACGCCGGCCGGCGCACCAGCCGGGCGAGGGGCGCCACGGCGAGCGGCGCGCAGTAGATCGGGAACTGCAGGAGCGAGAAGAATAGGAACGTGTCAGGCGGGCAGGCCGCCCCCATGGCGACGATCAGCAGGCCCGTGTTGCGCATGCCGGTGCCGAGCCCGAGCACGAAGGCCTCCGGCTTCCCGAGGGGGCGCAGCACCGCCATGGCGGCGGCCAACCCGACCACGCAACTCGCCGTGGCCACCGCGAGATAGAGCGCGACCTTCCCGGGCGCCGCCACTGCCGCGCCGATCACGCCGTCCATCGCCGCGATGGCGAAGACGAGGTAGAGGATCACGAAGATCCCGTCGAACTCGTGCTTCAGGGCGGCGATCCGCGCGGGCCCGAGCAGACGCCGCAGGACGAAGGCCCCCAGGAAGGCGCCGCCGAGCATCCACGACAGCCGAAGGCTGATCAGCACCGGATCGATCGGCACGACCGCGCCCGCGACGACGCTCGCCAGAGTCGGCGAGACCAGCGGCGTCACCACCATGGTGAGCACCAGAAGGGCCACGGGGACGCTGTTGTCCATGCCGAGCAGCGCCGTGTAGGCGGCGAAGCCCATCAGGGGCGGCGAGGCCGCCACCAGCGCCAGGCCCAGCAGCAGCCCGGGCTCGACGGAGGAGCGTCCCACAAGCGCAAGGCCCAGCAGCACCATCAGCGGCATGGCCGCCGTGATCCACAGCCAGGACAGCCCCAGGCGGCCCGGCTGGGCCAGGGCCTTCCGAACGCCGGCCAGATCGGCGCGAGCGAAGGTCAGCGTTACGAAGGCGAAGATCGAGATGGGCAGGATGGGACGCATGGTGGCGGCGAGGCCGGGCAGCGCCAGCCCGATGAAGATCGAAGCGGCGAAGCCGATCGTGCCGTAGCGGCCCATGAAGGCCAGGGCGCGGGACAAGGCGGCGAGGGCGGGGGACATGGGGGCGAGGCGGCTCTGGAACAAAGGTGAAGAATGTGCGGCGCGGTATTTGGTCGGCGCTGCAAAATTGCGCTACATGCGCGTGATCGGGTCCAAAGATGCAGCACCTTCGCGCAATCGGGCTCTAATTCTGTCGTGGGGCGGGCGGCGCGATCCTTGATGGGACGTCGTTCAACGCGGGGAGTGACGGGCCGGCTCGCGACCCTAACTCTCCATCAATCGAGCATGGGGCGTCAGAAAGAGCAATGCAGCGCGACGTGGTTGTGTTGGGCGCGGGGATCGTGGGTCTTGCCGCCGCCCTGAAGCTTCAGGAGAAGGGCCGCTCGGTGGCCGTCATCGACCGCGCCGGCGCGGGCGAGGGCACGAGCTTCGGCAACGCCGGCATCATCGAGCGGGCGTCGATCTTCCCCTACGCCTTTCCGCGCAAGCTGACGGACCTGATCCGCTACGGACTCAACTATACGCCCGAGGCCTATTACCACCTGTCTTTCCTGCCCAAGATGGCGCCCTGGCTAGCCCGCTACTGGTGGAACTCCTCGCCCGCCGGTCACATGCGGGCGATGCGCGGCGCGCTGCCGCTGATCGAGCGCTGCGTCGCCGAGCACGAGCCGCTGGTGGAGGCCGCCGGGGCGGAGCACCTGCTGCGTCGGACCGGCTGGATCAAGATGTTCCGCGGCGAGGCCAAGTACAAGGCGGCCGCCGAGGACGCCAAGAAGCTCGCGCCTTTCGGACTCTCGGTGGAGTTCCTGGACGAGGCGGGCCTGAAGGCGAAGGAGCCGCACCTGCAGGAGCGGGCCTATGGGGGCATTCACTTCAAGGACCCGGTTTGCATTTCCGATCCGGCCACCCTGTCCCGGTCCTACCTGCACCTTCTGGAGAAGCGCGGCGGGGCGCTGATGACGGGCGACGCCCGCACCCTTCAGCAGAATGGCGCCGGCTGGACGGTGAAGACCGAGGCCGGGGCCGTGCATGCGCGCGACGTGGTCGTGGCCCTGGGGCCGTGGTCGGACCTCGTCTTCAAGCCGCTGGGCTACAGCCTGCCGCTCGCGGTGAAGCGCGGCTACCACATGCACTACAAGCCCGCCGGCAACGCCGTGCTGAACCACACCCTGCTGGACGCCGACAACGGTTACGTGCTCGCGCCCATGGACCGCGGCATCCGGCTGACGACCGGGGCGGAGTTCGCCGACCGAGACGCGCCGCCCTCGCCGGTGCAGATCGGCCGCACCGAGCCGCGGGCGCGGCGCCTGTTCCCGCTGGGCGAACCGGTGGACGCGCATCCCTGGATGGGCTCGCGGCCCTGCACGCCGGACATGCTGCCCATCGTCGGCCCGGCGCCGCGTCACCAGGGGCTGTGGTTCGATTTCGGCCATGCCCACCACGGGCTGACGCTGTCGGCCGTCTCCGGCCGGTTGCTCAGCGAGATGATCACGGGCGAAACGCCGTTCACCAACCCGGAGCCCTACCGGGCCGAGCGGTTCCACTGAGCCTCAGGGTGTCACCATGATGCGCCCGAACCGGTCCTTCCAGGCCGGAAGGGCGCCGGGGAAGGGCAGGGCGCGGGCCTCGTAGACGCCGCGCGCCACGGCCCGGGCCAGGCAGTCCGCCGCCGCCACGGCGATCTCGTTCAGGGCGTAGACGGGCTCCGGCAACGGCCTGCGGCCGGTCGCAGCGGCGAAGACGAGGTCGCCGTCGAGCGGCGTGTGCGAAGGCCGGATGCTGCGGGCCAGGCCATCATGGGCGGCGTTGGCGATGCGCCTGCACTGCGCCTTCGTCAGCGCCGCGTCGCAGGCGACCACGGCGATCGTCGTGTTCTCGCCGACGCCGCCCTTCAGGCGCGGCCGGAGCGCTTCCTTCGGCACACGCACAGGCTGGCCAAGGCCGCCATACTCGCCCTCCTGCTCGTAGGGCGCGGCCCAGAACTGCGGTCCGTCGCCGATCGTGACGCTCCCCACCGCGTTGACGGCCACCACAGCGCCGACCGTGAACCCCGAAGGCGTCACCGTGCTGGCCGAGCCTAGCCCGCCCTTGAGCGTGGCCGTGGTGGCCCCGAAGCCGGCGCCTGCCGTTCCGAGCGCGAAATCGGGAGCTGCGGCTTCGACGGCCGCCATGCCCAGGTCGAAATAGGGCGGCTTGCGGCCCCAATGCTTGTCGCCCCCGTTGGCGAGGTCGAACAGGATCGCCTGGGGGACGATCGGGACCGTCAGGTCGCGGATGCGGAAGCCGCGGCCACGTTCGACCAGGACCGCCTGCACGCCGCCGGCCGCGTCGAGGCCGAAGGCGGATCCGCCCGACAGCACCAGGGCGTCCACGGCCTCCACGGTCATCTCGGGGTCGAGCAGCGCGGTGTCGCGCACGCCCGGGCCGCCGCCGAGAATGGACACGCTCGCGGCGGCGGGCGTGTTGAACAGCACGACGGTGACGCCGGTGGCGTGCGCGGCGGAATCGGCGTTGCCGACCAGGACGCCCGGCACGTCGGTGATCAGGTTCTTCATGGGCCGATCATGGGAGCGGGGCGAAGGGCGCGCAAGCGCGGCTTCGGCTCAGCTCCAGAGCTCGGCCTCGTGGGGATGCGCCAGGGCGCCGTCGAAGGGCGGCACGGCCCGCTCAGGACGGCTCAGGGACCAGCTGCGCAGGTCGTTGGGATGGATGAAGTCGTCCGAGAACCAGGGAAAGCGCGCCGGATCGAAGATGGACCGCAGCCAATCGATGAACAGGCGCACGCGCGGGACGTGCTGGATGTCGGGGTGAAAGGTGAGCCAGATGTCGACCGGCTCGCAGACGCCCACGTCGAGTGGCACGATGCGGGCGCCGAGCGGGATCGCGTAGGTCGGCAGGAAGCCGATGCCCACCCCCGACTCGACCGCGTAGAAGTGCGACGAGCTCAGGTTCGTGCGCAGCGCCACGATGCCCTCGATGCTGCGCAGGCCCAGGAGGCTGGCGAGCAGCCCTTCCGGCACCTGCGGGCTGACCTGGTCCACGAGGCGATGCTGGGCCAGTTCCTCCCGGGTTCGGGGGGCGCCGTAGATGTCCAGGTAGCTCTGGGCGGCGAACGGATAGGCGTGCAGGCGCCCGAGCTTGATCACCTTGAGGTCCGGCGCCTGCGGCCGGACCAGTTGCACGGCCACGTCCGACTCCAGCCTGAGCACGTCGCTGGGGTTCATGGTGCAGCGCAGGTCCACCAGCGTGTAGGGGTTGGTGCGCGCGAACTCGCTGAGCCTGGGCATCATCCAGAAGGTGCCGAGGCCCTCCGTGACCGCGCAGCGCACGATGCCTCGCACGGTGGGGCTGCGGTCGATGTGCCGGCGCAGGCCGATGGTCGCCTGCTCCATGCGGTTCGCCACGTCGAGCACGCCGGCCCCTTCGCGCGTGAGGCGCACCCCCTCCGGCAGCCGGTCGAACAGGCTGACGCCAAGGCGACGTTCGAGCCGCTCAATATGGCGAATGACCGTGGAGGAGCTCGTCTTCACCGCAGCGGCGGCCTTTCTGAAGCTCTGCGACCGTGCCGCGACCACGAAAATGCGGAGGTCGTCCCAGGAGACGTTTTCCAGGCCCATGACTGTGGGGCGATCCGTTTTTGGATCGCCCCGATGCGTGATTGGTTGCATACGCCGCGCCCCGGGAGTCCCTAATCTTGCGCCTGACCAGCGGATCTCGAGACGATAAAGCAACGTCGCCGGAAAAGCCCACAATCCTGAGTTGCTTTGCGTTCTGATTTTGGGGCGACCTGCGCTGTTGCTTCACCGTGGTCACCCGGCCGGGCGCCGCCCGGGCGGTGTCGGTCCAGGAGAAGGTGAACTCACGATGTCAGCACTTGGCCTTCGCGGGCGCAGCGAGCGGGAGGCCGGCGGGCGCCGGCCCGGTGGCAATGCGCCCGAGACCTCCATCCGCATCGCCCGCACCATGGCGGACATGATGCATGTCGTGTCCATCCGGTCCTCGGTCTACATGGCCGAGCAGGATTGCCCCTATGACGAGGAGTTCGACGGCAACGACCTGTGCGGCGCCCACCTGATCGCGTCCCTGGACGGGGAGCCCATCGCCTGCCTGCGGGCGCGCTTCTTCGCCGACTTCGCCAAGCTGGAGCGCCTGGCGGTGCGGGCCCAATACCGCAAGTCCACCGTGGCCTTCGAGCTGGTGCGGGCGGGGATCGAGCTATGCCGGCGCAAGGGCTACCGCCGGATCTACGGCCACGCGCAGGACCGGCTGGTGCCGTTCTGGAAGCGCTTCGGCGCCCGGCCGCTGCCGCGCTCGCGGCCGCTCTCGTTCAGCGACTTCAGCTACACCGAGATGCTGCTCGAGACGGAGGTCCATCCGAGCGCCGTGACGCTCGAGACGGATCCCTACGTGATCATCCGCCCGGAGGGCGAATGGGACCTGCCGGGCGTCCTCGACCGGTCGAGCGTCAGGGGCGTGACGAGCCCCCTGCACGATGTCCGCGCGGCTTGAGGAGCAGGCCCGGTCCGAGGGGCGCGCCCTGCTGGCGCGCTTCGCGGGGCGCACGCCCATCCTGGCGCTGGCCAGCGCCGACATGGGGCTGCTGCCGCAGCCGTGGGAGCCCGGCCCAAGCCGGGACCGGCTCGCGGCCCTCTTGCGCTGGGCGCGTTCCGAACCGCTGACCGTGGCCCATATGCGCCACAGGGCGGGGCCGGGGCGGGCCGCCTTCTGCGCGGATGCGCTCCGGCCACGGATCGACGAGCTGGTCTGCGAATACGCGGAGCCCTCGTTCTACGCCTGCGAGGCTTTCGGGCGCTTCCTCGCGGCCGTCGCCGCCCCGGTGCTGCTGGTGGTCGGCATGGGGCCGGTGGGGTGCCTTGCGCACACCATCCGGGAGGGCGCGCGGCGCGGGCACATCGTGATCGGGATCGCGGGGAGCTGGCTGGCGGTCCCGCCCCGCGCAGGCCGGAACCGGGACGAGGCCGCCCCTGCGGACGCCACGGGCGGCGGCGCGGGCAATTCCGCTCTGAAGGGAACTTGGAATGTCGAGCTTTGAAGACCTGAAGGAATCCGATGCGCTGCGGCGGATCGCACATCACTGCGTCGAGGCCCAGAAGATCGCCTGGGCCTGGGGCGAAGAGCCGATCCAGGCGCTGCTGATCGAGGCGCTGATCGCCGTTTCAGAGCGGCTGGGAGAGCTGACGCCCCTGCAGGAGCGCACCGCTCCGCCCAGGGCCGGCATGGGCCCGGACCTCGCGCTGCCCAGCGGCCTCGAGCCGCTGGTCTGCGCTGAAGGCGGGGATGGCGGCCCGGTCTAGGGGCTGGTTCAGCCCTGGGGCTGGCCGGACGGGGCCTGCTGCTGCTGGCGCTGCTGCTGCTTCTCCTTCTTGGCCTTGTGGTGGCCCACGGCGCAGCCTGCTGCGGCCCCGAGCTTGCCGTGGCCGGCCATGTGGCCGGCGATGCCGCCGACCACGGCGCCGGAGATGCACCCGGCCTGGGCGGCGCCGGCGGAGGCGCCGGCGACCGCGAGGCCGAGGGCGACGGCGAGAACCGGAACGGAGAGGCGCATGGAATTTCCCTTCTGAGGATGGCGAAGTCCCTGACATAACGGCGGCGGACCCGCCCGGTTGCCTCGGCGCGGCCCACTCCTCCCGACATCGGGAACAGCCCTCGTCTTGGCCGCGGCGGCGGATGGGGGTACGAGAGCGCATGACCGACGTCTCGCTTCCGGCCGCCGTCTTCGCCGGCCTGCTCAGCTTCCTCAGCCCCTGCGTGCTGCCGCTGGTCCCGCCCTATCTCTGCTTCCTGGCCGGCACGACCATCGAGGAGCTGGCGGAGGAGGGCGAGCGAGCGGCCCGTCGGGACGTGATGCTGGCGGCCTCGCTCTTCGTGCTGGGCTTCGCGACCGTGTTCGTGCTGATGGGCGCGACCGCGTCGGTGCTGGGCCAGGTCATCCGGCAATACGCCCAGGCGCTGTCGATCGTGGCGGGCGTCGCCATCATCTTGATGGGACTGCACTTCGTCGGCGTGTTCCGCTTCGCGATGTTGTACCGCGAGGCGCGGCTCAAGGTGGAGAAGCCCATCGGGCTCTGGGGCGCCTACGTGATGGGGCTCGCCTTCGCGTTCGGCTGGACGCCCTGCATCGGGCCGATCCTGGCGTCCATCCTGGCCGTGGCGGGTTCGGAGGACACGGCGGCGCGCGGGGCGACGCTGCTGGCCTTCTACTCGGCCGGGCTCGGCATCCCGTTCCTGCTCGCGGCGTTCGGACTGGAGCAGTTCACCGGATTCATGCGCCGCTTTCGCAAGCGCATGGGCCTGGTGGAGAAGGCCATGGGCGCGCTGCTGATCGTGACCGGCCTCGCCTTCCTGACGGGCTCGTTCACGGAGATCTCGTTCTGGCTGCTCGAGACCTTCCCGGCCCTGGGTCGGCTGGGCTAGCTCAAAGCTCCAGCTTCAGGCCTTCGTGGCTCGCCTTGAAGCCGAGCTGCGCGTAAAAGCGGAGCGCGTCCGCGCGCGTCTTGTCGGAGGTGAGCTGCACGAGGCCGCAGCCGCGTGCGCGGCACTGGTCGACCGCCCATTCGATCATCCGCCGGCCAAGCCCGCCGCCACGGTGCGAGGCGGCGATGCGGACGCTCTCGATCTGCCCCCGCCAGAGCCCGAGACGGGACAGGCCGGGGATGAAGCTGATCTGCAGGCAGCCGACGACCTGATCCCCATCCGTCACCACCGCAAGCAACTGGTTGTGGTCGCGCTGGATCGCCGCGAAAGCGTCGTCGTAGCGCCGGTCGAGGGGCAGTCCCGGCTTCTCGCGCGAGGCCCCGAGCGGGTCGCGCGCCAGCAGGGCGACGATGGCCGGCAGATCGGACGCCTCCGCGGGGCGGAAGGCGATCGAGGCCCCTTCGCTCACGCGCCCGTCGCTTCCGCGTCGCGGCCGCGCCTGCCTGAGCGGGCCCGGCCCGCCGCGGCCTTGGGCCGGGTGATGGGGCCGAGCGTCGCCTCGACGGCGTCCAGGCTCGGACGCTCGGCCGGGCTCAGGCTGTCCAGGGCCTGCCGCATGGCGGCGATGTGGGCCGGGGAGGTGCCGCAACAGCCGCCGACGATGCGGGCGCCCGAGGCCACCGCGAGGCGGGCGTATTCGGCCATCAACTCAGGCGTGCCGCCGTAATGCACATGGTCGCCGTGCAGCACCGGGATGCCGCAATTGCCCTTGGCGACGAGCACGTCGCCGGGCGCGGCGCCGCTCATGGCAAGCACCGAGGCGACGAGGTCGCCGGGGCCGACGCCGCAGTTCGCCCCGTAGGCGATCGGCTTGCGCGGCAAAGTCTGGGCCAGGGCTGCCAGGCTCTCGGGCGTCATGCCCATCATGGTGCGGCCGGCCGTGTCGAAGCTCGCCGTGAACACGTAGGGGAGGTCGGCCTCGATGGCGCCGCGGGCGGCGGCCTCGAGCTCCTCGGGCGCCGACATGGTCTCGATCCAGGCCACGTCCGCTCCGCCCGCCTTCAGGCCGCGGGCCTGCTCGGCGAAGGCCGCCACGGCGCTGGCCATGGTGAGCGCGCCAAGCGGCTCGAACAACTCGCCGGTCGGGCCCATGGAGCCGGCGACGACGACCGGGCGCCCGGCCCCATCGGCGACTTCCCTGGCGATGGCGGCTGCGATCCGGTTGAGCTCGGCGGCCTGATTCTCCAGGCCGTGCAGCTTCAGGCGGAAGCGGTTCGCGCCGAAGCTGTTGGTGAGGATGATGTCCGAGCCCGCCTCGACGAAGCGTCGGTGCAGGTCGGCCACCTTCCCGGGGCTCTCGGTGAGCCAGCTCTCGGGAGCCTCGCCCGACATCAGCCCCATCTCGAAATAGTTCGTGCCGGTGGCGCCGTCGGCCAGGAGCGTGCGGCGTTCGGCGAGGAGGCTGGACAGCAGGTCGGACATGGACGGGCCTTCATGGTTGCTGCGCTGCACGCGCGGCCAGCCACCCATAGCACCGGACCGACGTTTTACAAACCGGACAATTCGGGTGATTTGAGGAACGCTCGGCAGGGCCAGCCCCTGTCCGGGCGGCCGATGGCCCTCCCCTTGGTTCAGGGACGTGCCGCCGCGACCCTGGATTGCTTCGCTTCGCTCGCAATGACGGAGGGCGCAGTCCGCCATGTCGCCGTCATTGCGAGGAGCGAAGCGACGAAGCAATCCAGCGCGCTTGCGGCGCAGCTCTGGATTGCTTCGCTTCGCTCGCAAAGACGGCTGGGTATTCGGGGCTCCGCCCAACGAAAAGGGCGCCCGCGAGGGGCGCCCTTCCGGTCAGCTTGGAGGCCGATCTTACTTCATCTCGACGTAGCTGATCTTGCCGTCGCCCTGCTTTTTCCAGACATACATGGTGTAGTCCGGACGGGTGATGTCACCCTTCTTGTCGTAGGCGATGTCGCCGATCACGGTCTTGAACGGCTTGCCGGAGTGCATCACCTCGGCGACCTTCTTGGGGTCGAGAGACTTCGCCTGCTCGGCGGCCTGGGCCATGATCTGCACCGCGGCGTAGCTGTAGAGCGTGTACGCCTCGGGGTTGAACTTCTTCGCCTCGAACTTCTTGACGACGTCCTTGGCCTCCGGGCGGTTGCGCGGGTCCGGCGGGAAGGTCATCAGGGTGCCCTCGACGCCCGGGCCGCCGATCGTGGCGAACTCGTCGGAGGTGATGCCGTCGCCCGACATCAGGACCGCGTTCACGCCCTGGTCGCGCATCTGGCGCACGATGAGGCCACCCTCGGTGTGCAGGCCGCCCCAGTAGACCACCTCGGCGCCCGAGGACTTGATCTTGGAGACGAGGGCCGAGTAGTCCTTCTCGCCCGTGTTGACGCCCTCGTAGAGGACTTCCTTCACGCCGGCCTTGTTCATGGCCTTCTTGGTTTCGTCGGCGAGACCCTGGCCGTAGGTCGTCTTGTCGTGGACGACGGCGACCTTCTTGCCCTTCAGGTTCTTGACGATGTACTCGGCGGCCACCGCGCCCTGCTGGTCGTCACGGCCGCAGGTGCGGAAGACGTTCCAGAGGCCCTTCTCGGTGATCTTCGGGTTGGTGGCGGCCGGGGTGACCATCAACATGCCGTTCTCGGCGTAGACGTCCGAGGCCGGGTTGGTCACGCCGGAGTTGAAGTGGCCGACCACGAACTTGACGCCGTCGCCGACGAACTTGTTCGCCACGGAGACGCCCTGCTTGGGGTCGGACACGTCGTCGCCCGTCGACAGAACCAGCTTCTGACCCAACACGCCGCCCTTGGCGTTGATGTCCTCGACAGCCTGCTCGGCGCCGTTCTTCAGCTGGGCGCCGAAGGCGGCGTTCGGGCCGGTGATCGGACCGGCGACGCCGATCTTCATGTCGGCGTTCGCGACGCCCGACAGAGCCAGCATCGCGCCGAAAGCGATGCCGGTCATCAGCAGTTTCTTCATTGAACTTCCCCTCTGGTCGATGGTCCCGTGGGACCCGGTTTCCCGGACAGCTCCTCACTGGATCGCGCGATCATTGCGCCTTTTCCGGAAGGAGTCATCCGAAAAGCAAAGGTTGAGGCGGGCTTTAGGCTGCGACTTCAGACGGTTGCGCCGGAGCGCTCGCGCCATGAGAAAGGTCCGGTCTTCTCGTAAAGCCAGCGGTACTGGGTGGTCATCTGCTGGGCGCGCTTGTAGCGGTAGCCCAGCCCGCCAGCGACGAGCAGGATCACGATGTCGACGAGATAGTAGTAGGGCGAGAGCAGCGTGCCCTCGAACAGCGCGAAGTGAATGAAGCGGACCCCGAAGCCCAGGACGAGCATCGCAGGGATCAGCATCCAGGCCGGGCGCCAGGTCTGGGCGAGGGACTTGCCCGACGCCCAGGCGGCGGCGCCGCCCATCACGATCGACACGAGAATGAAGACGCCGATCGAGGATTCTTCGTGGAGGAGGCCTTGCATGGGTATCCTCGAAACTGGGTGCGCGGCGGTTAGTGGTGGCCGCCTTCGAGATAGGCGGCGCGGACCTGGGGATCCGCCAGGAGCTCGCGTCCCCCGCCCGACATGGTGATGACGCCGTTGACCATGACATAGCCCCGATGGGCGAGCTTCAGCGCATGGTAGGCGTTCTGCTCCACCAGGAAGACCGTCAGGCCCTCCTTGCGGTTGAGCTCGCGAATGGCGTCGAAGATCTGCTTCACGATCAGCGGGGCGAGGCCGAGCGACGGCTCGTCCAGAAGCAGCAGCTTCGGGCGCGCCATCAGGGCGCGGGCGATGGCCAGCATCTGCTGCTCGCCGCCCGAAAGCGTGCCCCCGCGCTGGCCGATGCGCTCCTTCAGGCGCGGGAAGAGCGCGAACATGCGCTCCACGTCCTCGTCGAAATGGGCGAAGTCGTTGATCGCCGCGCCCATCTGCAGGTTCTCGTAGACCGTCATGCGCGGGAACACGCGTCGGCCCTCGGGCGACTGGGAGATGCGCAACCTGGCGATCTCGTGGGTCGGCAGCTGGGTGATGTCCGTCCCGGCGAAGGTGATGCGGCCCTCGCGGGCCCTCGGCGAGCCGAAGATGGTCATCATCAGCGTCGACTTGCCGGCGCCGTTGGCGCCGATCAGCGTGACGATCTCGCCCTGGTTGACGTCCAGGTCGACGCCCTTCAGGGCGATGATGTTGCCGTAGTAGGTCTTGACGCCGCGGACGGAGAGCAGCGGCTGGCCGGCGCCCACGACCGGGGCCGGGGCTTCGGTGACGCGCACGCTCATGGGTTCTGCTCCGCCTCGACCTGTTCAACCACGGTCTCGACCTCGGCCTCGACCTCCTCGACCTCCTCGTCCTCGACGCCCAGGTAAGCGGCGATGACCTTGGGATCGCTCTGGACCTCCTTGGGGGTGCCGTCCGCGATCTTCGTGCCATAGTCGAGCACCACGACGTGGTCGGAGATCTGCATCACCACGGACATGTCGTGCTCGATGAGCAGCACGGCGGCCCCGTGGTCCTTGCGGATGGACTGCAGCAGCGCGTTCAGCTCGAGGCTCTCGCGCGGGTTCAGGCCCGCGGCGGGCTCGTCCAGGCACAGCAGGACAGGGTCCGTGCACATGGCGCGGGCGATCTCCAGCCGGCGCTGGTCGCCATAGGGCAGTTCGCCGGCGGCGTCGTCTGCGCGGTCGGTGAGGTCGATCTTGTCGAGCCAATACTTGGCGCGTTCGATCGCCTCCCTTTCCTTCGCCTTGTAGCCGCCGATGCCGAGCACCCCGAGCACGGTCATGCCGGAGGCCAGCATGAGCGGGTTGTGCTGCGCCACCAGGAGGTTCTCCAGCACCGTCATGCCCTGGAACAGCCGGATGTTCTGGAAGGTGCGGGCGACCTTGGCCTTCCAGTTGATCCGGAAGTCGGCCAGGCGCTCCAGCAGGAAGCTGGACCCATCCGGGTGGGTGAGGGTGATCATGCCCTCGGTCGGCTTGTAGAACCCCGTGATGCAGTTGAACACGGTGGTCTTGCCGGCCCCGTTGGGGCCGATCAGGGCGGTGATCTCGGCGCGGCGGGCCTCGAAGCTGAGGTCGTTGATCGCCACCAGGCCGCCGAAGCGCATGGTGAGGTGGTCGACCTTCAGCAGGGGCGCCTGCGCGACCGCCGGGGTGGAGGAAGCCATGGAGGACATCAGCCGTGGCCCTCCTTCATGAGCGAACTCGACACGCTCTTGCGCTCCTTCAGGAAGGCGGTGGGCTCTCGGGTGGACACCAGGCCGCGCGGCTTCCACAGCATGATCAGGACCATGGCCAGGCCGAACAGCAGGGTGCGGTACTGGGTGGGGTCGAAGTTCTCGCCGAAGACCTGCTTCAGGAAATCAAGCTCGCGCAGGATCTCGAAGCCGCCGACGAGCGCGATGGAGGAGATCACCACGCCGACAAGGCTGCCGGCGCCGCCGAGCACCACGATGGCGAGCACCTGGGCGGACTCGATGAAGGTGAAGCTCTCCGGCGAGATGAAGCCCTGGCGGGCGGCGAAGAAGCAGCCCGCGAAGCCGCCGAACATGGCGCCGAGCGCGAAGGCGGTGAGCTTGGTGTTCGTGGTGTTGATGCCGAGCGACCGGCAGGCGATCTCGTCCTCGCGCAGCGCCTCCCAGGCGCGCCCCACAGGGAGGCGGCGCAACCGCAGGGTGACGTAGGCGGTGAGCAGCGCGAGCGCGAAGATCACGTAATAGAGGAAGATCGTTCGGTAGATCGGGCTGAACTCCAGCCCGAACACCGCCGCGAAGCCGTTGTCGGCCGCCGTGAACGGGATGCCGAAGAAGCTCGGCCGCGGGATCGTCGAGATGCCGGCGTAGCCGTTGGAGAAGTCCACCCAGTTGATCAGGACGAGGCGGATGATCTCGCCGAAGGCCAGCGTCACGATGGCGAGGTAGTCGCCGCGCAGGCGCAGGACCGGGAAGCCCAGGATGATGCCCCACAGGGCGGCGAGCAGGCCGGAGATCGGCAGGCAGACCCAGAAGGCCCAGACGCCGAGGGCGGGGAAGGTCTCCGGGATCACCTTGGTGGCGATCAGGGCGTAGCTGTAGGCGCCGACCGCGTAGAACGCGACGTAGCCGAGGTCGAGCAGGCCGGCGAGGCCCACCACGATGTTCAGGCCCCAGCCCAACATGATGTAGATGAGGATCTGGATGCCGAAGTTGTCGATCCACTTGATCGACCCGCCCTGGCCGGCGAGCGCCAGGGTGATCATCGGATAGGCGGCGATGAAGCCGAGCGCCACCGGGCCGGCGTAGCGGGTGAGGGCGGAGAGCCTGGCCCGGGTCGCGGGCGACACCGGGGAGCTCACTCCCGCCGTCTCGACTCGGCGCTCCCAGAGCAGGCCCAGGACCAGCAGCAGGGCGCCGACCGAGAACACGATCGCGGCGAAGCTGTCGAAGGCGGCGTTGACCGCCCGGCCCAGGCCGCCCAGCAAGGTGAAGCAGCCCAGGATCAGCAGGGTCTTGGTGAGCTTGTTGACGAAGAAGACCTGCACGAAGCGGGCGATGAACACCGCGATGCACAGCAGCGCCACCCAGCTCCAGCGGGGAATGAGCACGAGCTCATTCGCCATGTTCTGCTCGGTGCGCAGCGCCAGGATGGGGAAGGAGAGGCCCAGCGTCACCAGGGCGGCGAAGCCGCCTTCCCGGACGGCGCGCGTCAGGAGGGCGCCGGCCGCGGGGCGGGCCGGAGCGGAAGCGTCAAGGGTCGCGGCCATGGCTCACACCTTCTCGACTTCGGGACGGCCGAGGATGCCCGTGGGCAGGAAGATGAGCGTGATGGCGAGGATGGAGAACGCCGCCACGTCCTTGTAGTCGATGGTGAAGTAGGCCGACCACATGGTCTCGATGAGGCCGATGAGCAGGCCGCCGATCACCGCGCCGGGGAGGGAGCCGATGCCGCCGAGCACGGCGGCCGTGAAGGCCTTCACGCCCGGGACGAAGCCGTCGGCGAAGTTCACCACGCCATAGTACATCAGGTACATGACGCCCGCGACGGCCGCGAGGGCGGCGCCGATCACGAAGGTGATGGAGATGGTGCGGTCCACGTCGATGCCGAGGAGGGCGGCCATCTTGCGGTCTTGCTCGCAGGCGCGCTGGGCGCGGCCGAGCGGCGTCTTCTGCACCAGCCACCAGAACACGGCCAGCAGCAGCGCCGTCACCACCATGATGACGATCTGCTTGTAGGCCAGCACCACGGTGTTGGAGCCCTCGCCCATGACCGTGATGGTGCCCTGGATCATCGGCGGCAGCGGCTTGTTGCGCGGGCCCTGGATCACCTGCACGAGGTTGGACAGGAAGATCGACATGCCGATGGCGGAGATCAGCGGCGCGAGGCGGAAGGAGCCGCGCAGCGGGCGGTAGGCGACCCGCTCGATGGTCCAGTTCCAGAGGCCCGTCAGCGCCATGCCGCAGACCAGGACCAGGATCAGCGCCGGGATTACGGCGACGCCGAGCCAGGCGGTAATGAGCATGAAGAGGATGAGGGCGATGAAGCCGCCCACCATGAAGACGTCGCCATGGGCGAAGTTGACCATGCCGATGATGCCGAAGACCATCGTGTAGCCGATCGCAATCAGGCCATAGATGGACCCCAGCGTCAGCCCGTTGATGAGCTGCTGGAGAAACACTTCCATGTAAAACGCCACTCCCCTCTGTCGCCCCATTCGCTCTGTCGGCGCTGTCGGGGCGGCTCGGACCGGCAAGCAAGGCGCATGCCCGGGCCCGGTCTTATCGTGACCAAACTCTTAGCAAGACCCCCGCACGCCGACAATGATCGGCGGTCACAATCCCGACAAAAAGCAGAAAGCGCTAAAACAAGCGCCGCCTGCAGCGGATTTTGCCGTCGGCAGCCTCTCGCGGCGGAATTGACGCAAGAGACTGCGAGTCGCCGCTCCCTCATGCGCCGGGCGCCGGGCTGCCATGTCAGCTGCGGTCCTTCACCTGGAACCCGTGCGCCAACGGGTCGCGGTCGTCGATGAAGATCGTGTTGTAGCCCGTCATGCGCGCCCAGCCCTCGATGGAGGGCACGATGGCGTCGTAGTCGCCCAGTTTCACGGCCTTCTCGACCCGCCCCTTGAACAGCGTGCCGATGATCGACTCGTGGACGAAGTCGTCGCCCACCTTGAGGCGCCCGAGCGCCGCCCACTGGGCCATGCGGGCCGAAGTGCCGGTGCCGCACGGCGAGCGGTCGATGGCCTTGTCGCCGTAGAACACCGCGTTCCTGGCGTGAGCCTCGGGGTTGGTCGGGGTTCCGGTCCATTGCACGTGGGATAGGCCGTTGATGGCCGGGTTCTCGGGGTGGACGAAGTCGTACTTGGCCCGGAACGCCGCGCGCACCTTCGGGCTCCAGCGCAGGATGTCGGACGGATTCACGTGCTCCAGGCCGGGGAAGTTCTTCTGCGGCTCGATGATGGCGTAGAAGTTGCCGCCATAGGCCACGTCCGCCACGATCTCGCCGAGGCCCTCCACGTCCGCGGTAAGCTCGCGCGAGTGGAGGAAGGACGGCACGTTGGTGATGCGGACGCTGTCCACATACTGCCCATTCTGCACAAAGCGCGCCTCCACGAGCCCGGCGGGCGTGTCGATGCGCAGCACGCCCGGCTCCCGCGGGGTCACCAGCCCGCGCTCCAGCGCCATGGTGACCGTGCCGATCGTGCCGTGCCCGCACATGGGCAGGCAGCCGGAGGTCTCGATGAACAGGAAAGCGATGTCGCAGTCCTCGCGCGTCGGCGGATAAAGGATCGCGCCCGACATCATGTCGTGGCCGCGCGGCTCGAACATCAGGCCGGTGCGGATCCAGTCGTATTCGGCCAGGAAGTGGGCGCGCTTCTCCACCATGGTGCGCCCCTCCAGCCGCGGCCCGCCGCCCGCGACCAGACGCACCGGATTGCCGCAGGTGTGGCCGTCGACGCAAAAGAAGGTGTGAGTGGCCATAGGGTTAGTCCTGAGCTTTGAGCTTGTGATTCAGGTTTAGGAAGCGCTGTCGCCGACGTTCGCCGTCATCCCCGGCGACCCGCGAAGCGGGTCGCGAAGGGGATCCAGGGGTGAGCGCGGCCGCCCTGGATCCCCTTCCCGGCGCTGCGCGCCGCCGGGGATGACGGCGCAAACTGGACGTCTCTGGTCGACATCAAAACCGCTGGGGGCTGAAGCGCGCAAGGTCTATGGCGGGGGCGCGGCCGGCGATCAGGGCCGCGACGAGATCGGCGGTGGCGGCGGACTGGGTGAGGCCGTAGTGCCCGTGGCCGAAGGCGTAGAGCACGTCCGGCGTCGCACGCGAGCGGCCGATTACGGGCAGTGAATCCGGGATGGAGGGGCGGAAGCCCATCCAGAGCGTGCCTGAGTCGAAGGCCGGGAGGTCGCGCAGGTAGCGGGTCGCCTTGGCGTAGAGGGCGCGGGTGCGGGCGTGGTTGGGCGGCAATTCGAGCCCGCCGAGCTCCACGGCGCCGCCGATGCGCAGGCCGCTGTCCAGCGGCGTCGCCACGAAGCCCTGGCCGTCGAAGGACACCGGCCGGTTGAGCAGGCCGGTGACGCCAGGGAAGCTGACATTGTAGCCGCGCTCGGTGTCGAGCGGCACGACGTCGCCCAGGGCGGCCGCGAGCGGCTTCGACCAGGCGCCTGCGGCCAGCACCACCTTGTCGGCGGTGCGCGATCCGCCGCCCGCGAGGCCGATGCGCACGGGGGAGCCCGGTTCGATGCGGGAGACCGCCGCCTTCTGGAACCGCACGCCGCGCTCCAGGGCCGCGTCGAACAGCGCCTGCGTGACTTCGCGCGGGTCTGTGACGTGGGCGGCGTCGGGGAAAAAGGCTGCGGCCACGATCCGGTCGGAGAGCGCCGGCTCCATCTGGCGCACCTCGACGGCGTCCAGGAGGTCGCAGGCGACGCCGAAGGCGCGCTGCTTCTGGAAATGTCCCTTGGCGCGCGCGAAGGCGTCCGCGTCATCGAAGACGAACAGGCCGCCGCGGCGGTGGATGAGGCGAGCGAGGCCGAGCTCGCCCGAGAGCTTCGTCCAGGCCGGCATGGCGAGGCGCTGCAGGGAGACGAGCGCCTCCACGGAGCGCGCCAGGTTGTCGGGGCGGGAGGCCCAGATGAGGCGCGTCAGCCAGGGCAGGATGGGGAGGAGGTAGCTCGGTCGGATCGCCAGGGGCCCCAGCGGGTCCAGCAGGAACCGCGGCACGCGCCGCAGCATCTTGGGCGAGGCGATGGGGTCGATGTCGGTGTGGGCGAGCCAGCCGGCGTTGCCCTGCGAGGCGCCCGCCGCCGGCCCTTCACGGTCCAGAACCGTGACGTCATGCCCTTCCGCGGCCAGCGCATGGGCGCTGGCGAGGCCGACGAGCCCGGCTCCGATGACGGTGATCTTCATGGTGTTTTCCCAGGCCGATGCCGCCGGCGACCCCTCATCCGGCGCTTCGCGCCACCCTCGGGTCAAGCCCGAGGGCAGGCTCTTCTCCCCGCGCCGGGGAGAAGGAAAGGTCGGCGCCGTCGCGCCCCCTCTCCCCGGCACGGGAGAGGGCTGGGGTGAGGCGAGCGCCTTACTCCGCGGCGAGCTTTGCGGCAGGCAGCTTCGGGCGATTGGCCATGGCCTTCTCCACGATGGCCTCCACGCGGGCGCGATCCTCGCCGACGAGCGGCAGGCGCGGGGCGCGGCAGCGGTCGTTGGAGTTGGTGACCAGCGCCTCGACCAGCTTGATGTTCTGGACGAGCCTGGACGACACGTCGAGGTCGAGCAGCGGCTGGAACCAGCGGTAGATCGCCAGCGCCTCGGCCATGCGGCCCTGGCGCGCCAGCTCGTAGATCGCGACCGTCTCGGCCGGGAAGGCGCAGACGAGGCCGGCGACCCAGCCCACGGCGCCCACCGCGAGGCTCTCCAGGGCGAGATTGTCGACGCCGGTGAAAACCTGGAAGCGGTCGCCCACGGCGTTGAAGATCTGGGTGACGCGGCGCACGTCGTCGGACGACTCCTTAATCGCCACAAACAGCGGATCGGCCGCAAGCTCGCCCAGCATCGTGGGCGTGATGTCGACGCCGTAGCTCACAGGGTTGTTGTAGATCATCACCGGCAGGCCACCGGCCTTCGCGACGGCGCGGTAGTGCGCCATGGTCTCGCTGGAATCCGACTTATAGGGCACGCCGGGCAGGACCATGAAGCCCTCGGCCCCCGCCTTGGCGCCGGCCTCGGCGAGCGCCTGGGCGCGGCGGGTCGAGCCCTCGACCACGGTGAGCAGCACCGGGACCTTGCCGCCGGCGACGCGCAGGGCGGTCTTGAGCACCTCGATCTTCTCGTCCGGCTCCAGCGTGGACGCCTCGCCCAGCGAACCGCAGACGATGAGGCCGTGCACGCCCGCGTCGAGCTGCAGGGCGAAGCAGCGCTCCATCTCGGCGACGTCGAGCCGGTCGTCCGCCGTGAACTTGGTGGTGACCGCGGGGAAGATCCCACTCCAGTTGGCGCCCTTGCTCATGGCCGTCTCCCTTGTGCTGCCGTTTGTATATCTGTAATATATCACAGCTGAAGGGGCGTCAACCGCCGTTGGAGAGTTCGGAGACAGCCTGCGCCAGCGCCTTGCCTCTGTCATCCCCGGGCTTGTCCCGGGGATCCACGCGGGCGGCGGAGGCGTGGATGGCCGGGACACGCCCGGTCATGACGGGGAGGTCAGTGTGTAGGGAGCGGCCATGGCTTGCGACTTCCGCCGTCATCCCCGGGCTTATCCCGGGGATCCACGCGGGCGGCGGAGGCGTGGATGGCCGGGACGAGCCCGGCCATGACGAGAGGGAGGGCGCAGACATTACTGGCGTCGCTCCGCCGTCATCCCCGGCCGGAGCCGCGCAGCGGCGGAGGGGAAGGGGATCCAGGGGCGACCTGCGCCGCTCCCAGAGCGGGCCGGTGAGATCGGCGCGCGCCGTCCTGGATCCCCTTCCCGGCGCTGCGCGCCGCCGGGGATGACGGCCGTGGGACGACAGACGGGGGCGGTCGCCGGGGGTGACGGCGGAGCGCGGGCCGGGTGAAACGAAGGACGCGGAGCGGACATGGACGCGGTTGAGGTTGAGACGCCAAGCGCGCCGGCGATCGGCGAGACCCTGGCCGATGCGGCCTATCGGCTGATCGAGGACGCCATCGTGCGGCTGGCGCTTGCGCCGGGGATGCGGCTGACCGAGCAGGAACTCGCCGCCCGCACGGGCCTGGGCCGCACGCCGGTGCGGGAAGCGGTGCAGCGACTCGTGGCCGACGGGCTGCTCGTGGTGTTCCCGCGCAAGGGCATGGCGGTGCCCGCCATCAACCCCATGGACGTGCTGCTGGCGCTCGACGTTCGCGCCGCGCTGGAGCGGGTCGCGGCGACAGCGGCCGCCCGGCGGGCGTCCGCGGCGCAAAGGTCCGAGCTGACGCGCCTTGCGGACGACATGCTGGCGGCGGCCGAGCGCGGCGACCCGGCCGGCTACATGCAGGCCGACCAGCGGTTCGACCACCTGCTGGGGGAGGCCTCGGGCAACCCCTTCGCGGCGCGCGCGCTCGCGCCGCTGCAGTCCATGGCGCGGCGGGCCTGGTACTACTTCCGGCGCGAGCAGGACCTGGCGTCGTCGTCGCGGCTGCATGTCGCAGTGGCCCAGGCGATCGCGGCCGGAGACCAAGCTCGGGCCGGCGAGGCCTCGGACGCGCTGATCGCCCATGTTCGGGACGGCCTGAAGCAGGGACTGGCCGAACTTTGACGCTTGTCAGGGCGAGTGACCCAAACTGGCGCCCCGGGGAGGCCCTGCGCGGGCGGCCCGCTGGCCCTCGCATTGCCTGTTAAGGACCGGGGCCCTATCTTGGGTCCTTGCGGAGCGCCGAGTTCATGACCCTTCCCCTGCGCGTCAATCCCGCTGGCGGCCCGGTCTCGACCGGGATCGACGCCAGCCTGGGCGCGGCTCCCCCGGGCTGCGACGAGCAATCGCTGATCTATCGCGAGGGCATGAGCCGGCTCGCGGCGGCGGTGAACATCGTGACCACGGACGGCCCCGCGGGCCTCGCCGGGTTCACGGCGACGGCCGTGGCGTCCATCTCGGACCGGCCGCCCTCCCTGCTCGTGTGCCTCAACCGGACCAGCGGCTCCGCGGCGCGGCTGATCGCCAACGGCGTGTTCTGCGTCAACACGCTCGCGGCCGAGCACAGGGCGCTCGCGGATGACTTCGCCGGCCGCACGGGCCTGCATGGCGAGGCCCGCTTCGCGCGCGGCGCCTGGGGCGCCCTGGAGACGGGCGCGCCCGTGCTCGAAGACTCCCTGACCTCCTTCGATTGCCGGCTCATGGAGGTGAAGGACGTCGCCACCCACCACGTGCTGGTGGGGGAGGTGGTCGCGGTCCGGCTGGGGGGCGAAAAACCCAGCCTCGTCTACGTGCACCGGCGCTATCACGCCGTGTGAGCGCGCGTGAGCCGCAACAGGGCGCGCAGGCTGCGCCCGAGCGCGTAGGGCGCGAGCGCCGCGGCCAAGGCTCCCGCCAGGATCCCCGCCAGCGCGCCGGTGAAGCCATCTGAAAACAGCAGGAACAGCGCCGGCCCGAGCAGCGCCACGGGCGCCATCAGGAACCAGCGCGTGCGGGCCAGGCCCAGCGCGAAGCACAGCAGCAGGTAGGCCCAGCCGACCGGGGTCATGAAGACGACCATGAGCACCGGGGCGAGCATGTCCAGGTTGGGATCGCCGCTCACGGTCGCGCTCCGGCCTCGCCCAGCACGAAGATCCGGTCGCCCTCCAGGGCGACGCGGCGGCCCGCCAGGGGCGCCTGGTCGGCCGCGGCCAGCCGAAGAGCGGGCGGCGTCGCCCAGCCCATCTCGCGCGCCACCACGACGCCGAGCAGCAGGATGGCGTCCGGCTCGGCCATGAGGATGGCCGCCGGCGCCTTGCCGGCGTGGATCAACTCCAGCAGCACCGCGGAGGCGGAGGACGAGCCGATCGTGCCCGGCAGGGCCAGGACCCGCCCCGCGACGCACTCGCCGCGCTCCGGGTGACGGGCGTCGATGATGATCCCGGTCTTCGGGTCGACCCCGCCCCAGAAGCTGATAGGCGCCGAGAGCGCCAGCACCTCGCCTTCAGCGGGGTCTTCGGATGGAATCAGGATCTCGGCGGTCAGCTCCACAGGCGGTCCTCCCGGACGAGACGGCCGGCCACGGCGCTTTCGACGCAGTCGGCGAGGGCGCCGTATTGCACGGCCAGCCCGGTGTTGCCGGGCGCGTAGTGGGCGAACTTGCCGGAATTAGTCATCAGGACGCCGTCGGTGCGCTCCAGGATCGGGGTCACCACCACGCAGGTGTCGGCCACGAAGGTGATTCCCTGCGCTTCGAGCCGGGCCCGGCGGCCGTCGGCGTCGAGGGCGCTGATGACGTGGCGGCCGGTGCAGGCGTAGAACGGAATCCGCGCGGTGCGGCCGGCCAGCAGGCGGTCGAGCTCGACGACCTCGTCCAGCGACAGATGCGGGCTGCCGATGGCGACGGCGTCCACGGCGTCCCCTTCGGCGGTGGAGAGCCGCGCCGCGGCTGCGCGCAGGGCGGGGCCGTCTACGTGGATGACGTGGGCCGCCGCGAGGCCGTCCGGGCCGCCGCAGGCCGTCGCGAGGTCGGGCGCCTCGGGCGTGACGCCCGCGACGTGGAACAGGCCGACGCCGCCGGACGAGGCCGCGGCTGCGCCGAGCGCCTTGAGGCGGTCCTCCGTGGCGAAGCCCTGGAGGCCCGCCACGACGCCGATGGCGGATCCCAGGGCCAGGCCGTACCAGGTTCCGAAGACGGGCCAGAACGCCTCCGAGCCGCGCAGCCCTGGCGAGAGGCCGGACGCGTCCACCACCACGGTCGCGCGGCGGTTCTCGGGCCGGTGGAGGCCGTAGTCGGGCGCGCGCCCGGCGATCGCGCAGGCGATGTCCAGGAAGTCGCCGTAGCGGTTCGTGCGCGCGCCCAGCACGGAGTTGCAGAACGCGACCGCGTTGGATTCGCCCCAGGCGACGTCGGCGCCCGCGGGCGGACGGTGGCCCGCCTGGTAGGGCGCGCAGGTCCAGGTGGGCGCGCAGCCCATGCGCTCGTAGGCGCGCATCATGCGGCGCGCCATCTCGCGCGCGCGCGCGCCCAGGCGCACGCGCGAGCACCCGACCAGGTCGAGCGCGCCCACGTTGAGCGTGGCGGGCACGCTCACGCGCGCGCCGCCGTCCACGAGCGCCTCCGCGAACAGCGTGCCCGAGTCCCCGTGGTAGAGCGCGCCGTCGATGTGCGCGGACGCGATCGGCAGCAGGCGCGGCGCGCCCATCAGGCGCGCGGCCTCCGCGACCACGCGCATGGCGACCGCGGCTCCGCGCCCCTGCTCGCCGGCGGCGAGCGCGCGTTCCTCCTGCGTAAGCGCGAGCATGGTAGACCTTCGTTTTCCGCCCAGCCTGACGCGTTGCGGAGCCGCGCGCGACATGGTCTGATCCGGCCGACTTTAGCAGGACGGGCCGAGCGGGGCGCAAGCCCCGGCCGAGCGGCCCGCGCATACACCTTTGGAGGAACGACCCATGGCCATGACGATGTCGGGCGAATTCACGCTTCCCGCCGACAAGGCGACCGTCTGGGCCAAGCTGAACGACCCCGACGTGCTGCGCGCCTGCATCCCGGGCTGCCAGAGCCTGGAGCGGACCGGCGACAACGGCTTCGCGGCCGTGGCCAAGGTGAAGGTCGGGCCGGTGAGCGCCACCTTCAAGGGCAAGGTCACCCTGTCGGACATCGACCCGCCGAACGGCTACCGCATCACGGGCGAGGGCGAGGGCGGCGTGGCCGGCTTCGCCAAGGGCGGCGCCGCCGTGAAGCTCGAGGACGCGGAGGGGGGCACGAAGCTCACCTACGATGTCGAGGCTCAGATCGGCGGCAAGCTCGCCCAACTCGGCGGGCGGCTGATCAACGGCGTCGCCAAGAAGATGGCCGACGAGTTCTTCGCCAACTTCGCGAAGGCCGTGGAGCCGCAGGCGGCCTGAGGGGCGTTCCGGGGGAGTCGATCCGCCGAACAGGGCAGGTCCGGGCCGCGACGTGTCGCCGGCGCCAAGCAGCGGCCCAGGGCGGGGGCCTCTGTCTATCGCCCGTTCGCCCTTGGATCCCCTTCCCGCGCCTGCGGCGCGCCGGGGATGATGGCGCACTCACGTCGGGGTCGTCGCTCTGCGGGCCCACGCCCCACGGCCAAGCTCACGCTGCGGCGCGGCGCCCTCGTTATTGCAGAGCGGCGCCCGCTCGCGTCGGCGAATTTGCTTCAAAAGCGGCCAAATCGGGCCTCTTTCTCATTCGTCAATCCGCTTGACCGCGTTTTCAGCCCGTACCAAACTCGAATTCTTCCAAGTTGGATGACAGGCCGCCCGGGCTGGCCAGCCCGGGCTCCCATTGTCCGACGAGCAGTCAGTTTTCGCGTTCGCGGGCCTCAAGCGAGTTCGCCGCGCCAGCGGCCAAGAATCGAGTCGCCTGCCCCGGGCAGCCGGGCGCTCGGCGGCGCACCAGTGGAGGAAGGTATGACCACCATTTCGATGACGGTGAACGGCAAGGCCGTGACCGGGAACGTGGAGCCGCGCACGCTCCTCGTGCAGTTCCTGCGCGAGAACCTGCGGCTCACCGGGACGCATGTCGGGTGCGACACCAGCCAGTGCGGCGCCTGCGTGGTGCATGTCGACGGCGCGGCCGTGAAGAGCTGCACCATGCTGGCCGTGAGCTGCGACGGCTCGAACGTCACCACCATCGAGGGCCTGGCGAACGGCGCCGAGCTGCATCCCATGCAGGCCGCCTTCCGCGAGCACCACGGCCTTCAGTGCGGATTCTGCACGCCGGGCATGATCATGAGCGCGGTGGACATGGTGAACCGGCTCGGCCCGGACCTCGACGAGAAGACCATCCGCGAGGAGCTCGAGGGCAACATCTGCCGTTGCACGGGCTATCACAACATCGTCAAGGCGGTGGAGGCCGGCGCCCAGGCCATGGGCGCGACAGGGCAGCGCGTCGCGGCGGAGTGACGGCGGCGGCCGGATCTGAGCGGCGGCTGGGCATGGCGCCAAGTCTCCTGGATCCCCTTCTCGGCGCTTCGCGCCGCCGGGGATAACGGGGAGGGGAGGCGCCCGAGCCGCCTCCCGGCAGCCGGGCCGCGACCTCAAGCCGACCACCCATCACCTTCGACACCAACCCATTTCTTCGCGCCGAAGCCGACCGGACCCGATCCAAGCAACAAAACGGCCGGCGCGTCCCGAGGAGGAACACCATGGCATCCACCGGCATCGGCGCGCCCGTGCGCCGCAAGGAAGACTTCCGGTTCATCACCGGCAAGGGCCAGTACACGGACGACATCAACCGCCCCGGACAGACCTACGCGGCCTTCGTGCGCTCGCCGCACGCGCACGCGGCCATCAAGCGGATCGACGCATCCGAGGCGCTGGCCTCGCCCGGCGTGCTCGCCGTCCTGACCGGCGCGGACCTGGAGGCCGACAAGATCGGCGGGCTGATCTGCGGCTGGATGATCCACAACAAGGACGGCTCGCCCATGAAGGCCGGCGCCCATCCGGCGCTCGCGGTGGGCAAGGTGCGCTACGTGGGCGACCACGTGGCGGTGGTGATCGCCGAGACGCAGGCGCAGGCGCGCGACGCCGCCGAGAAGGTGGCGGTGGACTACGAGCCGCTTCCCGCCGTGGTCGACATGAACGAGGCTCTCACGGGCAAGACCGTGATCCACGACGTGGCGCCGGACAACCGGGTCTACGACTGGCACCTGGGCGACAAGGCCGCCACGGACGCCGCCTTCGCCAAGGCGAAGCACGTCACCCGGCTCGACCTCGTCAACAACCGCCTGGCGCCCAACCCCATGGAGCCGCGCGCGGCCATTGGGGACTACGACGCCGGCAATGACGCCTTCACGCTCTACACGACGAGCCAGAACCCGCACGTGGCGCGCCTCGTGCTCTCGGCCTTCATCGGCATCGCGCCGGAGCACAAGCTGCGCGTGATCGCGCCGGACGTGGGCGGCGGCTTCGGCTCCAAGATCTTCATCTACGCCGAGGAGACGGTCTGCGTGTGGGCGGCCAAGCGGGTTGGCCGGCCGGTGAAGTGGACGTCGGACCGCACGGAGGCCTTCCTGGCCGACGCGCATGGGCGCGACCACCTCACGCACGCCGAGCTGGCGCTCGACGAGCGCGGCAAGATCCTGGGCCTGCGGGTGCACACCAAGGCGAATCTCGGCGCCTATCTGTCGACCTTCTCGTCGTCGGTGCCGACCTACCTCTACGCCCCCCTGCTGTCGGGCCAGTACGACATCCCGGCGATCTACTGCGAGGTGGAGGGCGTCTACACCACGACGGCCCCGGTGGACGCCTATCGCGGGGCGGGACGGCCGGAGGCGACCTTCGTGGTCGAGCGCCTCGTCGAAGTGGCGGCGCGCGAGCTGGGCCAGGACCCGGCGGCCTTCCGGAAGAAGAACTTCATCCGCAAGTTCCCGCACCAGACGCCGGTGATCATGGCCTATGACACGGGCGACTACACGGCCTCCCTCGAGAAGGCTCTCGAGATGGCCGACGTGAAGGGCTTCGCCAAGCGTCGTCGCGAGAGCGCCCGCAACGGCAAGCTGCGCGGGCTTGGCTACTCGGCCTATATCGAGGCCTGCGGCATCGCCCCGTCCCAGGCGGTGGGCTCTCTGGGCGCCGGCGTGGGCCTTTGGGAGTCGGCCGAGGTGCGGGTGAACCCGGTGGGCACCGTCGAGGTGCTGACCGGCTCGCACTCCCATGGCCAGGGCCACGAAACCACCTTCGCGCAGCTCGTGTCCGACCGGCTGGGCATCCCGATCGACCAGGTCGCGATCGTGCACGGCGACACCGACAAGGTGCAGTTCGGCATGGGCACCTACGGCTCGCGCTCGGGCGCGGTGGGCATGTCCGCCATCTCCAAGGCGCTCGACAAGGTGATCGCCAAAGGCAAGAAGGTCGCCGCCTACGCGATGGAGGCCTCGGAGGGCGACATCGAGTTCAAGGACGGCCGGTTCGGCGTGTCCGGCACGGACAAGTCGCTGGGCTTCGGCGAGGTGGCGCTGCAGGCCTATATCGCCCACAAGTTCTCCGGGCAGGAGCTGGAGCCGGGGCTGAAGGAGGGGGCGTTCTACGATCCCACCAACTTCACGTTCCCGTCGGGCGTGCACATTTGCGAGGTGGAGATCGACCCCGACACGGGCGTCACCACCATCGAGAAGTGGACGGCGGTGGACGACTTCGGCCACGTGATCAACCCGATGATCGTGGAAGGCCAGGTGCATGGCGGCATCGCCCAGGGCGTCGGGCAGGCGCTGCTCGAGGGCGTCCGCTACGACGCCTCCGGGCAGCTCGTGACCGCCTCCTACATGGACTACTGCATGCCGCGTGCGAAGGACCTGCCGAGCTTCCAGGTCGGCACCACGGTGACGCCGTGCCCGTCCAACCCGCTCGGCATCAAGGGCTGCGGCGAGGCCGGCGCCATCGCGGCGCCGCCGGCGGTGATCAACGCCATCACGGACGCGCTCGGCCACGAGGATATCGCCATGCCGGCGACGCCCCAGGCCGTGTGGCAGGCCGTGCAGCGGCGCCTGCCGGCGATCGCGGCGGAGTGAATTCCACGGCGGCGGTTTTCCGCCGCCGTCATTCCCGGCCCGCCGAAGACGCGGGAAGGGGATCCACCGGTTGGGCGCCAGGTCGCCCCAGGATCCTCTTTCCGGCGCTTCGCGCCGCCGGGGATGACACGACGAGACATCGGGCCCGGTCTGCCGGGCCAGCCATCCAGGGGAGACCCAACGCATGTACGCCTTCTCGTATCACCAGCCCAAGACGGTCCGGCAGGCCGCCTCGCTTCTCGCCAAGAACGAGGACGGGAAGATCCTGGCCGGCGGCCAGACCCTTCTGCCGACGATGAAGCAGCGCCTCGCGGCGCCGCCGGCGCTCATCGACCTCGGCAAGGTCGAGGGCCTGTCCGGCATCGAGCTCAAGGGCCGCTCGCTCGTGATTGGCGCGACCACCAAGCACGTGCAGGTGGCGACCTCCGAGATCGTGAAGCAGGCCATCCCGGGCCTCGCCGAGATGGCGGGCATGATCGGCGACCCGGCGGTGCGCAACCGCGGCACCATCGGGGGCTCCGTGGCCAACAACGACCCCGCGGCGGACTACCCGGCCGCCTGCCTGGCGTTGGGCGCGACCATCATCACCAACACGCGCAAGATCCCGGCCGAGCAGTTCTTCACCGGCCTGTTCGAGACGGCGCTGGAGCCCGGCGAGGTGATCGTGAAGATCTCATTCCCGATCGTCTCGAAGGCGGCCTACGCCAAGTTCCGCAACCCGGCCTCGCGCTACGCCATGGTGGGCGTGTTCGTGGCCAAGCGCGGCTCGGACATCCGCGTGGCCGTGACGGGCGCCGGCTCCAACGGCGTGTTCCGCGCCACGGCGCTGGAAGAGGCCTTGAAGAAGCGCTTCTCGCCGAAGTCGCTCGAGGGCGTCTCCGTCTCGGCGGACGGCCTCAACGGCGACATCCACGCCTCGCCGGAATACCGCGCCCACCTGATCGGCGTCATGGCCAAGCGCGCGGTGACGGCGGCCATCGGGAAGTGACCCGTTCTCCCTGGCAAGGGGATGAGGTAGCCGGTCGCGTCGTCGCCGTCCTGGCGAGGAGCGCAGCGACGAAGCAATCCAGGACGACGGCGCAGACTCCAGCGACGTCATGGCCGGGCTTGTCCCGGCCATCCACGGGGGCCAGCCGCGTGGATCCCCGGGACTAGCCCGGGGATGACGGAAAGGGTAGCCGTGGCGTATGCCGCCAAAGGCCTGGATTGCTTCGCTTCGCTCGCAATGACGGGGAGAACCGCGATCTGTCATCGCGAGGAGCGGAGCGACGCGGCGATCCAGGGGCGCGTTGGCGCTGGATTGCTTCGCTGCGCTCGCAATGACGGTGGAGGGGCCTGCTCCGGCGCCGCCGGGCTCGTCCCGGCCATCCGCGGGGTCCAGCCGCGTGGATCCCCGGGACTAGCCCGGGGATGACGGACATATTGGTCGTGGCGTGCGCCGCCAGAGGCCTGGATTGCTTCGCTTCGCTCGCAATGACGGTGGAGGGGCCTGCTCCGCTTCCGCCATGCGCTCCGGGCAAGCGGCTTCCCTCTTTGCGACAGTGGCGCTTCGCGCGAGGCGCGCTACCTTTCGGGGGCGCCCCGATGCGCGCCGGAGATCAGGACCCGCATGGCCCCACTGCCCACATCCATCGACGACACCCTCAAGCTGCTTTCGGCCGGCTCCTATGTGGCCGACCGGTCGCTTGCGACAGTGGTGTTTCTGGCCCTGCGGATGGGACGGCCCATCCTGCTGGAGGGCGAGGCGGGCGTCGGCAAGACGGAGATCGCCAAGGTTCTTTCCAAGGTGCTTGGCCGCACGCTGATCCGCCTGCAGTGCTACGAGGGGCTGGACGTCTCCTCGGCCGTCTACGAGTGGAACTACGCCGGCCAGATGATGGCGATCCGCCTCGCGGAGGCCGAGGGCGCGGTGGACCGGGCGCGGCTGGAGGACGACGTGTTCTCCGAGCATTACCTCGTGAAGCGGCCGTTGCTGCAGGCGCTGGCGCCGGACGTGGCCGGCCCGCCGGTGCTGCTGATTGACGAGCTCGACCGGACGGACGAGGCGTTCGAGGCCTTCCTGCTGGAGGTGCTGAGCGACTTTCAGGTGACGATCCCGGAACTCGGCGTGATCAAGGCGGAGCATCCGCCCATCGTGATCGTGACCTCCAACCGCACGCGCGAGATCCACGACGCGCTGAAGCGGCGCTGCCTCTACCACTGGGTGGGCTACCCGAACGCCGAGCGCGAGCTGCAGATCCTGAAGGCCAAGGCCCCCAGGGCGCCGGCGCGGCTGTCGCGCGAGATCGTCGGCTTCGTGCAGGCGATCCGCTCCCAGGACCTGTTCAAGGCGCCGGGCGTGGCCGAGACGCTGGACTGGGCCTCCGCCCTCGTCGAGCTCGACGCGGTGGCGCTCGACCCGGCCATCGTGTCCGACACGCTGGGCGTGCTGCTGAAGTACCAGGACGACATCCAGCGCATGCAGGGCTCGCGGGTGAAGGCCATCCTGGACGAGGTGAAGGCCGGGGCGACCGCCAAGGCGTGAGGCGGGAACCCGTCCCGCGCAGCGGGGGGCAGTTGCGCGTCTTTATGGCGCCAGGAGTGACGATGGACGCACCATCTCCGACGGCGAACGACGGCGGCAAGCTCGCCGAGAACATCGCCTATTTCGCCCGGGCGCTGCGCGAGGCGGGGCTGCCGGTGGGGCCGGGCTCGGTGCTCGACGCCCTGGCGGCGGTGGAGGCCGCGAGGGTCGGCACGCGCGAGGACTTCTACTGGACGCTGCACGCCGTGTTCGTGAAGAAGCACGAGCACTCGGACGTGTTCGCCCAGGCGTTCCGCATCTTCTGGCGGCGCAAGGCGCTGATCGAGAAGATCATCTCCACCATGTCGCCGGCGACGCCGCCCTCCCGGAACGAGAAGGAGCGCAAGCCCGACGCGGGCTCGCTGCGGGCCGCGCAGGCGCTTCTGAAGCAGGACAAGCCGCCGGAGCCGCAGGAGGAGCAGAAGGAGGAGTTCTCGGCGCGGCTGACCGTGTCGGAGCGCGAGATCCTGCAGGGCAAGGACTTCGCCCAGATGACCGCGGAGGAGATCGCCCGGGCGCAGCGCGCCATCGCGGCGCTCACGCTGCCGGACGACCGGGTGCTGACGCGGCGCATGACGCCCTCCGTGCAGGGGCTGCGGATCGACCTGCGGCGCTCGCTGCGCAAGTCGCTGCGGGCGGGCGGGGCGGTGATCGAGCTCGCCCGCATGGAGCGGGCGACGCGGCGGCCGCCGGTGGTGGCGCTGTGCGACATCTCGGGCTCCATGGCCGAGTACACGCGGCTGTTCCTCCATTTCCTCCATACGCTGACCGACGCGCGGCGGCGGGTGCACACGTTCCTGTTCGGGACGCGGCTCACCAACGTGACCCGGGCGCTGAAGAGTCGCGACCCGGACGAGGCGCTGGCGCTGTGCTCGGCGCAGGTGCAGGACTGGTCTGGCGGCACGCGGATCGCCACATGCCTGCACGAGTTCAACCGCGAGTGGTCGCGGCGGGTGCTGGGGCAGGGCGCGGTGGTGCTGCTGTTCACGGATGGGCTGGAGCGTGACGGGGCCGCGGACCTCGCCGTCGAGATGGACCGGCTGCACCGGTCCTGCCGGCGGCTGGTGTGGCTCAACCCGCTGTTGCGCTACGATGGGTTCGAGGCGAAGGCGCAGGGCATCCGCGCCATGCTGCCGCACGTGGACGAGTTCCGGCCGATCCATAATCTCCAGTCCATGGAGACGCTGGTGAAGGCGCTCGCCGCCGAGGGCAGCGTGGAGGCCGACCCGCGGCGCTGGCTGCGGCGCGTGGCTTGAGGAGACGGGACATGCTGGCGACCGACAACGACATCATGAACAGGGCCGAGGCCTGGCGGCGCGAAGGCAAGGGCGTCGCCATCGCCACGGTGGTGGAGACCTGGGGCTCGGCGCCCCGGCCCGTGGGCAGCCACCTCGTGATCGACGACGACGGCAACTTCCTGGGCTCGGTCTCCGGCGGCTGCGTCGAGGGGGCGGTGGTGACGGAGGCGGTCGACGTGATCACGTCCGGGGCGCCGAAGATGCTGGAGTTCGGCGTAGCCGACGAGACCGCCTGGAAGGTCGGCCTCTCCTGCGGCGGGCGCATCCGGGTCTACGTGGAAAGGGTCGACTGAGATGAAGCTGGAGATTCTCGCGGCCCTGAACGCCGAGCGCGAGGCGCGGCGCGCCGCGGTGCTGGTCACCGAGATCGCGACGGGCAAGCAGCGGCTGGTGCGGGAGGCGGACCTGGCGTCGGACCCGCTGGCGGAGACGCTGGCCGAGCGCCTGCGCATGGGCAAGAGCGGCATGGCGGAGACGCCGGCCGGCGACGTGTTCCTGACGGTCCAGGCCCCGCCCGTGCGCATCGTGGTGACGGGCGCGGTGCACATCAGCCAGGCGCTGGCGCCCATGGCCAGGCTGCTGGGCCACGACCTCACCATCGTGGACCCCCGCACAGCCTTCGCGACGCCGGAGCGCTTCCCGGACGCGCCGGTCCACGCCGAGTGGCCGGACGACGTGCTGCCCAAGCTCGGGGTCGACCGCTACACCGCCTTCGTGGCGCTGACACACGACCCCAAGATCGACGACCCGGGCCTCATCCACGCCCTCAGGTCGCGCTGCTTCTACATCGGGGCGCTCGGGTCCCGGAAGACGCATGCGAAGCGGGTGGAGCGGCTCACGGCGGCGGGATTCACGGACAAGGACATCGCGCGCATCCACGCGCCGATCGGGCTGCCCATCGGGGCGATCAGCCCGGCCGAGATCGCCCTCTCCATCATGGGCGAGATCACGGCCGCGCTGCGGCTGAAGCCCGCCTCGGCCGCCCAGGCGGCGGCCTGAGGCGCGCCATGCTGTTCGGCTCCGTCCCGATCGAGGAGGCGCCTGGCGCGGTCTGCGTCCACGCCGTGCGGACGCCGGAGGGCGTGATCAAGAAGGGCGCGCTCATCGAGCAAGCCCAGGTCGCGCAGATGCGCGCCGCGGGGGTGGAGCGGGTCGTGGTGGCGCGGCTCGAGCCCGGCGACGTCGGCGAGGACGAAGCCGCGCGCCGGCTCGCGGACGCGGTGGCCGGGGAGGGCGTTCGGGTCGAGAAGCCTTTCACAGGCCGCTCCAACCTCTTTTCGGAATCCGCGGGCGTGCTGGTGATCGACGCGCCAGCCGTCGACCGGCTGAACGGCGTCGACGAGGCGATCACCTTCGCCACCCTCCCGGCCTACAAGCCAGTGGAGCAGGGCGAGATGATCGGCACCGTGAAGATCATCCCCTTCGCCGTCCCGGAGGGCGCCCTTTCGGCCGCGCTCGCCGAGATCGGCTCCACGCCGCTCCTGCGCGTCGCTCCCTTCAGGCCCCTCAAGGTCGGCGTGGTCTCGACGCTGCTGCCCACCTTGAAGGCCAGCACCGTCCGCAAGACCCTGAAGGCGCTGGAGACGCGCCTGGCGCCCGCGGGCGCGACCGTGGCGGCCGACCTGGAGACGCCGCATGAGACGGCGGCCCTCGCCGACAAACTGGCCACGTTGGCGGCCGGGAATGCGGACCTGCTGATCGTGTTCGGCGCCTCCGCCATCACGGACAGGCGCGACGTCATCCCGGCCGCCATCGAGGCGGCGGGAGGGCGAGTCGAGCATTTCGGCATGCCGGTCGATCCCGGGAACCTCCTCCTTGTCGGAAGCCTTTCCGGCAAGCCGGTGGTCGGGGCTCCTGGCTGCGCCCGCAGCCCGGCCGAGAACGGGTTCGACTGGATGCTGCAGCGGCTGCTGGCCGGGCTCCCGGTGGGACGCAAGGAGGTCACGTCGCTCGGGGTCGGCGGCCTCCTCATGGAGATCGTGCAGCGCGGCCAGCCCCGGGCCGCCGGGCCGGAGGAGAACGGATGACCCCGACGCTGGACCACATCGCCGCCATCGTGCTGGCCGCCGGAAGCTCCACCCGCATGGGCGGGCCTAACAAGCTGCTGCTTGAGCACCAGGGCAAGGCGCTTGTCCGGCACGCGGCCGAGGCGGCCTGCCAGTCTGGCGCGTCCCCGGTCGTGGTCGTGACAGGCCATCAGGCGGACATGGTCGAGGCGGCGCTGGCCGGGCTGGATGTCCAGGTCGTGCGCAATCCCAATTTCGCCCAAGGGCTTTCCACGTCCCTGAAGGCGGGCGTGACAGCATTGCCGGACAGCGCCGACGGGGTGGTGGTGGCCCTGGGCGACATGCCGCTCGTCGATTATCGGCTCATCCGCCGCATGGCCGCGGCGTTCGACGCCGCGCCGGGCTGCCTGGCCGCCGTGCCGTTGCACGAGGGCGAGTGGCACAACCCGGTCGTGATCGCGCGGGCGCTGTTCCCCGCCATCGAGGACCTGACCGGCGACGCGGGCGCCAAAAAGCTTTTGGAGAAGCATCGGGACCAGGTGATTGAAGTGCCGGTGTCCGACGACGCCGTGGCGCTGGACGTGGACACGCCGGAGGCGCTTGCCCGGCTTGGAGAATAGGGGAGGGTAGACGCCCCCTCCGTCATGGCTGGGCTTGTCCCGGCCGTGCACGGCTTCGGCGGTCCTCGCGATCGAGCCTGGGCTGTCATCGCCGGCGCGCCGAAGGCGCGGGAAGGGGATCCAGGGGCGGCACGCGTCGGCCTCGGTTTGCGGCGCTCCAATCCGTTGCACCCAGTCTCCTGGATCCCCTTCCCCCCGCCGCTGCGCGGCTCCTGCCGGGGATGACGGGGAGATCTACGACTGGCGCTGCGATGTGCGGCAGCGGTGCGAGCAGAATTTCACCTGGTCCCAGTCGCGCTGCCACTTCTTGCGCCAGGCGAAGGGCCGGCGGCAGGCCGGGCACAGCTTGGTCGGCAGATCGGCTTTCTTGCGCATTCGCGGCATGGATCGGTGTCTCGGCATTAGACCTGCAGCGGACGCGCGCTTACCCCTGCCGCTATCCGGCAGGCGGGAAAGGGCGCGCAGGATCCACCTCGCATACGCCCGACGGCGCCGCGCGGATTTCCTGTCAGCACTCTTTCGTGTTTGCTGCTAAGCTTTTGTTCTTGCACAAACAATTTACGAACTGGCGCGAATCTTGAACCATCGGCTTGTCCGTTTGTTCTCCGATTGGCCCGGGGAATGGTCCCCGGCCCGCTTCTGGAGAGAAGGAGGCGCCATGGGATCCACGTCGCGACAGTCTGATGCGGACTTCCTCAAGCAGCTGCAGGGCTATGGGCTGACGACGGCCCATATCCTCTACGCCATGCCGGACCATCCCTCCCTGCTGCAAAGCTACATCTGGCAGGACTACGATGTGGCGCCGAAGTTCCCGGTGCTGAACAAGTTCCTGACCTTCTGGCGCACGCAGCTCGAAGGTCCGCTCCATTCCGTCCGGGTGGCCCATGCCAAGCTGATCAAGCCCGCGGAGCTGCGCCTGGCGCGCGGGGAATTCCTGCTGCACTGAGGCGGGCCGGTCCAGGGCGCGCCGGGGCTGGATTGCTTCGCTTCGCTCGCAAGGACTGGGAGAGAGCCGATCCGTCATCGCGAGGAGCGGAGCGACGCGGCGATCCAGGGGCGCGTTGGGGCTGGATTGCTTCGCTTCGCTCGCAATGACGGGGAGAGAGTCGATCCGTCATCGCGAGGAGCGGAGCGACGTGGCGATCCAGGGCGCGCCGGGGCTGGACTGCTTCGCTTCGCTCGCAAGGACTGGGAGAACCGCGATCCGTCATCGCGAGGAGCGGAGCGACGCGGCGATCCAGGGAGGCGCCGGGGCTGGATTGCTTCGCTTTGCTCGCAAGGACTGGGAGAGAGCCGATCCGTCATCGCGAGGAGCGGAGCGACGTGGCGATCCAGGGCGCGCCGGGGCTGGACTGCTTCGCTTCACTCGCAATGACGGGAAGGGCCGCGATCCGTCATCGCGAGGAGCGGAGCGACGCGGCGATCCATGGAGGCGCCGGGGCTGGATTGCTTCGCCTTCGGCTCGCAATGACGGGGAGAACCGCGATCCGTCATCGCGAGGAGCGGAGCGACGTGGCGATCCAGGGCGCGCCGGGGCTGGACTGCTTCGCTTCACTCGCAATGACGGGAAGGGCCGCGATCCGTCATCGCGAGGAGCGGAGCGACGCGGCGATCCATGGAGGCGCCGGGGCTGGATTGCTTCGCCTTCGGCTCGCGATGACGGGGAGAGCCGCGATCCGTCATCGCGAGGAGCGGAGCGACGTGGCGATCCAGGGCGCGCCGGGGCTGGATTGCTTCGCCTTCGGCTCGCAATGACGGGGAGAGCTGCGATCCGTCATCGCGAGGCGCGGCGTGTTGGCCGGGAACCTGGCTTGCGCCGCTGGCATTGGGAACCAGCCGCCGGCCGCGCGCTCTAATTTACGTCTAAATTTGTGAAATAAATTAATTCACGTTCATTCGCTTGTTTTGCTGGAGCGGGGGCGTTACATCAGCCGGCGATCGCCCATGCGCAACGCCGAGGAGCTTCCATGATCAGCCGCCGCACGTTCGTGACCACCGCCGGCGCCGTGCTGGCCATGCCGGCGATCGCTCGTTTCGGAACGGGCCGGGCCCTGGCCGCCGCGCCGATCCGGGTCGGCATCATCCCGATCCTGGGAGCCGCGCCCGCCATCGTGATGAACGGCGAGGGCTGGGGGAAAAAGGCGGGCTTGGAGCTCAGCTTCGTCACCTTCGAGTCCGGCCCCAACATGATCCAGGCGCTCGCCTCCGGCACGCTGGACGTCTACGTCGCCGGCGTCGCGCCCCTCGCGGTAGCCCGCGCCAAGGGCGTGGACGTGAAGGTCGCGACCGCGACCGCCATCGAGGAGATGTGCATGGTGGCGGGGCCCAAGCTCGCCGCTGAGTTCAAGGATGGAGTGTCGGCGGCCCAGGCGCTCGCCAACTATCGCAAGGCCAACGGCAAGCCCGCGCGGCTCGCCACGCAGCCGGCCGGCTCGGTGCCGAACACAACCCTGCAGCACTGGCTGTGGGAGGTCGCCAAGGCCGAGAAGAGCGACGCCGAGATCGTCCCCATGGGCATCGACGCCACCCAGCAGGCGCTGCTGACGGGCGCGGTCGAGGGCGCCACCATCCGCGAGCCGGCCGTGACCATCGTGACCAAGCGCGACCCACGCAACAAGATCGTGGCGCTGGGCGGGGTGATGTTCCCGAACCAGCCCGGCACGGTGGTGGCCTTCTCGGGCAACTTCCTCGCGCGCGACGCCGGGGCGGCTCAGACCATCGTCAATGGGGTGGTGAAGGCGGTCGACCTCATCAAGACCAACCCGGACAAGGCCGCCCCGCACATCGAGGCCATGCTGGGCAAGGGCATCGTGGACACCGCGACCATCAAGGCCGCCCTGATGTCGCCGGCCTCCAAGTTCGTCGCCGATCCCGAGACGATCGTGGACGCCACGCGGCAGATGCAGGCCTACCAGGTGAAGCTCGGCTCCCTCGACAAGGAATATCCGCTCGAGGGGCTGTTTGACCGCAGCTTCTACGCGAAGGCGATCCAGGGCTGACGAAGCGGCTCGGCCCATAACCGGACGGGACTCATGAAGACCCGCACTTCAGCCGGCCTCGGGGCGATCGGCCTCGGGGCCTTTCTGCTGGTCTGGGAAGCGCTAGTGCGCTCCGGCGCGCTGCCGCCGACGCTGCTGCCGGCCCCCAGCCAGCTGCCCGAGGCCTTCCTGCGCGAGGTGCGGTCCGGGTTCTGGCTCGCGTCGGTGCAGTCGAGCCTGGGGCATTACCTGCTCGGCCTCGTGCTGGGCGCGGCGCTCGGCGTCGGCTTCGGGGTGGTCACGGGACTGAGCCGGACGGCGGAAGCGCTGGTCGGCTGGATCGTGCGGCTGCTGCGGCCGATCCCGGGCCTCGCCTGGGTGCCGTTCGCGATCCTGTGGTTCGGGGTGTCCACGGCCGGGGCCGTGTTCATCGTCGGCGTGGGCGTGTTCTGGATCTGCTATTTCGCGACGCTCGCGGCGGTGAGGGCCGTGGATCGCGACCTCATGGAGCTGGCCGACGCGTACGGCTACCGGTCCGCGCCGGCGAAGCTGGTCAAGATCGTGCTGCCGGCGGCGGCGCCGGGCATCCTGGCGGGGTTGCGCACCGCGCTGGGGCAGGCCTGGATGGCGGTGGTGGCGGCCGAGCTGTTCGGCGTCACCGGCCTGGGGCAGCGCATGATGCAGGCCTCCAGCCTGCTCGCGACCGACATCGTGGTCGTCTACATGATCACGATGGCGGCGCTTTACGGCCTGATCGACACCGTGTTCGTCCTCGTGCAAGGCCGGGTGCTCGCATGGAAAGCGTGATCGAGCTCTCCGGAATCGGGCTCACCTTCGAGCGGAACGGGCAGCGCACCGAGGTGCTGCGCGGGCTCGATCTCAGCGTGCGGAACGGGGAATTCCTGGCCATCGTGGGTCCGTCCGGCGTGGGCAAGTCGACCCTGTTGCGTGTGATCGCGGGTCTCGCCAAGCCGAGCTCGGGGACCGTGCGGGTCGCCCCGGCCGCGCCGGGCGCGGTCCTGCCGGTCGCGCTGATGTTCCAGGACGGCAGGCTCCTGCCGTGGCGGCGGGTGCTGGCCAACGTGGCCTTCGGGCTGGAGCGCTCGCGCCTGCCGCGGGCGGAGCGGCTGCAGCGGGCGCGGGACGCGCTGGCGCTTGTGGGGCTCGCGAACTACGCCGACCGGTTCCCGCACGAGCTTTCAGGCGGGCAGCGCCAGCGCGTGTCGCTGGCGCGGGCGCTGGCCGTGGATCCCGAGGTGCTGCTGATGGACGAGCCGTTCAGCGCGCTCGACGCGATGACGCGCGAAAACCTGCAGGACGAACTGCTGAGGGTGCGGGACAGGACGGGCAAGACGGTGCTGTTCGTGACCCATGACATCGACGAGGCGGTGTACCTCGCCGACCGCGTCGTCGCGCTCGGGGGATCTCCCGGCACGGTGCGGGTGTCCCAGGACATCGGCGCCGCTTGGCCGAGGCGGCGTGACGATCCGGCGCTGCGCGATGCTGCGCACAGCGTGAGACAGGATCTCGCCACGGCCTCCGCCGCGCTGTAAGAGAGCGCGGCGGCCGCGACCCTTGCTCTCGCCGCATTTCAGGCGTTGTGAAGCGGCGAGGGGGCCTGGCCCCGGGAGAAGCTGGAGCCGTGCGTATCCGTGAGTCGCGTTCGTCCAGCCGGATCCGGAGCAAGGCCCCGTGAGCGAGGTCTTATGAGTACTTGGGCCGATCGCGCGCGCCGGATCGTGCGCCGCGTCGATTTCCGGGAGCGCGTCATGCGCCATCGTCGGGCGCTTGGCCCGGCGTCGGGGCTGCGCTATGGAGACGCCCGGCCTGACCCTGGCCCATCCTCCCTCGACGGCGCCATGCGGCAAGGCACCACCCGGACATCGGACATTCTCGTGCGTCTCGTCGAAGACGCGACGACGGACCGCGTCCCCGTGCGCGCCATCGTGGACGTGCTCGGCGAGCGCGCCTACGCGCTGCTCGTCGTGGTGCTCGGGCTGCCGAACTGCCTGCCGATGCCGCCGCCGATCCCGCTGCTGTGCGGCCTGCTGCTGCTGTTTGTCGCCGGGCAGATCATCGTCGGTCTGCCGTCGCCCTGGCTGCCGAAGCGGCTGCTGGCGCGCACCATCGCGCTGGAGGATTTGCGCAAGGCGGTGGACCGCGCCGTTCCCTGGCTGCGGCGCCTGGAGCGCGTGGCGCGCCCGCGGCTCTCGATCTTCGAGCAGGCGCTCGCGTTCCGGGGCGTCGGCGCGGCGCTGCTGATCTTCTCCCTGGCGCTGGTCTTCGCCGCGCCCATCATCGGGCAGATCCCACTCGGCGTGGCTGTGGTGCTGGTCGGCCTCGGCCTGGTCGAGCGGGACGGGATCGTGGTGATCGCGGGCCTGTGCTTCGGAGCGGTCGGCACCGTGCTCAGCCTCGGCTTCCTGTTCGCCATCATCGCCAGCGCGGCGGCGATCTTCTGATTCCGCAACGCGGGCTCAGGCCCGCTTGCGCTCGACCGAGCCGTCCTCGCCGACGAGGCCGAGGAGCTCGTCGATCTTCTCGGCGGCGACGGGCCGGCAGAACAGGAAGCCCTGCACCTGGTGGCAGCCGATGGCCTGCAGGAAGCGCTGCTGCTCCGTGGTCTCGACGCCCTCCGCCGTGACGGTGAGGCCCAGCGCGCGGCCGAGGTGGACTACCGAGTGCACCAGGATGGCGCTTTCGCCGGTGGTCTCCATCGACTCGAGGAACGAGCGGTCGATCTTGATCTTGTCGAAGGCGAAGCGGCGCAGGTAGATCAGCGACGAGTAGCCGGTGCCGAAGTCGTCCAGGGCGAAGCGAAGGCCCAGCGCCCGCAGCTCCATCATGGCGTTCTCGGCGCCGTCGGCGTCGTCCACCAGCACGCCTTCCGTGAGCTCCAGCTCGACGCGGGCTGGCTCCATGTCCTCTTCCTGGACGATCCGGGCGACGGTGGAGACGAAGTCCTTCTGGCGGAACTGCACAGGCGAGACGTTCACGGCGACGCTGATCCCCTTCCAGCGCTTGCCGTCGCGGCAGGCGCGCCGGAGGACATATTCGCCCAGCAGCGGGATGAGGCCGCGCTGCTCGGCGACGGGGATGAAGTCCGCGGGTGAGATGGGGCCGTGCACCGGGTGGGTCCAGCGGACGAGAGCCTCGACGCCGAGCACCTTGCGGCCGTCTGCGGAGAACTGCGGCTGGTAGACGACGCCGATCTCGTCGCGCGTGATGGCCTGGCGCAGGTCCTCCTCGACGATCTTGCGCATGCGCAGGGTCTCGTCCATGCCGATCTCGAAGAACGAGTAGCGGTTGCGGCCCTCGCGCTTGGCCCGGTAGAGGGCCACGTCGGCGAGGCGCATCAGGAGGTCGCGCTCGTTGGCGTTGTCGGGCGCCATGGCGATGCCGATGGAGATGCCGATATAGGCCAGGGTGCCGTGGAGCTCGATGGGCTCGCGGATGGCGTCCAGGACGCGGTGGGCCAGGGAGGCGCAGTCGTGGGCGCTGCGCACGCCGGTCTGGATGATGGCGAACTCGTCGCCGCCGAAGCGGGACAGGGTGTCCGCCCCGCGCAGCACGCCCGTCAGGCGACGCGCCACGATGCGGATCAGTGCGTCGCCGGCGCTGTGGCCGTGGCTGTCGTTGATCTCCTTGAAGCGGTCGAGGTCTAGGAACAGCACGGCGATGCCGTCGCCGCCGGGCGCGAGCCTGGCCAGCTCGGCGTCGAGCCGATCGGTGAAGAAGGCGCGGTTGGGCAGGCCGGAGAGGCGGTCATGGTTGGCGAGGTGGGTGGCCTCCGCCTCGCGGGTCACGAGGTCGGTGGTGACGCGCCGCACGTGGGCGAACATGAAGGCGGAGAACAGGCCGATGGCCAGCAGGGCCGCGGCCACGGCGGGCAGCACGCGCTCCAACACCACGTCGCCGGGCCGCTCCGGCGTCCAGGCCAGGGCTGCCTTGATGTAGCCCTGCTCGTCGGTGACCGGGACGCCGCCGGCCTCGAGGCCGGCTTCGCCCTGCACGAGGCGGAGATCCTCGTGACCGGTGGAGCGGGCAATGCGCGTCAGGGCCTCGGGACCCAGCGGCATGGATCCCACTGCGACGAGACCCCCGAAAGCGCCGCCGTTGTCGTCCGTCGCCACCGGCATGGCGGCGATGACGCGCAGCGCGGAGCCGTCGTGCAGCAGGCGCGCTTCGCCGCTGCGGATCAGCTCGACCTCGGGGGCGTCAGGGAGGGCGTTGGGATCCCGGCGCAGAGCCCGCTGGGCGACGCGGTCGCGGACGGCCTGGACGGCGCCGATCAGGTAGGGCCGCAGCCAGGAAAAACGGCGCTGGTCGGCTGACTCGCCGGCGACGCGGCCGGTGACCACCGTGTCCTCCGGCGTCAGCACGAAGGACTGGTCGAAGCCGAAGGCGCTCTCGAGGGTGCCGCCGATGAAGCGCTGGGCGCGCTCCGGCGACATGGGATGGCGCAGGGAGGCGATGGCGTCAGGGGTGGCGAGCGTGAGGGCGAGGTCGCGCAGCACCGCGTCGCGCTGCTGGTCGAGGACGGCGGTCAGGGTGGCGCGCTGCCGATCGCGCGCGATCTCGTTGGCGCGCTGGCTGGCCAGCATCACGCCGCCCACGGCGAGGGCCAGCAACGACACGAGCACCGCGGCGACGGGCCACACAATGCGGGCCGTCACCGACGTCGACGCTCGTCGGGCGAAACTCCAGGCCATGACGCAACTCCGGCCACCTTGGCGGCCGTTATCGCATCAAGATCTTACCAATCCTCTCAGGACCGCGGGGCGGGCCGGTAGGGCGGCTTGGGGATGGCGATGTGGGCCGCCCGCAAGGCGGCCGACCAGCGTTCGCGCAGGTCGTGGAAATAGGGCTCGCCCGCCTCGATGCGGTGGACCAGCTCCGGCGCCAGCGCGTCGCGCCGCATGGTCACGATGTCGATCGGCAGGCCGACGCCGAGGTTCGATCGCATCGTCGAGTCCATGCTGATCAGGCCGAGCTTCAGCGCGTCGTCGAGGCTCGTGTCGAAGGTGATGGCGCGATCGAGGATCGGCTTGCCGTATTTGTGCTCGCCGATCTGGAGATAGGGCGTCTCCACCCCGCACTCGATGAAATTACCGGCCGCGTAGAGCATGAACAGGCGCGGCGCGCCGCCCTTGATCTGGCCGCCGACCAGGATCGAGACATCGAACTTGACGCCCGCCTCGTCCAGGCTCTTGCCGTTCACCACGCGGACCTTGTGCACGGCCCGGCCAACCAACTGAGCGGCCCTGAACATCGTAGGCGCCTGCAGCAGCGTTTCGACCTCGCCCGTCTCGGGGTTCTCGACCCCTTCGTGCAGGAAGCTGATCACGGACTGGGAGATCGAGAGATTGCCGGCCGTGGCGAGGGCGATGCTCCGCTCGCCGGGACACTCGAACAGGTGCAGCTTGCGAAAGGTGGAGATGTTGTCCAGGCCCGCATTGGTGCGGGTGTCGGCGATCATCACGAGGCCGTCTCGAACGAGGATGCCGGCGCAGTAAGTCATGGGCTTGAGGTCCGCTTCAGGCTTCGTGTCCACGGCCGGAACGGCGCCGAGCCTTCACGGGAGGCGGTCGCCGGCCCTGCGATCGCTTATACGCGGATGCAGCCGCGGCGCGGAAGGGCGTCGAAATGCGGAGAGGATGACGGCGTGCTGCTCCGGCTCTCCTGCTGAGGGGCCCTTCCGCCGTGATCGCGAGCGTAGCGAAGCGATCGAGGGGGCGCGCCCACGACCTGGATCGCTTCCTCGCCGCGCTCCTCACAAGGACGGCTTTGGCGACTGCGCGACGGAGCGCGCCGGACATTCAGGACTGGGACTGTTCCTGGGCGTCGATGCGCAGCCGAAAGGCCGGCGACGCCCCGGAGGCCGTGTGAGAACTGCGGATCGGAGCGGCGCCGAGTTCGTCGAGCCCCACGGCGATTCGAATATAGGAAGCTGTCGGGCACAGCTTGTTGAGCGTGTCGAAGCCGACCCAGCCCAGGCCGGGAACATGGGCCTCCGCCCACCGGTGGCCGCCCTGGGCGACCACCTGGGTTTCGGGCGACCAGAGATAGCCGCTCACGACTCGCGCAGGCGCGCCGAGGAACCGGGCGCAAGAGACGAAGAGGTGGCTCAACGCCGCGGAGTCGCCGGTTCCGGCCGCCAGCGCCTCGGCCGCCGAGGTCGCCACCGCGGTCGCGGGCGTCCGCTCGACGCCTTCGTGAATCGCGCCCATGAGCTGGTGAAGGACGTCAAGGCGATCTGTGCCGCAGCCCTGGACGGCCTCTTCGGCGAAAGCCTGGACGTCCTCGTCCGCCACGGTGAGCGGCGTTTCCCGCAGGTAGAGCGCAGGCGGAAAGCGCTCCACGGCGCCGCGCACCAATCCGGCCGCGTCCTGGGTCTGCACGACGCCGTCGACGCTCACCGTGAGCTGCTCGATCGGGCCGGCGGCCGAGAGCACGTGGGTGGCGTTGCCGAAGGCGTCCTCGCCTGGCCGCAGGCGCCCATCGACGTCCGCGTCGAGCCGCCAGTTCACGACGAACTGCGTTTCGTGGTTGCGGGGCGTCAGGCGCAGGGTCTGGATCAGCGACTTGGCCGGCGGGTCGAAACGGTAGGTGGCATGGTGGGAAACGCGGATGCGCATGGGCGTGGTCCGGCGGCTGTCGCCCGGCCTTGCGGCCGGGCCGCCGTTCAGAGGAGATACTGGTCCGCGATGACGGACCCGAGCTTGGTGTTGTCGGCGATGAAGCCCGAGATGAACTCGTGCAGCCCGCTGCGGAACACGTCCTCAATGCGGGTGTTCTCCAGCCTGGTCAGGACGTTGCGGCTGAACCGCTGGGACACGCCCTGCCGTCCGTAGGCGGAGCCGATGTCGTCCAGGAAGCGCACGATGTTCTCGTAGGACGACGCCAGGGAGCGGGGCATCTGCCGGTTCAGGATCAGCAGGTCGGCCACGAGCCACGGCTGGAGACTCTGCCGGTAGACCCAGTGGTAGGCCGTCAGGGCGGAGACCTCACGCAGGACGGTGGACCACTGAAAGTAGTCCAGGCTGCCGCCGATGCGTTCGTTCTCCGGCAGGAGGACGTGGTATTTCACGTCCAGGATGCGGGCCGTGTTGTCGGCGCGCTCGATGTAGACGCCGAGCCGCGAAAACCAGTACGCGTCGTTGCGCAGCATGGTGCGGTAGGCGGATCCGTCGAAGGCGAGCGAGGCGGATTTCACCCACTCCAGGAAGCGGGCGAACTCCTCGCGGGTCATGTTTTTCGGCTCGTAGCGCCCCAACTCCAGATATGCGCCGTTGATGGCCTCCCACATCTCGCCGGTGAGGGCGGTGCGCACGGCGCGGGCGTTGGAGCGCGCCCGCTCGAAGCAGGTGCGGATGGAGGAGGGGTTCTCCGGGCTGAAGGCCAGGAACTCCGTGACGTTGCGCTCCGTGGGCTTGTCATAGAGGGCCGCGAAGCCCTCGGCGGCCCCGGCGGTGAGCAGCACGCTCTCCCACTCGTTGCCCGCGCCGCCATAGGCCGCCGGCAGGGTGGCGAGGCGGGCGGTCGCGTCCAGGATGCGGGCCAGGAACTCGGCCCGCTCCATGTAGCGCGAGATCCAGTAGAGGTTGTCGGCGGTCCGGCTAAGCATCGAGCACCCAGGTATCTTTCGTTCCGCCGCCCTGGCTGGAATTGACCACCAGGGACCCGTCCTTCAGCGCCACGCGGGTCAGGCCGCCGGGGACGATCCGGATCCGGTCGGAGCCGGTGAGCACGAACGGGCGCAGGTCGACGTGCCGGGGCGCCACTCCCGAGGCCACGAAGGTGGGGCAGGTCGAGAGCGCCAAAGTGGGCTGGGCGATGAACCCGTCGGGCGCCGTTTTCAGCTTGCGGCGGAAGTCTTCGATCTGCTGCCTCGTGGCGTGCGGGCCCACAAGCATGCCGTAGCCGCCGGAGCCGTTGACCTCCTTGACCACCAGTTCAGGCAAGTGGTCGAGCACGTAGGACAGGGCGTCCTTCTCGCGGCAGCGCCAGGTGGGGACGTTGTTGAGGATAGGGTCCTTGCCGCTGAAAAAGCGGACGATCTCCGGCATGTAGCTATAGACCGCCTTGTCGTCGGCCACGCCCGTCCCGATGGCGTTGCACAGGGTGACGTTGCCGGCCTGGTAGGCGCTGACGACGCCGGGGACGCCGAGCACCGAATCGGGCCGGAAGGCAAGGGGATCGAGGAAGTCGTCGTCGATGCGCCGGTAGATCACGTCGACGCGCTTCGGTCCTTCCGTGGTGCGCATGTAGACGACGTCGTCGCGCACGAAGAGGTCCGAGCCCTCGACCAGCTCGATGCCGAGCTTGTCCGCCAGGAAGGAGTGCTCGTAGAACGCCGAGTTGTACTGGCCCGGGGTGAGGAGCACGCAGACGGGATCGCTCCCGGCCGTCCTGGGCGCCACGGAGCGCAGGGTGGCGAGCAACGAGTCGGGATAGTTTTCGACGGGGGCGACCCGGTTGTCGGAGAACAGCTCCGGGAACAGCCGCATCATCACCTCCCGGTTCTCCAGCATGTAGGAGACCCCGGACGGGGTGCGGCAGTTGTCCTCCAGCACGTGGAAGTCGTCGGGTCCGGTGCGGACGATGTCGATTCCGGCGATGTGGCAATAGATGCCGTGCGGCACGGCGCGGCCGGCCATTTCCGGCCGGAAGCCGGCGTTCCGGTAGATGAGATCCTCCGGGATGACGCCCGCCTTCAGGCATTCGCGCGGGCCGTAGAGATCGGCCAGGAAGGCGTTCAGCGCGCTGACGCGCTGGACGAGGCCCTCTTCGAGGCGCGTCCACTCTGGCTTCGTGAGCACCCTGGGGATGATGTCGAACGGAATGAGGCGCTCGGTCGACTCCGCGTCCCCGTAGACGGCGAAGGTGATCCCGATGCGGCGAAAGAAGAGCTCCGCCTGGCTGCGCCGAAGCGCCAGATGGTCCGCCGGGGCGGTGTCGAGCCAGCGCTTCAGCGCGGCGTAGGCCTCCCGGATTTCGCCTTCCGCGCCGTTCATCTCATCGAACGCCGACGCCATGTGCATCCCTCTCCAGGCCGCGTCCCATGACGCTGACACAACGTGCGATCAACCGCAAAGGTCATGCCAGCGCTGCTTTAGAAGCACGCGCGGGAATGGGCGATGCTTGTGCCTGCTTCTTGGGCAGAACAGGTCATTTTGGGTGAAATGTGAGCTGACAGCGGGGGCTTATGGCGCCAGTTGGCCTGGCGACTGAATCGTCGCGGCAAGCGCGGCGCGTCCGTTGGCCTTCATGCTTGTGGCCGGGATCCACGCCCTGCACGCCGCCGTGGATGGCCGGGACGAGCCCGGCCATGACGGCGGGGCCGCTTCAGCCCTGCGCGCCTGGATTGCTTCGCTGCGCTCGCCATGACGGAGAGGTCAGATCAGCCGGAGCCCACGCAGGCTCGAGTGGCCGTTGCGGCCGACGATGATGTGGTCGTGCACGACGACGCCAAGGGGCTTGGCGATGTCGGCGATCTCGCGGGTCATGCGGACGTCTGCTTCGGAGGGCGTGGGGTCGCCGCTGGGATGATTGTGGACCAGGATGATGGCGGAGGCGGAAAGCTCCAGGGCGCGCTTCATGACCTCACGCGGGTAGACGGGCGTGTGGTCGACCGTGCCGGTCTGCTGCACCTCGTCGGCCAGGAGGCCGTTGCGCTTGTCGAGGAACAGGATGCGGAACTGCTCTTTCTCGGCGAAGGCCATGGCGGCGCGGCAATAGTCGATCACCGCTGACCACGAGCCCAGCTGTACGCGCTTGCCGACGGCGCCCTTGGCGAGCTCGTGGCCTGCGGCCTCCACGATCTTGAAATCCAGGGCGGTTGACTCGCCCACGCCCTCGACCTCGCGCAGGCGCGCGATGGGGGCGCCCAGCACTTCGGCCACCGAGCCGAAGCGGGCGATCAGATCCTTGGCGAGCGGCTTCACGTCCCGCTGGGGAATCGAGCGGAAGAGGATGAGCTCCAGGAATTCGTAGTCCGCGAGACCCGCGCGGCCTGCGCGCGCGAAGCGGTCCTTCAACCTAGAGCGGTGGCCGCGGCGATGATCCTCCCCGGAAGCGTCCTTGCCGGGGAGATCATCGCTGCTCATGGGGGCCTCAGGCGATCTTGTGGGGCGGCTGATCCCAGCCCTTGGGCGAGAGCGTGAAGATCTCGCAGCCGGTCTCGGTGACGCCGACCGTGTGCTCGAACTGGGCCGAAAGCGAACGGTCGCGGGTGACGGCCGTCCAGCCGTCGCCGAGAACCTTCACGTGGGGCCTGCCGAGATTGATCATGGGCTCAATGGTGAAGAACATGCCGGCCTTCAGCGGCACGCCTTCGCCGCGGCGGCCATAGTGCAGAATGTTCGGCTCGTCGTGGAAGAGGCGGCCGAGGCCGTGCCCACAGAAATCGCGCACCACGGAGCAGCGCTCCGCCTCGGCGAACTCCTGGATGGCGGCGCCAATGTCGCCGGTGGTGGCGCCAGGCTTCACCTGGGCGACGCCGATCATCAGCGCCTCATAGGTGACCTCGACGAGGCGAGCGGCGCGGCGGGGCGTCTCGCCCACGCAGTACATGCGGCTCGAATCGCCGTGCCAGCCGTCGACCACCAGGGTGACGTCGATGTTGACGATGTCGCCCTCGCGCAGCGGCTTCTCGTTGGGGATGCCGTGGCAGACCACGTGGTTGATGGAGGTGCAGATGCCCTTGCGGAAGCCGCGGTAGAACAGCGGGGCCGGATAGGCGCCGTTGTCCATGGCGAACTCGAAAATGAGCTTGTCCAGGCTCTCGGTGGTGACGCCCGGCTGGACAGCGGGGACCAGAAGGTCGAGCGCCTCGGCGGTGAGCCGGCCGGCCTTGCGCATGCCCTCGAAGGCCTCGGGGCCGTGGATCTTGATTTCGCCGGTCTTTCGGCCGGCCGCGACGGACGCGTCGACGAATGTCATGTCGGACTCGGGATGGCGGGCGCGGGCGCCCAGCGGTACGGGATGAGTTGCTCTTCACATGGGCCAAAGCGGGGCGCGGCGCAAGATCCGCCCCCAGCTTTGGTAGCCTGCGGACTTCCTTTCCGGATCGTAAACCGGTAGTCCTCTCCGCCACGATGAAGGACACCCGAACCCTTTCGCCGTCCGAGGCGGGCGCCTATGGCGCCTTCGACCCGGCGGGCGTGCCCAAGCGGCTGATCGACATGACGCGGCGCATGCCGCGCAACTGGGCCGGCCGGCGCGCCGCCTTCGCGCTGCGGCAGATCGCGATCTGGATGCTGCGCGGGCGGCCCGTGGACGTGCAGTCGCTCGGCGCGCGCATGCGGCTCTATCCCTATAACAACGTCTGCGAAAAGCGGCTGCTGTTCACGCCGCAGTTCTTCGATCCGGACGAGCGCGCCTACCTGGCGGAGCGGATCCACGAGGGCTTCACCTTCGTGGACGTGGGCTCCAACGTGGGCGGCTACGCGCTGTTCGTGGCCGGGCTCGCCGGCCCGACCGGGCGCGTGCTGGCCGTGGAGCCGCAGCCGAACGTGTTCGAGCGGCTCGTGTACAACATCCGCCAGAATCCGTTCGGCACCGTGAAGGCGGTGGACTGCGCCGTCGCCGACAAGGCGGGCGAGGTGACGCTGTTCGTGGACCCGAACAACCACGGCGAATCGAGCGTCAAGATCGTCGGCTTCGGCGAGGGCAACGCCATCAAGGTGCCGGCCGTGACGCTACAGCAGCTGCTGGGCGACCAGCGGCTCGACCATGTGGACGCCATCAAGCTGGACGTGGAAGGCGCCGAGGACCTGATCCTGGAGCCCTTCCTGCGCACGGCGCCGGAAAGCCTGTGGCCCCAGACCTTCATCATCGAGAACGGCGTGGGCCGATGGCAGATCGACCTGCCGGCCCTGCTGGCCTCGAAGGGCTACAAGCTGGTGAAGCGGACGCGGGTGAACCTGATCTTCGACCGGGAGTGAGGGAGCAGCCGAATTGCGGCAAGCGCCGCAAGCGGCCGTGAATTGCTTCGCTGCGCTCGCAATGACGGCAGGGCCGTTCAGCCCCGGATCGCCACCGGGCGGTCCAGGACGATCTCCTCCGGCGTGATGCGGCAGGCGTAGGCCAGGGCCTCGACGCCGCGCTCGCGGGCGCGCAGGAAGGCGGCGGCGTAGGTTGGGTCGATGTCGCGGGCGAGGTCGAACCGGTCGGCGGCCATCTGGACCACGAACAGCATCACGGCCCGGCTGCCGGCCTCGGCCATGTCGCCCAGCTCCTCCAGGTGCTTCGCGCCGCGGGCCGTGACGCAGTCCGGGAACTCGGCCAGGCCGGGCTCGCGCATGAGGTGGACGTTCTTCACCTCCACGTAGCAGGGCGGGCGGCCGTCGCCGTTCAGCAGCAGGTCGATGCGGCTGTTGCGGCCGTATTTCACCTCGCGGGTGAGGCGCCCGTAGCCGGCCAGTTCAGGGACGAGCCCGGCGGCGACCGCCTCGGCGGCGATCAGGTTGGGGTGGCTCGTGTTGATGCCGACCAGCTCCGGCCCACGGCCGAATTCCGCCTCCACCAGCTCCCACGAATGGCTCAGCTTGCGGGCGGGGTTGCCCGACCGCGACAGCCACACGCGTGAGCCTGGGGCGGCCAGGCCCAGCATGGCGCCCGGATTGGCGCAGTGGACGGTCATCTCCGTCCCGTCTTCCAGGATCACGTCGGCCAGGAAGCGCTTGTAGCGGCGGACGAGGCGGGCGGGGATGAGCGGGGCAGGGAAGCGCATGCGCGGTGATTACAGGCCCCTCATGTCGTGTTGCAAGGCAGGGTTCCCTTGAGCCTTGGCCCGTGGCGCGATACATGCGCTCAACGCCGGAGCGCCCGCCATGTCCGAGACCGATGCCCCCGTCACAGCCGCCGTCCTGGTGATCGGCGACGAGATCCTGTCCGGGCGGACCAAGGACAAGAACATCGGCTACATCGCCGACTACCTCACCGCCATGGGCATCGACCTGCGCGAGGTGCGCATCGTGCCGGACGAGGAGGACGAGATCGTCGCGGCGGTGAACGCGCTTCGCGCCCGCTACACCTACCTGTTCACCACGGGCGGCATCGGCCCGACCCACGACGACATCACGGCGGATTGCGTCGCCAAGGCCTTCGAGGTCGGCATCTCGCATGACGAGCGCGCCGTCGCGATGCTGCGCACCCGCTACGAGAACCCGGCCGACCTGAACGAGGCGCGGCTGCGGATGGCGCGGATTCCGCACGGGGCGGACCTGATCGAGAACCCCATCTCCAAGGCTCCGGGCTTCCGCATCGGCAACGTCCACGTGATGGCCGGCGTGCCTTCCATCATGCAGGCCATGATGGACAATATCGGCCCCACGCTGAAAGGCGGGAGGACCATGCTGTCCGTCTCCATCGACGCACAGGGGACGCCCGAGGGCGCCTATGCGTCCGGACTCGGGGCCATCCAGAAGGCGCACCCGGGCGTGATCATCGGGTCCTACCCGAACTTCACCGGCAAGACCTTCAACAACCAGATCGTGGTGCGCTCGCGGGACGAGGCGCTCCTCGCCGCCGCAAAGGCGGCCGTCGAGGCGTTGATCGCGGAGCTCGTGGCCGCGCGCCCCGCGCCCGTTCCGTGAGCAGGACGCTCAAGCCCGCCGTCATCCCCGGCCGGAGCCGCGCAGCGGCGAAGGGGAAGGGGATCCAGGGGGCTCGGCAGCAGCCTCCTGGATCCCCTTCCCGCGCCTTCGGCGCGCCGGGGATGACGGCGGAGAATGTCGCTACGGCTCGCTTGGTCGAGCCGCGTTGATCAGCACAAAGGGCCCCCCATGTCGCAGCCGCAGCCGAAAGCCTTTCCGGTCTCCTGGGACCAGTTCCATCGCGACGCCCGGGCGCTGGCGTGGCGCCTCGCGGGCGCCGGGACGTTCGAGGCCATCGTGTGCATCACCCGTGGCGGACTGGTGCCGGCGGCGATCGTGTCGCGCGAGCTCGGCATCCGGGTGATCGAATCGGTGTGCGTGGCGAGCTACCACGACTATACCTCCCAGGGTGAGCTGCGGGTGCTCAAGGGCATCGCGCCGGAAGTCGCGCGCCTCGGCGGCGAGGGCGGCAAGGGCGTGCTGGTGGTCGACGACCTGGTCGACACGGGCAAGACCGCGAAGGTGGTGCGCGAGATGCTGCCCGACGCGCATTTCGCCACCGTGTACGCCAAGCCGCTGGGACGCCCGCTGGTCGACACCTTCGTGACGGAGGTGTCCCAGGATACCTGGATCTACTTCCCGTGGGACATGGGCCTCGCCTACCAGGCGCCCATCGCGGAGAACCACCGCGGCTGACCCGGCGCCTGCGCGGCTCCCCACAGGCTTGTGCGGGAGTTCGTTCAGATCCGACTTTCGTCCAATCCAGAAAGTGCTAGCGTGGCCTCATCCGAAAACGGATCGGCCCCCGCGTGACGTCTTTCAATCCGGCTTCCACCCGCGTGACGCTTTTCCGCGCGTTCCTGGACGCGGCCGACCTGATTGGCCGCGACAAGCTGATCCTGGAGGATCCGGAGCGGAGCCCGCTCTCCTACGCCCGGCTGACCCTGGCCGCCTTCGTGATCGGGCAGCGCCTGGCGTCGGAGACGCGCCGGGGCGAGGCGGTAGGGGTGCTCCTGCCGAACGTGAACGCGGCCGCCATCACGCTGCTGGGCCTCAACGCCTATGGACGCGTGGCCGCGCTGCTCAACTTCACGGCGGGGCTCGCGAACCTGCGTTCCGCTGTGAGCACGGTCGAGATCGAGACGGTTGTGACATCGCGGCGCTTCGTCGAGAGCGGCCGCCTGGAGGAGATCGTCGCCGGCCTGGCCGAGCCGGAGGAGGGCGGCAGGGCCGTTCGGTTTCTCTACCTCGAGGACCTGCGCGAGCAGGTGAATTCCCTCGACAAGTTCAAGGCCGTCCTGCGCTCCTGGGCGCCGCGCGTGGCCCATGCGCGCCATGCGCTCTCGCCGGACGAGGCCGCGGTCGTGCTGTTCACGTCCGGCTCCGAGGGCAAGCCCAAGGCGGTGATGCTCACGAGCGCCAACCTGATCGCGAACGTGCGCCAGGTGGAGGCGCATATCGGCTCGCCGCCGCTCATCCCCTCGCAGGTGATGCTGAACCCGCTCCCGATCTTTCACAGCTACGGGCTGACCGCGGGGCTCCTCCTGCCGCTGCTCACCGGCATGCGCGCGGTTCTCTACCCGAGCCCGCTGCACTACCGGCAGGTGCCCAAGATGGCCAAGGCGACCGGCGCGACCATCCTGGTCGGCACGGATACCTTCCTGCAGGGCTGGGCGAAGGCGGCGGAGCCCGGGGACCTCGACAGCATCGACATCGTGGTCGCGGGGGCCGAGCGCGTCCGGGATGCGACCAGGGAGATGTGGCGCAGGTCGTCCACGATCATCCTGGAAGGCTATGGCGCCACCGAGTGCTCGCCCGTGATCGCCGTGAACCAGACATTCGACAATCGCGACGGCACCGTGGGGCGCTTCCTGCCCGGCATCGAGCACCGCCTCGAGCCGGTCGAGGGCCTGCACGAGGGCGGCCGCCTCGTGGTGCGCGGTCCCAACGTGATGGCGGGCTACATCCTGCCGGACCGGCCTGGCGTGCTGGTCCCGCCCGAAGGCGGCTGGCACGACACTGGCGACATCGTCACCGTGGACGCGGACGGCTTCGTGCGGATCCAGGGCCGGGCCCGGCGCTTCGCCAAGATCGGCGGCGAAATGGTGTCGCTGGCGGCCATTGAGACGCTGGCCTCGGCGCTGTGGCCGGGGGCCACCCATGTCGCCGTCAGCCTGCCTGACCCGCGCAAGGGCGAGCAGATCGTGCTCGTCACTGACCGGCCTGAGGCGGACCGGGGCGAGCTGCTGGCCTATGCGCAGGCGCAGCACTATCCGGAGCTGTGGGTTCCCAGGGCCGTGCTGGTGACCGGTGCGATCCCGGTGCTGGGGTCCGGCAAGATCGACTTCGCCGGCACCCTGGAGATGGCGAAGCGGCTGCGGCCCATGTTGTAAAGGTTTCGGCCGTCTTTGCGAGGAGCGGAGCGACGAAGCGATCCAGGAATGGCGGCCAGTCCCCCTGGATTGCTCCGCTACGCTCGCAATGACGGGTTGAGGTTGTTTGCGAGACTGACCTCCGTCACGCCCGCGCCAGAACATCCTCCACCCAGGCAGGCACGACCTCGCGTCGGCGATTTCGGCCGATGGCGCGGAAGCGCTGGCGCGCTGGTGGCCCCGGTCGGACTCGAACCGACACTGTAGCGATTTTAAGTCGCCTGTCTCTGCCGTTGGACTACGGGGCCAGCCGCGCGGCGCCGCTTGTTTGCCGGGCGGCGCGGCGGAATGCAATGGGCGTCAGTCGGCCTCCGGCTTCCAGCCGTAGAGCCAGTCGTAGCGGTCGATCAGGCGCGTACCGGAGAGACGGCCCAGGACGACGTTGCGGACCAACCCGAAGGGGCCGGACAGGTGATAGTTCGTGGCGTTGGCGCGCGATGCGGCCTGGACGCGCTTCGCCCGGGGGCGGCGCCTGGCCTCGTAGGCGCGCAGGGCGCCGGGGACGTCGCCCGGCGTGCGCGCCAGTTCCCGGGAAAGAACGGCGACGTCCTCGATGGCGAGCGCGCCGCCTTGCGCCAAGAGCGGCAGCACGGGGTGGGCGGCGTCGCCCAGCAGCACGACGCGGCCGCTGGTCCAGGTTTCGCGCGGCCCGCGGTCGAACAGTGACCAGACGAGCCATTGGTCCATGCGCGACAGCAGGCCGCTGAGCTCGGGCGCCCAGTTGCGGAAGCGGCGGCGCTGGGTCTCGGCGTCGCCGGGACGCGACCAGCCGCGCTCGGCCTCGCGGTCCTTCATGATCGCGACCACGTTGACCACCTGGCCGCCGCGGATCGGGTAGTGGACGATGTGGGCGCCCGGGCCGAGCCAGAGACCGGTCTCGGGCTTCTGGAAGAGGGGCGGGACATCGCCGACCGGGATCGTGGCACGCCAGGCGACGTAGCCGGTGAAGTCCGCCTCCGTGTGGTCGCCGATGGCGGCGGCGACACGCGACCAGAGGCCGTCGGCGCCGATCAGCAGGGCGCCGCGCGCGGTCTCGGGGCCGCTGGCCGTCTCGACCGCCACGGTGACGCCATCGCCCTCCGTGTCGACGCTGGAGACGGTGCGGCCGAACTGCAGCCGCACGTTGGGCAGGCCGCGCACGGCGTCCAGGAGGATGGTCTGCAGGTCGGCGCGGTGCACGACATAATATGGAGCGCCGTAACGCTGGCGCATGGCGTCGGCGAGGGGCATCTCGGCCAGCGTGCGGCCGCTTTCGCCATTGCGGATGACGAGGCGCTTAGGCTCGCCGGCGGCGCGGGAGAGGGCAGGGCCGAGGCCGAGATCGATCAGCAGGCGCGACGCGTTCGGCGAGAGCTGGATGCCGGCGCCCACCTCTTCGACCTTCGTTCGCCGTTCCAGGACGGTCACGGGACGCCCGGTCCGGCCCAGCGCGAGCGCCGCCGTCAGGCCGCCGATGCCGGCGCCGGCGATCAGCACGGTCTGGTCGCCGCTGTCAGGTGAGGTCATGGGCGCGGGTCCGTGGGGGACCTTGGGGATGCGGAGCCGGCGGGGGCCGGCGCGCGATCAGGCGGCCTTGGGGGTTTCGTAGGCGCAGCCAGGCGGGACAGTCTCGGAGCCGTGCAGGCTCGGGTCGTACTTGAACAGGGTCGAGCAGTAGCCGCAGATGATCTCGTTGTCGTCGCCCATGTCCAGGAACACGTGCGGATGGTCGAAGGGCGGGTTGGCGCCGATGCACATGAGTTCCTTCGCGCCGATGCGGATCGACGGCGCGCCGATGTCATTCTGGAAATGAGGAACGCCGACGTCGGCCATGGTGCTGCTCCAAACCTGCGCCGCCCAGCCGGGGCGGGTGGAATTGCGGCGCACCATAATGAGTTGGGGCGGCGTTCGCTAGTGGCCTAAGGTCGCCGCCGCGCGCCCGCGCGGGTTGCGACCGCGCTGCGTGTTCGCCTAATGTCCCGGCCCAGCCAAGACCCGGAGCCTCCATGCAGTTCTTCGATTCCGCCGGCGTGCGCATCGCCTACCTGGATTCCCCGCCGGAGGAGGGCGCGGCCGAGCCGATCGTGCTGGTGCACGGCTTCGCCTCCAACCACGCGGTGAACTGGGTCAACACGCTCTGGGTGAAGAGCCTGAACCGGGCCGGGCGGCGGGTGATTGCGCTGGACAACCGCGGGCACGGCCAGAGCGAGAAGCTGTACGACCCAGAGGCCTACAGCTCCGACACGATGGCGGAGGACGTGCGCCGGCTCATGGATCACCTCGGGATCGAGCGCGCCGACGTGATGGGCTACTCCATGGGCGCCAGGATCACGGCGCATCTCGCCCTTGCGCATCCGCACCGGGTGCGCTCGGCCCTGCTGGGCGGGCTCGGCATCCACCTGGTGGAGGGCGTGGGCCTGCCGCTCGGCATCGCGGACGCCATGGAGGCGCCGTCGGTGGACGGGCTCACCGATCCCATGCAGCGCATGTTCCGCGCCTTCGCGGAGCAGACGAAGAGCGACCTCAAGGCGCTGGCCGCCTGCATCCGCGGCTCGCGCCAGACGCTGACGCCGGCGCAGGTTGGGGCGATCCGGCTGCCGGTGCTGGTGTCGGTCGGCACCAAGGACGACGTGGCGGGCGACCCGCACGGGCTCGCGGACCTTATCCCGGGCGCGGAGGCTTTCGACATTCCCGGGCGCGACCACAACCTCGCTGTCGGGGACCGGCATCACAAGGAGAAGGTGATCGCCTTCCTGGAGCGCCGGCCCTGATGGGCGAGCGGCGGATCCTCACCGGCGCGGACGACAACGCCCTGGTGGCGACCGCGTTCGTGGGCGGGCGGACGCCCGTGCTGCTGCTGCACGGCGGCGGGCAGACGCGCCACGCCTTCGAGGACGCGGCCGAACGGATCGGCGAGGCCGGATTCGCGGCCTTCGCGGTGGACCAGCGGGGCCACGGCGAGAGCGCGTGGCCGGCCAACGGCGGCTACGCCTTCGCGGACTACGCCCGCGACGTGGCGCGACTGTCCGACCAGCTCGAGGCGGAGTTCGGCCGCCGCCCCGTGGCCGTGGGCGCCTCCCTGGGGGGAATCGCGTCGCTCTACGCGCTGGGCGTGGAGCCGCACGTGCTGGAAGGCCTCGTGCTGGTCGACGTGACGCCGCGCATGGATCCGGGCGGCGTGAAGGCCGTGATCGGGTTCATGGCGGAACGGGCGGAGGAGGGCTTCGCCACGATCGAGGAGGCGGCGGACGCCATCGCGGCCTACCTGCCGCACCGGCAACGGCCCTCGTCGCTGGCCGGGCTGCGGAAGAACCTGCGGCAGGGCGAGGACGGACGCTGGCGCTGGCATTGGGACCCCCGCTTCATCACCGGCCCGCGCTCGGTCAACGCGGACGAGCAGGCGACGGAGCGCGCGCTTCTCGCGGCGTCGTCGCGCCTCGCCATCCCCACGCTACTGGTGCGCGGGCGCTCGAGCGAGCTCGTCACGGAAGAGCACGCGCGCGAATTCATGGCCCTGGCGCCGCAGGCCGAATACGTCGATATCGCTGGCGCGCGGCACATGGTGGCGGGCGATCGCAACGACGTGTTCACCGACGCGATCATCGCGTTCTTGCGCCGAAGGTTCGGCGGCGGCGCGGCTGCGGCCTAGGAAGCACAGACACTTACGCGCGTTCGCTGAGACGGCGAGTGGGGCCGCTCACATTCTGATTCAAGGCCACGTCGCAGCATGGCTGCTGCGCGGCGCTTGGCGAGACGCACGCGCGTCCCTAGGTGTGTGCTATGGTCGGTGCAAGCCGCGGCGCACGGGCGCGCCCGCGGCTCCCTTTTTGGCGGAGGCCGCATGTCCGCGCATGGATTTTCTCAGGGCGTAGTCCGCAGCCCGCGCATCGACCGGGTCGATCCCGTGTGGAGCCGCATCCGCGAGGAGGCGGACGAGATCGTGCGGCGCGAGCCGACGCTGGCGAGCTTCGTCGTCAGCACGGTCGTGAACCACGACACGCTCGAATCGGCGGTCGTCCACCGCATCGCCGCCCGGCTGCATCATTCGGCCGTGTCCAGCGAGCTGATCGCGCAGACCTACATGGACGTGATCCACCACGACCCGTCGATCGCGGAGGCGTTTCGGGCCGACATCATGGCGGTGGCGGACCGCGATCCCGCCTGCCAGCGCTTCATCGAGCCGGTGCTCTACTTCAAGGGCTTCCACGCCATCCAGACGCACCGCCTGGCGCACGCCCTGTGGGAGGCGGGCCGCAAGGACCTGGCGCTTTATCTCCAGAGCCGCGCCTCGGAGGTGTTCCAGACGGACGTGCACCCGGCCGCGCGCATGGGGCGCGGCATCTTCCTGGACCACGCGACCGGGCTCGTGGTCGGCATGACGGCGCTGATCGAGGACAACGTCTCGATGCTGCAGGACGTCACGCTCGGCGGCACCGGGAAGGAGCGGGGCGACCGGCATCCCAAGGTGCGCCAGGGCGTCCTGATCGGCGCTGGCGCCAAGATCCTGGGCAACATCGAGATCGGCCAGTGCGCCCGCGTGGCGGCGGGCTCCGTGGTGCTGAAGCCGGTGCCGCGCAACACCACCGTGGCCGGCATTCCGGCCCAGGTGGTCGGCAGCGCCGGCTGCGCCGAGCCCGCGCGCAGCATGGACCAGCTGCTCGCCGACAAGATGTCGGCGGACAAGCCGGAGGCCTGACGCACCCTGCACCGCCCTGGCGGGGTTGCGGATGCGGACGGAGCATGGCAAGTCCGTGCCCTCGCCAGGCGGCCTCGCGCCGCTTCGTTCGCGCCGCCGCTGGCGGCGCATTGAACTTTTTGGATGTCGCAGCGTCTTGTTCCGGGTCGGCCCGGAGTCGCGCCGGCGCCGTCACTCAGAGGTTGGATCCATGGACAAAACCGAGCTGGCCAAGCTGCAGGACTATTTCCGCCGGCTATTCAACAACAACAGCATCAAGGTGGTCGCCCGTCCGCGGAAGACCGACTCGGCCGAGGTCATGATCGGCGACGAGTTCGTGGGCATCATCTCCCTGGACGATGAGGACGGCGACCGTTCCTACGCGTTCAACATGTCCATCCTGGACGTGGACCTGGAAGGCTGAGGCTTCCGGGCCGGGCTCCTCTTCAGCCCAGCATCTTGTCGACGAGGTGGCGCAGGCGTTCGTCGATCGCCTCCCACTGGTCCAGCAGGCGCGCATCCATCCGCAACTGCACATCGAGGCCATCCCGGCGGAACTGGGCGATGCACATGTGCGGCAGGCTATCCGGGGAAGGCCGGGCCAATTCGCATCGCGCCGCAAAGCGGCGGCCGTCCGGCGGCGCGATGAACAGCACCTCGCCTTCGTAAGGCGATCGCGCGCGGAAACTGCGCCGAATCAGGCCCGCGGGCCCGTCTTCGACTCCGCTTTCCAGGTAACGCCCGTAAAGCTGGGCGGGCAGGGCGCTGGGGTCGAGGCCGTCGTCGGCGGCCAGGATCGTCACCAGCAGCACGTCCTTCAGCGCGAAAGCGTCCGCGCCTGCATCGGACGGAGACGGGGGCTTGGACGCCTCCAGGCCTGGCCATGAGAGCGCCAGGTCCAAACGTCCGGCCTGCCCGTCCCGGCGCTGCGCCGGATTGCGCACCAGCGTCGAGTTCACGCTCAGGGTGGCGGGGCCGATGCCGACGCTGAGCAACCGGGGCGGCTCCGGCTTGGCTGACGAGATGAGGAACGCGGCTGAACCCGCCAGCAAGCCGCCTGCCAGCACCAGGGCTGCGGCCCGAAGGCTGTGCCCGGGGGCGACCTGGGGCGCCGCAACAGCCTGCGGGGCTGCGGCCTTGCGTCCGAAGGCGACGGTTTCAGCGATCGAACTCGAGGCTGGCATGGAACGCGCGATCTCCCGCTCATCCTTAACCAAACCTGAAGGAAGATCTTTAACCGACCCTTAAGGCTCGGATACTAGCGCGGCCGGCCCACGTTGGGCCCTGGAGGTCGCGCGTGTCGAATCTGCTGTCCCCTGAATCCGTGGAAGCCTTCCAGGCCCTGGCGCTCGGGCTCGCCTTCGCCGGCATGGTCGCGACCGGGTTCGAGGCTCTCACAGAGCGCCGGGCCAGCTTCACCATGCTGGAGACGGGCGGCGCCCGGGCGATCGCCTCGGTGCCCTTCGTGGTGGCGACGGCGCCTTTCATCATCCTGCGCAACACGGTGCGCGGCCGCCGCACCCAGCGCCGCCGGGTGACCTTCGTGGCGCTGGCCACGATCATCGCCTGCCTGTGGGGCCTCGCCTGCGGACGGGTGATCATGGACCTCACCATGATCCTGGGATCTTGACGCGCCCCTCGCCGCGGCTTCTGTTCGGCTGACTTCAGCCTTCCGGAGCCTGCCGATGCCGCTTTATTCGCTCGACGGTCGCGAGCCGACGCTTCCCGCACCCGGCGCCTACTGGATCGCCCCCGACGCCCACGTCATAGGGGCCGTCGCTCTCGCCGAAGACGTGAGCATCTGGTTCGGCTCCGTGCTCCGCGGCGACAACGAACTGATCCGGATCGGCGCCCGCAGCAACATCCAGGAGACCTCGATGCTCCACACCGACATGGGATTCCCCATGACGCTCGGGGAGGACGTCACGGTTGGTCACCACGCCATCCTGCACGGTTGCATCATCGGGGATGGCTCCCTGATCGGCATGGGCGCGACGGTTCTGAACGGGGCCCGCATCGGCAAGGGATGTCTGGTGGGCGCGAACGCGCTCGTGACCGAGGGCAAAGAGTTCGAGGACTATTCCCTCATCGTCGGCTCGCCGGCGCGCGCCATCCGCACCCTCGACGAGAAGGCCGTGGCGCGCCTGCGGGCCACGGCGCAGCACTATGTCGACAACTGGAAGCGCTACGCGCGCGGGCTCAAGCGGATCGACGGCTGAGCAGAAGCAAAAATGGAAAAGGCGGCCCGAGGGCCGCCTTTTTGGTTTCTTGGGAGCGTCGCGTTCAGTGCCCGGCGACGATCAGGCTGGACGGAGCGGGCTCGCCGAGTTTCACCCACAGGTTCGGGTGCTCCTGCGACTGGCGCTTGATGAACCCGTAGCCGGTGGCTTCCCAGCCCATGATGCGGGAGGTCTTGCTGTCCAGCACGAAGTCGCCCCTGTCGGTGACGACGGTCAGAATCGCATGGCCGGCGCCGGTTTCGTCTCGCACGACCGTCATCAGCAGCGCCTGGCGGGGCAGGCCGTCATGCATCAGCATGCGGCGCTTGAGGAGCGCGATGTCCTCGCAATCGCCCTTGCCCTCGTCCGGGTAGGTCCACTTCTCGGACACGCCGTAGAGCGCGATGTCCTCGACCTGCTCGATATCGTTGTTGACCTGCTGGTTGACGCGGACCAACTCGGCCCAGGTCGCCGCGTTGAGGGTGATCTTCTTCGCCGGAAGGGTCTGGCCCTCACAGTCGTCGGCGTGAGTCGGGCAGAAGTCGATCCAGCCGATCGGCGGCTTGGCCTCTTCGAGAACCGGGGCGGCCGTTACGGCGGCCGGAATGACGCGCGCCTGGTTCGATGCCTCAGCGGTCACGCTCGCGACCAACCCGAGCCCGAGAAGCCCGCTAAGAACGCCCCCAAAAAGCCGCATCTGCCCCAGTCCCGCCTTCAACAAGGTTAATGAAGGGTAAAAGGCGGCGTCCGGCAGCGCAACCTTTTGGTTACGGCATCGTTAACGCGATCGGGGTTTTTCCCCCGTGTCACGAAATCGCAGGCAAAAATACGTAGAAACAAGAAGAGCCGGCTCTCGGGACAAGAGCCGGCTCGAAGAGCCCGGCGGTGGGATGTGGGGATTCGCCGGGAGCGGGCCTTGGCCCGGCGCGTGGGGCCGCGCCGTCACGTGCTCGTGACTGCTGAAACCTGTCTCATCTCAGGTTGCGGCGAGCCGAATGCGATCGGTCCAATTTTAGGAGATGCGCTCGACGCCCCAGCGCAGGTCAGAGTTGGACGTTCTCGTCGAAGGCGCAATCGTTCAGGGATCGCGAGAACTCGATGGCGATTCCGCCCTCGAAGTGTCGGACGACCTTGCCGTGGGTAGCCCCGATGGTGACAGGGGAGCCCAGCGCCGGCCTGACGGTGGTGGAGATCGCCGCACCGGACAGCGACACGTCGATGATGCGGACGCCGAATTCCTGTCCGTCCCCCAGGCGCATGATGGCGCCGGTGAGTCGAGGGGTGATGCGTTCGTGCCGCCGATCCTCCGGCAGCCCGAGTTCGTGCCGGTTGGCCAGCCAGGTCAGCTGCGAGGCGAGCTTGTCCTGCTTGCGCTTCGTGGCGGAGAGCGACACGGCGAAGCCCCGCTCGAAATCACGGACGACAACGCCTTCCACGCGCCCGAGGTGCTCCAGGTAGATCACCACCCGTTCGCCGACCCGGCCGCGCACGGGCGCGTAGAGGGCCAGGCCGCCGGGCGACATGTCCACCGTCTGGCAGGGATATTCCTGGCGGTTCTCGAGCATGAAACGGCCAAGCAGGGCGACCTTCACGCGCTGGTGGCGGCGGCGCTCGAGCGCGCGTGGCTTGACCTGGATCGCTTGCATGGCGCTCGCCAAAATCGATGGGTTGCGAAAATCCCCATCATTGTCGCGCGGCGAGGTTAATGGCCCTTTAGCGCCTCGGGCTGGTCTTCCGAGCGCCCGCCCCGGAACACGAACAAGTGGCCGCGACGCTCCGGCCGGCCGAATGGCAGCCGCTCCCGCGGGGGCGGCACGATTTCCCCGAGTTCGATCCGGTCGCTCGAACGGATCACGCGGCGAGAGCGCACCTCGCATCGCGTCACCGGGTCCAGGCCCAGGCGGGGAGGGGCGGAGAGTGGAGACAGCGATCCCAGCATGCGCGCGTGGGTCTTGCCGCGGTGGCGCAACGGCAGGAGCAAGAGTTCGAGGTCGAGCAATGCTCCATCACGGGTTTCCCCCATGGCCGAGGCGACCAGCGGGGCGACCTCGTTGGCGACGATGTCCACCATGGCGTCGCCGTCCTCGGTCCACAGGCCGGTGAAGCTCGCCCCCTTGAGCTCCTTGCCGACCAGGGCGGAAACGCGCGTGCCGGCCAGCCTGAAGGGACAGCGCCGGTCGTCATCGACCTCGATGATGAAAGTGTCCGCCAGGATGCCCCTGATGGCGGACGGATCGATTTCGGCGCGCTCCGGGGCGCTCCGCGCCTTCCGGAGGGAGTCCCAGTACGCAAACAAGGCGCGCGTCACCGCGTGTTTCATCTCGTGTCCCCTGACCCCGGAGAGGGTCCGTATTTTCGTCCCGCTTCGGCACGGAACAGGACCGCGATCCTGCGGCCTGCGCCGGGCCGGAGCCCCTGGGCCATCGGGGTGCAGCGGATGTGCCACGCCCGGTTTTAAGGTTAATAAAGGGTTGACGTTGCCGGCCGAGCGCGCGGCGGGCATGGTCCGCCTGCATCCTTTGCAGTTGGCCTGTTGCTCCTGTGTCGACTGCATCAACTGAATGGGAGGCGGGCAGCGACAGGAGCCGCCGCAAGGCGGATCATGATCCGGCGCGGGAAGCCGCGCCACCACGCCACGGGGAGAGCTTCGCGCTCTCCCCATTTTTTTTGCGCGCAGGTCGGCTTGAACCGGACGGTCGGGCGGACGATTTTGGCGGAGGCGCCTGTGCGCCGGTCAACAGAGAGAGCCGTGTGAGATCGCTTCGCCACGACGCCGCCGTCCGGGAGCCCTTCTTCAACGTCCCGCTGGTCGTGGTCGCGTCCATCGCAGTGCTGGCGGGCCTGCACGCAATTCGGGTTTGGGGGGACGACCTGCCGGTGCTGCGCGGGCTGGGCCTTGGCCCGGAGGACATCATCTACCAGCTGGCGTTTATCCCGGCCCGCTTCGCGCTGCTGCTCGGCGCGGATCCCGTTCCGGCGCTGGCGCACCGGCTCTCGGCGGACCCGGGCAATGTCGACCTGATCCAGCGGCTGGGCATCGCACGCGAGATCGTGGCCGACGGCTCGAGCAAGCCCTGGACGCTGGTCACCTACGCGCTGCTCCATGGCAGCTGGGCGCACCTGATCCTGAATTCGGTGTGGCTGCTCGCCTTCGGCACGGCCGTGGCGCGCCGTTTCGGCACGGCCCGATTCGTCCTGTTCCTGGTGGTCACCGCCATTGGCGGGGCCCTCGGGCACTTGGCGACCCACACGGCCGACGTCGCGCCCATGGTGGGCGCCTCGGCCTCCATTTCGGGCTGCATGGCGGCAGCGATGCGCTTCGTGTTCCAGCCGGGAGCGCCGCTCGGCGCGTTCCGGCTGCCGGAGGAGATGAGCTACCGGCTGCCGGCCCTGCCTTTGTCGCGGGTGCTCAGCGACAGCAGGGCGGTGACCTTCCTTGTGGTCTGGTTCGTGCTCAACCTGGCCACCGGTCTGGGGGCGGACGGGCTCGGCTTCACCGACGCCGCCATCGCCTGGGAGGCGCATGTCGGCGGCTTCCTGGTCGGCCTGCTGGCCTTCCGGTTCTTCGACCCGCCCTACCGGGACAGCTTCGCCGACGACCTCTGAGCGGCGTTGCGCCCCCAAGGCTTTGAGAGCATGCTTGCTCGACGGACGGAGTTGGCCAGGCGACCTACGAACCTCCACCCGTCCGTTCGCCGCGGCCGAACCCGGCCGCACAGGGATGGACGCGAAAGGAGGGACGCAATGACCGTCTCCCGCATTCTCACGACCAAGGGCCGCGACGTCGTCACGATCCAGCCGCACCGGACCCTGTCCGAGGCCTCACGGCTTCTCGGCGAGCGCAGGATCGGCGCCGTGGTGGTGACCGGCGCGGACGGGGATGTGCTTGGGATCCTTTCGGAGCGCGACATCGTCCGCGCCCTCGGCAAGAGGGGCGCGGAGGCGCTCAACGACGCCGTATCGGCGCACATGACCGCCGAGGTGATCACCTGCGCACCCGACATGGTGATCGTCGACATCATGGAAGAGATGACGGCGCGCCGGTTCCGCCACATGCCGGTGGTTGAGAACGGGCGACTGGCCGGAATCATCTCCATCGGCGATGTGGTGAAGTTCCGCCTCAACGAGATGCAGTACGAAACCGAGGCGCTGCGCGAGTACATCAGCGCCGGGTGACGCGCGCCTGCTCCGGGCCGGAACGGCGACGCGCCAGAGGCGAGGTCGCCCGGCGCGGTGTCAGTAACCGCCCGGCAGTGATTCGATCGTCATCTCCAGGTCGGCCAGGCACTGGTTCATGGCGTCTTCGCCCAGTGTGATGGCTTCCTCGGCGCGATGGAAGTCGAACAGGCCGACACGGCCCAGGCGAGGCTTGACGTGGATGTCCGGCGGGTCGCCAGCCAGGCGCGAGCGGGCGATGCGGTCCTGGGTGATGTTGAAGGCGTCCACCATCACGGTGGCGAGGCCCGGGGCGCCAGCCGAGCGGCGCACGATGCGCTTCAGGCGGCTCGCGGCGCCCATCACCGGCGAGAAGAGCCCTTCGGCGATTGTTTCGGCCATCTCCTCTTCCGCCTGCGGCTCCGCGCCGCCGCCATGGTCTGGAATGAGCGCGCCGCGCCCGACGAGGTCCGCATTGAGGTTGACGGCGATCACCAACTCGGCGGAGAGGGCGCGTGTCGTGGTGACCGGAACGGGGTTCACCAGCGCGCCGTCGAACAGCCAGCGGCCGCCGAGGCGCACCGGGTCGAAGATGCCGGGCAGGGCGTAGGAGGCCTGGAGCGCCTCGACGAGGCGGCCGCGCGTGAGCCAGATCTCGTGGCCGGTGCGCAGCTCCGTCGCGACGGCGGCGAAGCGGGGCGAGACATCCTCGATGAGGAGATCGCCGATATCGCGCTCGAGAAGCCGCTTGAGGCGGTCGCCGCTGATCAGGCCCGAGCCGATGTGAAAATCCATCAGCCACAGCACGCGGCTCTTCGTCAGGGAGCGGGCGAACTTCTCCAACTCGTCCAGCTTGCCGGCGGCGTAGCAGCCGCCCACCACGGCGCCGATCGAGGTGCCCACGACCACTTCCGGGGCGTAGCCTGCGCGCTCCAGGGCGCGAATCGCGCCGATATGGGCCCAACCGCGCGCCGCGCCGCCGCCGAGCGCGAGGCCGATGCGCGGGCGCTTCCGCTTGAGGGTGGGCACGGGAACCATGGCGGTTTCGGCCGGAAGCGGATCAGTCGCCGCGGCCGAGGCTGCGCCTTCCGCACGCGCCGGCGTCCTGATGCCGAGTAGTTCTTGGAGCATGGCCCGATCCTCGTCCGCTCCCCCCGGCCTTGAGCTTGGATGGCGGACGTTACCGTTGACTGAAGACCCGACTCGTAACGGCCGAGCCCCCGTCAGGGTTCAGCGGGATCGTGGCCCTTCCGTGAACGATAGCGTGACCGGACCATCCGTCTTTCGGTCGACCCGCCGATAGAAGCAGGAGCGGCGGCCCGTGTGGCAGCAGCCGCCATCTCCCGCCACGGTGACCTTCAGGATGAGGCAATCCTGGTCGCAGTCCACCAGGATCTCATGGACGGTCTGGATCTGGCCGGAGGTGTCGCCCTTGCGCCAGAGCTCGTTGCGTGAGCGGGACCAGTACCAGGCCTCGCCGGAGGCGAGCGACTTTTCCAGCGCCTGCTGGTTCATGTGCGCGACCATGAGGATCTGGCCGTCGTTGGCGTCCACCGCGATCGCGGTGATGAGGCCCGCCCCGTCGAACTTCGGCATGAAGAGCGCGCCTTCCTCCACGGCCTGCTTGTCGCCGCGCGGGCTCAGGGTGACGCAGTGCTCGCACATGGGAGGCTCCGAAACGCAAAACGGCCGGCGTGGCCGGCCGTGTCATGACTCATGGGGCGGCGCTTTGGAAGGCGCCAAGTGCGGGGCGGCCCTCAGCGCAGTCCACGGACCATGGTGAGGAAGCGGGCCTGTTCGGCGGGATCGTCGCGAAACACGCCGGTGAACTGGGTCGTGACCGTCCTTGCGCCCTGCTTCTGGACGCCGCGCATCGACATGCACATGTGCTCGGCTTCGATAATCACGGCGACCCCGCGGGGCTTGAGCGCCTCGTCGATGGCGCCGACGATCTCGGCCGTCATGGTCTCCTGCGTCTGCAGGCGGCGGGCGAAGACATCCACGACGCGGGCGAGCTTGGACAAGCCGACGACGCCCTCCGAGGGGTAGTAGCCGATGTGAGCCGCGCCTACGAAGGGCACCATGTGGTGCTCGCAGTGCGAGTGGAAGGGAATGTCGCGCACGACGACCATGTCGTCGTAGCCGCCAACCTCCTCGAACACCTTGGACATGATGTCCTGGGCGTCCTCGCGATATCCGCGGAAGAGCTCCTCGTAGGCCTTCACCACGCGCTTGGGGGTGTCGAGAAGCCCTTCGCGGGCCGGGTCGTCGCCCGCCCAGCGGATCAGGGTGCGCACGGCCGCTTCAGCCTCTTCGCGCGTGGGGCGCGGCGCCGACTCCGACGGCTTGAGGGCGGTGCGAGGAGAGAATGACTTGACCACGGCGTCCATTCGAGGAGCCTCCAACCTGGTGCAATGCACCCTATACGCCTCGAGCTTCGGCGTGGACCACCAAACACGACGCGGGCTTTGCGATTTCGCCCGAAAGCCGGCGACCCTCGCGCGCCGCAACCGCGGGCCCTATATTGGGAGCCGAAGGACGGTGCGCCATGCTGAACGACATCTACAACGCAAAGATTCTCGACCTTGCCGCGAACATCCCGCGGCTGGGACGCCTGCCTCACCCGCAGGCCAGCGCGACCGCCCATTCCAAGCTCTGCGGCTCGACGGTCACCGTCGACCTGGCGATGGACGGCGATGTCGTCACCGACTTCGCGCACGAGGTCAAGGCCTGCGCGCTGGGCCAGGCCTCTTCCTCGATCATGGCGCGGCACGTGGTGGGCTCGACGGCGTCCGAATTGCGGGCGCTTCGCGAGACCGTGCGCAAGATGCTGAAGGAGAACGGCCCGCCGCCCTCCGGCAAATGGGAGGACGCCGCGGTGCTCGAGCCCGTGCGCGACTTCAAGGCGCGGCACGCCTCCACGCTGCTGACCTTCGACGCGGTGGTGGACGCCATCGGGCAGATCGAGGCCGCGAGGGCGAAGCAGACGGCGGCGGCGGAATAGGCCGGCTCCGTCAGCGAGGCCATGCCAGGGCTAGTAGCGGCGTCGCCACGTGGATGGCCGGGACGAGCCCGGCCATGACGGCTCGGTGAATTGCAGTGCGTTCAGCGCTTCCAGCCGTTGCCGCCAAGCTGGAACGAGTAGCTGGCGCTGGCCCCGATGGAGAACTGGTCGCGGGAGCCCAGGTTGCGGGTGATGGGGCTCTCGGCGGCGGACCCGGTGAGGCGGTCGTAGCCGCCGCGCACCGTGGTGGCCCACTGGTCGTTCCATTGGTAGGTGGCGGAGGCGGCCAGGCCGACGGACTTCACGCCCGCCTCGGCCTTGTAGGGCGCGACCTTCGTGTTGAAGATCGCATCCTGCTCGGTGACGCCGAAATAGGTGTTCATGTACTCGGAGCCGGCGACCGCGATCCGCGGGCCCACTGCGAGAGTGAAGTTGCCGACGCGCTGGACGTAGTCGAGAGCCAGGTTGCCGACGAGGCCGTTGTAACCGTTGATGCCGTAGCGCAGCTCGCCGCGGACGCGCAGCGTGTCCGCCAGAGGCCAGAATTCGCCGAAGAGGCCCGGCTCCAGCGCCCACTTGGCGTCGTGAATGCCGTAGAGCGTCCCGCGGTCGTTGTCGCGATAGCGCCCCTGCTGGTAGCGGCCCACGACGCCGACGTTCCAGCGGCTGTCGCCGAACAGGGCGAAGCTGATGCCGTCGTCCGGGGCCTGCCACTGCTCGGGCTCGTCCGTGCGGCGCAGGCTGAGAGAGGGATAAGCGATGAAGCCGTAGTCCTTCGCCCCCGGGAAGTTGGGGGTGACGATGACGTTGCCGCGGACTGTGAGCAGCCAGCCAGAGGGCGCGGAGCCAACCGGGACAACCTCGTCGCTTGCGACAGCGTCCGCCGCCAGGGCGGCTGCGGGGGACAGCAGCACGATCGATGCGGCCACGCGAAGCGCGCGTGCGGCGGCGAATCGAACGCGGTAAACCATGATACGCAAAGCTCCGTGGATGGCCGCCGTTCAGCGGCTACGAACGGACGACCGAGGGATAGCCCACCCGGCAGCCGGCATGCAAGCAAACATGAAGGATCAGCAAACGCCCACCCAGGGTCGGCCGACATGGTTAACAAAACCTTACCGGCCTGGCGCCGCGGCCGCCCATGGGCTCATTCGGGCCTATCAGCTCACGCTTTCGGGGCTGATCGGCCGGCAATGCCGCCATTGGCCGAGCTGCTCCAGCTATACCGATGAGGCGATCGGCCGCTATGGGCTGTGGACAGGCGGATGGATCGGGCTCGCCCGCATCTGCCGTTGCAACCCGCTGGGAACGTCCGGAATCGACCTCGTGCCGACCACGTTGCCGCCCGAGTCCGCGTGGTATAGACCGTGGCGCTACGGGCGCTGGCGCGGCGTGAACGCCCCCGGCCCGATCCAATGCGAGGCCGTCGAACCGGGCGACGGCGCGGCCCCGCCCCGAACCTGAACCGTCCGCCCCTTTCGCTTACCTGCACGTGTTTGCAGGAGTGAGCAGGAGAGATCGCATGATCCACGTGACCTTCCCCGACGGCGCCGTGCGCGAGTTCGCCCCGGGAACCACCGGCCTCGACATCGCCAAGGGCATCTCGCCCTCGCTCGCCAAGCGCACCGTCGCCATGGCGCTGGACGGCGTGCTGGCCGACCTGAACGACCCCATCACCCGCGACGCCAAGCTCGAGTTCGTGTCCCGCGACGACCCGCGGGCGCTGGAGCTCATCCGCCACGACGCCGCGCACGTGCTGGCTGAGGCCGTGCAGACCCTGTGGCCGGGGACCCAGGTCACCATCGGGCCGGTGATCGAGAACGGGTTCTACTACGACTTCGCCCGGAACGAGCCGTTCACGCCGGAGGACTTCCCGGCGATCGAAGCCGAGATGCGCAAGATCATCGCGCGCGACAGGCCCTTCACGAAGGAGCTCTGGAGCCGCGACGAGGCCAAGCGCGTGTTCTCCGAGAAGGGCGAGAACTTCAAGGTGGAACTAGTGGACGCGATCCCGCCGGGTGAGGATCTCAAGATCTACCGCCAGGGCGACTGGTTCGACCTGTGCCGCGGCCCGCACATGACCTCCACGGGCAAGATCGGGGACGCCTTCAAGCTCATGAAGGTGGCCGGCGCGTATTGGCGCGGCGATTCGAACAACCCCATGCTGACCCGCATCTACGCCACCGCCTTCGCCAAGAAGGAGGACCTCGACGGCTACCTGAAGCAGCTCGAGGAGGCGGAGAAGCGCGACCACCGACGCCTGGGCCGCGAGATGGACCTCTTCCACTTCCAGGAGGAGGGGCCCGGCACCGTGTTCTGGCATCCGAAGGGCTGGACACTGTTCCAAACCATGATCGCCTATATGCGCCGGCGGCTGCGGGCGGACTACGACGAGGTGAACGCCCCGCAGGTGCTCGACAAGAGCCTGTGGGAGACCTCCGGCCACTGGGGCTGGTACCAGGAGAACATGTTCGCCGTGAAGTCGGCGCACGCCTTCACGCACCCGAACGATCCCGAGGCGGACCAGCGCATCTTCGCGCTGAAGCCGATGAACTGCCCGGGGCACGTGCAGATCTTCAAGCACGGGCTGAAGAGCTACCGCGACCTGCCGATCCGGCTGGCCGAGTTCGGCGCGGTGCACCGCTACGAGGCGTCGGGCGCGCTGCACGGGCTGATGCGCGTGCGCGCCTTCACGCAGGACGACGCCCACATCTTCTGCACCGAGGACCAGCTCGAGGCCGAGTGCCTGAAGATCAACGACCTGATGCTGTCTGTGTATCGCGACTTCGGCTTCGAGGAAGTGGTGGTGAAGCTCGCCACCCGGCCGGAAAAGCGCGTCGGCACGGACGCCATGTGGGACCACGCCGAGGGCATCCTCAAGAAGGTGCTGGCCAAGATGGCGGCCGAATCCGGGGGGCGCATCAAGACGGGCGTGAACGAGGGCGAGGGCACCTTCTACGGGCCCAAGTTCGAGTACACCCTGCGCGACGCGATCGGCCGCGAATGGCAGTGCGGCACCACCCAGGTTGACTTCAACCTGCCGGAGCGGTTTGGCGCGTTCTATATCGGCGCGGACGGCGAGAAGAAGCAGCCGGTGATGGTGCACCGCGCCATCTGCGGCTCCATGGAGCGCTTCCTCGGCATCCTGATCGAGAGCTACGCCGGGCACTTCCCGCTGTGGCTCGCGCCCGAGCAGATCGTCGTCTGCCCGATCACCAGCGACGTGGATGACTACGCGCTCGACGTGGTGGCGGCCGCCCGCCAGGCGGGCCTGCGCGCGCGCGCAGACCTGCGCAACGAGAAGATCAGCTACAAGGTGCGCGAGCACTCGCTGGCCAAGGTTCCGGTCATCCTCGCCGTCGGCAAGAAGGAGGCGGCCGAGCGCACCGTCACGGTGCGCCGCCTCGGCTCGCAGGCGCAGGAGGTGCTGAGCCTCGACTCCGCGGTGGCGACCTTCGTTGAGGAGGCGACGCCACCGGACCTGAAGCGGGCGGAGGCTTTGCGGCTTGCGGCGGAGTAGCTTGCAGAATATCCGCGTGAGCGCGGCAAAGCCGTTCGGCTAAAGCCAGTTTCCGTCATCCCCGGGCTTGGCCCGGGGATCCACGCCATGCCCGATCATCGTGGATGGCCGGGACAAGCCCGGCCATGACTGCCTGGTTCCGCTCCTGCGAGTGAAGCGAAGCAATCCTGATAGGGGGGGCGGGCGGAAGACCGGAGCGACCCGCGCGCCGCCCCTGGATTGCTTCGTCGCTACGCTCCTCGCAAGGACGCCGGGAGCGCGTCGCCGCCTGAGCGAGTTGAGATCGCCCGCTTACTTCTTCAGCGTGGCGATATAGGCGACGATATCCGCTACCTCGCCCCGGCTGAGTTGCATGTCCGGCATCTTCGGATGCGGATTCAGCAGGAACTTGTCCAGCGGCACGCTCGTGCCGTTGCGCGCCGCGATGGTGGCGAACGGCGGGGCGTCGGCTTTCGCGCTGGTTTGGCCCGGCGCCACGACATGGCATTCGGCGCACCAGCGCTTGGCGATGCGCTCGCCGTTGGCGGCGTCGGCCGCCAACGCGGGGCTGGCGGCCAGCGCCGTTGCGAGCAGAAGGGGGAAGGTCGCGCGAAGTGAGGGCATGCCGGTCACCTGAATCGAGTCTGCTCTAGGCTGACGCAAATTCAGGCGTCCGTCGACGATCTCGATCAACCCCGGCGTGCGCGGCCAGCGGGCTACTTGGTGATGATGTCGATGTCGCGGTCCAGGCCCGACTTCACCGAGAATTCCTGCGTGTAGACCTTCCCGGCGTTGCGGGCGATGGCGACGTATTCGCCCTCGGCGAGCGTCATCGACGGGAAAGCGCCGATCGCCTCCCGGATGGTGTCGCCGCCGGGCGTCAGCACGCTGAACGTCGTGTTCGCCAGGGCCTCGCTGCCCGGCGCCGTCACCAGCTTGAGCGTCACGGTCGCGGCCTTGTGGCGAAGGGTCGCGGCGGTGACCTTGCCGGCCTCGACCTTCAGGTCGGCGCTCATGATGGCGTTGCTGTCGCCGTAGGTGGACACCACGCGGTAGGCGCCCTCGGGCAGACGGATGAGTGTTCCGGCATGGGCGCTCTCGACCACGAGGCGGCCTTCCGGGTCGTTGCCCAGCGGCACGTAGACGTTGAACTTCAGCTTGTCCGGCGGGATGGGGCTGTCGCCGATCACGCCGCCCAGCACCAGGCCGCCCGCATTCAGGGTGATGCTGGCGCTGGTCGGGGCGCCGCCCATGACAACCCGCTGGGTCGCGCTGGCGAGGCCGTAGGCCGCGTGCACGATGTAGACGCCGGGGTCGAGCGGGATGCTGGGCGAGGCGGACTTGGATTCCTGGACGAGCGTCGCGGCGCCGCCGTCCTGCGGTTCGGCGTAGATGCGCCAGGTGATCCCAGACCGGATGGGGCCGCCCCCGCCGCCGAGCATGGCGCTGAGGAACAGCACGCCCCCCTCGCGCTGGACGGCGCTGGACGGGCCGCGAGGCTGCGGAGCCGGAGCGGGCTGGGGAGGTTCGGTCGTTGGCGTCTGCAACGGCAGCGTCGTCGCCGGGGACGCCGGCGGGAGCGTCGGGGCGGGAGCATCCTGCGCCAGCGTTGGCGACGTGCTCAGGACCGCCAAGGCCGCGGCGAGGATGAACGTCGATCGAACCATGAATCTCCGACCCCGATGGGGCGCAGCGCTACCGCTCGCGTTGTGCCTTGCCGCGGATGCGAAGACAAGCCGGCGAGGCGGCTTGCGAGAGCGCCTCAGCGGGTCACGGTCTCCGAGCCGTTCTCGTGGGTGACGAGGTCCGTCGCGGCGGTCAGGAGATTGTCCGTGGAAAGAGGCCGGAATGTGAACTCGACCTGGTGTTCGCCCGCCGGGACCTCGACCCCGCGGAACAGCAGGTTGGCCTTCACGACGGTCTTTTCCTCCCCGTCCACCGTCACGTCCCAGCCGGGATAGTAAAGGTCGTGCAACACCAGGACGCCGGGGCGGTCGGTGGTCACCGACAGCTTCACGCTGTTGCGCTTGTAGGACAGGATCTGGACCTTCGACGTGGGCTGAGCCTGATCCGTCGCGCTCGCATCCGCAGTGTAGTCGCGGTCCAGCAGCTCGACGTCGGCCTTGTCGATCAGGGCCTCGGTGCCGCGGTCGAACTCGGGCAGCTCTTCGTCGGAGAGGACCTCCTCCGTCTCCACCGGCTTGAGGCGGGTCGCCACATAGGCGCGCGGCGCCGCCGGCGCGAGCCGGTAGATCCACATCGTGTCGGATGAGTAGAGCAGGGTGGCGCCGTTCAGGCGCGGGAAGTGGCGGGGCAACTTGTCGGCAGGGCGATCGAGCACGAGGTACTCGAGGCCCAGCAGGCGCGCCAGGTTGCACTTGTAGCCGCGGAAGGTGCCCGGGAACTGGCGCAGGCGCAGCTCGACGGCGTTCTCGCCGGGGCCCACGGCCTTCTCGTACTCGGCGATGCGCAGGGCGTTGTAGCCGACCGTGTCCTCGATGCCGAGCACCATGGAGGCGTTCTGCCAGGCGCCCGTCAGGCCGAGGATCTCGACGCGCGGGCGTTCGCCTTTGGCGTGGCGCTCGTCGAGCTCGCGCTTGAGCACGTTGAGGCCGGCGTAGTCGGCGGGCTTGAGCTTGTCGTAGACGGCGTAGCGGCTGGCGGGCTCGGCGTTCAGCGCAGAGGCGGCGTTGCGCCAGACGAGCTCGCCGCCCGTGGCGGCGACCAGGATGGCCGCAGCGGTGACGCGCGCAGCCCGGTTGGTCTGCTGGATCGCCAGGGCGAGGCCGATGGAGGCGATCGCGGCGAACAGCGCGACCTGGACGCTCGCCTCGGTGAGGTGGCCGACCCGGCTGGAGAACACGAGGCCGGAGGCGACGAGCCCGGCCGGTATCACGACCGCAGCCGCGGTCCGCACGCGGGCCGCCCAGGGGCGCACGCGAGCGGCCAGGGCCGCGCCGCTATCCACCACATAACGGTGGATGCAATAGCCGGCGCAGAAGGCGAGCGAGACGTTGATCAGGAAGGTGGCGTCCGCCGGCCGGCGATAGAGGGCGATTCCGGGGACGTGGTCGAAAAGCCGTACGAAGATGGGCGTGTAGCGGCCCAGCGCGTAAATGACGGCGAACACGCCGACCAGGGCGAAGAAGCGCAGCTCACGCGTGAACAGGCGACCCTTGGCGACCCCCTGCCAGAGGATCAGCACGACCGGGATGGTGCCGGCGAAGATGTAGTTCACGGCGCGGTCGGTGTAGGTGCCCTCCGGGATCGTGTCCCACATCGGGCCCCAGTAATCGTAGGTGTGGTTGAGCGTGCCGAAGATGTTCGGCGCCAGCATCGTCACCAGGCTCGACGGCGGCATCGAGTTCATGGCGGCGACGCCGTAGCTGATGGCGGGCCGGTTCGAATCCGCCAGCAGCTGCATGGTGAGCAGCGCGGGGATGGCCAGCATGGCGACGATAATCAGCGCCGCGAGCCCGAGCAGGGGAAGTCGGCTCAGCGCGAAACGCAGCGGCTTCTCGGCCGAGATCGCCTGGCCGACGACCGCGGCGGCGATCACCATGCAGCACAGGAACGCGACCTGGTCGCGGCCAAGCGCCATGAGCCCGGCGAACAGGCCGAAGGCGAGCGCGGCCTTCCAGCTCTTCCGCTCGAGCGCGATCTCCAGCGCCAGAAGGGCCGGGAGGAAGAAGGAGTAGGAGAAGATCATGCCCGTGTGCTGCAGGCGGGCGGCGGCGGAGCCGCCGAGCACGATCATCATCGCCGCAGCGACTGCGCCGACCGGGTGCCATCCGCGCTTACGGAACAGGCCGAGCACGGCGAAAGCCGGCAGGAGCAGGTGGGCGAAGACCACGCCATCGAAGAGTTGCATCGACGCTTCGGGCGCGAGCCAGGCGAAGAGCGCCATGGTGGGGGTGAACAGCAGGGACTGCGGGTCCGCCACCGAAGGGTGTCCGCTGAAGTGGTAGGGGTTCCACAGCGGCCACTCGCCCTGGGCGAGCGCGGCGCCCAGGTAGCGGAACATCGGGTAGAAGTGGTTCTTGGAATCCCAAGGCACGACGGAGTCGGTCAGGGTCCACATCAGGGCCGCGGCGGCCCAGAAGACGACGATGGCGGCCACGGCCCACAGGGTGGCCCGACGGGTCCACAGCGGATGCTGCTGCTCGGTGCTTTGGGAGATCATTCGACGGGTACTCGTGCGCACGAACCTGGCGAGTGCGCGGCCTTGACGACGTCGCGAGCTGGCCCTAGCTCTCGACCGCGTCCAACAGGCCAGCTTTTCCGGCCCTGCGCGCCCCCACCTTTTTTGTTGGCTGGACAGTGTCACAGGGCGCATGAACGCGACATGAATGTGACGCCCAGGCTCCACGGGGCCCGAAACCGAACGGACGCCATGACCGACACGCTGACGCTGCTGCAGACCCGCCGTTCCGTCCCGCCGCATCTGATGACGGGCCAGGGCCCTACCGCTCAGGAGCTTGAGACGCTGCTCACGGTCGCCACCCGGGTCCCAGACCATGGCAAGCTGGCGCCATGGCGTTTCGTGCTGATCGAAGGAGAGGCGCGCGCCCGGCTCGGGGAGCGGATCGCCGCCGTGTTCAAGGCCGCCAATCCGGACGCCGACGACGAGCGCATGGGGATCGAGCGGGGCCGGTTCACCCGCGCCCCCCTGGTGATCGCGGTGGTCAGCCGGGCCGCCCCGCACGTAAAGATTCCGGAGTGGGAGCAGATCCTGTCCGCCGGCGCGGTGTGCATGAACCTGACCGTCGCGGCCAATGCGATGGGCTTCAAGACGGCGTGGCTGACCGAATGGATGGCCTATGACGCCCGGGCCCGCGAGGCGATCGGGCTGGCGACCGATGAGACCATCGCGGGCTTCATCCACATCGGACGGGGCGAGCCGCAACCTGACCGGGCCCGGCCTGCCCTGGCCGACGTCGTGACGCGCTGGGGCGAATAGCCGGCTCGAGCCAAATCGCGAAATTTCAAAGCCTAAAGGCGACTTCCGCATGTTCTACGACACCCAAACATACGCCCACGGCCTGCCGCATGATCCCTTCAAGGCCATCGTGGCGCCCCGGCCGATCGGCTGGATCTCCGCCGTCAGCGCCAGCGGGGCGGTGAACCTGTCTCCGTACTCGTTCTTCAACGCCTTCTCGACGCGGCCGCCGATCGTGGGCTTTTCATCCGAGGGCCTGAAGGACGCCGTGGCGTTCATCAGCGAGACGAAGGAGTTCGTCTGCAACCTGGCGACCTGGGACATGCGCGAGGCCATGAACGCCACCTCGGCGTCGTTGCCGCGCGGACAGAGCGAGTTCGAGCACGCCGGACTCACGCCGGAGCCGTCCACACTGGTCAAGCCGCCCCGCGTGAAGGGTGTTCCGGCGGCGCTCGAGTGCCGCCTCACCGACATTCACCAGCTGCGGACGTCCACGGGGGAGAGCATGGAGCGCTACCTCGTGCTCGGCCACGTGGTGGGCGTGTACATCGACGAGCGCTACCTCAAGGACGGCCGCTTCGACATGACCGCAGCCCGCACCATCGCGCGTTGCGGGTACCATGATTACGCGGTCGTGGATGAGCTGTTCCAGCTGGTGCGGCCGAGCTGAATTTCAGGAGCCCTTCCCTGAGCCGTCATCCCCGGCGGCCTGCGCAGCGGGGCCGGGAAGGGGATCCAAGGGGAGTTCTGAGAGGCTCGATCCGGCAGGGCGGGCTCGTTCCTGTGACTGGCGCAAACCCGGTCAGGACGGCGCGCGCTGCCCCTGGATCCCCTTCCCGGTGCTGCGCGCCGCCGGGGATGACGGCGGAAGATGTCGCACCTCAAGAATTGCTCTTCGCGCGCTCCAGCGTGCGCAGGNATGTCGCACCTCAAGAATTGCTCTTCGCGCGCTCCAGCGTGCGCAGGGCGCGGCGCAGGTGGGGGCGGTCGAGCATCTCGCCGTCGAGGCCGATGACGCCGGCGCTGGGGTTGGCTTCGAACAGCCCGACGATGCGGCGGGCGCGGTCCACGGCCTCGGGGCTCGGCGTGAAGACGCGGTTGATGATCGCGACCTGGCCCGGGTGGATCGCCATCTTGCCGGTGAAGCCCTCGCGGCGGGCGGCCTCGCATTCGGCCTCGAGCCCTGCGTCATCGCGGAAATTCGTGAACACCGTGTCGATGGGCGCGACCTCGGCCGCATTCGCGGCGAAGAGCGTCAGCGTGCGGGCGAGGCGGTACGGGTCGGCGTAGCTCCCGTCTGGGAGGCGGTTGGTCTCCGCGCCCAGGTCGGCCGACAGGTCCTCGGCGCCCCAGGTGAGTGCGGCGAGCCGGTGGCTGGCGCCCGCATACGTCCCCATGTTGAAGATCGAGCGCGCCGTCTCCGTGGCGATGGCGATGATGCGTGTGGCGCCGTCGGGCTGGCCGTTCTCGGCCTCGCGCACGGCGAGCTTGGCGGCGAGATGCTGCACGTCCGCGCCCGAGATCGACTTGGGCAGGAAGACGCCGTCCGGCGCGCCGGGCATGACCGCGTCGAGGTCGGCGTCGGCCAGCCCTGTGTCCAGGGCGTTGATGCGGATGTAGAGCCTGGGCCGGGACGACTGTCCTGCGGCGTCCCGCAGGAAGGCGAGGGTGGTCTGCCGGGCGGCGGGCTTGGCGTCTAGCGCCACCGAATCCTCGAGATCGAGGATCAGGGCGTCCGCCCCGCTGGAGAGGCTTTTTTCGAGCTTGCGCGGGCTGTCGCCCGGTACGAAGAGCAGCGAGCGCATGGGTCAGGCCTGGGGGCGCTTGCGCATGAACGCCTGCCGGCGGCACTCGGCCACCAGCTTGCCGTCCTGCTTGTAGGCGCGGTGGATGAAGTCGACGATGCCGGCGTCCGGGCGCGAGCGGGATTCCCGCTTGTCGGCCACCTCTGTCGTGCAGCGCACGGTGTCTCCCTCGAACAGCGGCGCGGGGAAGCGCACGTCGGTCATGCCCAGGTTGGCGATGGTCGTGCCGACCGTCGTGTCGTTCACCGAAATGCCGATCATGAGGCCCAGCGTGAAGAGCGAGTTCATGAGCGGCTGGCCCCACTCGGTCTCGGTGGCGCAGAAATGCGCGTCGATGTGGAGCGGCTGCGGATTCAGCGTCATGTTGGAGAACAGCATGTTGTCCATCTGCGTCACCGTGCGGGTGAGCCGATGGGCGATCACCTCGCCGACCTGGAAGTCCTCGAAATAGAGGCCTCCGCGCGGGTGGCGCCGCTCTTCGCGCGACGTGACGTCCGCCATGCCGATCTCCCTAATTGCGGTGGGGCTTCGAGGCCCCATTGACCGAACGTTTACCATAAAACCGCACAGTGTCAGTCCGAGCGGTGGTCGCCGCCCGTTCTGGAGTGCCCATGTTCCTGTTCACGACCCCTGCGCCGGCTCCGGAGACGCGGACGCAAAGTCCTGTCGTGGACGCCATCCGCACGGGATCCGCGCAAACCGGGACCGACTTCGGCTACCTGCTCCAGACCGCACAGCGCGAGTCCTCCCTGGCGCCCGACGCGAAGGCGAAGAATTCCTCGGCCTCCGGTCTCTTCCAGTTCATCGAGCAGACCTGGCTGGGGCTGATCAAGGCGAAGGGCGCCTCATATGGACTTGGCGCCGAAGCACAGGCGATCTCGGAGACGCGGGGCGGACGCTACGACGTCACTGATCCCGCCGCCAAGCAGCAGATCCTGGACCTGCGCAACGACCCACGCACCGCTGCCCTGATGGCCGGGGAGTTCACACGCCAGAACGCGACCACGCTGGCCAATGCGTTGGGGCGGCAACCCACGGCCGGCGAGCTCTACGCGGCCCACTTCATGGGCGCGGCCGGGGCGGCCGAACTGGCGAAGCGGGCGCAGTCCACGCCCCAGGCGGTCGCGGCGGACGTGTTCCCCGATCAGGCGGCTTCCAACCGCGCCGTATTCACGGACCGGGCGTCGGGAAAACCCAAGACGGTGGGCGAGCTTTACGCCTCGCTGGTGAAAGGTCCCGCCGCGCCGGCGAGCCAAACGGCGCTGTCGCAAGATCCGGCGACCTGGGCCGTCAGTCCGCAAAGGCCAGCGCTGGCGACCGCCTACGCGCACAGCGACGGGCCGCGCATGCACGGCCTGTTCCGCACGGAAGGCGACCGCTCGCCTATGAACGCCACCGTCGCCCGCCTGTGGGCCGGACTGCCCTCGGCCAAAGGCAGCGCAACCGATGCGCCGCGCTATTTCCCGCGCACGGCGTCCCTCGCGGGAACGACGGCGACGGACGCAGCCGCGTCCGCGCGGGCCAGCGTGCCCAGTGCCGCAACGGCTGCCGCCCAGCCGGCGGCCGTTCCCCTGCCTCCGGAACGGCCGGCCGAGTTTTCCGGACAGGCCCGGACACGGCGTGAGCGTGGCGGGCCGTTGGACCTCATGGCCTATTTGAGGAAGGGCGGGGCATGATCGTCCGCCGGTATCTTGCGTGGTCGCAATCGGCGCCGCCCGAAGCCCGGGCGGATGCGACAGGGGCGCTGGCGCGGGCTTATCTCGACTCGGACATGGAGCCGTTCGAGCGCGTCGAGGCCGAGGCGGCCCTCGCATTGGCGCTGGACGATCCGTCGCCCCTGGTGCGCATGGCGCTCGCCGAGGCGCTCGGGGATTCCGATCAGGCGCCCCGCTATATCGTGGCGGCGCTCGCCGCCGACGCGAGTTGCATCGCCTCGCTCGTCCTGGCCCGCTCGCCGCTTTTCACCGATGCGGAACTGATCGAGCAAGCCGCCGCCGGCGATGTCGTGGCGCAGGTTGCGGTGGCCTCCCGGGCTGAGCTGTCCGCGCCCGTGGCCGCCGCGCTGGCTGAGGTAGGGGAGGAGGACGCCGTCGCCGTCCTGGCGTCCAATCCAGGCGCGCACCTCCCCGAGTTCTCGCTGCAACGGTCCATCGAGCGCTTCGGCGCGAGCCAGCGCGTGCGCGCCGCCATCCTGACACGGCACGGGCTCTCGGTCCCGCTCCGGCACGCGCTGCTGTGCGCGGAGCGTCGGGAGTTGCTGCACCAGCGGGACGGCCTCACGCCGCTGCGCCGGGAGCAGTTGCTGCGGGAAGAGGAAGATCGCGTCGCTGTGGCGCTCGCCGTTTCCTGCTCCGACGAGGACGTCGCCGTCCTGGTCTCTCACCTGCGCTCCACGGGCCGGCTGACCGCGGGATTGCTGTTGCGCTCGCTGCTGTCCGGCGACATGCGGCTGGCGATCGAGGCCGTTGCGGATCTGGCCGCCATGCCGGAGCGCAGGGTCGCGGCCCTCATGGCCGAGCCGCGGTCGGGCGGCTGGCGGGCGATGTATCGCAAGGCCGGGTTGCCCGAGCCGTTGATGGATGCGTTCGCTTCGGCCATCGAGGCGTGCCGAATCGTGCTGGCCCAGGCATCGGGCTTCGAAACCGGGGCCGCCCTGGCGCGCCGGATTGTGGGCCAGGCCATCCAGGCATGCGAGCGCGGCGCCGCCGCGCCATCCGACAAGGTCATGGCGCTGCTCCGGCGCCTCGAGGCCGAGATCTCCCGGGAAGAAGCGCGGATCGCCGCCGCGATGCTGCTGGACCATGTGCGCGCCGAAGAGGCTGTCCCGCTGGCCCTGCCCGCGCCCGCGAACATGGACACGGTCGCCGACCAGGGCGACGTCGCGCTGCACGCCGGTCCGCCTGCCGCGGCGAACGATCCGGTTCCAGGCGTGATCGAGGCCTTGGAGGAGGCGCTGTGCCTGCGCGGGTCAATCGTGGACGAGACGTCTGGCGCCGATCTTGGAGAGGCTGTGGGGCTGGAGGCGTCCAGCCCGGACGAGAGTCCAGTCGCCGAAGAGGCGCCGCCTTCCTGCCAGCCGGAACACCCTTCAGTCGAGCCGGCGCCGTTTTCCGCCGAGGCGCTCGCCATGAAGCGCGTCGAAGAGATGATCAAGCAGGCCTACGGCGAGGCCGTGCGCATCCGGGCGGCATGACCTAGTAGCCGAACTGCTCGAGGAGAATGCGTTCCTCGAGGCTGTGCCCGGGATCGTGGAGCATCACGAGGTCGATGGTCCGGTCCATGGCGATGTCGACCCGCCGGATGTTGCGATGTTCGAAATGGTCGGCGACGGCGCTGACCGGGCGCTTCAACGGCTCCAGCACTTCGATCGAAATGCGGGCATGGTCGGGCAGGAGCGCGCCTCGCCAGCGGCGAGGGCGAAAAGCTGAGATGGGCGTGAGCGCGAGAAGCGGCGCGTTCAGCGGCAGGATAGGGCCGTTGGCGGACAGATTGTAGGCGGTGGAGCCCGCCGGCGTGGCGACCAGGATCCCGTCCGCGACCAGTTCGGGCAGGCGCGTCTTGCCGTCGATGGTCACCCGCAACTTGGCGGCCTGATAGGACTGGCGGAAGAGGTACACCTCATTGATGGCCCGGGCGGTGTGCGCGACGCCGCTGGCGTCCGTCGCGACCATGAGCAGCGGGTGCACGATACTGCGCTCGGCGCGCTCCAGGCGCTCAAGGAGCCCATCCTCGCGGAATTCGTTCATGAGGAAGCCGACGGATCCGCGGTTCATGCCATAGATCAGCTTCCCGGAGCCCATGAACTGATGCAGCGTGGCGAGCATCAATCCGTCGCCGCCGAGCGCGACGATCACGTCCGCCTCCTCCGGTGGGGCGTTCCCGTACTGGGAAGCGAGCGCCGCGCCGGCGGCGCGGGCTTCGTCGGTGTCGGCGGTGATGATCGCGATGGTGTTGAAGCGGCGCACGGCGTCGTCTCGGCGCCGGCTTTCGTGAGCCGGCTCGCGCTGCTTAGCACGATTTTCGCTTTCCTGCGCGGAGAGCGACAGATCCGACCAACAGACAGGGCCGCCCGATGCGCCACCACGACCGCTATGACTACCATCCCCTGCCGGAGCGGGCTGATTATTCCTGGCCGGACGGGCGACGGCTGGCCGTCTACGTGGCGCTCAACCTGGAGCATTTCGCCTTCGGCGAGGGGCTCGGGGCGGAGCTGGCGCCCGGCGGCCCACAGCCGGACGTTCTGAACTACGCTTGGCGCGACTACGGAAGCCGGGTTGGCGCCTGGCGGCTGCTGCGGATCTTCGACGAGCTCGAGCTGCCGTGCTCAGTGCTGCTCAACACAGCCATGTACGACCATGCGCCGCAACTCGTGGACGCTTTCCGCCGGCGCGGCGACGAGATGGTGGCGCACGGGCGCACCAACAGCGAGCGCCAGGGCGTGCTGCCCGAAGCGCAGGAGCGGGCGCTCATCGAGGCATGCGCGGCGACCATGGCGCGGCACGAGGGTCGGGGCCCGGAAGGTTGGCTGGGTCCTTGGATCTCGCAAAGCGAGAGGACGCCCGACCTGCTGGCGGAGGCGGGATTTCGTTATCTGCTGGACTGGTGCCACGACGACCAGCCGATCTGGTTCCGCACCCGCGGCGGCGGGCGCATCCTGTCCGTGCCCTATCCGCAGGAGTTAAACGACATTCCGCAGATCGTCGGGCGCAAGCAGGAGGGGGACGCCTTCGCGGACATGATCGTCGACACGTTCGACGAATTGCTGGAGGAAAGCCAGGAGCGGCCGCTGGTGATGGGCCTCGCGCTGCACGCCTATCTGGTGGGCTGGCCGCACAGGGCCCGGCATCTGCGGCGCGCTCTGACGCACATCCGCCAGCGTGCCGACGGTCGTGTGTGGATCACCGGGGCCGGGGCGATCGCCCGCCATGCGGCGGCGCTGCCGCCCGGCGTGGTTCCAGGTTCCTGATCAGGCGAAAAGCTCCGGCCTGCGCACCTGAAGGGCCAGGACGAGCAGCATGGTCTTCAGATCCGTCAGCTCGCCCCGGGCCGCTCGGGCCGCCAGTTCGGCGAGCGGGACCTCCAGCACCTCGATGTCCTCGTGCTCGTCTGCGAGCCCGCCGCCGTCACCCACGCGGTCGGCTTCGCCATAGGGAGCCAGGAAGAAATCGATCAGCTCCGTGGAGACGCCCGGCATCGGCCACGCGGACACCACGGGCTCCAGTTCGCCGAGCCTGACGCCGCACTCCTCCATGGCCTCGCGGCGGGCGCAATCGCGCGGGTCGTCCTCGTCGAGAAGGCCGGCGGGCGCTTCGTCCAGGGAGGTCACTCCCGCGGCGGCGAAGATCGGCGGCCGGAACTGGCGCACCAGCACGGCCACCTTGCGCGCCGGGTCATAGGGCAGCACACAGACGGCCCGGCCGTGGTCCTCGATCTCCCGATTGACGACAGCGCCGTTCGGCAAGCGCACGCGGGCGATCGAGAAGGTGCTCCAGCCGTCGTGGACGACCTTGCTGTCGAGGACCGCGGGCGCGCCGCGCTGGCTCTGGTCGTCCATCAGGTTCTCCGGGCTGTGGTCATCAGCTCCCATCAAGGCGGGACTGGATGGCGAATCAAGGGCGAGAGCGAGCCAGGCGTCCGAGCGCTTCCTCCGCCAGCTTCCGGGTGAGTTCGCCGGCGCCCATCTCGCGGGCCAGCGCGGCGGCCTGCCCGGCCCAGAGCGGGGAGAAGTCGCCGATGCCCTTCGCCTCGGCGGCGGCGCGCAGCGGCTGGACCGCGCCGGCCGCGCCGGGGAACGCGGGAGCGGCCGGGCTCATCGGCCCGACCTCGCGCATCAGCCGGGTGACGATGCCCCGCGCCGGGCGCCCGGTGTAGACGTTGGTGATCGCCGTTCCGTCGTCGCGGGCGGCCCTGAGCGCGGCGCGATGCGGCGCTGGCGTCGTCGCCTCGGGGGTGACCAGATAGGCGGTGCCGATCTGCACGCCCGAGGCTCCGAGGGCCAGAGAGGCCACAATCCCGCGGGCGTCGGCCACGCCTCCTGCGGCGGCCACCGGGACGCGCACCGCATCGGCCACCTGGGGGAGCAAGGCGAAAAGGCCGGCCTGCGCACCGGCGTCCTCGCTCAGGAACATTCCGCGGTGACCACCGGCCTCCGCGCCCTGGGCTATGATGGCGTCAGCCCCATGGGCTTCGAGCCAGCGGGCCTCCGCGACGGTGGTCGCCGAACTCAGCACGACGGCGCCGGCGCGCTTCACGCGTTCGAGGAGGTCGGGCCCGGGCAGGCCGAAGTGAAAGCTCACCACCTCCGGCCGGGTCTCCTCGACGACGGCGCACATGGCTTCGTCGAAGGGAGCCCGATTGGCGGCCACGACCGGCTTGTCGGGATCGAGTCCGAATTCCTCGTAGAAGGGCCGCAGCGCCGCCCGCCAGCCGGCGTCCCGCGCCGGATCGGGTTGCGGGGGCGTGTGGCAGAAGAAATTGACGTTCAGCGGCTTCGCCGTGCGCTGGCGGATCACGCCGATCGCCGCGCGGGCCTGGTCCGGGCCGAGCATGGCGCAGGGGAGGGAGCCCAGCCCGCCGGCTTCGGACACCGCGATGGCGAGGTCTGGCCCGTTGGGGCCGGCCATGGGCGCCTGGATGATGGGGTGCTCAATCCGCAGCAGATCGAGAAGGCGACGGTCGGGCCACATGGATGAGCCTCGCTGTGACGGGGAGAGCCAGCAAACACCTCAGCCGGCGCCGCCGCAACGTGTCGGAGGTCCAAGAGCATTGCGGCTTCCGCCCGAAGCTGGTGCAATCGGGCTAACGACAAGGGGGGAGCATGCGCGCGCACTTGATGGCCTTGGCCGCCCTCGCTCTGGCGATCAGCCCGGCTCTTTCCGCCGGGCGGAAAGGGACGCGGTTCTGGAATCTCACCGGCGCCGAACTCAACCAGGTGCGGCTCGCTCCGGCAGGCACGACGCAATGGGGCAGGAACCAGTGCGAGAACGACCGCGATGGGACCGTGGATTTCGACGAGCGCCTCCAGGTCACGGACGTGCAGCCGGGCGTCTACGACGTGCAGGTCCGGGACGTTTCCGGGCGCACCTGCCTGGCCCACAACGTGACCGTGAAGGAAGGCGAGGTCTTCGCGGTGCACGAGCGCGATCTGACCAACTGCAGCAAGTGAAGCGGCCGGTCGTTGATCGGCCCATGCGCAGAAAAACGGGTCGAGTGTCGGGCTATCATCCGGTATGTCCGCTATTCAAAGTATCGGGCCGGCGCCATTCTTGTCATCATGTGACGTGGCATCCCAGAGTCAAAGTATTCGCGAGAGCCGGGATCCAACTTAGCGTTGACACCCCTGAAGCCCGGGCGCAGCATGCCCGGAAGCGCCAAGCGCAAACGGCGCGATACGGCATGGCCGGACATTCAGGGAGGATGCAGGATGGTGTCGAAGTTACGCCAGTCCCTGGCGACGCTTGCGTTTACGCTTTCGGCCGGCCTCATGGCGTCCGGCGCGGCGCATAGCCAGGAAATCAAAGCAGCCTCCAAGTGGGGCGACATGAACACCGTGACGCAGGACCTGCTCAACCGCGCCGCGGGCGACGGCAACAACTTCCTGCACACCAACGGCAACTACAGCCAGACCCGGTACTATCCGAACCGCCAGATCAACGTCTCGAACGTGGGCAAGCTGCGTCCGGCCTGGATCTTCCAGACGGAGGTGAAGGAATCCCTGGAGACCAGCCCGATCGTGGTGAACGGGGTCATGTACGTGACCACGTCCTTCAACCACGTCTATGCGCTCGACGCGCGCACGGGCGAGGAGCTCTGGCACTACAAGCACAAGATGGGGCCGATCACGGTCTATTGCTGCGGCCCCAACAACCGCGGCGTCGCCGTTTATGGCGACATGGTCTTCATGGCCACGCTCGACGCGAAGCTCGTGGCGCTGGACGCCAAGACCGGCAAGCAGGTCTGGGAGCAGGAAATCGCCGATCCGGAGCTCGGCTACAGCGAGACCATGGCCCCGACCGCGGTGGACGGCAAGATCCTGATCGGCACCAACGGCGGCGAGTACGGCATCCGCGGATTCGTAAAGGCCTTTGACGCCAAGACCGGCAAGAACCTCTGGACCTTCCACACGATCCCGGAGAACTCGGTCGGCGTGTGGGCCACCAAGGACGCCACCGGCCGTGACATGCACCGCAACATCGACGCGGAGAAGGCGCAGCTCGCCAAGACGGGCGACCCCTTCAAGACGCTGGGCGGGGGCGTGTGGCAGAACCCGGCCGTGGACCTCGAGACGCGGCGCATCTACTTCGTGGTCGGCAACCCCTCGCCTGACCTCGACGGCTCGCTGCGCCCCGGCGACAACCTCTACACGGACTCGCTCGTCTCGGTGAACCTGGATACGGGGCAGTATGTCTGCCACTTCCAGTACATCGCCCATGACGTGTGGGACCTGGATTCCGTGAGCCCGCCCATCATCACCACGGTGGCGGACAAGGACGGGAAGCCGATCAAGGGCATCCTGCACGCGGGCAAGACCGGGCACGTCTACGTGCATGACGCGAAGGACTGCAGCCTGGTCCGCTTCTCCGAAGCCATGGTGCCCCAGGAGAACATGTGGACGCTGCCGACCAAGGAAGGCGCCCGCATGCTGCCCGGCGCCAACGGCGGCGTGGAGTGGTCGCCGATGGCGATCAACCCGAACCTCGGGCTGACCTACGCGATCAACCTGCACCAGCCTATGACCTACCACGTCGAGAGCTCGAACTACCCGGCGGGCAAGCTCTGGCTCGGCGGCGCGTTCAAGGTCATTCCCAGCGAGGAGCAGTGGGGCAACGTCTCCGCGGTGGACTACAACACCGGCAAGATCCGCTGGCAGGTGAAGACCGCACAGCCGATGATCGGCGGCATCCTGGCCACGGCGGGCGGGCTGGTGTTCACCGGCGAGGCCAACGGGATGTTCAAGGCCTATGACGCCGAGACAGGCGCCACGCTCTGGAAGTTCCAGGCCGGCGCCGGCGTGAACGCTCCGCCATCCTCCTATACGGTGGATGGCAAGCAGTACGTGGTGGTCGGCGCGGGCGGAAACACCCAGATCGACTACAAGCGGGGCAACAGCATCATCGCCTTCACGACGGCGGATTGAGCGGCGCGCCAGCTTCGACATCGCAGGACGGGGCCTTCGCGGCCCCGTCTTCGTCTGTTTTCATTCCCCGAGAGATCAGCATGACGTTTGGCGTGTTTCGCGCGGCGGCCGCCGCCCTGGCCGTCGCCTGCCTGGGCCAGGCGGCCCTGGCGCAGAGCATCGAGGAGAAGGCGCAGGTCTGCGCCGGGTGCCACGGCGAGGCCGGGAAGCCCACCGACAAGGCCTATCCGACCATCTGGGGCCAGAACCAGGGCTACCTCTATCTCCAGCTGCGAGATTTCAAGCTCGGCAACCGGAAGAACGAGATCATGAACGGCATCGCCAAGGACTTGCCGCGCGAGGACATGATGGCCCTGGCCGAGTACTTCTCTCAAAAGAAATGGGTGAACCTGGACCAGCCGCGGGCCTCCGAGGCGGATGTGAAACGCTCCGAGACCGCCATCACGTCGGGCCAGTGCGGCGCCTGCCACGGCGCCGACGGCATCGGCGCCGGCACCACGCCGCGCATCACCGGGCAGTCGCACGACTACCTGCTGAAGACCATGGAGGACTTCCGCTCCAAGGCGCGGGCCAACAATCCCTGGATGAGCGACATCCTGGGCACCCTTCAGCCTGAGGACCTGCAGGCGCTGGCGAATTTCTACGCGGGGCGGTGATCACCCGCCATTGAGCACGGCGCGCACCGCCTCGCCGTCCGCGAGGTCGGCGGCGGTCTTGCCTTCCTTGTCGCGCAGGGCGGGGTTTGCGCCCGCCTTGAGCAGCACGCGGACAATCTCGGCGTGGCCGAGCTCGGCGGCGCTCATGAGCGCGGTGCGGCCACGATCGTCGGCTTCGTCGAGCGGGACGCCCTTGGACAGGATCAACTGCACCGTCTGCACGCCGTCGGCCTCGGGGGCGTCGTTGGCGTGGCCGGCGGCCCACATCAGCAGCGTGAGGTCGTTGGCGTAACGTTGGCGCGGGTCGACCCCCGCGTCCAGGAGCCGCTTGACGATGGCGGTGAATCCGCGCGCGGCGGCGTAGACGATAGCGGATTTGCCGGTGCCGTCACGGTCGTTTGGGTCGGCGCCGCGCGCCAGGAACATTTCCACCAATCGTTCGTTCCCGTTGAAAGCGGCGGCGCTCAGGGGCGAGACGCCGGAGCGGCCAGGCGCCTGCATGTTGGCGCCGGCGGAGGCGAGGATCTGCACGATCCGGGCCCGGTTGGCCTGGGCGGCGACGAACAAGGCGGTGGCGCCCTGGATGTTGCGCTGCTCGGGGTCGCCGCCCCGTTTCAGCAAGAGCTGCACGGTGGAGACGTGCCCGTTGCGGGCCGCGATGGCGAGGGTCGTGTCGCCGTCGCGGTTGCGGGCGAGGGGCGAGGCGCCGGCGTCCATCAGCCGCTCCAGCAGGGTGTCGCAACCATTTGCAGCCGCTGTGAAGCTTTGGGACACGATCTCGATGGGCAGGGCCGTCCTGGCGACAAGTTCGTAGCGTCGCTCCAGGTCTGGGCAGGGAATGGCATCGGCCTTGCAGGGCGTGGCAGCGGCAAGGCCGAGGGCCAGAACGCACATGATGGGAGCCGGCGAACGGCGATGGCGCATCTCTTCTCCCCCCGCGTTTCTTCTTGGTTGACGGCATGGTGCCGCGTTCCGGTCGCGGCGTCCATGGGGGCGGCGCCGCTCGGCCGCGAATGGCGGACCAAGATCGGGCTCGCCCTGCTGGGTGTCTCTCTCGGCGCCGCGGCGCCTTCGCCTGACGTCCACCAGCCTCCCGGCAAGCTCTACGACACGGCCGACGCGCGGCTTCACCTGTATTGCCTTGGACAGGGCTCTCCGACGATCGTGCTGGAGGCTGGGCTTGGCGGCAACCACATGGACTGGACTTTCGTCCAGCCGCGGCTGGCGGAACACAACCGCGTCTGCTCCTACGATCGCGCAGGCGCTGGGTTCAGCGACAAGGCGAGCCGGCCGCGCACGCTCGAGAACCTGGACAAGGACCTCGAAAGCCTCCTGGCGAGCGCAGGCGTGGACGGGCCCCTGGTGCTCGTCGGCCACTCCTTCGGCGGCGTTCTGGCGGCGACGTTCGCGGCGCGGCATCGCGACCGGGTTGTCGGCCTCGTGCTGGTCGACAGCATGCACCCACGAGAGTTCGAGAGCTTCGCGGCGGCCGGGGCCCCCCTTCCCAGCAACCCGTACCAGGTTCTGAACCGGACCCCGGCGGCGGCGGCGGCCTACGGCCTGCCCGACGGGATGCAGAGGCTCGCGATCGAGCTGGCGAGCGCCGACAAGGCCCGCCTCTCCGTGATCCGCGAGATGCGCGGCATCGGGGCGAGCCTCACCGAGGCGGATCGGAGCGGTTACGTGCGCATTCCGGCCCGGGTCCTGGTGCACGGTGACGACGAGTGGAACGAGCTCTATCCGGACGGCCGAATGGAGCGCGTGTGGCGCGGGCTGCAGGCCGACCTCGCTCGCCGGCTTGGGGCGCCGGCTCCGGAGATCGTGCCGCATGCGGGCCACCAGATACCGCTTGATGCGCCGGGCGCGGTCGTGAAGGCCGTGAACGAGGTGCTGCAGGATACGCGCCGCTGACCGTCAAAGGTCCGGCGCCGCCTTGATCCCCGGATCGAGCGGGATCACCATGCGTTCCGAGAGCCGTGAACAGGCCGGTGGAGGATGCGCATGGGGGCGATGCTGCAGAGGGGCGGGGGCCTGCGCGCGCTCTGGCTCGTGCTTCTCGGAGTGGCCGCATGCCCCTCGGCGGTCTCAGCCGCGACAGGGCTCGTCTATGTCTCGCACGAGCGGTCCGACAACATCGTCATGTTGAACAAGGAGGACGAGGTCGTCGGGCAGATCAAGACCTGCGCCCGGCCGCGCGGCATGACGCGCACGCCCGACAAGAAAAGCCTCATCGTGGCCTGCGGCAACGATGACACCATCGCCGTCTACGACCTCGCCTCGCGCACGCTGATCAAGCGTTTCCGCGACGTCCCGGACCCCGAGACGTTCGACCTGCATCCCAACGGGCGCGACCTCTACATCTCGAACGAGGACGATTCCGAGTGCTCGGTGCTCAACCTCGAGACCGGCGAGATCACGGCCCATTACGCGACAGGACCAGAGCCCGAAGGGGTTCTCGCGACGCCCGACGGCAAGCGCGTGTTCGTCGCCTCCGAAGCCGGGAACCTGGTGCACGTGATCGACGTGCCCAGCGGGAAGGTGGTGAAGGACATCGTGGTCGGCACGCGGCCGCGCCGGTTCGCGTTGTCGCCCGACGGCAAGGAACTGTGGGTCTCCTGCGAGATCGCCGGCATCGTCGACGTGATCGACACCGCCACGCTCCAGTCCAAAGGCCAGATCTCGTTCCTGCCCAAGGGCATGCGGCGCGAACAGGTGACCCCCGTCGACCTCGTCATGACGCGCGACGGCAAGACCGCCTATGTGGCGCTGGGACGGGCCAACCATGTCGCCGTGGTGGACGTCGCCTCGCGCGCCGTGAAGGACTACATCCTCGTCGGCCGAAGGCCTTGGGGCATGCGCTTCTCGACCGACGAGAAGACGCTCTACGTGGCGAACGGCCTGTCGGACGACCTGTCCATCGTCGACCTGGCGAGCGGCAAGGTGCGGAAGACCGTTCCGGTCGGCATGGTGCCCTACGGGATCATCGTCGATGACTGAGCGTCCATCGCGCCGGCTGGCCCTGCTGGTTATGGCGGCTTTGCTGGCCAGCTTCGGACGTCCCGGACCGGCTTTCGCGCAGACGGCCGCCGCGCAAGACCGCGTGATCCTGTTCGTGGACCGCGAGGGCGACCCCTGGTACCAGCGGCTCAACGCGCATGACGGCGTGATGCGCATCAGCCATTTGACGTCTCTTCCCGGCGCGGAGCTCGCCGCCAAGGATGGCCGCGCCGCCGGGCGCGCGCTGGGCGCGACGTTCAAGGTCGTGCGCCGCACGCTGAAAGCGGACGAGCCCGTCGAGCAGGCGCTGCGCGCCGCAGCCGACCAGGGCGTCGAGGCCGCCATCCTGGACGTGCCAGCCGCAGACCTGCTCACCGCCTCGGCCTCGGCGCCGCCATCCATGGCCTTGTTCAACATCCGTGATCAGGATGAGCAGCTCCGCAAGGACACCTGCCGCGGTACGCTGTTCCACGTGATCCCCTCCCGCTCGATGCTCACCGACGGGCTGGCGCAATTCCTCGTGCGGCGAAACTGGAAGAAGATCCTGGTGCTGGAGGGACCCGAGCCAGACGACAAGGCGTTCAGCCAGTCCATGGCCGCCTCCGCCAGAAAGTTTGGGGCGCGGATCGTCGACACCCGGCCGTTCGCCATGACCAACGACCCCCGCAAGCGGGAGGAGACCAACCTGGGTCTGCTCACCGGGTCGGGCGACTACGACGTGGTCTTCGTGTCCGACATGGTCGGCGAGTTCGGGCGCATGACGCCCTACCGCACGATCCTGCCCCGGCCAGTGGTGGGCACGGAGGGGCTGAGGCCCCTGGCGTGGCACGCCGCCGCGGAGCGCAACGGCGCGCCGCAGCTCAACCGGCGCTTCGAACGCGAAGCCGGGCGCCCCATGACGCAGGAGGACTGGGCGGCCTGGGCGGCCGTGCGGGTCGTGATCGACGCGGACATGCGCGGGGCCCGCGACGCCACGCCCGCGCCCCTTCCCAAGCGCCTCCTGCGCCAGGACACGACGCTCGAGCTCTACAAGGCGCTGCCCGGCTCCTTCCGAAGCTGGGATCATCAGCTGCGGCAGGGCATCTTCCTCTCCACCCACAACGCGGTCATCGATCTCGCGCCCGTCGAGGGCTTCCTGCACGAGACGAACACGCTGGACACCCTGGGGATGGCGCCGCCCCAGTCGCCGTGCGGACGTTAGGTCGAAGGCATCGGATCATTGCCCTGGCGGCGAAAGTGTGTTGGCGGCCGCTTGCTTTTTTGTGCCTCGGACCCATGGTCTAAGGGCCGCGAATTTGTGGCCAAGAGGGCGCCGCAGCGCCCGGGCAGGGAGATTTCACATGATCCGCGTCGGCAGCCTCCAGGTTGCGCCCGTCCTGCATGATTTCATCACCCGGGAAGCCTTGCCGGGGTCGAACGTGACCGCCGAGACCTTCTGGAGCGGGCTCGAGGCGCTGGTGCGCGAGTTCGCGCCGCGCAACAAGGCCCTGCTCGAGAAGCGCGACCGGCTGCAGGCGCAGATCGATGACTACCATCGCGCTCGCAAGGGTCAGAAGCTGGACCAGGACGGCTACCAAGCCTTTCTGCGCGACATCGGCTACCTGGTCGAGGAGCCTTCGGCGTTCAAGATCGGCACGAGCAACGTGGACGAGGAGATCGGCCACATCGCCGGGCCGCAGCTCGTGGTCCCTGCCTCCAACGCCCGCTACGCCCTGAACGCGGCCAACGCCCGGTGGGGCAGCCTCTACGACGCGCTCTACGGCACGGACGCGCTTCCGGAGGACGACGGCGCGGAACGCGGCAAGGCGTTCAACCCCAAGCGCGGCGCCAAGGTCGTCGCCAAGGCGCGCGAGATCCTTGACGGGGCGGTCCCGCTCGCGGGCGCCAGTCACGCGGACGCGACGGGGTACGCCGTGAAGGACGGCGCGCTCTCGGTGCACCTGAAGGATGGCCGTAGCGTCGGACTGCAGCGGCCCGACCAGTTCGTGGGCTACCGCGGAAAGCCTGAGGTCCCGGAGGCCGTGCTGCTGCGCCACAACGGCCTGCATCTCGAGATCGACATCAACCACGACCATCCGATCGGGAAAACCGATCCGGCCGGCGTCGCAGACGTGATCGTCGAGGCCGCGGTCACCACCATCGTGGACCTCGAGGACAGCGTCGCGGCCGTCGACGCCGACGACAAGGTCGAGGTCTACCGCAACTGGCTCGGCCTCATGAAGGGCGACCTCTCGGCCACCTTCGCCAAGGGCTCGGGGACGGTCGAGCGCCGGCTCAACCCCGACCGCGTCTACACGGGGCCGAAGGGCGGAACGGTGACGCTGCATGGCCGCAGCCTGATGCTGGTGCGCAACGTCGGCCATCACATGTACACCGACGCGGTGCTGGACGAGACGGGCGCGGAGATCCCGGAGACGATCCTGGACGCCGCCGTGAGCGTGCTCATTGCGCTCCACGACCTGCGTGGAAAGCACGGCGTGCATAACAGCCGCCGTGGCTCGGTCTATATCGTCAAGCCCAAGATGCATGGCCCCGATGAGGTGGCCTTCGCGGACGCCCTGTTCGGCGCGGTGGAGGACCTCTACGGCCTGCCGCGGCATACCCTGAAGATGGGCATCATGGACGAGGAGCGCCGGACGACCGTGAACCTGCGCGCCTGCATCCAGGCGGCGGCGAATCGCGTGTGCTTCATCAACACCGGTTTCCTCGACCGCACCGGCGACGAGATCCACACCTCCATCGAAGCCGGCCCGATGGTGCGCAAGAACGACATGCGGAAGACCGCGTGGCTCCAGGCCTATGAGGACGCCAACGTCGATGCCGGCATCGCGTGCGGGCTGCCGGGTCGCGCGCAGATCGGCAAGGGCATGTGGGCCATCCCGGACAAGATGGCCGACATGCTGGCGCAGAAGATCGGCCACCCCACGGCCGGAGCCAACACGGCCTGGGTGCCGTCCCCCACGGCGGCCACGCTGCACGCGCTGCACTATCACCAGGTGGACGTCGCGCAACGCCAGGCGGAGCTCGCGGGGCGCAACCGCGCGCCCCTGTCGGACGTGCTGACGATCCCGCTCGCGACCGGCTCCTTCGACGCCGCCGCGATCCAGGAGGAACTGGACAACAACTGCCAGGGCATCCTGGGCTACGTGGTGCGCTGGATCGACCAGGGGGTCGGGTGCTCCAAGGTGCCGGACATCCACGACGTCGGCCTCATGGAGGACCGCGCGACGCTGCGCATCTCCTGCCAGCACATCGCGAACTGGCTGCTTCATGGCGTCGTGAACGAAGAGCAGGTGATGGCCACGCTGAAGCGCATGGCCGAGGTGGTCGATCGTCAGAACGCCGCCGACCCGTTGTACCGCCCAATGGCCCCGGCCTTCGACGGCCCGGCGTTCCATGCCGCCTGTGACCTGGTGTTCAAGGGCCGGGAGCAGCCGAACGGATACACCGAGTGGGTGCTGCACGCCCGCCGCCGCGAGGCGAAGGCGCTGGCGCGCGGCTGACGCACCGAACTGCGTTCATCCCAGGGAGCCCCGGTCGATCGGCCGGGGCTTTCTTTTTCCTCCGCCCATCGCCGCTCCCGCTGGATCATTCCTCCGGCTTCGCGCGAGCGCGCCGCCTGCCCGTGACTTGCAAGGACACGTTGCTTGACCCGCGCCGGGCCTCTCGCTAGGGATTTCGCCGGTTCGCCGGCGTAGCACAGCGGTAGTGCAGCGGTTTTGTAAACCGAAGGTCGGGGGTTCGATCCCCTCCGCCGGCACCATCTTTCCAAGTATCCCTTCAGCATCCGCCGCTGTTCCACAGCTGTGCTCTAGCAGCGGGCCAACAGCCGCGGTTGCGCCACAATCCGGCCCCAGACCATTCATTCAGCATTCAGGCGTAGAGCTTTAGGTTGCAGCTCTCGGTTTACGGGGATCGCGTCGGGGCTGGTCGGCAGATCGGCCCGGGGCGGCGCCAAAAGGGAGAAGACCCATGAAGATGAATCGCGTGATGCTCGGCGCTGTCGCTGCGCTGACCATGGGCGCCGGCATTGCGGCGAGCGCCGCTCCGGCTGAGGCCCAGTACTACTATCGCCGCGGCGGCATGAATCCCGGCGCTGCGGCAGCCATCGGGGCCGTGGGCGGCCTGGCGCTCGGCGCGGCCATCGCGGGCTCGCGTCCGGCCTATGCGGCTCCCGCGCCCGTCTACGCCGCTCCCGTCTACGGCGGCCCGGTGAACGAGTGCTACGTCCAGCGCCGCCGCGTGTGGGTGCCCGGCTGGGGCTGGGAAATCCGCCGCGAGACGGTCTGCGACTACTGATCCGATCTCCATCGGAACGAGAAAGGCCCCGTCGCGAGACGGGGCCTTTTTGTTGCGCGGAACGCGGAGGGGCAGGCGGCGTGAGCCGCCCGCCTGGCCGGATCAATCGCCGGCGTAGATGTCGCGATCCTTCGTCTCCGGGATGAAGATCAGCCCGATGATGAAGGTCATCAGCGCGAAGCCGATGGGGTACCAGAGGCCGTAGTAGATGTCGCCGGTCTGGGCCACCATGGCGAGCGCCGTCGCGGGCAGCAGTCCGCCGAACCAGCCGTTGCCGATGTGATAGGGCAGCGACATGGCGGTGTAGCGGATGCGGGTCGGGAAGAGCTCGACCAGCGCGGCGGCGATCGGGCCGTACACCATGGTCACGTAGATGACGAGGATGAACAGCAGGCCGATGATGCCGGCCACCTGCGGACGGAAGATGTCGAAGGGATGCGCCATCTTCACAATGCCGGCGTCGGTCGCCTTCGGATAACCGGCGGTCTGGAGAGCCGCCGTGAGGTTCTTGGCGAAGTCGGGCCCGGCCACGAAGGGCACGGAGGCGTCGTTCACCTTGACGACCACGGGGGAGCCGGCCGGAGCGGCCTCGGTGGCGTACTTCACCGACTGGCCGGCGAGCGCCCGGCGGGCGACGTCGCAGGGCTCGGTGAAGGTTCGGATGCCGACCGGATCGAACAGGCTGCCGCAGGAGGCCGGATCGGCCACCACGCTCACCTTGACCGTCTCGATGGCCTTCTCGAGCTGCGGGTTCGCCAGGCTCGTGATCTGCTTGAAGATCGGGAAGAAGGTCAGCGCCGCGATGAGGCAGCCGGCCAGGATGATCGGCTTGCGGCCGATCTTGTCCGAAAGCCAGCCGAACACCACAAAGAAGATGGTGCCGATGAGCAGCGACCAGGCGATCAGCAGGTTGGCCGTATAGCCGCCGACCTTCAGGATGCCGGTGAGGAAGAACAGGGCGTAGAACTGGCCCGTGTACCACACGACCGCCTGGCCGGCCGTGAGGCCGAGCAGCGCGAGCAGCGCGATCTTGGCGTTGCGCCACTGGCCGAAGGCCTCGGTGATCGGCGCCTTGGAGCCGGTGCCCTCAGCCTTCATCTTCTGGAAGGCGGGCGATTCATTGAGCTGCAGACGGATCCAGATCGAGATGCCGAGCAGCACGATGGAGACCAGGAACGGGATGCGCCAGGCCCACTTGGCGAACTCCTCCTCGCCCGTGGCCGTGCGGGTGAACAGGATCACCAGCAGAGACAGGAACAGGCCCAGCGTCGCCGTGGTCTGGATCCACGAGGTGTAGAACCCGCGCCGGCCCTGGGGAGCGTGCTCGGCCACGTAGGTCGCCGCGCCGCCGTATTCGCCGCCGAGCGCCAGGCCCTGCAGCAGGCGCAGCGAGATCAGGATGATCGGGGCGAGGACGCCGATGCTGGCGTAGGAGGGCAGCAAGCCGACGATGAATGTCGACAGGCCCATGATCATGATGGTGACCAGGAAGGTGTACTTCCGGCCGACGAGGTCGCCCAGGCGGCCGAACACCAGCGCGCCGAAGGGGCGGACCAGGAAGCCCGCGGCGAAGGCCAGCAACGCGAAAATGTTCCGCGTGTTCTGCGAGAACTCGCTCGAGAAGAACTGGGCGCCGATCACGGTCGCCAGCGAGCCGTACAAATAGAAGTCATACCATTCGAAGACCGTGCCGAGCGAGGACGCGAAGATCACGCGCTTCTCGTCGGAGGTCATCGGCCTTACGCGTTCAGCCCCAGCGGGGGCGGCTGCCATCGTCATGCCCAACTCCTTGTCGTTTCCCCTGAGCTTCAGCCTTCATCGGGCGCAAAGAGCCGCCGGCGGACTAGGGCGTCGCCGTCGCGAACGTGCTGAAGCTGTTCAGTTGCTCAAACGGACGCTTGTTCTTTGAAGCTGTCCGCATCGCTCTCCCTTTGTCCCCCAATGCTGAATCGGCCGTGACGTTGAACCGTCTTCGCCATGCAACTTGGGCGGATCCACCTGAGAGCCCGCCAATTGAAACGTTACAGGACGTCAGGGCGAGTCGGGATTCAACCTTAGTCTAGCCGCAATTGGCTGCGCCTCAGGCGCCTCCGGGCTGCACGGAAGGCCGCGAACGGGGGCGCGGGATACGCACGCCGCGCGCCTTCAGGTCGCGAAGGGCGACATACATCATCGCCGTCATGAGCGCGTCGTTGAGAGCATCGTGCTGCGCCAGGCGTGGAATGCCGAGGTCCTTCAGGATGGCGTTGAAGGACAGGTCCACGGTCGTGCCGGGCGGAGCGTCACCGTATTTGCGTTCGTCATAGAGGCTCGAGACCTCGATGCGGCGGTTGGGCAACTCGATCCCGATGAAGGGCAGGACGTATTTGTCCAGCATGGCGATATCGAAGTCGAGGTAATAGCCGACAAGCGGCCTCGCCCCGATGAAGTGCAGGAGCTCCGGGAGCACCTTGTAGATAAGCCGGCCCTTCTCCTCCACTTCACGCTCGAAGACGTGGTGCACCTTGATGGCCTCCGCCTCCATCCTGGCGTCAGGCCGCAGGATCGCCTGGAAGCGTTCGCTGGCCAGGATCCGGTCGCCCCTGATCTTCACGGCCGCGATGGTGATAATGTCATCCCTGGCCACGTCGAGCCCTGTCGTTTCGCAGTCGATCGCCACCACCTCGTCGGCTGGCCCGGGCTGGAACAGGAAGCGATAGCGCTGGTCGCCAATGGTGGCCTGGTGGAACAGGCGCTTGGCCGCCCGCCACAGCCCCATCAGAACATCCCCAGATTAAAATGCCGGCGAACGATCTCCCGGAATTGCTTCACAACCCGGAACGCGTCACGAAGCAGGTCGCGCTCCATGGTTGAGAGTTCGGCAGGCCGCACCAATGCGCCGGAGCCGCCGGCAGCCTGCGCCAGTTGCGAGTCGAGACGCAGCGTCATCAGGAACTGGAACGCGTCGACCAGTTCGCTGACGAATTCGGGCCGCAGCATGCCGAGCCGGCCCAGTTTCGCCAGCCGCGCGGTGGTCCCGGTCTCGGTGACCCCCTTCTCCAGGGCGAGCGCCCGTGCGCCGTGAACAATGGGAAAAATGCCCCCGCGCTTGAGGTCGAGGGCGTCGCCCTTGCCTTCCGCGGTGATCAGCTGGTTGAAAAGTCCGATCGGCGTCTCGAAGGCGTCCACCGCCTTGGCGAAGCGGGCCAGCGTAGCCTGCTCCCCCCGCATGCCGCCGATCAGGGCCTTCTTGGCCTGTTCCAGCAACGCGGCGTCGCCCGCGACGGCTTCGGCGTCAATGAAAATGGCGATGTTGAGCTGCGTGTCCTCGTCAGGCAGCGTCAGCCAGCGACGGAAATCCTCCACGAAGTCGGCCAGCGGGCGCGACCAGAACGGGTTGGAGACCATGACGCGTCCGGGGCAGGGCGGAAACCCGAACTGTTCGAGAGCGCCGGAGAACGCAGCCCGGAACTGGGTGAGATCCGCCTCGTCGACGGGCCGCGAGAGGATGAGGCCGTTGTCCTGGTCGGTGCGAATCGTCTGTTCGCCGCGGCCCTCGCTGCCCATGACGATGAGGCAGCCCGCCTCGCGGATGGAGGCGGGCGCGACGAGTTCGAACAGCCTGGCCAGCAGCCGCCGGTTCAGGTCCGAGACGATCTCGGCGATCACCTGGACCTTGAGGCCCTGGCGGCGCAACACCCGGACCTGGGCGTTGATCTCGGCCGCGGCTGCGCCGAGCTCATCCAGGCTGGTGGCCCGGTCGATGCGCCCGGCCACGATCTGGGTCGCCCCGGCGATAAAGCTCAGAAGGTCGATGTCCTCGACGATCCCGACATAACGCTCACCGTCGTGAAGGGCGACGCGGCGCTTGTTGTGCTTCGTCATCAGAAGCAGCGCCTCGAAGACGAAGTCGTCCGGCCGCAAGCGGACCACGTCGAAATGCGCCAGCTCGCGCACGGGCGTCTCCAAGGGCAGGCGTCTCAGGATGACGCCCTTGGCGAGATTCATGCCGGTGATCACGCCGACCCGCCCCGTGTCCCGCACGAACAGCGTATTGGAGTTGCAGTCTTGCATCTGCCGCCCGGCGGCCTCGATGCTTTCCCCGGCGTCGATGAACTGGGCCGGATGGGTGAACACCTCGGCCAAACGGGCCCGCATCAGGCTGCCGACCCGCTGATCCTCGGCCTCCCGCTCGAGAGCGTCGAGCTTGCGTGAGATATCAAGGTAGAAGAACGAGGCGAAGCGGGGGCTTCTCTTGATCAGGTCGAGGATGACGACCTTGGGGGCCAGCCAGCACAGGCACTCGTCGCGCGCCACGAAGGCGTGGCCGCTCTCTCCCTGGACGATGGCGCGGCTGTCGAAAGCGTCCCCAGGGCCGAGAAGGGCGATCAGTTCATCGCGATCCCGCTCCTCCACCGTGCCCTTGAGGACGATGAAAAGGGACTCCGACTGCGCGTTCTGGGCGATGAGCGTTTCGCCCGGCCGGTAGTAGCCGATGTCGAGAGCCGCGCGGAGGGTCTCGACCTGGCGCGCGTCCAGCCTGTCGAATGGCGGTGTCGAGGCGTCGAAGGCCTGGGTCATGGTTTCCTCGTCGGGCGCTATCCGCCTGCCCGGAACGGGAACGGCCGGCCCGCGGTGCGCGGGGCCGGCCGTAGGAGGCCCGGGCGGAGGAGCTGGCGCCCGCCCGGGCTTTTACGTCAGTGCGAGGCGGCCCCGGCGGCGCCGATCCCCGTCTGGGAGCGGACATACTGGGCCGGGAAGCCCGCGCGATCTTCGGCGGCGCGCTTGCTCGAGTCGAGCAGCGAGCCGATCCAGATGCCCGCGAAGGCGATCGTCATCGAGAACAGGGCCGGGTTGTCGTACGGGAAGGGGGCCGACCCCTTCGGGTTGCCGAAAACGGCTTCCCACACGCCGGGCGACAGGACCACGCCGACCAGCGCAGCCGCGAGGCCGAGGAAGCCGCCGATTACGGCGCCGCGGGTGGTCATGCCCTTCCAGAAGATCGACATCACGAGGACCGGGAAGTTGCACGAGGCGGCGATCGCGAAGGCGAGGCCGACCATGAAGGCGACGTTCTGGTTCTCGAACACGATGCCCAGGATCACGGCCAGGATGCCGAGGAAGATGGTCGAGATCTTGGAGATGCGGATCTCGTCCTGCTCGTTCGCCTTCCCGTTCTTGATCACCGTGGCGTAGAGGTCGTGGCTGATCGCCGAGGCTCCCGCCAGGGTCAGGCCCGACACCACCGCCAGGATGGTGGCGAAGGCCACGGCCGAGATGAAGCCCAGGAAGACGTTGCCGCCGACCGCGCTTGCCAGGTGGATCGCCGCCATGTTCGACCCGCCCTTGATCGCCGCCAGGCCCGTCTTGCCGGCCGCCAGGAACTCGGGATTGGTCGAAACCAGCGTGATCGCGCCGAAGCCGATGATGAAGGTGAGGATGTAGAAGTAGCCGATGAAGCCCGTGGCGTAGAACACCGACTTCCGGGCCGCCTTGGCGTCAGACACGGTGAAGAAGCGCATCAGGATGTGGGGCAGGCCGGCCGTGCCGAACATCAGCGCCAGACCGAGCGAAACCGCCGAGAGCGGATTCGAGATCAGCGAGCCCGGCTCCATGATGGCGATCTTCTTCGGGTGCACCTCGACGGCCTTGGCGAACAGCGACTCGGGGCTGAATCCGAAGGTGTAGAGCACCATCAGGGCCATGAAGGACGCGCCGGCGAGGAGCAGGCAGGCCTTGATGATCTGCACCCAGGTCGTCGCCACCATGCCGCCGAAGGTCACGTAGACGATCATCAGCGCGCCGACGATCACCACGGCCATCCAGTAGTCGAGGCCGAAGAGGAGCTGGATCAGCTTACCGGCGCCGACCATCTGGGCGATCAGGTAGAACGCCACGGTCACCAGCGTGCCGCAGGCCGCCAGGACGCGGATCGGCGTCTGGGCGAAGCGGAAGGAGGCCACGTCGGCGAAGGTGAACTTGCCGAGGTTGCGCAGCTGCTCTGCGATCAGGAAAGTCACGATCGGCCAGCCGACGAGCCAGCCCACCGAATAGATGAGGCCGTCATAGCCGGACAGATAGACCAGGCCCGAAATGCCCAGGAACGACGCTGCGGACATGTAGTCGCCCGCGATGGCGAGGCCGTTCTGAAAGCCGGTGATGCCGCCGCCAGCCGTGTAGAACTGCGCGGCCGAGCGGGTCTGCTTGGCGGCCCAGTAGGTGATGCCCAGAGTGAGCAGGACGAAGGCCAGGAACATGCCGATCGCGGCGGCATTAATCTCCTGCTTCGAGCCGCCTTCGATCGCGCCCGCCGCGAGCGCGAGCGTCGGCAGGAAGGCGAGGGCGCCGGCGGTCGCGCCGGTCAAAAACTTCTTGGCGCTCATCACTTGGCGTCCTCGACGATCTTGCGCACCAGGGCGTCGTATTCGGAGTTCGCGCGGAGGACATAGATGCCCGTCAGCACGAAGGCGGAGATGATCACGACGAGCCCCACCGGGATGCCGACGGTCATCACACCCGTTCCGAGCGGGATGCCCAGCGTCTTCGGCGCGTAGCCGACGAGCAGAATGAAGCCGAAGTAGATGATCAGCATCGTCGCCGACAGCGTCCATCCAAAAGATGAGCGCTTGCGGACAAGCTCCTGATATGCTGGATTTTTTTCGATTTTTTCGTAGCTGGCTGTCGCCATGTCCACCCCCTTGACGTTTCCGTGGGCCGTTGGCCCGGGGGAGCGAAGGCGCAGGGGCGCCCGCTGCGCGAACAACTGTTCGCGCAGGAAACATTCCCGGCGCTTGCACTTCCCCCAATGAAACGAGTTGTAGCCCAGACCACGGGTGACGATGAGCCGGTCTTTGGTCTTGCGACTATCGACTCCCTTGCCTGAATGCTTCCGCCGTGACGCCCATCCCAAAAGGGGACTGGGAACGCGAAGCGCTCCGTCATACTTTGTTAAGCAGATGCGGCGCGTTGCGTCGGGAGCGTACTATGCGTTGGATTGCAATCGGGGCTGCGGCCGCGATCGTCTTCGCCGTTGCGGGCACGGCCGCGGCAGCCGGGCCGCGTGGGGCAGGTGGGCATGGGATGGCCCATGCTGCCCATGGCGGCAACTGGGCGCGGTGGTCCGGCGCTCATCATCACCACGTGGATCGCTTCGCCTGGCGCAGGCACGACCGGTTCTGGCGCGGACGCTACGGATGGGGCGCCTGGGGGCCGGTCTATGGGGTCGGACCGGATAGTTCGGTCCCGCAAACCGCGGCCGTTTTTCCCGTGCCGGAGCCGGATGTCTCGTACCGGCTGCCGACGAAATTCGACCTGCCGCAGGTTCCGGGCTATCACCCTGTGGAGGTCGCGCCGCCCCAGATCTTCGTGATCAACGACCAATCCCACGGCCGCTCGGGCAAGCCCGGCGGGGCGCGCGTTTTTCGTTCGCGGGTGGCCCAGGCAGGCGAGGGGTTCGGCTCCAGCTGGCCCGGCGCCCCCCGGATCATCGAGCTGAAGGCGCGCTGACGCCTATGTCTTGGCGTCCAGGGCCTGCCGCAGGGCGTAAAGCGCCACCGCGGCGGCGTTTGAGACGTTCAGGCTCTTGATGGCGCCCGGCATGTCGAGCCGCGCGAGCACGTCGCAACGCTCGCGCGTGAGGCGGCGCAGGCCCTTGCCTTCGGCCCCGAGCACCAGCGCCACCGGGCGGCTGGCCACGGACTTCTCCAGAATGTCCGGGCCTTCCGAATCGAGGCCGATGCGCCAGAACCCGCGGTCTCCCAAGACGGCGAGCGCCTGGGCGAGGTTGCCCACCGTGATGATCGGGACGTGCTCCAGGCCGCCCGAGGCCGTCTTGGCCAGCACGCCGGCGGCATCCGGGCTGTGGCGCTCCGTCATGACCAGCGCGGCCGCGCCGAAGGCGGCGGCGCTGCGCAGGATGGCGCCGACATTGTGCGGATCGGTGACCTGGTCGAGCACGAGGACGAGCGCATCGTCAGGCAGGTCATGGAGGTCCAGGGCGGGAAAGGGCTCCACGTCGGCCGCGACCCCCTGGTGGACGGCATCCTCGCCGACCATGCGGTCGATCTGCTCGGGGCGGACCAGAGTTAGCGCCACCTTCGGGTTCGGGACTATGGCGGCCAGGCGCTGGGCGGCGTTCTCGGTGGCGTAAAGCGCGTGCACCTTGCGGTTCGGATTGCCCAGGGCCTCGGCGACGCTGTGGAAGCCGTACAGGCGCAGGCGGCCGTGCGGCGCAGGCTCGCGATCGGGCTTGCGGCCGTGCTCGGCCGTTTTGCGGCCGCCATCGCGGCGCGCTTCTGGGCGGGGAGGGCGGCCGTCGCGTGATTCGGCTTCAGCATCGCGGCGGCGAGGCTCGCGGTCCGCCTGGCGCGGGTCCCACCCGCCCTTGCGGGGCGCTTCGCCGCGTCCTGAACGTCCGCCTTGTCCCTGCTTCGCCATGCTCTCGCTCCTGTCGCCCCCGTGTGGCATGGAGGAGGCTGGTGCGCCAAACGAAAAAGGCCGGCTCATGAGAGCCGGCCTTTCTGCGCCAATCGGCGGAAAAGGATGGTGGGGGAAGTAGGACTCGAACCTACGAAGGCTTAGCCAGCGGATTTACAGTCCGCCCCCTTTGCCGCTCGGGACATTCCCCCACGTCCGATCCTTGGGAAGCGGGGTACGCTGCTCAGGGACGCGGTCCGAACGCGCCGCCCGGGGCAACGTTCGCGGGGCGTCTTATGGTGACCGGGCGGCGCCCTGTCAACTCGGAAAACGACATCCCTGTGAATGACGTGGTCCCGGTGGGCGCCACGGGGGGACGGCTTGCCATCCGGGTCGAGTCGCGGCATATCTGCCGCCGCGGGCGGGTGTAGCTCAATGGTAGAGCAGCAGCCTTCCAAGCTGAATACGAGGGTTCGATTCCCTTCACCCGCTCCATTCTTCCTCCAGCGTGACCTGTCATGAACGACGTCGGGCCTGAGCATTTCCGGACCGTGGACGGCGCTTTCTGCGTGCGCCTGATGGCCGCCTACGGCTCCGAGGGCGTCTGGAACGCGGACGGGGAGGAAGCCCTCGTCGACGACCTGCCGATCGATCCTGAACTGGCTGGCCGTCTCCAGGAGTGGCAGGAGGCCTTCGACGCGCTCGAGGACAGGGCCGCCGAGAGCGACGGCCGCGCCGGCGCGGCGCTGCGGGCCGCCTGGAGCAAATTGGCTGAAGACGGCCTGGCGCTCGCGCGCGCCTTGAAGCAGGCCCTGCCGGATTGGACCGTGCTCTACGTGGACCCCGCGCTCGCGCGTGAAGCCGGCGAACAAGCCCAGGCGACGTCCATCACGGATTGACCGAATGCGGGATGCTGGCCCTCGCGGCTCCCGGCGCCGGATGAGAATCGCGAGGCGACTCTTGCGCTTGCGCGCAAAACCGCCTATCTCGCGCCCGTTTGATACACCCCTTGCCGGCGACGTCCGGCTGTCGAGGACTGAGACACGGCCATGGCCAAGGAAAAATTCTCGC
>NZ_PVZS01000015.1 GCF_003004785.1 Alsobacter soli
TGGGTCGTGGTGCGCGGCACCGCCGAGGTGACGCGCAACGAGGAGATCCTGCTGCTGCAGGAGAACGAGTCGGTCTACCTGCCGCTCGGCTGCGTCCACCGCCTCGCCAACCCGGGCAAGATCCCGCTCGAGATCATCGAGGTGCAGGTCGGCAGCTACACCGGCGAGGACGACATCGTGCGCATCACGGACGTGTACGGGCGGTAGGCCGGCCCCCACACGATCATCGGATCTGAATCGAAACGCGCCCGCGCATGTTGCGGGCGCGTTTTCGTCCGCCGCGGCGATGGCCGGCTTCACGGGCGGCGCCAGCTTCTCGGATCCGGCGGGCCTCGAACCACCGCCGCGCTGGGTTCCGCTGCGCAGTTCGCCCATTTTTGGGGTCCCCTCATCCCGTTGGGTAAGGCGGCGCGGGCCGGGCGTGGGCCCACAATGGTCCCCAGCGCCGCACCGAGGACAACACCGTGAACCCTGCCCCCCTTTCGGCCTCCAAGCGCAACTGGGGCATCCAGGCGCTCCGCGGAGTCGCGGCCACCATGGTGCTGGCCCACCATGCCATGGAGGAGTCGCTGGCGATCCCCTCCTTCGCGGGGGCGCCGGACTGGGCCGTGCGCTGGGGGGCGGCCGGGGTCGACGTGTTCTTCGTGATCAGCGGGCTCGTGGTCTTCCTCGCCGCCTTCGAAGGCGGGGCCGGCCGGGAGCGCGGGCGGACGCCCTCGGCCTTCATGCGCGACCGGATCCAGCGCATCTACCCGCTGTATTGGGCCTGCCTCGCGCTCGTCCTGGCGCTCTGGGCGAGCGGCCTGGGCTTTTCCAGCCTGACGGTGGATCCCGGCAAGTTGCTCGCAGCGGTTTTCCTGCTTCCTCACCATGAGCAGGTGGTCGGCGTCGCCTGGACCCTGGTGTACGAGATGTACTTCTACGTCCTGATCGCGTTCGCGCTGTGCATCCGCCTCAACCAGGAGCAAACCGCCCTGTTTACGGCGGGCATGATCCTGGCCAACTGGGGAGCGGCCCGTCTGGCCGGCGGCCACGGCGCCGTGGCCTCCTTCCTGGGCGATCCGATCGTCTTCGAGTTCTGCTACGGGATCGGATTGGCCTGCCTGGTGGGCCGGGACGCCATCCGGGTTCGGCGGCCTGTCGCGCTCGCGGCGGTCGGGGGCGTCCTGCTGCTGCTGGCCTCCGCCTTCGCGCCGAGCGAGACCACGGCCGGGCTCGCGCCTTCGGCTCGTTTCGCAGCCTGGGGAATCCCCGCCGTGCTGGTCGTGGTCGGTTTCTCGCAGATGGCGATCCGCCCGGTCGGCTGGATCCGCGGCCTCGTGTTCCTGGGCGCCGCCTCCTACGCCCTCTACCTGACGCATGGGTTCGTGATGATCAGCTACGCCCGGCTGATCAAGCACGGCCACATGCCGCTGGGGGGCGTCGCGGGCGTCGTACTGGCTTGTTTGGCGGCGTTCGCGCTCGCGAGTCTGGCGCATATCTTCGTCGAGACGCCGCTCAGCCGTCTGGTGAAAGGGGCGCTGCGACGCCCCAAGCCGATGGCGGCCGGCGCCAGCGATCAACTGGCGCCTGAGCCCAGCGCCCCACTGCAGACGCTGTAGGGCTAGGAGACCCAGTCGCCCTTGCGCATCAGCGGCTCGGTGGAGCCGTCTGCCCTGACGCCGTCCACGTCCACCTCGCCGGAGCCGATCATCCAGTCGATATGGATCAGGCTCTCGTTGGCGCCGCGGGCGGCGAGCTGGTCCTTCGGCATGTCCACCCCGCCGCGAATGCACTTGCTGTAGGATTGTCCGAGCGCGATGTGGCTGGCTGCGTTCTCGTCGAACAGCGTGTTGTAGAACAGCAGGCCGCTCTGGGAGATGGGCGACGAGAACGGCACAAGGGCCACCTCGCCGAGCCGGCGCGCGCCCTCGTCCGTGTCGAGCACCTTGAGGAGGACCTCCTGGCCCGTGCGGGCCTTGGCGTCCACGATGGCGCCGCCCTGGAACCTGACCTCGATGTCCTCGATCAGGGTGCCGTTGTAGGACAGCGGCTTGGTGCTGCGCACGAACCCGTCCACGCGCGCCTTGTGGGGCGTGGTGAAGACCTCTTCCGTCGGGATGTTGGCGTTGCAGACAAGGCCGTTCTTGGCCGTCGTGGCGCCGCCGTTCCACTCATGGTCGTCGGCGAGGCCGACGGTGACGTCCGTGCCGGGGCCGGTGAAGCGCAGGGCCGCGTAGCGGGCGTCGTTGAGCAGGCGGGTGCGGCGCTGCAGGTCGGCGTTGTGGGCCTGCCAGGCGGCGACCGGGTCCGGTCCGTCGACGCGCGAGGCGGCGAAGATTGCGTGCCACAGGCGCGCGACAGCGATGTCCTCGGGATCCTCGGGGAACATCACCTTGGCCCAGGACGGGCTGGCGTAGCTGACGATCGTCCAGTTGGTGGCGAAGCCGGCGATCATCTCGAGGGCCGGCATGTAGGCCTTGGAGCGGGCTCGGTTGGCGCGCGACACCTTCTCGGGGTCCTGCCCGGCCAGCAGCGAGGGGTTCTCGCCCGCGATGGCGAGACGCGCTGCGCCGTTCCGGAAGGCGGCGGCCATGCCGTCGTAGAGCCAGCCCGTGGCCTTGTCGAAGGCTCCATCGGGGGCGAAGCGGTAGCGCGCCAGCGTGCTCTCCTCGTCCGCGAACAGCGTCGTCACGAGGGAGGCGCCGGCCTTGTAGGCGTGCTCGGTGATGCGGCGGACCAGCGGCAGCGCGTCCACGGGGGCGGTCATCACGAGTTCCTGGCCGGGGGCCAGGCCAAGGCCCACCTTCACGGCGATCTCGCCCAGGCGGTCGAGCTTGACCTCGTGCGGCAGCGCGACGGGGGGAACGGCGTGGCTTGTCATGGCGTGCTCCGGTTGGAGAATGGGGGCGTCGGCGACAGCATTGGCGATCCCGGGCGCAGGCTCAACCCCGTTCGGTCACCCATCGTCCCGGGGCTTGCGCCCCAGAACCCCCCGCTGTGGATCGTAGCCCTGCACGGCCAAGGCGAAGGCGGCGGCGCCGACCAGCAGGGTGACGGCGGCCGAGAGAGGCTGGACCTGGCCATAGAGCGCGAAGCGGATCGTCTCCACCACATGGGTGAAAGGGTTCAGCCGCGCGGCGAGCGCGATCCAGTCCGAGCCGCTCTCGCGCACCTTCCAGAGCGGGTAGAGGGCGGTGGAGAAGAAGAAGGCCGGGAAGATCACGAAGTTCATGGTGCCGGCGAAATTCTCCAGCCTCCGCACGTAGACCGAGAGCAACAGCCCCACCGCGGCCAGCGTAAAGGCGCCGAGCGCCAGAGCCGGCAGCACGGTCAGGGCGCCCCACGGCGGCAGGTCCACGCCGAACAGGAAGGCCACGAGCAGGAAGGCGTAGGCCTGGGCGACGCCGAGCAAGGCCCCGGCGACAAGCTTGCACAGGAGCACGTACCAGCGCGGCAGCGGCGCGGTGAGCAGCAGGCGGAGGGCTCCGACCTCGCGGTCGAACACGAGCGCCAGCGAGGACTGCATGCCTTGGAACAGCAGCACCATGCCGATGAGTCCCGGCGCCATGTAGACGTCGTACGTGACGTAGTTCTCGTAGGGCGGCGTGATCGAGACCCCGAGCACGTTCTGGAAGCCGGCGGAGAACACCACCAGCCAGAGCGTCGGGCGGACCACGGCCGAGATCAGCCGCCCCGTCTGACGCAGGAAGCGCGTAACCTCGCGGCCCGCGATGGCGCGCATCGCCGTCCAGGCGTGCGCCGCGGTTCCGACGGGGGCCATCAGGCAGCCCTCCCGGCCGGCTCGCGGCCGGTCAGGGCGAGAAACGCGTCCTCCAGCGCGGCGCCGCCGTGGCGCGCCACGATGTCCGCCGGGGGGCCGTCGTCCAGGACGCGGCCCTTGTGGAGGACCACGACGCGGTCGGCGCCCTCGACCTCCGATACGATGTGGGTGGCCCAGAGCACGCAAAGGCCCCGCTCGCGGGTAAGACGGGCCACGTGCTCGACGATGTCCCGCCGGCTCGCCGGGTCCAGCCCCTGGGTGGGCTCGTCCAGCAGGACCACCGCGGGCTCGGTCATGAGGGCGCGGGCCATTTCGATCTTACGGCGGTTGCCGCCCGAGAGGGTGCGGGCGCGCTGACTGCGGGCGCCCTCCTGGCCGAAAAGCGCCAGGGCCTCGGCGATCGCGTCCCGGGCGCGGCGGCCCGCCAAGCCATGGAGTCCGGCGTGGTAGGCGAGGTTCTGCTCCACCGTCAGGTCGAGGTCGAGGGAGGGCTGCTGGAAGACGATGCCCATCGCGGCGAGCGCCCGGGTCGGTTGCCGGGCGAGGTCGTGACCGAGCACCTGCACGGATCCGGAATCCGCCACGAACAACCCGGTCAGGATCTGGAACAGCGTGCTCTTGCCGGCGCCGTTGGGGCCCAGGAGGGCGGTGAACTGGCCTGGACTCAGGGCGAGGGACACGCCGTCCAGCGCCCGGACCTTGCCGTAGCTTTTGGAGAGCGCGTCGATGACGACGGCGGGAGCGGCTTGGGAAGCGGTGGGCGGCATGGCGCGCTCGGCTGGCGGCGGGCCGGCACTCTCGCGCGGTCGAGCGCGCAGGGCAACAGGACGGCGCCGGCCGTCCTTGCGAGGAGCGCAGCGACGAAGCAATCCTGGATCGCTTCGCTGCGCTCGCGACGACGGCAAGGGCTGGCCCTCCCCCGCTGCGCGCGAGAGGCTTCGCGGCGGACCCGCGGCTCAATCGCGCAAGGCGGCGCGCCAGTATTCCCGGCTTCTGGCGTTGACGGGATCACGAGCGGCGCGGCAGCGGTCTTCGACGAAGCTCAGGAATCGTTTCGCCTCGTCGTCTCCCGCCAGCAACTTCAGGCTCGTCACGATGCGGGTGATGCGCAGGTGATTGTGGTCGAAGCCGGTGAGCCAATGATCGTTCAGGCCATAGAAGCGACGCATGCGCTGGGCGCCGGCGCGGAGATTCGCCTGCGCGGCCGGGTCGTCCCGGATGGCGAGGATCTCCGACGCGTCGAGCACGGGCGACTGGGGCTGGGCCATGCTGCGGGTCGGCAGGGGAAAGAGCCACTGGATGTAATCGTGCACGGCCTCGAGCGCGCGATCGTCCATGGCGAGCACGTCCGAGACGGATCGTCCGCTGGCGTCGCGACCGGAGCCGGACAGGAATGCGTGAATGGGGTGCGGCATCGGGCGCTCCCTCGTTGTCCTCCACGTCACAACGCGCGCGCCTCGACGGGGTGGCGCCCTGGGCGCTCCGCCTCTAGTTTCCTGCGTTCACCGGAACCCAAGCATGGCCACGCGTCAACCTTCCCCCGATCACGCCCATACCGACCATGACCATGATCATGATCACGGCCACAGCCATCATGACCACGGCCTTTCGCCTGGGCACAGTCACGGGCATGGCCACCACCACGCGCCCAAGGATTTCGGCAAGGCGTTCGCAATCGGGACGGCCCTGAACGCCGGCTTCGTGGTGGTGGAAATCGGCTACGGCCTCGCCTCCCATTCCCTGGCGCTGATCGCGGACGGATTGCATAACCTTTCCGACGTGGGGGGCCTGCTGATCGCCTGGTGGGCGATGCTGCTGACCCGTCGGAAGCCGACCCGATCGCGCACCTACGGCTACCGCCGCGCCTCCATCCTGGCGGCGCTGGGCAACGCCGCCTTCCTGCTGATCGCCGTGGGGGCCATCGCGTACGAGGCGCTCATGCGTTTCTGGGTGCCAGCCCCGGTCGCGACCACGACCGTGATGGTGGTCTCGGCGATCGGCATCCTGGTCAACGGGGGGACGGCGCTCCTCTTCATGGGGGGCGCTCACGACATCAACATCCGCGGCGCCTTCCTCCACATGGCGGCGGACGCCGGCGTCTCCCTGGGCGTCGTCGTCAGCGCGTTCCTGGTGGGCGTCACCGGCTGGCTATGGATCGACCCGGCCGTGGGCCTCGCCATCTCGGCCGTGATCCTTTTCAGCAGCTGGGATCTCGGCCGGCAGGCCGTCAACATGGCGATGGACGCCATTCCCCAGGGTGTGGACCGCGGCAAGGTGGAGCGCTACCTGGGCGGCCTTCCGGGCGTTTCGGAAGTGCACGACGTGCACATCTGGGCCATGAGCACGACCGAGAACGCCATGACGGCGCACCTGGTGCGCCCTGGCGCAGGCCTGGACGATGGACTGCTGGCGACGGCGGCGTCGCAATTGCGCGAGCGCTTCGGCATCCAGCATGTCACCCTGCAGATCGAGTCCGGCGATCCGGCGCACCCCTGCCCCTTCGCCCCCGAGGACGTGATCTAGGATTTCCGAACGGGGAGAATCCTTTGCGCTCGGTTCCGCATGTGGAGGCTGAAGAGGTCCACCGGCTTCTCCCGTTCGAGACGCTGGTTCCGGGGCTGCTGGCGGCGCACCGGACGGCCCTGCCCGTGGCCGAGCGGCTGCTGATGAGCCAGCCCGGCCAACATGGGGAGACGGACCATTTCCTCCTGTGGCCGGCGTGGAAGCCCGGACGGGCGCTGGGCATCAAGCTCGTGACCGTGTTCCCGGGCAACGCCCACGCAGGAAAGCCGGCGATCGGCGGCCTTTACGTGCTGTTCGACGGCCAGGACGGCCAGCCGTTGTGCGTGATCGACGGCGCCGCCCTCACGTTCCGCAAGACCGCGGCGGATTCGGCAGCCGGCGCGTCCTTGCTCGCCCGGCCGGACGCGCGGCGCCTCGCCATGCTGGGCGCCGGCGGCCAGGCGATCTGGCAGGTGCGGGCCATGGCGGCGGTCCGGCCCATCACGCATGTCGCGGTCTGGAACAGGACCCTGTCGAAAGCGCGGGCGCTGGCCGACGCGCTCCGGCGGGAGGGATTGGATGCGACCGCGACGGAGCATGAGGAGGGCGCCGTGGCGGACGCGGACATCGTGTGCTGTGCGGCGGCGTCCCGCGTCCCGGTGCTGCGCGGGGCGTGGCTGCGGCCGGGGACGCATGTGGACCTGGTGGGGTCCTATACGCCCGAGATGCGGGAGGCGGACGACGAAGCCGTGCGCCGGGCGCGCGTTTTCGTGGACACGCGACGCTTCACCCTGGCCGAGGCCGGCGACATCGCCCAGCCGATCGCGGCGGGCGTGGTCGGGCCCGAGCATGTCCTCGGGGACCTGTTCCAGCTCGCCCATGGCGTCGTCCAGGGCCGCACCGGGCCGGACGACGTCACCCTCTACAAGAACGCAGGCGGCGGGCACCTCGACCTGATCTGCGCCGAGTTGCTCCATCGCCGCCTGCGACCGGGAGCCTGAGGCGCCTCAGGCGCGCCGGCGCTCGTGCATGCGGCGAACCGTGCCCATCCACGGATCGTCCTGGCCCTCCTGGTCGCGCCGGCGGTTATAGGCGGGGTCGCGCTCCTGCTCGGTGAGATGACGGGAGTGAACCGCCACGGTGCGGATGCCGCGGTCCTCGCGATCGTCATCCCCGTAGCCATAGCCGGAGGCCGACGCGCCGGGTTCGTCGTCCCTGAAGAACCGGGCATTGCGGCCGTAGTCCTCGCCGTAGTTGTCGTAGCCCTCCTCGCCGCCGCGCGGCTCGGGCCGCGGCCGACCTTCGCCAGGCACCGACCCCGCCGTGCCGAAGGAGGCGCGCACGTCATCCTCGTCCCGCTCGCGGAAGCGGCGGTCCCAGCGCGCGCCGCGCTCCCAGAGGTCGAGGTCGGCGCCGTTGTCCCCGCGGGTGCGGAACTCGTCGCGCTGCTCGCGGTCGCGCCGCGGGGCGTCGCGCTCCCAGCGCTGGATTCGCCGGGCGAGCTCGCGGCGCTCGCTGTCCGTGAGGGGCGTGCCGCGGTGGTCGCCGCGGGCGCGGGACCTGGACGGGACGCCGGAGCGGTCCGGGCGCGCGGGCGTGGAGATCCGGCCCAGGGCCTCCTCCGCGCCGGGCGCGCGATCCTCGACGAGGTCGCCCAAGGCCACCATGCCGATGAGCCGCCGGCTGCGATCGAGCACCGGCACGCGGCGGACCTGCAGGTCCTCCATGACGTCCACCACGTGGGAGACGTCCTCGTCCTCGAAGCAGCAGTGCGGCTCTTCGGTCATCACCTCGAAGACGGGCGTGACGTTGGGATCGCGTCCGACCGCGATGGCGCGGACCACGATGTCGCGATCGGTGAGCAGGCCAACCACCTGGCCGCCATGGAGCACCGGCAGTGAGCCGACATTGAGGTCGTCCATGAGGCGGGCGGCTTCGCGCAGGCTGCGCTCCGGCGCGATGGCGACCGGGTCGCGGGTCATCACCTCTGAAATGCGCATGGCGATCCTCCTTGGCCTGAAACACGCGGGTCAACGCGGCCGGGCCGGGGTGGTTCGCGGCTCCATGGACTCATCGCGAGCACGGCGAAGAGATCGAGGGGAGCGAGCCTGCCGCCTCTGGATCGCTTCGTCGCTGCGGTCCCCGCATAGCCGGTCGGGTCAGCCGGCGCTCGCCAGGGCCACGTATTGGGCGGCGGGCGCGCCGAGGATGATCAGGCAGGGGCCGCTGGGCGGGTCGGTCGCGATGGCGGCGGGCAGGTCGGCGATGGAGCAGGCGCGCACGGCCTGCTGCTCCGTGGTGGCGCGCTCGACGAGCAGCGCCGGGAAACTCGGGGGCAGGCCCTCGGCGAGCAGGCGCTCGACCAGGGCGGGCGCGGTTCGCACGCCCATGTAGACGACAGTGGCGGCGCGGGGGTCGGCCAGGGCCTTCCAGTCGAGGTCCTGGGGCAGGGAGCCGTCCTGGCTGTGGGCCGTGACGAACTGGAGGCGCCGGGCGGCGCTGCGCTCCGTGAGCGAGACGCCCATGGCGGCGGCGGCCCCGAAGGCCGCCGTGATGCCGGGCACGACCTCGGTGGGGACGCCGGCGGCGTGGCAGGCTTCGAGCTCCTCTGTCAGGCGGCCGAAAACGGCCGGGTCGCCGCCCTTGAGGCGGACCACCCGCTTGCCGGCGAGGCCCAGGCGCACGATCAGGTCGGTGATCTCGTCCTGCTTGCAGGAGGGGCGGTGGCCGCGCTTGCCGACGCCGATGCGCTCGGCCTCGCGCCGCGCGAGATCCAGAATACGCGGGTCGACGAGATCGTCGAACAGGACGACGTCGGCGGATTGGAGGGCCCGGACGGCCTTCAGGGTCAACAACTCGGGGTCGCCCGGGCCGGCGCCGACGAACACGGCGGAGCCCACGGGCGACTGGCCCTCCTGCTCGATGCGCTCCAAGGCGGCGAGCAGATCGTCGCGGTCGGCATCCGTGGGAACGGCGTCCGGCTTCGCCAGGGCGCGGTCGGTGAAACGCTCCCAGAAGCCGCGTCGCATGCGGAAGGGCAGTTCGCGCTCCTGCACGAAGGGGCGCCAGGCCTTCGCGGCCTCCGCCCAGGCCTTCAGGCCGTTGGGCAGCAACGCCTCGATGCGGGCGCGGATGGCCTGGCCGAACACCGGCGCGGCGCCGTCCGTGGAAATGCCGATCACCAGGGGCGAGCGGTTGACGATGGAGCCGAACTGGAAGTCGCAGAAGGCCGGCTTGTCCACGATATTGACCGGCACGCGGGCGGCCTGGGCGGCCCGGCGGAAGGCCTCCGCCTCGGCGTCACCCTCCACGTCGGCGATCGCGAGGGCGGCGCCACGCAGATCCTCGGGCGACCAGGGGCGGCCCGAGAGCTCCACCTTGCCCGGATGATCGCGGTCGGCGACGTCCTGCATGGCGTCCCCGATGACGTCGGCATGGACCTCCACGTGGGCGCCGGCGGCCGCCAGCAGCTCGGCCTTCCAGGCCGCGCCGTCGCCGCCGCCGGCCAAGACAATGCGCCGTCCCTCGAGCTTATGGAACAGCGGCAGCGCCGCCAGCGGGCCGATGCGGGCGGGGGACGTCAGGGTCGGCCGGCGCGGACGCGCGGTCATGGGCTTACTCTCCGGCAAGCGTTCGCGGCGGCTCTCCTCCGCCACGAGGCGCTTCGATCTCGTATGCAGGAGCCACAATTCGTCCAAGGCTTCAAGGCCGCCGCCCCGGGCCCGACATGCGGCTGACCGGCGGCGACATCGTCTGTCCTGGTCCTCTCGATGATCGCCTGCCCGGCCGGCTTCAGGCGGCGGCAGGCGGGCCAGAAACATTCATTTGCGATTTGACGGGGATAGCACCGCTTTTTCGCCGCGATCCCATAGTCTTGGACCACGGTCCCCGTCCAATGTCCGGGGGCGATTCCGCCCCTGCCCTTCCTGGGGCGGCCCGGCCTCTCGACCAAGGACCCGCTTGCAGTCTTCCCGCAAACGCAACCCCGCCCTCCGGCCCGCCCTCGCGGCGGGGCTGCTGGCGTGCGCGCTCGCCGGGTGCCTGCCGATCGAGAAGCCCGACGCGAAGCTGGACGTCCCGGCGCAGTACAAGGCGGAGAAAGGGCGTCCGGGCGGGGCGCCGTCCTGGGTCGCCTGGTGGCGCGCCTTCCGTTCGCCCGAACTCACGCGCCTCATGGAGGCGGTGGAGACGGACAACTTCGATATCGGCGCGGCCGTGTACCGCATTCAGCAGGCGGACGCGCAGGCGCGCATCGCGGGAGCGGCGCTGCTGCCGACCCTGGACGCCTCGGGCGCCGTGACGCGCAGCCACACGGGGGCTGGATCACCCGGCGGCTCCGGTTCGGGCGGCATCGACCGCACCGCGCTGAATGTGGGCCTGAACGCCAGCTACGAGATCGACTTCTGGGGCAAGAACCGCGCTGCGCTGATCGCGGCGGAGCACAGCGCCAACGCCAGCCGCTTCGACCGGGACACGGTCGCGCTCTCCACGCTCGCCAGCACGGCGACCACCTATTTCGCCATGCTGGGCGCCCAGGACCGGCTCCGGATCGCCCGCGACAACCTCGCCAGCGCCACGCGCGTGCTGGACCTCATCAAGCAGCGTGTGGCGGTCGGGACCGGCACGTCGCTGGACCAGGCCCAGCAGGAGACCGTGGTGGCGCAGCTGAGGGCCGCGATCCCGCCGCTCGATCAGCAGATCGACCAGGACAAGGCCACCCTCGGCGTGCTCCTCGGGCGCGCGCCGGAGCGTGTGACCATCGTGGGCGGGGGGACCGGGCGCGTGGCGCTGCCGCGGATCAATCCGGGGCTGCCTTCCGAGCTTCTGGCGCGGCGGCCGGACATCCAGTCCGCCGAGGAGCAGCTGTCGGCCGCCAGCGCGGATGTGACGGTGGCCCGGGCGCAGTTCTTCCCCTCGATCCAATTGACGGGCCAGGGCGGCTTCGAGAGCACGGCGCTGTCTCGCCTGTTCGGGCCGGGCGCGGGCTTCTTCTCGCTGGCGGCCGGGATCACTCAGCCGATCTTCCAGGGCGGCCGTCTCCAGGGCCAGCTCGAGCAGGCGAAAGGCCGCGAGGGCGAGTTGCTGGAGACCTACCGCAAGTCCGTAGTCTCCGCCTTCGCGGACGTCGAGCGGGCGCTGGTCGCCGTGCGCCAGCTGGCGCGGCAGGAGGCGCTGCAGGCGCAGGCGGTCGAAAGTTCGCGCAAGGCGTACCAGATATCGGAGCAGCGGCTGCGGGAGGGCACTGTCGACATCGTGACCGTGCTGAACACCCAAACGAGCCTGTTCCAGAGCCAGGATGCGCTGGCCCAGGTGAGGCTGGCGAGGCTGCAGGCCCTCGTGTCGCTGTTCCAGGCGCTCGGAGGCGGGTGGGACGTCGCGCCGGGACGCACGTAGGAGGGAGCGGCCCCGCGCAGCGCGGCGGCTCCCGGGAGTGAAGGGAATGAGCAGGGGGTGGCGGGTCGCGGTCCCGCTGACGATGATCGCCATTGTGGCCGCGCTGGTGGGCCCCATTGCGGTCGACCACTTCTGGCCGGGGTCGGAGAGCCAGGGCGTGCGCGAGCGCGGCCCGGGCGGGCCGGGCGGCGGCCGTCGCCGCGGCGGCGGGCCCGACGCGCCCGGCGGTCCGCCCGTGGCCGTGATGGCCGTGGAAGCCAAGCTGGCGGACGTGCCGGTCTACCTGGAGTCCGTGGGCACGGCGCGGCCGCTGAACACCGTGACGGTGCGGCCGCAGGTGGACGGGCAGCTGGTCCAGATCCTGTTCCGGGAGGGGCAGGACGTGCGCAAGGGCGACGTGCTGGCCCGCATCGACCCGACCACCTACCAGGCGCAATTCGACCAGGCGGTGGCCAAGAAGGCGCAGGACCAGGCGCAGCTGGAGAACGCCCGGCGCGACCTGGAGCGCTATGTGCGCCTCGCCGAGACCAACGCCGTCACCAAGCAGCAGGCGGACACCCAGCGCGCCACCGTGGCGCAGCTGGAGGCGCAGCTGAAGTCGGACCAGGCCGCCATCGACAGCGCGAAGGCGACGCTGGGGTACACGTCCATCACCTCCCCGATCGACGGGCGCACCGGCATCCGCAACGTGGACGAAGGCAACATCGTCAAGCAATCGGACGCGACCGGCCTCGTGACGATCTCCCAGATCCAACCCATCGCGACGCTGTTCAGCGTGCCGCAGCAGCAGCTCGCGCGCATCATCAAGGCGCACGCCGCCTCGCCGCTGCGGGTCGACGCGATGGACCCGGAGGGCAAGGGCGCGATCGACAGCGGAACGCTGCAGGTCGTCGACAACCAGGTGGACGTCACCACCGGCACCGTGCGGCTGAAGGCGGAGTTCCCCAACAAGGAGCTGCGGCTGTGGCCGGGAGCCTTCGTCAATGTCCGCCTGCTCGTCGAGACGCTGAAGCAGGTCGTCACGACGCCGACCGCAGCCATCCAGCGCGGGCCGAAGGGGACGTTCGTGTATGTGGTGAAGTCCGATGACACCGTGACGGTGCGGGACGTCTCGGTGGGCCAGCAGGACGACGTAGAGACGGTGGTCGCCTCCGGCCTGCAGCCAGGGGAGCGCGTGGTGACCACCGGCTTCGCCCGGCTTGCCGAAGGCGCGCGTGTCGCCGTGTCGGCGCCCCAGGGCCAGGGCGCAGCGCCGTCCGAGATCCACCAGGACGTGCGCGGGCGGGTTCCGCGCGGCGGCGCCGGCTCTGGCGAGGGCCGCAGGCGGCGCGAGGGCGGCGGGCCGCAGGCCGACGGGCAACCCGGGGCGGGCGGGCCTCCGGCCGGAGCGGCGCCGACAGGCGGGCGTCGGCGCGAGGCCAGCGGACAGCAGCAGCCGGCCCCATGAGCATCTCGGCGCCCTTCATCCGCCGTCCGATCGCGACATCCCTCCTCGGGATCGCGGTGCTGATCGGCGGCGTCCTGGGCTACCTGAACCTGCCGGTCTCCTCGCTGCCGCAGGTGGATTTTCCGACCATCCAGATCACCACCCAGGTCCCTGGCGCGAACCCGGAGACGGTGGCCGCGCTGGTGACGGCGCCGCTGGAGCGGCAGATGGGGCAGATCCCGTCGATGGCGAGCATGACCTCGTCATCCGCCTTCGGGATCAGCCAGGTCACGCTGCAGTTCAACCTGGACCGCGACATCGACGCGGCCGCCCAGGACGTGCAGGCCGCGATCAACGCGGCCGCCTCAACCTTGCCGAAGTCCCTGCCCTACCCGCCCACCTACGCCAAGGTGAACCCGGCGGACGCGCCGATCCTGACGCTGACCCTGAGTTCGCCCACCTATGCGATCCGCCAGCTCAGCGACATGGCGGACACGCTGCTGTCGCAGCGGCTCAGCGAGATCACGGGCGTCGGGCACGTGTCCGTGCAGGGCGGCGTGCGCCCGGCGATCCGCATTCAGGCGGACCTGCAGCGGCTCGCCGCCTACTCCATCGGGATGGAGGACCTGCGGACCGCGATCGTCAACGCGAACGTGGCGGGGCCAAAGGGCTCGCTCGACGGCGCGCACCAGTCCTACACCATCGCGGCCAATGACCAGGTGACCAGCGCGGACGCCTACCGCGACGTGGTGGTCGCCTACCGCAACGGCGCCCCCGTGCTGCTCCGCGACGTGGCCGACGTTGTGGACGGGCTGGAGAACGTGAAGGTGGCCGGCTGGGCGGACGGGCAGCCGGCGATCGTCATCGACATCCAGCGCCAGCCCGGCGCCAACGTGGTCGAGACCGTCCGGCGGGTGCAGCAGCAGCTGCCGCGCCTGCAGCGCTCCCTGCCGGCGGACGTGAAGCTCGCCGTGCTGCACGACCGCACCGGGACGATCCGCGCGTCCATCAAGGACGTTCAGTTCACCTTGGCTCTGAGCGTGGCGCTGGTGGTGCTCGTCGTCCTGCTGTTCCTGCGGACAATCCGGGCGACGGTCATCGCCGGGGTGGCGCTGCCGCTGTCGCTGGTCGCCACCTTCGGAGCCATGTGGTTCATGGGCTTCAGCCTCGACAACCTGTCCCTGATGGCCCTGACCATCGGGACGGGTTTCGTGGTCGACGACGCGATCGTAATGATCGAGAACATCGTCCGGCACATCGAGCGGGGCGAGAAGCCGTTCGCGGCGGCGCTGGAGGGCGCGCGCGAGATCGGCTTCACGGTCGTGTCGCTGACGCTGTCCCTGGTCGCGGTGTTCATTCCGCTGCTGTTCATGACCGGCATCGTCGGTCGCATGTTCCGCGAATTCGCGCTGACGCTGACGCTCGCCGTGGTGATCTCGGCCGTGGTGTCCCTGACGCTGACGCCGATGATGTGCGCCCGCCTCTTGCGGGCGGGCGACGAAGGCCTGGCCGAGCGGCGACCCGGCCTGATCGTGCGGGCGTTCGCCGGCGTCTTCGACGGAGTTGCGAGGGGCTACGGGCGCAGCCTGCACTGGGCGCTGCGGCGGTCCGGGCTGATGCTGCTGATCACGGCCGTGACGCTGGGGCTGACCGTCTGGCTCTATGTCTCAATGCCGAAGGGCTTCCTGCCGCCGCAGGACACGGGACTCATCACGGCCGTGGCCCAGGGTGAGCCGACCGCCTCCTTCGCGGCCATCCTGCGGGCCCAGACCGCCGCCGCGGAGGCAATCCGGCGCGACCCGGATGTAGCCGGGGTCGCGGCCGTCGCGGGCGTGGGGCCCACGAATCTGACGCCGAACACCGGGCGGCTCACCATCACTCTAAAGCCGCGAGACCAGCGCTCCGCCGGGGCGGAGCAGGTGATCGCCCGGCTGAAGGAGCGCGTCGCCGGCATCCCGGACGCGCGGGTGTCGTTCCAGCTGGTGCAGGACGTGCAGATCACCACCCGGACCAGCCGCGGGGCCTACCAGTACACGCTGACCGGCGCGGATGCAGGGGAGGTCACCGGCTGGGCGGCGAGGCTCGCCGAGCGGCTGCGAGGCGAGCCCGCCCTTCGGGACGTCGCCACGGAGGGTGGCGAAGGCGGCGGGCAGCTTTTCGTGGACGTCGACCGGGACGCCGCCGCGCGCCTCGGCGTCTCCATGCAGACGATCAACGACACGCTGAACAGCGCCTTCGGACAGCGGCAGATCTCGACCATCTACGCGCAGGCGAACCAGTACCGCGTGATCCTGGAGGCCCAGCCGCGCTATCAGGCGGACAGTCGCTCCATCGAGCGGCTCTATCTGTCCACGAGCGCGGGCGCGCAGGTCCCGCTCTCGGCAGTGGCGACCGTGAAGCCGCGCACGGCGCCGCTCGTGGTGCAGCACGAGGAGCAGTTCCCAGCCGAGACGATCAGCTTCGACCTGGCCCCCGGCGCCGCGCTCAGCGCCGCCGTGGCGGCGGTGGCGCGGGCGGAGGCCGACATCGGCATGCCCGCCTCGGTCACGGGGCGATACGCGGGCGAGGCGGCCGAGTTCAGCCGCTCGCTCGCCGGGCAGCCCTGGCTGATCCTGGCCGCGGTGGTGACGATCTACATCGTGCTGGGCGTGCTCTACGAGAGCGCCATCCACCCGATCACGATCCTGTCGACCCTGCCCTCCGCCGGCGTCGGCGCGCTGCTGGCGCTGATGCTGACTGGGCAGGACCTTTCCATCGTGGCGCTCATCGGCATCGTGCTCCTGATGGGCATCGTGAAGAAGAACGCGATCATGATGATCGACTTCGCGCTGGAGGCCGAGCGCACGGAGGGTCTGTCGCCGCGCGACGCCATCGTGAAGGCGTGCCTCCTGCGCTTCCGGCCCATCATGATGACCACGCTCGCCGCGCTGTTCGGCGCCCTGCCGCTGGCCGTGGAGAGCGGCGTCGGGTCGGAGCTGCGCAACCCTCTCGGGATCAGCATCGTGGGCGGCCTGCTGCTGAGCCAGTTGATCACGCTCTACACGACGCCGGTCATCTATCTCGGCCTGGAGCGCCTGCGCCTGCGCCTGGGCGGCGCGGCCATCGCCACCGGCGAGGCGAAGCCCGCGGCGGCCGGGGAGGCTCGGCCGTGAGCTCGCACCCTCAATCGTCGTTGCGAGGAGCGCAGCGACGAAGCATTCCAGGACGCATCGGCGCGCGCCGCCCCTGGATTGCTTCGCCTGCGGCTCGCAAGGACGGGGGAGAGCTTCGCGGAGCCCCTTCATGAGCGGGTTCAGCATCTCGGAGCCCTTCATTCGGCGGCCGGTGGGCACGACCCTGCTGGCCATCGGGCTGCTGCTGATGGGGCTGGCGGCGTACCAGTTCCTACCCGTGGCGAGCCTGCCGACGGTGGACCTGCCGACCATCCGCATCTCGTCAAGCCGCCCGGGGGCGGACCCGCAGACGATGGCGGCCACGGTGGCGGCGCCACTGGAGCGGCGGCTGGGCGAGATCGCGGGGGTCACGGAGATCACGTCGCGCAGCTCGCTGGGCATGGCGAACATCACCGTGCAGTTCGACGCCAGCCGCAACGTGGACGGCGCCGCGCGCGACGTCCAGGCGGCGCTGAACGCGGCGGCCACAGACCTCCCGGGCGACCTGCCGACGCTGCCGACCTTCCGCAAGATGAACCCGGCGGCCGCGCCAGTGCTCATCCTGGCGCTCACTTCCGACACCGTCGCGCCCAGCGCGATTTACGATGCGGCTGACAGCGTCATCGCCCAGCGCATCGCGCAGGTGAGCGGAGTCGGCGACGTCAGCGTGGCCGGCGCTGAGCAGCCAGCCATCCGGGTGAAGATCGATCCGAGCCGGCTCGCCGCCATGGGGGTTTCCATGGAGGCGGTGCGGACCGTGATCACGGCCGCGAACGCCCTGGCGCCGATCGGCTCCATTGACGGCGACCAGCGCCTGTTCGCCATCGCCACCAACGCCCAGCTGCGCACGGCGGAGGACGTGGGCAAGCTGCTGGTGAGGAGCAGCAACGGCGTCAGCGTCAAGCTCGCGGATGTCGCCACGGTGGAGCCTGGAACGCGCAACCGGCGCTCGGCGGCAAGCTACAACGGCAAGCCTGCCGTGCTGATCACCATCACCAAGCAGGCGGACGCGAACGTCATCGCCATCGTGGACCAGATCAAGGCGCTCCTGCCGGAGCTGGGCCGCTGGATCCCGGCGGGGATCACGGTGAACACCCTGTCCGACCGCACGGTCACCATACGGGCCAGCGTGGACGACATGCAGTGGACGCTGGCGGCCACGGTCGGGCTGGTGATGCTGGTGGTGTTCCTGTTCCTGCGGCGGCTCACGCCGACGCTGGCGGCCGGCGTGACCGTCCCCCTGGCGCTCGCAGGCGCGACCGCGGCCATGTGGGCGGCGGGCTTCTCGCTCGACAACATCTCGCTGATGGCGCTGGCGGTGTCGGTGGGCTTTGTCGTGGACGACGCCATCGTGATGATCGAGAACGTGGACCGGAACCGGGCGGCCGGAATGGGCGCCATGCAGGCGGCCATCGAGGGGGCGCGGCAGATCGGCTTCACGGTGGTCGCCATCAGCCTGTCGCTGCTGGCGGCGTTCTCGCCCATGTTCCTGATGGGCGGCGTGATGGGGAAGTTCTTCGGCGAGTTCGCGCTCACGCTGGCCTTCACCATCGTGGTGTCCACGCTGGTGTCCCTCACGGTGACGCCCATGATCTGCGCGCGGACGCCGGCGGGGGACGGCCGGCAGCGGCTGCTCGACCGTGTCGTGGAGGGAGCGCTCGCCGGGCTGGTGCGCTTCTATGACGCCAGCCTGTCGGTGGTGCTGCGCCAGAAGACGCTGGCGGTGCTGATCCTGCTCGCCACCGTGGCGGCCTCCGTGCACCTGTTCGTGAAAACGCCCAAGGGCTTCTTTCCGCAGGACGACACCGGCCTGCTGTTCGGCTTCACCGAGGCCTCAACCGATATCTCCTTCCCCGCCATGCTGGCCTTGCAGGAACGGGTGGCCGCGATTGTGGAAGAAGATCCCGCCATCGCGGGCGTGGGCTCCACCGTTGGGTCCAGCGGCTGGTCGGGCTCGGTGAACCAGGGGCAGATGTATGTCAGCATGAAGCCGCTGGACGCGCGCGGCGGGGTGGCGACCAACCTCGTCATCGACCGGCTGCGCCGGAAGCTCGCGGCCGTGCCGGGCATCCGTGTTTTCCTGTTCCAGAGCCAGGACGTGCGGGTCGGCGGGCGACAGGGCAACTCGCCCAACCAGTTCACGCTTTGGGACCCGGACTACGCCGAGCTGGTGCAATGGGCCCCCAAGGTGCTGGAAGCGATTCAAGCGATCCCCGGGCTCGTGGATGTGTCCTCCGACCGGCAGCCGAACGGGCTGCAGGCCAGCGTGGTCATCGACCGCGCGGCCGCGTCGCGGCTCGGGGTCCGCATCCAGGATATCGACGACGCGCTCAACAACGGCTTCGCGCAGCGCCAGATCTCGACCATCTACACGGCCCGGAACCAGTACCGGATCGTCATGGACGTCGACGAGCGCTTCCAGCGCGACCCCAGCGACCTGGCGAACATCTATGTGAGCGGCGCAGGCGGCGTTCAGCTGCCCCTGTCGTCCGTCGCCAAGGTGGAGCGCACGCTCGCGCCGCTGGTGGTGAACCACCAGGGCCAGTTTCCTTCGGCGACCATCACGTACGACATGGCGCCCGGCGTGCTCGCCGCCGAGGCGCAGCGGCGCATCCTCCAGGCGGTCGCGGCCATGCACCTGCCCGACGGCCTGCACGCCGAGTTCGCGGGCGACGCGAAGGCCTTCGCGCAGAGCGCCGGTTCGCAGCCCATGCTGGTGCTGATCGCCCTGGTGACGGTCTACCTGGTACTCGGCATCCTGTACGAGGACCTGGCGCACCCGCTCACGATCCTGTCCACCCTACCCTCCGCGGCGCTCGGTGCGCTGCTGGCCCTCAAGAGCACCGGGATGGAGCTGTCGATCATCGCCTTTATCGGCGTGATCCTCCTCATCGGCATCGTGAAGAAGAACGGGATCATGCTGGTTGATTTCGCGCTGGACGCGGAGCGTCGGCGCGGGATGGCGCCGCTGGAGGCCATCCACGAGGCCTGCCTCGAGCGCTTCCGGCCGATCCTGATGACCACGCTCGCCGCCCTGCTCGGGGCCGTGCCGCTGATCGTCGCGACCGGGCCCGGCTCGGAGTTGCGCAGGCCGCTCGGCGTCACCATCGCGGGCGGGCTGATCGTGTCGCAGTTGCTGACGCTCTACACGACGCCGGTGATCTACCTGCTCATGGACAAGATCCACCGGCGGCGGCGGACGCCTGCGCGCGTCCGACTGGCCGAAGAACCCACGCCGCGACCGGAGGGCGCGGCGGTGTAACGAAAAAGCGCCGGCACGAGGCCGGCGCAGGGTTCGCGCCGCTCATGGAGCGGGCGCGGTCTCGGAGGGAAGTCGAGAAGGAGATACGCATCTCCTGCGTGCATTGAACCACGATGCATCGATCGAGCGTGTGAACACGTTCACACCGGCGCCAGCTTGACCGCCGCGCGGCGCGCGCCACACACTCTGGGGTGGCGGGGGCCTGTAAGATCGATCCATTTGCGAGGGCTTCCATGCTCAAGACCATCAAGACGATCGGGTTCGCGTTGACCCTCGCGCTGGGAGCCGCCTCCGCGGCCCGGGCCGATGTCGTCGTCTCCTCCAAGCTCGACACCGAGGCGACGCTGCTCGGCAACGTCATCCGCATCGTGCTGGAGGCGAACGGCATCAAGACGCAGGACCGGCTGACGCTGGGCGGCACGCCCGTGGTGCGCAAGGCGATCACGTCCGGGGAGATCGACATCTACCCGGAGTACACCGGCAACGCGGCCTTCTTCTTCAACAAGGCCGACGACCCTGCCTGGAAGGACATGGCGAAGGGCTACGAGCTCGCCAAGAAGCTCGACTATGACGCCAACAAAATCGTGTGGCTCACGCCCGCCCCGGCCAACAACACCTGGGCGATCGCGGTGCGCAAGGACGTGGCCCAGAAGGCCAACCTGAAGACCATGAGCGACTTCGGCAAGTGGGTTGCGGGCGGCGGACAGGTGAAGCTCGCCGGCTCCGCCGAATTCGTGAACTCGGCGGCCGCCCTGCCCTCGTTCCAGAAGACCTACGGCTTCGCCATGAAGCCCGAGCAGTTGCTCGTCCTGTCGGGCGGCGACACCGCGGCGACCATCAAGGCGGCGGCGGACCAGACCAACGGCGTCAACGCCGCCATGGTGTACGGCACGGATGGCGGCATCGCGGCCTCGGGCCTCGTGGTCATGGAGGACGACAAGAACGACCAGCCGGTCTATGCGCCCGCGCCCATCATCCGCGAGGCGGTGCTGAAGGAGAACCCGAAGATCGCGGACGTGCTGAAGCCCGTCTTCGCGAGCTTCTCGCGGGAGACGCTGCAGCAGCTCAACGCGCGCATCCAGCTGGGCGGCGAGCCTGCCAAGGCCGTGGCCGAGGACTACCTGAAGTCCAAGGGCCTGCTGAAGTAAGGCGGTCCGCGTGAGCGCGGCGACGCCCCATGCGCCACGGGCCGGGCTGGGCGGGGGCTCCGTGGTCGCCATGCTGCGCGGCATCGATCGGCTCGGCGCCCTGCTCTGCCTCATCGGGGCGGGCGGGCTGCTCGCCCTGCCCTTCCTGACGTTCAAGGCGAACCGCATCGCGGCCGGCGCGCCGAAGTCCGTTGTGGAGAGCCTGGGAGCGCCCGGCGCCGGCGCTTTCCTGGGCGCGCTCGCGCTCGTGGCCGGCCTGGCGCTCTTCGACCGACGGCCCGCCGTCCGGCTCGTGGGCGCGCTGGGCGGACTCGCGGCTCTGATCCTGGCCGTCGGGTTCGGAGCCGCCGCCTTGTCCCCGCCTGGCGACAGCTTCGCGCGCGTGTCCCCGGGCGCGGCCGTCTGGCTCCTGCTGCTGGCGTTGGCCATGCTTGCGGCGGACGCCCTGGCGCGGCTGCGTCTTTCCCCGCCCACCCGCGTGCTCGCGCTGGGTACGGCGGCGCTCGGCGCGGCTCTCGTGCTCCGGTCCGGGCTCCTGGATCCCTTGTCCATCCTGCGCGAACACGCGACGCGGGCGGACGTGTTCGGGCGCGAGTTGCGGCAGCACCTCTGGCTGGCCGGCGGCTCGGTCGCGGCCGCGATAGCGGTCGGGGCCCCGCTTGGCGCGCTCTGTCACCTGAACCGGAAGCTGCGCGGGGTAGCCTTGCCCGTGCTCAACATGGTGCAGACGATCCCCAGCATCGCTCTGTTCGGGCTCCTGATGGGCCCGCTGGCGTGGCTGGGCCGCACCGTTCCGCTCGCGGGCGACCTCGGCATCCGGGGCATCGGGGCCGCGCCGGCGTTGCTGGCCCTCACCCTCTATGCGCTGCTGCCCGTGACAGCCAATACGGCCCTGGGCCTCGCCCGGGCGCCGGCGGAGGCCGTCGACGCCGCCGCCGGGATGGGCATGACCCGCGGCCAGATCCTGTGGGGGGTGGAAATCCCGCTTGCGCTGCCCGTCATCGTGGCCGGGGTCCGGGTGGTGCTCGTGCAGAACATCGGCCTCGCCACCGTGGCGGCGCTCATCGGAGGCGGCGGGCTCGGGACCTTCGTCTTCCAGGGGGTCGGCCAGACCGCCATCGACCTCGTGCTGCTCGGGGCGGCCCCGACCGTCGCGCTCGCCTTCTGCGCCGCCGTGCTGCTGGACGCCGCTGTCGACGCGCTCGGCGGGAGGCGCGCATGATCGTCATCGAGGGCGCCACGAAGCGCTATGGCGAGGCGACGGTCGTGGACGACGTGTCCATGGCCGTCGAGAGCGGGTCGATGACGGTCGTGGTCGGCCAGTCCGGCTCGGGCAAGTCGACCCTGCTGCGCATGATCAATCGACTGGTGGAGCCCTCTTCCGGGCGCGTGACGATCGACGGGGTGGACGTCTCCACGGTTCCCGGGCCGCAGTTGCGACGCGGCATTGGCTACGTCATCCAGGGGCACGGGCTGTTCCCGCATCGGACCGTGGCGCAGAACATCGCCACGGTGCCGCGGCTCCTGGGCTGGCCCAGGGACAAGACCCGCGCCCGCGTGGAAGAGTTGCTGGCCCTGCTGCAGCTCGACCCGAAGCAGTTCGCCTCCAAGTACCCACACGAGCTCTCAGGCGGCGAGCAGCAGCGGGTGGGCGTGGCGCGCGCCCTGGCGGCCGGACCCAAGATCCTGCTCATGGACGAGCCTTTCGGCGCGCTCGACCCCATTATCCGGCTGAAGGCGCAGGACGACCTCAAGGCCCTCCAGCGCCGGCTGGGCGCCACCGTCCTGCTGGTGACCCACGACATGGACGAGGCCTTCCGCCTCGGCGACCGCATCGCGGTGCTGAACGAGGGCCGGCTGCAGCAATGCGGAACGCCAGCGGAGCTCCTGCTGCGCCCGGCCACCCCCTATGTGCAGCAATTGGTGGGATCCTCGGACCGTTCTTACCGGCTGCTGGCGTTGACGACCGCCGCCGAGGCCGTCGAGGCCGGGCCGGCGGAGGGGCTGCCGGGGATCGATGGCGGCGCAACGCTGCGCGAGGCCCTGGCGGAGATCGTGTGGCGTGACGCCCCCGCCCTCGCCGTGTTAGCCGAAGACGGGAAGCCCCTGGGCCGGCTCTCGCTCCAGGCCATCCTGGCGCGGGGGCGCCCGCAATGACCGGGGCGCTCGCCTTGAGGCTCGCGGCGCTGGCCCTGCTGCTCGCCTTCCTCTTCGATCCAGCCGCTTTCGCGCCGGTTTTCGCGCCCCTTGCCCAGCACGGGGCGCCGGCCATCTACAGCCAAGCCTCCCTGCTCGACCTCACCGTGTCGCACCTGCGGATTGTGGCGCTGGCCACGGCGGCGAGCGCGGTCCTGGCGATCACGCTGGGCATCCTGGTGACCCGACGAGCCGGGGCCGAGTTCCTGCCCCTCTCCCGGGCGATCGTGAACATCGGCCAGACTTTTCCGCCCGTTGCGGTGCTGGCCGTCGCGGCGCCGCTGGTCGGATTCGGCGAGGCGCCGACCTTCATCGCGCTGTTCGTGTATGGGCTCCTGCCGATTTTCGAAAACACCCTCAGCGGCTTGCAGCAGGTTTCTCCCGCCGTCATGGAAGCCGCGCGGGGCGCCGGCATGGGGCCATGGCGGCGACTCTGGGAGGTGGAGCTGCCCCTCGCCTCGCCCCAGATCTTCGAAGGCGTCCGTCTCTCGACCGTGATCGCCATCGGCACGGCGACTATCGGCTCCACGGTGGCGGCCAAGGGCCTGGGCGAGGTCATCATCGCCGGGCTGCTGTCGGACAACACGGCCTTCGTGGCCCAGGGCGGGCTCGTGGTCGGCGTCATGGCCGTGCTGATCTACGACGCCATGGGGGCGGCGGAGCGCCTCCTGTTGCGGCGGCTCGGCGTGCTTGCCGACTGACCGTCAGGCAGTCGGGACCTCCTGGCAGACGTCCACCCAGTCGGCGCCCGTGATGGCGGCCATCCGTTCGGGCGCGATCCGCACGGCGGCGTGGATGTCGCCGGCGGCCGGGAGCACCTCGTCGAAGGCCCTGAGCGACACATCGCAGTATACGGGCAGCGGGGTCGCCAGGCCGAACGGACAGACGCCGCCCACCGGATGGCCGGTGAGCGCATGGGCCTCCTCGGCGGAGAGCATGGAGGCCTTGCCGCCGAAGACCGCCTTGACCTTCTGGTTGCTGAGCCGTGCGTCGCCCCGGGCCACGACCAGGAAGACGCGCTCGCCGACCCGCAAGGTAAGCGTCTTGGCGATGCGCCCGGGCTCCACGCCGTGGGCAGCCGCGGCGAGCGGCACCGTGGCGGTGCTCTCGTCGAGCTCGATGATGGACAGGTCTGGGGCCTTCTCGGCCAGAAAGGCGCGGACGGAAGCGAGGCTCATGGGGATTGCATCGTAGGGTCGGGCCCGGCCTGAATAGCGCGCCCCCGCCGGACCGCGCAAGGAACCCCGCCGGCGATGCAAGGGTTGACCGGAACCACGACCGCGGCGCGGATCAGGGTTCCTTCCTGCGCCTCCCACGCGAGCACGCCATGGCCGTCGACATCGCCACCCGCGTCTTCAACCACAGCTTCCGCATCGACCCGATCGTGCGCACGCTTCTCGACACCGATTTCTACAAGCTGCTGATGGCGCAGCTGATCTGGAAGAAGCACTACGAGACGCGGGCCACCTTTTCGCTCATCAATCGCTCCAGGCATGTGCGGCTGGCCGACATGATCGACCAGCGGGAGCTCACGGAGCAGCTCGACCACGTGCGAACGCTGCGCTTCGCCAAGAACGAGCTGATCTGGCTGGCTGGCAACACGTTCTACGGCGTGAAGCAGATCTTCCAGCCGGAGTTCCTGGACTGGCTGGCCGAGTTCCGGCTGCCCGACTACGAGCTCACCACCCGTGACGGGCAGTTCGAACTGCGTTTCGAGGGCCCCTGGCGCGAGACCTCGCTGTGGGAGGTCCCTGCCCTCTCCATCCTGAACGAGCTGCGCTCCCGGGCGGCCATGCGTCGGATGAATCGCTTCGAGCTCGACGTGCTCTACGCCCGGGCGAAGGCGAAGCTCTGGGACAAGGTGGAGCGCCTGCGCGTGCTGCAGCAGGAAGGTCCGCTGATCCTGGCTGATTTCGGGACACGCCGGCGCCACGGCTTCCTGTGGCAGCGCTGGTGCGTGGAAGCCCTGCAGGAGGGCATCGGCGCAAGCCTGATCGGCACCTCCAACGTGAAGCACGCCATGGACCTGGGCCTGGAAGCCATCGGCACCAACGCCCATGAATTGCCCATGGTGTACGCCGCGCTGGCGCCCGACGACGCAGCGCTGGCGGCCGCGCCTTACCGCGTCCTGGAAGACTGGGCGCAGATGTATGGCGGCAACCTGCTGGTCTTCCTGCCCGACGCCTTCGGCACCCCCGCGTTCCTGGCGAACGCCCCGGACTGGATGGCCTCGTGGAAAGGAGCCCGGCCGGACTCCATGCCGCCCATCGAAGGCTCCGAGCTGATCCTGGACTGGTGGCGCCGCCACGGCCAGGACACGCGCGAAAAGCTCATCATCCTGTCGGACGGGATGACGATCGACTCCATCGAGCGCTCGGTCCGGCGTTTGCGCGCGGAGGTCACGGTCTCGATCGGCTGGGGCACCGATCTCACAAACGACTTCGCGGGCTGCGTGCCGAAAGGCAGCGACACGGACCTGCGCGCGCTGCAGCTTGTCTGCAAGGTCACGGAGACCAACGGCCGGCCCGCCGTGAAGCTGTCCGACAACCCCGAAAAGGCGAGCGGCCCGCCCGCCGAGATCGCGCGCTACCGTCGGGTGTTCGCGGCGCCGAAAGGCGCGCCGACGCTCACGGCGCCGGCGTAAGCGCGTCGTCGATCTCGCTGGCCCGCCGAGCCGCGGGCCGATCGCTGACGCGGGCCCAGAAGCGTTCGAACGCCGGGCGCTTCTCGATCGTGCCGAACAGCATGCCCCAGCCAAGATGAGAGCCGACATAGAGGTCGGCGGCGGTGAAATGGTCGCCGGCCAGATAGTCGCCCTGCGACAACGCCCCTTCCAGCGCGTTCAGCACGACCTCGTAGCTGCCGTAGCCCAGCATGCGCTCGCGCCCCTCGGGCGCCTCCCAGCCCATGACCCTGTTGACCGCCGCCGCCTCCAGCGGCCCCGCGGCGAAGAACATCCATCGATAGTAAGGCCCGCGAAGCGGATCGCCGGGCGGCGGAGCGAGCCGCGCCTCGGGAAAGGCGTCGGCGAGATAGGCGCAAATCGCGGCCGCCTCGGTCACCACCGTCCGGCCGTGCCGGATCGCGGGCACCTTGCCCATGGGGTTCACGGCCAGGTACTCGGGCGCCTTCATCCCCTCGCCGTATTCCAGGATCTCGGTCCGGTAGGGCTGCCCCACCTCCTCCAGCATCCACCGCGCGATCCGCCCGCGCGACTGCGGGTGGGTGTAGAGCACGAGTTCTTCAGCCATGGGTGGTTCCTCCCTGAGCCCGGCGAGCCTAGAGGAGACAGCGCTCCGTTCAACCTCGAGCGGAGCGTCTTTCCATCGCGCCGCGACGCCCCGCATCCCTGTTGCGCTGGGCCCACCACCCCACTATGGTCCGCGCCGACCGAAGCGCAGGCTGCGAGTCATTGGGGCGTCGCCAAGTGGTAAGGCAGCGGATTTTGATTCCGCCATGCGGAGGTTCGAATCCTCCCGCCCCAGCCAGCACCTGAAGACCATTGTTTGCAAAGGGTTTTCTGCCCTAATACACTCGGCAGATACACCCGCCAATACACCCACCGAAAAACGCATAGATGGACCACTGAACCAATCAGCGATCCACCTACGGCGGTGTTCCTATCTGCGATGAAGCCGATGGCGGCGATGGGGAACGGACTTCCTCAGCGCGAGACCCTGGGCGGTCACTTCGATCCGAAGCCCAGCCGCCTCACCGATGTTGGTTTCTATGACCTCCCATGGTCGTTCAGCAAAAACAGCCCGGACCTTGGTTGACGGAGATTGACGTTCGTTCAGCAGCACCCGACAGGCGGCATAAAAGCCATGGGGAGAGGCCGGGCAGGTTCGTCCAGCCTAAACCCACTCGGCCGTCCACCGCGGGCCGCCATCAAGGGCCGCGTCTACCGAACGCGCGACGAAGCGCGGGCCGACGTGTTCGACTACATCGAGCGGTTCTACAATGCGGTTCGCAGGCACTCGACGATCGGCTATCTCAGCCCGGTCGAGTTTAAGAAGAATGTGGGACTAGCCTAACTCGGTGTCCACGAAACCGGCAGCAGCTCATCATCGCACGGTCTTGAGCGAGGAGAAGAAGCTCTCCATCGCCGCGTTTTCCCAGACATTCCCTGATCGGCTCATCGAGCAGTCCACGCCATTGTCGGCCATCAGCCGTTGGAACTGCTCGCTCGCGTATTGGCTGCCTGGTCCGAGTGATGCAGTAGGGGATCCGGCTTACCTCGGCGCCAGATCGCCATGACCAGGGCGTCGGTCACGAGCTGCGCCGTCATCTCGGCCTTCATCGACCAGCCGACGACACGGCGTGAGAACAGGTCGATGACTGCGGCCACGTAGAGCCAGCCCTCGGCCGTCCAGACGTAGGCGAAACCGCGATCCAACGCTGGTTCGGGCGCGCCGCGTGGAACTCGCGGTCAAGCTTGTTGGGGGCGATCGTGGAGCGCTGTCCGTCATCCTTAGGGAGAGCGCGGCGGCGGGGCCTTGCCCGAAGCGCCTGAGCCCGCATCAGACGCTCGATGCGATGAAGGCCGCAGTCGATGCCCTCCGCCAGCACGTCACGCCAGACGCGACGGGCGCCGTAGGTGCGATCCGAACGAAGCTGGCCCGCACTTTGGCGCCGACCTCTTCGTCGCTTCGGGAGCGTTCACTCGGCCGCCGGGTAAGCCAGGCATGGAAGCCCGACCGTGACACGTCCAGCGCTTCGCACAGCCACGCCACCGGCCAGACCCCCCGGAGCTTTGCAATGAACGCGAACCTCATGTCACGTCCTTCGCGAAGTAGGCTGCGGCCTTTTTTAGGATGTCACGCTCCGCCTTCAGCTTGGCGACCTCCCGGCGAAGGCGCTCGATCTCGAGCTGTTCCGGCTTCATTTGCCCGTGCCCGGGAAAAGCCTGCACGGGATCGGAGGAGAACTCCTTCACCCACTTGCGGAGCACGTTCTCATGCACGTCCAGGTCACGCGCAGCCTGCGCCACGCTGACCCCGCGCTCCTTGATCAGCCGCACGGACTCGATTTCGAATTCCCGTCCAAACCTGCGTCGTCCCATCGCCCACCTCCGGCTTCATGAAACACCCAATCTCGGTGTCCACGAAACCGGCAGCAGCTCACACGGCTCGAGTGATCCTGTCTGGGAAGGCGAGAGCGGGGCTTGCTATGGCCAGCGCCAACGCCATGACGATTGTCTTCATGAACATGTTCATAGCGCGCTACCCCCTAGGCTAAGCTGCCGCTTGGCGAGGATTGACGCAAGGCGGATCGAAGCGACGTCGGCGGACTGATCGGCCGCTTGTCTCGGCCTTGATAACCAAGCTCTGACGAAGCTTACGACCGGAGGGGACCCATATCTCCGGGCCGCTCGTGGCGGCGTGGCACGGGTGGCTCCTTCGATGAGAGGCGCGCCTCGGCGCGCCGGCCCCGGCCCGAGCGCTGCAAGGGGTGGGAACCGGCCTGCGCCACCCTTAGTCGCGGCGCGTTCCGGGGCGGACGGCCAGGAGAACGAAGCGCCTCTCGGTCAGCTTCCCCAATCTGCCCGCACTCCGATTCAACCAAAAGTTGGCGTCATCGCACACCATCACCTAACATTTGGAAGCACGAATTTGACTTTTTTCCGTTGTTTGAAATAACGTTCTTTATAAGATTTTAACGAAGGGGGGATCGGTGCTCAAGAACGAGACGCGCTTTTCGCCGCTTTGCAGGGCGGGATTTCGGAAACGCTCCCCGGGCGGCCCCCTTGCCGCAGCGGAGCGGCAACGCCGGCGCACCCCAGTCGCAAAGACTGACGCAGGCTCCACGCCACCCGCCAGCTGACGCCTGACACCATCACGATTTCGCGTCGGCGTTGGCCGTTTCCGGCCTGCCGACTTGAGGGCCTCGCGCCCGTTTCGAAGGACGGAAGACGAACATGGTCGCCACAGCCGCCGTCACAACTGCACCGAAGCCTGCCAGCACCACGAGTGATCCGAAGACTGTCAAGCCCTCGACCCCTGCGCCGGCGCCTGCGCCGACCCCGCCCGCCAAAACCGTTGAACTCAACAACCTGCCGCCCGGCGCGAAGGTCGAAATCATCGAGAACGGCAAGACCGTGAAGACGTTGGCGGTCAACGCCAAAGGAGTGCTGCCCGCGATCGCGTTGACGAAGGCGAAGACCAAGATCGTCGTGAGCTTTTCCGGCGGGTCTTTGACCGTTGATGTCGACAAGGACGCCAAGGGCAATCCGGTCCTCAGGGCGTCGCTCTATGACGAGGCGACCAAGACAACCAAGCCCATCGACACGCTCGACCTCAATCTGGATGACTCCAAGCCGGCGGCTCAGCGCGAAGGCAGGGGCTACCCGATCCAGAAACTCCAGTTCAAGACGTTCCTAGTCGGCGCGTCGAAGCTCGCTTTGAGGATGCCCGACGCCGTGGCGTATCCGCCGCATGCGCTCATCCTGAGAGGCTTCACACCCGGGCAGGCCATGACCGTCGAGGTCGACGGCAAGGAGGCCTACGTCGAATACGACGCGACCACGAAGCGGTACATCGTGCGACCGAACCGCGACGGGAAGGCGAGTCCAATCAAGAGCCTGACGGCTGACTCTGATGGTCAGATCACCATCGTGGGCGGCGTCGGGATGAAGATCAGGCTGAACGGCCAAGCAAATGGGAAGTTCTTCAGAGTCGAAATTCCCTCGCTCGGCAACCTCGATAAGGACGATTTGCCTGCGCATTTCTTGGTTGGCAAGTCGCCGGATTTCAAACCCCAGGACTCGTATGGGGTGATCCAAGCCGTCGGCGCCAAGGGAACGGTGAGCCAGTCCGGGAATGCCCAGTACTACCGCGGAGGACCCGACGCGGACAAGAAACTGTACATGTCGCAACTGGCCCTGCTGGTCCCGAAGGAGGTCGCGAAAAAGAGCGTAACGCCGGCAAGCCGGCCCAAGCCCACACAATCAAGCACACCTTCCGTGAAGCCCGCCAGCGATGTGACGCTGGCCAAACCCTACGTATTCGAAGTCAATGATCTGGCCAGTGGTCAGGAGTTTACACTGACCCTGGGCGGCAAGGCTTTCTCGCTTGAGGGGAAGAACGGCGTTTACAAAGTCACGAGCCTGAGCACGGGAAGCACGTCAGCCAAAGTGGTCGCCAGCGCGAGCGGTAGCCTGAGCATCACCGGCGCCGAGGGCATGCCGCTCAAGCTCACGGGCGCCACCACGAAGGTCAATACCATCACGATCGAGACGCAGCACCTCGGAGCAAGAAACGCCGAAGGTCTGCTCGACGTGAGCCTGACATTCGGTACCTCGGGCACGCAAACGGTCAAAAGCGCGACATCATCGCAAGCCGACGCGAAAAACCACACGGTGGCGACGTCCTGGTTCGAGACGGATCCGAAGGCCCCGCAAAAAGGCGCCCTCAGGATGAAGAAGGGGATTTGGGCGACGACCCCTGTCAAGCCCACTCCCAAGCCCGCCGCCCCGGGACTTGCCCAGGCCTTCGTGCTCAACGGGCAGAACCCGCACCAGAATCTCACGCTGTCGCTGGGCGGGCAGAGCTTCACCATCGCCCTGGAGAATCCCAAAGTTCCCGGCGTCTACAAGGTCACGCCCGTGGCGGGCACAGGCGGCGTGACGACCGCCACCGTGACGGCGTCGTCCGCGGGGCAGACCATCCTGAAGGGCGTCAAGGGGATGCCCGTCCACCTCACGGGCACGGTCGCCCAGAGTGGCGAACTGAAGATCGATATCGCCAAACTGGGCGACGCCGCCGCAGGACAGCCGACCGTGAGGCTCGCCGGCACGACGAACGGGGCGACGGTGTGGTCCGGAACCGGCACCCTGCAAATGCCGGAGCTGGCCATTCGTCTGACCAAGCCTAGCGCCCCCCCGAAGATCACGCCGGCCGCAGGCGCGGCAGGGACGCGTGAGATCGAGCTGAACCACCTGCCGCCGAACAAGGACATCTCGATCGAGATCGACGGCGTCCCCTACTACAAGTCCATCGGCCCTGACGGAAAGCCCGTCCCGCACCGGACGAACTCATACGGTTCTGTCACTTTCGCCGCCCCGCTCGGCAAACCTGTTCTCGTCACCATGAAGGATGTCACGGCTTACGGCGGACCCGTGGCAATCACAGGAAAGCAGCTCAACATCGAGTTCACCAACAAGTTTCGAGGCGGAAGAGCCATCGTCTGGGTCTCGGATCAAGACGCACCTGAGTCGCACAAGACTCAGTATCCCACCTCGGGAGCGAGCAGCGGACTTCCGCTTCCCGGCGCCGCACAGGAATACGATACGGCCACTAAGCTCGCCTTGCGCATGCCGAGCGAGATCGCGGGCCCAAGCGCGACGACCGTGACGGCGTCGCAGACCAAGTCGGCGGCAACAGGCAGCAAAGGCGCGCCCCATTTGGTGCAGGTCCGCGGCTTGCCCCCCGGCACTCCCGTGACGGTTACGATCACGCCGTGGTCCGAGGTGGGTAAAGCGCTACCGAAAGTTGTCACGAAGAAGGTCAGCGTGGACCCGGTCGGCCATCTGCTTGTCGACGCGCATGTTGGCGATAAAGTCCTAATCGAGGGATTCCAGCCAGCAGAGTATTCCATTCTCATTCGATCCGTCGGAGGACAACACACGCTAGGTGAATCTAACAGCTATTCCGGCGATGGCGTACCAATCGTTACTTTGAAGAACATTACATACGGCGCAAAGAAGGCGGAAGAACGCGAAGGCGGCGTCAACATCAAGGGGCTATCCCGGGTCTATTACGGCGCCACGTCCATCAGGGGCCCAGTACCAGAGACGGCGTTCCACGTCCCAAAGGAGATTTTTGACGACAAGGACCATCCTGATACGGATCAGGGCGCCCCGATGGACACTGCGCCGGTGTCCAGCGCCTTCGTGGTTCCCGCCGGATATCAATTGGTAGAGATCAACGACCTGCCGCCAAACGCGCCCTTTTTGGTCACCGCCACCGACGACCGAGGCAATTCAGTGCCGGTTGTGGCGGCGGGCGCCAAAAACAAATCTCTCAAAACCGACGCAGTAGGCCAGCTCGTTTTTGCTTGCCCCATTGGCAGCACGGTCAGTGTCACGGGGAAATCTGTCTCCTCGAGCCTTACAATCTCCATCAGCAAACTGGGAACCCCAGGTGAGAAACGGAGCGTTACGCTTGGAACAAACCAGCAGTATCCGGAGAGCTCGAAAGCTTATCCCACGCCGGTTCCGGGCCAATTCCAAAGCTATCATGGCAGCGAAGGCGCTTTGAAAACGCCGAAAACCGCGATCCGCATGCCGGCAGGATTCGGGTACACACCGCATGGGCTTTTACTCACGGGCTTGGGGGCGGGCGGCGTGGTCCAATTCACGCAAGGGGGCAGAACACATTCCGCCAAGGCGGACGACAAGGGACAACTGAGCCTCACCCTGCGGGCCGGAGATGACGTCGTCATCTCTTATACCCAGCCCAAAGGTGGTTCGGTCCGCCTAACGATCTCGAAGCTCGGCGTGGCCGGGGAAAAGCTGGCATCGCCTGTCGCACAGAGGCTCTCACGCATCACGGCTGATCAGAGCGGCTACGGTTACGCGGTCACCAAGTTGGAGGTTCCCAGCTCCGCGAGCACGACGTTCCAGCCATACCTGTTCCAGGGCTACAGAGACGCAAGCGGGTATTTTCACCTTCCGAGCAAATTGCCAGCGCCTGCGAACACCATCGGTGTGGTGGGCGACAGCCTGTCGGACCAGCAGTTCTATTGGGATGATGCCGGCGGGAGCGCCCCGCCCCGTACTTGGGCGACCCAGCTCCGTGACCGGAGCTTGCCCCTCCTGGTGTCAGGCGTGCACGGAGCCAGCGTCACTGGAACGCAAAGGGACCCTCAGGAGCAGGCGAAGTATCTGAAGTACGGATGGGACGTCAAAACAAGACTTAAGAACATGATCGACACCGGCGTGAAGACAATCGTCCTCGCTGTCGGCGCCAATGACGCACGCTTCAACGTGGACCCAGCTAAATTCATCGCCGCTTACAAGCAGTTGATCGACATGGTGCCGCCCGACGTTAAGCTCGTCATCTGCGGCTTCAAGTTTCCATCGAACTACGGTGGCCCCAATCGTGACGCTATCGCTAGTGCTTACGAGGACATAGCCGCCTATATGTTCAAAAGAAAGAAGGCGCCTGGTAGTCCGCCGGACATCTTCGTTAAGAATCTGTTCGACGGCATGCTGGACGCCCAAGGCCATATCGCAGCTGCTTACCGGAAGGGCACAGACGCCATTCATCCAAGCGAAGCAGGCCAGGGCCATATGGCCGACATCATGTTCGATATCCTGGCTCCGGCGAGCGCAGCCAAAGGGCTTCGGGTATCGACCAGTGGCGCCGGAAACGGTGGCGCGGCTGCGATCACGGCCTCGCAATGGGCGACCATCACGCAGGCGCCTGGGGATGCCAAGTCTCCGCTCATGTCCAAAACCATGGCTCAGGCCATTCTGAGCAAGGTTGGCGATGTGCCCGTCGACCCGACGCCATCGACCAAAAGCCACGACAACTATATCGGCGCGCTCAGGCTTATAGCCCGTGCGGCCCTGGGCGAGCTAACCGACATAGAGAAGAAAACGCTCGGCAAAAGCACAGCAATGGCGACGGCCCTTCGCTGGGCCGGTCAGATCGACAAGCTCGCCCGGAAGCTCGATTACGGAGATGGCATCGCTATCATCCGCAAAAATCAAAGCTCCACCTACGATACGGCGGCTCGCCTCGAGACGACGAAAGCAAGAGGCATTGAGCGCGCCTGGCTCGTGTATCTCCATGAGCCGGGCCTCGTGGACAAGGTGCTTCAGTCTCCAACCACGTATAGTGAACTGGCTCCCGACCTCGCGGGAGTGCTGACCGACGCACAGGCGAAGACAATCATCGATGAGGCGACGGCAGCCCACAGGACGTTGAAGCTGGAGGCCAGCAACAACGAGGACCCGCTTTCCCACACATTGCTCCTTCTTGCCTATGTCCACACCAAAAAGGCCGTACCGGCGGCAGTCACGTCACTCGACAGCACCAGAATCTACCAAAACGCCCAGTCGATCGTTGTGCAAGCCAAAGCGATGGCGACCCAATTCGCCGCAGGCCAGACAGGCTTGCAGGTCCTCGGAATGTTGGCTCCCGCGTTCGGACAGGGCCTGAAGGCCAAGCTCGATCAAGAGTCGAGCACGCCGGTCTCGGATCTCTCGCTGTCGAAATCCAAGGTGGCTCTGGAGGGCGCGTTCGACATTCTGATGAAGGACCGACGGGCGTTCGCCATGATCTCCGCGATCACGAATCGAGCGCCTCTCGATGTGCGATATGACGGAGATTATCTGCCGGTCAAAATTCAGGAAGGGACGCTGACCGTCAGCCAGCTCATCGCGACGATTGACGCGAGCCCCGAGATTCTCCCTGGACAGCCCATCACAAAGGACGCCCTGAGAGCGATCGTGCGGGCCGTAGCCAGTTTGGCGCATGCGACAACCAATGTCGACGCCAAGCACATGGTCGTCGACTTCAAACTGACGAAGACGCTTCTGGACAAAGCCTTGCAGAACGGCAATCCCGGCGCGGCGGTCATCAAGGCGATGCTGGGGACATTCATGCCCAACCAGGAGCCGACCGTCTCGCAACTGCTGCAGCACTTCCTGTCCCCAATCACGATCAATCTCCAGCCGACTCAGGGCGTGGTAGCGAGCCCTTACGAAGGCGTTCTGCTGCCCTTCCATGCGCTACAGCAATTGCAGAAGGATTGGAGTCAGATCAAACATTCTGGCGACCGCGTCTCCAATGAGGAACTGTATTCCTTCATTGAATCGCGTAAAAGCACTTCCAACTACTACCAATTCCTTTCTGCAAACCCAATCTTTCAGAAGATGATTTTCTGGTCCAAGAAAAAAGACGCGTCAGGGACCCATCTGACAAAACTTCTAAATGCAATGGAGCAGCGTATTAATAAGGAATTGTACGGAACCTTCAAGGGCAAGACGCTGATGCCGCAAAGCACAACGCGCGATGGCGCCCTTGCGGTGTGGATCTACAGCCCATTCTTTTCGGTCCCTGGCCCTACAACGTCTGACAAGTGGATAGATACCTGGGACGATGACATCAAAGTCTACGAAACTCTCAGCAAGCAGAACATCGACGAATTCCTCGCGGGATCGACATCGCTCCCCATCGGGATGAAAGAGACGATGCTCGAGTTGGAGGACTTGGGCACGATGGTTGGCCAAGTCGCGGATACGGGGCTGCCGGGCAACAGGAGCGGCGACGGCAAATACACGGTCGGGAATATCCGATTGGCGCTGTACAGTCGCATCGTCGATTCATCGACTCTGCCGGCCGGGAAGAAGAAGTCCTCAACGGAGACGGACGGTTCGGGTCAGGGCGCATCGGAGACGCTCACGCCTGAGCAAACCAGGGCGGCCATGGCCAAGACGTTGCTTCCGCAGATACCGACCCCCTTGGCCACGGCTCTCTCCAATCTCTATCCCAAATTATGGGATGCCTTGGCCGACGAGTCTCTCAAGCAAGATGACGCGCGGGAATTGCAAGTTTTGAAGCAGGCGGTTCAGGGAGTCTTCCCTGATCCAACAACGCAGCACGACGATTGCGTTCATCTCGCGAGAGTCATGCGGAACCTTATGAGCGGCATCGGCATGGCAGAAGCAGGCAAATCGAAGGTTATCCGCGGGTTTGATCTCAAGGTCTTTACGAAGAAGGGTACTGGTGACGAGGCGGGTGAAATCGCGAAAAACGCTCTCGAAGGGATCCTGGGCCAGCAAAATTATTCGCAGTGGCTGATGCAGTCGATCATCCCCAAGATGCGGAGTGAAGTCGTCAAGGTGCCTGGCCTCGAGGACCAGATCATGACTTACGCTTCATCCCTGGTGAGCCTGGAGAGCGTGAAGGCGCTGAGAGATCACGTCGCCAAGACGAAACAGGGCCAGCCCGATATGGACCAGGTCAAGGAGGGCATCCTGGCGCAACTGGCCTCGCTTCTGCCCGGGCTGAGCCCGGAGAAGGTCGACGCTCTGATGACGGAACTGGCGACGAACATGACGCTGGCGACACAGCCGGATATCCAGAAGGACATTCAGACGCTGGTCGACCTCTATGGCAAGCTTCCAGAAGACGACGCAAGCTATCGCGCTGTGGGAAAGACCCTCCTTGAGCAGCTCGGAATCAAGCTCACGCCCAAATTTCCGATGGATAAGCTCGGCATTTTCGCTCAACGAGCCGTACGTGCTTTATCCTCAACGCTACGCTTCCAGAATACGATCCAGGACCGCGATGACGAAGTCATGAAGGCGGTACTTACCGCGCTCGATGACATCATGGGCAAGAATGATGGCAAGTGGATAGTACCGGAGTCAACGGAAGGAGCTTGCTATTTGAAAGCAGCAAACGGCGAGTGGGTCCGAGTAGACCAACTTCCTCTGGAAGACGCGAAGAAAGCCTACAAACAGCAGACAGGCTTGGAGTTCAAGGCCACCACCCAAAAGGAACTCGTTGCGGAAGTTACTAAAGCCTACAGGGGAGAATTTGGGACCACCATGAAAATGAAGGTCCGGCAAATGACCTTCGCATTCAAGGTGGGCGCCGTTCACATTACATCGTTTTTAGTTGGAACGGTCTTGACCGCTATCGCCATGCGCATGAATCCTGGCAAGCAGTGGGATGACAAGGTGAAGTACGGACTTGGCTTCGTTATCGCCGGCATGGGATTGGGGGTAGGCCTAACCAAAGCTGGCTTCAACCTGAGACTCTTAAGCGCAGCGTCATCAGATATCGTGAAAAGTCTAGCGGACCTCACAAAAGTAGAGAAAGACCTGAAGACATTTGGATCCTGGGGGGCGATTGGAACGCAGCTCGACAAGGTCGAATCCGTTTGCAGGATGATATCTGGCAGCCTGTATGTGGGATATGGGGCGGTCTCAATATACAGCGTCATGAGTGGAAAGTATTTCAATTACGATCTTCAGCTGGTGGACGGGCTCGTCAATTTCCTTGGTGGAGTCCTGCCCTTCTTCGAAGGCATGGCGCAATGGGGCAAATGGAAGGTCGCCGCCGTAGGCGTGGAAGCTCTGGGCACAACTTTTAAGTCGAGGGCATTCCAATTGGGAGCAAAGCTTTATTCAATGAAAATGCCTTTCACATTTAGCGGGATGGCGTTCGGTATGGGCGCCGCCATTACCTCTGCCGCTATCCTAGGATATGCCTTGGCTGCATATAGCAGCCAAGAGACGAAGAAGAATAAGGCGAAGGCATATTTCAAGAAAGTTATGAACGCACATCTTGGAAAGTACTGGGGTAATCTCGATTACTGGCAAGCGCAAGATCGGGAACAAATTGGCTATACTGTCTGAGCAGAGCAGGCACGCGTACTGCGCGCCTGCAGCCGTATGATCAGTCACGCGCCGCAAAAGCGTCTGGTGAGGGCGCGCGGCCGTGACGCACGGGTATGCTGCCATCACGGCTTTGCAGCGCCCCCCCACGACAAGCAAAGCTTTGGCGCTCAGGGAGAAACTCGCTTCGCCCCCGCCCGGGTTCACCGGGCGGGGCGTTTTCCGTTCGGCAAGACGCGCCGGGCTGAATGCCTCGGGCAGGTCGCTGCCCGCTGCCGAACAGCAGGCCGGGCACGTCATGCGCCTGCAGCAGGTTGGACTCTCAAGCAGGCGTTGCTCCCCGCCCATGCCAACAACACGCGCTCGCCTCTCTCGGCCGTTGCTTCCCGAGGCGGCCCAATCGCGCTCGATGCTTCTCCGGGGAGCGCTTCCCAGCCGCTCCGGCCCCGTTAGCCATGAATGCGAGCGTGACTTAACATTCGGTTATTTTTTTTATACCTCTTTTCAAGTCGGAGCGTTTACCGACTGTTAAGGAGGAAAGCATGGGTACAGCAGCTGTTGGAACGCCAGCCACGACCACCACTGGCGGTGGATCGAGCACTACCCCTTCCACTGGGGCTTCTGAAGTCGCACAGGCTCTGGCGCAAAAGCAGCAGTCAGATGAAAGCGACGCAAATCAGAAGCAAATGGGCCTCATAGCATCTGCCATCTCCATTAATGGCAAGATTACACAGGCTTTTTTGAGCGTCACGAGAGCTCAGTGATTTAGTCTACACTTGTCTCGCCGCACGCGGAGGTTGCGTATGATTGCAAGCTTACAATCTTTCATTCGCAACTCTGCCGGTCGAGACTTTGCATTCATCGCGGCGACGCTTGTCGTCGCCGCGATGATGGTCGTTCCTGTCCGGCCGGGAATGCTGGACGTCCTTATCGCCGTGAACATCCTTGCCGGGTTCGCCCTCGTCGTCTTCGTGGCCCTGGCGGCTCGCACCGGCGATCTGCTCACGTTTCCGGTCGTTCTCCTGGTGACGACCGTTTTCCGCCTCGCGCTCAGCGTCGCGACGTCGAGGGCGATCCTGACGAACGGCCAGGCCGGCGAGATCGTGCACGGCTTCGGCTCGCTGGTCATCCGCAACAACATCACGGCAGGCCTGGTCGTCTTCTTCGTGGTGGCGATCGTCCAGTTCATCGTGGTGACGAAAGGCGCGGAGCGCATCGCCGAGGTCGCGGCGCGTTTCGCGCTGGACGCCATGCCCGGGCGGCAGATGTCGATCGAGGCCGACGTCAAGGCGGGCGACATGAGCCGCCAGGACGCCAAGCTCGCGCGAGACGCCTTGCGCAAGGAAAACAATCTTCTCGGCGCCATGGATGGAGCCATGCGCTTCGTGAAGGGCGACAGCATCGCCACGATGGTGATGATCTTCGTGAACCTGCTCGGCGGGGCCATCATCGGCACGATGCAGAAGGGCCTCGGCTTCGGCGACGCCATCGGCCGCTACGCCATCCTGAGCGTCGGCGACGCGCTTGTCGCGCAGGTTCCGTCGCTGCTGTCGGCTGTGGCAGCCGGCATCCTGCTCTCGAGCGTCAGCAGCGCCGGCTCACAGGCGGTCGGCTCCTCGATCATCCAGGAGCTCGCGCGCGACAAACGCATGTTCGGGGCTCTCGGGGCCGCGGCCCTGGCTTTGACGCTGTTTCCAGGGTTCCCGGCGCCCGTGTCGCTCGGACTGGGCGCGCTCCTGCTGCTCCCCCTGATTGTCGCCGAGATCAAGCGCAAAGCCGCTGCAAAGGACACGTCGTCCGGCGAGGATGATTACGCTGCCACCACGAACCTCGGCGAGCCCCAGCAATTGCTCCACGCCACCGTGTACGATCCCTATGTGTTCGCCGGCCATCCGTCCGACCTGAACCGGTTGGAGCGTGATGGCCTCGCCAATCTCATGACCGAAACGATCACCAGAGTAGTCGCGGAAATTGGATTCCCCTGCCCCATTTTTGGCATTCGCGCGGACCCGGGTTTGCCCGCTGGAGAGATCCGCATCGAGATCGAAGGAGTGCACATTCGGACCGTCAAGCTGCCGTCGGAAGACGCCGCACCCTACGTCGCAAGCGAACTTGGCCGCGCGATCGCTGTCGAGTATCCGCGCCGACTTCATGCGGACGACGTGACGGATTGGGTCAAGAAAATGGAGCCGCGTTATCCGTCGCTGGCCGCCGAAGCCATGAAGCACGAGAAGGCGCAAGTCGCCGCGTTGATGCGCAAGCTTCTCCTTGGCGGCGTTTCTCTCGCATATGGTCGGCCTATCCTCGAGGAACTCGTGGCTACCCCCTCCCTGGAGGGGGACGACATGGCGCAGGTCGAAAGGCGCATTCGCCAGCGGCTTTCAACCCAGATCGCTACGAGGCAGTGCGATGCGACCGGCACTCTCCACGCTTTGCATCTCGACGAAGCCGCGATCGCGCTTCTGGAAGCTCAGGCGGAAGTCTCTCCCGCGGTCAGCGATATCATCGCGGCGGACGAAGAACTCCGTCGGCTTGCTGCGGATATTAGGGGGTGGCGCGCTGCGCACGCGGATCTCGAAAAGGTCTGCATGGTTGTTCCCGAAAACATCCGAGGTTTCGCGGCTACGCTTGTGCAGGACGCGGCCATTGATCTTCCAGTGTTGTCCACATTGGAGGCTGCCGCCGCGAAGTCGATGAAAGTCCATGCTAAATTGGGGCTCTCCGCCGGCGAACAATCAATCGGGCGATTCAATCACTGATCTTAAGCGAAATGTGGTGCGTCATGAGTAACGATATTTCAATTCTAGAGGCCCTGAAGCCCCTTTCGAGCGCCATCGACGCTGGTCTTAACGTGGACCTATCCACAGGAGACCTATTCCGGCGGTCGGCTCCATCGGCCAGCACAAACCAGGATGATCTTGGAGAGGCGGCGGTAAAGCGCGCAATGGCCCTGCAAGACGTGAACGTGGCCGCCAACAAGCTGACGATTGGCCTTAATACTGCGAGCGTTTTCATCACCGGCCTCAAGAAGGTGACCGAGGGCTTGCGGACGCTGCAATCAGGCGGCGGCGGCGGCTAAGCCTGCGTCGAAGCGATGGAGGGGAGCATGAAGAGTCTGTTCAAAGCAGTCACGCTGTCCGCCGCCTTGATGCTGGCGGGGTGCAGCGAAAAGGAACTCTACAGGAACCTGTCGCAACAGGAGGCCAACGAACTGGTCGCCGCCCTCAATGCCGCCGGCATCCAGGCGGAGCGCGAGGTTGCCGAGGGGGACCTCTACAAGGTGCTCGTTCCCGGCTCGTCCTTGCCGCAAGCAGCGGCGACCGCGACGGCTCTGGGGTTGCCGGCCAATCAGTACAAGTCCGTGGACGACCTGTTCCCCACCGGCAAGCTGGTCATGAGTCCGGCCGAGACGCGAGCTCGCCTGGCCTACGCGACAAGCCAAGAGCTCGGGCGCTCGATCTCGTCGCTCGACGGGGTCCTCCTCGCACGGGTGCATGTCGTCACCCCAGACCAGGATCTGCGCGGCCAGCCCATCGGAAAGCCGTCCGCCTCCGCCCTCATCAAGCACAGGGCGGGAGCGGACCAGGTGCTGCTCACGGCGCAGGCCAAGGCGATCATCGGCAAGGCTTTGGCCGGCCTCGCCAATGAAGACGTCGCCGTGGTGCTGGTCGAGGCGCAGCCGCTTGCGTCGTTGGGCCAAGGCGCCGCCCAGGCCCCGTCGGCCTTCGATTCCTCCCCGGAGCGCATCGGGTCCGGCATGCTGTTCGCCGCTTGCGCCGCCGGCCTCGCCTTCTCGGCGCTCCGCCTGAGACGTTCCGACAAGGACGCGAAGATCTGATGGTCCTTCCGCTCCCCATTCGAAAGGTCCAACGGCGCCGTGAAGCCTGGCGGCGATTGCAGGAGACGAAGCACGCTCCGGACGGCGGCGGGCTTGGCGTGCTCGCCCACTCGAAGGCGCCTGGGGACGCCCTCCGCATCTTCGCAGGGCGCCATGGCCTCGTGGATCCCGCGTCGCTCTCCGAGATGGCCGGCGAGATGCTGTTCGGGCCTCCCGCCGTCCGGCGGCAGTTGGCGACAGCCATCGGCCTCGGCGTTCTGGCCAAGGCGCTTCCGTTGTTTCTGACCCGGGAGGCGCGGACCGCGCTGGAGGGGGAATACGGCGCCTTCGCGCTGTCCTTTGCTCTCTCGCGGGCCTCGGACGCGCCGACATTTCGCGACGTGGGGCTGAGCCCGGCCCAGGCCCTCGCGACCGGCGAAGCATGCCTGGCCAAGTTCCTCCACGAGCGGGAGCCCAGCGCATTGGCATGGTTCGACCTCGTCTGCGCCAAGGGGGGCTCAGCTCTCCTGACTCCCTTGCGCCATGGCGCGCAAGTCGTTGAACTGGCGTGGCGCTCGTGGCGGGACCAGCAAGGCCCGGCGAGCATCCCCGCAGCGAGCGCGAGGGCCTGACATGGGCGTTATCCGAAAGGCCAATGTCGCGCTCCTGGACGAGGCGTCGCATCGGAAACAGCGGGAGGAAGAAGCGGCCGCGGCAGTGAACGCCTCCCTCGAAGAGGAGCGCGAGCGGGCGCGCCGCGAGGGATTCGAGTCAGGCCTGGCCGACTGTCGCGAGCTGTTTCTCAGCGAGTTGCAGGGACTGGCTTTTGAGATCGAATCGGCCAGCAACGGCCTCAGAGACACAGTTCTTCAGCTCGTGACGCAGGCTCTGCGCAAGATCGTTGGGTCGCCCCCTCCTGAGCTGGTGAACTCGGCAGTTGAAGCCGCGGTTCGAGAGCTAGGGCATGGAGAGCGGACGGCGATCACTGTTTCAAAGGAGCGGCATTCCGCCGTACAGGCTGCGTTCGCCGGCCGGGATGATGTCGTCGTCCAAGTCGATGATTGGCTGTCCGGCGACGACATGATCCTGAGCACGCCCTTCGGGCGCCACTTCGTTGGACTCAGCCAACAGATCGAGCGGGTGATCGAGCAGATCGGCGGTCCGGCGCGACATGGCGAGGCCTCGTGAGCACGCAACACACACAACAGCTCGATCAGGTACGCCGGGGCATCGATTCAGCCAGGGCCGAACTCGCGAGCAAGATCGGAGCCGCGTCGCCATACCGGAGCATGGGCGCGATCCGGCAGATCCGCTCGAACATGATCTTCGCGGATGTCGGGCACGCCACCATCGGAGGGCTGTGCAGCATCGTCCGCCCGAACGGCGCCCGGCTGGGACTGGCGGAAGTGATCGGCTTCGCGGATGGCGTCAGCTGCCTGGTTCCGCTCGAGGAATTGCCGCAGCTTGCCAGCGATTGCGGCGTGATCCGCCTGGAAGAGGTCGCGACGGCTGAGACAGGCGCCTCGATCATGGGCTGCGTCGTGAATTTCCGCGGGCAAATCACGCAGCGGCTCGCCGGCGGCTCCTTCGGTTTCAGCCGTCGCGCACCGCTCCGCGCCGCACCGCCGCCGCCCGATCAGCGCCGAGCGATCACGGATCCCTTTCCAACCGGCGTGACGGCCATCGATACGATGCTGACCTGCGGGATCGGCCAAAGGATGGCCATCATGGGCGCTGCGGGAGCCGGAAAGTCGAGCCTGGTCGCGCAAATCGTGCAAGGGTCGAAGGAGGCTGACGTCATCGTGGTCGGCCTGATCGGCGAGCGCGGGCGGGAGGTCGGCCAATTCGCGTCGCAATTGCAACGCCTGGGCGCAGCGGAGCGGTCCATCATCGTGGCTTCGACGTCGGACAGGCCGGCCGTTGAGCGCCTCAACTCGGCGCTCGCGGCGATCACAATCGCGGAGGCGCAGCGGGACGAGGGCAAGCGCGTCCTCCTGATCATCGACAGCCTGACACGCGTCGCGCGCGCCATCCGCGAGCTGGGGTTGGCGATGGGCGAGCCCCCGGCCAGACGGGGCTTTCCCCCGTCGGTCTTCTCGGAGTTGCCCAAGATGATCGAGCGGTGCGGTTCTGCCGCCTACGGGTCCATCACGGCCTTCTTCACCGTTCTGGCCGAGGGAGACATCGAGACCGATCCGATCGTCGAGGAGGTTCAATCCCTGGTTGACGGCCATATTTATCTCAGCCCGGAGGTGGCGCGCAGCGGCCGCTACCCTGCCATCGACTTCCTCAAGAGCCAGTCGCGTCTGATGCCTGAATTCGTCAGCCCGGAGCACCTGTCGCTGGCTCGGCAGATCCGGGCGCGCCTGGCGGCCTATCAAAAATTCGAACTCTTGATCCGGGTGGGCGAATATCAGCCGGGCGCAGATCAGGAGATCGATGCTGCGATCCAGACATTCCGGGCGGTGCAGGCCTCGTTCTCTCAAGACCTCGCCGAGGCACATGACTTTGGAGCCAGCGTCGCCCTGGCCGAGAGCGTGCTCGCATGAGCGCCAATCGCCAGGAGCGGGCGGCCATCGCCATGTTGCATACGCTCTGGCAAAACCGCTCGACCATTGCGGAGCAACGCCGAAGTCAGGACAGCGCGGCCCAGCGCGCATGGCAGGAGCGCACGGACAGTTGCAGGGCGGTGCTGGCCCAATTCCGCGAGGGCTTTCGGAGCGCGCCCGACCGCCTGAGCTCCACCGCCCGTGAACGGATCCAACGAAGTTTGCTCGCCCACCTCGACACTGTGACGGAGGCGGAGGCCTCGCTTAGCGCCGCGGAACAGCGGCTGAGGGCCTCGATCGACGTCATGGCGCACGCGGGACGCCGAGAAGCCATTTGGGCTCATTGCAAGCAGGAAGCGCGACGCGTGGACCTGGCAAGGGGAGATGACTAAAATTATCAAAAATCATTTTCTTGCCCTATAGGCGCAATCGAGAGAGGGGTTGCGCCACGTGGAGAAGCTGCTGGTCGAGAAGGTGTCCGACTCGGAGCGCCGACGGGCAGCGTCCCTGCATAAGAGGTGGGACACCCGCGGTCTGCCCCTTCCGGACGGAACAGGGCTCATTCAGGTTCGTCCGGCTGTGCTGGACGGCGCAGCAGGGCTCGCGCCCCCTCTTCTCCAGTTGTCTGGCCAGTGGGGAGCGGCTCCCTTCTCGGCCTGGGTGTCGCGAGCCACATGGCTCGCCCTTCTGAAAGCCGCGGACCCCTTCATCTCGGTGTCCGATTTGAGCCGGGAGCACTGGCCGTCAATCGCCAACTGGCTTCTGGCGAGCGCTTTTGCTGACCAGTCCGTCTGGATTCAAGAAGCCGTCGAGGAGAAGGCTTACCGGCCGGACTCTTCGGCGTTCGGGTTCGAGCTCCCGGATCTCGGCGCCGTGGTCGCCATCGAGACCCAGGGTTCGCTATCGCAGGCATTGTACGAGCTGTTGCGGGGGTGGCCCCATCAGGAGGCCCGCGAAACGGCGTACGACCTGCCTATGCAGGTCCGATGCGCCGTCGGCTACGCGCTGGTCGGTCTGGCCGAGCTCCGCGCTCTGGAAACGGGCGACGTCATCGAGATGGACGGACCGCCTGAGGAGCACGACGAGGCGACGCTGCTGCTCGGATCGACGCATGTGTGCGCCGCCATCGCTTCAGCGCATGACTGGACCGCGACGGAGAGGCCAAAGCCGGCCGCCGCCGCAAGGATAGGACGCATCATGCTTGGCGAACCGATCGACGACCCAGAAACCCTTGACGGATCGACCGACACCATTCCGATCCGCCTCATCTTCGAAGTGGGCCGGACCACCGCCCCTTGCGGCGATCTCGCCAGGATCGGGCCAGGCTACATCTTCGAGGTCGCCGGCGATCCAACCCTGGTCGACATCATGGCGGAGGGTCGGCGCATCGGCAGCGGCCGCATTGTCGACCTCGAGGGGCGGCGCGGCATTCGCGTGCTGAGCCTGTTCAAATGAGTTCGCGGGCATGAACTCGGTCCAACAACTTCTTCCGCTGGCAGGGGTGGTCGCCCTGCTCGGATTTTTGCCGTTTGTAGCGGTCGTCGCGACCAGCTTCACCAAGATCTCCGTGATCCTGCTGATCGTGCGAAACGCGCTCGGCATCCAGCAAACGCCGCCGAACATCGTCATCTACACCATGGCGATCGTTCTCTCGGGACTGGTCATGGGGCCTGTCATCGAAGCGACGGTCGACAGGGTGGCGACGTCGCGCTTCAGGGCCGAAAGCTTTCAGGACACGCTGCTGATCATTCGGGATGCGTCCGAGCCGCTCAAGCAGTTCATGTCGCGGTTGTCGACGGAGAGTTCGCGGCAGCTGGTGACGGCGGCAGCCGCGGCCGGAACGAAGGCCACGCCCGACAAGTCGGGACTGATGGTCCTCATGGCCGCCTTTCTGCTGGATGAGCTGACGCGCGCTTTTCAGGTCGGGCTGCTGCTCTACATGCCGTTTCTCGCCGTCGACATCATCGTGAGCGCAGTGCTGGTCACGGCGGGGCTGCAGATGATGTCGGCGACGGTCGTGTCCACCCCTCTCAAGATCCTGTTGTTCGTCGTCATCGAGGGTTGGACGCGCCTGTTCCAGAACCTGGTGGCGTCGTACGGCTGACGATGTCCGGCGATGCGCTCTACCAGCTGATCTATGAATGCGCGCTGGCCGTCGCCGTCGCCGGCGCGCCGTTGCTTGCGGCTGCAACGGTGGCAGGGCTGCTGATTTCAGTCTTCCAGGCCGCCACGCAAATCCAGGACCAGTCGCTGACGCTGGTCGTCAAGATCGTCGTCATGGGCGGCCTTCTGTTCATGGCCTTCGCGACGCTGCTCGGCCCACTTGTGGAATTCAGCCGGGCGGCCTTCGAATTCGCGAAGCTCAAGCCATGAGCGGCGACGCGATCGGCGCGATCAGTCTTGTCCTGGTTGCAGCCGCCAGGCCTGCTGGCTTCATCGCGGTTTTCCCTCTGTTCGGATGGCTCAACATTCCGCCCATCGTGCGGGCCGTGATCGCGTTCGGGCTGGGATTGCCCATGGCCGCGCGCTTAGGGTCAGGCTCCCCGGACGAGGCGGTCGGCGTCCTCCGACTGTTCCTTCTCGCCACCAAGGAGCTTGCGATCGGCGCCTTCGTGGCTGTGATCCTGGCGCTCCCCTTGTGGGCCGTCCAAGGCGCCGGCGACCTGATCGACAACGACCGCGGGGCCAGCGCGCAAAACCAGTTCGACCCGATCAACGCTCTCGAGATCACCGTCTCCGGCCAGTTCTTTCTTATGACCGCGCTTCTATGGCTGGTCGCATCGGACGGCTTCCACCTCGTTATCGAGTCCTTGTACGGCACCTATGATGTGTGGCCGTTGCTGAGCTTCGCTCCGAGCATCCGCCCGCCGGGCGGGAGCGCTCTTGGCGCCGTTCTGCTCACGCTGACCAAGTCTGCAGCCGTCCTCTGCGCCCCGCTCTTTCTCGTCATGACGCTGGTCGGCCTCGGCGCCGAACTCGCAGGCCGAGGACAGTCCCAGTTCCACGTACGGGACAGCACTCCAGCGCTCAAAAACCTGGCGTTTCTGCTGCTGCTCCCGCCTTACGTGATGTTCCTGGCCTCCTTCCTGAAATTCGAGTTCGCCGACAGCCTGAAGCTGGCTCGCGCCATCTTGGGTTTGTAGCGATGTCTCAGGAAAAGGAACTTCCCCCGACAGCCCAGCACCTGCGGCAACTGGCGCGAAAGGGACGCTTCCCGACTGCGCCCGAATTTCGGACGGGCGTGCAATTCGTGACGGCTCTCCTGGCCGTCGCGGTCCTTGCACCGCCAGCCATCCACAAGATGGCGGCGGTCAGCCAGCACCTGATCGACAGAGCGTCGGATCGCGAGCCTCTTCTCTTCGATCATGGGTTTTTCGCTCCTTTGAGCGCGGCGGCGGTCTTTTTCCTCACCTTGGGGATGATCGCCGCGTGCATCCTGGTGCTCACCGCGGTCATGGAAACCGGTGTGTTCGGCTTTTTCGCCGAGAACGTCCGGCTGGACTTTCAGCGGATCAATCCCGTCTCCGGCCTGAAGAACATCTTTGGCTTGCCGGCCCTGAAGCGTATCGTTTTCAACATCGCAGAAGCGGTCTTGATCTCGTTCGCGACTGCCTATGTCCTCCTTTCGAATCTGCGCTCGCTGCTTGATGCGCCTTCCTGCGGGATATCCTGCGTCGGAGGCCTGGCAGTCTACCTGCTGGGAATGCTCCTGGCCCTGGTCGCGGTCATCTACCTTGTTTTCGGCGCGTTGGACCTGAAGATTTCCCGTGTCGTCTTCCGGCACGAGAACAAGATGTCCCACAGTGACGTCAAACGCGAGCGCAAGGACACTGACGGGTCTCCGGAGATCAAGGCTGCAATGGCCGATGCGCGGTACGAGCTGATGTCCTCGGCCCCCATGCGTCGCGAGCGGGTCCAGGAGCAACGGCAGGAGCAGCAGGACGCCTCGATCGTTCTCCTGTCCGACAAAGAAGCGGTCGCGTTGCGCTATCAGACTGGAGGCGACTCCGCCCCTGTGTTGATCTGGAGAGGACCTCCCTCGAGGGTGGCCTCGCTCCTGGCCACGGCGCCCACAACGAAGGTCGCGAGAAACCCGGAGGTCGTCGACCACCTGGCGTCGACGCCGATCGGTTCCGAAATCCCCCCGGCGCTCTATCCAGCCGTATCGCGCGCGATGGAGGAAGCGGGGCTCACCCTCTGAGCGACAAGAATGCCCCAACTCTCCTGCATTATTTTGATATTAATCAACATTTGACCTTATTCGGACGTGGATATGGCGGCGCTGCAAGGGGACACGGGATGCCTGCCTGCTCGGGAGTAGAACGCCAGGCGCTCGCCATCCTGATTCTGTTCGGCGTCATGGGCGGCGCCGTTTCAGCGATCGGGGGCGAGACGCAATCGAACTCCGCAAATCGCGTTGGCGGTTCGCTCAGCGCTGCGACCGGGCCAGCATCGCCAGAAGCGGCCAGCGCGCTTAACAAGGTGGTTTCGCTCAAGGTCGTGGAAGCCCCATTGCAGGACGTCGTCAACTTTCTGGCCGGCGAGGCCGGATTGCAGATCACGTGGCGGGCTCGCACGGATGCTGTCGTTCAAAACTGGCGCAATCGGGGGCCGATTTCCGAAAGCCTGTCTGCCCTGGCGCGTGCGCATTCACTCTTCGTGGCGTTCGACGGGACGCGATTGGAGGTTCATAGCACCCGCGACCTGGACCGCGCTGTGCTGAACCCCGCGCCGGGCGGAGCGCAGTTCGCCGAAGTCGTCCGGTCAGCGTTCCCCTGGACCTCCGAACCCCTTGTGCGGTTCAACGCGGCAGAGGGAAGCGCGCTGCTCAGCGGCCCCGCGGAGATCCTGCGGCTCATCAAGTTCTATGGGCGTGACGAGCCGATGTCGCCCGTCCACATCATCCGCTATGGCCGGGCCGATCCTCAGTCCTACGCGCTGGAGGGGCTCCGGTCTGCATCCGATGAGCGTTCCAGAGGTTTCCTGTGGCCCTGAACGAGGATCATTTGGCCCCCGAAACGGCGGTGTCGGTGGTGCTGGTCGCGCCGGAGTCAGATGGCGCGCGCCTTGAGCTCGGGAGAGGCTCGCACCTGATTGGATCGGGGCTGGATTGCGACATTTTTCTTGGCGTTTGCCAGGAAAAGCGCCTCGCGCAAATCGACGTGGACGACGCTGTGACGGTTGTGCCGCTCGCCGAAGGCGTGGTGATCAATGGCGCGGAGGCGGCGCCGGGCGAGAAGGCTGAGGTTGCGAGCGGCGCTCTGCGGCTGATCGGCGGCGGCGTGACGATCGAGGTCATCGACGGAAGACGCCAGCACACCTCTCGGGCGACCACGGCGGGGACTGAGCCAAGAGCCTCACGTCAACCGGGCCGCATGGGATGGCTCGCGTTTGGCGGCGTGTGCGCCATCGGCGTCATCATCCTCGGATGGAACATGATGAGGACGTCCGTCCCAACGGGAACGTCGTTCGTCAAGCCTCAGGCTGGCTCCGTCGCGCCATCGTCACCGGAAACCGGAATCGAGGCCCTGAACAAGCGTTTGAAGGGCATCGGGACCGAACTCGGCGCAACTCTTTCCGGCAGCCGCATCATTATCGGCGGCCGAGGCTCTCCTCAGGACCTGGCTCTCGCCAAGCAGATGGTTCAGGACCTCGCGAAGCGGCATGACCTGGCGGTTTCGGTCCAGGCCCGGATCCAGCAGGACGCCCGCGTCGACCTGGCCTTCGCCAGCATGGAGCCGAGCCCGTCCGTCACTCTACGCGACGGCAAACGGTACGGCCTTGGCTCCCTTCTCCCGGGCGGGTGGCGCCTGGATGGCATCGAGGACAGCAGGATCCGGCTCAGCAAGGACGGCCAGACGGAGATCCTCGACTATTGACCGAACACGACAATCGCGAACGGAAGCCTCAAGAGCTTGCCGTCCGCGATCGTGCAGAAAGCCCGCCGTTCGGCTGGCTGGGTTTCAGATCTTCTTCGTCAGCGGCGCGTCCGTGGCCTCGGACAGCTTCGATTGAGCCGTCGCCAGATCGCCGTTTTTCAGAGCGTCGAGGGCGTCCGACAGCAGCGACTTGACGTCCTTGGCGCCTCCCTTCCGATCCAAATCCTTGATCGCCTGCATCAGCTTCTGGATGAGGTCAGTGATTTGCTTCGTCTCGGAGGAGTCTGTGTCATTGCCATCGGCCAGCAGCTTTTGCAGCTGGTCGACCATGGACTTCAAGTTCTGGTCAGTCGAGGCTGTTTGAGACTTGCCCTTGCCCCCGTCCTGAGAGGACTGCTGAAGCTGGGACATCAAGAGTTGCAGCACCTGAAGCAGCAGTTGCTGAATCGTGGAATTGCGCCCCGAGGTCGATGACGTTTCGCTCCCGTAGCTGCCCTGCGAGCCATGCCCGCCGCCGATCCTGCCAACGCCTCCCATATCCATTGTCGTTTCTCCTCAGACAAGTGATGACGTTAATCGTCTCTTAATTGATGATGCATTCCACAAGGGAATCAACGCATGAGAAGTTGTAATGGCGAGCGCAATTGAATTTACGCGCGAACATGTCGCCTGTCGGTTTTGGGGAGCATCGTGAAAGCTGGGGATCGCGCGACCGCATGACTTGGACGGCGCCAGTTGTCGGCGAGCAGGAGAGGCGTTCGGCCGAGCGGAACGCTTTGTTAAACAAATTTCAACAAACTTGATAAATGTTAAGTTTCAACAACGCTGAAACGGGCGTCCGAGGGAGCGCGCGGCCGGATTGGCTTTACGGCTGGGATCGGCATGAAGCTGTCGAGACACAATGAGTACGACGCCGCTGAAGCGCAGGACTGGTCCGAAGACGTCTCACCTGGGGCCGGCGCGACATTGAAGGAGTGGCTCGGCTCCGTCGTCACCGATTGGCGCGCAGCACCTCGAGGACGGGACGCCGCGGGACATGCCTCTCGTGGTTGGCGCGAATGGCGCGACAAGAGGGGGGATGAGGCGATGCCAAACACAAACCAAGACCGTGCTGCGCCGTTCTCCGACCGGATCGCGGAACTCGAGAGCCGGCTGGCCTCCCTGACCGCTGCGCCTCCCCGGGCGCCCGCTCCGCCGCCCGGGCACGATCTTCCGCGCGCTCGCCTGGAGCGAAACGACCTGGCCTCGACAATCGGCCGAACGCTCCAGGAGATGGAGGCTCGATCGTTCGCAACGGAGAGGAAAGCCGCCGCGGCGCTGGAAAATGTGGTCAGCGTTCTCGAGGCCACGGAAACGCGGTGGCGCAGCGAAGCCAAGTCGCTGTTGCGGGCTCAGGAGCAGACGGCCACGGCGTTGCGGGACGCGATCGGCCTGATCTCGGATCGGCTCGACGGCATCGATCGGTCGATCCGCGATTCTCAACAGCTTGGGCGCGATCAGAGGGCTGAACTTCTGGCCCGGGACCATGAGCGCGCGGCTCTCGAGCGGTTCTCGTCCATGGCTGCGGCCGAATCGGCGCCGGACCAGTTCAACGGGGCGGGAGCCTTTTGGCCCGTCGATCGGCGCAAGTCGGAGGAGCTTCATCCGGGCGCTCGCAGCGGCCTCGAGCCAATCTTGATCGCCAAGATGGACCAACTGCTCCGCGCCATGAGCGCGCATCACCCTCGCGAAGCGCCCCCGGAGGCGCCTCGCGCGAGGCGGCAAGCGTCCGAGATCGCACAAACCCGTGCCCGGGGCGCGGAGCGAGATGTCCACATGCACGAGTTGCTCGACGTCCTCCATGGCGAGCTAACAGGTCTGATCCGCCGGCTCGACGGTCTGCGGCCGTCCGGAGATGAATTCGACACGCCGGACGCTCCCGACCTCAGGGATCGTTGGGAGCGGGTGTTCATTTCCCCCGAGGACCGGATCGGAGAGATCCAGCGGCAATTCGCGGCGCTGGCGAAGGACATTGACGACGCAGCAGACGTTTCTCGACGGCTCACGCCTGCGCGCGCCTCGGCTGAGGCGGGCCGAACTGCGGACACGACCCGTCTCGAGCGCGAGCCGGCGCGCATGGGGCCCGCCGGGCGTCGCGGCGCTGTCTGATCGGCCGACGCGGGCGGCCCTGGGCGGCCCGCGCCTGGGGTTCGATCACCCCGTGTTGCGCAACCCGGCGGCCACACCGTTGATGGAGATGAGGATGCCGCGCCGCGCCTCCTCCTGGACCTCGCCGGCCCGCCAGCGCCGCAGGAGCTCCACCTGCAGGTGGTTCAAGGGCGCGATATAGGCCGAGCGATGGGCGATGGAGCGGGCCAGGGCGGGGTTGTCCGCCAGCCGGGCCCGGTGGCCGGCGATGGCTTCGAGGGCTCCTTCCACCCGGTCCCACTCGGCCTCGATGGCGGCGAAGATCGCATCCGCTGCGGCGCGATCGGGCGCGAGCTCCACATAGCGGCGCGCGACGGCCCGATCGGCCTTGGCGAGAACCATGTCCATGTTGGACAGCAGCGTGCGGAAGAACGGCCATTCCGCATGCATCCGGCGCAGCAGATCGAGGCGCTCGGCGCCGCCGCCGCGCAGGTAGTCCTCCACCGCGGCCCCAAAGCCGTACCAGCCCGGCAGGGCGACGCGGCTCTGCCCCCAGGAGAAGCTCCAAGGGATGGCCCGCAGATCCTCGATGCGGCCCGAGGCGCGGCGCGAGGCTGGGCGGGAGCCTATGTTGAGCTCGGCGATCTCGCGGATCGGCGTGGCCGCGAAGAAGAACTCGACGAAGCCGGGCGTCTCGTAGACCAGAGCGCGATAAGCCCGCATGGCCGCATCCGAGAGTAGCGAAGCCGCTTGGAGGAACTCGGGAGGCGCGTCGGCTTCCTTCTCGAACAGAGTGGCCTCCAGGGCGGCGGCCATGAGCGTCTCGAGATTGTGGCGGCCGATTTCCGGCGCGCCGTACTTGGCGTTGATGACCTCGCCCTGCTCGGTGAGGCGGATCTGCCCCTTCACTGCTCCTGGAGGCTGGGCCAGGATGGCGTCGTAGCTTGGGCCGCCGCCGCGCCCCACCGAGCCGCCGCGGCCATGGAACAGGCGCAGCGTGACGCCCGGCTTGTTTTCGAACAGGCGGGTCAGCGCGGTGGCGGCGCGGTAGATCTCCCAGTTGGACGTGAAGTAGCCGCCGTCCTTGTTGCTGTCGGAATAGCCGAGCATCACTTCCTGCTCCGCGCCGGAGCGCCGCACCAGGGCCTCGACCCCGGGCGCGTCGTAGAAGTCGCGCATGATCCGCTCCGCCGACCGGAGGTCTTCGATCGTCTCGAAGAGGGGCACGACCACCAGCGCCAAGGAGGCGTCGCCGCCCTCCCCGGCCGCGAAAGCGCCGGCCATGAGGCCGCACTCCTTTTGCAGCAGCAGGACCTCGAGCAGGTCGCTCACCTCTTCGGTGTGGCTGACGATGGCGTGACGGATGACATCCGGGCCGAACGCCTGCCGGAGCGTTCGGGCCCGCTCGAAGACGGCGATCTCGCTTTCGGTGTCCTCGCTGTAGCGATGGCCCCGCACCCGGAGGGAGCGGGGATCCCGGAGCATGGAGAGCAGCAGGCGCTGCTTGGCCGCCTCGTCGAGACCCGCGTAGTCGGGCTCGATGCGCGCCGCGGCGAGCAACTCAGCCAGCGTGCTTTCGTGGCGGTCCGAACTCTGCCGCAAGTCGGTGGTCGCCAGGTGAAAGCCGAAGACATCGACGGCGCGGATCAGCGGATCCAGGCGGGGGCGGGCCAGGGCCGCGCCATGGTGGGCCCGCAGGGACTCGCGGATCGTCCCCAGATCCGCCGCGAAGGCGGCGTGGTCGGGATAAGGCTCCGCGGCCCCGGGCGCCCCGGCGAAGGCCGCGCTGTCGCCGCCCGCGAGAACGCGAAGCGTCGCGCGCAGACGCGCGCCCATGCCGGCGAGCGCCCGGCGGTAGGGCTCGTCGCGGCGGTGCGGGCTCTCGTCCCCGGACCGCTCGGCGAGTTCACGGAGCTCGGGCGAACACGGCGCCAGGAGGGAGGACGTCGACAGCTCCTGCCCCAGGCTCTGCAGTTCGGCGAGATAATGCCGCAGGGCGACCTCGGCATGGCGGCGCACGGCGAACTCCAGCGTGTCGGCGTCCACGTTGGGATTGCCGTCGCGGTCCCCGCCGATCCAGTTGCCCATGCGGAAGAAGGAGCGGACCGGATGGCCGAGCTGCTCGTCCAGCTCGGCGTAGAGCCGGGGAATCTCGGCGAGGAAAGTCGAGCGGTAATAGGTCAGGGCGTTTTCGATCTCGTCCCGCACGGTCAGCTTGGCCATGCGCAGGATACGGCTTTGCCAGAGCTGGACGATCCGCGCGCGCAGGGCGCGCTCGTTTTCGGCGCGCTCGCGCGGGCTGGCCAGGCGGTCGCGCGCGGCGAGCAGGTCCGCGACCGCGCGCGCCGCGTCCAGCGTGGTCTTGCGCTGCACCTCCGTGGGGTGCGCGGTGAGAACCGGGCACACGAGCGCACGGCGGAGCGCGCGCTCGAGCGCCTGGGGGGCAACGCCCGCGTCGCGCATGCGCTTGAACGTCCACGCCAGCGCGCCCGGCTGCGGGCCCTCGCCCGCGCGTGTGTCACGCGCGCGCACGGAATGCCGGTCCTCCGCCAGGTTCGCGAGGTGGGAGAAGTAGCTGAAGGCCCGGATGACGGAGACGGTCTCCCGGGGGCTCAGCCGGTGGAGGAGGGCCTCCAGGTCCTGGGCGGCCCGGTCGTCGCTGCGGCGCTGGCCCGCGATGGACAGCCGCCGGATCGCCTCGACCACCTCGAAGGCCGCCTCGCCATCCTGCTCCCGCAGGGTTTCGCCGAGTATCTGCCCCAGCAGGCGCGTGTCTTCGGCGAGTTGCGCGTCAAAGGCCTGCTGGACCCCGGCGGGCTCCTGCGGCTCAAAGCCAATGGTCATGTTTTTCGGTCTCGCTTTTCCACCCGTCAGGACAGGGGCAGTTTCTTGCATTCGATAGCGGCCTTGGCGGCCTTCATGTCGGCCGCCGCGGAGGGGCCCTTCAGAACCGCGACGGCCACGGCCAGGGCATCGACGATGGCGAGTTGCCCAAGACGCGACGACATCGGGGAGTACACGTTGGGGTCGTCATCGAAATCCAGGTGGATCACGGGACTGCACAGCGCGGCGGCCGGAGAGCCCCGCGGCATGACGCCGATCGCCGGGACGTGACGCTCCCGCAGCAGATGCAGCGTCGGCACCAACTCGCGGGTGGCCCCCGAACGGGAAATGCAGACCACCGCGTCCCGTGGGCCGAGCAAGGCTGCGGCCATGATGTGGACATGCGAGTCCGCGTAGGAAATGCACGGAATCCCCAGCCGGAAAAACTTGTGCTGCGCGTCCGCAGCGACGAGTCCCGAATTGCCGTGCCCGTAGAACTCGATGCGCCTTGCGTCAGCAAGCACCGTCGCCGCCTGCGCCAGGGCATGGTCGTCCAGTTCGGACTTCAGCTTCACCAAGGCCGCGATGCTGCGATCCAGGACCTTGGAGGCGACTGCGCCCGGCTTGTCTCCCGGCCCGACATCTGCATGAACGAAGTCGAAACTCGACGTCGTTTGCCTCGCCAGCTCGATTCGAAAGTCCTTGAAGCCAGAGAATCCTAGGATCTGGCAAAACCGAGCGACAGTCGGCTCGCTCACCCCCGCCCCTTTCGCGGTCGCGGTGATCGTCATGTTCGGGATGGTGTGCATGTTCATCGCGATGAAGCGATGAAGACGCTGCGAAGCCGGACTGAGCTCGCCGGACACCTGTTCCATCCTCTGCTTCAGACTGGGGGTCATCAACCTCCCCTCCCCGTCCATCACGCACAACCCTGCGGTGCGTCTGCAAATTGATTAAAGCTAAGGTAACTGTTGACATGATTGTTATTCTTTTTGTAAATTTTCGCAATACGGGACAAGGGGAGGAGATGGATGAAGGAGCCGCACCCGGCGCTGGTGAGCGTGACGGCCGCGATCGAGGAGCGGAGTCGCGAAACGCGGCGGAACTTCGTCCGGCTGCGCGACCGCGCTCGCCCGCGCGGCGTCGCGCGCAGTTGCGCATCCTGCAGCAATCTCGCTCACGTGACGGCCGCCATGGGCCCGGCGGAGAAGGTCCTCCTGACAGGGGATTCGGCGCCGAACATCGGCGTCGTCACCGCCTACAACGACATGCTGTCCGCTCATCAGCCCTTCGCGGGCTACCCGGACATGATCAGGCGCGCAGCCGGCCGCGCCGGCGCGACGGCTCAGGTCGCAGGCGGCGTTCCCGCGATGTGCGACGGGATCACCCAGGGGCAGCCCGGCATGGAGCTGTCCCTGTTCTCCCGTGACGTGATCGCCCTATCGACCGCCGTTGCGCTGAGTCACGGCGTCTTCGACGCCGTCGTCTGCCTGGGGGTCTGCGACAAGATCGGGCCGGGGCTGCTGATCGGCGCTCTCCAGTTTCCACATCTGCCGGTCGTGTTCTCGCCGGCAGGCCCGATGCCGACCGGGCTGTCCAATGAAGAGAAGGCCAAGCTGAGGCAGCTGCACGCCGAGGGCAAGGCGGACAGGGCCGCCCTGCTCGCCTCAGAGATGCGTTCGTATCATGCGCCTGGCACCTGCACCTTCTATGGCACGGCCAACAGCAACCAGGTTCTGATCGAGGCGATGGGTCTGCATGTGCCTGGCGCCGCTTTTGCGCAGCCGGGCGGCGAGCTCCGGTCCCGCCTGCTTGATGCTTCCGTCGACGAGGTCGCAGGGGCCGCGCGGGCCCCGGAAGGGCGGCGCATCGGCGACATCGTGTGCGCCAAGTCGATCGTCAACGCCATCGTGGCGCTGCTGGCGACGGGCGGGTCGACAAACCACACCATTCACTGGATCGCAGTGGCGGCGGCCGCCGGAATTCAGCTGACCTGGGACGATATCGACGCCCTTTCCAAGATCGTGCCGCTCATGGCGCGGATCTACCCGAACGGATCGGCGGACATCAACGCGTTCGAGGCCTCGGGCGGGGTCGGATTCCTGATCGGCCAACTCATCGACGCAGGCCTGCTGCACGAAGACGTCCACACGATTTCCGGCTTCGGGCTGCGGCGATACGCGGTCGAGGCCGGCCTGGAAGAAGGTCGCCTCGTCTATAGCCCCTCGCCAGGGACCAGCCGGAACAGGGCGGTCCTCCGGGACGCCGCCGACCCGTTCGAGCCTGAAAGCGGCCTGCGCGTCCTGGGCGGCAATCTCGGCCGCGCGGTCGCCAAGACGTCCGCCGTGAAGGACGAGCACCGGGTGGTGCGCGCGCCGGCCCGCGTGTTCGACTCCCAGGAGGCCTTCCTGTCCGCCTTCGAGGCGGGCTCCATCACGGCCGACGCGGTGGTGGTGATCCGGTTCCAGGGCCCGAAAGCCAATGGCATGCCCGAGTTGCATCGACTGATGCCTGCGCTCGGCAGCTTGCTGGACCGGGGGCTCAAGGTCGCCCTGGTGACTGATGGGCGCCTCTCGGGCGCCTCCGGCAAGGTAGCGAGCGCCCTGCATGTCACGCCCGAGGCCGCGGAGGGCGGCGCGCTGGGCAGGATCTTCGACGGAGACATGATCTCTCTCGACCTGCGGGAGGGCCGCCTTGAGGCCGAGATCGCTCCGGAGGAGCTGGCCCGGCGCATTCCGGCCGTCCAGCCCGACCCGGACCAGGATGTGGGCCGCGCCCTCTTCGCGCCACTCCGCGCCCTGGCGCGTCCCGCCGACGCGGGCGCCGGCTTTACGGGGATGATTTGACCATGCATCCGGAACGTGCGCTCGAACAGCTCGGGCAATGCCGCATCGTGCCCGTCGTAACCGTCCCCACCACGGAAGCGGGCGTCGAGCTCGGCCGGCGCAGTTTCGCCATGGGCTTGCGCGCGATCGAGGTCACGTTGCGCACCGACGCGGCGGCGGCGACCATCTCGGCCCTGCGCGAAGCCTGCCCCGAACTGCTTGTCGGCGCGGGTAGCGTGCTGACCGAGGCCGACCTGCGCGCAGCCCGGGACGCGGGCGCGCAATTCACGGTGTCGCCCGGCCTGGACTGGAGCGTCCTGAAGGCTGCGGCCGAGGCTGGCGTTCTGCATGTGCCCGGCGTCGCAACTCCCAGCGAGATGCTGGGCGCCCAGGCGGCAGGAGCGCAGCTCCTGAAGCTTTTCCCGGCCGAAACGCTGAACGGGCGGTCACTCCTGGCCGCCGTAGCCGGTCCCATGCCGAAGCTCCGCTTCTTTCCGACCGGCGGCATCCGCCAGGACATCGCGGCGGACTACCTCGGCCTCCCCAACGTGGCCTGCATCGGCGGGTCCTGGATCGCATCAAACGCGGATCTTCGCGCCGGAGCCTGGGCCTCGGTCGAAGCACGGCTCGCCGAAGCGGCACGCTTGGCCAGCCGTCATTGAACACTGCCAATCAATCAGGAGGGTAACGATGTCATTGAGGGGCTCTATTGCAGGGGCGGCTCTTCTTGTGATGGGCGCGCCAGGGGCTGCGTCAGCGCAGGAAACCTTGAACCTGTACTGCAGCGTTCAGGTCGAGTGGTGCCAGGCTGTCGCGAACACCTTCAGCCGCACGACCGGCGTCCGGGTCAACATGACCCAGAAGGGGTCCGGAGAGACGCTGGCCCAGATCCGCGCCGAGGCGCAGAACCCGCGTGGCGACGTGTGGTTCGGCGGCACCGGCGATCCCCACCTGGTGATGGCCGAGGAAGGCCTCTCGGAAGAATACAAGTCGCCCAAGCTGGAGCAGCTGAACGCATGGGCGGTCAAGCAGGCCCAGGATTCGAAGTATCGGACCGTTGGCGTCTATGCGGGCATCCTGGGCATCGGCTTTAATCCAGAGTTGCTCAAGAAGAAGAACCTGCCTGCTCCGTCCTGCTGGGCGGACCTGACCAAGCCCGAATACAAGGGCGAGGTTCAGATGGCCAACCCTGCCTCGTCCGGCACAGCCTATGTGGCGATCGCCACCCTGGTGCAGCTCATGGGCGAGGAGCAGGCCTTCGACTTCCTGAAGAAGATGCACGCCAACGTGAACGCGTATCCGCGCTCGGGCACCGGCCCGATCAAGGCGGTGGCGCGCGGCGAAACGTCCGTGTCCGTGAGCTTCATCCATGACGCGGTCACGGAGGACCTGGCTGGCCTCCCGGCCAAGGCTGTTCCGCCGTGCGAGGGCACGGGCATGGAGGTGGGCTCCATGTCCATCGTCAAAGGCGCCCGAAACATGGAATCCGCCAAGAAGTTCTACGAATGGGCGCTGACGCCCGACGCCCAGCGTCTTGGCGCCGAGGTCGGGAAGCAGTTCCACACGCCCTCCAACAAGTCCACGCCCCTTCCTGAGCGTGCTCCGCGCTTGGATCAGGTCAAGATCATCAACTACGACTTCGCGAAGTACGGATCTTCCGCTGAACGCGGCCGGCTGATCGCCAGGTGGGAAAAGGAAGTCGGCAGCCTTCCGCGCTGACTTCTCCTGATTGACTTAGAGGGCAAACTTCTATGCTCCGGTATTGTATGTTGGCGTTGCTCGGTCTTCTCGCGGGCCTCGCCCTCCTCCCCTGGCACATGCAAGAAGCCGGAGTGTTGGCCGGCGCTTGGGTTCGAGCGTCGATGACTTCGCCGAACGCGGCGCCGGCCCTTTTCCAAGCGGCGATCTTTGGCCGGTGGTGGTTCATCCCGATCATCGCGGCGGCCTTCCTGGGCCTCGCGGTCCATGTGCTCTTCAGCGGGCGGAAACTCTCGCAGGCTTCCGCCGCCCGCGCCATGACCGCCATCGGAGCCCTGGGGTTCTTCCTCATCCTGGCCCAAGGCGCCGCCATCGGCCCGGGCGGGTGGTCCTACGCCGCCCTGTCGGACGCGTTCGGGCCGCTCGGGCAGAAGCAGTTCGGGGTCGGCGCCGGCATGGCGGTGACCACCATCGGCTTCCTCACGCTCTTCACAACCGGATTGGCCGGCCAGGGCGGCTTTCGCAGCGACCCCTTCACGGCCTTCGCGGTGGGCCTGATCGCGCTCCTGATCGTATCCTTCACGGCCTGGCCGGTGGGCAGGATGCTCGTCATGGCGCTCTCTCCGACGCCGGGACAGAACGCGATCGAGGCTCTCGCGAACCGCCTGCTGGAGCCCAAGATCTGGGGTCTCGCCTGTCTTTACAGCGGCAAGAGCTGCGGGGTGGCCTGGAACACAGTCGCCCTGGCCCTGTCCACCGCGCTCGCCGCCACCATGCTTGGCCTCTGCTTCGCATTGCTTGTGACGCGCACGAGTTTCCCGGCGAAGAAGCTGATGCGGGCGTTGACGATCCTGCCGATCATCACGCCGTCCTTCGTGATCGGCCTCGGCCTGATCCTGATCTTCGGCCGGTCCGGCATCGTGAACCAGGGAATCGAGCAGCTCTTCGGCCTTGACCTGGGCCGCTGGATCTACGGCTTCCAGGGGGTCTGGCTGGCCCAGGTGTTCTGTTTCACCCCAACGGCCTTCCTTGTCCTGATCGGCGTGGTGGAAGGCGTGTCGCCGACCCTTGAGGAGGCCGCCGGCACGCTTCGCGCCGATCGATGGACGACATTCTGGCGGGTCAGCCTGCCGCTGATGCGCCCTGGCGTGGCCAACGCCTTCCTCGTGGTCTTCGTGGAATCCATCGCGGACTTCGGAAACCCGATCCTGCTGGGTGGCTCCTTAGGCCTGCTCTCCACCGAGGTCTACTTCGCCGTCGTGGGCGCACAGGCCAACTTCTCGCAGGCCGCCGCGCTCGCGCTGCTGCTGCTGCTGCTGGCCTTCGGCGCCTTCTACCTGCAGCGCAAGATTCTGGGCCGCTATTCCTACGTGTCCATGTCCGGCAAGGGCGACGCGGGCCTCGGGCAGCCCTTGCCCGACCGCGTCCGCCGATTCGTGTATGGCGTCACCCTGCCCTGGACCGTGCTGACCGTCGGGGTCTACGGCATGGCTCTCGTCGGCGGTTTCGTGAAGGTGTGGGGCCGGGACTGGTCGCCCACGCTCAGCCATTACTCCCGCGCGTTCTCGCTCGAGTGGGGTCCCAGCGGGGTGCTGTGGTCCGGGTCGGCGTGGAACTCGTTCTTCACCACCATCCAGCTCGCGGCGATCAGCGCGCCTGTCACGGCAGCCATCGGCATCCTCACCGCCTGGCTGCTGACCCGCCAGCGCTTCGCGGGCCGCACCGCGCTTGAATTCGCGCTGATGCTGTCTTTCGCGGTGCCAGGCACTGTGCTCGGCGTGTCCTACATCCTCGCCTTCAACGTGCCGCCGCTCGAGCTGACCGGAACGGCCGTCATCCTGGTGCTGTGCTTCACCTTCCGGAACATGCCCGTGGGCGTGCGGGCCGGAATGGCGGCCATGAGCCAAATCGACAAGAGCCTGGACGAAGCCGCCATGGTGCTGCGCGCCTCCGCGGCCCGCACCATGACGAATGTCCTGCTGCCGCTTCTGCGGCCCGCAATGGTGACCGCGCTGATCTATTCCTTCGTGCGCTCCATCACGACGGTCAGCGCCGTGATCTTCCTGACCTCGGCCGAACACGAGATGGCGACGGTCTTCATCATCAACCGCGTGATCAACGGCGACTACGGGGTGGCCATCGCCTACTGCTCGGTCCTCATCGTCATGATGATGGTCGCGCTGGGCACGATCCAGCTCCTGGTCGGCCGGCGCAACCTCGGGCGACGCACGGCCGGGGCCAAGGCGCCGGCGCCCGCACACGCCTGAATTCCGGGAACGACCAACATGACCAACAGCACTCTCCAACTCGGCGCCGAGCCGATCGCGGCCCGGAAGCCGGCCGCCGAAGTCAGGCTCGAAGGCGTCGGCAAGCGCTACGGCAAGGTCACGGCCGTGAAGCCGCTCGATCTCGTGATCGAGGCGGGTTCGCTGGTCACCCTGCTGGGACCGTCCGGCTGCGGAAAGACCACGCTCCTGCGCATGATCGCAGGGCTGGAGCAGCCCACCGACGGCCGGCTGCTGATCGGCGGCCGCGACGTGACGCATCTGCCGCCCGGCGAGCGCGACGTATCCATGGTGTTCCAGTCCTATGCGCTGTTTCCGCATATGACGATCGCCCAGAACGTCGCCTTCGGGCTCATCTCCGGCGGCATGGCCAAGGACGCCGCCCTGGCGAAGGCGGACCTTGCGCTGGATCAGGTCGGCCTCCCGGGCCTGGGCGGGCGCCTCCCGTCCGAGCTCTCCGGCGGCCAGCAGCAGCGCGTCGCGGTGGCGCGCGCGCTGGTGCTCGAGCCCTCCGTGCTGCTTTTCGACGAGCCGCTCTCCAACCTCGACGCGCGCCTGCGCCGGCGCATGCGCGAGGAGATCCGGGATCTCCAGCAGCGCCTCGGGGTGACGGTGGTCTACGTCACCCACGACCAGTCGGAGGCCTTGGCCGTCGCCGACAAGATCGTGGTGATGCGCAATTCCGAGATCGCGCAGATCGGCTCGCCGCGGGAGCTGTACCAGCAGCCGGCGAACACCTTCGTGGCCTCGTTCATGGGCGAGTGCAACAACGTCAAGGCTGATCTGGCCGACGTGGCCGGGGGCCGGGGTCGCCTGACGCTCGGCTCCTCGCAGGTGCTGACGGCCGTGCCGGACGGCTTGGAGCAGGGCCAGGTGGATGTCGCGATCAGGCCCGAGGCGGTCAGGGTCCTGCCGAAGGACTCCGGGTGCCTGCAAGGGGTGGTGTCGCACGCCACCTACATGGGCAGCTGCATCGAGTACGAGATCGAAACCGACATCGGCGGGCTGTTCGTGGTGTGTGGCGACATCGCCGGCATGCGGGCGAAGGGCGACCCGGTCGGCCTCGATTTCGTGGCCTCCGGCATCGCGGTCGTCCGCCCATGAGCAGGGCGGGGCATCCGGACCTCGTCCGCAACCCGGTGCCGGCGTTCGACCTCGTCCTCTTCGGGGCGGCGGGGGACCTGGCCTGCCGCAAGCTCTTTCCCGCGCTCTACCGGCGCGACATGGAGGGCGTGCTGCCCGAGGGCAGCCGCATCCTCGCCGTTGGGCGCCGGCCCATGTCGGACGACGAGTTCCGGCAGGAACTCGCCGCCAAGCTCGGCGGCGGGGAGGAGGCGCTCCGGCGCTTTCTCGGCCGCATCCTGTACCGCTGCGCGGATTTCGAGAGTCCCGAAACCGTGGGGGCGCTGGCGCAAGACCTCACGGATCCGAGCCGGGTCAGGGCCTTCTACCTCTCGATCCCGCCCCGCTACTACGCGCCCCTGTGCCGGGCGCTGGGCGAGCAGGGCCTCGTGACGCCGCTGTCGCGGATCGTGGTCGAGAAGCCGATCGGCTCCAACCTCGCTTCGGCGCGCGCGATCATGGACGAGGTGGCGTCCGTGTTCGACGAGCGCGCGACGTACCGGATCGACCACTACCTCGGCAAGGAGACGGTGCAGAACCTGCTCGTCCTGCGGCAGGCGAACACCATCTTCGAGCGGCTCTGGTCCAACCGGGACGTCGACCACATCCAGATCACCTGCGCCGAGGAGGTGGGGCTGGAGGAGCGGGCGGGCTACTACGACTCGTCTGGCGCGCTGCGCGACATGGTGCAGAACCATGTGCTGCAGCTGCTGTGCCTCGTCGCCATGGAGCCGCCGAACAGCCTGAGCGCCGACGCGGTGCGGGACGAGAAGCTGCGCATCCTGAAGGCGCTCCAGCCCATCGAGGGGGCCGACGTCCTGGCCCGGACGGTGCGTGGCCAGTACGAGGCGGGGCTCATCCGCGGCGCGCCCGTTCTGGGCTACCAGAGCGAGTTCGGCCGCGCCAGCGAGACGGAAACCTTCGTGGCCATCCGGACCGAGCTGCGGACTTGGCGCTGGGCGGGCGTGCCAATCTTCCTTCGCACCGGCAAGCGCATGGCGGGTCGCTACTCCGAGATCGTCGTCACCTTCAAGCCGGTGCCGCACTCCATCTTCGACGGACTGGGCCCCGACGGCCGCATCGAGCCCAACAGGCTGATCATCCGGCTGCAGCCGGACGAGGGCATGCAGCTCTTCACCATGTCGAAGATCCCGGGCAGCGGCCGGCTGCGTCTGCGGCGGACCGCGCTCGACCTGCGCTTCGGCGAAGCCTTCCACGAGCCGGCGCCCGACGCCTACGAACGCCTGATCACCGACGTGCTGCGCGGCGACCAGACCCTGTTCATGCGCCGGGACGAGGTGGAGGCCGCCTGGTCTTTCGTGGACCCCATCGCGGCCGGCTGGCAGGCCCACTACCGCCTGGCCCACCGCTACCCCGCCGGCGCCAACGGCCCACCCCAGGCCTTCGGCCTCATCGCCCGGGAGGGGCGAAACTGGCACGATCTGTAGCGGCGGTCGAGAGGCGTCACAGGGTCTGCGACGCGAGCCGGGAACGGGGCGGCGCCCACCCGGTTCATGGCTTCATGAACTTGCTCATCGCCATCTTCGGATCCAAGGACGACATCTCGATCCTGCAGGAATGCGCGCGAGCCGCCCTCATCTTCGCCTACGGGCTGGCGCTCGTGCGGGTCATGGGCCGGCGCGTATTCGGGAAATGGGCGGCGCTGGACATCGTCGTCTCAATCATCGCCGGCTCCAATCTGAGCAGGGCGTTCACCGGCGGCGCGCCGCTGTTCGGGACCCTGGCGGCCACGACCGTGCTCATGCTGCTGCACTGGCTTCTCGCCCACGCGTCGGCGAGGTTCGCTTCCGTGTCGCACGTCGTCGAAGGCCGGCCGGAAACCCTTGCGGAAAACGGACGGCTTCACCCAGACAGGGCGAAAAGGCACGCCGTCTCGAAGGCGGACCTCGAGGAGGCCTTGCGGCAGTCCGGGGTCGAGCGCATCGACCAGACCCAATTGGTCACCCTGGAGCCGAGCGGCAAAATCGGTATTCTGAAGAAGCATTAACCATCCGAGCCGCTATGAAGGTTTACTTGCGCTCACGCGCCTGAATTGGGGAACGCCAACCTCTCGTTCCTGTTGTTTGGTCACTTCGAACAATGGGAGAGAACATGCGTAAGCTGCTACTGACATCCGCCGCCGCGGTCGCGCTGGCCCTGGCGGCAGGCGCCAGCCAGGCCCAGACGGGCGGCGCTGGCTCGCCCCTCCAGCCCGGCGCTTCGGGCGGCTCCTCTTCCGGCGGTTCCGCAGGGGCCCGCTCCGGCTCCGACATGGGCGGCAAGGGCGAAGCCCAGCGCGCCACCGAGTCCTCGTCGGGGGCCGCCCGCAGCAGCGAGGTCGCTCCGGCGCGCTCTGGGGCGGACGCCTCCGGCAAGGCCGCCGCGGACGAGTCGACCTCCACCCACGGCAAGGGCGCCCGTTCGGCCGAGAGCCCGTCCGCCAAGTCGGGCGCCGAGGCGCCCCGCGGGACCGCCCAGGGCGAACAGCCGCACGGCAAGGCCACCGCCGAAAGCGCGCAGGGCGGCAAGGGCGAGGCGCAGCGCCCAGCTCGAGCCGAGACCCAGCAGGCCCCGTCGAAGTCGGGCACGGCTGCGGCCGAGCCGTCGTCGAAGTCCGGCACGGCGGCGACGGAGCAGCAGGGTTCGCGCTCGCAGTCTTCCGCGTCGCAGGAGCGGCCGGGCGCCACGATTCAGTCGCGCTCCAGCGAGGCTTCGGGCAAGGCGGGCAACCTCTCCACGGGGTCGATCAACGCCGCCGCCAAGCTCTCTGGCGAGCAGCGCACCAAGGTGACCTCCACCTTTTTTGAGCACGCCAAGCCGGCCGAGCGCGTCAGCTTCAACGTGTCGGTGGGCACGACCGTCACGGACGAGGTCCACCTCTATCCGGTGCCGGAGACGATCGTCAGCATCGTTCCGCAGTATCGCGGCTATGACTACTTCGTGGTCCGCGACGAGGTGGTCATCGTTGAGCCGCGCACGAAGAAGATCGTGGAGGTGATCCACAAGTCCGGAGGCAAGGGCGCCTCGATCAATATCCGGCAGGACAAGGTCGGACTGATCAAGCGCGAGTTGAAGCCGCGCCAGACCATCCGCAAGGAGGTCACCATCGAGGAGGGCGCGGTGGTCCCGGAGGACATCGAGCTGGAGATCGTGCCGGAGACGGTGATCTCGGAAGTGCCCGAGGTGCGCACCTACCGCTACTTCCGCCAGGGTGACGAGGTGGTCCTGGTCGACCCGTCCAGCCGTCGCATCGTCGATGTGATCGAGTAAGGCGGAGAGAAGCTCGCAGCCGAGAAGGCCGCCCCTCGGGGCGGCCTTCTTTCGTCAGGATTTCGCTGACCGCTCGCGGCCCCAGGGCGGCCCGATCAGGTTCTCACCCGGGTCGCCCACCCGCGCGCCAGAGGTGCTGAAGGCCCGCCATGCCGGCGTCTGCATGTTGGTCAGCACCAGCCCGGCCGCCACGCCGATCAGGGCCGCCAGAACGATGCCCCCAACGATCGTGCGCATGAGCGTCTCCTTTCACGCAAGGCTAGGGACTGCTCGGCGCCGGCTGGCCGCCAGGCTGCTGGCTGGGCTGCTGGTCAGGTAGCTTGAGCGCGGCGAGGGCCAGGAGCGGCGCAGGCATGACGACGCCCGCACGCCGCATGCGCTGTGCGACGCTTCGGCATCCGCCGAGATCATTGTTCTGGGCCAGCGCCTTCACGTCATCGAGAGAGGCCTTCTCCTCCTTGGCCGGGGCTTGTCCGGAGGGCGCCGAGATGGGGGCGCTCATGCCGGAGGCCTGTGGGGCGTTCTGGCCCGAGGCTTCCTGGCCGGGCTCCTTCGATTTCGGCGCTTCCACGGCGACGTTGGACTGCCCGGTCGCCTGGCTCGCGGAGCCTCCCTGCGGAGGCGCCTTTGCGGCCGCCGGCTGCTTGTTCTGCTCGGAGGTCATGAAGGCGACGAGCTCGCCGCAAAGGTTCGCGGGTCCGCCGCCCGGGGCGGGTCCCGCAGGCGGCGGGCTCTGGGCGGCTGCGGCTCCGGCGAGCACCAGCGCAGGCAGGGCGACGACGAAAACACGAGACAGGGCCATCATGCGATCCTTCGCTACTCGGCGGGGGCCGGCGTGCCGGGCCGGCCGGCGCGAGGGGCGCGCTCCTCCGCCAGCACCTTCTCCGCCCAGACGCTGTGGTGCGTCCTGGCCCAATTCAGGTCGACGGAGCCGCTCTCCATGGCCTGGAACGCGCCTTCCATGCCGAGCGTGCCGATGTAGATGTGGCCGAGGATGACGGCGATCAGAAGCACGGCCGCGGTCGCGTGCACGTACTGGGCGAACTGCATGCCGTTGATGTCCAGCAGGGCGAAGGGAAACAGCATCAGCACGCCTGACACGGAAATCGCCAGGCCGAAGATCACGATTCCCCAGAACATCAGCTTCTGGCCGGCGTTGAAGCGCTCCGCCGGGGGATGCGATCCGTCCAGGAAGCCGCCGCCGGCGCGCAGCCAGGCGATGTCGACCCGGTCGGGGATGTTGTCGCGGACCCAGGCCACGATCATCACCAGCAGCCCGAGCATGAACGCCCAGGCGACGAAGTTGTGGGCGTATTTCGCCCAGTGGGACCAAGTCGCGAAGGCGTCGGCCCCAATCAGGGGCATGAGCAGCCGCTTGCCGAAGAAGTAGTTCAGGCCGGTGATGGCGAGCACCACGAAAGCGGTCGCCGTGAGCCAGTGGCCTAGCCGCTCCACGGCCGAGAAGCGCAGGACCGTGCGGCCGCCGGGGTCGCGTGGTGGCGCGGGGATGCGTCCCTTGATCAGGTAGAACGCGGCGAGACCCGCGAGCACGGCCAGGATGATGATCCCGGCCAGCCATGGCAGCACCCTTTCATGGAAGCTGCGATATTCGCGTCCTTGCGGCTGCTCCAGCGTCGCCGCCTTGCCGTCCGGGATCGTGATGCGGCCCTGGAGCTTGCCGAGAGCGTTCAGCAGGTCGCGCTCGTTCACCGACTGCGCCGTCGGGTTCGCGCCCGTCATGGGATCGGCGGCGCGTGCGGCCGGGACGAGCGCGACAGCGAGCATCGCCAGGACGGCGAGGGCCGGAAGCAACCTGCAGACGCAACGCATCGGATCACCTTTCGTGCGGTCAGACCTCGATCGTCTCGTGGTAGGCCGTGCTCCAGCCCCAGGCGCCCGACCCGTAGCCGCGCTTCTCGACGCGGGCCTTGTAGATGGCGGCGATGATGTCGCCGTCACCGGCCAGCAGGGACTTGGTGGAGCACATCTCGGCGCAGAGCGGCAGCTTGCCTTCCGCCAGACGGTTCGCGCCGTATTTCACGTACTCGGCCTCGCTTCCGTCCGGCTCGGGGCCGCCCGAGCAGAAGGTGCACTTGTCCATCTTGCCCCGAGACCCGAAATTGCCGACCCGCGGATACTGGGGCGCGCCGAAGGGGCATGCGTAAAAGCAGTATCCGCAGCCGATGCACAGGTCCTTCGAGTGAAGCACCACGTGGTCCGGCGTGGTGTAGAAGCAGTCCACCGGGCATACGGCCTGACACGGCGCGTCCGTGCAGTGCATGCAGGCCATGGAGATCGAGCGCTCGCCCGGCCGGCCGTCGTTGATGGTCACGACGCGGCGCCGGTTGATGCCCCACGGGACCTCGTGTTCGTTCTTGCAGGCCGTAACGCAGGCGTTGCATTCGATGCACCGGTCTGCGTCGCAGAGAAATTTCATACGGGCCATGCGTTTCTCCCTCAGGCCGGCCGGATCTGGCAGAGCGTCACCTTGGTCTCCTGCATGCCCGTCACAGGGTCGAAGCCGTAGGTCGTGAGCGTGTTGACGCTTTCGCCGAGCACCACCGGATCGGTCCCCGAGGGGTAGCGCGAGCGCAGGTCCTCGCCCTCCCACCAGCCGGAGAAATGGAACGGCATCCAGGCGACGCCCCGACCCACGCGGTCGGTGACGAGGGCCTTCACGCGCGTCTTGGAGGCGTTCTCGGCTCCGAACACCCAGACCCACTGGCCGTCCTTGACGCCGCGATCGGCGGCGTCGCGGGTGTTGATCTCGACGAACATGTCCTGCTGGAGTTCGGCCAGCCACGGATTGGACCGGGTTTCCTCTCCGCCGCCTTCGTATTCCACGATGCGGCCCGAGGTGAGGATCAGCGGGAAGTCCTTGGCCACGCCCCGGTCGACGGCGGACTTCTGGACCGTGAAGCCGGCGTTCACCATCCGGAACTGCCGCTCGTCCGGACGGGTCGGGTACTTGGAGACCAGTTCCGGCCGGGGCGAGTAGATCGGCTCGCGGTGGACGGGCACCGGGTCGGGCAGGTTCCACGCGATCGCGCGCGCCTTGCCGTTGCCGTAGTGCATGACGCCGTGGTCCAGGCAGACCCGCTGGATTCCCCCAGAGAGGTCCGTGGCCCAGCTGACCGTGTCGACATTGTCGCCGCCCACCCGCTGGATCACGGCGAGTTCGTCGGCCGTGAGGTCGCGGTCCCAGCCGAGCTTCTTCAGGACCGCCATCGTGACCTCGGGATAGCCGTCCGTCAGCTCCGAGCCGAGCGAGAAGGAGTCCTCGGCCAGCAAGGTCTGTCCGTTGCGCTCCGTCCCGAAGCGGGCCCGGAACGTGCTTCCTCCGTCCTTCACATGGAGGCTGGTGTTGTAGAGGATGGCGGTTCCCGGGTGCCTGATCTCGGGCTTGCCCCAACAGGGCCAGGGCAGGCCGTAGTAGTCGCCGCCGACCTCAGGGGCGTCCTTGGGCGCGCGCAGCGTCACCAGGTCGAATTTCGACTGGTTGCGCATGTGGGCCTGGAGGCGCTCAGGGGACTGGCCGCAATAGCCGGTCGACCATCCGCCCCGATTGATCTCGCGCAGCAGATCCTCCGGCGATGGGCGGTTGTTCTCGACCTTGATGTGCTTGAACATCTCGTCCGCGAAGCCGAGCTTCTTCGCCAGCAGGTACATCACCTCGTAGTCGTCCTTGGACTCGAAGGCCGGCTTGACGATCTGCTGGCCCCACTGCAGCGACCTGTTGGAGGCCGTGCGGGAGCCGTCCGTCTCCAGGGAAGTCGCGATCGGCAGGAGGTAGGTGTTCTCCTTCCGGTTCCCTATGGCCGCGAAAGTGGTCGGATGGGGGTCCATGACCACCATGAGGTCGAGCTTCTCGAGCCCCTTCAGCATCTCGGGCATGCGGGTGACAGTGTTGCCGCCATGGCCCATCACGATCATCGCCCGCAGGTTGCTGCGCTGGTCGACGTCCTGCTCGGGCTGGATGACCGCGTCGAACCATCGGGTCGAGGTGATCCCGGGCGTCTCCATGTTCTCCTTGCGGCTGCGCGCGGGGCGCCCGGCCTTGGCCGGGACCTCGTCGAAGCGGTCGCGGAGCGACTCGTAGCTCACGTCCCAGACGCGGGCCCAATGCTTCCAGGCGCCTTCCGTAAGGCCGTAGTAGAGCGGCAGGGTCGTGATATCGAGGCCGAGGTCGGTGGCGCCCTGGACGTTCGTGTGGCCGCGGAAGATGTTGGCCCCGGTCCCGGGCTTGCCGACGTTTCCCGTCGCCAGGCAGGCGATGCAGAAGGCCCGAACGTTGGCGGTGCCGACCGTGTGCTGGGTCGCGCCCATGCACCAGATGATGGTCGCGGGCTTTTCCGTCGCGAACTTCCGGGCGACCTCCTTCAACTGCTCCGGCGGGACGCCGGTGACGCGCTCGACCTCGTCCGGCGTCCACTTGTCGACTTCCTTGCGGACCTCCTCCATGCCGTAGACGCGGGTGCGGATGAATTCCTTGTCCTCCCAGCCGTTCTGGAAGACGTGCCACAGCAGACCCCAGACGAGGGGGATGTCCGTGCCCGCGCGGAAGCGGACGTAGTCCGTCGCGTGCGCCGCCGTCCGGGTGAAGCGCGGATCCATGACGATCATGTTGCCGCGATTGATCTCCTTGGAGGCGAGGAGATGCTGCATGGCCACGGGGTGCGCCTCGGCCGCGTTGCTGCCGATGAACACCATGGTCTTGGCGTTCCGGATGTCGTTGTACGAGTTGGTCTGGGCGCCGTAGCCCCAGGTGTTGGCCACGCCCGCCACGGTCGTGCTGTGGCAGATGCGGGCCTGATGGTCGACCGAGTTGGTGCCCCAGAAGGCCGCGAACTTGCGCAGCAGGTAGGACGCCTCGTTGGTGAACTTGGCCGAGCCCAGCCAATAGACCGCGTCCGCGCCAGCCTGCTGGCGGATGGAGAGGATCTTGTCGCCGATCTCGTTGATGGCGTCCTCCCAGGAGATGCGGCGCCACTCGCCCCCGGTCAGCTTCATCGGGTATTTCAGCCGCCGGTCGCTGTGCACGATCTCGCGGATCGCGGCGCCCTTGGCGCAATGGGAGCCCCGGTTGATGGGGCTGTCCCACGAGGGCTCCTGGCCAATCCACACGCCGTTCTGGACCTCCGCGGTCACGGTGCAGCCGACCGAGCAGTGCGTGCAGATGTTCTTGCGGATCTCGACGGGAGCGCCTGCGCTCGGGGGCGGACCCGCTTTCGCCTCACGGATGGTTCCGAGCGGCAGCTCGCCGAGGGAGGCCAATCCCCCGAGCACCAGAGAGCGCTGGAGGAAGCCACGCCGGTCAAGTCCGGCCGCGCCGGGTTCCTGGCTGGGCGAAGAGGCTGAACGCCGGACGCTGGACACTCGCCTGGTCAACACGGGGCGGCCTCACTTCTTGAGCGTTTCGTAGCCGTTGACGCGGTAGTAGGCCTTCACGTGGTCGGTCTCCCGATACCGGCCGCGCATCTCCGTCGGGCCGGGGTCGTAGGCCTCGGCCGGCTCGGGCGCCACCGCTGCGGCGGCCGCGCCCAGAGCGAGCGTGCCGCTGCTCAACCCTTTCAGCAGGCCCCGGCGGCTCATGCCCCGTTGCGCTTTCGCCATGGCTCAGACCTCCCCAACTGCCGGGTCCGGCGTCGCGAACCGAAATGCGGCGGCCTCGACCTGCAGGAAAACGCGACCGACGTCGGCGACGCTGCGGTAGAACCGCGCCTGTTCCGCCCGCCCGAGGTCGTCGAAGAATTGGGGCGCCCACGTCGCGATGTGGCGCTCGAACATCGTGCGCTGGACGGCGTCGCCCAGCGGGGAGCGCCGGACGAGCCGGCTCATCGCCTCGCAGAGCACGCCGATGTGGTCCTCGGGTTCGGCGCACCCGGCCTCGCGCTCCAGTCCCGCAGCCGCCAGATCCTGCCTCAGGCGGGCAAGAGGCCGTTCCTGGAGAAATCCCGTGAGGTAATAGGAGGCGTAGGGAACGAGGGTGCCTCGTCCGACGCCGACAAAGAGTTCGAAGTGCTCGCGCTCGACCTCCGTGGGCGCGCGCGACGCGGCCGCGGCGGCGAGCGCCTCGTGGGCGCGCCCGAGTTCGCTGGCGCCGCCGCCCAGGCGGGAGAGGCGCTCGAGCAGGTCGGCGTCGGGAGGGGTCAGGAGCAGGGTCGAGAGCAGCGCATACTCGCCCGCCCGCGCCGCGCCGATGGCGGCGGCTGGGTCGGTAGAGGCAACAAGACCATCCTGCGAGTTCTCTCGCATGCCAGTCTCCCCGCCCCCGAGTTCCGGCTTAACGCCGCTGCTCAACTGTTAGGCTACGCCATTAGATCGATCTTGCAAGCTCGGCGGCCGCGAACATGGTCAGGGAGGAAACCGGGGCTTAGCGCCGCCGTGGCGCGGGCGCGGCGGGGCAGGATCCGACGATTGGGCCTCCTGCTCCTCGACCGGGGCTGCGGGACCGGTTTTCGTTTCGGTTTCCGCCGGCTCGTCCGAGTTAGCGGGCGCGATCGCCGGCTGACCCCCGCCGATGGCGGACGTCTGGTCCGAGCCAAGGCCCGCAGGCGCGCAATTGGGGGCACTGTCCCCCGCCGCGCTCGCCTGCGGGATGGCGGACGCCAACCGCTCCGAGGCCTGCGCCGGGCCGAAGCCGTGCATCGAGCCAGGCTGGTTGAAATCCCAGGCGTATTCGGCCGGGCCGACATAATCGCGGATGACCGGGTCCAGGCTCCAGAGCCGCCGCAGCGCCGCCGTCTTCAGGGCCGCCGAGACCGCCGGATGCAGGAAGGCCGAGAAATCGCTCTCCGCGGTCAGGGTTTCGATGGGCGGAAGCTGCGGCGCGTCTTGCGCCTGCTCCCCAAGATCGGGTTCCGAAGGCGGCGCCGGGCTTGGAGAGGCGTACTCCTCCGGCGCATCGTCCTTGGCCGTCGCCTCGCCCCGTTTGCGCCGGGACCAGCGGGACAGGAAGGGCTCCGGACCGCGAGGAGGCCTTTCGTCGCCGGCGGTCATGCCCCCCTCCCCCGCCCCGGCTCGCCCCGATCGCGTTGGCGCTTGATGAAGGGACGCTCCACATGGTGCTGCGCGACGAAGTCCCGGACCTGCTCCGCCAACCAGACGGGCATCGGGACGGTCTCGACGACATTGCTCCCGGCCTCGGTCATGGCCTCGCCCCCGGCCGGATCGGCGGTCAGCATCATGACGCGAACACCGGGCGGATCCGGGGAGTCCCGCAGCACGGCCCATAGCAGCGGCTCGCCGGTCGCGAGGTTGTCGCGATAGGATCCGGTCTCGGCGGAATGCAACTCGATCCCGATCTCGCCGGCGAAAAAGGTCGTGCTGGCTTCGCCGCTGGCCAGGGGAGTCCAGGGCGCAGCCGCGGCCCCGGCCGGCAGCACCGCGACCGGCCTCCAGGCCACACCCCCCCAGGGGCCGCTCAATTCGCGGCGTTCCACCGCCAGAGCCACGTCAAGCACCACCATGGCCATGGGCGTCCTCCGGGCTTGCGTCGGCCAGCGGCAGGCCCGCCACCAGGTTCTGGGGCTTCATGCGCAGCACCCTGGTGTCATCCATTCCGAGGATGAGCCAGATCGGCCGGCCGGCCATCCGCGGCGCCACGCGCTCCTTGTCGTGCAGATCCAGGCGGTAGAGGCCCAGCACCTTCGCCGGGTCGGGATCGCCGCCGCGCCACACGGCGTCCCCGATAGCGGAGCCGGCTGCGTTCAGGCCGACGTACCATCGCCAGTCAGGGTCCTCGATCCGCTCGACCGGGGCGATCGTCGCCTTAAGGCCCAGCAGATGGCGGAGCCAGCCTGTCATGGCGGCCGCCAGCGCTTCCTGGCCCGGGCCGCCGGGCTCAAATCGCAACGCGAAGTCGAAGGCGTCGCTGCGCGCGAGGTAGGGGCGCTCGTCCTCCTCCGTGATCACGTCCAGCTCCGCTTCCGGGTCGTCCAGCAGCATGCGGGCCAGCGGCGACGCATTCCTGGCGGCTTCCCGGATGGACACGACTTCGTCGTCGGCCAGCAGCACGCCTCCCTCATGGAAGGCGACCCGCTGGGGGCGGAACAGGATCTCCGCCGCCCGCAGCACCAGGGGCGAGCGCTCCCTGTCTAGCGCGCCGCGCAGGACGATCTGGGCCCACTGGTCGAGAAACAGCGAAGCGGCGGGGCGGCTCTGCCGAACAGCGGCCAAATAGGCCCCCTCCACCGTGCCCGCGGTCAGGAGCAGGCTTCGGTGCGCCAGCAATATCGACCAGTTCTCGCGGGCGTCCGCGTCCTGGATGGCCTCGATCTCCTCGGGAGCGACCGGCCGTTTCGGGTCGCCGGTCAGGAGTGATCCATGGAGGGCGCGTTCGGCCAGGCAGGCCTCGGCGGGCGGCACGAGTTCGGGCCGGGCGAGATAAAGCTTCAGGAACTCGTCGGTCACCACCGCCCAGCCGGCCTCGTCAACGTCGAGCAGCTGGCGCCCACTCGAGATCCAGAAGTCAGAGCCCGCGCACGAGCAGTGGGCATGTCCCTCCGTCAGAGCCATCCGGCGAGGTCCCCTTCCAGCCATGACGGCTTTTCGAGCGCATCGGCCAATCGGCCCTCGGTCCAGCGGCCTTGAGCCGGCCCGCCGATCGCGGCCGCTGAGGCCTGACCGCCAAGCCGGGGGACATAGCGGCGCAGGGCGGCTTCCGGTCCGAGTTCGGTCCATTCGTGCAGGGCGAGCAGAAAGAAACGCGCGAAGCGGGCGACGAACGCGCCGTGGTCGCCCAACTCGACTCCGACTTCCTCAAGGGAGGCGAGCGTAGGCCTCCAACCGGGCTCCTCGGGGCCCATGCTGACGCGGCGAAGGGTCGCGCCGAACACCAGCCAGTCGGGCGGGACGTCCTCCGCGCTGGACGGTGGGCATCCCAGGCGCCCCCCGCCGACCAGAGCCCCGTCGAGCATGACGCGATCCGGCCAGGAGAATGACACCGGGGCTTCCGGTGGCGCATAGGCGGCGATGGCGTCCGCCAGCGCGTTCATGCCCGCATAGAAGCAGGTCCGCGCATGGCGCAGGGGCGCCTCGGGCTCGAGCACGACGGCCAGGTCGACGCGATCGAAGCGCCCGACCCAGAACAGGGCCCCCGCCCCGACCTCGGCCGCCGCGCCGCACGCCCGCGCGAAAGCGTCCTGGACCTCGCGCAGGACCACGGGGCGGAACACCGGGGGAAAGTCCAAGATCTCCATGCATTCCCTGCTTGGACATCCGCTGGACCACATCTTGTGATTGTGGTTCGCTTTCGTAAAGGACTTGGCGAGGCCGATCATGTCGCAGGAAGGCCGCCGCACCACCCTGGTCTGCTCCTGCGAGAAGACCATGCCGGACTACGGGCCCGCGGCTGCGAAGGCCCAACCCGAGGACCGGGTGATCACGGGCGACTGCTTCTGCGCCACGGAGCAGAATCGCGTCCGAGGCGCGTTCACGTCCGGCGCGCCGGTGGTCACCATCGGCTGCACCCAGTACGAGGGCCTGTTTCGCGATCTCGCGGCCCAGCTGGGCTATGAGGGCGAGCTGCGGTTCGCGAACATCCGCGAGACGGCCGGCTGGTCGGACCAGGCGGCGATGGCCGGCCCCAAGGCCGCGGCGTTGTTGGGGTCGGCGGGACCGTTTGAAGAGCAGCCGCAGATGGGCGTGCTCGATCCCGTCGAGTTCGCGAGCGAAGGCGTTCTCTTGATCTATGGCCGGGACGAGCGCGCGATCGAGGCGGCCGAGGCCTTGTCCGACCGGCTCGACGTGACAGTGCTGCTCACCGGCGAGCAGGACGTGACCCCGCCGCGCGCCTGGGACGTCCCCGTCGTGCGCGGGACCGTCAGGAATGCATCGGGCCACCTGGGCGCCTTCGAGCTGGTCGTCGACGGCTTCGCCGAGCCGCGGCCGTCATCGCGCGCCTCCCTTGCGTTCGGGCCGGGACGGGACGGCGCGAAATCCCGGTGCGACATCATCCTAGACCTGTCGGGGAGACAGGCGCTGTTCCCGGCGCCGGACCTTCGCGACGGCTACCTTCGCGCCGATCCCGGCGATCCGGCGCTCGTGCGCCAAGCGATTTCGGCCGCTGCGAACCTCACGGGCGAGTTCCTCAAGCCGCGCTACGTCGCGCTGACAGAAACCCTTTGCGCCCACTCGCGGTCCAGGATCACGGGCTGCTCCCGGTGCCTCGACCTTTGTCCCACAGGAGCGATCCGGCCCGCGGGCGACCACGTCGCGATCGATCCCCACGTATGCGGCGGCTGCGGCGACTGCGCGGCCGCCTGCCCCACCGGCGCGGTCGCCTACGCAGCGCCGCCGACCGACGAGGCGCTCCGGCGCGTCCGCCAGCTCATCGAGGGATTCCGGCGCGCCGGCGGGCGGGACCCGATCATCCTCTACCATCCGGACAAGGAGGGGGCCGACATCATCGACGCGCTCGCGCGCTTCGGGCGCGGCCTGCCTGCGCGCGTGCTGCCCGTTGCTGTGAGTTCGGTTCACCGCCTCGGCCTGGAGTTCTGGTGCTCTCCCCTGCTGTGGGGCGCGACCGCAGTGCGGGCCTGGTCCCGCGAGAGGCCAGCCCACGCGTTGGACGGCCTGCACGCGACCCTACGACTTGCAGAAACCTTGACCGCGGCCCTGGGCTTCGAGGAGGCGTGCGGGCTGATCGCGACCGACGACCCCGACGCCTTGCGGGAGGCCTTGGACGCGGCTCCCCAGGCGGGTGCGACGCGCATATCGGCCTTCGAGCCGGCGGCGGAAAAGCGCAGGCTGTTTGCGGCCATGCTCTATGAACTGCGCGCCGTGGCCCCCTCCCCGGTCGATGTCGTCCCACTCCCGGCGGGAGCGCCGTTCGGCGCCGTCCAGCTGGATCGGGAGGCCTGCACCCTGTGCCTGTCTTGCGTCTCGGCATGCCCCACGGCCGCCCTGGGCGACTCGGCCGAACGGCCGGCGCTGTTCTTCGCCGAGGACGCCTGCGTCCAGTGCGGGCTGTGCGCGGCGACATGCCCGGAGCGGGCGATCACCCTCGTGCCGCGCGTGAACTTCGGCGCCCAGGGGGCTCCGCGCGTTTTGCTGAAAGACGAGGAGCCGTTCTGCTGCGCCGCCTGTGGCAAGCCATTCGGCGCCCGGAGTTCGATCGAGCGCGTCGTCGCCAAGCTCGGCGACCACTGGATGTTCAGCGGCCCGAACAAGGCGCGGCTCGACGTCCTGCGGATGTGCGAGGACTGCCGGGTGCAGGCCATCGTGAGCGACGGCCTGGACCCTCACGCACCCGGCGCCCGGCCCGCCCCGCGAACAGCTGACGACTACCGCGCCGGCCCCTCGCCTCGGGATGGTGCGGAGACGCCCAGCGCAACGCCTTCCCCTCCCGCCGGAACCGGATGACGGCCGCCGGCCTGAGGACCTGCATGCAGAACGAGAACTCGTCAGGATCCGGCCGCATGCTGGCCCAGATCCCCCGCGGCGTCTGGGCGCTGGGGTTCGTGAGCATGTTCATGGACATCTCCTCGGAGATGATCCACGCGCTGCTGCCCGTCTACCTCGTGTCGGTGCTGGGGGCCACGACAGTCACGGTGGGCCTCATCGAGGGCGTCGCCGAAGCGACCGCCAGCATCACGAAGATTTTCTCGGGCGTGCTCTCGGACTGGCTCGGGCGGCGCAAGCTGCTGGCCGCGATCGGCTATGGGCTGGCGGCCTTCACGAAACCGGTCTTTCCGCTGGCGCCGACCGTCGGCTGGCTCGTGGCGGCGCGCTTCGTGGACCGGGTGGGCAAGGGAATCCGGGGCGCCCCGCGGGATGCGCTCGTGGCCGATCTCACGCCCGGCCACCTCCGCGGAGCAAGCTTCGGCCTAAGGCAGTCCCTCGACACGGTGGGGGCCTTCCTGGGCCCTCTCGCCGCCATCGGGCTCATGCTGCTGTCGGGGGATCATTACCGGCTGGTGTTCTGGATCGCCGTGGTCCCCGCCTTCATCGCGTTCGGGCTGCTGCTGCTCGGCGTGGAGGAGCCCGCCCGCCACGTGCGGGAGGGCGCCAGGGCGCCGATACGACTGCTCGACACGGCCCAACTGGGCGGCGCGTTCTGGGCCGTGACCGGCGTCGCGGCCGTGCTCACGCTTGCGCGCTTCAGCGAGGCGTTCTTGGTGCTCCGCTCGTGCGACGCGGGCCTCCCCGTCGCCTGGGTTCCCATCGTGATGGTGGCGATGAACATCGTCTACGCCCTGTCCTCCTACCCGGCAGGGGCGCTGTCGGACCGGCTCGGACGCCGCGGCGTCATGGTCGTGGGCGTCGCCTTTCTGATCGGGGCCGACCTGCTCCTGGCCATCAACGGCTCCTTCGCCGTCCTGCTGGCGGGCGTAGCGCTGTGGGGGCTGCACATGGGCTTCACGCAGGGGCTCCTCGCAACGCTGGTGGCCGACACGGCCCCTGCGCGGCTGCGCGGGACCGCCTTCGGCGTCTTCAACCTGGCTGCAGGCGTCGCCATGCTGGCGGCCAGCCTGATCGCCGGGGCGCTCTGGGATGCGTATGGCGCGCCGGCCACATTCCTTTCCGGCGCGGCCTTCACAACCTTGGCGCTGGCCGGATTGCTGGCCCTGCAGCAGCCAAAGGCTTCGACGGGAACGCCGTCGCAAACGGGTCTATGATGCATTTCTGATGGAAGACATCGCCGAGGGCGTGGCCATGCAGATGCCAAGCAACGCGGTCCTGCTGAGGATCTTTACGGGAGAGAACGACCGCTGCGGGAGCCAGCCTCTCTATGAGGCCATCGTCCTGAAGGCGCGGGAGATGCACCTGGGGGGCGCTACGGTGCTGCGCGGCCCCATGGGTTTCGGCCACTCCAGCCGACTGCACACGGCCAAGATCCTGCGATTGTCCGAAGACCTGCCGCTCGTGATCGAAATCGTCGACAGCGAGGAGAAAATCAACGCCTTTCTCCCCATCCTGGACGGGATGATGGACAGCGGCCTGGTCACGCTGGAGAAGGTGCAGGTCCTGCAATACGGAAAGCAGCGTCTTGGGCAATCCACTCCCGCCTGAACACGCCCGGTCGCCCGTCGTGAGGTCAGTCGCGTCGTCCCCTTGATCGACGTCCGCAGAGCGGCGTAACCCTTGGCTGGGCTAGGGGAGTTGGAAGAATCGCAGGCGCGTGGCGTTCCCGCCGCAGTCTGTTTCCCCCTCCCCGCCTCACGCCCACTCGCCATCGAGGATCTCATGCAGGCCTATCTCTGGATCACGCTCGGCAGCGCCTTGGGCGGACTGGCGCGCTACTGGTCGTCTGGCGTGATCGCAAACGCGTTCGGCGGGTCATTCCCGTTCGGAACCCTGTTCGTCAACATCCTCGGCTCCTTCATCATCGGCTTCACCAACACGCTGACCGGGCCAGATGGACGGTTGCTCGTGGCGTCCGAATACCGGCAATTCGTCATGGTGGGCCTGTGCGGCGGGTTCACCACCTTCTCCAGCTTCAGCCTCCAGACCCTCACGCTCGCGCAGGACGGCGAGTTGGCGCAGGCGGGAGCCAACGTCGTGGTGTCGGTGGTGACATGCCTGGCGGCCGTCTGGCTGGGGCATGTGACGGCGGCTGCGCTGAACACCTGAACGCGCGCGCCCGCGTCCCTCTTCGGAACTCTCGCTGACCAGCAAGGTTGAGGCGCGGGGGGCTCAGGAGGAAATCGGATGCGCAAACTGATCCTTGCAGCCACGTTTTCGCTGTTCGCCGCGGCGCCTTTCGCCGCCCAAGCAATGCCCATCCAGACGAATCCCGCGCCTGACAGCGGCGTCACGCTTGTCGCCGGAGGGTGTGGCCCCGGGTTCCATCGCGGACCCTGGGGAGGCTGCAGGCCGAATCGCCGGGTCTGGGGACCTGGCCCTGGCTTTCATCGCTGCGTGGTCCGGGTCCACCGGACTCCGTGGGGCGTACGCCGCGTACGCACCTGCCGCTGATCGAGGGGCCCGGCGCAAGCCGGGCTTTTCATTTGGGGGCGCCTATAGCCCTCCGGGCGGGCGCCAGTCTCCAGAGCCGTCGCCCCCCGCGACTCAAGCTCCATCATGCCCTTTCGAGGTACGCCGTTTGGCTTGCTTCTACGCCAACGGGTCCATTGCGCATCAAGCCGTTTGGCCACAAAGTCATGAGCCAAAAAACTACCGGTGGTCTGCGGGTGCCACACCGGCTTTCCAAGCGGACCATCTCGATTCCACGATGGACATACATCGTCGCGCGGATGTTCGGGGGGGCATAATCATCGCAACAAGGGCCCCAGCGAACATGAGTACTCCGCTGCTGGACCGAATTGCAGACCATGACCTGGCCGCCGGCGAACACGCCGCAGCGCCATCGCCGGCTGAAGGCAACGGACACCATCAGGCCGAAGCCACGGCCGACAAGGGCTATCCCGTCGACAGGAGCCGAGCGGAAATCGGCCTTCTCCTGGTCGGTTCGTTCCGGCTCGAGCGTGAATGCCTGGCGCAGGCCATCCAGAAGCGCTGCCCCCAGTTCAAGATCTTCGACCTGGATTTCGACCCGCTGCAGCTGGAGCAGCTCGGGGAGTGGGCGGACGTCGTGGTGTTGAGCCGGAACGGCCTGGGCAGGGCGCACGAGGACATCAGGGTCGCGCTGGACGCCTTGCGGGCCTCGACCCCGGCGCCGGCGACGATGATCATCTCGGACCTCAGCAACGAGCAGGACGCGCTTTGGGCCCTGAAATCCGGGGCTGCTGGCGTGTTCTCGATGGACGAAGGCGTGCAACTGCTCATCGCCGCCATCCAGGTGCTGCTGGCTGGCGGACGTTACGTCCCGGCGAAAGTCCTGACGCACTGGTGCGAACAGGGCGGCGCCGTTCCTCAGAGACCATAAGGCCACAGGCCTGCGAAGGGGCTTCCGACATCGCGACAGGGGGCGGACAAGGTGGAGCGACATGAAGCTATCCGAGCCGAACACTCCCGAAGGCGCCCGCGCCTACTGGTTCGCGCCGCCGTCCCGGCATGGGCCGACGCGAACCGCCCCGGTGGCCCTGGTCGTCGACGCGCGGGAGCTTGCGCGCCAGACCATGATCGAGGCCCTCAGGGACTTGCTGCCGCATGTTCAATTTCTCGAGGCCGCTTCCCTGGCTGCTCCGATGACCGGCGCCCATGCATGCGACGTGGTGATCGTCGCGGCTGAGCACGTCGCCGACCTCGACAGTCGCGATCTCCAGGAGAGCCTGGAGGCCTTCGCCAGGGCTCATCCCAGGGCCGCCCTGGTCGTGCTTCTCGAGGACGCCGTCTCGCCCCTTTCCGAGCAGCTGAGCGGCGACGTCGCGGGCTTGATGCTGGCCGACGGGTCCATCGAGATATTGGCGGCGGGGCTGCAGATCGTGCTGGCAGGCGGCTCTTTCGGGCCGGTCAGTCCGCCGCGAGCCGGTTCGGCCTCCGGGCAAGCGGCCGCGAGGGACCAAGTTCCGGACGTCGCCGGCGCCTCGACGGCCGACGCCGAACTGGTCGACGACGGATTCACCAAACGCGAAGCCGAAATCGTGCAGTTGCTGCTGCAAGGCCTCCAGAACAAGCTGATCGCCTTTGAGCTGCAGGTTTCCGAAAGCACCGTGAAGGTGCATCTGCGGAACATCATGAAGAAGCTGCACGCTTCCAATCGGACGCAGGTCGCCATGCGGGTGAACGGAGCGCGGCTCCTCGACGGGCGTCCCACGATGCGATTGCCGGAGCAGTGAGAGAAAGTTCAAGGCCGCCTCAGGACCGGCCTGATCGCCACCCCGCCGGCAGCAGCAGGTCGAGATCCTTCCAGGCCCCCACCGCGTAGTCGCGCGTGGCGAGGGCGAGGCAGGCGCCGTAGGACACCGCTCCGACCGCGCAGAGCAGCGCGAAGCGCAGCAGCACTGGCGTGTCCGCCATGAACGTTCGCAGGGGCGTCAGGACCAGGACCATGGCCAGGCCCGCCAGGACGGGAGGTCCCACCACGCGCCAGATGTTTCGCTCGGAGCACCCGAGTCCGGCGGCGAGCACGCGCACGGAAAGATAGAGCGCGGCGTGGGCGCCCATCACCTGCGCGACAACCGCTGCGGTCAGGCCGAAGAACGCTCCGGCCAGCACTGCAAGCGAGATCAGGGCCACCGCGAACGTGGACATCTTGGACAAAAGCCGCGTCTTGCCCGAAGCGAGCACGAGCGACGCGAGCAGAGCCAGGACAACGGTCGGAGCGGCCGCGAAGGCCAGCACGGTCATGACCTCGGCGCTCGGCGCCCATCGTGGACCGAACAGGAGCTGCACGAATTCAGGCGCGACCTGGCCTGCCCCGTAGTAGGCCGGCACGGCGACGACGAGGACGAGACGAAGCATCCGCAGGAACTGGGTCTCGCGCTCACGCGCCTCGAAGCGGGCCAGGGCCGAGAGCGCCACACCGGCAGCCGGCTGGAGCACGAGTTGGGAAACAGCCTCCAGCGCCCGGGAGCCGACCCTGTAGAAGGCGAGCGCCTCGAGGCCCGTGACGAAGCCGACCACGGCTTCCGGCGCGCGCTCCCCAACCTGACTCAGGACGCGGCTGGCGCTGGCGCCGCTCCAGTAGCGGCCCAGGTCCCAGGCGTGATCAGGCGAAAACTGCATTCCGGGCGACCAGCCCAACGCTCGCCAGCTGAGCAGCAGCTGCAGGGCGGAGAAGGCGACCCGCTGGGCCACCAGGGCCCAAGGCCCCCAGCCCGCCAGGGCGAGGGGCACGGCGAGCAGCCCGCTGCCGAGGGTGGCCAGGGACAGCCGCCATGCGATCGCCTGGTAGCGGAAGGAGCGCTTGAACAAGCCTTCCTGAACGCAGCGCGGCGCCTCCAGCAGCAGAATGATCGAGAGAGCCGCCAGGATGACCCCGGCCTGATGACCATAGATGCGCTCCACCACCGGCGAAGCCAGCGCCGCACACGCCAGGAAGGCGGCGAAGCCGGCTGCAAGGGCGACCCAGAACGCCGTGTTGACGTAAGCCTCATCCATGTCGCTCCGGCTGATCACCGCGTCCGTCACGGCCGCGAAGAGGGCCATGCGGACGAGTTCCATGCAGAGCGCCTCGAAGGAGACGAGCCCCAGTTCGGCCGGCTCGATCGAACGGGCGATCACGGCGAAGATACCGAAATTCGCGACCGCGATCGCCACTCCCGCGCCGGAAAGCCACAGGGCTCCCTTGAGGGTCTGTCTTCCGATCCCGGCGGCGCTCATGCGAGCGGCCGCGAGGTCGTGTGGCGGGGAAGGCGTGAGCCGGCCCCGAGGGCTCCGACGGATCGCCGCTGCGACCTCAGGCGAAGCTCCCCGAGGGGAGCTGCGCGGATGACCCGGGCCGGACGCGCTACCTCCGCGCCGAGCCAGGTCTGCGCGAGCAGGAAGGCATAAAGAATGTCTCCCTCCAGGGTCCAGAAGGGCATGGTCCCGATGTTCAGCACCAGGAACAGGGCATGGAAGGACAGCAACAGCCACCGCTGCTCGCCACGGGCGGAGGCGGCCTGGGCGGCGAAGGCGGCCACCAGCGTCATGATGCCGAGAAGTCCGAACAGCCCGAGTTCATAGAGCGTCGAAACAAAGGTGTTGTGGGCGTAGAGTTCGAACCTTTCCGCCCAGGATTCCGGGCCGAAGCCGAACAGGATCTGCACGTCGGAGCCGTGCATGTAGCTGTCGATGTATTGGCTCCAGAGGTACGGGCGCCCCGAGAACATCCGCTGCTCGTTGAAGGTGAAGAACTCGGGCCCCTGGATGAGGGCTGCACCCTTGGCGAGCGCGACACCGATGTCCGAGAAGCGCTGCTGGGCCATGACGGCCAGGAACACAGCCACGGCGATCAGGCAGGCGGCCAGCCCGCAGAGGACGACGGGCCGCTGGCGACCGGGCGTCTTCTGCAGCACGCGAGTCACAAGGTAGACGCTCCAGGGCGCGGCGGCCGCCAGCATCGCGGTGCGATAGTTCGCAAGTCCCAGACCGGCGGCGATCACCAGCAACATCAGAAGGGTGAAGCGCAGGCTCGACCAGTTCGCGTAGCTCGCGACGAAAAGAAAGGTGAGGATCAGAATCGCGAACGCCTGCTGGTGCTGGTATCCGCCCACGAAGCTGCTCACGCCTTCGTAGTTGGGCGCCTTCAGATCGAACAGGACCGAGAGCCACTGCAGCAGGATGGGGCCGGCGAAGACGAGCGCCAGGGAGCGGTAAAGCCGCGCGGCCCCCAGTTCCACCGCCGCCTTGTAGGCGGCCAGCGCAAACACCGTGACGAACAGCCATTTCAGGCCAACGTTGACGCCCCCGAACGCCCCCTGGTTGAGGATGGCGCTGACGGCGGCCAGCCAGATCATCAGGTGGATCGGCCAGAGCCGCCGGTCCAGCAGCGCGGACGCGCCGACGGTCCAGACGCCGGCGATCACGATCAGGAATGACGACATCGCGATGGGCGTCAGGCCCAACGGCGTGGGCAGGAAGGTGTATTCGTGCAGGGTCGAGATGCTGTAGCGGAGCCAGCACGCCAGGAGGAGGAAGGCGGCGTGCCGGTTCCGCAGCCGGACGGCCTCCCTCAGGGCGACCACGAACAGCGCCCCCCAGATCGGCAGGGAGATGTAGAGCGGGAACGAGGGGGAGACGAGGTTACCCAATGCGCCACCCTGGCGAGGGACGCGGGCGCCCCGGGTATGCCGCTGACCTACTCAAATCCTGACCGCCTGGATCATCCCGCTGCTCGTGACCAAGTCCTCGTCGCTCATGTGCGCGAAGCGCGGGGCGAGCCGGTCGCGGCTGATCTCGGACGGCCGGGTTTGCCGCACGGCCTGGACCACCTCAAAGCCAGCGCCCTCGGCGAGCGCGAGATGCCTTGAAAACGGCTCCCTGTTCATCCGGTTGGTGCGATGGCGCTGCAGCAGGTCCCAGACCGCGTCCGAGCATGTCCAGTGCCCGTTCCACTCGCGCGTGCGCCCCAGGCTCTTGAAGTCCAATTCGTGGGAGATCAGGCCGCCCGGCTTCGTCCAACGCGCCATGTCGGCGTAAAGGCCCGGGAGGTCCTCGACCAAATGAAACACGGTCTGCGTGAGGGTGAGATCGACGCTGGCGTCGGGAATCTCGCCGGGTCGCCACGGAGCGATGGAGCGGAAGATCGCATCCTGATCGTCCGGCGGTGCTTCCTGGCGGACGGCGCGGCGGATCTGGGCCAGGCGGGCCTCGGAGAGGTCGGGCTCCAGATCGGCCGGATAGCGGTAGCTCGCGAGCCGCGGAAACATGCCCGGGAATTCGTGGTGATCGGGGATGGACGCGCCGCGGCGGAAGAGCTCGACCAGCTCCTCCAGGATGTCCGCATTCCGATCGGCTGACGCGTAAGGACGGGCATCGAGCCCGATATAGCGGCGGGACCCGGATAGCAGCGCGGCAAGGCCGACGCCGTTGCTGTCGCCCGGCCCGATCTCGACCACGGTATCGAAGGGCCCCCCTCGGCCCTCCTTCGCCAGCAGGGCGAGGTGCCTCATCCAGACCGCATAGCAGTACCTGGCCGACGACGTGCCGCCCGTGCGGCGACCGTCGATGCCCCGCAGGCCCGGCAGACAACTCGCGACGCCAATGGCGATCGATCGGAACGTGACGGACATGGCGTCCCCACCTTTCGAACCAGTTCGACCGTGCCACGCGGTCCGCCCTGTTCAATTCACCCGAAAGACTTAGACGCAGTCGCGGGCGCGCAGGGCCGCCGCGCTGACCGAAGTGCCAGGATTTTTGGCAGGTTACGAAACAGTAAATTCGCGCATCGGAGACACATCGATGCGCATAGGCGTGCTTGGCTTGCGTGGCTTGCCGGGCGTCTCAGGGGGCATCGAGACGCACTGCGAGCATCTGATCGGTCATCTGGCGAGGCAACGCGCGGGTGACGAAATCACGGTCTTCGGCCGACGCCGATATCTGGCGGCCGAACCCGGCGCGCACCACGGCGCGCGGGTGGTCCCGCTCTGGCACGCGAAAAGCGCCAAGCTGGAGACCCTGTCCTCCTCCCTGGCGGCGCTGATCCATGCGCGCTTCGCCTTGCAGGCGGATGTCGTCCACATCCACGGCATCTGCTCGGCGCTGCTCAGCCCGCTGGCACGCCTCCTCGGAATGAGGGTCGTGGTCACGCACCATGGCTGCGACTACAAGCGCCAGAAGTGGAACCGGTTGGAGCGCAGCCTGCTTCAGGCGGGCGAATGGTGCGGGGCGACCTGGGCCGACCGCATCATCACGGTGTCGCCGACCATCGCCCGGGACCTGTCCGAACGGTATCCCCACGCTCAGGTCCGGGCCATCCCGAACGGGGCCGACCATCTGGCCGCCATCCGGGTCGAGCCGGGGTTGGCCGACGCGGTGATCCGCAAGCATGGTCTCGAGGATGGACCGTTCGCCATCTCGGTCGGGAGGCTCGATCCCGACAAGGGCTTCGACGACCTGATCGCCGCGCATGCGGAGAGCGGGTGGACCGGCAAGCTGGTGATCGTCGGGGACGACCCACGGCAGTCTCCCTACGCGTGCGGCCTGCTGGCCAAGGCCTCGCCGCGACTCGTGTTCACCGGCTTCCTGCCCGCGACGGACATCGCAGCCCTGCTCAGCCGCGCATCGCTGTTCGTGATGCCCTCGCACCAGGAGGGCTTCCCGATCGCGGCGCTCGAGGCGGCGATGGCCGGGACGCCTCTGCTGCTCAGCGACCTCCCCGCGACCCGGGACCTGGGCCTGCCGGAGCGGCACTACTTTCCGGTCGGCGACATCCAGGCGCTGGCGCGCAAATTGGGCCAGCCGCATCGCTCCTTCGCGCTGGCGGACAGAACAGGCCTGGAGAAATACAACTGGGCCGCCGTCGCGGCTGCGACCTCGGCCGTCTACGACGAAGTGATCGCCAAGACCCGGCGCCCGGCCCGGCTCCACGGCTGGCCCGCTCCAGGCCACCGCGCGCATGTCAAGACCGGCCGAGGCTAGCCGGCATCTCGCGTCCAACGGGCGCGGGCCCGATCGCCCCATGACCGTGGGGTGATCGCCCGATCGCGATCGAGGGCTGCGAGCGGCATGCCCGTGAGCGCCGCCGCAATGGCCTTGTCGGCGACTTCCGGCGCCTCCAGGCAGGCATACTGGACCTGCTGGCGCGTTGTGCGGCCCCATCGGACCACCGGGACGAAGCAGTCGACCAGGGGAGCCGCGGCCCTCGCTTCGGGAGAGGCGAGCAGCGGCGGCAAGTCGACCACCACATACCGATAGGTGTCCTTCGCGGCCCTGAGGATGGCGGCGAGTTCATCGGCCAGCGTCATGTCACGCGCGGCCTCCCGGCCGGCGATCGGGGCGAAGACGAGGTCGCCGAGCTGGTAGCAGCGCAGCCCGCGCGCGCCGCCGGATCCTGCGTCCTGCGGATCGGCTCCTGGGATGTCGAGAGAGCGGCGCAAGCCGGAATTCTCGATATTGGCGTCGATCAGCAGCGTGGAGGCGTAGCGGCTGAACGCAAAACCCAGGTTGGCCGCGACCGTGGACGCCCCGTCGCCGGGCGTCGTCGCGACGACTCCGAGGACGGCGCAATTGCCCGAGTCGAACTCCAGATCGATGGCGACCTGTATGGCTCGCGCCGCCAACGCGAAGCTCGAACCGGGGACCCGCGTCGAGAGGTCCAGGAGCCCGCTTGCCTCCGGCTCAGGCTCTGGCGGGTCCCGGTTCTCCTCCCGATGAACGTCGTCCTTGCGCGCCTCGTGCTTGCTCGGCGCTTCGACCAGGGGGAACACCGCGACCGTGCGGACGCCGAGCAGATCGGTCACCACGGCGGGGCGCTTGAGAGTCGTCTCCAGCTGTTCGCGCGCGAAGCCCAGGAACAGACCGGACCCGAGCCCGAAGATGAGCCCTCCCGCCAGGATGATGATCGCGCCAGGCCCCTGCTGGGTGGCCGGCGGGAGGGCGCGGCTCACCAGCTGGGCGTCGAGGGTGATGTAGGAGAAAAGCTGGGCGCTGTCGGCGAGGCGTTTCAGGTAGCTCTCGTAGGCGTTGCGGACCGCCTGGGCGGCGCTTTCGAGATCGATGCGCACCGCCCGGGCCTGGTCCGGGCGCGAGCGGTAGTCTTCGGCGGCCTTTTCCGCATCCCGCAACTCCATCTTGAGCTGGTTCGTGCGGTCCTGGAGCCACTCGCGGACTTTCTGCACCTGTTCCTGCTTCACTGCGAACTGGTTGCGCAGATAGGCCTCGACCAGGCGGTTGCTGAGATCCGCCGCTCGCACCGGGTCCGGGGCGGTCGCGTCGACCACGAGCAGGTTGGTCACACCCACCCGGCGCACGAGAAGCACCTTCTTGAGCCTGTCGATGATCTTCTTGCGGGTGGTGGCCGGCTCAGGTCGGCCGGAGCGGATGAGGCCAGCCGTCCAGTCGCCGATCCACTCGGCCCATCCAGGCTTGTTGAAAGCGGGGTCCTTCGCCAGATCCAGCTCGTCCACAACCGAGCCGGCCACCTGGTCGGATTTCAGGATTTCGAGCTGGCTGTCGACATTGGCGGGATCGGGAGTCGTCCCGTTGCCCTGCGGAGCGAGCAGATCGGTGTTCTTGGTGTCGATCAGTACGCTGGCGGTCGCGACGTATTTGGGCGGGCGCAGGATCGCGAATGCGGCCGCCGCGACCAGCGCCGCAAGGGTGACGTTCCGGATCAGCCTCGACTGGCGACGCACGATCCCGCGCAGATCGACCAGGTCCGGAAGCCCGGGAGCGGCGCGACGCAACTCCAGGCGCGCCTCGGGCTGTTCGGGAAGAGCACGTTGCAGCATCGGATCGATCTCCCAGCTTCTCAGCGCTCCGAACAAGCTCGGCCACCAGGCCTAGAAGGCGCCCTTCCGAACATGCGCGAATTTGACTTCGACCACGTCCCCGGGACGCAGTTCCTCACCTTCGTCGGTGACCTGCCGGCCGTCGCCGGGCTCGCCCTTGCGGTAGAGCGAGACCTCCCGGTCCCCCGCTGTCGGGTCGGTGTCGGCGATCGGGATCCGGTCGGCGATGCTGCGAAGCTTGGCGCGCGTCGTCGACAGGGCGACGATGGTTTCGCGGAGGTCATTCAGCATGGCCACCCGCCGCCTGTCCTCGAGGGCCTGGTAGCTCTTGGTCAGGTCTTCGAGCTCCTTGCGCACCGCTTCCGCCTGCACCCCGATCTGCAGGGCCCGGGTGGCCGAGACCAGGCTGAGCCGCCGAGTGTCGGTCACGCGCGAGATCGGAACCACGTTGCGACGGTAGAGATCGTTCACCCGATCCACCTCGCCCGCGTCCAGTTGCGCCGCTTCTTCCTCCGTCTTGCGCTGGCTCGCGAAGACCGTGATGCGCCGCTCGGCGTCCTTCATGGCCCGTTCGAAATGGGCGCGCTCGCGATCGTACCTGGCGTTCTGGGCCGCGGCCTCTTCCGTATCGGCGTTGACGATCTCGGCGACGAGATCCTTCGGGAGAGGCGCGCCGGAGATCCCGGGGCCCTCGGCGGGTTTGCCCAGTTCGCGGCGTAGCCGGTCCTGACGCGCCGTCAGCTTCACGTACTGAATCCACTGGGCGCTCATTTCGCCGCGCAAGGCCGCGACATCTGTCTGCGGCAACCGGGCGAGGTCGTGGAAGCGGTCGTAGCCGCCAGCGACGGCCACGGCCTGGCGGATGGTCATGCCCGGCCTGAACACCACCTGGCCCGGCTTGGCCACATCGCCCAGCACATAGACCGGGCGGTAGTCGGCCACCTCGATGACGACCTCGTCCGGGGAGATGTTGACGAGGATCTCCCGGCCGTCGCTCGCCCGATAGACGATGGGCTTGGTCTGGATCACCCGGCGCACCGCATCCCGCAACTGCCCGACGGTGAGCCCCTGCGCCTTGATCTCACCGATCGGCGGAACGACGATCTGCCCATCCGCCCCGACCGTGATGCGACGCTGCAGCGTGGGAACGCTGGCGACCGAAAACTCCAGCACGTCCCCTGGCTCGAGAAAGGTGTCCGAGGCTGCAAAGGCCGGGCCGCCTGCCACGGACAGGATAAGCCCGACGAGCATCGGAATGCATTCACTCGTCCATCTGTTCATGGCGCCATCACCATCGACCAGCGTTGAAGGATTTTGTGATAAAGATAAAAGGCGAAACTCTGGCGGTAGGAGACGATCTTATGCCCCTGTTCGCAAATGAACGAGGCCAAGGTAGCCCATCCCGTCCGCGTTTGGCTTTCATCATCAATTCGCTTACTGCCGGCGGCGCAGAGCGCGCGTTGGTAACACTTTTGGCTAGCCTTTCCAGCCGGCTTACTCCATTCGAGGTACATCTTGTCTTGCTGGATGAGGAGCCGCAGCTGCACCGCGTCCCGGGCTTCGTGACGGTTCACGTCCTGGATTGCCGCGGTTCGATTGCGACGAGCGTCATTCGGCTCCGGCGTCTCTTGCGTTCGCTCGACCCCGAACTCGCGCTCAGCTTCATCAACCGTTCCAACTACGCCAATGTCGTCGCCGCGATCGGGACGGACCGCGGTTGCGTGATCAGCCAGCGAAACCACACGTCTCGCTACTTCCCCCGGAACGCCGAGGGCATGGTCCACCGGGCGCTGGTCCGTTGGCTCTACCCCCGCGCGGACGCGGTGATCGCCGTGTCCGACGGCGTCGCGGAGGACCTCGTCGCCTGCTTCGGGGCGCCACGCGAGAGGATGTCGGTCATCCACAACGTGACCGGGCGGGAGGATATCGAGCGCGCGGCCGAGGAACCGCCCGGCGTCGACCTGCCGGCCCGCTATCTCGTCGCGATCGGCGCGCTCGTGCCCGGCAAGGGCTTCGACCTGCTGGTCCGGGCTCTGCCGCTGCTGCCAACGGCGCACGACCTCGTCATCCTCGGCGAAGGCCCCGAGCGCGAGAACCTGGCCGCCCTTGTCGCCGAGCTCGGCTTTTCGGGCAGGGTGCGGATGCCGGGGCATCTCCGCAATCCCTATCCCGTCCTGAAAGGCGCCGAGGCGCTCGTGGCCGCGTCCTACTCGGAGGGCTACCCGAACGTGCTCGTCGAGGCGCTTGCGCTGGGAAGGCCCGTTGTGTCGACCGATTGCCCGGCGGGTCCGGCCGAGATCCTGGAGGGCCACGCGAGCGAGGGCGCCCCGGCCCTGGGTCGCTACGGCGTTCTTTCCCCGATGGGCGACTTTCGCGCCCTGGCGGAAGCGATCGGCCTGGCTCTCGCCGAGCCCAACCGCGCCCGTTTTTCCGCCTTGGGGCCGGGGCGAGCGACCGAGCTCGGAGATCGGGCGACCGAGGAATATTGGCGGGTGATCGAGGCCCATTTGCGCATGAAACGGCGGAGCGCGGAACCGGCTCATGCGCTCAGCAGCGCCGAAGCGCCTGGCGGGCCAGCAGGGACCTGAGCCCGTGAGGCTTCCGCCCGGGGCAGGCGCGTGATCAGCCATTTCGTAGAGACCGGCCAGGATCAGACGGCTCAATAGGCCGCCTCGTCCCTGAGGACGAGGGTCACGGTCATGAAGAGGATCTTCAGATCCAGCACGAGGCTGAAATTGCGGATGTACCAGCAGTCGAGTTCGATCCGCCGCCGCATCTGGTCGAGGTTTCGGGTCTCGCCGCGGAAGCCGTGAACCTGCGCCCAGCCGGTGATCCCGGGCTTCACGTGCTGGCGCCAGACGTAGTCGCGGATGATCGCGCCGTACTCGTGGTCATGGGCGCAGGCGTGGGGCCTTGGGCCGACGAGAGACATCTCGCCCTTGAGCACGTTCAGGAGTTGGGGAAGTTCGTCCAGGGACGTCCTGCGCAGGATGCGGCCGATTGCGGTCACGCGGGGATCGTCAGGCGTCGCCTGGAGCACCACGGGGCCGTCTTCCTGGACGCTCATGGTGCGGAACTTCCAGATCCGGAACGGCTTGCGGCCGATGCCGTGCCTGGTCTGGCGGAAAAAGACCGGGCCTCTCGAATCCATTTTGATGAGGACGGCGATCAGCAGGAAGACCGGCGCGAACAGCAGGAGCCCGAGGGTCGCCCCGAGGATATCGATCCCGCGCTTGAGAAACCGATCCACCGGCGCGCATGGGGCGGGGCGCGCCTCGAACGCGGCGAACTCGCCGAAGCGGGTGCTGCGCCCTTCCAGCAGCGACAAACCCGATGTCGGGATGAAGCTGATCGGAGCCGGCAGGTTGGAGAGCCCGTCGATGAGGCGTGCGACGGCGGGCGCCTGGCTCAGCGGCGCCGTCACGTAGACCGCTTGGGCCTGCCAGGCGAGGCAGGCGTGCCCGAGCTTTGACGCCAGTTCCTCCCGGCGGCTTGGGTCCAGCATCTCGTCATCGACGGTCAGCGCGTGAACGGAGATCCCAAGTTGCGCCATCCGGCGCTCCACCCGTCGCGAGAGCCGCTCGTGGTGGATCACGACCACCGTCGGCTGCGAAAGACCCGCGATGCGGCCGCTTCCCGCGATGTAGAAGACGAGCAGCCGCACCATCGACAGCGCCGTCAGCCCCTGCAGGAAAAAGAGGGCCAGCATGCCCCTGGACACCGAGTCCGAAGCCTTCAGGAAGGTCACGCCGCTGCTGATGACGAGGAACGACAACGCCCAGCGGGCGGCCAGGCCGCTGAACCGCGTGGGGGATCGGTGCACGATGGCCGAGTACTGGCCGTTCAGGTTCTCGATGAGGACGTGGACCAGCGCCACCGCGAACCCGATCCAGGCGTAGGCCTCCAGGGCCCCGAGGCCGCCATAGGCGTAGTAGTCGTAGGCGGAGCCCGAAATGATCGCGGTCAGGACGATGCAAAACAGGTCGATCGCGACAAGCAAGGCCGGGTTGAATTGACGGATCAAGGCGGCCCCGCGCGAGAGCAGCGGACCCACTTCGGACGCATTCGCGCGCACCGTTGCTGTCGACATGAGCGAAGCCTCGAACTTGCCGCGCACAGCGCAGCGCATGGTCAGCGCAGGCCTTGCGTCGGCCCGTCAAGACTTGTTCCCGCCCGCGCGACGGTCAATTTGGCCGGAAAGGCGCCGCGGGCACAGACGCTGAACAACTGCACAGGCCGAGGCGTTCAGCCTTTCGGCCAGATTATGCGCCCGCGGACCCGGATCCTAATCTCGGGCATGGCGCGGCGGCGACCCACCACTCTCATCGATAGGCGTAGCCTGCTGCTTGGCCCAGGGCTGATGCTCGCGTCGCGGGTCGCCGCTGCCCCCGCCCCCGCCCGCTTCGTCGCGCCCGACGGACGCGGCGACGGCGCGTCCTGGGCCAAGGCGGCCCCGATCGGGCGGCTGAATGACCTCGTGAAGGAAGTCGGGCCGGGCGGGACCGTCTACCTGGCCGCCCACCGCGGTCCGTACACGATCGGCGAGACCTTGTGCGTGCTGTCGGCGGGAGGCGCCGCCGGCGCGCCCGTGCTCGTCATGGGGGTGGATGCGGCTATGGCGCCCAAGCCGGCGACCGTGACGGGGGCCCGCACGCGATGGCGGCTGCCCGCCGATCCCGAGCAGGTGACCCGTGTCGACCGCTGGACGGCGGGACAAAGCGCGGTGCGCCTTCTCGAGGGCGCCAACCACCTCACCTTCTCGCATCTGAGCTTCCAGCACTGCGGGCAGAGCTTCCACCTGCGCGCCAAACGCCATGATGGCATCGAGGTGCGGGACTGCGACGGCTACAACGTCCAGCGCTTCTTCGAGCACGACCCGGGAACGTCCCATGTCGGCACCCGGCTCCTGCGCATCCGCGTAACAGGCTTCTCGAAGACGGCGATCCGCATCCGCGGCGACAGCGCCAACGTCCTCCTGGAGGACATGGTGTTGAACTCAGGCCGCCAGGATGGGGACAATTTCGCCACCGGCGTCGAGTGCAACGACACGGCCCACGCCATCGTGATGCGCGATGTCACCTGCCAGAACTGCCACGACACGGGCCCGGGCGGAAAGGACGCCTTCTGGAACGCCGACGGCTTCGCCAGCGAGTACGGCAACTACGACATCCTGCGCGAGCGCTGCGTCAGCTCCGGGAACACCGACGCGGGATTCGACGACAAGGCGTCCAACCTCCGCAATGTCGAGTGCTCCGGCTTCGACAACAAGGTCAACTTCAAGCTCTGGGGCCGCGGCGTGGTGATCGAGGCCTGCCGGGCCGCCAATCCCCGCTCGCGGGGCGGCCCCGGACCCCAGATGCAGGTTTACGCGGTCGGGGCCGACCACGCGGCGAAGCTCGGCGCAGACATCCTCATGCGACGCGGCGCGATCTCGTCGAGCGATCCGGAGACGCTGACCTTCGTGGCGGAAGCCCACAACAGCGTGATCCGGATCGCGGGCCCCACGGTGGCGAAGCACGCGAAGGCTCCGCTGCAGCAGGAGATCGACGGCTCCGGCAACGCGTTCCTGTTCAGCGCCGGAGCCGCCGAGCCGCCTCGGATCCTCACTGCGCCCGAACTCGGGTGCGGCCCGGGACCGGCTGCGGTGTTGCTGAAGGCGGACCAACCCGTGACGTGGTCGCTCGCGCCGGGATCGACGGAGCAAGGCGTCCAGGTCTCGCCCGACCGCGGCGATGGCGTGCTGGTGATTTCGCCCGCCCCTGGCGCGACGCGTCGGCGCGCCGTCGTGCGGGCCACGGACGCGGAGGGGCGCGAGGCGGAGCTTGGCGTGAGCCTCGACGCGGGGCGCCCCGGGGCGCCGTTCGTCTCCATCGGCGCGCCCGATGGCTCAGGGAACGCGATCTCCCCTCCCCCGGATCTCTTCCGCCAGCGCTTCGCCGTTCAGCACGCGCCAGAGGGGGCCGCCACGCTCGCGTCGCCGCCCTGCGGGTTCGCCGACCACTACATCGAAGTGGGCGTGGCGCGCCTGCAGCCCAGGATGTCCGGCATGCTCCTGTGTCGCGTGTCGGCTGGCCTGCCCTTCCTTGGGCTCAAGGTCGCCTCCGGCGAGCTCAGGCTGTTCCTTATCCGGGAGGGTCGACTGCAGACACTGGGGCGGGCGAACGCGCGGCAGCCTGGGGGACGCCTCCGGCTGGAGGTCGTCGGCGCCAGCGCGCTGGTGACTCTTTCAGGAAAGGTGGTTTTGCGCGCTGATGCGCCTGCCGCCTCGGGCGAGGACGCGTTCCGCTCAGGCTTCCTGGTGATGCCCGGCGAGCCCCTGCCCGACTGGATCGGCGGGATCGCGTTCGGCCCCGTCTAGACGGCTTCCTGCGCCAGAGGGGCCCTCGTCCGCGCCCCGTCCATCCGCGCCGACGCGAGCCTCTGGAGCCGGCGCTGCGCCGGTCCTTCAACATAGCGGAACACCGCGTAGGCGCCCGCGATCAGACCCACGACCGTGACTCCATATGCGGTCCAAAGAGGCACGGCTGGCGCCAGGGAATTGAGCGCCATGTAGCCGATCTGCTGGTGCAGCAGATACAGGGGATAGGTGCACCCGCCCATCGCCGCCAGCATCGCCCGGGTCCGGGCGGAGCTCTTGAGCATCAGAGAAATCCACACTCCTGCGACGGCGGCCACCGAGAGCCCGCCGACAAGAAATGGATCCAGTGTGTCGCTGTAGAGCGCCCCGACCTCCCGGGCGCCCATGACGGACTGAGCCACGGCCACGGCGGTCGCCGCCCCAAGCAGGGGGAGTGAGGCGGCGATGCGCCCCGTCCTGGTCATCTCGAAGATCATGAGACCGGCGGCGAAAAAGCCGCTCTGGTCCGTGAGGAACAGCTTGCGAACAATCGGCGAGCCGAAATGCCAGTTCGCGACCGTGATCACGAGCCAGGCCGCCACAAGGATGGCGATTCGCCGGGGAAAGACCTGCGCCGCCAGGGCGAGCCCGATCCAGCCATAGAAGATCAGTTCGTAGACCAGCGACCAGTAGGCGCCGTCCACATGCGGCTGGCCCAGAATGGGCGACGCGACCGCAAGGTTCGCGGCCCATTGCGGGAGGCTGACCGAAAACCGTGGCGACCCAAGCGCGACGGTCGCCAGGGCGGTCAAGGTCATGCAGAACAGGAACGCCGGGTAGATGCGGATCAGCCGCGCCAGCCCGAAACCCACCGGCGACCGCGCGGCCGCCGATCGGGCGATGATGAAGCCGCTGATCACGAAAAACAGTTGGACGCCCAGATAGCCGTATTTCGCGACGGGCCAGACCGCTGGCCCGAGCGGGGCCTGCAGGATGTCGTGATGGGCGCCGCGGTATCCGAAGTGGAAGAGGATGACGGCCGCGACCGCAACCGCGCGCATGGCGTCCAGGCCCTCGAGCCTGCTCTGGGTCTGCATGGGGCGCCTGCTCCGTGATGGCGCAGCGTCGGCCGATGCCGCGCAAGCTGAACCGGCGGTCGCCGGCGCGCACCCTGTCCCTTTGAGGTAGGTCGTGCGCAGGAGCCCGGCCTCGGCGACCCCAAGGCGTGTTGCTAAGATCCGTGGCGAGAGGCTGGGTGGATGGCGTGACCTCCGTCAGGCATCAGGTGTTTCGGGCGGCCTTCGCGGCGCTGTCCGCCATTGGCGCGCCCCGCTGGGCTGGCCCTGCGATGCGCGGGCTGGGCGCCATCCTCATGCTCCACCATGTCCGGCCATGGGTGGAGCGCGCTTTCGCCCCTCCCCAGAACAGGCTGCTCGAGGTTACGCCCGAATGCCTGGACCAGGCTCTCACCTTGGCTGCGCAAGCCGGCTACAGGTTCGTCGGCCTCGACGAGATCCCGTCTGTTCTGGAAGCGGGGCGAACGGAGCAGCCCGTTCTGGCTCTCACGTTCGATGACGGCTATCGCGACAACCTCGAGTTCGCCCTCCCTGTGCTGCGGCGGCATCGGGCCTCGGCCACCGTATTCATCACCACCGGCTTCGCCGATCGGAGCGCCTGCCTCTGGTGGATCGATCTGGAAAACGCCGTCCGGAACGCGTCGTCCATCCGGGCGCAGGTTGGCGCAGAGACCATCACGGCGCCGGCGGCGACGCCCGTCGAAAAGGTCGCCGCCTTCGAACTGCTGTACTGGAAGCTCCGAGCGCGCCCCGAGGCGGAGCTCCGGGCTGTCATCGCCAACTTGCGCCAAGAGCATGGGGTGGACAGCCGCGGCGCCGTCGAGCGGCTGTGCCTGGATTGGGACGGCGTGCGCCAACTCGCGGAGGACCCGCTGGTCACCATCGGCGCTCATACGCTCACCCACCCGATGCTGCGCCAGCACGACACGGACTTCGCCCGGCGCGAGATGGCGGCCGCCAGAGACGCCATCCAGCGGGAGATCGGGCGGCCTGTGCGGCACATGGCCTATCCGGTCGGGGACAAACCCTCAGCAGGGCCGCGGGAATTCCGGCTTGCGCGCGAGCTGGGTTTCCGCACCGCCGTCACGACCCGGCCCGGAATGCTGTTCCCCCAGCACGGCGCCCACCTGACGGCCCTGCCCCGCGTTTCGCTCAACGGACTTTTCCAGGAGCGCGCCCAACTGGAAGCGCTGCTGTCCGGGATTCCGTTCTGGCTCTGGAATCGCGGCCGCCTGCTCAACGTGGACTAGCGGGGCGCACAGACCCCAAACCGTCCGGCGTCACGGGCGCGGCGCCCGGTCGCAGGCGCCCGGGAAAATTTGCTGCGCTGCGCTCTTGCTTTTGTGCGTCGCAGCATTATATTGACATTCGTGACGTCGACGAGACGTCGCATGCCCTCCTTGGGCGTTTCCTCCCTAGACTTGAGGCCGCCGCGTTCTCGCGAGCGGCCTTCTTTATGTCCTGACGCTNAGGCCGCCGCGTTCTCGCGAGCGGCCTTCTTTATGTCCTGACGCTGGGCTGCACCCGGCCCATCCGGTTGAGGACTTCGTGGGGAATGCCGTACGCCTTCACGACGGCCTCCCAGTGACGCAACCCGCTCAATTCACGCTGGATCATCAGCGCCCAGGCCTTGTCCGCGGCCTCGTCCAGCAGGGCCGTGCGCCGGTCGGGCTCGTCCGCGCCCTCTTCATCGAACGCGCGCAGGCGGGCGAGGGCCTGCTCGACCTGCTGGCCCATGCTCCCCAGGATTTCGGCCTTCTGCTGGGCGATCTCGTAATCCAGCACGCTGGCGCCCGTCTCGGGCCCGTGCCCGCCAAATGGGCTTTGCGGCATTCGAAGCGACATGTCCCGCCCTTGTCTCCAATGCGATCAGGGCCGGATTGAACGCCCAATCTGTCCGGAGAATGGCCCTGGCCAGACGCCAGATAAAGGGCGGCTGGCGCCACGAGGCACAGGCCCGTCGCGGGGGCGACGTCGTTTACGGTCTGTTGACGGGCGGGGGCGAAGGTCCGCTCCTCTGGTCACCAAGGAGCAACCATGTCGGACATCGGCCTTCCCGGCGCGCGCATCCGCTCGTTCATCGAGCGCGTGGAGCATCTCGATACGGAGATCCAGGAACTCAACGAGCAGAAGAAGGAGGTCTTCGCCGAAGCCAAGGGCGAGGGCTTCGACGTGAAGATCCTCAAGGAGATCCTCAAGCTGCGCAAAGAGGACCAGGACAAGCGCGATGAGCGCGACTCCCTCCTGGACGCCTACATGCGGGCGCTGGACAGCGCGCCCCCGGCCGAGATCGGCAAGGCCGCGTGAGCGATCCGGAGCTCCGGGGCGATCGCACCCGGAGCTCCCGGTCCGCGCGCAGGCATGTGTTTTGTTTGCGCCGCCTCAAGGCGGATGGGGCGCCTGGCGGGGCAGGATCCGGACCAACGAAACAGGATCCAGCCCATGCGTGTCCCCCTTCTCATTTCCACCCTGGCCCTCTGCGCGCTGAGCGGAGCGCCGGCCGTCGCTGACCCCGGCCACCATCACGGGGGAGCGTCACCTCACGCCTCGGCCGCAGGCCAGCCAGGCGACCCGCGCCAACCCTCGCGCACCGTGGAGATCGCCATGAGGGATGGCGGAGCCAGCATGGCGTTCGCGCCTTCCGCGCTGCACATCCGTCGCGGCGAGCAGGTCCGCTTCGTGGTTCGGAACGAGGGCGAAGCCGACCACGAACTCGTTCTGGGAACGCTCAAGGACAATCTCGCCCACGGGGCGGCCATGGCCATGCATCCGGACATGGCGCATCACGATGGGAACGCCTTGAGCCTCGAGCCGGGGAATTCAGGCGAACTCGTGTGGAAGTTCACCCGGCCGGGCGTCTTCGACTACTCGTGCCTGATCCCCGGCCACCGCGAGGCCGGCATGACGGGCGTCATCACCGTGGAATGATGCGAGCGGCCGGCAGGGCCGCCGCCTCAGCCCGTGAGCCGCGCGATCGCCTGCTCGAGATCGGCGATCCCGTAGGGCTTCATGAGGAGGAGCGTCCTGTCGTCCAGAACGAGTTCTTCGGAGGGTTCGAGGCCCGTGGCGACGATGATCGGCAGCTTCGGATGCAGCGTTCGCAGGGCTTCCAGGAAGGTTTCGGCCCGCACGTGATCGGCCAGCCCAAGATCGGATATCACCAGGTCCACCTTGTCGCCCCGGATCACTTCGAGCGCCTCGGGGATGGTGTCGGCCTCCAATGTCCGATGTCCAAGGTCCTGCAGGCTGTCCGAAATGCTGACCGCAATAGTCGGGTCGTCTTCGATCACCAGGATACGCATCGCAACGCACTCCCAAGCAGGACGCTCGAAGCCTAGCACGCCAAGGGGCCGAAGACATGCGTAGGCTCAGCCTTGGGCGGCCGGGAGCGAAGCCGCTGGAACCGGGCCCAACCATGGGCGTTTTTACGACGGCTGACTCGAGCGTGCCTCGTCGGCTGGCCTGATCACCCACGCCGACAGTCGACCAAAAGCGGGACGAGCCCGCCCGCCAGTCGCCCAGAAGCCCGGGACGCGCCAAGCGCCCGGGCTCTTCCGTTTGCGCGGCACGCATCCCACCCCGGCAGACCTTGCCCGTAGCGCGGGCGCACGCCCGCGATAAGCTGCGCCTCATGATCCACGTCGCGGCGCGACGCGGCTACGCGGGGGAAGACGTGATCGAGGCGGACTATGTGATCGTCGGAGCCGGCTCGGCCGGCTGCGTGCTGGCGAACCGGATCACGGAATCCGGCCGATACAGCGTCATCCTGCTGGAGGCAGGGCCGGCGGACAGGCACCCGTGGATCCACGTCCCCCTCGGCTACGGCAAGCTCTTCGTGGACCCGCGCTACAATTGGATGTTCTCAAGCGAGCCCGAGCCCGAGCTGAACGGGCGGCGCATCGCTCAGCCGCGCGGGCGGGTGCTGGGCGGATCATCCTCCATCAACGGGCTGCTCTATGTGCGCGGGCAGAAAGAGGACTTCGACCGCTGGCGGCAGGCTGGCCTGCGCGAATGGGGCTGGGACAAGGTGCTCCCCGCCTTCCGCAAGGCTGAGGACCAGGAGCGCGACGCCGACGCCTGGCATGGGGCCGGCGGACCGCTGGCTGTCTCGGACCAGCGCACGATGACGCCGCTGTGCGACGCCTTCATCGAAGCGTGCAAGCAGGCGGGCCTGCCCCGAAACGATGACTTCAACGGCGAGACCCAGGAGGGCGCAGGCTATTACCAGGTCACAGCGCGGCGCGGTTGGCGGTGGAGCACGGCGCGGGGCTACCTCCGGCCGGCGCGACGGCGCCCCAACCTGCGGGTGGTGACCGGGGCGGCGGCGACCCGGATCCTGTTTGACGGCCAGGCCGCGACCGGAGTCCGCTTTCGCAAGGACGGCGCCGAGATGGTGGCCAAGGCCGGGCGCGAGGTTCTGCTCTGCGCGGGCGCGTTCGCGTCCCCTCAGTTGCTGCAGGTGTCGGGCGTGGGCCCGGCGGAGTGGCTGCGCGACCGGCTGGGCGTTCCCCTTGTGGCGGACCTCCCGGCCGTGGGCCGGCGCCTGCAGGACCATCTCCAGGTCCGGCTTGTGCAGCGCGCGACCCGCAAGGTCACGGTCAACGACGTGGTCGGCAGTCCCGCACGCTCCGTCGCGGCCGCCCTGCAATGGGCGCTGCTGGGGCGCGGTCCCCTGACCTACAGCGCCGGGGTGGCGGGAGGCTTCTTCCGGACGGGCGTCAGCCCGGGCGAGACCCCGGACGTCCAGAGCCTGTTCATCCCGTTCAGCACGGACAAGATGGGGACCGGGCTTCACCCGTTCTCGGGCTTCACATCGAGCGTGTGCCAGCTGCGCCCGGCAAGCGCGGGGACGGTGTTGGCCCAATCGGAAGACATGGCGACCCCGCCGCTCATCCAGCCCAACTATCTCAGCGCCGAGGAGGACCGGCGCTGCATCGTGGCGGGCGTCAAGCAGTTGCGGCGGATCCTGCGCCAGCCCGCGCTGAAGCCCTGGATCGCCTCTGAACTCGAACCACCGCCGGAGATGGCCAGCGACGACGAATTCCTGGACTACATCCGAGCCACCGCCGGATCGATCTACCATCCGACGTCGACGGTGCGCATGGGGGCGCCGGACGAGCCGGACGCGGCCCTCGACGAACGACTGCGCGTCCGGGGCTGCGGCCGGCTGAGGGTGATCGACGCATCGGCGATGCCGTGGGTCCCCAGCGGCAACACTAACGCGTCGGTGATCATGCTGGCCGAGCGCGGCGCGGATTTCGTGCTGGAGGAGGCGGCGCGCTAGCCGCCGGCTATTGCTTCGGCTGGGCGTTGGGCTGCGCGCCTGATTCCGAGTTCACCTGCCCATGCAGGCTCGTCGAGCCGCCGGCGCCGCCGTTGGCGGCGGCGGGAACGTTGGACGACGCGTTCTTGCCGTCGCTGACGGCGCCTGTCTCCTGGCCGTGCATCTTCTGCTCAAGCTGCTTCGACTGGGCGGAGGCGTCGCTGCGGGCGTTGGTCCCCTGGGTCTGGCCAGCGCCCATGTTCAGGTTGCCGCTGGACTGGGCGGGCGAGGAGCCGGGGGCGGTCCCGCCTGACCATCCCGTGGACGGCTGCCCCGTGCTGGACGTGCCCATCTGCCCCTGGGCCAGGGCTGCTCCAGACGCCAGGAGCAGGGCGGAGGCGAACAGGAAGGGGATTTTCATCGCAATGTCCTCTTGGGGCTGATCCTGCGGCTAGCGCTTCGCCGACCCAACGCCACGCGACTCCTGTTGTTCCGCTCCGCCAAGCCGCCGCGCCAGGCGCCGGGGGCGGGTTTGCCGCCGGACCGAACCCAGTGGTCCCGGCCGGAACACCCCCTGCTCGCCACCCGTTTGGGAGGCGCGAGGGCATCCGCCGCCGCGGATGTTGCGCCGGCTCAGACCATGGAGAGTCGGAACGCGGGACAAGAAGGACAGGAGAAACGACCAGCCGCCCGCCGCCAATCCCGGCGGCAAGGACGCCGCCCCGGGCGGGTCGGGCCTGGCAAGCAAGGTCCAGCCCGGCGTCACGGCCCCGGGCAGGGCCTCGCCGGGCCGCACGGAAGGAAGCCTCGGCACGCGCGGCGCCTCGTCGAGCCCGAAGCGCTGACGCCACCACGGAGGGAGGAGCACGATGGCCGATTCAACGGACGGCGTTCGCCTGCAAGTCGCCAACTCGCGGCCGGAGGACGCCGGGGGCGGCGTCGCCCGCATCGGCGCCCAGGCGCTGGCCCAGCTCGGACTGCGTCACGGAGACGCCATCGAGATCGTGGGCCGGCGCCAGGGCGAGTCCGAGCAGCGGCTGCGCGACGCGTTCCAGCAGGCGCAGCAGAACGCGCCCTCCGTGATCTTCATCGACGAGATCGACTCCATCGCTCCCAAGCGCGAGGAGGTCACGGGAGAAGTGGAGCGGCGCATCGTGGCGCAACTGCTCACCTTCATGGATGGCCTCGAGCCGCGCCAGAACATGCAGGAGCAGCCCGCGCGCCGGCCGATCGGCTTCATCCCATTTCCCGCTTCGGACTAGGCGGCCGTCCCGGCGGGCCCTCACCGAAGTCTCCGTGCCATCCGCGGGGCGCGCACGACCTCGTGAATGGCTGCTGCCCCTGTTCATTTCGCCCGATCGAGCGGACGGAGGCGCGGCCGTCCCTTAACGCGCAGTTCTAGTCCGGCCTACACCGCCGGATCGCGTGCACGTCGCTTTTCATTGGTATAGCGTTCATACGTTGACTGCCGAATCTCGTGTGCTCCAGATCACATACAAACCTCCCCAAGTAGAGTAGGTTGCTGAATTGCAATCTTGGCGCCAGACCACATCGCCTCTACGCATTCTCTTCTTTTGACGAGCATCTCCTGACTACGGTTGGATGGAGGTCTCCCTATGTCGACGGTCCTGAAAACGCAGGAACATATTTCTACGCACGCACGGCTCACTCGCGAGCTGGGATACGCCGCAGCGGCCGTCGCCGTCGCGGCGGCCCTGTTCTGGGTCACCATGCTGACGTCGCCTCCCACGACCAGCGCCGCCACAGGAACGATGACGGCGGAGGACGCGCCCTGGCCCTGCCAGACCGTCGCGAACTGCCCATGAAAGCCCGCGGGGGCGCAACGCCATTGCCGGGCGTCGCTCTGGCCGTGGCGTTCTGGATGCTGACCGCGCCAGCCGCGGCCTGCGACCTCAATGGGATGGCTGGGGCCCTGGCGGACGCGGACGAGCACCAGTTCTGGGTCGAATTCTGGGAAGACAGCGACCCGGCGGAGTCCGCGCGCGAGATCGGCTACAGCATCGCCTCCCTGCGCAAGACGCTGCGCATGAGCGAGGTCGACGACTGCGACAATCGACGCCGGGCCGCGGCGCTCGGCGACAGCGCATTTCGAAGCCTGCAAAGACTCAACCGCGTGCAAACCACCCTGCAGGCCAGCCTAGGAGGTTCGCCATGATCGCACTCCCGCGCGTCGATCGGTCCAACGCGGCCGTGGCCGCCTCAGTCGCGGCGCTCGCCGGCTTCATCCTTCTCGCCTACGGGGTGGGACGCGAGACGCTGGCCAATGCGCAGACGACCTACCAGCTCGAAAAGGCGAGCAGCATCGACGAGGCCTGCTCGCAGTTGCAGCGAGCCAAGGACCCGGACTGCCAGCAGACGCTCGGAGCGCTGTTGAGCGCGCACGAGTTGGAGCTCGCAAAGCGGGACGCGGCGGACCTCCCGTGAGGGTGTGAAACCGCTCCCCGGACGCTCCGGGCGCATAACCTGCCTTTCCCTCGCGCTCGCACCGCCGCTGTCCCGGTCGGATTCCGCGGTGCGGGGCTGTGCGGGCGAAAGAAGATTGAGCGTTTTCAATGATGAGGGCCGAAACGGGCGAAGACGCGGCAGCGTTCAGAGCCTGGAGGCTCCATGAGACAGCTTGCGCTTTTGCTGGCCGCCCTGATCGCCGCGTCCTCGACAAGCTCCGGCGCAGTCTCTGGCGCGGTGCGGTTCGATCACGCCTGGGATCGCGAGGGCTCGTCGCGCTATCACGACGAGATCGAGACCGCTCGCGTATCGAGACGATGCTTCAGCGTGGCCGTCCGCGGGCACGACGAATCAGGAAAGACGGAGACCCGCAGGGGCCGAGACTGCGTCTGACCTCAAGATCGGAGGCCGCAGTCATCGATCTCCGTCCAGACGCATGAAATTAATCATTGTGGCACGAGCACTCCATCGTCGAATCCTAACAATGCGCTTCGTTTTTCTCTTTTTTACGCAGAATTATTGTCTCGATATGCATGCTTGAGCTTAGGCTTCTCGCAACCGCCCGGCATCATTCTGTGGCGGTTCTCACCGATGAGGCCCAAGACACATGCGATTCACTCTGAAGACCGTCGCCCTCGCCTTCCCGCTCGCCCTCGCCGCGCTGCCTGCCGGCGCCCAGACGGCGCCCACCTCAGGAAGCACCGACAGTTCTTCGACGCAGGCGAGCGCGGACACGAGCGCGTCCACCTCCGGCGCGACCTCGACTGCGTCGACCGGCACGTCGAACTCGACCGCCGGGACGACTGCGGCAACGGGCACGAGCTCGACGGATGCGCCGACCGGCCGCACGAAGGGTCTCGCCAACGCTCAGACCCGCAACACGGGCACGCACGGCAACAAGGTCGTGTCGGCCGTTGCGGCGGGCAAGCCCGGCCCGGGATTCGGGGCCATGGTGTCGGCGGTGGCGCGCTCCAAGGGATCCGACTCGACCGTGGCGAGCGCCAGCACGACGGGCGGGACGAGCGGAGCGACGAGCCGCGGCAATGGCAACGGCGCCGGCAAGGGCGGCGGCAATGGCGGGGGTAATGGGGGCGGCGGAAACGGCGGCGGCAATGGCGGCGGCGGCAATGGCGGCGGCAATGGCGGCGGCCACGGCGGCGGCGGCGGTCACCGCTAAGCGCCCGGGTTCACCAGCAACCCTGCATGCGACCGGGAGGTCGGCCCAGGCCGGCCTCCCTTTTCATTGCAAGCCTCCGCGCGAAGCGCCAAGGGCAGGCGCCCTGATCAGTCGCCCTGCTGGCCGTGCACGAAGGGCATGGATAACGTCCTTCTAGTTGGTCGGCTTGGTCTTCAGCACGCCGACCTTGGCGAGGTGCTCGGCCTGCAGCATCACGCCGTGCGGCGCTGGCGAGAACAGCGTCCCGGGCTGGCGCATGATCTCGACCAGTTCGTCAGGGGTCATCTTCTCGCTGGTGGCCTGGATGTAGAGCTCGGCCGCCCTGCGCGGATCCTGCTTGATCAGGTCGTCCGCCTCCTGCAGGGCCGCCACGATCGCCTCGGTGAGCTTCGGGTTCTGTTGGCAGGAGACTACCGCCCATGTAGCGCCGGCCGCGATCGCGGCATTGGACGACGCCAGCAAGGCGGTCGAGCGTGCGGGCGAAACGCTCGAGAAGAGCCTTTGGACGGCTGACAACCCGGCTCATCGGTTCTGGATGGTGGCGGCGGGAGCCCTGCCGCATTGAGCAGCGCGCCCAGTGTCCCGGCCGCGTTTCTGCCGATCCGACGCTTCTCCCGCCCGGGTTGACCAGCAAACGCGTGGGCCTGAGCGTCGGGAGCCAGAGTCGAAGTCCATGGCGCCCGACGCGAGAACTTACCTCTGCGCCGCGCACAGGAGTCAAACTGACCGGGCCTCCTCAAGATGGCCAGATTTGCCAAATTCAAGAGCCGCTCTACACTTTGCAGCGATCGCCAGACGAGTGGCGTTGCGTTCTATGGAGCACTCATGAGCGACGAAGACGATCCCAACACCGAAACCCCTCCGCAGCACACGGACGAAGCCGCAGCGGGGCGAGGCGGGATGCAGGACACGGCCATCATCGACGAGTTGAGCCGGGTGCTGCTGACCGACACCAAGCCGCCGAGCATGCCGTCTCGCCCGATCGGCGGTGAAAGCAAGCGGCTTCTCGCGGTGACGCGCGTCGTCAACGCGTACCACCATTACCTCTCCGCGGTGGCGAACCGCCCGGCGGGCGAGATGACGGCGGCGGACGTGGCGCGCCTCGGCATGATCCTGAAGATCCTTGAGGACGTCGAGCCGCGGGATCCCTTCGGGCGGCTCTGATCCACGAGACTTTCCCATCATGGCCGGGCCAGTCCCGGCCATGGCGGCGGGGGCTGGACATGCGCCGTCACCGCATCCAGGCGGGAGGCGGCGTCCGCGCCAGCGCCACCGCGACCAGCAGGGCCATGACGCCCAGGCCGGCGACCATGCCGGCCACCCCCGGCCAGCCGGCGGCGGACCAGAAGGCGCCGCCCACAGCGCCGGCGACGCTGGATCCCATGTAGTAGGCCAGCAGGTAGAGGGACGAGGCCTGCGCCCTCGCGGCTTCGGCGCGCAGCCCCACCCAGCTGCTCGCCACGGAGTGAGCGGCGAAGAAGCCGAAAGTGAACACCGCGATCCCGAGCACGAGGACCGGCAGGTTGTCCGGCCAGGTCAGCGCCAGCCCGGCCAGCATCAGCCCGATGGAGGCCCAGAGCGCCTGGCGGCGGCCGTAGCGATCCGCGAGGCGGCCCATGAGGGCCGAACTGATCGTGCCGAACACGTAGACCAGGAAGACGAAGCCCACCACCGTCTGGCTGAGGCCGAAGGGCGGCGCGACAAGCCTGAAGCCCACATAGTTGTAGAGCGTCACGAAGCCGCCCATCAGGAGGAAGCCCTCCGTGAAGAGGAGGAGCATGCCGGGATCGGCCAGGTGGCGGCCGAAGGCGTGCAGCAGCCCGCGCAGGGAGGGCGTCACCCGGGTGAAGTGACGGGATGGCGGCAACGCCCGCCAGAACACGAGGGCGCACACGAGGCAGAGGGCGCCCGTCACGCCGATGGCCACGCGCCAGGACCAGAGATCGGCGAGGGCCGACACCAGGAGCCGCCCGCCCATTCCGCCGATCGAGTTGCCCGCGATGGTGAGGCCGACGGCGGCGCCCATGGCGCTGCGGTCCATCTCGTCGGCCAGGTAGGCGATGGAGACCGCCGGCAAGCCGCTCAGCGCGAAGCCGGTGAGCGCCCTCAGCACAAGCACCTGCGACCAGTCCCCTGCCCCGGCCAGCGCCACCGTGAGCACGCCCGAGACGGCGAGCGCCGCCACCATGGTGGCCTTTCGGCCGAAGATGTCGGACACGAAGCTCGCGCCCAGCATGGCGACCGCCAGGATGCCCGTGCTCACCGACAGGGACAGGCTGCTGGACGCCGGCGACAGCCCGAACTCCTGCGCGAAGACGGGGAGCAGCGGCTGCACGCAGTAGAGCGCCGCGAAGGTGGCGAAGCCCGCGGCGAACATGGCGCCGGTGGCGCGCCTGAACGCAGGCGTGCCGGCCCTGATCTTCGAGCCTGGGGTGGGCGAGGTCGCTGCGTCCATGCCTGCGTCATATACCCCTCCCGAGGGCCCGGACGAGATCCGCTGGCGCACGGGGAGCCAGACCGAGCCGCATACGTCGGAGCGGGCGCGCCGGCGCGCCGTTCCGGAACAAGGGCGCGAGCCGGGCGTTGGCGCCCCGTGGAGCGCCCGCGCGAAACAGCGGGACGCCGTTCAGACAGGTGACCGCATGAGCGACGACGACATCACGGTGGGCAGCGCCCACGTGGACCTCGGATCGGCCTTCCGCGAGATGGCGCAGGACGAGATCCGCAAGGCCGCCAGGAAGTATCTCGGGGACCTGACGATGGCGTCCGTGCATGTGGCGCGCGAGGGCCACGCCTTCCGCTGCTCGGTCAACATGCAGCTGGGCGGCAACCCCGTCATGAGCGGCGAGGCCGAGGGGACGGAGGCCCCCATCGCCTTCCGGACGGCGCTCGCCAAGGTGGAGAAGCAGTTGCGGCGAACCAAGCGGGAGCTTCGGGAGGATCGACAGAACCGCCCGACGCGCATCTTCACCGCGTGAAAAGGAAGCGGAACAAAAACTCAGGCTTGGCGCCGGTTGACCTGAAGCTTGGCAATTGCCGGTCTTACGGCGCCTCGCTTGTCCCTGTGGATCTTGGCCACCTTAGTCGTTCGAGCAACCACGGAGAGTCAATCGCAGACCTGACACTCGAAAGCTCATCCACATTTCTGTCTGGTTGTTCGGACGACCGGAGGAATGGACCCCTCGAATGGAGTACGAAAGGGCGCCCAAGGGCGCGATTTGACTCACTCTACTTGTCAAGTTTGAATGGCTGTATTCTGCATTGGGTCCACAGAGTTTCATGTGGACCGCGTAGCCAGGAGCAGTCGATGAGCGAAGCAGCTACCCTGAAGGCCGATGCGCCTCTTCATCCCGTCAATGGCGCGGCCTCGGCGCGGCCTTCGCCCCAGGACTCGGCCATCATCGATGGGCTGAGCCGGGTGCTGCTGGCGGACAGCAAGCAGGCCCCCGACATGCCGCGCCTGCTGCAGCACGAAAACAAGCGGCTGCTGGCGGTCACGCGCGTCGTGAACGCCTTCCACAACTACCTCGCGACGGTCGCCAACCGTCAGATGGACGAGATCTCCGCCAGCGACGTGGCGCGGCTCGGCATGATCCTCAAGATTCTCGAGGACATCGAGCCGAGCGACCGGCTGCGCCGCGTCTGAGCTGACCTGAAAATCCCGGCCTATTGAGCGGAGCCGGCGCGAGTTCCACCTCGCGCCGGCTCCTGGCGTTTCAGGACCAGCACGCGGCGACCGCGAACATAGCCGTTGGAGACGCTGGCCTCGCGGTCCTCCGCAAGGGTGGCGAGATCGGCGAGCAGCGCGCGGATCGCCGCACGAGCATCTCCACCGAATTCGGCAAGCACCGCATCGACCTCCTCCTCCCCGTCGACATGGCCCTGGATGGGGTCTCGCTTGTCCTGGTCGTCGCACGTCATGATGGGACTCGATGAAGGACTCGGGCTGAGGTTCACCAGAACAAATACGGAACAGGCCCGGACGTCAACCACGCCGGGCCTGTTCTTGTTTTTCAACCCTTAGCTGCGTCCGCCGCCCTTGCCGCCGGAGCCCCCACCAGAGCCGCCGCCACCGCCTGCGCCAGAACCGCCGCCCGAGCCGCCGCC